>NZ_CP192775.1:517500-1042500 GCF_033957765.2 Agrobacterium sp. rho-13.3
CGCTCAGTCTTCGGTTTTCTCTAGAACGAAGGACATCGTCGCTAGCAGCGCCGCCGCCCTCGTTCAGTGAGCGGGTTATAGAACTACACCCAATACATAGTCAACAGCCACTTTTGAAGAAAATACAGAAAAGTCATAACCATATGATATTAAAAGCTTATTTCGAATATTAGCAGTCAATGACCCCGCCCGCCCAAAATCCAAACCACAAAACAAGCCCCAAAATCACGCCAGACACACGCCATACAAGCCACGCGCCACGTTTTCGACATCTCTTCCCCATATCTCCGACACCAACGAAGCATGCACATATATAAGCCTTGGTACAAAGCGGTGCTTAGAGAAGCCCGTGTTTGACTCAGGACTATGAAAGTTGCACATCTTCGGCTCAGGTTTTCTGGAGAGTATATGTACGACTGGTCGCAACAGGCATGATGACGGATCGCGAAATGATCCGCTCGCTTGGAACCGAACCGCCTATCTTGGCGGAAGGACGGCGGGCGCCTGACCGGCGGGAAATCTCCTTGCGTTGGCTGAGCGGGACATTCCTCACGGGTATTACCTCTTCTATCCTGATGGGCGTGGCTTTGTTTGCCGCCCTCGATGGTCGGCAGCAGCTGGCCATTCCGGCCGAAGCTTTTGCCCGCGCTGATATGGAACATGATGCGTCTGAAACAGTGCGACGCGGTACACGGCTCTTGGCACCCAATATTGCGGCCAGACCTTCCGACCGTTCCGTGATGGAAGTGTCCACCGTTATTCATGACGGCGACAAGGAAGTGGTGCGCAAGGTGCCGTTTTCCCATGTAAAGATCGCGCTCGCTGCCAATTACAGCAATCAGGAGGATTATCCTCCCTTTGATCCGCTGAATATCTTCGCGACAAATGACGACGCCTCCCCCGCGGCCAGCAAGACCGGCACTATCTATGGTTCGGAAGTGGAATCGGAGGTCAGCCTCAAAACGGTCGCCTTCCCGACGAAGAACAGCCCCTTTGCTTACGCCGGTGGAATGAGCTTCGATGAGGTTGAGGAGGCAGTGCGTTCCAACGGCTCCATGCTGACCGACGGTAATGAGCAGCTTGCAGCGCTTTATTATATCGATCCGCGTCGTTTCGAAGCCACCGAAGACGTGGACATGACAGCAGGGCTTTCAGCGCGTGTCGTCGAGCAGAACATGTCTGTTTCCACACCGCAGGCAGCGACCATCAAGTTTCAGGAATATGCAGACGACGTGATCCCTGTGCGTCAGGCTCAGACGATGGAAGAAGCGCTGTTCGGCGCGGGCTACTCCAAGGAGCAGGCAAAACAGACGGCAGCAGCGCTTGGCGCGGAAAACAGATCGTCAGACGTCCAAGCCGGTGATGTGCTGCGGATTGGCATTTTGCAAAGCGATGAGAAAAGCGATGTCGTGCGTGCCAGCCTTTATCGCAAGTCGCGCCATGTCGTGACTGTGGCAACGAATGACACGAAACGTTTCGTCAGAGGCACCGAGCCGCCATTACTGGATGCGATTGCCACCGCTTTTGACAGCAGCAACGCGCCGCTGACCGCAAACCGTGATCTGCCACGTGTGTATGATGGTGTTTATCGCGCCGCTTTGACCTATGGCATGAACCAGACCATGGTTTCGCAGCTCGTCAAACTTCTTGCCAGCAGCGTTGATTTTCAGGCGCAGCTGAAACCGACGGATTCGCTGGAGGCGTTCTTCTCCGTCGAGGGGCCGGACGGCAAGGCGACCGACCAATCCGAGTTGCTCTACGTCAATGCCAAGTTTGGCGACAATGAAACGCGCTTTTACCGTTTCCAGAACGCCGATGATGGCAGCGTCGATTATTTTGACGGCCAGGGCAAAAGCATTCGCCAGTTTCTGATCCGCAATCCCGTGCCGAACGGCCGTATGACCTCCGGTTTCGGTATGCGCCGTCACCCGGTTCTGCGGTTCAGCCGTATGCACACCGGCACCGATTGGGCGGCGGCGCGCGGCACGCCGATTATCGCGACGGGTAATGGTGTGGTCGAAAAGGCGGGTTGGGCTTCCGGTTATGGCAACCAGACGCTGATCCGCCATGCGAATGGTTATGTATCGTCTTACAATCACCAAAACGCCATTGCCAAAGGTGTGACCGAGGGTGCGCGCGTGACGCAGGGTCAGGTCATTGGGTATGTGGGCTCGACGGGCCTTTCGACCGGTGCACATCTTCACTATGAGCTGATCGTCAACGGCACCAAGGTCGATGCCATGAAGGTGCGTTTGCCGGGTGGAAAATCTCTTTCGGGCGAAGCACTGGCACGATTTTCAGATGAGAGACGCCGCATCGATACGCTGCTGAACATCGACGCCAAGCCGGATCAGGTTGCCAGCCGCTAGAGCCTTTGACGTTTGACGGCAGCATATCCCGCCTGTGCGATATCCTTTGCACATTCGTCTGGTTTGATGCTGCGAACTATGGCTTCTGGATAAAGATGACATGATGGCACGCGCCGCGTTCCCTCGCCCGCGGCTTTACTGGCCATTGCGTCCACTGGCCTTGCGGCGTTCCAGCTGGTCGCCGCAAATCCGTTTAGCTCAGCTCTCTCTTCCGATTTTTACCCAGGCATTGTCGTGACGCGATCTCGCCATCGCATGAACGACGGTCTCGATCTTCAGGCCTTGATCAAAATCGATCAGCCTCGCAGTGTCGCCTTCCAGTGCCTTGATGATTTCATGCGCTTCAATGACCTTGAGGTCATTAAAGCCGAGGCCGTGGCCTGGCGCGGGCAGAAAATGGTTGTAGGGCGCGTGGGTCGGGGCGATCAAAATGGTCCGGAAGCCCTGTATGTCCCCAGGGTCGTTTCGTAGGTAAAGCTGAAACTCGTTGGCGCGCTCCTGATCGAACAGGATTGAGCCTTCCGTGCCCAAAATCTGCAAAGCGATCCGGCCCTTGCGGCCCCAAGCCGAGCGATTGACCGCCAGTATCCCTGTCAGCCCGCCATCAAAGCGCAACAAGGCGGAGGCGATGTCGTGAGTTTCAATCAGCCTGTCTTCACCCTGTCCATCCTTCAACATTTCCGACGGCTTGGCCATATCGACGATCACTTCGACGGGAAGGCCGACGATCGTGTGAAGAAGCGACAACGGGTGAACGGCAAAGTCGTCCAAGGCCCCGTAGCCGGATTCGGCACGATGCTTGAAGGAAAACGGCATGTCGGGGGCCGCCATGAAGTCCTCGTCCATCTCTATGCGAACATGGGTGACGCGGCCGATGCGGCCATCCTTGACCAAGGCTTCGATCTGGCGGATCGCCGGGCTTTGGATATAGTTGTAGCCGAGAACGGCCAATGTGCCGGCACTTTTCGCAGCCGTCTGCATAGCCTGCGCATCGACGAGCTTCGTTGCCATGGGTTTTTCGCACCAAACATGCTTGCCTGCCTTAAAGGCGGCAATCGCCATCTCTATGTGGAATTGGTTTGGTGAGGTGATCGACACAATATCGACCTCTGGATCGGCGATCACCGCCCTCCAGTCGCCGGAATGTCTCTCGAATCCAAACTCGTCTGCGCGTTGCCTGGCCAAGTCGTCGGAAATCTCACCGAGATGAACCAGCTGCGGACGCAGTCCGGTGCCGAAAGTGGCCGCCACGGCATTCCATGCCAGCGCATGGCACTTGCCCATATAACCCGTGCCGATCAGGCCAACGCCAAGTTTTTTCACGTCGTTTCCCCCGTTGAGTGTGTTGAACCGGGCGCGGCTGTTGCCCGCACCCCTTGAGCGATCAGATGGTCCCGCCAAGCTCGGCAGACAGCGATTGAAGTTCCTTGCCGCCAGCCATCAGGTTTTGCAAAGCGTCGATGTCGATTTCATCCTTCTTGAACGTGCCGAGCGTCTTTCCCCGGTTCAGGATGGTGAAGCGATTGCCGACCGCGTAGGCATGGCGCACGTTGTGGGTAATGAAGATCACGCCCAACCCCTTCTGCTGGACCTGATGGATATATTTCAGCACCATGGACGTCTGTGCGACGCCCAATGCGGATGTCGGTTCATCAAGGATCAGGACCTTGGCACCGAAATATACGGCGCGTGCAATCGCCACGCATTGGCGCTCACCACCCGACAAGGTGCCGACAGCCTGATTGGGATCTCGGATGTCAATACCGATCTTCGCCATCTCCGCGCGCGTCACGTCATCGCAATGCTTGAGGTCGAGCCGGCGGAGGGGGAAGACGCCCTTCATCTTCTCGCGCCCCATGAAGAAGTTGCGCGTGATCGACATGAGCGGAATCATAGCCAAGTCCTGATAGACCGTGGCGATACCAGCATCCAGCGCGTCGCGAGGACTGTCGAACGACACGGGCTTGCCTTCAACGAGGAAGTTGCCTCCGGAGGGCTTCACCACGCCGGAAAGCGTCTTGATCAGCGTCGACTTGCCGGCGCCATTGTCACCCAGAAGGCAGAGGACTTCCCCCTTTGAGACCTGCATGGATACGCCCGACAGCGCAATGACGGAGCCGTAGTGCTTGACGATATTGCTGACGTCGATGATGGGGGTGTTGGAGTCATTCGTTGTAGAAACCATGATCAGCGCACCCCTGTGACTTTGCGGCGGATGAAGTTGTTGAAGAGGACTGCGATCAGCAGCATGGCACCGAGGAACACCTGGAACCAGTCGGAATCGAATTTCGTGTAGGTCAGGCCGATGGAAACAGTGCCGAAGATGATCGCACCAAAGAAAGCGCCGATGGCCGAACCGTAGCCGCCGGTCAAAAGGCTGCCGCCGATGACCGCCGCGATGATCGCCTCGAATTCCTTCTGGAAGCCGCGGCGGGCGTCCGTCGATCCGGCGTCCAGCACGGTGATGATGGCGACGAGCGTTGCAGCGCAGGCGGTCAGGGCAAAAAGGCTTGTCTTCACAGTATCGACCGGTACACCGGAATTGCGGGCGGCAACGGGATCGCCACCCACGGCGAATATCCAGTTGCCGACTTGGGTGCGCAGCAGAACCCATGTGGTCAGCCCGGCCAACAGCACGAACCAGATCACCGAGACCGGCACGCCCGTGACCTTGGGCACGCCATTGTCGAACTTGTCGATCAGGTCATGCTTGGCAAGCCACAAGAAAACACCTTGGAATGCCTGGCCCGAAAAAACACCCTTGAGATAGCTGTTGCCGACAAATTGATCGATACCGCGAAGTTGCGTGGAGCCGCCCGTGGCCCATTTCAGGCCGACAAGGGTAAGGCCGCGCAGGATGAACAGAAAGGCAAGGGTCACGATAAAGGAAGGGAGCCGTGTGCGGATGACGATCTGACCGTTGATCGCACCCATCAATGCCGCAAAGGCCAGAGTCACCAGAATAGCAATCCAGAGCGGCTGCCCGAAGTTGGTCAGGGCCACGCCAAAGATTAGTCCGGAAAAGGCAACCATCGAACCGATCGAGAGGTCAAATTCACCGCCGATCATCAGCAAGGCTGCGGCAATCGCCAGGATACCCAGCTGCGAAGCTGGCGCCAGAACAGTCATTAGACCGGCCAGGGAAAACATCGTGCGGTCTGCGGTGACAAAAAAGAAAGCGGTTATGAGGATAAGACCCGCCACGGCCCCCAGTTCGGGGCGGCGCATCAATTGTGTGAGAAAACTCACCTGCTTCATCCGCTCGTCGGCCTTTAGCGTTGGGATGATATGTTGTTCGGTCATGGTCATGGTTCCTCCCATGGGAAACGGGGGATCGAAGACAGGTCTTCGGTCGCGAGCGCCCTCCCCCCGCGATGACGCGGGGAAAGGAGGGACAGTCATTCGGTTCGGATGTGGATCAGCGAATGCCCTTTGCAGACAGTTCGATGGCTTGAGCAGCCTTTTCCTTGGTGATCAGGTTCGGACCAGACGGCACGTCGCCGCCAGGAATGAGGCCGTATTTGGCGTAGTTGGCCAGAAACACGACGGGGAGGTAGCCCTGAAGGAACTGTTGCTGATCGATCGCGAATGAGGCTTCGCCCGCATCCACCGCCTTGAGGAAGCCAGCAGAAAGGTCGAAGGTGGCGACGTGGATCTTACCGGTCTTGCCGGCTTCTGCCACGGCGGTCAGAGACGGTTCTCCGCTCGTGCCTGCACCAAGGGCGATGAGCGTATCGATGGCCTGGTTCGAGCTCAGTGCGGCTTTGACCTTGGCCTGTACCTCGGTCGGGTCATTGCTGACCGGAAGGACGGCAACTTGCCCGCGGAAGCCGTCGGCAAAGCCCCTGCACCGCTCATCGAGAGATACGTTGCCAACTTCATGATTGACACAAAGGCCGTTCTTGCCGCCCATTTCCCTGAGCTTATCGCCTGCGACCTTGCCGGCAGTGTATTCGTCCTGGCCGACATGGAGTAGCGCACCAAGCGATTTGGCGACGTCCGATCCCGAATTCATGGAAATCACCGGAATTCCGGCATCAACTGCACGCTTGATAGACGGCGAGAGCGCGGAAGCGTCGGGAATGGACACCACCAGGCCAGCCGGCTTCTGATTGACGGCTGCATCGATCAACTGGCCCATGGCCACCATGTCGAAGGTTTCCGGCGCACGGTAATCGACCGATACCTTGGTGTCTTCGGCGGCTGCGTTTACGCCATTTTTGACGACAGACCAGAATGGATCGTTGGCCTGACCATGGCTCACAACGATGATTCGCGTGTCCTGTGCGTTTGCAAATGACAGTGGCGCGACAGAACCGAGCAGTGCAGCGCCCAGCATGAGTGTTTTCAAAACGGATTTCATTGTTTGCTCCTCCAAAGCTGCCTCAACCGGTGAAAAACCCCAATTCCTCGTTTTGCCACCGGTGGCATACGCTTGCAAAATATCCGATCAGGCACGAAAATCAAGGTTGCATTCCATTTTATTGTGAAATGGATTTTTTATTCTGAATTGAGGTTGTGATGCGGAAGGTCGTTACCGCAAAAGATGTTGCGGATTTGGCTGGAGTGTCAAAGTGGATCGTCATCCGGACGTTCAGGGAAGGCGCCTCGGTGTCTTCGGAAAAGCGGGTAAAGGTCGAAGAGGCCGCAAAAGTGCTGAATTACCGGCCGAACCTTCTAGCCCGCAGCCTGGCCACCAACCGCACGCAGCAAATCGGCATTTTGGTGGACGACTTCTCCAATCCTTATAAGTGGTCGTTTCTGGAACGCTTCACCGAGGAAGCTCAGGAACGCGGCCTGGTGACGGTCCTCATCAACCTCAACTCGAACTTCAACCATGTCAGCGCAGTACTGGATGCCGCGCAGCGCCAATTGGATGCCATCGTTCTTTTTGATACGGCATTTCGTGACGAGATCATCAAGGATATGCAGATGGGCGAGCATCTGCCTCCGCTCTATGTCCTGGCGCGGGAAGGCCAGTTTCCCGATGTACCGTCCGTGCTCTGCGATTCCGAGCAGGCGATGAAGGAGATCGTCGAGCACCTGGCCGGCAAGGGATACAAGCGCCCGGCCTTCCTGTCCGGCACGGAAACCCTTCAATTGGGATTGGGGCGTGCCCTGTATTTCCAGCAGTCCTGGGCAAGCCGTAACGTCGAAGTCGTCACAACCATCATGGCCGGCAGCTACCGGGTGGAGTCTGGTGCCGACGCCATGCGTTGCTTTTTGAACCGGACGCCGGCCATGCTGCGTCCGGATATTATCATGTGCGAAAACGACGTCCTGGCGGTCGGCGCGATGGATGTGGCACGCTCGGAATTCGGAATGCGCGTTCCACAGGATATGGCCTTCGTCGGATTTGATAACATACCGCTGGCAGCCGCTCCGAGTTATGCGCTGACCACCTACGAACAGCCGCGTGACCAGATGATCGGGCGGATTCTGGACATGATTGGCGGTCAAGCGACGAAGCACTCTGCCCGTTTGCGCGGCAGGCTTATCGAGCGTTCCTCGACATAGCTGCGATTAAAGCATCCCATGCCTATGCTTAAACGCTAGGCCGGAATGAAAAGGGCTCCATCGCTGGAGCCCTTTCTGTTTCATTATGCCGCGTCGGCGGTTTCGATGTCAGGCCGCAACGGCTTGACCTTGAACAGCAGCCTATCCGTGCCTGACGTCACCTTGACGCGCGAACCATCGGGGATTTCGCCACCGAGAATCATTTCGGCAAGGCGATCCTGAACCGATTTCTGGATGACGCGCTTCAGCGGACGTGCGCCGTAAGCGGGGTCATACCCCTTGTCGGCCAGCCAGTTGCGCGCATCCTCGTCCAGTTCCAGCTGGATCTTGCGATCGCTGAGCAAGGACAAAAGGCGCTCAAGCTGGATATCGACGATGGCACCCATCTCATTGCGATGCAGGCGATGGAACAGGATGATGTCGTCGATACGGTTGAGGAATTCAGGCCGGAAATGCGCCCGCACCCGCTCCATCACGATCTCACGCACCGAAGCCACATCGTCATTATCGCCCATCTGCGTCAAGAACTCGGAACCGAGGTTCGAGGTCATGATGATGATGGTGTTCTTGAAATCGACAGTGCGGCCCTGACCATCGGTCAAACGGCCATCATCCAGCACCTGCAACAGGACGTTGAAGACATCCGGATGCGCTTTTTCGATCTCGTCGAACAATACGACCTGGTAGGGACGGCGGCGAATGGCCTCCGTCAACGCTCCACCTTCCTCATAACCGACATAGCCAGGAGGCGCGCCGATCAACCGGGCAACGGAGTGTTTTTCCATATATTCAGACATGTCGAGGCGGACCATGGCCGTATCGTCGTCAAACAGAAAACGCGCCAATGCCTTGGTCAGCTCGGTCTTGCCCACACCGGTTGGCCCGAGGAAGATGAACGAGCCGATGGGCCGGTTCGGATCCTGCAAACCTGCGCGGGAACGGCGAACCGCTTTCGACACGGCCTGAACCGCCTCGCCCTGCCCGACAACGGACTTGGCCAGATCGTCTTCCATGCGCAGCAGCTTTTCGCGCTGGCCTTCCAGCATTTTATCGACCGGAATGCCGGTCCAGCGCGACACGATATGGGCGATATTATCCGCCGTCACCACTTCCTGAACCATGGAACCGGCACCGCTGCTATCATGCTCTTCAGCAGACGCCAGTTCCTTTTCCAGACCGGGGATGATGCCATAGGTCAACTCACCGGCACGCTGAAACTGGCCGTTGCGCTGGGCCGTTGCCAACTCGTTGCGGGCTTCATCCAGCCGTCCCTTGAGGTCTGCGGCAAGGCCGAGCTTCTGCTTTTCCGCCTGCCAGCGGGCCGTCAGCGCATCAGCCTTTTCTTCCGTGTCGGTCAGCTCGTCCTCAAGCTTTTTCAGCCGGTCTGCCGACGACACATCGGTCTCCTGCTTCAAGGCTTCACGCTCGATTTTGAGCTGGATGATACGGCGATCCAGTTCGTCCAGTTCTTCCGGCTTGCTATCCACCTGCATCCGCAAACGCGAGGCGGCCTCGTCCATCAGGTCGATGGCCTTATCCGGCAAAAAGCGGTCGGTGATATAGCGGTTGGACAGGGTCGCAGCGGCCACCAGAGCCGAATCCGAAATGCGGACCTTGTGGTGCTGCTCGTATTTTTCCTTCAAGCCGCGCAGAATGGAAATCGTGTCTTCGACGGTCGGCTCACTGACCAGAACCGGCTGAAAACGACGCGCCAATGCCGGGTCTTTTTCCACATGCTTGCGATATTCATCCAGCGTGGTGGCACCAACGCAGTGCAACTCACCGCGCGCCAAAGCGGGCTTGAGCAGGTTGGACGCATCCATCGCGCCATCGGCTTTACCGGCGCCGACCAGCGTGTGCATCTCATCGATGAACAGCACAATGCCGCCGGCTTCCGCCTGAACTTCATTCAGAACGGCCTTCAGACGCTCTTCGAACTCACCGCGATATTTCGCACCGGCGATCAAGGCACCCATGTCGAGCGCCATCAGCTTTTTGTCTTTCAGGCTTTCTGGCACATCACCATTGATGATGCGGAGCGCCAGACCTTCGGCTATCGCCGTTTTACCGACGCCCGGCTCACCGATCAGCACGGGGTTGTTCTTGGTGCGGCGCGAAAGGACTTGGATCGTACGACGAATTTCGTCGTCACGACCGATCACCGGGTCCAAGCGTCCATCGCGGGCTTCTGCCGTCAGGTCACGCGCATATTTCTTCAGCGCATCAAAACCCTGCTCGGCATTGGCACCATCTGCGGTGCGGCCTTTACGGATGTCGTTGATGACCTGATTGAGCGCCTGTGCGGTCACGCCTGCTTTTTTGAGCGAAGCAGAGGTGGAGGCAGAGGTTTCAATGGCCAGCGCCTGCAACAGCCGCTCCACGGTGACGAAACTATCGCCAGCCTTTTTGGAGACGTCTTCGGCGGTTGAAAACACCTTGGCAAGCGGTGCGGTCAACGAAAGGCCGCCATTGCCGCCGGTGACTTTCGGCAATTTTGCAAGGGCGGCATCATTGGCAAGCCGCGCTTCCTTGGCATTGCCACCGGCACGCTCGATGAGGGCCGCAGCCATGCCCTGATCATCGTCCAGAAGGACTTTCAGCACATGCTCGGCAGCAAACTGCTGATGATTCTCGGCAAGCGCATAGGTCTGCGCAGACTGTAAAAATCCACGGACGCGCTCGGAATATTTTTCAATGTTCATTCTCAAAACTCCTTGTACCGCCCTGCCCGTTTTCGGCACAGCACGGAATGTTAGGGTTGAGGCTCCCTGAAGCGGCAAGCCCCGCTGCGATCTTTGCATTTTGAAGGTGCAGTGACCGCCTTGAGTGGGAGGTTTGGCTTGTCACCGCGCATCCCGCTCTGATGGACTTGATATGGTATGGAATTTTGCTGGTTTAAAGAGGTGGATGGTGAGGGCGTGTTGATTTTTAAGTCGGCGGGTTTGGGTGGGGAGAAATCGCCAGCGCCGGAGAAAGCTCGCCCCCCTCTGCCCTGCCGGGCATCTCCCCCACAGGTGGGGAGATTAGCAAGTGGCACGCTTTTCGCTTTATTCGCAACGTTCAAGATGGGCGAGATGGTGACCTCTAGCCGATCTCCCGACCTATGGGGGAGATGCCCGGCAAAGCAGAGGGGGATGAGCCACACCCTCGGGCTGTCACCGTTGCACTCCTCGCCACACCCTCCACCCTCATGCTGAGGTGCTTTGGCCGAAGGGCAAAGCCTCGAAGCATCCGTTGGTTGGCGCACTTGCGTCCCGCAACCCTCGTCCTTCGAGGGTCGCTTCGCTCCCGCCTCAGGATGAGGGTTACTACTGTCGCACCCGTTGCCGTTACGTTGCACTCCCCGCCGTTAGCTCTGCCTGTCACCGTTGCATTCCTCGCCACACCCTCCACCCTCATGCTGAGGTGGCGCGCAGCGCCCTCGAAGCATCCGGCTACGCACTCAACCGCAAATCCAATCCTGTCAAAAATCCCGGCCAACTCGTCCCCAAGCTTCGCCGTTCACGCGGCAGCGTCTGCCCGTGGTGTGATCTTCATTCAGTGTCCATCGCCTGATCGGCCATGGTATGTCGGACGGGGCGCAGAAAGTTGCCTCGTTGGGTAGTATAAAATGGCACCTCTCAGCGCCCCGCTCGGCTGTTGTTGCCGGACAGCAATCCACTTGCCATGGCTGGCAATCCCGGAGGGCGAAGGGAAAACCTTGCCGGAGAACCGGTCGGACATAGCCAAGGTCCAACCCTTCCCATCCGGGTGGCAATATCCTGTTTCCAGAACACCGCCTGCCAGTTCGGCCCCATCTGCCTTCGATTTGCTCCCGCGCCGATAATCAAGGGGCGGGAGGATCGATCCGTTTTTCGCAAAGACGTCCCGCTGCACCAACGGCTGCGGGTCGTCCTTGCGATCCGTCCGCGCCGTATCGCTACGGTGCGGGGCAGATGCAGCGTGTTCCTGTGTACCGCCTGACTTTCGCCTCTCACCCGATGGTCGCGTTCGACCACAAGACGATGAGCTGTCGGTACACCCGGCGGCGGACTTCCTGGTTGCGCATCGTACTTTCCGAAGATCAAGCGATCTTCGGGTCGATGCGGCCAGGTCGGGCATCGGGAAGACAACGCCAGCCGGTCCGCAACCGGCGTCATCCTCCTCCCGTTGCCGCCGGGGGGATTTGCTGCCCGGCCCCGGCGGTGAAGGTTTGCGTAACCCCTTCACCGCCAGCACCGATCCCGCCTCGCCGCAACGCCTTGCGGTGTATCCGAAGGCGGAACAGGGGTATTATCTCTCAGGTTTGGAGCGTGTGGAGAAAGTTGCGAAAATTTTATATTACGTGATTTTATCTTATAAAGCATTGATTTTATTTTATATTTTTGTGACAGTGGGAATTTTGATGGGCGTGCCTTACCCTCCATCCTCATGCTGAGGTGCTTTGGCCGAAGGGCAAAGCCTCGAAGCATCGGTTGGTTGGCGCACTTGCGTTCCGCATCCCTCGTCCTTCGAGGGTCGCTTCGCTCCCGCCTCTCCTTCGACAAGCTCAGGATGATGGATGAGGTGGGAAAGAAAGTGAGATGCCAAGTCTTGCTCGATGCTAGCCCAGAACACCACCACCCCTCCCCCAAAACGAAAAAACCCCGGCGAACCGGGGTTTTTGTCTCTCAGACCCATAAAACGAACCGCGTTATTCCGCAGCGTTTTCCAGAGTTGCGGCTTCGCTTCCTTCTGTGCCTTCCGGTGCAGCTTCACCCTCTTCGCTGCCTGCCGTGCGGCGGGGGCGGCGGGGACGGGGGCTGGTGCTGCGGGGGCGGCGGGGGGCGCGCTCCGAAGGAGCCGAACCAACCTGTGCTTCTTCTTCGACAGCAACCTCTTTCGGCGTGCCTTCAATAACAGGCTGCGGTGCGGAACTTGCATCGTAAACAGGGACGGTGACTGGCACAGCCACGGGTGCGTTGACAAGCACGGGAGCATTCTCGTCCTGCGCTTCGCGGGGCTGACGCTCCTGCCGGGGTGGGCGGTCGCGACGGTCGCGGCGTTCGTTCCGATCCTGACGCTCTGGGCGATCCTGACCTTCCCGTGGCTGGCGTTCCTGACGCTCCTGTCGTTCCGGCTGGTCCTGACGCTCTTGGCGTTCCTGACGCTGCGGGCGCTGCTGCTCGGAATAATCCTGTTGCGCAACGGGCGCGGCGTTTACAAAGCCGTCATCGTTGTCATCGCCGTCGATATCATCGCCGTCACGGTCATTCTGGAATTCGCCGCGCTCATCGCGCTGGAAACGTTCCTGCATCTGAGCCTGAGCCGATGCGATGATACGGTTGTAGTGTTCCGCGTGCTGCAAATAGTTTTCAGCCATGATACGGTCGCCGGAGCTTTGCGCATCACGGGCCAGCGTCGTGTATTTTTCCGCTATGTGCTGGGCCGTGCCGCGGATTTTAACATCGGGGCCGGAACTGTCATAGGATCTGGTCAGCGGGTTACCGCCCTTGCGGTTGAAATTATTATTATTTCCACCACCACCATTGTTATTGTTGTTATTATTGTTGCTACCACGCCCTCGGCCGCGCTTGTTTTGCTGTCCTGGCCTCATCAATTGCTCACCTGAATTCTGTCGCGCCGACAATTCTCGTTGTTTCGATCCAGTTTCGGAAGGGACGCCAAAAGGCGATTTTCCGAAAATGCTCCCATCACGCATTTCGCCCTCTTGGGACAAAACCTCGCGTATACCGACCAGATGCGCAAATGCTGCATCGAGCCGCCTGCGATAAAAAGTTTACTGATTCACATGCCGGAAACGCCCAGCCTTTGGGGGCTCTCAAAAGAACCCGTTTCGGGACCGATCCAAACCCTGACGAATCTCAAATTCGCCTTCAGCCACCCGACATGTGCCCGCAAACTATCCCGCTTCCTGCGGAAATCCAAGCCTTTTCTTTTGCTTTGCAGAATATCCTTGAACAAAACACAGATGGTGCGGCCTCATTTATTTGCAAAAGATCAAAGCACGATCATTGCCGCCGTAATCTTTTATGGCTTCAACGCAAACATAGCCTTGGGCCGCAAATATGGCGGTGACATCCGCCTTCTGATCGTAGCCGATTTCGAGCCCGATAACACCGCTATCATTCAGGAAATCCGCCGCTTTTTCGGCAATGGCCCTATACGGCAAAAGACCGTCTTTTCCGCCATCCAGTGCGGCAATGGGATCAAAGTCCCGCACGTCACGGTCAAGCTTTTCAATGACTTCGCTTCTTATATAGGGCGGATTTGACACGATTATGTCGAAGCGGCCCGAAATATGCGCGAACCAGTTGCTTTCTATGGTTTCAAAACGATCCTGAAGACCATGGCGCTCCGCGTTTTTGCGCGCCGTGTTCATGGCATCGGCTGCGATATCGCTGCCGACGCCTGATGCCTGCGGACATTCGTGCAAAAGCGCCAGGCAAATCGCGCCCGTACCGATGCCCATATCGAGAATGCGGGCATGGCCTTTGTGCGCGATGATTCGCCGCAGCTGCGGCAACAAGGCGTCGACCAGCACTTCGGTATCCGGCCTTGGTTCCAGCGTGCCGGGCGACAGCAAAAGGTCGAGGCCATAGAATTCGCGGTGGCCGAGAATGCGGTGAACGGGTTCACCCTTTTCGCGGCGGGTGACCATGGTTTCGATTTGCGCGGCCTCGTCATCGGTGACGGGGCGCGTGCCGTTCAGCACGAAATCCGTCAGCGAAAAGCCGATGACCCCACCGATCAACAGCCGCGCGTCGATCAGCGGATCGGCAACGCCGGCGCTTTCCAGACGTTTGCGGATCTCAGCGACGAGGGTTTGGACATCAGGCTGGCTCAATGGCGCTCGCCAAGTTGGGCCAGCTGGCCTGCCTGATAATCGGCAATCAGCGCGTCGACCATCTCATCGATATCGCCTTCGATCATGCGGTCGAGCTTGTACAGCGTGAGGTTGATGCGGTGATCGGTGACGCGGCCCTGCGGGAAGTTATAGGTGCGAATGCGCTCTGACCGATCGCCGGAGCCGACCTGGCTTTTGCGGTCGGCGGAGCGTTCGCTATCGACCTTTTGCCGCTCGATATCGTAAAGGCGCGAGCGCAGAACCTGCATGGCCTTGGCGCGGTTCTGGTGCTGGGATTTTTCTGAAGATGTGACGATGAGGCCGGTGGGCAGGTGGGTGATGCGGACAGCAGAGTCGGTGGTGTTGACGTGCTGGCCGCCTGCTCCGGATGCGCGCATCGTATCGATACGGATATCCTCCGGGCGGATTTCGATGTCGATGTCTTCGGCTTCCGGCAAAACGGCGACCGTCGCCGCCGAGGTGTGAATGCGGCCGCTGGCCTCGGTATCCGGCACGCGCTGCACGCGGTGGACGCCAGATTCGAATTTCAGTTTGGAAAACACGCCGCGCCCGGTGATGGTGGCGATGATTTCCTTGAAACCGCCCGCTTCGCCTTCGCTGGACGACAGGACTTCCACTTTCCAGCCCTTGGCGCTGGAAAAACGCTCATACATGCGGAAAAGGTCACCGGCAAAAAGGGCCGCTTCCGAACCGCCCGTGCCAGCGCGGATTTCGACGATGGCGCTCTTCTCGTCGGCTGCATCTTTCGGCAGCAGCAGGATTTGCATGTCCTTTTCCAGCGCCTCGATGCTGGAATAAATCTCCGGCAACTCGGCTTCGGCCAGATCACGCATGTCCTTGTCGGTGGACTTGTCGGCCAGAAGTGCCTCCAGATCCGCAGCTTCGGCCAGTGCCTTTTCGTATTCGCGGATTTTTTCCACGACGGGCTGGAGTTCCGAATATTCTGACGCCAGCTTTACATAAACATCGGCGGCAGGGCCAGCCGACATGCGCGCTTCGATTTCACCGAAACGCCGCTCAAGCTCACGCATTTTTTCGACGGGAAGCTTCGCCACCTGTCACGTACTCCAATTGCTGGTGTTGTTATTGTTCAAATAGGGATGGAATTGGTCGCCGCATAGCGCAAAAGCAGTTGCCGCGTGCTTTCCAGGGATTTGTAATCGTCCAGCGCCGCGTTCAAATCATCTGCCAGCGTTGCCACATCCAGCCCCAAAAGCATGGCCTTCACCGGGCCGATTGCGGTGGGCGACATGGAAATGGAGCGGAAACCAAGCCCGATCAGCGCCATGGCCGACAGTGGTTTGCTGGCCATTTCACCGCAGAGCGTGACCTGCGTGTTGTTGCGGGCACCGGCGCGAACGATATCGCGCAGAATGCGCAGAAACGGTTTGCCGAGATTGTCGAAACGATCCGACACACGCGCATTGCCACGGTCCACCGCCATGGTGAACTGGAACAGATCGTTGGACCCGACCGACACAAAATCGACCTCGGCCATCAACTCATCCAGCTGCCACATCAAGGCTGGCACCTCCAGCATGGCGCCAAATTGCAGCTTGCGCGGCAGGGAATGGCCGAACTTGGACAGGTGCTGCACTTCCTTTTGCAACAGTTCCCGCGCCGCACGGATTTCGCCAACCTCGGTAATCATCGGCAGCATGATGCGCAGTTCCGCACCCGACGCCGCGCGCAAAAGGGCACGCATCTGGGTGCGCATCAGGCCCGGACGGTCCAGTGACAGGCGAATGGCGCGCCAGCCCAGCGCCGGGTTTTCCTCTTCCTGACCGCGCATATAGGACACGACCTTATCGCCGCCGATATCCAGCGTGCGGAAGGTGACAGGCTTGCCCTTGGCGTTGCGCAGAACGCTGCGATAAAAGGCTTCCTGCTCCTCGCCCTTGGGCATATTGGAGGCGATCATGAATTGCAGTTCGGTGCGGAACAGGCCGATGCCATCCGCGCCGGATTCTTCGAGCTGCGGCAAATCTACCAGCAGGCCGGCATTCATTTTCAGATCGACTTTCACGCCATCTTTGGTGATCGGCTCGACATCGCGAAGCGCACGGAACTGTTCCTGACGCTTGGCACGCAGCCGAACCTTTTCCTCATAGGCGCGCTGAAGATCGATGACAGGGCGCAGATGCACCTGTCCATCATCACCATCGATGATGATAGGATCGTTGTTTTCGGCCAGGGCGACGATGCCTGCCGCCTGCCCGATGATGGGAATGCCCATGGCGCGTGCGACGATGACGACGTGGCTTGTGACCGCGCCGTCTTCCAGCACCAGACCACGCAGCTTTTCACGCGGATAATCCAAAAGTTCGGCGGCACCCATGGCGCGCGCCAGAACGATGGCATCTGCCGGAAAGTCTTCTTCCGGCGGGCGACCGCCATACCCGATCAGCTGGCGCAGCAGGCGGTTGGCCAGATCATCGAAATCATGCATCCGCTCACGCAGATAGGGGTCGGTCAGGCGCATCATGCGCGCCTTGGTGTCGCTCTGAACCTTTTCGACCGCCGCTTCTGCCGTCAGACCATTGCGAATGGCCTCTTCCATGCGGCGCACCCAGCCCTGGTCATGCGCAAACATGCGGTAGGTTTCCAGCACCTCGCGGTGCTCACCTTCCGTTGCGACATCACGGCGCTGAAGCATGTCATCGATGGACAGGCGCAGGGAGCCGATGGCTTCGGCCAGCCGGCGGATTTCCATATCGGCATCTTCGTTCAGAAGATTGGTAACGACAATACGCGGATCATGCAGCACGACATGGCCAAGGCCGATACCTTCACCATAGGCGTCGCCATCGATGGAGACGGCCCGTGTGAGGTCCAGCTCCACACCGGGGCGGGTGATTTTTTTCAATTCACCGCTCGCCACGATTTCCGCAATAAGCATCGCGGTTGTTTCAAGCGCTTCAACTTCATCCTCCCGGTATGTTCGGCTGGTCTTGTTCTGAACGACAAGAACGCCAAGAGTGCGACCGGATCTCAAAATCGGCACACCGAGGAAAGAATGATAAATTTCCTCACCCGTTTCAGGGAGATAGCGGAAAGCAGGATGGGCCTGCGCATCGGAAAGATTGAGCGGTTGGGCGGATGCGGCAATGGTGCCGACAAGACCTTGCCCCATTTTCAACTGGGCAAGATGCACCGCGTCCTTGTTCAAACCTTCGGTGGCGTAAAGCTCCAGGACACTGTCGGAACGCAGCACATAAACGGAACACACTTCTGCGACCATGTTGCTGGCAATTTGCCGAACAATCTGGTCGAGGCGCTCCTGCGGCTCAAGGTGCTCCGCCATCATCTCGCGAAGCCGCTTGAGCAGGACGCGCGGACCTGCGGAAAGGTCTCTCATCGCGTGTGCTCCCTGACACTGTAACACGCGGAACGACATGATCCGCGTGAAAGGATCGATCAAAAACTATAGCGCCTGCACAGCAAGCCGCAAGGCATGGATGCGCAGTCGACGCAACATCAGGACACAACGCCCGTAGAATCGGATGGCGTGTAACGAGATTACAGAATCAACTCTTATCCAGACCGTAAGCAGAATGCAAAGTGCGAACTGCAAGTTCCGCATAAGCACCATCAATAAGGATGGAAATCTTGATTTCCGACGTTGTGATGGCCTTGATGTTGATATTCTTTTCGGCAAGCGCCTTGAACGCGCTGGCGGCAACGCCCGCGTGGCTGCGCATACCGATGCCGATGACCGACACTTTGGCAAGGCCGGTTTCGTTCTGAACGACGTCAAAACCGATTTGCGTCTTGTTGTCGTCCAACACCTTGATCGCCTTGGCGACATCGCCCGAGGGAACGGTAAAGGTCATGTCGGTGCGCGAACCATCTTCGGAGATGTTCTGCACGATCATATCGACGTTGATATGCGCTTCGGCCAGCGGTCCGAAAATGGCGGCGGAAACACCGGGCCGGTCCGCGAGGCGGCGCAGCGAAATCTGTGCTTCATCCTTGGCATAGGCGATGCCGGTTACGACTTCCTGTTCCACGATTTCATCCTCGTCACAAATCAAAGTACCGGGCGGATTGATAAGGTCACCCATGCCCGGAGCATCGGGATCTTCAAAACTGGAGCGCACGAAGGTACGAACCTTGTGCACCATGGCAAGCTCGACCGAGCGGACCTGCAAGACTTTTGCGCCCAGAGACGCCATTTCAAGCATTTCTTCGAACGCGATCTTCTTCAGGCGGCGCGCCTTTGGCACGATGCGCGGGTCGGTGGTGTAAACACCGTCCACGTCCGTGTAGATATCGCAACGGTCTGCCTTCACGGCAGCGGCGATGGCAACGGCAGAGGTATCGGAGCCGCCGCGACCGAGCGTGGCAATACGATTATCTGGCCCAAGACCCTGGAAACCGGCAACGACCGCAACCTGGCCTTCGCCCATGCGGCGAATGATATCGCTGCCATCAATGTCCAGAATGCGGGCCGCGCCATGGGCGTTGTCCGTGCGGATGGGGATCTGCCAGCCCTGCCATGAGCGCGCATTGACGCCCAAAGATTGCAGGGCAATGGCCAGAAGACCTGATGTGACCTGTTCACCGGACGCGACGATGGCATCATATTCCCGCGCATCATAAAATGAGGCGGCACCACCACTGGAACCGGCAACCTTCGGCGTGTTCTGAACCCAGTCCACAAGCTCGTTGGTTTTTCCGGACATGGCGGATACGACAACGGCCACTTCATGGCCAGCATCCACTTCGCGTTTCACATGCCGTGCGACATTATGAATGCGTTCTAGGTTTGCGACGGACGTGCCGCCGAATTTCATGACAATGCGAGCCATAGTTTTGACCAGTACCATCCCAATTTGCCACAAAAAACAGTGGACAAGAGCACAACCCAGTCGGCACTTTCTAAACGAAAGGCCTCAAGTTGCGGGTCTCATAACGAAAAGGCGAGGTGCACGCAATGCCGTTTATGAACCATGCGGTACGCCTTTTGAAACAGGCCATGCCGTGCACAAGCACGTCACAATGACGCAAGCGTACCGCATTGGTCTGTACAAACGCCCTTATTCACAGTAAGAGCGCGTCAATTCAACTGGCTGAATGGCCGAAATGGCCCGTATCGGCTGCTTTATGACCCTTATAATTTAATGGTTTCGAGCGGATGCAGGCAGCCCAATATCCGAAAGACGGTAGATGACAGACACCCAGGGTATCGCCCCGGCGATTGCACAGGCGTTGGAAAAACGCGGTTACAAAGATTTGACGCCTGTGCAGAAGGCTATGCTTGCACCGGAACTGGCGGATGCCGATGCGCTGGTTTCCGCGCAAACCGGCTCCGGCAAGACCGTTGCATTTGGCATCGCGATTGCGCCGACACTTCTTCAGAAGAACGGTCGTTTTGGCCCAGCCGGTGCACCTTTGGGCATCGCCATTGCCCCAACCCGCGAACTTGCCATGCAGGTCAAGCGCGAGCTGGAGTGGCTGTACGAGTTTACCGGTGTTTCCATCGCGTCCTGCGTTGGCGGCATGGACATTCGTGCCGAGCGCCGCACGCTGGAGCGCGGTGCGCACATCATCGTTGGCACACCCGGCCGTCTTTGCGATCATATCAAGCGTAAGGCGCTCGATCTGTCGTCCATCCGCGCCGTGGTGCTGGATGAAGCCGACGAGATGCTGGACCTTGGTTTCCGCGAAGATCTGGAATTCATTCTGGAAGAATCGCCTGCCGAACGCCGCACGCTGATGTTCTCGGCAACGGTATCGCGCAGCATTGCGAAACTGGCCGAAAGCTACCAGAAAAACGCCGTGCGCGTTGCAACGACATCCGAGCAGAAGCAGCACGTCGATATCGAATACCGCGCCATGCTGGTTTCCCCGTCCGACCGCGAAAACGCCATCATCAATGCGCTGCGCTATTATGAAGCCCGCAATGCCATCGTGTTCTGCTCGACACGCGCCGCCGTCAACCATTTGACCGCACGCCTGAACAACCGTGGTTTCTCGGTCGTGGCGCTGTCTGGTGAACTCAGCCAGAACGAGCGGACACACGCCCTTCAGGCCATGCGTGATGGCCGTGCCCGCGTGTGCGTGGCAACGGACGTTGCGGCCCGAGGTATCGACTTGCCGGGTCTTGAATTGGTCATCCACGCCGATCTGCCAACCAACTCCGACACATTGCTGCACCGTTCCGGCCGCACGGGCCGGGCCGGACAGAAGGGCATCAGCGCCATCGTGGTGCCGATGAGCCAGCGCCGCAAGGCGGAACGCCTTCTCGAAGGTGCAAAGGTCAGCCCCGCCTGGGTTCGTCCGCCATCCGTTGAAGAAATCACCGAGCGGGATGGCACACGCCTTCTGGCCGATGCATCGCTGAACGAAAATGTCAGCGATGACGAGCGCGATTTCGTCAACAAGCTTCTGGAACAGCACGGCGCCGAAAAGGTTGCTGCCGCTTTTGTGCGTCTCTACCACGCGGGCCGTTCCGCACCGGAAGACATTGCCGAAGTTTCGCTCGATGGCAGCCGCAAACCGCGCCGCGAGGGCTTCGAGCACGTCGAAAACAATGAACCACGCCGCGAGCGTTCGGACTTTGCCGACAGCGCATGGTTCACGCTTTCGGTTGGCCGCAAGCAGAATGCCGAGCCACGCTGGCTGATCCCGATGCTGTGCCGCTTCGGCAAGCTGACCCGTCAGGACATTGGCGCGATTCGTATGCAGCAGACGGAAACCTATGTGGAACTGACCGCCGATGCGGTGGACCGTTTCACATCCGCACTCGGCAAGGACATGGCGCTGGAAAAGGGCATCCGCGTCAAGGCGATGGACGGCAAGCCGGAAATGACCGGCGCCAGCCGTGAAGACACCCGCCCGGTCAAGGCTCAAAAGAAATTCACCGCCAAGCCAGCAGGTGCAGGCGAGCGCCGCACCGACGACAAGCCATGGAAAAAGCCACGGCCTGCCGGTGACGGACCGGGGAAGTTCGAAGGCAAAAAAGACAAGCCTTTCGAAAAACGCGCTCCGAAGAAAAAAGATCGCAGTTAATCAAAAAAGCCCGGCGGAGATATTCCGCCGGGCTTTTGTTTATAAGGCACCCAGTTTATTGGCGTGGCGCGCAGTTTGCCTCACCAATAACACATCCGCTGCCCTCTCTGTTCTGCGGCACCATTCTGCGAGTATCTACGTCCGGACGACGACCAGCATTATCGTCCTCACGTAGCCTGTTCCACTCACGAGCTGCGTCTCGACCTCTCTGGTTGTCACTGCCATTGTCTCTGTTCCGGCTGCTATCCCGATTGTCGTTGTTATCCCAACGCTGACGGTCGTCATCGCGACGGGGCGGTGGGCGTGGACGGTCGTTCTGGTTCCAATCGCCGTAGCGCTGTTCCCAACGGCCATCATTCGGGCCACGACCTCGGTTGTCATCGCGACCTCTCTGGTCGCGCCATTCGTCACGCGGACGAGGACGATCCCAATCGGAACGTGGTGGTGGCGGCGCATTCCAATATCCGCCGGACGGACGACGCCAACGGTCACGATCGCGGTAGAAATCGCGGTCGCGGTAGTGGCTATCCCAGTAACGGCCAGCTTCAAACGTGATGATCGGAACGCCGAGATCACGATAATAACGGGGCTCGACATAAACGCGGTTCTGGCGATAGCTTGCCTGAACATAACGTCCTGCCACCCAACCGCGACCATAGCTGAACGACACATCGCACCAGGGCGTGTCCGACAGGCAGCCATGGATCGTCAGCGGCGCGCCCACCGGAATGACCACAACGGCAGGGTAAGCCGTGCTGGGGCCGGAGCGCATATTGACGTTGGCGGTGGAAAAGCCTTGCGTTGCCGCCTGCGCCATCACCGGGGCAGCCATGAGCGCAAGCAGCGCAATTGCACCAAACAGTTTTTTCTTCACTTCATTCTCCTCAAGCAAAGGCTTGGCCGCCGATATCCGGCATGTCACGCTTGGAAACTACGCGTTCCATCATGAACACAGCATGAAGCGAAAATGACCGTATATCAGTTCCTTGCGACGACAAGGCGCAGGCGCTATCGCCTACGTCTTTTGTGCCCTGCCCTTGACTTCACGGGTCAATCATCCGACTTCAGGGGGAGTATGAGATGGAGCAGAACCATGAGCGAGACCGCGAAAACAACCGTCGACCAGAGCGAAGTGGACCGGTTTTCCGCCATGGCTGCGGAATGGTGGAGCCCGACCGGCAAATTCAGGCCACTGCACAAATTCAATCCGGTGCGGCTGGAATATATTCGCAACAAGGTCTGCGAGAACTTTGGTCGTGATCCCAGGGCACACCGCCCGCTGGAAGGCCTGCGGGTGCTGGACATCGGCTGCGGTGGCGGTTTGCTGTCCGAACCCGTGGCCCGCATGGGCGCAGATGTGGTAGGTGCCGATCCATCCGACAAAAACATCGGCATTGCCTCCACCCATGCCCGCGAAAGTGGCGTGAGCGTCGACTACCGCGCCGTGACCGCCGAGCAATTGCTGGCAGCGGGCGAGACCTTCGATGTGGTGTTGAACATGGAAGTGGTGGAGCATGTGGCAGACGTCGATTTCTTCGTCACCACCTGCGCAAAAATGGTGCGCCCCGGCGGGCTGATGTTTGCCGCCACCATCAACCGCACGCTCAAAGCCCGCGCACTGGCGATTTTTGCCGCTGAAAACGTGCTGCGCTGGTTGCCGCGCGGCACCCACCAATATGAAAAGCTGGTGCGCCCGGACGAGTTGGAAAAGCCGCTGACCGCCGATGGCATGCACATCGTCCATCGCACTGGCGTGTTTTACAATCTGCTCCAGGACCGCTGGAACCTCTCGCCGGATATGGAAGTCAATTACATGCTGCTGGCGAAACGCCCGGCGTAATCCGGGCGATTTTCTAAAGTTTGTCAGGTCGGGGGTATTTCACGATAAATGGCGTTGGGTGTGGCCGCCCCCTCTGCCCTGCCGGGCATCTCCCCCACAGGTGGGGAGATCGGCACGTGGTGATGTATCGCCCATCTCAAACGCTGCGAATAGAGTGGGGAACATGCGTCTAGCTAATCTCCCCACCTGTGGGGGAGATGCCCGGCAGGGCAGAGGGGGGCGGCCACACCCGCTAACGTGTACTGTAAAAGCCATTCACGCGATTTTCTAATTCCTGATATCAGGCTCAGCCACGCGGGCGAGGTTGCGGAGTGATTCCTGCCAACCGAGATAACAGGCCTCGACGGGAATGATATCTGGAAGGCCGGACTGGCTGATGGTGATTTCGGTTCCGACCGACACTTTTTTCAGCGTCACCACAACCTCCATTTCGCCGGCCACGGCGGGGTCATCGAACCTTTCGGCATAGCGTAACAACGCACCGGGAACGAGTTCCAGATATTCACCGCCAAAGCCGTGGATTTCGCCTGTCGTGAAGTTACGGAACGACATTTTGAATGCGCCGCCGACGGTGGGTTCGAAATGGTGCACGGTGCAGAGAAAACCGTTCGGCGGCAGCCATTTGGCAAGTGCATCCGCTTCCAGAAAGGCGCGATAGACCTTGTCCGGGCTGGCCGCCAGAACGCGATGAAATGTGATGGTGTTGGGCATGATCGTGGTCCCTGTGTTGGAAGCATTACAACAACAAGGACGAATATGGGGCCGTCGATCCGACAATGCTCAAAAAAATCTTGCGAAAAGACCCGTCAGTTCACATCATCCGGCAGGATCGGCAGTGGCGCCACGTCGATGCCTTCCTCGATCAGCGCCTTGGCCTCGTCCGGCGAGGCCTGTCCGATGATGCCGCGCTCTTCCGCTTCGCCATAGTGAATTTTGCGGGCTTCCTCGGGAAATTTATCACCGACATCTTCGGCATTGGAGCGAATGGTGGCCAGGGTTTCCCTGATCTTGGCGAAGGCGATCTTCTGGGCCTTGTCCATGGCCAGCGTGCGTGTCGCATCTTTCTGGCGTGCCGTTGAGACGGACGGTGCCATCAGCATTTTAGACACGCTCTGCGAACCACAAGACGGACAGCTGATGAGGCCGCGCGAAAGCTGGCTGTCAAAATCAGCGCTGCTGGAAAACCAGCCTTCGAATTCGTGGGATTTTTCGCAGGAGAGCGAATAGCGTATCACTGAACGCCGCCTCCCGCAGCCGCGCCGCCTCTCACCGTATCAAGGTTGAAATCACGGGCATTTTTGAGATTGGGGATTTTGCCACGGGCAGCGGCAACGGCGGATGGATCGATCTCCGCAAAGATGATTTCCTCGCCAGCACCACCGGCCACGGCCAACACATTGCCCCATGGATCGATGATAATGGAATGGCCAAAGGTTTCGCGACCATCTTCATGCACACCGCCCTGGGCGGCGGCGATGAGGAAGGCACCGTTTTCAATAGCGCGGGCACGAAGCAGAACTTCCCAATGGGCTTCGCCGGTCTGTTTCGTGAAGGCGGCGGGAACGGTCAAAACCTGCGCCCCGGCCACGGCTTCCGTGCGAAACAGCGACGGGAACCGAACGTCATAGCAGATCGCAAAACCGAACGTCGCCAGCGGCAACTCGGCCACGCGGGCCTCTTTACCGGGTTCATAAGCCGAGCTTTCGCGCCAGCTTTCGCCATTGTCCAGATCGACATCGAACATGTGGATTTTATCATAGGTGCAGATGCGCTCGCCATCCGGCGCAAACAGGAAGCCGCGATTGGCGATCTTGCCGTCGGGGCGGGCAATGGCTGTGGAACCGACATGCACGTAAATGCCGAGTTCACGCGCCAGCTTTGCCGCCGTCAAAACGATGATATCGCCCTTTTCATCCTTGAGACCGGCGCGAAGCACGTCGCGGTCTTTCTGGATGGCGCCGGTCATTTCAGGGGTCTGAACATACACCGCACCCTGCGCTGCCGCTTCACGCACCAGACGCTCCATAGCATCGGCGTTGGTTTTCGGATCGACGCCCGAGCACATCTGGATTGCGGCAGCCTTGAAACTCATCTGTTCAGTCCTCTGTATCATCGTCTTACCGAAGCTCAATCAGCCAAAAGCGCGTCGAGTTTGCCGTCGCGATCCAGCGCGTGCAGGTCATCACAACCGCCAACGTGCTGCGTGCCGATGAAAACCTGCGGAAAGGTGTTGCGACCGGATTTCTCAATCATTTCCTGCCGGTAGTCAGGATTTACCGTTGCGTTATATTCGGCAAAATCCACGCCCTTGCTCTCCAGAAGAGCTTTGGCGCGGGCGCAGAAACCGCAGAAATCACGCGTGTAGATCGTAACGGATGCCATCAATCATAAACCTCGCAAATGGCTCGTCAAAGCCTTGTTTCTGTCACGTCATATAGGCCCGGAAATTGCCATTGCAAAGGTCAAAACAGTGACATCTGCGGCACCGGCCTTCTTCAACCGTCTGGCCGCGGCGGCGACAGTGGCCCCGGTGGTGTAAACATCATCCACCAGCACCACGCGCTTGCCCAGAATATCCGCATCCCGACCCGGCGCGATGGCAAAGGCACCGCGCACATTTTGCCGGCGGGCGCGAGCTGAAAGCCCCACCTGCCGGCTGGTCGGTTTGACCCTTATCAACGTCGACGCCAGAAAAGGCCTACCCGACAAAACGGCGAGATGCCGCGCAAGCTCTGCCGACTGGTTGAAGCGGCGCGCCAGAAACCGGCGTCTGTGCAGTGGCACCGGCACGATGACATCACAGGCGGCGACCGTACCATCGCTGGCGCGCAGCATCCACGATGCCATCAGGCGGGCAAGATCGGTCCGATCCAGATATTTCAATTGATGCACCAGCTTGCGGGCTGGTCCATCGTGAACGGTGGCGGCACGAAGGCGCTCAAATGGTGGCGGGTCGGCAATTGCCGCAGCGCTGAGAACCCCCGGCCCGTGATCCTTGGCGAAGGGAATGCCCAGCACTTCACAATAGGGCCGGTCGATGAACTGCACACCGGCCCAGCATTCCACGCACAGCGCACCACCCGTATTCGTCATGCGCCCGCAACCCACGCAGCATGGCGGATAGACAAAATCGGCGGCAGCGCGCAGAACACTCCGCAGCACCCGCAACCCTTCCATTCCTGAAAACAGCTTTTGTCCTTCACCCATAAGGTTGACAATAGGGGCGAACGGGTGCCTTTGCGACAGCAAAGTTTGGATGGATCACGGCATGGACATAGTTTTCGACGCGGCGCTGATAGAGAAAAACCGCAAGCGCGCATGGCGTTTCAAGGACGACAAGGCGCTGTTTCTGCTGAATATCGCCGCAGACGAATTGGCAGACCGCATCGCCATCGTGGAACGGCATTTCGACACGGCCATCGAACTGCATGGCGCAACGGGCATCACGGCGCAGCGCATTCTACAAACCGGCAAGGTCGACACGGTCACGCGTGTGGACACGGATGCGGTGTTTGGCGCAGATCAGATTGCGCCCATCGAGGAACTGCCGCTGGAACCAGCCTCCGCGAACCTCATCGTTTCGCCACTGACCCTGCATCTGACCAATGACACACCCGGAACCCTGATCCAGATTCGCCGTGCCTTGAAGCCGGATGGTTTGTTCATGGCCGCCATTCCCGGCAGCAGCACATTGCAGGAACTGCGCGATGTGCTGTTGACGGCGGAAGTGGAACTGACCGGCGGCGCCAATGCGCGCGTCATTCCCTTTGCCGATGTGCGGGATGTGGGCGCGTTGTTGCAACGCGCCGGTTTTGCGCTGCCGGTTACGGATGTCGAAACCTATACGGTGCGTTACGATTCCATTTTTCCGCTGATGCGTGATTTGCGGGCGATGGGCATGGCGAACCCCTTGATGGACCGAAGCCGCAAACCGCTGACGCGAGGCTTTTTCCTGCGCGCCGCAGAGCTTTATGCCGAAAAATACAGCGATCCCGATGGCCGCATCCGCGCCACCTTCTCGATCATCTACGTATCCGGCTGGGCACCGCATGAAAGCCAGCAAAAGCCGCTGAAGCCCGGCTCTGCCAAAGTGCGGCTGGCCGATGCGTTGAAGACTGCGGAGATCAAGCTGCCTTCCAAGGACGGCGAAGAGTAAGCATTTTACCACTCCCTCATCCCAGATCCAGTGCGATCAAGTCTTTGATGCGCGAGGCTCTTTCGTGCCGCAGGCGCGGCTCTGCTCGATTCCGGCTCAAGGCCGGAATGACGGGAGGGATTTGTTGGCAGTCTGAGGCAGTACGGTGGTCAGGCCATCGCGTTGGCAAATGTGGTGGCAATCAACTCAAACACGGCTTCGATATTGGTGCCGATGCTTTCCATGCCCAGAATGAGCGCGGTGGAGATGATGGCGACGATGAGACCGTATTCGATCACGGTTGCGCCTTGCCGGTCGGCAAAAAGCGCAGCCAGCTTGCCCAACACGAATTCTGCTCTGCCTGCCATCCGGAAAGCCCCCTAATCCGGCGCGGCGCCTAGACACGCCGCAGATGAAACCAGACGGCACAATACCGCAATAAAGTGTGCAATTGGTTACCCTCTTACCCTTGTCATTTCACCGTTCGTGCGCCAACTAATCTGGAAAAGAGTGGGAAGATGATGCCAGAGCTTGAGGCACATGGCGTAATTTGCACATTCAAACTCGTTTTGACGGAAGGAGAAAAAGACAAATTTTCCTCACCTAATAAAAGCCGTACCTCGTTTGAGCCACCGGCTAACAAAATATTTTTATAACCTAATTGCCAATTTAACCTAATAGGTTTATTTAACAATGACAGAGAAAAAAAGCGCGCATTATCCATTGGAAGACGTGTGTAAATGTATCGAAGCTGAAAATGTACGGGCAACGAACACTGCATATGAGGGGGCAGACGAGTTAGGGATCGAAACGCTTGATGAGATGTGCTCAATCATCAAGAAATTGACTGCTAATGACCTGCATAAATCCATGACCACACATAAAGACGCGACAATATGGCAAGACGTATACCGGCCATTTCTGGGTAACGGAACACAAGCCTATATCAAACTCACCATCACCAATGGACTTTTGATCGTATCGTTCAAGGAGAAATGAAGATGAAATGCCCTGTGTGCGGTGGCGCAGAATTGTGCCACGAAACGCGAGACTTATCTTTCACCTACAAAGGTAAAACAACGACAATCAAAGCGATTGAAGGTGATTTCTGCCCTGCCTGTGACGAGGTCATTCTTGATCGCCTGAACGGTGATCGGTATGGCGCGGAAATGCGGTCGTTCAAACGGCAAATAAACGAGGAAATCGGCGTGGATCCGAAATTCATCGCCAAGGTTCGGAAAAAGCTTGATCTGGATCAGAAAGAGGCGGGGCGTATTTTTGGAGGCGGTGACAACGCATTTTCGCGATATGAGCGCGGAAACGCGAAACCGCCTGTCGCGCTGGTAAAGCTACTGGCACTCCTCGACAATCATCCTGAACTGATTTCTGAAGTTGTAGCGACGAAAGCCGCCTAATAAGGCGGCTTTCGAAAAGATCACTCGAAAACAATCACCACATCGCCCGCCTGAAGGTAATCACCTTCCTTGACGCGCAAGCGGATTGTGCCGGATTTTGGGGCTGTGACCTGGGTTTCCATTTTCATGGCTTCCATCACAGCCACAAGATCGCCTTCCGATACGGTGTCGCCATCCTTGACCTTGAAGGATTGCAGCGTGCCGGAAACGGGTGCGGTGATGTCGTCTACCTGTGGCTTTGCGGGCGCAATCGAGGCCGCTGAAGCGCCGCCGACGCCACCAAGTCCGGCCAACAGCAGGTGCGGCAGGCCGACGGCTACGCGCTTGCCATCGATTTCCAGCCATGTGCGGGTGATGGAGGCGTCGTTGGCTGGTGCGGGGCGCTCCATGGCATCCGGCATGTCGGCGAAATCGGTTTCGATCCAGCGGGTGTGAACCTTGAAACCATCCGTGCCGATAAAATCGTCCGTATCGATGGCGGCGCGGTGGAAGGGCAGAACCGTGGCGATGCCTTCGATGCGGAATTCCTTGAGCGCGCGGCGGGCGCGGCGCAGCACCTGATCGCGATCCGCACCCGTGACGATCAATTTCGCCATCAGCGAATCGAAGACGCCGGGGATTGTCGAACCCGTTACGACGCCGCTGTCCAGACGGATGCCGGGGCCGGATGGCGGATCAAACAGGGTGATTGCGCCGGGGGTTGGCAGAAAACCGCGACCGGGATCTTCGGCATTGATGCGGAATTCCATGGAATGGCCGCGTGGCTCTGGTGTTTCGAGGACACGCAACGGCTGACCTTCGGCAATGCGGAACTGCTCTATGACCAGATCGATGCCCGTTGTTTCTTCCGTGACCGGGTGTTCCACCTGAAGGCGTGTGTTGACCTCCAGGAAGGAAATCGTGCCATCGACGCCGAGCAGGAATTCCACGGTGCCTGCACCGGAATAACCCGCTGCCGCGCAAATTGCCTTGGCGGCGTCATGGATTTTCTGGCGCTGTTCTGGCGTGAGAAACGGCGCAGGTGCTTCTTCGATCAGTTTCTGGTTGCGGCGCTGGAGCGAACAATCGCGGGTGCCGAGAACCAGCACATTGCCATGCTTATCGGCAATGATCTGCGCTTCAATGTGGCGCGGGCGATCCAGGAACCGTTCGAGGAAACATTCGCCACGTCCGAAGGCGGCAGTGGCTTCGCGCACGGCGGATTCGTAGAGATCGGCAATCTCTTCCATTTTCCACGCGACCTTGATGCCGCGCCCGCCGCCGCCATGGGCAGCCTTGATCGCCACCGGCAGGCCGTGTTGTTCGGCAAATGCGGTGACTTCCGCCGCCGTCGAAACCGGACCATCGCTGCCCGCAACCAAGGGAGCGCCAACGCTGGTGGCAATGCGGCGTGCCTCGACCTTGTCTCCCAGAACCTTGATGACTTGAGGGTCTGGACCGATCCAGATCAGGCCCGCATCGATGACGGCTTGGGCAAATTCGGCGCGCTCGGACAGGAAGCCATAACCGGGGTGAACCGCATCGGCACCGGAACGCTTGGCAATGCCGATCAGCTTTTCGATATCGAGATAGGTTTCTGCCGGGCGCACGCCCTCCAGACCATAGGCTTCGTCGGCGAGACGCACGAACAGCGCATCCTGATCAGGATCGGCATATACAGCCACCGATCCGATATTATAATCGCGGCAGGCGCGGATGATGCGCACCGCGATTTCACCACGATTGGCAATCAGGACTTTTTTCATGGTTTGTCTCCCGAAAATTCTGTGTTCTTCATTGCCGTGATTTCGGCAAAAGGCCCGAGCGGGCGAAACTGGATTTTGGCGTTCACGGGTATCTGGCCCGCAAGGTCGAGGTGATATTCGGCAACCGCGCCGATGACCGGATAACCGCCCGTCAGCGGGTGGTCAGCCAAAAACAGCACCGGCTGGCCGCTGTGGGGAATCTGGATTGCGCCGTTTGCCGTGCCTTCGCTGGGCAGTTCGGCGCTGTCCTTGCGCTCCACAGGCACCTCACCGGCAAGGCGAATGCCGACACGGCTGGACTGTGGCGTCACCTGCCAGAGCTGGCCTGTCAGCGTTTCAATGCCCTTTTGCGTGAACCAGTCGGTGCGCGGACCGAGCACGATATCCAGCGTGACGACATCGCCTGCCTGTGGCAGATCAAAGGCCGGAACCTCGTTGATGGACACGCTGGTAAGGCCAGCTTTTTCTTGTCGCAGATTGAGGATCGAACCGGCTGTGGCACTTTGTGGACCGACGACAGCCAGCGTATCGGTTGCCGTGCTGCCAAGAACCGGCGCGACATCGAAACCACCACGAACGGCGAGATAGGAGCGCATGCCTTTTGCTGGATTGCCGAAAGTGACCACATCGCCCGGCTCAAGCGAGATCGGCGCATAGGGGCTGGCGTCGAAGCTGTAAACGTCTGATTTCACCGTGATGGTGCAGGAGGCACCGGCGACGCCAATGACGGCACGGGTTGCGCTTTTAAAGGAAAAGCCGCCGAGCGTCAGCTCCAGACAAGAGGTGTTGGCCGGGTTGCCAACGATGCGGTTGGCCGTGTTGAAGGCAGCGCGATCCAAAGCGCCGGAGGCGGACACGCCCTGCCCCGTCTGGCCGAACCGTCCAAGGTCTTGAAACACGGCGGGCATGGGTGCGGCAAGCACTTCGAAATGTGCGGCACTGGTGTTCGCTACAGCTTTCGCGACGGGTTTGGATGACGGAATGTCGATGCTGCGACCGGGCTTGTTCATGTCGAAAAAGCGGACGCGATAACCGGGCTGAAACAGCGCGCCGGGATCCCGTTCGATATCCCACATTTTCAACGGCGTGGTGCCGAGGATTTGCCAGCCGCCGGGACTGTTTTGCGGATAAACACCGCTGAAGGCACCGGCAAGCGCGACCGATCCCATCGGGATACGGGTGCGCGGGCTTTGGCGGCGCGGCACATGCAGCGCGGGATCGCCGCCCACCAGATATCCGAAACCGGGTGCAAAACCGCAAAACGCAACGGTAAATTCACTGTCCGTGTGGCGCTGGATAACCTCTTCGACGCTGAGGCCGGTGAGTTCCGCCACATCGGCAAGGTCTTCGCCATCATAATGCACCGGAATTTCCACCAGATTATCCGATGGCGCGATTTTTGCGGACAGATCGCGGGTGGCGATGTCTGCGGCCAGTGCTTGCGCCGTGATCTTTTCCGGGCGGAAACGGATCATCAGCGTGCGGGCTGCCGGAACAGTTTCTTCAATGCCCTCGACAGGATCGGCGTCCAGCGATGCGAAGAGCGCAAGCGTCTGATCGAGATCGGCGAGTTCCACGAGAAGGGTGGTGAGGCTGACGGGTAAAAAACGCATCTTGTCCTCACGCATGATAGGCGGAATCAGGAATATCGGTGATGAACATATGGCCGGGAGAATGCGTGATCGCAAACGGCACGCCAGACGCCATGACTGCGGCCTGCGGGGTGACGCCACACGCCCAGAAGACCGGCACTTCGCCGGGTTCGATACGCACCGCATCTCCAAATTCAGGTTTGGAAATGTCGGCAATGCCGATCTCTTCGGGGGAGCCGACATGGACGGGCGCGCCGTGAACGGCGGGAAAACGGCCGGAAATGGTGGCCGCATCCGCCACCCGCGAGGCGGGAATGGGACGCATGGACACGACCATATTGCCCTTCAACCGCCCGGCAGGACGGCATGGCTGGTTGGTCAGATACATCGGCACGTTGGATTTGTCCGTTATGTGGCGAATTTCAATGCCCGCTTCGACCATCGGCGTTTCGAACGTGAAGCTGCAACCGATGAGGAAGGCGACCAGATCATCCCGCTCCGCCCAGGCGCTGGTCGCGTCTGCGGTTTCTTCCACCAGCTTTCCATCCCGCCAGATGCGGTAAAGCGGCAGGTCGGTGCGCAGATCGGCACCGGGGGCCAGCAGCGTTGTCGGCACGCCGGGGTCGGACACATCCAGCACCGGGCAGGGTTTTGGGTTGCGCTGTGCGTAAAGCAGGAAATCGAAGGCCCAGTCACGCGGCAGCACAATCATATTGGCCTGCGTAAAACCGGGGGCGATGCCGGATGTCGGTGCGACAAGACCATTGCGATAATCGTCACGCGCCTTGCGGGCGGCTGTCGCATCCGTGTGGTTCAAAAAGGATGTCGGGATCATCGTGAGCGCTCCTTAATTGCTGGAGACGAAAGAACGGATGTCGATGCCTTCGGCTTCGAACCGCTGACGGATCTGCTGTGCGATGGCAACGGCGCCGGGGCTATCGCCATGCACGCAGATGGACTGCGCTTCGATCTTGACGATGCTGCCATCGATGGCTTCCAGCGTGCCTTCGCGGGCAAGCTGGACCATGCGGGCGGCGATTTTTTCCGCATCATGCAGCACGGCACCGGCCTCGCGACGGGATACGAGCTGACCTTGCGGCGTGTAGGCACGGTCCGCAAAGGCTTCCGCAACGACCGCAAGACCGGATTTGCGGGCCAGATCAAGGATCGGCGCATTGGCAAGGCCCATCAAGACCAGCGAGGCATCGACGGCCTTGATGCCATCGATCACCGCTTGGCCCTGCTTGGCGTCATTGGCGATGCGGTTGTAAAGCGCACCATGCGGCTTGACGTAACGCACGGCCGTGCCAGCCGCAGCCGCGATGCCTTTCAGCGCGCCGATCTGGTAGATGACGTCGGCAATCAGTTCTTCCGAGGTCACGTCCAGATCGCGGCGACCAAAGCCGACGCGGTCTGGATAGGAGACATGGGCTCCGACGACTGCGCCATTTTCGGCGGCGGCTTTCACCGTGCGGTAGATGCCGGCAGGATCTCCCGCATGGAAACCGCAGGCAATGTTGGCGCTGGAAACGACGGCCAGCATTGCCGCATCGTCGCCCATGCTCCACGCACCGTAGCTTTCGCCGAGATCGCTGTTCAGATCGATAGAAGCCATGTTTTTCTCCTTATGCTGTCAGAAGTGCGAAGATCGGGCCAATGGACTTGTAGCCCATGTACCACGTCAGCGCGCAAACGATGACACCAAGCACCAGAAGCCAGCGTGGATAGCGATAACCAGCCATCAGATCAGACCGGGCCCATGCGGCGTAGATGAAGATCGACAGACCAATCGGAAGGATCAGGCCGTTGAGACCGCCGACGAAGACCAGCATCTGTGCCGGTGGTGTCGTGATGACCACGTAGAAGAAAAGGGACACGGCGATGAAGATCACTGTCGCGATGTTGCGACCGCGTTCCGTGATATTCTTGTTGAAGACGGTGATGAAGGAAACCGACGTATAGGCCGCACCGATGACCGAGGTGATGGCGGCAGCCCAAAGAACGATGCCGAATATTCTCAGACCGATATCACCTGCGGCGACCTGGAAAGCCTGCGCCGCTGGATTGGCGCCTTTTCCCGAAACGTCAATGACGACGCCGCTGGCAACGACACCAAGAATGGCAAGGAAGAGCACGTAGCGCATGACGCCTGTTACTGCGATGCCGGTCAGGGCAGCCCGGTTTACCGAACCAAGATTCTCGATGCCGACCATTCCCTTGTCGAGCAAACGATGCGCACCGGAATAGGTGATATATCCGCCGACGGTACCGCCAACGATGGTCGTGATGGTTGCGAAATCGATTGTCGATGGCAGGAACGTCTGGAAGAGAGCGTCACCCACGGGTGGGCCAGACGCGAAGGCGACATAGACCGTCAGAACGATCATCAGAATACCTGCGAAGATGATAAAGCGGTCAACCGCCATACCGGCGCGTTTGGACAGGAAGATGCCGATAGCCAGAAGCGCGCTGAGCGCACCGCCCAACTTTGGATCAAGGCCGAGCATGGCGTTGAGGCCGAGGCCAGAGCCGCCGATGTTTCCGACATTGAAGAACAGTCCGCCGACGATCACGAGAATAGCCAGCACATACCCGGAGCCGGGTATCGCGGCATTGGCGATATCGGAGGCCCGCATGCGGGTCAATGTTACGATTCTCCAGATGTTCAGCTGCACGACAAAATCGATCAGGATCGAAGCAAGGATGGCGAAGGCGAAGGCCGATCCAAGCTTGGCGGTAAAGGTGGCCGTCTGGGTGATGAAACCCGGACCAATCGCCGAAGTCGCCATCAGGAAGATTGCGGCTGTTAGGGATGCGCGCCTCGATCGCGCAAATTCGACGGTTTGGGCAATTTTTGTCTGCTCCATGGATTTTCTCCGCTCCATTGGCAATCCGCCCCTCGCGGATGCTGTAAGCCGATCTTGGCGTGATCTACAAAATTGTCAATATTGTTGAACAATAAAATGATATCGTTCTTTCATTATGCGCAATATTTGGGACACATGCGTTGGAAATAAGCACGATTTTTACTTATGCTGCCTAAGATTTGTGATATTGCAACCGGCATATGCGGTGCAGCAAACACCGCTCCACGCTATGAAACGCCGTATGAAGGGAACGTTATGACGGAAACTTTGCCGCTTGCAGACCGCGTGGCCAAGGATATTCGTGACCTCCTGATTATCGGCGAGCTGACGCCCGGCCAGAGACTGTCCGAGGCGGCCTTCAGCGAACGTCTCGATGTATCACGCAACTCGCTGCGCGAGGCGTTTCGGCTTTTGACCAAGGACGGGCTGTTGCGACACGAGGCCAATCGCGGTGTTTTCGTGTCTGTGCCGAGCACAGACCAGATCATCGACATTTACCGCGTCCGGCGAATGCTGGAATGCGGCGCATTGCGGCAGGCATGGCCAAAGCACCCGGCGGTTGCCACCATGCAGGACGCGGTCGAGCAGGCCAAAAAACATCGCAATCTGGGAGACTGGCGCGAAGTCGGCAGTGCCAACATGAAATTCCACGCCGCCGTGATCGACCTTTCCGACAGCAGCCGGTTGAGCGATTTTTACGCCCGCGTCGCCGCCGAACTTCGCCTGAGCTTCGGGCTTTTGAACGACCCGGAACAGCTTCATTCGCCCTTCGTGGATATGAACGATCAAATTCTGTCTCTGGTGGAGAGCGGAAACGTGACGGAGGCCGCGACGCAGATGGAGCTGTACCTGAACCATTCCGAACGCACCGTGCTGAAGGCACTGGAGCGTGCCGCAAAATAAGCCACATCAAAGCAGTGGAAAGCAGCGGTCCGATATGCCATGACGGACCCATAATAGACTGCCCAGCTGAACGAGTGCGCCATGCAGGACAACACCAACGGTTCCGTCATCGTCATTTCCAGCCACGTCATGCGCGGCTCCGTCGGCAACCGAGCCGTTGTCTTTGCGTTGGAAACGCTGGGGTTCCCGGTCTGGGCCGTTCCAACCATCGTCATGCCATGGCATCCCGGCCACGGTCCTTCAACCCGGCTGCGGTTCGACAATGGCGATTTCGACAAGGCCATGCAGGATTTGGCCGGTTCCAAATTTTCCGGTGAAGTGCGCGCCATCCTCACCGGATATTTCGGCAGCGCCGATCAGGTGCGCTCTGTGGCAAATCTCATTCGCACCATGAAAGACAGCAACCCGGACCTGATCTATCTCTGCGACCCGGTCATCGGTGACAAGGGCGGGCTTTATGTGCCGGTTGAAACGGCGGAGGCCATTCGTGATGAACTGGTGCCTCTGGCCACGGTTTCGACACCCAACCGCTATGAACTGGCGTGGATGAGTGGTGCAGACCTTGAAACCAACAATCAGATCATGGATGCCGCCCTGGCGCTTGGTCCGCCGAAAATGCTGGTGACATCAGCGGTGCCAATGATGGCGGGCGGTATCGGCAATCTTTTCCTCAGCGGTCGCCATGCGCTTCTTGCCGAACATCGCTCCATCGACAACGTGCCGAACGGGCTGGGCGATCTTCTCTCTGCGCTTTTCCTGGCACGGTTGATGCAGGGAATGGACGACGAAAAAGCACTGCAACTGGCAACCGCCAGTGTGTTTGAGGTGCTGGCTCGGACCATGAAACGGGGCTTGAACGAGTTGACGCTGGAAACCGATGCGTCAAGTCTTTCCACACCCATGGCCATGGTACAAATGCGTCATCTCTTGCATCCGTCGCGAAGCAAGGGCAAATAGCGGCTGAAAGATGAGTTTTCAACGCGCCAGGTCGCTTTGTGATCTTGGCCCAGCATAACGGTCCTGCGATATCATGAACGATTTTCCAGACTACCTCCTGAACGGCTACAAAAATTTCATGGCTGGGCGTTACACCGATGAGCGCGAAAGATACCGCGCACTCGCAGACACCGGCCAGAAGCCGCAAACCCTTGTCATTGCCTGTTGTGACTCCCGTTCCGCGCCCGAAACCATTTTCGATTGCGGACCGGGAGAACTTTTCGTCATGAGAAACGTGGCCAACATGGTGCCGCCCTTCGAGCCGGATGGGCAATATCACGCCACATCAGCGGCCATCGAATATGCCGTACAGGTTTTGAAGGTCAAAGACATCGTGGTGATGGGCCATGGCCGTTGCGGCGGCATAACCGCGGCGCTTGACCCCAATATGGAGCCATTGTCCCCCGGCGATTTCATCGGCAAATGGATGAACATGGTCAAATCCGCTGCCGAGCAAATTCAGGGCAACGATGTGATGACTGCATCTGAACGCCAGACGGCGCTGGAGCGCGTGTCGATTCGCAACTCCATCGCCAACCTGCGCGGCTTTCCCTTCGTGAAGGCGCAGGAAACAGCCGGAAAAGTGAAGCTGCACGGCGCATGGTTCGATATCTCGACCGGCGAATTGTGGGTGATGGACAGCAAAACAGGCGACTTTCGCCGCCCGGAAGTGTGATCGAAAACCTGCTTGACGATGGTGGGCGCGGTTCAATCCTAAAGCATATTGCGTGAAAAAGGATTCACGCAATATGCTTTAACTCTTTGTTTTATTGCATGTCTTCGTCGCAAAACTGCTGAACACTTTTGCTGGACATGCTTCAAGCGACTTTCAGAATGACTTTTCCGGGATAATCCTCAGTTTTTGCCGCAACGCCCATCATCAGTGCCGATATTTCATCAAAGGTAATGTGCTTCGATACGATCTTTTCGAGAGGGAAACGATCGGGATATTGCTTATGCAATCTGAAACTTTCTTCGTAATCTTCCTTAAAACACCCGTAAGCGCCGGAAACCCTCAACTTTTTCCCTTGGTAGTCAACGGATTGAATGTGTTCATTTCTCCGCACCGTATCGATGTCCAATTGGGTGGATGGAAATAGATCACCTTGGCGCGTCCCACCATAGATATGCACAATGGCGCCGTTGACACCCATGTCAGCCGCGTTTTCGAGAAGCGTCGGTGTAATAATCGTCGGGACAACGATGACGACGTCACACGAATTGCGGTGGGCCTCAAACTCTGTGAGTGCGAAGACTTCAGATTTGGCCAGAAGACCCCTCGCGCGCGCGAAATTTCGGCGCATTTCACCACGGTTCAGGACGATGACAGATGCGCCGAGGTGTTTCGCATACATGGCAAACATCACGCCTGAACAGCCCGCGCCGATGATGCCGACTTTTTTCCCCTCAAGCGATGTGAGGTTCGCTATCTCAAAAAGCTTCTGGACAGCGTGGACCACGCAGGCAAATGGCTCTGGCATCCATATATTGTCAAGGATGGCGGGCTCGGGCACGCGCACGATGGCCTGGGCGAGTTGTTCTTCTGAACCATGCACGAACACATACTCTGCAAACCCTGTGGTGCGGGTGGGAACAATGTTTGGATTGAAGGTTACAAGCTCACCATCCTGAAATCCGGTCCGCGTGCCCGCGAAAGCAACAGAGCCGACGAATTCGTGGCCAAACAAGGGGCCACGATCTGTCGGAATATCCCGCGAACCAACGATTTCCTTGATATCTGCCCGGCAAATTCCAATGTAATCAGGTTTTAAGACGACAGTATTTTCCCCAAGAACATCCTGGGGAAAGGTCCGCGTTACGATACTTACAATGCCCCTCTTGAGGGCGACGGTTTTGTAGGTCGACGGAAATTTTGGCATCTTAACTCCCCATCACATTGAAGCATCAGTCGTTTTTGCTGGTCAGGATTGTTCTAGGATGCAGCACCACAAACCGCAGATTCGGTTTGCCGTTTGTCGACCAACACCCAAGACAGCAGGATGACTGCCAAGCTCAAGGCAGCAAGTCCGGACCCTGCCAACAGCACGGCACGCACGCCATAATCATGCGCGATCACCGCACCACCGAGCCAAGCGCCAAGACCATTTCCCAGATTGAACGCGGAGACATTCACCGAAAGAGCCAGTGTGGGCGCCGCGTGTGCAACGGACTGAATGCGAGCCTGCAATGAGGGAATAATCGAAAAACCCACAGCACCGAAGACGAAGAGGGTGATGGCAGACAGCAGCGGCACGACACTGGTGACCCAAAAAATTGCAAGAACGATGACCAGAGACGTCAACACGATGACAATGCCTCGCATGACGTGACCATCTGCAAGGCGGCCGCCAGCGAAGTTTCCGATTATTGCGCCAATACCGAACACCACCAACAATGCTGCAATCGCTTGCGGGCTGAATTGGCTGACATCCGTGAGAAGCGGCACCACATATGTGGACGCCGTGAACACCGCGCCCTGCGCAAGAACAGTGGCAAGAACCACCAACAACAGACTGGGTTGAATCAACGCGCCAAACTCGCGACGCAAGGTGCCGCCTGTTGTCTGCTCGATGTGGGGAAGGCGCTTGGGCATGTATGCCGCGATCAGAAGCATTGTGAGAGCGGCAATCACCACGATCGCCACGAACGTGGCGCGCCATCCCAGGTTCTGTCCGATGAACGCGCCAAGCGGTGCACCCAGTGCGTTTGCCATGTTGAAGCCAAGAGCAACTTTGGCCATTGCGGAACCTTGCCGGTTGGCTGGGGACAGGGTCGCAGCCAGATTGAAGGCAACGGCAACAAAGGTTCCGTGGCTGAGTGACGTGAACACCCGAGCAGCCATGAGCATCTGATAGTCGTGTGCAAAAACGGCCCAGATATTTCCAAAGACAAAAAGCCCCATCAACCCCAGCACGAGTGCTTTGCGTGGCAGGCGGCCAGTCAACAGGGTCACGAATGGGCCAATAATCGTCACGCCGAGCGCGTAGCCCGTCACCAGCAAACCAGCTTCCGGTACCGACACGGCAAGATCGGTTGCCACAATGGGCAGCAGTCCGGAGATGACAATCTCGGCAGTACCCACACAGAATACGCCAAGCATTAATGCGAATATTATGATCGACATGAAACCTTCCTTTCAATAATTAGTCCACACCCCCAAACAAAACTGGGAATGGCAGAGCTTTGTTTTGAGCGAAATCAAACTATAATTTTCGTTAAAACGAGATATTGGACAAATAATTCTATTTATTTTTATGCATCGTCATATTCCTGAAATCGCTTGGCTATTTATGCTGTGAAATGGTGACGTGGGTGCGCAGCTGTCTGGAGTCTCAGCCAGCCAAGATCGGCTGAGATGCGATCCAATTCACCATTTCGATAGTCGTTTTCGAGCACCAGTGCGTCGATGGTGAAATCAGTCCATCGCAGTGCTTCAATCGTTTTGAGAATTGCCGGATCTTCGACACTTAACGGCGTATCGCCGTCAGGATTTTTGATGTGTATCTGGTCGGCGAGCATTGAGCCGGCTGCCTGCAACACACTCAGCGGGTCCAAACCCACGGAGCGGGGATTGCCTGTATCCAACATGACCCGCAAATTCGGCGAGCCCACGCGTGTCATCAGTTGTTGGAGCTGTATTGGTGCAAGAACATTTTCTGTCGCCACCAACAGGTCTCTTTTTTGTGCTTCGGCGCAGGCCCAGCGCAGTCGTCGAGCCGTGCTTGCAAGTGCCAATGGCGTATCGATCGCACTGCATCTGAAACTGGGAACAAGTACGAGACGAATGCCCAATTCGACGGCGACGTCGAATGCTCTGTTTATAAGCAGCCGGACCTGACGGGCCGCAGCCGTGCCTTCTTTGGCGGTCAAACCTATATCGTTGAGGACATTGACGGAGATCGCCAGCGGGCTCACTCCGGTTTCGACCAGCACAGACTGGAGAGCACGCAGGCGATCTGCTTCGTCCAGCCATGGCGTTCGCCCCGGGCCTCCGAGGTCAAGCTGGATGCCGTCGGCTCCCAGCCGTGCGGCGAGCAGCACGGCATCTGGACCGCTGACCGGCAAGCGCCAGTCGACTAAACCCAGTCGAGGCGCGTTCACATCCGGGTCCGATCGCTTTGGGATGCGGGAACGCCGCTCCGCACGGAACTCCAACTGCCATCATTGTTCACCATCAAGCTGTCGCCATGATATTTTGCATCCAGTGTGGTCGCCAATTCGACCGCGATCGGACCGAAACTCTCCGGACGCATATAGTTGGAATAATCGAAATCGGCCGGTCGTCGCCGCCGGATGCCGGGTGAATCGACCATGCCCGCCGGCAACACCGAGACGATGCGGACGTCGTCGGGATTTTCCTCTTGAGAGACCGATTCAATGAGACAAGCGCACCCCGCCTTGGTCGCGGCGTAGCCCGCACGCCCTGGGCCACCATTGAAGACGACTTCGGAGGACACATTCAGGAACAGACCCGGGCGCGCCTCACGCAGCACGGGCAAGGACGCAGCCAAGGTGAGCCACAAACCATTGAGGTTCACTTCGAGTTGTTGGCGCCACTGCGACAAGGGCGTGTCGGAAAATTTGGCCCGCCGATCACCATAATGAACAGCCGCAAAGCTTACAGCGTGCAAAGGTTCACCGACGACGTCAGCCAACGTCGATCTGGTTGACGCCTCATCGGTCAGATCGAGTGCAGTCCAGCGCAGTTCGGTCGGTTCTGCCGGTTGGGATCGACTGAGGACCACAACCTCCATGCCAGCTTGCGACCAGGCTTGCGCTATGGCGCGCCCAATTCCCGTCGAGCCACCCACCACCAGACCTCGGCGGCCAACTAATGGAGCCATTTTGGACCTCCTGGAATATCGCCTTGCGACGAGAGACGGACCGCGAGTTTGATCAGCCGGTGTCCGTTGACGATTCTATCGCGCGAGGTGGCCAGTTGGCTCATAACGGCGGCGGCCTCATCGATATCCACCAGATGGGTTATCAACTTTCGATAACGCGCCGGATGTTTGGTCAACTCTGCTGCAGCGGCTCTCAAATGCCTGTGCGCCACACCACGGTGACCCACGAGAGATACAGTCCTTCCGGTGCTGGTTTGCACATTGAATCGCAGTGCCGGATCGGGTGAGCCCGCGCAGTTCGCTGCACGCACAGAGGTTAAATCGATACCTGGCAAAAGCTGTGTTGCACAGCCGGGCGGTAGGCCACCGACGAGGTCGATGGCAAGTTCACCGGACAAATTGCGCAGTGCGGTTTCCAGGCATAACAATGTCGCGTCCCGGGGCGTGGCAATCAGGACGGCGACCCGCTCATGGGTAGAGCGTTTGGACAGACGATGAGCCCCGGCTTCATCATGCAATACGCATTGAACATTCGGCACACCGTGATCTCTGCTCCAATCCATGCCGCGCATGGTGTGGTGCAAATGCACGATCCGTGTCGTCGCGCCGAGCAGATCAGCAGCGGCCCGTGCGGCCAGATGCCCAATGACCCCGTCACCAAATATGACCAGAGTGTGTGGGTGATGCTCCGCCAGAAGTTGAAATGCGTAGTGCACCACCGCCAGCGGCTCCAGCAATGTGGATAGTTCCGTGTTGAAGGTTTCGGAGAGTGGGATCACCAACCCGCCAAGCACAGCAGAGCGAGTGATCAGGACACGCTCCTGAAAGAGACCCTCGACATTGTGACCAAGCAGAAAAGATGAATCGTCACGATGCGTCGGGTTGATGCAGACGAGCGTTCCCGGCGCCAAATAGTCGGGCACATCGCCACCGCTGAAGACCACGCGTGCGACACCCTCATGACCGATGATCGGACTAGGCTCGGAGCGAAGTCCGCGCAAGATTTGAATATCTGTGCCACACAGTCCGGCATAGAGTGGAGCAACCAGCAATTCGTGTTGTTTTGGCATGGGTGTGGGGTGATCGAGGACACGCAACGCACCCTGTTTCCGCACGATTGCACGATGCGTCTCTGTCATGGCACCCTCTCCATCAACGCCGCTATTCCTGCTCCGACGAGACAATCTGCGTCGCTGACCACAATTCGGTCTTCGATCCACTGCGGTGTAAACTTGCTGGTCAGATAGAGGCCTTTGCAGCGCAGATGTGACAAAATGGCGTTTCTGTAGTGCGCGCCAAGCCCGACAGCCACGCCACCGGTCAAGACGATGCGGTCCAGGTCCGGGTCCAAACACAGGGCGGTTCGCAAGACGTCGGCGACAGGAGCCGTCACCGCGTCCAGCAATTTCGTTGCGATGCTGTCTCCCGCAACCAAAGCAGAGCTGAAGGTTTCCTCCCACGGCATTCCATCTCCGTGTCCGAGCAGCGAATTTTCCCAGTCTCTCGGATATCGCTCTCGCAGAGCCAGGGCCATTTGCCTGATGCCGGGCCCGGAGGCATAGGCGGAGAGATGGCCAGGCTCGCCACAATCGCATTTCAGAATGATCGGCCGGTCAAAGAGAACGGCAGACATTGGCAAGTGGCCGATTTCGCCCTGCAATCCGCTGGCATCCAGGGGAATCCGCGAGGTCCTGCGGTCTATTGTTCGTGCTGCAATGCCGGTGCTGATGGTGACGAGCATAACTTTACGGTCTTGTTTGCAGAGCTCTTGCGATGCGACGTGCAACAGGGCCGCGGTCACATCGTTTACGACGTGCCAGGCAACATCCCCCCTCTTGCGTGACAATATATCCAGCACGTTGAGCGGCGTATCATATGGCCCCCATAACGGCGCGGAGGCGTATACCGTACCAGTGAGTTGGTTTAGGGCTGCACCGAACGATAGACCCACGATGGTATCGTCAGTATGAGGGACGATGTCGCAAATCGAATCGATAAGTCGAGTTTGCAGTTCAGGTGCCGACAATGTCGGATAACGCCGGAAGTTGGGGCTAAGCGCGCTCCGCCGACCCCAGGTACCCCGTTCAGGGGTCCAGTTCGCCCATCGAAGATGGGTGCCGCCGACGTCAATCACCGTGACCGCGCCTGTCACGGTATATCCCGCTCAAATATGCGCTGCTGGTCGGCAATGAACGTCAGGGCAGCTGCCAGTTCAGCGGCGGTGAGGTCATTGACAAATGTTGCCGCGCCTATGCCATCGGTCAGTGGTATTCGCTGCAAACCGTCACGATGTTTTACGGTGTCGACCAAGGCCCGTTCCAGCAATTCCTGCTGGAAAACGGCGTGGGCTATAGGCAGCCCTGACCGGTGTATCAATTTGATCGCTCGGTGAGCCTCCGTTTGCGTGATCAGGCCTCGACCGTTGGCCAGCGCAATGCATAGCGCCATGTCGACCGCGACAGCTTCACCATGCAGCAATGCGGGCGCGGCGATCAGTTCCAGTGAGGGGCTAAAGGTGTGACCATAATCGACACAACGCGCCAATTCGGCTTCCCACAGATTGGGTTCAAGTTCGGCCAACATGCCCGCGATTGCCCGAGACATGATCTCCCTGATGGCGGGATCGTCAGATGAAAACATCTCCGGTGTGAGCCGGGATGCCGTGACCTCGAGCAACTCAAACAAGGCGTGATCCTTGATGAGTGCCATTTTAATGATTTCAGCAACACCGTTCGAGATGTGGCGCTGGTCAAGGCTTTTGAGAAAAATCGGGTCGATCAGCGCAGTCGACGGGGCGAAATAGGTGCCGAGCCGATTTTTATGTTCACCATGATTGATCCCGGTCTTGATACCGATACCGGCGTCGATCTGACCCATCAGTGTCGTCGGAATCCGCACATAGGGTATGCCTCGGCGATAAAGGCTGGACGCAAAGCCGACAACGTCCAGCAGCACCCCGCCGCCGATACCGATCACGACTTCCCCACGGCGTAGAAGGCCCGCAGACGACATAGCCTGTGTAACGTCTATCACGGAATCAACATTCTTGTTGATTTCGTCACCGGGGATGATCTTCCAGTGAATGTCGAAGTTCCAAAAATTAAAGTATTCTTTGAATTTTTCTCCATATATCTCATAAACAGTACTATCAATGACAGCGAGCCTCTTGGTTTTTAGATTATTGTCTATCTTCCGGCCACAGGCCTGAGCCAATATTGGATTGGTCGGATCAAGAAGATCTGCAACGACGGAGATGCTGTACTTGACATCCTGAGTGGCGTGCATGCGCCACGTCAGATCGGAGTTTTTTACGAGAGGTTTGCGTAACTGATGCGCGCTTGAAGAATGTGCTTGAATGTTCATTTCCACCCCTTTGACTTAGTTGAAATATCGAGGGCACTATCAATAGTGATTGGATGAATGACCGAATCTTGCGACCCATTAATCTGAAATAATACTATGCTCGCACTGGTTGCGATTTTTTCTGTCTCAACGTACCTATAGTATATTGCGGTGCAACATAACCGGTCTGCCCGTCCGGACTCTCACGCCGGAAAGGGACGTAATCTTGAAATTTGGTGGCAAGGCATGATCGAATCGCTCTCTGCAATTTCAGTGTTCGTAAAAGTCGCCCAGACAGGTAGTTTTGTGTCAGCGGGGCGCGCCCTCGGCTTAAGTGCGTCAACGGTTGGAAAACGTGTGGCAAATCTGGAAGGTGCAGTTGGCGCACAGTTATTACAGCGCAACACACGCCGTATCTCATTGACGTTTGAGGGAGAACGTTTCCTCGGTCACGCTCAGCGTATACTGGAAGAAATCGATGCGATGCAGAACGCAATGCTGTCTTCCAACGAAACGCCAAGCGGGAAGATTAAGATCAGTATAGCCCCGGTCCCAAAAATGTTCAGCGACAAGCTCCACGCTTTCTTGGGAAAACATGAGAAAATTGAAGTCGAGTTTGACTTCTCAGATCGATTTGTTGATCTGGTCGGGGAAAATTTCGACGCTGCTTTGCGTGTTGGAGGCGTTCCGGATGGCAATTTACGCTATCATTATCTGGGAGAGATGGTGAGTGTTCTGGTTGCCAGTCGCGCCTACCTTGAAGGTCGCGGTCGCCCAAGCAAGGGTGACGATCTCTTATCTCACACACTCATTCATTATCGTTCGAGAAATTCAGGCCTCATACAGCCCTGGCCTCTGCCAAACATAGGTTCGGTCACTCTCCCTCAATCGATCATTTGTAATGATATCGACACGCGTATCAAGCTGGCTATTCAGGGCGTCGGGATCGCATACCTGCCGATCATCTCGATCGAAGACGACCTGAGCGCTGGTCACCTTTGCACCGTCCTCACCGATGAAATTGTAAATGCCAGCACCCCGGTTTACGCGGTGTGGCCTTATGCCCATCGCTATTCCTTACGCCAACGCCTTCTCATTGATTATCTCAAGAGCCTTAGATGTTAGATATTTTCGCCGAGAGTGACAAAAGGTCTGATATGATCCACGCCGTGTTGCGAAAAATGCCGTTTGGGTGAGACTGCTTCGATAGACGTGGTTTTTTACCGTGAAACACGAAAAACAATTATTGTTCGATTTTCAGGATAGTTCGATGAGCAAAACTCCACGCAGGCCTTTGAACCCGATGGACGCGGCTGAGGCCCTATTCAAACCCGTCAATAAAGCGGCAGCCCAAGTGGTCGAAAAACCAGCAATTCCAAATAGCCGGGAAATGGTTTCAATCCGGCTGGATAGCGACGTGCTGGCTTTTTTTCAGGAAGACGGGCCAGGCTGGCAAGACCGGATCAACGACGCCCTTCATAAAGCCATGAAAGACAGCCGCTAAATACGACGTGTCGGGTGATTGCGAAGAGCGGAAAGACGATGGAAATGGGGGGTCTCACATAGCTCCTTTAAAATCCAGAGAGGCCCGCTCGCGCGGAATGTGATCGCATGAGGATAGGAAACGCCATCCATTGAATGGCACTATAATAAGGCCTTCCCCATGCTATATCATGCACTCAATACGTGTTTCGCGCGTCTAATATACGGGATTCCATAACTCAGCCACTCAAAGCCCAACATGAGAACCTATAGAACCATAAACATCCGGTTGGTCGGGACAGCGGTTTTTCCAGGTTTGGTCGCCGTGTTGTTACCGATTGTTGTATCTGCTGGCGAGACGACGGCCAATGAACCTTGCCTTTACGATCGTGAAATAGGCACTCGTTCTCTCTGCATCCGTCAACAAAGCTTCAATACAGACCTCTGCCAGACGATTGGTCACGTCGCAGACATTCACGGTGTTCCGCCTGCTTTTTTCGCCCGGCTTATTTGGCGCGAAAGCCTATTCCGGCCAGACGCCGTGAGCTCAAAAGGTGCCGAGGGCATTGCCCAGTTCATGCCTGCCACCGCCAAACGCCGTGGACTCGACAATAGTTTCGATGTGATCGATGCTTTGGATGCCTCGGCAGCATATCTGAAGGCGCTTGAAATTAGTTTCGGAAACTTTGGTGCTTCTGCGGCCGCTTACAATGCCGGAGAGAACGGATTTGCGCGTTTTCTGTCCACCGGGGCACTGCCGATAGAGACACGCGATTACGTTTTTGCGATCACCGGCCATACGATCGAGGCTTGGCAGGCCTCCCCGCCAAGCATCGCTGCGCCAAAACTCGATGAAACCCTCCCTTTTCAGGACGCTTGCATCGCATTGGCAGAAACCAGGCAGATGAAAGAACCTGTGTTTGAAGGAAGCGCCGACTGGGCTCCCTGGGGCGTTCAGCTTGCCGCGCACTACCGTCCATCTGTCGTGGATCGACTGTTCACACGCACCATCAACAGTCTACCAGCGCCTCTCAATGAAGAACGCGCGTTGATTGTCCGGCAGCGCGGTGGCAATTTTGGGCATCGACCAAGATATGCAGCAAGGATTGGACGTGAGACGCGTGAAGCCGCGGTCCAGCTCTGCGACACCATCCGCGCCGCTTCAGTGCCTTGTACGGTATTTCGAAACAGGAGATGAGCCGGCTTGGCCTGACACCGTTCATAGATCGGGGTTCTGTGCGCCGCACGCGCCTCCTGACCGGCGAAGTCGACATTGCACCGCTGGTCAAACAGCCCGGATGCCGATCTCGTCTATGCGGACGTTCTGAATACCCTGCACAACAGGCATCCTCGCAAGACGCTTGCCCTGATATTGGCGTTTTGGGAGATCAAAGACCGCTGACGATTGGTTTAAACGTTTCAATATCTACACACTACCGCTCTAAGTGAGCAGCCCGACATCGCGACCCTTATGGAGAATGGTGAATGCGCCTTTTGATCGTTGAAGACGACAGGATTCTGGGATCGTCGCTGAAGCGGGCATTTGAAAAACACGCCTATGGAGTAGATTGGTTTCGTGATGGCGCAAGCGCGCTGGAGGCCCTTCGCGATAGCCAGTTCGCGGCGATGATCCTCGATGTGAACATGCCGGAGCAAAGCGGGCTGGATATAGCGCGGCGACTGCGTCAGCAGGGGAATGATATTCCGATCCTGATGCTGACGGCGCTCGACGGGGTGCGCGACCGGGTCGCGGGGCTGGATGAAGGCGCGGACGACTACCTCACCAAACCCTTTGATCTGGACGAACTGCTTGCGCGAATCCGTGCCCTGATACGCCGCAGACAGGGGCGTGGGGAAACCATCATCCGCTGCGGAGAAGTAGAGCTCGATCCTTCGGCAATGGTCGCGCGTCGCAACGGCCAGCAGTTGCATATGCCCGCCAAGGAATTCCATCTGCTGCGGTTGCTGATGGAGCGGAGCGGGCGTTACGTGACAAAGGCGGATATCGAATACGCGCTCTATGACCTGAACGCCTTGGTCGAGAGCAACACGATCGAGGTGACGATATACAATCTGCGCAAGAAGCTCGGCTCGGAGTTCATCCGGTCGATCCGAGGCGTCGGATACATGATCGAGCGCGCATTATGACGCTCAGTCAAAGACTTTTACTGCGCATCCTTCCAACGATCATCGTGACGATAACGGTGATCGGACTTCTCGCCTATCACAGTGCAAGGCGAGAAATCGACAATATCTATGACGCTCAACTGATCAATGACGCGAACGTTCTCTGGTCGCTTCTGAAGCGACCGCTCAGTTCACCGCAGCGGCCGGAGATACACGTCCCCGATCTCGATTTCAATATGAACAACCAGCTGGCGATCAACGAAGATGCCGATGATTACGCCGATGCACATGCGTACCGTGCCTGGAGAGGCAGCACACTTGCGCTTGAGAGCAGCAAAGCCTTCCCTGCGTCGCTCAAGCAGTTGAAGGCAGGCTTTACGGACCTGCACTTTCAAGGCGAGTTATGGCGTGTCTATTCTCTGCCCATATTCGGGCAGGACGTCACGATCGAAATTGCGGAGAATATTCAGCTCCGACAAACGCTCGTCGGCAATATTCTGACCAATCTCTCGCTGCCGCTGCTCGTGCTTATCCCGGCCATCGCGTTCATCACCTGGCTGGCGATCAATAGCGGCCTGCGCAGCATCCGCCATCTCGTCAAACAGATCCGAACCCGAAACCCGGACGATCTGGCCCGAATTTCGAGTGGCGGGCTACCGCGTGATCTGGCACCGCTTGTACAATCCCTCAACGTTCTCCTCCATAAACTTGAGAGATCGATCACGCTGGAACGTCAGTTTTCCGATCTTGCCGCACACCAGTTGCGAACACCGCAAGCCGGGATCAAACTGCTTCTCCAGCTTCTCGAGCGGTGTGATTCCGAAGACGAGCGCAAGGCTCTGATGATGGATCTCGTGGCAAGCAACGAACGCGCCATGCATTTGATCGAACAGTTGCTGCGCCTTGCCCGTGTCGGCCATCAACCTCTCAAGCTGGAGCCTGTCAACCTAACAAATCTGGCAACAGCCTGTGTCGCCGGTTTTGGACAGGCGCTCGCCGGTCGCGATGTGCAGATGGACTTGATCGAGAACGTTGAGGCATCCGTCATGACAGACCGCGCGGCGCTGGGCGTCATGATCGACAACGTCATCGACAACGCCATCAAATATTCGCCAGCTGGCACCCGTATCGCGGTGACGCTGGCTCAAGCGGAAAACGGGTGGCGTCTCTGCATCAGCGATTCCGGGTCGGGCATTTCGCCTGAACAGCACCCCCATGCGTTCCAACGCTTCAACCGGCTGGATGCAGACGACAGCGCCGGTGCCGGTCTTGGACTGACGATCGTTGCGGACATAGCCAATCGGCTCGGCATCCGTATCCTTCTCGATACGCCGGAATGGGGTTACGGCCTGCGGGTGGGGTTCGAAATTCCGGCAGCCTGACGTTCGAATTCAGCTTCGCTTCATCTTCGCCTAATCCTGCCTTCAGATCACGGGCCTAAATGCTCTCCTACGAAATCAGGGAGCATGACATGCATGCATTTTGCGACTTTGACGGAACGATCGCGGTGGACGATGTCACGGATCTCGTTCTGGAACGTTTCGCGACGGACAAGTGGCATCGCTTGGAAGACGACTGGATCGCTGGCAAGATCACCGCAGCGGAGTGCATGCGCGCCCAGATCCCCTTGATTGATGCGACACTTCAGGACCTCAACGGCTTTCTGGATACGATCGAAATCGACCCCGGATTTCCTGCGTTTTTCGACTTCTGCCGCAAAAACGGGGTCGGCCTCACCGTCGTCAGCGACGGCGTCGATCACTTCATCCGCCGCATCCTTGCAAAATACGGCATGACCAACATCGCGGTGACTGCCAACCGTATGTCATCCAGCATTTCGCAACAGCGGTTTCAATACCGACTGGACACCCCCTTTGCCAGCGCCGGATGCCCCGCAGGTTCTGGTGTCTGCAAATGCAATATCATTCAGGCGCAGGGCGATCACATCTATGTCGGCGATGGGCGAAGCGACTTCTGCGTTTCGCATCAGGCGCTGCTCGTCTTCGCCAAGTCCAAGCTCGCCACCTACTGCGATCAGCAGGCCATTCCCTTCATTCCCTACGAGGGTTTCGTCGATGTGCAATCCGCCCTCGCAAGCCTTCTCGACAAAACGTCCAGCCGAGTCCCCGCCTCCCGGCTGGCAAGAACCGCATAATCCAAGGAAACACCATGAACGCCTATACGCAAATTGCCGAGCCGGTCGTCAGCACGACCACCGAAGAAGAGCTTCGCAGTCTCGAAGCTGCCTATTGCTCTCACGGAGATACGGTCCACTACACCGACCATCCGAAATTCTTCAGCGGCTGTGAAGGCTCTTTCCTTTTCGACAGCAGCGAGACGCCCTTTCTCGATCTCCAGATGTGGTATTCGGCCGTGAATTTCGGTTATCGCAACGAGCGTCTGAACGCCGTTGCGCATCGCCAACTGGACCAACTGCCGCAGGTCGCCTCCCAGTATCTGCACCGCGAAAAGGTGGAACTGGCGGCGATGATCGCTCAGGATGCAGAACGGAAGTTCGGCAATAAGGGCCGCGTGCATTTCAACGTCGGTGGTTCGCAAGCGGTCGAGGACTCGCTCAAACTCGTCCGCAACTATACGGGCGGCAAAAGTCTGATGTTTGCCTTCGAGGGCGGCTATCACGGCCGCACGCTTGGCGCGACGGCCATCACGTCCAGCTATCGTTATCGCCGTCGCTACGGCCATTTCGGAGAACGGGCGCAATTCATTGAGTTCCCGTACCACTTCCGCGGCCCCAAGGGCATGTCGAAGGAGGAATACGGTCACCAATGCGTACAGAAATTCGCCCGCCTGTTCGAAAGCGAATATAACGGCGTATGGGATCCGAAAGCTGGCAAGTCCGAATATGCCGCCTTCTATATCGAGCCGATCCAGGGCACCGGCGGTTATGTCATTCCGCCGATGAATTTCTTCATCGAACTGAAAAAGGTGCTCGACGAGCACGGTATTCTGATGGTGGTCGATGAAATCCAGATGGGCGTCTACCGGACCGGCAAGCTGTGGTCGATCGAACATTTTGGCGTGTCGCCGGACGTGTTGGTCTTCGGCAAGGCCATCACCAACGGGCTGAACCCGTTGTCTGGCATCTGGGCGCGGGAAGAGATGATCAACCCCACCATCTTCCCACCCGGCTCAACACATTCGACATTCGCCAGCAACCCCATGGGAACTGCCGTGGCGCTTGAGACCCTCAAAATGGTTCAGGAGGAGGATTTTGGTGCGAGCGTCATGGCCAAGGGGGCTCTGTTCCTGGAAGGTCTGAAAGAACTGAAGTCCCGCCATGCCATCATCGGTGAAGTGGACGGTCTGGGTCTGGCGCTACGCATGGAGATTTGCCAGGCCGATAGCTACACGCCGGACAAGGCCACGCTCGACTGGATGTGCGATGAGGGCATGAAAGGCGATCTTTACGTCAATGGCCAGACATACGGCCTCGTGCTCGATGTCGGCGGTTACCACAAGAACGTCATCACATTCGCTCCGAATCTGATGATTTCGACTGAGGAGATCAAGCTGGCCATCGAACTGCTTGATCAACTCCTGAACCGTGCCGAGCGGAGATAGATCCGTGCAGATATTGCTTCTCCATCTGGATGACGCGTTGGAGTTGCAACCCGATTTCGTGGGGGCCGCGCTGACGGCTGGCGCCCGTGAAGTCGAAGACAAAACATGCGGCCTGTCATTGCGGCTCTGGAGCCGCAATGACAGGCTCTGGGCCTTAAAACAAAGTCTTGCGCATGTGGAGGGTATCCGCAAACACCAGCCACGCCTGTGTTTCACGGGATCGGGTGATTTTCATCACGTGACCGCATTGCTGCTGGCCGATGCTTTGGAAGAATTCGAATGCCCGGTTACCGTCATTCATATCGACAACCATCCAGACTGGGTGCATTTCTCGAAGGGGCTGCACTGCGGCTCCTGGATCAATGCCGCAGCCGCGCATCCGAATGTGAACAAAATCATCACGCTGGGTGTTTGCAGCAACGATCTTACATCGCCGGACCGCAAGGGCGCCAATCTCGATTTGCTCCGCTGCGGCAAACTTGAGCTATATCCCTATGCACATCCGCCAAGCCGTGTGAAAGGCAGATTTGGTTCTGGCGCCAGCTATTCCCAGCTCGGATCGGACCTGCACTGGGTGCTGATGTCAAATCTCGGCGAGAGCAATTTCATTGACCGCCTTCTTCAGCGGATCAAGACCGACGCGGTCTACATCACGATCGACAAGGACAGCCTCGTTCATTCGGATGCTGTCACAAACTGGGATCAGGGTTGCATGAGCCTGCCCTATGTCCTGTGGATCATCCACGAGATCGGCTTGCGCCATCGGATCATCGGCGCCGACGTCACCGGCGATTATTCCGAGCCGCGGTATGGTGGATCGCTTGCGATGCGCCTGCTCAAAAAAGCCGAGGTCATGATCGACCAGCCGTTGCGGCGACGTGACATGGATGTGGCCAGCAACATCAACAGCGCCGCCAATCACGCCCTTCTCGAAGTGCTGTCGCAGGTGATGGCATGAGCCCCGGAATGATCTTGTCTGCGACGATCGCGTTCTGCATCGTTACGGAAACAGGGCGCGAGCTCTGCTTCAAATACGCGGCGATGCGTGAAGGCACGAACTTTCTCCTTGTCCCTGCGACATGGCTAGGCGTTGCATTCTGGGGCGTCGAACTCTTGGCGTGGATCGTCGTTCTTGCCGAAACCCCGCTATCGGTCGCCTTTCCTCTCATGGCATTGAGCTATGTCACGATCGCCATTGCAGCAGCGATCCTGTTCAAAGAAAGACTTGATCATCGCCGCCTGCTGGGCATTGCGCTGATTGTCGGAGGCGTCGTCTGTGTCGGCGCAAGTGGTCTATGAAAACAGAAATCCCAACCCTCTTCGAAGAAGGCACCAACGGCAGGGGCGTGCTTCTCATCCATGGCCTAACCGGCGCACCGGCAGAAATGCGTCTCGTTGCCCGTCATCTCAACCGACGCGGCTATAGCGTGTTTGCGCCGCTTCTGGCCGGTCACGGCATGGACGCGGCGGCCCTGAGACGGTCCCGTTGGGAGGATTGGCTGGAAAGCGTGCACGAGGCGCGAGCCGGGTTTTCCAAACGTGTCGACACTGTTTACGCCGCCGGTATCTGCGTGGGCGGCAAGCTGGCGATGATGGCTGCGGCCGACAGTCCGGGCAAAATAGAAGCGACCGCGATCTACTCTCCCTGCTTTCATTACGACGGCTGGGAAGTGCCACACCGTTACTCATTGCTGTCGCCGCATCTGCGCTGGATTTCACATTTGCCGCTGCTCGGCAGGATGAACTTTCGTGAAAACGCATCGCTTGGCATCAAGGATGAGCGCATGAGACGGCTGATTGCGGGCATGGGCAACGACGGAATGCTGGAAAGCTTTCCGGGCAAGGCACTCTTTGAAATGCACGAACTTGGTCGCACGCTGAAATCCCGCCTGCCATCGATGAAAACACCGACCTTGATCATTCATTCCCGTGAGGACGATCTGAGTGGTCCGTCCCATGCCACCTACATCGCCGACCATATCGGCGGACGCAATCGTCTTCATTGGCTGGATGACAGCTATCACATGATCCATGTCGATCGGCAGCGCCGTGTCGTCGCCGATCTCACCGCCGATTTTTTCGAGACAGATGATGCTGCAAAATCTTAAAGCAAAACCGGCTGGCGATCTGGTCGAAATTGACCAGCATCATCTCAAAGTCGAGATCCATGAGGGTCTTTCGACGATAGAGCGCTCCGCTTGGAACGCCTGTTTTGTGGGAAATCTCGAGGGTTACGATTATCTTTTGGCGGTGGAAAACGGCGGCCTCGATGATTTTCACTGGCGTTACGTCACCGTCGAGCAGGACGGCATGATCGTCGCCGCGATGCCCGCCTTTTTATGCGATTACGGGCTGGAAACGACGCTGCCACGCGGTCGTCTGCACACCATGATCGGCTGGGTTCGCACCATCGCCCCGCGTTTCCTGAAACTCAAACTTGCTTGCCTTGGCTCTCCATGTACGGAAAACGGTGTCGTTGGTTTTCACCCGGCTGTGCCACCACGGCACCATGGTACAATCCTGGCCAAATTGCTGGCCGGTTTTGAAGCGACAGCCGCGGCTGAAGGCTGCACGCTGGTCGCCCTCAAGGATATGCCGCTACCGCTTGAGCCAGCATTTGCCCAGTTGCTTGAACGACGCGGATATGTGGACACAAGCGGTATGCCGACCGCCTGGCGCGACATCGATTTTCAGACCATAGACGATTATCTTGCAACCCTATCATCCGGCACGCGCAAGGACATGCGCCGCAAACTGCGTGCCGCTTCGGCAGTGACCGTCGAAAGGGTGAGTGATTTAGGCCCATGGCAGGCACGTTTTATGGAGCTTTACCACCAGACCCGCGAACGCAGCGAATGGCAGTTCGAGGATCTGACACCTGCCTATTTTTCCGGAATCCTGCACCATATGCCGGAGAATGCTTTCTGCACGGTCTATACCGCCAAGGGTGAGGTTCTCGCATTCAACCTCCTGCTTCATGACGATGGGCAGCTCATCGACAAGTTCTTCTGTATGGATGCCGAACGTGGCCGATCCTACAATCTCTATTATCTGAGCTGGTTCGAAAACCTTCGCTATTGTCTTGAGAACGGTATCGAGCGTTATCAGAGCGGGCAGGCCTATTATCGCAACAAGGTAAAGCTTGGCAGCGAGCTGACGGAAAACGCCATGTTCTTCCGCCACACCAACCGCATTGCCCATGCGGTTCTCAAGCGGATCGCGCCATTTCTGGCCGGGGACGATGGCAAGGATATCGCACCATGAGATCAATCCGCGCCGTCTGGCTGCTGGTGCCGCTGTTGAACACCTTGCAGCAGGTTTTTCTCAAGCAGAGCGCCGCTGCCATTGCGGATACTCCCGCTCACTGGCTCGACCAGCTTTTCGGTTCACCCTGGTTCGGCTTGGCCATTGCTGCCGAGATTGCCTGTTTCTGGATATGGATGGCCGTACTGTCAGAACTGGACCTCAGCGCGGCCTTTCCGCTTTCAGCCGTCAGCTACGTTCTCATCATGGGCGTCGCCTGGCTCGTCTTCGGCGAGCCGATAACCCTGTTGCAGATTGCCGGGAGCCTGCTCATCCTCACGGGCACCTGGCTCATCGCAGACGGCGCTGCTCAAGCGAAATCCATTCAGCGGTGTTCGGTCTTTGGTAAAAATTATGCCCCAAGCAAACGGTGTGAACTGGATGCCCTGCCTTCAACCGTGCAGGAAAGTAAACACCTGCCGTTTGCCGTGAGAACTTCATGGCATCGCGATCAGGGAAAATGATTGATCCGAAGACGGCGCGGTGAGCGGGAAGATCAAGGCTGCCGGCGTGTTCTGACTGCCTAAATTGCATGCATACCTTGCCTGCCTGACCAATTTGACGCCAGCTTGTTTTGCGTTCATCCGCTCTGCCGGGCAAATACCCCTGATTTTAATCCAATATTGAACTGGCATGGCCTTTGCTTCTATGTCCGTAGAGTTGGTTGCTAGGGTTCCGGCGCTTTTGCGTGACTGGTCCGAGAGCAGCCACTGGGCGGGGAGACATTCCGCTCAGATGCACGGCGGGATAAAAGCCCGGGAGACCTCGTTAGCCAAGGGATTGGCGGCGTTGGTGTGTGCCGATCCCTTTTTGACAAAAAGCAAAAGGGGAATACCAATGCAGACATTCAAGACCATTCTCGCCATCACCGCGCTCACGGCTTCGCTGGCGCTCTCCGGTGTGTCCACTGCGAATGCCGCGCCTAAAAAGGATTTCAAGGTTGCGTGGTCGATCTATGTCGGCTGGATGCCCTGGGGTTATGCAAACGACCATGGCATCGTCAAGAAATGGGCTGACAAATACGGGATCAATATCGAGGTTACGCAGTTCAACGACTATGTGGAGTCGATGAACCAGTATACCGCTGGCGCCTACGATGCCGTGACATTGACCAACATGGACGGACTTTCCATTCCGGCTGCTGGCGGGATCGATACCACCGCCGTTATCGTCGGCGATTTTTCGAACGGCAATGACGCCGTTATCCTGAAAGACAAGACGAGCCTCTCTGACGTCAAAGGGGCAAACGTCAATCTCGTGGAATTTTCCGTTTCTCACTATTTGCTCGCCCGCGCGCTGGAAAGCATCGGCTCCACCGAGCGCGATGTTAAGGTCGTCAACACCTCAGACGCCGATATGGTCGCCGCCTACCAGACGCCTGATGTCACCGCAGTCGTGACCTGGAACCCGCTGGTTTCCGCAATCCTCGAAACACCATCGGCCAAGAAGGTCTTCGACAGCTCGCAAATCCCCGGCGAGATTATCGACCTGATGGTCGCCAATAGTGATGTGCTGAAAGACAATCCGGATTTCGGCAAGGCACTTGCCGGCATCTGGTACGACACGATGACGGTGATGACCGCCGATAGCGCTGAAGGCAAGGCCGCACGTTCGGCAATGGGTACGGCTTCCGGCACCGATCTTGCCGGCTTCGAGGCACAGATGGCCGCGACCAAGTTGTTCGACAAGCCTGCCGATGCCGTTGCATTCACGGCTTCGCCAAACCTGCCGAAGACCATGGATCTCGTTCGTAACTTCCTGTTCGAAAAAGGTCTTCTCGGCAATGGTGCACCTTCGGCCGATGTCATCGGCATCGCGTTTCCTGATGGCGCGATCCATGGCGACAAGGCCAATGTGAAGTTCCGTTTCACCACCGAATACATGGATGCTGCCGCCAAGGGCACGCTGTAAGGGCGACCGTTTCACGACGCTACAGCCGGGCGACAAGCGCCCGGCATTGTGATGACGCTTCAATCAGGAGCCTTTCCATGCGCTGGATCAATACGCGGCCTTCAAGCGGTGCCCGACTTGCCCTTGCTGCTCTGCCCTTCGCAGCAGTTCTGATCGCTTACACGATTGGCTCGGCGGCAAGGATGGCTGAAAACGCCAATGACAAGCTGCTGCCGGGGTTTGCGGGATTTGCCGATGCCATCAACCGGATGGCTTTCATACCGGATGCCCGCACCGGCGATATCGTTTTGTGGACCGATACGATTGCAAGTCTCATTCGACTTTTCTCAGGCCTCGGCATAGCGACGGCCACAGCATTGGCCATCGGCATGATGATTGGCATGTTACCCTATGCCCGTTCGCTGCTTTCGCCTTTTGTTGCAGCAGTTTCGATGGTGCCGCCGCTGGCGCTCCTGCCCATTCTGTTCATCGCACTGGGTCTGGGGGAAGTTTCGAAGATTGCGTTGATCGTCATCGGCGTCACGCCGGTCATGATCCGTGATCTGGCCCTCAAAGCCATCGAGTTGCCGCGTGAGCAGGTCATCAAGGCAGAGACTCTTGGCGGAAACTCCTGGCAGGTCGCGCTGCGGGTGGTTCTGCCGCAGGTTTTGCCGCGCCTTATCACCTGCCTGCGTTTGCAGATCGGGCCAGCATGGCTGTTTCTCATCGCCGCCGAGGCAATTTCTTCGGACTCCGGCCTCGGTTATCGCATTTTCCTCGTACGCCGTTATCTGGCGATGGACGTGATTTTTCCCTACGTGGTCTGGATTACCCTCATCGCTGTTTTGACAGACTGGCTGCTGGAGCGTTTCAGGCTGTCCGTCTTCCCTTGGTCCGCATTGGAGATCAAGTCATGAGTGCGATCAGCATTGAGAATGTCTGGAAAGAGTATGGTGACCAGATCGTTCTGGAGAACATATCGCTCGACATAGAGTCCCGCGCTTTTGTCGCTCTGGTCGGCCCTTCGGGCTGCGGCAAGACGACGTTTCTACGTATGCTTTTAGGGCAGGAAAACCCAACACGCGGCTCCATACGTCTGGATGGTCAGCCACTTTCGCCGGAGCCGGGGCCGGACCGGGGCGTTGTCTTCCAGCGTTATTCGGTCTTTCCGCACCTGACGGTGCTGGGCAATGTGCTGATCGGCAAGGAGCTTGCGGCATCACGCTTCACGGGCAAACTTTTCGGTGCCGCCCGCCGTGGTGCAATAGAAGAAGCCCGCGCCATGATTGCCGATGTCGGCCTTGCCGGTACGGAAGAAAAATATCCGGCACAGCTTTCCGGCGGGATGCAGCAGCGTTTGGCACTGGCGCAAGCACTGTTGATGCGCCCGAAGGTTCTGTTGCTGGATGAGCCATTTGGCGCACTCGACCCCGGCATACGCGCCGAAATCCACCTGTTGATGAAACGTCTGTGGAACGAGACGCCGATGACGGTGGTGATGGTGACGCACGATATGCGTGAAGCCTTCACGCTGGCAACGCGGGTTGTCGCATTTGAGCGTCCGCGTGACAGACCCGAAGAAAAGCTGCGCTATGGCGCAACGATTACCCGTGATCTTCCGATATGGCCGCCGCGCCGCGCCGGAAGTGCCGCCTGAACCATCAAAGCCCGCCGGGACGACCCGGCATTACGGGCAGACCCACCGGGACGACCCGAACTCAACCGCCATGGAGCACATTATGCACCAAAGACGTTCGCCCGAAGAAATTGCCGCCAATCGTGCACGCTATGAAGAACACCAGAGGAAAGGGTTGGATTTCGCGCCCAAGACCCTGCCGGGGTTCAGCCCCTATCCCGAAATCCCTGTTGCGCACGACAACGTTGTGCACCAGGAGGTCATTCCCGGCGGCTGGTACTGGTCAACCAAGGTTGCTCGCGAACAGACGATACGTATCAGCCTCAGTCACGGCTTTTCCTCCGTCGCGCTCATTGCGTGGGCCGCTGCTGAAACCTCCGAGCGTATGAACCTGGCCGATACGGTCAAAATGCAATGGACGACGGGCCTTTCCAAAGGCCGTGTCATCTTTTCAGATATGGGGCGCGTGATGTTCTCCATCACCGAAGATTCCTCCGGCGCGCATGATTGCCTCGTCGGTGGCTCCAACGCGGCGACGAACGCGCGATATCAAGGCACATTGTTGCGCGATACGCGGGATAATTTCATCAAGCTCGCCATGAAGATCGGCCTTGACCGGCGCGACATTCCGGCCGCGCTGACGCTTTTCGCGCCAGTTCGCGTCGATGCCGAAGGGCAGTTCTTCTGGAATCCGGCTTTGCTGAATGGTGCCGATTATGTGGAGTTGCGTGCCGAGATGGACATGATCATCGGCTTTTCCAACTGCCCGCACCCGCTCGACCCCAACCCCGTCTACGCGCCAAACCCGGTAACAATAACCCGTATCGCTGCTGAAGCGGTTGCGAAGGATGACCTTTGCCGCACGGCGACCGCCGAAGCCATCCGTGGTTTCGAGAACAACGCATTGGCGACAATCTGAGCCGGGAGACAAGATCATGACTAGTTTCATTCAAACCGCCCTCTCCCGCACGCTCGAAAACGCTGTGCAGGACCACTACATTGCCGCTGAAAAGCCATTCTCGACCATCGTTGCCAAAGGCCAGACTGTTCGCATCGAGGATAGCTACGGCCAGCAGGCCATCGATACGCTGTTTTACAACGCCGAAGATTATTCCGAGCGCTATTCCAGTCAGGACACGGTGCGCGAACAGAATGCCGCCTATATTTCGACCGGCACGAAAGTCATGTCGAATGAAGGTCGGGTCATGCTTCAGATGACCGCCGATAGTTGCGGTCGTCATGATACATCCGCCGGCGCCTGCTCCTGCGAGAGCAACACGGTGCGCTTCGGCCACGGCACGAAATATCTTCACGCGTGCCGCGACAACTTCGTTGCGGAAGTGGCCAAATACGGCATGGGCAAACGCGACGTCGCCCCCAACATCAATTTTTTCATGAACGTGCCGATCTCGCCAAACGGCGGCATGACCATTGTGGATGGCATCTCGGCACCGGGCGACTACGTCGAACTGAAGGCGGAGATGGACGTGCTGCTCGTCATCTCCAATTGCCCGCAGATCAACAATCCCTGCAACGGTTTCGATCCGACGCCGATCCGCGTGCTGGTCTGGAACGAGGAAGGTTGATGGCCATGTTCACCAAGGTTCTGATCGCCAATCGCGGCGAAATTGCTGTGCGCGTCATCCGCACATTGCGCCAGATGGGCATCGCCTCCGTCGCCGTTTACTCCGATGCCGACCGTTTCGCCAAGGCGACCTTGCTGGCGGATGAGGCCGTTCGCCTTGGCCCGGCACCGGCCGCCGAAAGCTATCTGAATGTCGATGCTGTCATTGCTGCCTGCAAGGCAACGGGCGCGCAAGCGGTGCATCCCGGCTACGGTTTTCTTTCGGAAAACATTGGTTTTGCTGAAAGGTTGAAGGCAGAGGGCATCGCATTCATCGGCCCCAAGCCGGGAAACATTGCCGACTTCGGGCTAAAGCACACCGCCCGTGAACTGGCGAAACGGAGCGGCGTTCCGCTTCTGCCAGGTTCGGATCTGCTTGCCTCGGCGGATGAAGCGTTGGCGGCTGCCGATGGCATTGGTTATCCAGTGATGCTGAAATCCACTGCGGGCGGCGGTGGCATCGGCATGCAGCTTTGCGCCGACCCGGCAGCATTGAAATCGGCGTTCGACAGTGTGCAACGCACGGCGAAGGCGAGTTTTGGTGATGCGCGAGTTTATCTCGAACGCTTCGTCGCCAAGGCGCGCCATGTCGAGGTGCAGATCTTCGGGGACGGCGAAGGCAGGGTGATCGCGTTGGGTGAGCGTGATTGTTCGCTTCAACGCCGTAACCAGAAGGTGATTGAAGAAACGCCAGCCCCCAACTTGCCCGACGCTGTCCGTCAAAAGCTGCATGCGGCGGCTGTCGCCTTGGGTTCGCAAGTGAAATACGAATCCGCCGGTACAGTGGAGTTCATCTACGATCCTGCCCGAGAGGAATTCTATTTCCTTGAGGTCAACACTCGTTTGCAGGTTGAACACCCGGTAACAGAAGCGGTTTTCGGCATCGATCTGGTCGAATGGATGGTCCGGCAGGCGGCTGGTGACGATGTCTTGACCGGCAAGGAAAGACTGACGCCGAAAGGCGCCGCCATCGAAGCCCGCGTTTATGCGGAAATGCCGCATGCCGATTTCCGCCCGAGCGCCGGCTTGCTGACGGACGTGGTGTTTCCGCAGGACGTGCGGGTGGACGGTTGGATTGAGACGGGAACGGAAGTCACGCCGTTTTACGATCCGATGCTCGCCAAGATCATCGTCGCCGGGGACAATCGTGATGACGCCATCGCGCGGATGGAAAAGGCACTATCGGAAACGTCGATTTCCGGCATTGAGACAAATCTGGACTATCTCAAGGCCATCGCCGCATCCGATCTTTTCGGCAGCGGAGATGTCGCAACAACAGCGCTGAAAGATTTCGCCTTTGTGCCAGATGTGGTTGAGGTCATCACTCCCGGTGCGCAGTCCAGCCTTCAGGAATTGCCGGGTCGTCTTGGCCTGTGGCATGTCGGGGTGCCGCCAAGCGGACCCATGGACGAACGCTCCTTCCGCCACGCCAACCGCCTTGTCGGCAACCATGATCACACGGCGGCGCTTGAACTAACCGTTTCCGGGCCGGTGTTAAAGTTCTTCTCCAATGTCACCGTGGCGCTGGCGGGCGCAGACATGCCGATGAAATTGGACGGAGAACCCGTTGCTCACAACACGGCTGTTGAGGTCAAGTCTGGACAAACACTGACCATCGGCCAGATCAAAGGTGCTGGACAGCGAGCCTATCTGGCGGTGTCCGGCGGATTTGACGCGCCTGTCGTGCTCGGTTCTCGTGCCACGTTCGGGCTGGGCCAATTTGGCGGCAACGCCACCGGCACATTGCGCGCAGGCCATGTTCTGCGCCTCGCCAACGCCTCTCAATCCGATGTGAAACCCGCAACCCAGCCTGCGCAGCTTAGCCGCGACTGGTCGGTCGGTGTCCTCTACGGCCCACATGGCGCACCCGATTTCTTCCTCGAGGACGATATCGAAACGCTGTTCTCCATCGAATATGAGGTGCATTTCAACTCGGCCCGCACTGGTGTTCGTCTCATCGGGCCTGCACCGAAATGGGCGCGGACGGATGGAGGCGAAGCGGGTCTTCATCCTTCCAACCTTCACGACAATGCCTATGCCATCGGCGCTATCGACTTCACGGGCGATATGCCAATCATCCTCGGTCCCGATGGCCCTTCGCTTGGCGGCTTCGTTTGCCCGGCAGTGATTGCGGCGGATGAACAATGGAAAATGGGCCAGTTCAAGCCTGGCGACAAGATTAGCTTTTACGCTGTGACCCGCGCTGAAGACCCGATTGCTGGCCCAATGGTGAAGCGCATCGGTGAGGATGCCGGGTCACCAATTCTGGCGAAACGTGACGATACGGAGGTTCCGGTCACCTATCGCCGTCAGGGTGATGACAATTTGCTGATTGAATACGGCTCCATGCAGCTCGATATCGGCTTGCGGCTGCGCGCTCACCTGCTGATGCAGGCGGTGAAAGAAGCAAAGGTTCCGGGTTTGATCGATCTCACACCCGGCATCCGTTCGCTGCAAATCCACTACGACGGATCAAACCTTGCTCGCACCCGGCTTCTTGGTCTGCTTTCAGATATAGAGGACGGAATGCCCTCCGTTCATTCGGTGAAAGTGCCGAGCCGCACCGTCTGGCTGCCGCTGTCTTGGAACGACCCGGATGCCGAGCTTGCCATGCGCAAATATCAGGAATTGGTGCGCCCCAACGCCCCATGGTGCCCGTCCAACATCGAGTTCATCCGCCGCATCAACGGCTTGGAAGATGAGCAGGCTGTGAAGAATACGATCTTCGATGCGTCCTATCTGGTGATGGGCCTCGGTGATGTCTATCTCGGTGCCCCGGTTGCCACACCGCTCGACCCGCGCCATCGCCTCGTCACCACCAAATACAACCCGGCCCGCACTTGGACGCCGGAAAACGCAGTCGGCATCGGCGGCGCGTATATGTGTATCTACGGCATGGAGGGACCTGGCGGCTATCAGCTCTTTGGACGCACCATCCAGATGTGGAACACATGGCGGCAAACCCCGGTCTTCGGCAAGGATAAGCCGTGGCTGCTCGATTTCTTCGATCAGGTCCGGTTCTTCCCCGTCGACCATAAGGAATTAACGGAAGCCCGCGCGGCCTTCCCCCATGGCGGTTACCCTGTTCGTATCGAAGAGGGCGAATTCTCCTATGCTGCCTATGAGGCGGAACTTGCCAAAAACGCGGCTGGTATCGGCGCCTTCAAATCAAAGCAACAGGCTGCCTTTGAGGCAGAACGTCAGCGTTGGAAAGAGCAAGGTCTCGACAGTTTCGTGGTCGATGAGAGCGGTGGTATGGGGCTTGGCGGCGATATTCCCGAAGGTTGCTTCGGTGTTGAAAGCGCCGTCCCCGGCAACGTCTGGAAGGTGCTGGTCGAGAAAGGCCAGACCGTGGAAGCAGGTGACACACTTGCGATCATCGAATCCATGAAGATGGAAATCACCGTCACCGCCCATGCGCCGGGTCGCGTCCGCGATCTTCGCGCCGGGCCGGGTCGAAATGTCAAAGCGGGCGACGTGCTCGTTGTTCTGGAGGATGCTTGATGCTTCCCGTATTTCTCGATCTCACCTCGTTGCGCCAGGCTTATGATGTCGGGCTCTCACCGCTAGACCTCGTGGAAGAGGTGCTTGCCCGTATCGAAGCCTCTGACGATCCGGCAATCTTTATCACCAAAACCCCGGCAGATGATCTGCGCAGGGCTGCGCGCGATCTTATGGCACGATCTCCGCAACCCAACAGTCTGCCGCTCTGGGGCGTGCCTTTTGCGGTGAAGGACAATATCGATGTGGCAGGATTGCCAACGACCGCCGCCTGCCCTGCTTTCGCATATCACCCTGAAAAGGATGCGACGGTTATCGCCCGATTGAAAGCCGCTGGTGCCCTCGTTATCGGCAAGACCAATCTCGATCAGTTCGCCACCGGATTGAACGGCACACGCTCACCGCACGGCGCGCCATGCTCCGTCTTCGACACGGCGTATGTTTCGGGCGGATCGTCTTCCGGCTCTGCGGTTGCAGTCGCTTCTGGGCTTGCCAGCTTCGCACTCGGCACGGACACGGCAGGTTCCGGTCGTGTTCCGGCGGCGTTCAACAACATCGTCGGCATCAAGCCGACACCCGGACTTGTGCCGAATGTCGGTGTCGTTCCGGCCTGCCGTTCGGTGGATGTGGTCACGGTTTTCACGGGAACGGTGGGAGATGGCGTTTCTGTTCGCAAGGTCATGGAAGGTTATGATGCGACCGATCCCTTTTCGAAGAAGGCCAAGGCCGCTTATCTGCCTGCGACTGGTTTGAGGATCGGTGTGCTTTCAAACACCGAGCGAGAATTTTATGGCAATGCTGCCTATGAAGCTCTTTACGATGCGGCCATAGAACGCGCCAGAACACTCGGCGCGCACATCGTAGAGTTTGATTATGCGCCCTTCCGTCAAGCCGCCGAACTCCTCTACAACGGGCCATGGGTCGCCGAGCGATTGGCGGCGGTGAAGGATTTCTTTACAACGAATGCCACAGACGTCGACCCAACGGTGCGCACCATCATTGCTGGTGCGACGGCGTACACTGCCGTGGATGCGTTCGAAGGTCTTTATAAGCTTGAAGCGCTGCGCCAGCAGACGTTTGAAGAATGGGCAAAGGTAGACCTGCTGATGCTGCCAACCTCGCCCACGACCTATACGGTCGACACTATGCTGGCCGACCCTATCGCAAAGAACGGTCATTTTGGTCGCTACACCAACTTCGCCAACCTCTTCGGCTACGCCGCAATCGCTGTGCCTGCCGGTTTTGATGTGGATAATCATCTGCCCGCCGGTGTTACTCTGTTTGGACCGTCTTTTTCAGATGATGCGCTTGCCCCCTTTGCCGATGCACTTCACCGTGCCGCCGCCGCCGGCATGGGCAAGGACAAACAGGCCGTGCTTCCAGAGGCCAGCCGGGTTTTGGAGCAGGACGATGGCAATGTCACCATCATGGTTGTCGGCGCACATCTCAGTGGCATGCCATTAAACCACGAACTGACAGGCCCCGGCGGCAGGCTTATCAAGACGTGCCGCACTGCGGGCGATTACCGCCTGTTCGTCTTGCCCAACACGACGCCGCCAAAGCCTGCACTCATTCGAGAACCCGGTTTTTCTGGGAACGGACTTGAGGTCGAGGTGTGGCAAGTGTCGCCCGATGCTTTCGGCCGTTTCGTCCAGAACATCCCGGCCCCTCTCGGCATCGGCAAAGTGACGCTGGATGACGGCTCAAAGATTTCCGGATTTCTCTGTGAGACCCATGCCGTTGATGGTGCGCACGAGATTACAGCGCTTGGCGGCTGGCGTGCGTATCTATCGGAACTGAAGCGAGGAGCTCTATGATGACGATCCAGTCTGTTCTCCGGGTACTGGCGGATTTATTGATGGCTCGCGCTCACAGGTTTCGCCTGATCTACGATAGGGAGCGCCACCGCTCCCCAAAAAAACATCACTATTGATCTATTGGGAGACTCTGCTCGTATGGTGAAAACTCATTCAAATCCACGCGGTAATGATTGATGCAAGGGTGATTGCAGAGAGGTAGTTTGCCGCGAGCCTGTCGTATCGTGTTGCGCTTCGCCGCCAGTTGTTGAAGCTACAGAAGTCGCTCGATGGGATTTTGCGCCTGTAAGCTCTGCGGTCGAGTGGGTATGGTGTTTCACGTACTACCGATGACGGGATGATCGCGTTCCTTGCAAAATCATCTGAATCCCGAGCGCAGCGGGTTCTTGTTCAGCGGAAATCATTGCAGTTCAATGTCATAGCTCCCACTATGCAGGACAATCACGACGTTGCGATAAACTCGCATTTATTTCCTTAATAAAAATTATATAGCTAACCTCATATAGAGAGGTTGTATAAATGTGACCGTGAGAGATTCCGATTTCTTTTAGGACAAAGCTGTGGGAGCGCGCGCTGGGCGCTATGAATAGCCTCGCCGTTTCTGTGGGATCAACGAATTACACTTATAATATCTTTTAATATCAGTTGCTTATTTATTTTCTTTCGATTGCGTCATGGCAGCATGGGGGAGGAAGAGGCGAACGCTCTGGCCGACAAGATCGCTCGTTCGCTAATCTAACGCTTTCCGCCGGAAGGTTATCGATACTGTCATATGGTTGCAATGATGTGGTGCTAATTCGCTATTAAATGCCAAACTAGAAATAAATAGTCGCGAATTCGGAGCGCACCATGTCACGATCTCTTACTCTCGCTTTAGGCCTAATTCTCTCCACCGGCGGCATGGCTTCCGCCGCAGACATTACCCTGCGCTACATGAGCTGGGACCCAACCCAACTTGAGAAGGAGCGTCCGGCCATCGCCGCTTTCGAGGCCGCGCATCCCGGTGTTCACATTCAGGCCCAAGCCCTGCCGCCATCCGACTATTGGCCGCGCGTTTCCGCGATGGCAGCAGCGAAAGACCTGCCCGATGTCATGATGATGTCCTCGGGCTATATCCAACAATGGGTCGAAGCCGGGAATCTCGTCGATCTCGGCACTCATCTCGATGAAGGCACCCTTGCCGGCTATAATGGAAACGCGGTGGCGACGGCGCGTTTCGGCAATGGCCTTTTCGCTGTCCCGCAAAGCTGGTCGGGGCCAGTCCTGTTTTACAATAAAACGGCCTTCGATGCCGCTGGCGTTTCCTATCCTTCAGCCAACTGGTCTTGGGCGGACTTTCTCAATGCCGCACGGACATTGACGAAAGATACCAATGGCGACGGCTACCCGGAACAGTGGGGCTACTGGATTTACGGCCGTTACGCCCAGGTCGACGGATGGGTGTTCCGCAATGGTGGGCGCTATCTCAATGAAGCAGGCACCGCACTGGAACCCAACGAAGCCGCCGTCAACGCCCTTCGTTTCCTTACCGATCTCACCATAACCGAAAAAGTCGCACCCAGACCGCAGGATCTGCAAGGCGTTCGCCAACAGGATGCCTTCCCGCTCGGCATGGCGGCGATGTGGGTGGATGGTTCATGGAATATCTCCAACATCCGAACCGTCGCAGGCGACAGTTTCCAGTGGGGTATTGCCGAAATCCCCGCAGGGCCGGATGCAACCCCGCAAACCCTGCGGTCCTATGCTTGGCCCGACATGCTGGCAGTTGGTTCGGGTTCGAAGCATGAGGAACTCGCCGTCGCCTTCATCCGGTTTATGACGGGTGAGGGACGCAGTCCTTCGGATTTCCTTGGCGGCAAGGTTCCGGCCTTCGATGCGATCGCGGCACAGGAAGACTGGCTGGAGCGCAATCAGCAGCCGGACAACAAGGCCGTTCTGCTTCAGATCGGCCGGCAGGCGCTCTACACCGGCTTTAGCCGTAGCTGGGACGCATGGCGCGGTTATGGCGCCTCGGGCTCTGCTGGCGTGAACGGCGAACTCGACGAAGTATTCAACGGTCGTAAGTCGCTCGATGATGCGATCGCGAGTTTCGTCGCCTATGCCAACGACGTCATGAAACGTTGATCCATGTTCAACAAAGGGCCGGCGAGCGACATGATCCCGTTCGCCTGTCGGCCCAAAGGATACCGACATGACAAAGAACCGGCGAGATGCCGTCTTCATCGGCCTGCTTTTCCTGCTGCCCACCATGATCGGGCTCAGTGTTTTTCGGCTCGTTCCCATCGTCTGGGCATTCGCGATGTCCTTCATGCGGTGGCAAATTTTCGATACTCCGAGTTGGGTGGGGTTCGACAACTATCTCCACATCCTCGCCTCGCCGACCAGCGGCCGAGTGTTCATGAACACGCTGTGGTTCATGGCGATCTATGTGCCGGGTGTCATCATCATAGGGCTCGTCCTCGCCGTTCTCCTGAACAACGGCCTTAGAAGCTCGGCCTTTTTCCGCGGCGCATTCTTCTTGCCGTACATCAGTTCCACGGTCGCGGTGGTTCTGGTCTGGAAATGGATTTTTTCCACGCGGTTCGGATTGCTCAACAATCTCCTACTCTGGTTCGGTGTCTCTAGCCCCCCGGCCTGGCTGGCCGACCCGGTCTTGGCCCTGCCTGCGGTCGCCATCGTTTCCGTCTGGAAAGATAGCGGGTTTTTCATGCTGCTGCTGCTGGCGGGACTTCAGACAATCGACACCTCCGTCTATGAAGCCGCCCGCATGGATGGCGCCCGCAAGCTCCGCCAGTTCTTCGAGATCACCATTCCGCTCATCTCTGGCAGTATCTTCTTCGTCCTGATTATGGCGCTGGTCCGCTCTACCCAGACATTCGAGATCACCTATGCCCTAACCGGCGGCGGCCCTAACGGCGCCTCCACCACGCTCGCGTTCTTCATCTACGAGAACGCATTCGTCCACTTCCAGATGGGATATGCCTCAGCGCTTGCCTATCTGCTGTGCTTCGCCATCGGCCTGCTCACGCTGGTCAATTTCTATTTCCGCAGGAGATGGGTGCATGAGTAACAGGCTCACATTACCGTTGCTGTATGGCGTCCTCTCCATCTACGCGCTTTTCACGCTGTCGCCCTTCATCTGGATGTTGCTGACATCGTTCAAGATGCCAGCGGATATCTTCCGCGTACCGCCAAGTTTCATTCCGACCACGATGTTCACCGATGCGCCGCTGGTGAATTACAGCAGGGTGCTGACGGAGCTGGATTTCGGGCGTTACTTCCTCAATTCGCTTCTGGTTTCCGGACTGGCGGCGGTCGGGCAGGTCATCACCTGCACATTGTCCGGCTATGCCTTTGCGAAATTGCCGCTGCCCGGCAAGAACGTGCTCTTTGCCATCGTTCTGGCGACCGCCTTCGTCCCGAACGAAGTGACCATCATCCCAGAATACCTGCTGATGCGGCAGTTAGGCTGGATCAACACCTTCCTGCCGCTGATCGTGCCGTCATTTCTGGTGGGTGCGTTCGGCGCGTTCATGCTGCGTGAATATTTCTCGGCGCTCCCAAACGATTATGCAGAGGCCGCACGGATGGACGGGGCCTCTCCGTTCCGTATTTTCCGTGAAATCTACCTGCCACTGTCGATCCCGGCCCTGATCTCAGTGTTCATCGTCGCCTTCATCAACAACTGGGACGAACTACTTCGGCCGATCCTCTATCTGAACTCGCCCGAGCTCTACACCGTTCCCCGAGGTCTCATGAGTCTGGTGAGCGAATATGAAGCGCAATGGACATTGTTCATGGCCGGGTCCGTCATCTCCATCCTGCCGCTCGTTCTGATCTACATCCTCGGGCAGCGCTATGTGCTGCAAGGATTCATGGGCGGCGGCGTCAAATAAATGCAAATGGATATCAACAACGTGCACAGACTGAGAAAAGACGTCATCACCCTTGCCTCGGGCGCCGAAGCCCAGGTGGTTTTCATTCCGGTGGAGCGCTTTCATGTCGAAAGCCTCAACCTGGCGCCTCCCGCCGAAGCTGTCGACATGATCGCCGCTGGCCTCAGCAGCGCGAGACTGGAGACCACAACCTACCCCGTTCCACATCCGGCAGTGCGAAGCGCGCAGCCCCAATCTCTTCCGGGATTCGGCGCGGCAGAAATCGAGGTATGGGCAGAGCGCGTAGCGATCATCAGCCACGGATATCGGGGGGTGCGCGTGACGACCACGGAACTGTGGCACGATCGTCGTGGTCCGGTTCCGGGAAAACTTCCGGTTCCACTCGCGCATGTAGACCTTCTGCGGCTTCGAAGCGCGACCTTGGCGCGGAACCAAATCCTGGCAAACGCCAACCACTTCCTGTTCGACCCCCGCGAGTTCGATACACCTTTCGAGGCGTACGGAGACCCCATCGGCATGGTCGTCGCCAAGGGCGTGATCCTCCATCCGCCGCAGGTGCCGCGCGCCTGCCTCGTCAGCGACAGCGGCAGGTGTATGATCACCAACAACGCCTTCGAGGATGTCGTGCTCGTCCTGCCGGGCGGGATGGAGATTCCGGCGCACGGCGCGGGTGCTTTCGACGATGTGCCGCGGCCGGTCGCCATCGCGCGTTATTTCGGCAGCATGGACGGGCTGACTCCCGCGTCCGAAGTGGCGGTCGAAATCGCGGTCGTAGGCCGCCATGCTGTCGCGATCGCAAGAGGAGGACAGCTCCCGATACCCAGAACCGGATGCGTTATCCGCTTTCCCGGGGAACCGGATCAAACCCTGCTTGACGCGCTGCATAGAGGAGAGCCCGTCACCTATCGTCTCCTGAAAGGCCATATAGAGGAAGGCGTGCAATCCGGCCCGCGCCTTGTTACCGGCGGTCGTATCGAGACCGACAAGGCGGCATTCCTGAAGGAAGGCGTATTCGTCGAGGGTGTGGAAGGCGATCTGTCTCAGCCTTCGCCCTATGACTGGCATGCCGATTTGCATGAAACTCGTGCCGCGCGCTTGGGCGCGGGCATCGACGCCGAGGGGCATCTGTTCCTGATCGCGGTGGAGGGCAAATCCTCTTACGTCGAGGGTGCTGGTGCAGCCATCGGTGCAACGCTGCATGATATCGCCGAGCTTCTTCTCCGTTTCGGGGCAGTCGAGGGGCTGCATCTCGACGGTGGCGGATCGACGCAGCTGTTTCAGCCATTCGGAGGTTCGCTGCTACGGCCGGGAGATTTCTGCAAGGGTTTCAATGACGCGGTCGCGGATTACGACCGCCCGCTCCCGCTGGGACTAAAGCTTGAACTGCGGGTCACGGAGGTCGAGGAATGATCCATCACCGAGACTTGAATCTCATCCAGCGCCGATCACTTCAAGCGGTTATCGATGGCGATGCGCCGAGTAGGCTGGAGATTTCCCATATTCTCGGGGTTTCGCCGCAAACCATGACGCGGACGATCAAGGGACTCGTCGAAAACGGCATTCTAGATGAGCAACCGGATGCGAACGGACAGAGGGGCCAGCCTTCGCGAAGACTTGCGTTCCGTGCCGGTAGCCTCGTTGTCATCGGCTTGGCGCTTTCCACCTATCGTTTGATCGTGACTGTCGAGGATTTGGCCGGCTCGCGTCTCATGAAAGACGAAGAGGAGGGTGACTTCCGCGAGCCAGGACCTGCGCTGGAGCTTGCATCGCGCAAGATAGCACGGGCCCTTTCCGCATTTGGCGGGCGCGAGCGCGTCGTCGGAATCGGGATCGCTGCGCAGGGCTTTCTGATCGAGCGCGGTCACGTTGTCGTTTCTATCGGCAATCCGGTCGCCTGGTCGGCGATCGACCTCAAGGAGTATTTCGAGGCCCAATTTGGCCTCCCAGTAAACCTGCAGAACGACGCTAAGGCGATTGCCGTCGGTACGATCCGCGAAGGTTTCGCTCGACGCTATAGCAGCTATGCCTGCATCTATCTCACGAATGGTATCGGTGGAGCCCTCGTCCACAACGGACAACTCTACGAGGGCATGGCCGCAAATGCTGGCGAGGTAGGTTTTTTTGTGCCGCCCACAAAATTTCGGCCCACGGTTCCGAATTTTCTGGAAGCTGCCCGGCTCACTCGACTCGACGACTGGACGGACGATATGTCGATGGATCGTCAGGTTGTCTCGTGGTGTGTAGGGGCTGGTGCGCAACTTTCGCCAGCAGTCCAGATGGCCATTCATCTCTATGACGTGCCCGCGGTCCTTGTCTGCTCTCAGTTGCCTCGCGTGGTTCTCCAAGCGATATGCGACGCCATCCTCGTCGTTCCAATCGGCAACAATGTACTTGGAGATCACGACTCCAGAAAACTGCTCAAGCAGCCCGTGGTCGTGCCTATCAACGACACTTCTCTAAATAAAGGCGCCTGCGCTCTGGCGACCGACTATTTCCTGCGCTGCTCATCCAAGGACGTGCTGCCGGCATAAGTGCGTCGCGTCAAGAACCAATGTGGAAGGAAACATCGATGGCACCGATCTCTCTTCGTGACGTCAAAAAAAGCTATGGGAAGAACGCCGTTGTTCACGGTGTGGATCTTGAAATCGAGTCCGGCGAATTCATCGTCATCCTCGGCCCGTCAGGTTGCGGCAAGTCCACGCTGTTGCGGATGATCGCCGGGCTGGAGGACATCACCGGCGGCCAGATCGTCATTGGCGGCAAGGTCGTGAATGAAATAGAACCGCGCGAACGCGGCTGCGCGATGGTCTTCCAAAATTACGCCCTTTATCCTCACATGACGGTGGCAGGCAATATCGGTTATGGGCTGAAGGTCTCCGGCGTCGAGAAGGTTGAGCGTGAACGCCGTGTCCAGCAGACCGCCAAGGCGTTGGGGCTGGAAAACCTCCTTGACCGCAAGCCCGCTGCCCTGTCAGGCGGCCAACGTCAGCGTGTCGCCATGGGCCGCGCGATTATTCGCGAACCCGGAGTTTTCCTCTTCGACGAGCCCTTGTCCAATCTCGATGCCAAGCTTCGCATCACCATGCGGGCGGAAATCCGCCGCCTGCACCAGAGCCTCGGGGCGACCTCGATCTTTGTCACGCATGACCAGCACGAAGCCATGACGCTGGCCGACCGAATCATCGTGATGAACGGCGGTCGGGTCGAACAGGTTGGTACACCGGACGAGGTCTATCACCGGCCAGCCACACGCTTCGTAGCCGGCTTTGTTGGCACGCCTGGCATGAATCTTCTCGAAGGTCAGATCGGCCAAGATGGGACATTCGTTTATGGCGACGACCAGACCTTCGGTCGTGTGGCGCTATCCGGGAACCGGGGGCGTCCATTCGCCCGCCGACGCGTGACACTCGGCGTGCGGGCCGAGGCAGCTCAGTTCGTAGCACCCGGCACGGCAGGCTCATTGGTTGCGACAGTCAACTTCATCGAGGAGTTGGGCGCAAGCCGGATTGTGCATGTCGATCTCGATGGCATGCCCTTTGCGGTAGCGACGACGGTACGGACAACACCGAAGCCCGGAGAGCAAGTTGGCATCGCCATCGACCAGGATGGCATTCATCTTTACGCCGCCGACACCGGAAGCAGCCTGAGCGCGGAACCTTCAAGTACCGAACTGGCCGATGGCTGAAACATGAAGACTCCTGAGCTTTGGTCAGGCAACGGCGTTATTAAGGAGAACATAGGTGTTTAACGCGGAAATTATTGGTACCATCGCAGGAACGATAACCTCCCTCTGCTGGCTTCCCCAAATCGTCGCAATTGTGCGAACAAGGAACGTTGAAGGAATATCGACAGGTACGAACGGCCTTTTGATTGTTGGCGCAATTCTTTGGATTGCATACGGTCTTCTTCTCCGTGCGCCATCGGTTATTATTTTCAATACGATTATGTTGTTCCTTGTAGGACTGATGCTGTTTCTTTCGCTCAAGTATCGAAAGCGCGTAGCACATCTTGATTGCCAGGACGCGCCGTAACCCCAACCAAGAATGGTATTTCTGCCTTTTCCATCGTAATGACTGTTTCAGGCCACATTACCTCCTTTTTTGGTCGTCATCCTTTCGGCGAGCCTGCTCGACTGCATAAGGCAAGCTGGGGCCGACGCCACCGGGAACAAGCTTCCAGGGGCGTCCGCCTCCATAGACTTTATTTAGGAATGAATGGGCCGCCACTTGTATTTGCACGGATTACAATTGGGTTGGACGCGTTGCCAAAGCCAAGCAAATCACCTACTCCGTCGCCATTGAAGTCGCCGGTTAAGCGCGGAAATCTATCCATGCTCGCCCAACCTTGGGCTTGCGAAAAATCATTAGACCAAAACGAGGGCGACGTAAAACTAGTCCCTGTCGAAAAGCTTACCAGAACTTGCCTGGCAGATATCCAAACAACGTCAGCTTTACCATCACCGTTCATGTCTTGGAGAAAGCGAGGAAGCGTGTCTTGACTCGTCCAACCGGTCTGCCCCGTGAGCCAATTGGTCTCTTGTGCGAAGTTTTGTCCGGTCGATCGGGATACAACGACGTTGCCCTGCTCATTGAAACCAACAATATCGGCGCGCCCGTCGCCGTCAACGTCTCCGACCAATCGCGGAAATCTATCTTGTGTAGTCCAACCTTGATTGACTGTAAAATTTGTTGACCACACTCTAGATGGCGAGAAAGCAGCTCCCGTCGATAAAGCAACAAAGACCTCCGTTTGTCCGAAGCCAACAATGTCTTGCCTTCCATCTCCGTCCACGTCACCTAGCATCCGGGGAAACGTGTTCCACGATGGCCAATTTGCCATAGCGTCGGTCGACCAATTCTCCGAATTAATGTATATACCATTCGAGTTCCGCGAAACCCGTATTTGTCCAGATTTTTTTGTAAATCCTACTATAGCCGCATGTCCGGAACGATCAACGTCGCCAACAAGGCGAGGATATTCATTAAAATTCGACCAACCTTGCGAAGTCGTAAAGTCATTAAGACGTGTTGAGGACCGATAGAACGAACTTCCGGTACTGATGTCGATTATTACGGAATTTGTCCCGAATCCAATTAGATCATTTCGGCCATCTCCATTCACATCCGCAGCAAAGCGTGGATTTGTTGAATTAGAAGTCCAACCGGCCATATCTGACGTCCAGGATTGAGATTGTGTGACGGCGACACGCGGAGGTTCAATTTGATTGCCAGGAGCCAGGATGTTTAAAAACGTGGGTATCGGTCGCTCGCGATCCCTATTGCCAACCTGATCGCCTGGCGCTGTGCAGGCGGTACGAGGCGCCCCTACGCAGCGATGAAAGGGAACAGACCCCAATGCACCTATCGATGGCGGCTGACTGCTTACAAACTGCGACGAGCCGGATCCATCGAGAACAAATACAGTCTGAGACCCAAAGCTGTCGCGGAGATAGTTATTGACGTCTGGGACGGTAAAGCCTGTGTCTCCACCTGTGCCACGCCTGCCATTCTGAACAACGAGGATGACCATACGGAAGCTTTGCCCGTTGTTTATAGGGGTCAGCCCGATCGCAGTGCGTCCAACCGGGCTGAGTGGCTTTGTAGCGTCTGCTAAGAAGGTAGTACCATTATGAAAGGTCAGGTTTCCAGCAATAACTGCCCGTGATGATCCAAATATCGCGCCAGAACTCGAAATTTGCGCAGCGGGGATTATTGCAATCGGACTCGCGCTCGCGCTCGGGAAAAGCGCGAGGGCATCGCTTAATGGCAAAGATCTGCCATCTACATCGATTTCGGGTGTATTGGGGTCGGCCAGGATGAAACCATTCGATATTGAAGCTCCAAACGGCTTGCTGCACGGCTCGTTGTAGCTAACGCCACCAGGCAGGTCGTCTGGTTTTTCTGGCCATCGAAAGCCACGAAGGTCAAAGTGATTTGTGTTTATCGCGAAAGATGGAACGTTTTGCGGCATGCCGGGTCTTAAGGTATGCCAGTTTGAAAGCGGCCAAGTTGGAAATGACAGTCTTTCAGTAGTTGCGTCGCCTGAAAAAATTTCGCCGCACGTTGGAGTGTGGGCGCTGCAGGAAGCTACATTCGGCCACATGCTCTGTTTAACGCGGCTGCAATCCACAGGTGTGAATCTTGTTTCGGGAATATTGAAGTCCAAATATCGTACATCGCGGATATCGATGACATAACCCCGCTGGCCCGTCTTCCCCGAGGCATGCGACGGAAGCGTAGAAAAAGTGACATTATTGAGGGAAGGATTTGGAAGCGGCCATGTGGAGAGCGGCTTTACACAATGAATGTTTGAAGAGGCATTTTCGTCCGCAACCGCGCAATCAACGATGGTACCAGAGCCTCCATCGTCTGATGGTTTGTCCATCGCGAACGCTGTTTGATCCCAGGGTGCCAGAGTATATGATATTAAAATAGCCGCAGTGGCGACGCATTTTCTAAAATAGTGATTCATCATTTCAATTCCTCACTCCTAAGGTGAATGATCATAAATATTGCCATGTTAAACTTGGGTATGATGAAATAGACGGGGGTTAGGTCGGGAAACCCGCCAATGTCTTCGGCAGGAAAGAGGCCCTACCATACAGGCAGCATTTCGACAGGCCGGACCTCCCGTATAAATTGTACCTTCAGCAAGGGTATCGCCTATGGTCTAGGCACATGCTGGAGAATCATAGGGCAGCGATAGAGCGCGGTCGATTTGCAGAAAACTTTGCATAAAAGGTTTTAATATCGAGATTGACGCTTAGTGGACCACTCAACGGCATCGCACCATGAAGCCCGAGTGGCGTTCGAAAAAGTGCTGGTTCGGGACCATCGATTACCGAACCGCTTTTCATATAATATGAATAGTCGAAGTCTGGACGGAGCTTTAGACCATCGTTGATTTCGCTGTAGATGTAACAATATGCCAATCTGAAATGGACACGGAATTATATATTCACATAGCAGTAAAGTATGAGGATGCGTGAGCAGTCTCCCAATTTCGGGATAAACCAGACCGCAGATGTATTCCTCTAGGTACAGCTCAAGGCGAGCCATTAAACATCATCTAAAATCGCTATATGCTCACGAGAAACACGATTTTGATCAAAATCCTAGTTATGCCAATCGCACTCTCCGATTGTTCTTGCAAACACAACCCTCGCAAATGCTACAATCTACGAAGCGTCGTAGTCAAGCAAAGAAAAGGATAAAAATACAATTTTAAATGGAAATATTTTTGAAAAGTCAGCTCGATTGTCATACGTTTGTAGTAATCTATCGATACATACATACGAATATTTGCAATTTTTGGTAAAGATTCGTGAATTTTGAAGAGTTGCCGTTGATTGCTGATCAGCTTCAAAGTGCGATCCGAAACATGACCTGACAAGCACTTTTTTTGTTGGCCGACCCGGCGGTTCATCAAGATGGCCTGCGGCAAACAAAACGTATTTGCCATGAATAGCTATACGAAAACCGCATGAATATCTGGTTTCGGCGGGGCCGTTTTGCCATATAATGCTTCCTGCTCGTCAGTCGTCGACACGGCAGCAAGCATGCCAGTCGGTGAGAAATCCCATGATCTCCAGCGAATCTTTGAGCCGGGGCGAAGGCCTACGGGCTTGTGTCAGCTTGTCGCGCAGGGCGGTTTCGACTGACGATACCTGATGCTGAAAGGCATCTAGCCCGCTGGATACGACGGTCCGCTCCGGCGCATGGCCGTAGATTTCAATCTCGATAACATTGTCGCCAGCGACAGGAAGCCAAGGGTTGGTCTTAAAACGGGCGACGCCCTTGTTGCCATAGATGGTAAAATTCCATGCCATGCCATAGCTGTCGGTCGACTGAAGCGTAGCGAGCACGCCGTTCGAGAACCGGACAGAGACCGCCGCGTCACTGACATTGCCGTCCGTGCCAGACATAACGCCGTGACCGGCAATTTTCCTAAGACTGAACGCGTCGTCACCGCACATTGTTTGCAGGACATAATGCAAGAGCGATACCGGATAACATCCCAGATTGAAAAGCGTGCCGCCGCCGGCGGGATTGACGAATTTGCTGATATCGGCGGCATAGAGGCCGTTGATCGACCTGAGTTCCCCTAGGCTACCTGATCGAAGGATTGCACCCAATCGGGCAATCAGCGGGTGATTGAGATACATCAACCCTTCCATGAAAAATACGCCGGATGTCCGCACGGCGTCCGCGAGCGCATCAGCCTCCGCCATGGTCACGGTGAGCGACTTTTCCGAAACAATTGCCTTGCCAGCCTCGGCAGCGGCTATTACCGCCGTGTGGTGAACATTGTTCGGCAGCCCAACATAGACCACATCGACATCGCCATCTTCCAGCAACGCGCCGATATCGCCATGGCGCTTCGCAATTCCGTGGCGGTCCGCGAAGCTTTGCAGGCGGCCGGGATCACGGCCCGTGACCGCTTCAAGACGTGAATTTTCGCTGGAGGCGATGGCTTGCGCCATCGTGTCCGAAATGAAACTGGTCCCAAGAATTCCCCAACGCAACATTCCACATTGTCCTTAGCGATTGAGATCAAGATAGGCAGAGGCGACCTTCGCATCGATATCGGCAGGGACCGGAACCACGCAGGAGGTGTGGTCGAGCTGGCCGCCAGCGACCCGTTCGAGGCAGCGCGCCTGAAGGGCAAAGCCCAGATCCATGGATTCGACCGAGTTACCCAAGGGACGCGCACCGGCAAGATTGGCCATATGACCGCCGCCGAGGATATGGATTTTCCGGCCATCCTCTAGATGGAGGGTTTCAATACCATCGGCAGCATATCTATCGATTCTAGTGGCACCCACCACGGCCTTGATGTCATCGACGTCGATCTCAGTGGGAAAATGTCCGCCGTTCATCAGGATAACACCATCCTTGAACAGTGGCAGGTCTGCGGCAGTGATCACATCGGCAAAGCCTGTGACGGTGATAATCAAATCCGCCGAGGTGATGGCGTCACGTCTAAGCGGCGTCGAGAAGCCATCGAGATGGGCTTCGAGTGCCGTGACCGGATCGGTATCAACGACACTGACGGCGCTGTAGGCATGGCGAAAGCAGGCTGCCGTGCCCTTTCCGCACGCACCGTAGCCAAAAACCGTCACGCGCTTGCCGTTGGTCGAGCGATTGGTGAAACGCATATAGCTCTCGAACAGCGACTGGCCGACGGCGTGGCGGTTTTCGGCGAATTGCTTGATCGGGCTGTCGTTGATGACGAGGACCGGCAATCCGATCGCAACGCGCATCGGCGCGAGACGACGTCGGCCGGATGTCGTTTCCTCGGTGCCGCCCAGGAGGTTTTTATAGGGACGATCGGCCACGCGGCCGAAAAGATCGCCGCCATTGTCGAGCAGCAGATCCGGTTTGCGATCAAGCAGGGCATCGATAAAGCCGCTATGGGCAGCGGCGTCAGTCGTTTTTCCGCCGATCACATCGATCTGATGCCGTTCAAGATATTCCACCGTTTCGGGCTGCGTGCTGTTGAGATTGCCAGTCACGACAAGACTGGCGCCGCCAGCGCGCAGTGTCAGGAGAAGAGCGACAGTCTTTGGTTCCAGATGAATGGCCGTGCCGATCGTCAAACCGCGAAACGGCTGCGTCTGCGAGAATTCTTCTGCTATCGTCTTCAGCAGCGGGCAACTGTTCGCCACCCATTCGATCCGCGAAAGCTGGTCTTGTCGGGTCATGGCTCTTGTCTCCGCTGGTCATGTGTGCGCTGCGGATAGTCCCTAATATGCAAATTCGGTAGGCGACAGAGATATAATACTGCGGTGATGGGCAGTTTTCCTGTTCAGTCCGGATCGCTGGCCTGGCCTTCCCGCAACAACCAGTCCGCGAGAAGTCCGATCGCGTTGCTCTTGCGATCCGCGATCCGAGAACACAGCCTGAAGCCGACCGGTCGAGGTACGAAACCGAACGGCGCTGTCAGCGCATTGCCTGCGAGTTCTGTCTCTATCGAAACACGCGGCGCTATCGTCACGCCGAGGCCCGCCTTCGCCGCGCCGATCGCCAATGTCAAATCCTCGATTTCAACACGCTTCAAGAAGCGCGACGGACGCGTGCCGCTTTCGCGAAACCAGTCGTCCCACAGATAAGACACATCGCGTGCCACCAAGGCCGTGACGTTTTCTAGCCATCCCTCTCGATCGGCGCCGGATAGCGCAATTGCGGCAGGGCTGCAAACGGGGCCGAAGGCATCGGGCATGAATGCCGTTGCGACGATGTCAGGCAGCGGCCGATATTCGCCACCGGCAATCATGGCGTCGATATCGGGTGCATCGGCGAGTGTGCGGGTGATGGCAACCGGAACGATGTCAATTTCCAGATCGCGGAGATCGGCATGGATGCGCGACAGTTTCGGCATGAGCCAAGAGAGAGCCATCGGCATAGGCGCGCCAAGCCGAAGACGCGTCTTACGATCCCGTTGCTGGACCTCTTCTGCCGCGCGAGAGACAATCGCGAATGCAATTCCGACCGCATCGGCCAAACGCAGTCCGGTTGCATTGAGCGTCACACGGCCACCCGTGCGGAGAAAAAGAGCCGCGCCGAAATAGTCCTCAAGGCTTTGAAGCTGCTGTCGAACAGCGCCGGGCACAACGCCAAGATCTTCGGCGGCAGCTCGAAGGCTGCCGCAGCGGGCGAGCGCATCGAAGGCCCGAAGAGCGTTGAGCGGTGGCAGTGGATGCTTCAGGTTCAAAAGAGGCATTCTTTTCGTTCACTAGCGTATATGGCCACATTCATCTGCCAGAGAGGGGCTGTAAAGGAAAAGATGAAAATTGGAATTTCAGAATGCCTGTGTGATTTGAACGGAACATGTCGTTTCGGCTCCATCGAAACGACTATCCCGATGACTCACGGCAGTGGGCCAAGGCAATGATTATAGAAGCTGGCCGATAAAGCTGAGTTTGGCGTCTTCTGCGCTTGCCTGTACGTAAAGACCAACGACTTCATTGGTGTCGGACGGATTGATGTTTTTCGAAGTGTCGGCTCCGATCCACTCGCCGCCAATAAGGTTCTGATGGATAGTCATAGGCTTGAAGCCTACTCGGTGGCATAGAGTGCCCTTGCAAAAGGCACCACAGTCAAATGCATGGACATCAAAGCTGGCCGATCGTCACGTCGTCTTCGCCTGCACTCGCCAGTGTGTTGCGGAGCGGCAGACCAAATTCGGCAGCCTCGATTTCGAAGACATCACCCGCTTCGGTCTTGATGCCGTCACCGAAGGACAGTGTCGCCGTCCCGAACATATGCACATGCACATCGCCCGGTGCACGGAAAATTCCGTACTTGAAATGGTGATATTCGAGATTGGCAAAGCTATGGGACATGTTGGTTTCGCCCGACAGAAACGGCTTTTCCCAAAGGACAGCACCGTTGCGGATGATGCGCGAGGTACCGCGGATATCTCTTGGGGCTTCGCCAACCCGGATTTCCGGTCCGAAGCTTGCTGGCCGCAGCTTGGAATGGGCAAGATAGAGATAGTTGACGCGCTCGGTCACATGATCGGAAAATTCGTTGGCGACGGCAAAGCCGATGCGAAAGGGCGCACCCTTGTCGGAAATCACGTAAATGCCGGCCATTTCCGGCTCTTCGCCGCCATCCTGCGCAAATGATGGGGAGACGAGGTTGCCGCCGGGTGGGACCGCCTGGCTACCATTGCCCTTATAGAACCATTCGGGCTGAACACCCTTTTGACCGGGCTTCGGCTTGCCGCCTTCCAGCCCCATCTTGAACATTTTCATCGTGTCGGTAGCGCCCTCTTCCACCTTGGATACGGCGGCATGCATAGCATCGCGCGTCGATGCCGAGCCCAGATGCGTCAGGCCCGTGCCGGTCAAGTGCAGATGTGCGTCATCCGGATGGGTGATCGGTGGCAGGAAATTGCCCTTGGCGTAGGCATCCTGAAGATCGACTTCGTCGCCAAGGCCGTAGGCCTCGACAACAGCCTTGAGGCTCTTGCCCGAATTGGCGGCTTCCAGCGCCAGCGCATACACACTGCTGGCACCAAAAACCGTACGGGCAATCCCGCCTGCTTCGCGAACGGCGACCGTGATCGAACCGTCATTGGCCTTGACCTGGGAAATCAGCATTGTCTCAATCCTCTCTGGTACACAAAAAAGCCCACCCCGACAGCAAGGTCCGGGCAGACTTTTCCGTTCCTCTTACTTCTTGGCCTGATATTCAGCCGGCAGTGGAATGCCGAAATGCTTCTCGTAGATCGTGTTGAGATTGCCGCTCGAGATATTGGTGGCCACCCACTGGTTGAGCCAGGCTTTCAGCTCAGTCTCTCCTTGGCGCAGGCCGATGGCATAGGGCGCCGTCGTCATGACGAATTTGACTTCGACATTGCGCGAGGGGTTGGCGATATTGACCTGCTTGATCACGGAGGCAGCTGCGGCAATATAATCCTGCTGACCGGTGGAAATGGCGGTATTTGTCGTCGCGTCATCCTCGTAACGAACGATTTCGACACCGCTGGCGGCCTTTGCGCCCTTGGTGAGCGCCGCATCGCTTGTGGTACCGCGGGTTACGGCGACGGTCTTGCCGGAAAGCGCCGCAAAATCGGCAACCGCTTCACCAGCAGGGCCGCCGATGACCGTCGGCACAACGCCGTAAGGCGCCGAATAATCGATGACCTTCTTGCGCTCGTCGGTGATGGAGAAGGAAGCCATGACGATGTCGGCCTTGCCGGTCAAAAGGAAAGGCACGCGGTTTGGTCCCGTTACCGGAACGATTTCGAGTTCCACGCCCAGATCCTTCGCGAGCGCCTGTGCCGCTTCAACATCCGAACCGGACGGTTTCGCGCTGCCGTCGAGCATACCGTAGGGCGGGGCTCCCAGGTCGATGGCGATAAGGACGCGGCCCCGTGCCTTGATGTCGGCAAGCGTATCGGCCATGGCCGTCTGCGCCAGCGTGAAGACGGTTGCAGCCGCCAGCGTCAGTTTGATCAGTCCCTTAAAAGCCACCATCGTTACCTCCCTATGGTGAGAAAAATCGTCGTCGTCAAAGGCCGTTGCCGATGAACTGTTTCAGTTCCGGTGTCTGCGGATTGTCCAGCATAGAACCATCGCCGGTTTCCCACACGACGCCGTGATGCATGAAGATGATCGTATCGGCGACGCGCTTGGCGAACGCCATCTCATGCGTGACAAGCACCATGGTCATACCGCCCTGGGCCAGCGCCTCGATGGTTCTGAGCACCTCCCCGGTCAGTTCCGGATCAAGCGCCGACGTCACTTCGTCGAACAGCATCAGCTGTGGTTCCATAGCAAGCGAACGGGCAATCGCCACACGCTGCTGCTGGCCACCGGAGAGCTGTTCCGGATAGGACTGCGCTTTTTCCGACAGGCCGACCTGCCTCAGCACCCGTTCGGCAATTGTTTTGGCGTCCGCCTTGGAGAGCTTCTTGGCAAGGCGAGGCGCGAGCGTGATGTTTTCCTCGACCGTCAGGTGAGGAAAGAGATTGTAGCTCTGGAAAACGATCCCGACTTCCATGCGCAAATCGCGCAGATCAGGGTCCATACCCAGGCTTCGGCCGCAAACGTCGAGCGTGCCGGACTTGATCTTCTCGAGTCCGTTGATACAGCGAAGCGCCGTGCTTTTGCCCGAACCGCTGCGCCCGATGAGGGCGACGACGTGGCCTTTCGGCACATCGAACGAGACGCCTTTCAGGACTTCGACATGTCCATAGGCTTTGTGGACATCCTTGAACACTACCAGAGACGACATGGCCATTTCCCTAAATCAGCTGCGTTTGAGTTTGCGTTCGAGCGTCTTGCTATACTTGGAGAGCGGAAAGCAGATCGCGAAATAGAGAACGGCTGCGATCGTGAAGACGGTGAACGGCTTGAAGGTCGTATTGTTGATCAGACGGGCCGAATAGGTGAGGTCCGCAAATCCGATGACAACCGCGTAAGACGTGTTTTTGACGATCTGCACGAGAAAGCCGATGGTCGGCGGGATGGAAATCCGCACGGCTTGCGGCAAGATTACATGCGTGAGGCGCTGTAGGTTGGTCAGTGCCAGACATTCCGCCGCTTCCCATTGCGCCTTGGGCACGGATTCGATCGAGCCACGCCAGATTTCAGCGAGGTAGGCGCTGGAATAGGCAGTCATCGCGATGCCCGCCGCCACCAGCGCCGGCACGTTGAAGCCGGCAATCGAAATGCCGAAATAGGCCAGGAACATGATGATGGGCAGAGGAATGCCCTGAATGAGATTTATATAGGCTGCGATCGCGATACGAAGCGCGCCGTTCTTCGAGGTGCGGGCGATCGCGGCAGGCAGGCCGATAACGGTTCCGCCCACGAAGCCCAGCAGCGACAGAACCAGTGTCCAGCCAGCGCCCTGAAGGATGAAAAGAAGCTGCGGATATGTAATGCCACCCATGATCATGTCCTCACAGTGCCGTGCCGAGACGGCGTTTTCGGGTGAAGACGAGCTTGCCCACCAGCATCATGACCGCACGGGTCAGCCATGACAAAAGCAGGTAGACAGCGGCGACGACGATGTAGATTTCGAAACCACGGAAGGTGAGTGACTGTATGCCGTAGGCGCTACCCGTCAGTTCCTCGACGGAAATCTGCGACATGATCGACGTCGCCAGCATCATCAGAATGAACTGGCTGACCAGCGCCGGATAAACACGCTCGACGGCTTGTGGCAGCTCGACATAAAAAATCACCTGCCATGTCTTCAAGCCAAGACAGTTTGCCGCTTCGCGCTGGCCATTCGGCACGGATTCCAGACCTGCACGCAAAATTTCAGTCGTGTAGGCGCCGACATTGATAACCAGCGTGATGATCGCCGCATAAAAAGCCGGAATGCGAAAGCCGAGCGCTGCCATGCCGAAGAAAAGCCAGAAGGCCTGAATGACCAGTGGCGTGTTGCGGATGACGTCGACATAGGCGCCGACACAGCGCTGCGCCATGGGCGAACCGTGGATGCGTGCAATGGCGCACCCAGCGCCGAAGACGAAACCGAACACAATGCTGAAGCCCGAAAGCCAGAGCGTGCGCAAAGCGCCGTCGATGAGCTGAGGCCAGTACTCGACCACAAAGCTGAAATCAAACTGATAGCCCAAGATGTCCTCCCGTCAAGTTCGCTTCCCAATTTCCCTTGACGAAACTCACCTAACATGATTGTTTATTGCCTGCAATAGTCATTATTTCAATTCATCTCTGGAAAGCGGCCATGTCCATTTCGAACTCACCGGTAATCCTCCTGAACGCCATAGACGACGTAGCTGTGGCGCGTGCCATGGTGAAAGCAGGCGCCGAGACGGGAATTGATGGCCTTGTCGCGGCGGACCAGATTCCGCGGGGTCACAAAATTGCGGTACGCGACATCCCCACCGGGCAGGAAATTCGCAAGTTTGGCCAATCGATCGGAATTGCCACGCAGTTCATTCCAGCTGGCGGGCATGTTCACCTCCATAACCTTGCCGTCATCGAATCCGAACATCAGCATCAGTTCAGCGTCGATATAGAGGAAAAGGGGATGCTGCCCGAGGCCGAGCGCCGCACCTTCATGGGCTTCGATCGCGGAGCCGGCGGCATCGGCACACGCAACTTTATCGGCATCATCACTACTGTGAACTGTTCGGCGACGGTCTCCAAAGCCATTGCCACGCACTTCAATCGGACAGGTGGGCTTGACGGTTTCGACAATGTCGACGGCGTTGTTGCGCTGACCCACGGGGGCGGCTGCGCGATCAATACCAAAGCCGAAGGCTACCTGATGCTGATCCGCACGCTGCAAGGCTATGCACGGCACCCCAATTTCGGTGGGATCCTTATGATTGGCCTTGGCTGCGAGACCAACCAAATTGGCCCGATCCTCGAACATTTCAAGCTGGAAGAAGGCAAGCGCCTGCGCACCATGACCATCCAGCACCTCGGTGGTACGCGCAAGACGATCGAAGCGGCAAGCGAGATGATCCGCGATATGCTGCCGGAGGTAAACGCTGCCAAACGCACGCCACAACCCCTGTCTGGCCTGAAGGTGGCGCTGGAATGCGGCGGTTCGGATGGCTATTCCGGCATTTCCGCAAACCCGGCGCTCGGCTACGCGTCCGACCTGATTGTGCGCAACGGCGGCACGTCCGTTCTGGCGGAGACCCCTGAAATCTACGGTGCGGAGCATCTGCTCACCCGCCGTGCGGCGACCCCGGCAATTGCCGAAAAACTTCTGTCGCGGATCGACTGGTGGCGCGACTACACACAGCGAAACGGTGCCGAACTCAACAACAATCCGTCACATGGTAACAAGCTGGGTGGCCTGACAACAATTCTGGAGAAGTCACTGGGTGCTGTTGCCAAGGGGGGCACAATGCCATTGAAAGCCGTCTACGAATATGCCGAAATTGTCACCGAGCCCGGCTTCGTTTTCATGGATACGCCCGGATATGATCCCGTCGCTGTCACGGGCCAAGTTGCTGGTGGCTGCAATGTCATCTGTTTCACGACAGGCCGCGGCTCCGTCTCGGGTTTCAAACCCGCGCCTTGCATCAAAATATCCACGAACACGGAAATGTATGAGCATATGCAAGAGGATATGGACATAAACTGCGGTGGGATCGTTACTGGCGAAGACAGCATCGAAGCGGCAGGCGAGCGGATATTCGAAAGCATCATCGCCGTCGCATCCGGCAAAAAGACGCTGAGCGAGATTTACGATTATGGCGATAACGAATTCGTTCCGTGGCAGGTCGGCGCGGTGACCTGATCCGCGAAACGATCAGATGATGAAGCTGCAATCGTCCGGCTTATAGGTTTTGCGCACGGTGGCCGCCCGCTCAACCACCTTCGGTTGGGAGCCATGAATATGGCTGCGCATCGCCAGGACGAGACCTTCCTTGTCGCGCCGCTTCATCATTCGGAAAACGGCGATATGCTCGGCGAGAAACGGTTCGTATTCCGGCATTTCCATTTGGATGCCAAGCACATGCTTGCTGAGCGTGAGAATGCAGTGGGTACGCTGGAGTACGCTCAGAAGCTCTTTGTTGGGGCAAGGCTGGATGCTGCGAACATGCAGATCGAGTTCGAGATCATACATCGTTGCAGCCGAGACCGCTGGGTAACTCTCCAATGTCTGCGAAAGCCGCGTCAGCATCCTGTCGATATGGTCATCGGGCACGGCATCCATGGCCCGTGCCAGTGCCAACGGCTCGATATGTTCCCGCACTTCGTAAAGATCGGCAATACGGCACTCGTCGAGGGGTACGATCGACCAACGAAAGCTGTCGTCCTTTTCCGTGATGCCCAGAGTTTCCAGCTTGAGAAGAACGTCTCTTGCTACAGTGCGACCCACGCCATAGTAGCGCGCAAGCTCCAACTCGTTGATACGAAACCGCCCGAAGAAGGATCGATAGACAACGATCCGTTCTACATCCTCGTATAGCGCTTGCCACGCAAACAGCGGTCTTTCCTGCGCGTCAACGAGGTGTCCAAGGCTTTCCGTAATATTGATGCGTCTGATCTGCGTCCCTGCCGGGCCGACGACAAATCCACGGCCATCGAAACGACTGATAAGGCCATCTTCGGCAAGCAGTTGAAGAGCCTGCCGCACCGGTGCACGACTGCTTCCCAAAAGCTCTGCCAGAGGCGCCTCCGTCAGTACGATACCCGCAGGCACCCGCCCTTGGGAAATATCGTCCCTCAGTCGTGAATAAAGCTCTTCGTAAAGGCTCCGCTTCCGTTGGTTTTTTGTGTGCTGGTGATCAGAAACAGTCATTTTACGCAGGCGTCCTTGGTCGCCAGTTTTTTCCGAACGAATCAGAAGTGCCTGCCTTGCGGTTCATGTCACGTAAATTCCTCAATAATCCGGCGCAGAACGTCGAGCTGATTTTTCAACCAAAATATGACTATTGTCGGCAATATATATTTATACTGAATTTCTTCAACATTTTAAATGCTATTCAAACGTACGATCAGCAATACCGCCGCCTTAGCCAGAAAACCAAAACTCGGTATTTGCAGAGCCTCTTCGACTGGAGGTTAGGGCAATGTATAGCCAGCGGAGGTGAACAGACGATACCACTCCTCACGCGTCAATGAGACGTCCGCGCCGGCAGCCGCGTCACTGACACGCTCGGGAGTGGTCGTTCCGAGAACCGTTTGAATGTTCGCCGTATGGCGCGCGATCCATGACACTGCGATCGCCGATGGTGACACGCCGTATTTTTCTGCAAGTTCGTCGAGCACAATGTTCAACTTTGGAAAATTCTCACGGTCGCCTACGAAGACGCCTCCGAAGAACCCTCTCTGGAAGGGTGACCAAGCCTGTAACGTCATATCATGGGTGCGACTGTAGTTGATGATATCACCGTCCCTGTCCACCGATTGGTCAAGACCTGCCATGTTTGCGGCTATGCCAAACGCAATCGACGGGGCGTGGGCAATGCTCAACTGAATCTGGTTCGCAACGAGTGGCTGGCGGACTGCCGTTTTGAGAAGACGTATTTGGCCCGGCGTGTGGTTGGACACACCAAAATGCCGAACCTTACCCGAATTGTGCAGCGTCTCGAATGCTTCTGCGACTTCCTCTGGCTCCACCAGTGCATCAGGGCGATGCAGAAGCAGGACGTCGATGTATTCGGTCTTGAGTGCCGCCAGAGAACCATCGACGCGCTGCAAGATATGATCTTTGGAAAAATCGAAGAATCCAGACCGAATTCCAACCTTGCTCTGCACCACGACCTCTTCCCGCTCAGAGGCCGACATTTTGACCGCCGTTCCGAAACGCGCCTCACACTGGTGAGGCACATCGCCATAGATATCGGCGTGATCGAAAACGTTGATCCCGCTATCCTTGGCCGCTTTGTAGAGCAACCGAATCTGATCGTCTGTCAGCGTGGCGATGCGCATGAGGCCGAGAATGACGCTCGAGACCTGAACGCCGGATTGAGCCAGTTCGAATGTTTTCATGATCTGCGTTTCCGATTTTTCCGCTGACGACCAGTCACATCAGGCGGACGTGTTTCCAATATTGTAACGACGAAATGACGTGCAAGCACCGTGCATCGCCTGTCGCTGGTCCACCAATGAACCAAGTCGACAGGCAAGCGCAAGAGGAGGTCCACCCGCCTTTCCTTGCAATGTTTGCAACCTGATTCCAATCGTAGTCTTGGGCACTGCTATTGAAACCTATGCCGTCGTGACGATGCGGCGCTCTTCCTCGGGAAGCCAGGACCGATAAAGCGGATGTTCGGCCGTAATCGGCATCTGCGTCGGCGTGCCGGTTCGTTGCGAATGGTAGGCGGCGGTCACGAGCTCCAGCGAGTTGCGGGCATCTTGAAGGGTCACGGGAGGCTCGCCGCCGTCTACGACCGACCGATAAAAGAGCTCAAACTGGCGGGTATAGCCGTCCTCTTCGGGCTCGTAAGCCGCAAGCGCGTCATCGACCCGTTTTTGATGCTCCTCGTTGCCCGCAACAAAGGTCCAGGGGTCGCGACCCATCGTGTATGGCTCGACAATGCTTTCGGCCACCAGATCCTCAAAGCAGAAGCGCAGGCGTGAGATTTCCTTTCGCGATCCTAGTGTCATCGACAAGGTTGCAAGCGAGCCATTCTGCATTTTTATGGAGATAGCCGCCGTGTCCTCCACCTCGATTGGATTAACCAAGGTCGCCCCATAAGAGAACACCTCGGCACAGGCACCGTGCACATAGTTCAACATGTCATGCGCATGGATGGCATGGCCAAGCAGCCCACCGCCAAGTTCGGTCTTCCATTTGCCACGCCACGGAACGGCATAATAATCCGGGCCGCGCCACCAATGCGTTTCGATCGTCGTGAGAAACGGACGACCGGCGAGGCCGAGATTGATCAGACGCTTCAGCTTTTGCAAACCGGTGCCATAGCGGTACTGAAAAATGGGCATCAGTTTCTTACCGTTTGAACCGGCAACAATGCGGCTCATCTCATCAACCTCGGCAATAGAGCCAAAAAGTGGCTTCTCGCAGATGACGTGCTTGCCGGACTGGATGCTCTTGCGGCAAAATTCGAAGTGCGAGCCTGGTGGCGTCGAGACGTCAATGATATCGAGGTCGTCACGAGCGAAGAGTTCATCCGTGTTCTGCGTATACTCGGCAATACCGTGTTTGGCGCAAAGATCCCTCCCCCGGCTCTCGTCCAGCGAGCACAGCACGGGAACCTCGAAAAGATCCTTGTTCCAGTCGTAACCGATCAGGTGTCGCGCAGCGATGCCTGCACCGATCACGCCGACGCGTAGTTTTCTTGTCATGACAATCCTCCTATCGTTTACCCAGGCTTGCGGCATTGGTCTGCGCTTCCAGGGAAAGGCGGCAAACCTCATAGACATGCGCCTGCGTCATCGTGGTTTCCGTCCGATCACGTACATCGGCAGCAAAAGCCTCGAAATAATCGAGCTTTTCGTCGCTGCAATCGATGTAGGTGTTTTCCTTGCCGTTCACGAGGAAGAGATGATCCTTGCCCGGGCGGCCCGAGATGTCGATGTATTTACGAAGCTCGATGTAGCCTTCGGTGCCGAGAATGGTCAGGCGGCCATCGCCCCAGGTTGGCAGTGCATCCGGCGTGAACCAGTCGACACGGATGTAGCCGGACGCCGTGTTCGAGCGCAGCAGCACTTCGCCGAAATCCTCGAAGGCTGGCTTTTCCGGCATGCCGAAATTACCGATCGAGCTCGCCACGACCTCGCCGCTCGTTGAACCGGTATAGAACAGGAACTGGTCGATCTGATGAGAAGCGATGTCGACGATAATGCCGCCAAAGGCATCTGGATCGAAGAACCAGTCCGGACGGGTGGGAAGCTGTAGGCGGTGCGGACCCATGCCGAGCGTCTGTATGACCGTGCCGATCGCACCTTCTTTGATGAGCTTGCCTGCCTTGACTGCGGAGCGCACGCAATGGCGCTCGGAAAAGCAGATCGAAAAGATTTTACCGGTTTCGGCCACCGTTTTTTTGACGTCTTCGAGTTGTGCGAATGTCGTGACGCCCGGCTTGTCGGTCATCACATCTTTTCCGGCCTTCATCGCGCGGATCGCCAGTCCGGCCCGGTCTCGCGGGATGGCGGCTATGCAGATCACATTGATCGAGGGATCGGCGAAGATCGTCTCGCGATCGATCTGCGGTACATCCGGATAGGTCTTCTGAAAATTTTCCAGAAGCGCCGGAACGGACGTTTTCGGGCAATAGCCGACAAACTCGGCGCCAGCCGCAAGGAGGCCCTTCACGTGATCGAACGTATGCCCATGATCGATTCCGACGACGGCAAATCTCAGCATTCTTGTACTCCTTCCAGTGTAAGCCCGTCTGGGCCTATCCAAATCATTATAAATCTTTGAGAGGTTTTGCGAACCGTTGAGCGACCAAGCCTGCCTGTACAACATTGGAGATTGTCGTCAGGCCGGTTGGTTCAACCCAGTTCCATGTGTGTCGCATCTTCGCAATCTCCCTGCCGCCGGTGGCCGAGCCGTCGCTCACTAAGCGGACTGATGTTGCTGGTGGGACGCTCTGTCCCCATCGGCTGTAAAGAAGTGCGCATGAGCCGGGTCGAAATAAATTTCGATGCTGTCACTGACCGCGCGCTGGCCATTGAGAAGAACCGTCAACGACTGCCCATCACGCAGAGTGGCATAGACGACGGTTTGTCCGCCAAGGTTCTCGACAAGGTCGACCGAAGCGACACCAAGACCTTTTAGCGCTGGCGCCTTTTCGATGAGAAGGTGCTCAGGCCTTATGCCAAGCGTTTCCGCACTCCACCCTGCTCCGCCCTGAATGGACCCCTTTTCCAGCGACAGACCGGCAAGACGGAGAAAATTCATTTTCGGCGAACCGATGAACCCTGCGACAAACTGGTTTCGGGGATGATTGTAAAGTTCGAGCGGTGAACCGACCTGTTCGATGACGCCACCTCTCAGAACGACGATCTTGTCCGCCATCGTCATAGCTTCGACCTGATCATGCGTTACATAGATCATAGTGCTGCCGAGCTTGCGATGAAGCTTTGCAATCTCCACCCGCATCTGCACGCGAAGTTCGGCGTCAAGGTTGGACAGCGGCTCGTCGAACAGGAATATTTTGGGCTCCCGCACGATAGCGCGGCCGATTGCAACGCGCTGGCGCTGGCCTCCCGACAATTGGCGAGGCTTGCGTTTCAACAGCGGTTCGATTTGCAGAATGTCTGCTGCATGTCGAACACGAGTTTCGATTTCCGCCTTGGGCGTGCGTACTGTCTCAAGCCCAAAGGCCAGGTTTTTGTAGACGCTCATATGCGGATAAAGCGCATAGGACTGAAATACCATCGCAATACCGCGCTCAGCCGACGCAACATCGTTGACGCGTGCGCCATCAATCATCAGCTCTCCATCCGTTATCTCCTCAAGACCGGCGACCATCCGCAGGAGTGTCGATTTTCCGGAACCGGACGGACCAACGAAAACGGTAAACTCGCCAGGGTTGATTTTGAGGTCGACACCGTGAATGACTTTCAGTTCACCGTAGGTCTTGCTGACCTGTTGAAGCTCAACCGTGGCTGACATTTTGAACCTCCATGGGCGTGCGGGCATGAGCAGGAACCCAATTGTGATAGGTTTCGTGTTCCGACGAGATGGGTAGAGTCACATCATTGCCATTCCACGCCGACTGGTAGAACGCCGTCACCAGTTCCAGTGCACGCCTGGCGTCTGTGGTGCTCACCGGAAGCGGCCCCTGGCTCGCAACCGAATGATAGAACCGCAACAGCTGGGTTTGAAACCGCGATGGAATATGGACCCAGTTGGCAAGAACCGCTTCGATGCTGGCTCGCGCCCGTTCGTTTCTCGGTAATATCTTCCAAGGCCGGTCTCCCGGATTGTAAGGCGCCAGATCGCTTTCGAAGGTCACGTTCTCAAAGGCCAGCCGGATGCGGCTGATCTCATCTGCGGAACCGAGGGTGGCGGTGAAGCTGCCAAGCGCGCCACTGGACAGCTCGACCGAGGCGGAAACACAATCTTCCACCTCGATGTCATTGACGCGCGTGGCGACCCTTCCGAAGACGCGGGTTATATCGCCCATCAAGTAGGTAAAAATGTCGTGCTGGTGGATGGCATGGGTCATGAGCACGCCACCCAGTTCCGTGGCCCAGCGGCCCCGCCAGGGAACCGAGTAGTAGTCGGCATCGCGGCGCCAGAACGTTTCGACAGAGCCGACATAGGGGCGACCCGCGATACCGGCGTCGATGATGGCCTTTGCCTGTTGCACACCGTCGCCAAAGCGATACTGGAAGATCGGCATCAACCGGCCCACAGACGCTTTCTCCTGCTCGATCACCATATCCATTTGTGCGAGCGACCCAACGAGAGGTTTTTCGCAGATGACATGTTTGCCAGCCTTGAGAGCTTTGATAATCATGGGCAGATGGAGCTGCGGAGGTGTGCAGATATCGATGACGTCGATGTCCGGCATGTCGAGCAGCGCGTCGAAGGACTGCACCGTCGTCTTGATGCCGAAGTCGTCTGCAATCTTGCGGCTTTTCTCCGCATCCAGGTCACAAACCACTTTCAAATCGAAGAGGTCGGCATTTGGGATGTAGCCCTCCTCAATATGGCTGCGTCCGATGCCGCACCCGACGAGGGCGACCGATAGCTTTTTCATGGGGATCACCGTTTCATGCCAGTGGTTGCAATGCCCTCGATCAGAAGGCGTTGGAACACGAGGAAAAAGAGAAAGACCGGAACGAGCGTCAAAACCGACATGGCGAACAGACTACCAAAGTCCGAGACTCCACTTGAATCCGTAAATGTGCGCAAGCCCAGCATCACAGTGTATTGGCGCATATCGCTCAGGTAGATCAGGGGGCCAAGGAAGTCGTCCCATGTCCAGATGAACGTGAAGATCGCCGCGGTCGCCAGCACCGGGGTCGATAACGGAAGCATGATCCGCCAATAGATTCGCCAGGCAGAGCAACCGTCCATCATCGCCGCCTCGTCGAGTTCTTTTGGAAGGCCGCGAAAGAACTGGACCATCAAGAAGATGAAGAAAGCGTCGGCAGCTAGAAACTTCGGAACGACCAATGGCAAAATGGTGTTCACCCATCCAAGGCTGCGGAACAGCACGTACTGCGGGATGAGGGTGACCTGATAGGGCAGCATCAAAGTGATCAGCATCAGCGCAAAGCAAATCTTTCGACCGCGGAATTCGAGGCGAGAAAAAGCGAAGGCGGCCATCGAGCAGCTCAGGACGTTGCCGATAACCGACAGAATCGAGATCGTCAGAGAGTTGAAAAAGAACGTGCCGAAACTGACTTTGAGACCATTCCACCCTCGAATATACGCGTCGATGCTGAGGCTTGACGGGATGATGCTGGCAGACGTGAATATCTCGTTTTCCGGTCGCACGGATGCCGACAACATCCAGAGCAGCGGATAAAGCATTATCACCGATGCGACGACCAACACGACATGCGAAACGAGAGCGGATTTGGAGCGCGTGCCTTGACGGGCCGCAGGATAGGACTTGCTATTCATCGTAATGAACCCAATACCGGCTGGTGAGAAATGCGAACGCGGTGAATGAAGAGATCAGGAGAAGCAACACCCACGCCAGGGCGGACGCGTAACCCATGCGGAAGAAACCGAATGCCTCCTGGTAGAGATAGAGCGTGTAAAACAAGGTCGAGTTGACGGGATTGCCCATTCCACCCGATATGATGAAGGCTGGGGTGAAGCTCTTGAACGCGTCGATCGTCTGGATGATGGCATTGAAGAAAATCACCGGCGTCAACAAGGGCAATGTTATCCGCAGGAACTGACGAACCTTGCCCGCTCCATCGATGCTGGCCGCTTCATAGACATCAGCCGGGATTTGGCGCAGTCCGGCAAGGAAAACGATCATCGGGGAGCCGAATTGCCAGACAGAAAGGGCAACCAGGGTCCACAACGAATAAGAGGGATTGGAAATCCAGCTTGGTCCCTCAATCCCGAAGATTGCGAGAAACTTGTTTACCAAGCCGTTGCCGGCGAAAAGCTGGCGCCACAGGATGGCAACGGCCACGCTCGCCCCCAGAAGTGACGGCAGATAGAACATGGCGCGGTAGAGCGAAAGCCCGCGAATGCCTCTGTTGAGTAGCAGTGCGACGCCGAGAGCAAAGGCGAGTTTCAACGGCACCGAAAACAGCACAAAAGAGAAGGTCACCCGCATCGAAGTCAGAAACTTCGGGTCCGAGGAGAACATCCGCACATAGTTACTCGCACCCACCCACTTTGGGCTGGTGAGAAGATCGAAATTCGTGAACGAGAGGTACAAAGACCACAGCATGGGGCCAACGGATAGCCCCAGAAATCCAATCGCCCACGGAAGAAGAAATGTGTACCCGGCGCGCTCGCGTGCTGAAAACCACAGGCGTGGCTTCCCCGCCGCCATCCCCTTGGGCAAAGGGATGGCCTGATCATCGATTTTTGTCGTCATGTCAGCCTCGGCTCAAAAGGTCGTTGGCCTGGGAAACGAGTGCGCTTCCTGCTTCGTCCGGCGTCTTCTGTCCGAAAGCAACCTCCTGGCTGAGCGTGCGAAGGATGGAGAGTTCGATCTCCCCCGCAGCCGATGGAGGGGACGGAGGGATCGGGCCGAGCAGATCTCCTAGATTGGCAACAAATTCCAACATCGATTTTTTCTCGTCGCCCAGGGTCGGAGCAAGAAAATCACGGATGGCTGCGGAACAAGGGATTCCGCGCTCCGTACTGACGGCCTTGGCGGCATCCTGATCATTGACCATGAAACTGATATATTTTGCCGCGTCCGCTTTGCTCTGCGAGGATGCTGCTATGGAAAACAACATCGCCGGCTTACGATAGTGGCCACCTCCCGATCCGGGAGCAATCCGCGGGCAGGCACCGAGAGACAGCTTGTCCTTGACGAGACCCTGATGCGCAATCAGCAGATTGGAATTCGAGGAAATCATCGCGGCTTTGCCGATCACCAGCATGGAGCTTTCGATCGATCCCGTGTCGAGCGCCTGATCTTCTGCGCCAGCACAGACACCAGCATCCCTCAATGCAGCCCATAATTTGAACCATTCAGCGCCGTCTGCTTCGTCAAACGCAAGCTTTCCGTCGGTCGTGTAGAGCGATTTTTTACGTTGGCGCAGCCAGTTCTCAAAAGCCGGCTCCAGACCAGACGAGTCGGCAGTGACTTTCATGCCGCCACGCACATTCTTGCTTTTGAACTTTTCTGCAAAGCCATGGAGATCGTCAAAGGTGAGTTCGTTGCCCGGCGCTTCAATGCCAGCCTCTTCAAACACCGCCTTGTTGATGATCAACGCGGAGGAATTCGCACCCAAGCTGACGCCGTAGAGTTTTCCACCCACCGATCCGCCGGCAATCTGATCCTTGTCGAAGTCTTCGAGCAGAAGCTCCTTGCCGACAAATTCGTCCAAGGGCGCTATGGCGTTGCGTTTGGCGTATTCCACGATGTACCGGTAGTCCATCTGGACGATGTCCGACGCATTACCGCCTGCGATTTGTGTCGCAAGCTTCGGCCAGTAGTCGTTCCATGAAAGAAATTCACTTTCCACCGAGATGTTTGTCTTGGCCGCAAAAATGTCCCCGGCCTTGCTTGTACGGTCAGCGCGATCCTGACCACCCCAGAAAATCAACCGCAGACGCTCGGCCTGCGCCGCCGCAAAAGGCGCTCTGAAAACGCTTGCCGCAGCCGCAATGCTTGTAAACTTCAGAAAATATCGCCGATTAAGCGAATATGTCATGGTAACCTCCCAGGCCGACAGCCGTTCTCCTCCAACAGAGATTCACTAGGTACCAAGGAATTACATATAAGAATAATACGATTTTAGCGACGAAACATAGATAAAATCTATGGGTTCTGATGAAGCTGGTCTTCCCGGCCAACAAGCGCGGCAGCGATAGCATGTTTGATTTCCGTAATCAGCTCGGCAACACGCTTATCGCTCGTTTCGTCCTCAGGAACGTAGATACCAACGGTTTCCCAAACAACTTCCGTTTCTCGAAGTTCGATTTCGCAAAGGCCGCGCTGGAGAAAAAAACTCTTCATAACAGTGGCATGATGGCAAACTGCGTCGCTGTTGAGAGCGAATTCGATGCAAGCGCTTAACGAATTGGACGCGAAAACATACCGGTCTTCCTGTAAGACACGCCCGACGTCCTCTCTGGAGTTCGCCTGCAAAAGCCGCCTGTGCCTTGTTTCCGGCAATCCACTCAGGACTTGCGGAAATGCCAATATCTCCGGGCGCAGCCGTGGCGCATCCAGAAGCAAGTGACCCGGACGCGCGAAGTAACTTAACCGCGCGCGCGCCAAAGGTATGAAGTTCGTACCGAAGTCCCGCGCCAGTCCAGGTATTTCGTGTCCAAGAAAAAGCGAAATCTCCCCAGCCAATAGCTGATCCATGCAATGCAATTGATTGCCAAAACTCACGTGCAAAGGGGCGGTGGGAAATTCTTGGTTCCGCTTGAACACGAGGTCGCGCAAAAACAGAAACCACCATGAATAGCCGGTGCCGATGCTCAAACCGCGTTCAACCCCAATGCGCTGCGCTTCCAGGGACTTCAACGTGTTGTCGTAAAGCCGGCGCATCATGCGCGCATTCTCAAAAAGCGTCTCACCATAGGGTGTCAACGTCGTGCCCTTGGACGAGCGCGTCAACAACGGCACACCCAAGCTCTCCTCGAGTTTCTTCATGTTGAAGGTCAGGGTAGGCTGGGTCACAAAGAGCGAGTTCGCAGCCTGACTAAAAGATCCAGTTTCTGCAATCGCCAAAAATTGCTGCAAAATTTTGTCCATGAGCGCTCTCAATCCGCGTGGTGATGTGATCTGAAGGCAAACATATACTGCCTTTGCGATAGAGTTGGCGCATTCGTCAGACAGGATTGTTGCGACCAGCCAGCCGATTGGCTAGGTAAAGGTCGACAAGAATATTGAAAGGGCGACCCTTTCAGGGTGGGATCGCCCAATCGCTCTGACATTTCCTGATGACCCTTCATACTTAATTCCAAAGTATGCTTAGTACGATCACCAGATCTGATGGACGTGAGACGCAATTCGGCTTTCGTAGATAGCTTTGAGCTTCTCCATCGCCGATGGCGAGATTGCAGCGAGACTGCTCCCCAAAGCATTGGCATGAGCCTGATCGGCGTTTTTGGCGCCTGGGATGACCGTGCTGACAGCCTCGTTCATGAGAATCCAACGCAAAGCGAACTGGGCCATTGTCACGTCACCCGGAACAAGCCTGCGGATATCTTCGACGACTTCTAGCGCCACGTCATAAGGGACGCCGGAGAATGTCTCACCCTTGTCGAACGCCTCCCCATTGCGATTAAATGCCCGATGATCATCGGCAGCGAAGGTGGTCTGGGCATTCATCTTGCCAGTCAACAGACCGGATGCAAGAGGAACCCGAACGATCACCGCCACGCCCCTGCGCTTGGCTTCGCGGAAAAATAGATCGGCCGGGCGCTGCCTGAAAATGTTGTAGATGATCTGGACGGACGCTACGCCAGGATATTCAATCGCCTTGAGGCCTTCTTCAACCTTCTCGACGGAAACACCGTAGCTTCGGATCTTCCCCGCCTTGATAAACGATTCCAGAGCTTCGAAAACGTCGGGGCGATAGTACACCTCCGTTGGCGGGCAATGGAGTTGAACGAGGTCAAGACAATCCGTTGCGAGGTTACCGAGCGACCTGTCAACAAACGAGACCAAGTTCTCCTTGTTGTAACCTTCGGACACGTGCGGTGACAGGCGACGTCCCGCCTTGGTGGCAACGAATGGCCTTTCGCCGCCACGTTCTTTCAGGACATCAGCAATGATCCGCTCGGATCGCCCGTCACCATAAACATCGGCGGTGTCGATGAATGTCGTACCTGCATCCAAGGCAGCGTTAAGCGCCGCCCGCGCATCCGTTTCGGAAACATCGCCCCACGAGCCGCCAATCGCCCATGCACCAAAACCGACGTCCGAAACCGAACGTCCCGTCTTACCAAATTCTCTATAGTTCATGTCTATCTCCTTATGGCATCAATTGTCCGCCGTTCACCTCGATGACCTGCCCGGTGATGTATCCGGACATAGCCTCAGAGGCGAGGAAGAGGAACGCTCCGACGCATTCCTCCGGCGTTCCTTCCCGTCCCATGGGGATGGTCACTCGCTGCGCGGCCATGACGTCCGCCGACGTATACCGGTCGTGGAATGGTGTCTGGATCAACCCAGGAGCAACCGCATTCACCCGGATTTTGTCCTTTATGAATTCCTTGGCCTGCCCTCGGGTCAGACTGCTGACGAAAGCCTTTGCCGCTGCGTAGAGTACGGCACCACCGCCACCGCCATTTCTTGCTGCGATCGACGTTGTGTTGATGATGAACCCACCCCCGGACGCAACGATGTGGCGGTGGGCCGCGACGCTTGCCTCCCAGAGTGACTTTGCATTCAGGTCCAGGACGCGGTCGAAATGCTCGGAAGTGGCTTCCGTGGTCGGCACTCGTCCCAACATTCCGCCCGCATTGTTGATGATGCCGTCGAGACCCCCGAGAAGACGTGATGCCTCCTCAACGACCTTTACGCCGATACCGGGAACACCCAGATCGCCCTGAACGAGCACGGTATTCTCAGGATGCTGGGCGTGAAGGTCAGCGGCGGCATCGCGGCTTTCGTTGAAGTGAATGGCGACGCGAGCACCCTGTGCCGCAAATGCCGACGCGACCGCCGCACCAATTCCCGTCGAACCTCCTGTTACGAGGACACGCTTGCCCTTGAGGTCGTCAAACACAAATCCATTGAACATCTTACTTCCTCCTCAAAGTTCTCATGACTTGTAATAGCAATTGCCAGGCCCAAAGCCGCATGTTTTATGATGAGCAGGATTCAATCTAACGATGAAGCAGAAGCATCATGGATTTTTTCGAGCGCGTCGATCTGGCGGATTTGAGACTCTTCACGACCATCGTGCGGCGGCAGAGCTTCAAATCGGCGGCGATCGAACTCGGCATGACGCCATCGGCTGCCAGCCACGCGATACGGCGTCTGGAAAGCCGCCTTGGCGCCAAATTATTGAACCGTACAAGCCGGGCCGTGGCACCGACGGATCTTGGCGTGGAACTCGCATCTCGACTTGCCGAAGGGTTTGATGTCATTGGCGCGGCCCTGCATTCGCTAAAAGCACCCGGCGCTGCCCGGTTTGGCGAGCTTCGCGTCAATGCGTTTGCCGATGCCGCCCATCTGCTAATCGCGCCTGCGCTGCCGGAGTTCGCACGGCAGTGCCCGGAGGTCAGGATAACAGTTGTCGTGGAGGACCGCCCGATCGACATTGTCGCTGAGGGATATGACGCAGGCTTCCGCTACGGCCATACCGTACCGGAGGACATGGTTGCCTTGGCCCTGACCGGCCCGCAGCGGTGGGTGGTTGCGGCGTCACCCGCTTACCTTCAGGAACGCGGCACTCCGAACGCCATCGACGACTTGGCTCAGCATACCTGCCTCCAGCTTCTTCTTGGCGATAACGCCGCATTCAGATGGGAGTTGTCGGATGGCGACGAAACCGTAAGGCTGCGCGTGCCGGGTTCGATCACTATCAATGACACGGCGACCACCATAGCGGTGGCAAAGGCCGGCCTTGGATTGGCATATTTGTTGGAGGCTCGGATTGCGAACGAAATCCGAAAAGGTACCTTGAAGGTGGTTTTATCCGACCATGCATCGGCAGGTGAGCCATTCCATGTCTATTACGATAGCCGCCGCCACGGCCATCCGGCCCTACGATCCTTGGTGAACATCATTCGCCAGCAGAACGGTCTCACCAGATTGTTTGACGAGCGGAGCGCCGTCGCCCACCTCTGAAGAACGGCGCGTCCGCGACGGAACCGTACCAGTGGTTCGGTTCGTGATAAGTGCGACTACAACGTGTCTGATGTCGCCATCCGCTTCGATTTTTCAACGCCAACAAAATCGTGAAGTCCGGCTGGGCGATAATCACTCAGATGAACCGGCGATATTCATCTGAAAGCTTGCGGGCGCCAACAATAGTACCATGGAGAATTGCTGCTCGGTCATCGTCGCTTGTCCCTGACATGAAGGGAACACTCAGCGCAGCGATCACTTCGGTGCCCGTGCCACGAATAGGCGCCGCGTAAGAGCATACGCTCAGACTATACTCGCCCGGATCTTCCGCCCACTCTCTTTCCTGGACAAGACGCATTTCATGTTCGAACTCATCCATATTGACGATGGTTCGCTCGGTGAGAGAGGGCCTGTTGTTGCCCAAAAGCCGCTGGCGTTGCGCATTTTCGAGATAAGCCATCAGGACTTTACTTGCGCCACCTGCATGGAGAGGCAAATATTCGCCGATGGTATAACTCATTGCATGAGGCGTGCGGGCGCTGGCTCCCGCAACCACCATGATTGCGCCTCTCTCAAACACCGAAATCTTGCATGTCTGGCCAATATCCAACGCAAGTTTGTCGAGGATTGGTTGCAGGAACCGCAGCCGTGAAATGAAGTCGGAGCCCGGCGTCACTTTTTCAGCGAGTTGTAACATCCTCCCACCGAACGCGAACCGGCCCGCCGAAACCTCCCTCAGCATACCGCACTCGGTTAGAGAGTTCAGCAATCGGTAAACCGTGGAACGTGCGAGCCCCGTTCTCTCGACCAGTGTGGTTTGCGACACCGCATCGCCGACGCTCTCGATGACCTCGAAAATCTGCATCATTCTTTCAATCGTCGGATTGCTGTTCGGCATGTGGCCTCCTGCGCCTTGACGGACGAGTAAATTTAGCGCTAATGTTCATATAAGAAGCATATTAGTTCATATATGAACATTTATGGTGTGTCCAGCAAAAAAATGCTGGTTTGGGAGGAAGTCATGAGAATTGCGATGTGCCTTGAGCCAGAGGTGAACTCCAAATGGCATTACGGCCGTGAAATGGGTGTTGTCGATGGCGTGACAATCCGGGACGTGACGTTGGATGTCCCTATATGGGAGCTGCCGACCTTGGCAAAGGTGCAGCAATCCTACGAGGACTTCGGCTTCAAGATCGGCGTTCTCGAAGGCTGGGTTCCGATGAACAACATCAAACTCGGCCTTCCCGAAGGTGAGGAAGAGATCGAACGCGTCATTCGAGTGATCGAAAACATGGGCGCGCTGGGGATCGAAGTGTTTTGCTATAGCTGGATGGCGGTCCACGGCTGGATGCGGACCTCGACAACGACACGCTTGCCCGGCGGGGCGCTGACCACCAGTTACGATCATTCCATTATCGAAAAAGACCACCGCTCCAAGGGTGAGGTTACTGTTTCGGAAGAGCTGCTCTGGGGCACTCTCGAAACCTTCATCAAGCGCGTTGCGCCGATTGCCGAAAAGGCTGGCGTCAAGCTGGCAATGCATCCCGACGACCCACCACTGTCGCCGCTCTTGGGCGTCGGTCGTATCATGCGCAGCGTAGAAGCTTTCGAGCGACTGCTATCGATTTCCGACAGTCCTGCCAACGGCATCACATTTTGCCAAGCGAATTTCGCAGCGATGAATGCCGATGTTCCGGCCACAATCCGACAGTTAGGCCGCGACGGCAGAATTCATTTTGTCCATTTCCGCGATATCGAAGGTGATGCCCATCACATTACCGAGACGTTCCACGGCCAGGGAAAGACGGACATGTACGCTACCATCAAGGCGTATCGCGACATTGGCTTTAAGGGCGTCATGCGTCCTGACCACGCCCCGGTGATGTGGGGTGAGCCCAATGCCAATCCTGGCTACGAGGGATTGGGGCGTATCTACGCGGTCGGCTACATGCGCGGATTGATGCAGGCGGCAGAAGCCGAAGCAGCAAGCACGAGGTAATCACCATGGCTACGTCATCGGTTCCAGCGGGCTTTTCCAGCCCGCCACTCCCCTCGCGCAAGCGTCGTCACAAGCCGGACTGGCTGGTCGCGTATCTTTTCCTCGCACCGGCTGCCGCAATCTTTGCAGCCTTCGTCGCCTATCCGCTGATCGATGGTATCTCGACGGCCTTTACCAGCCGTGCCGTCGCACAGCCAGGCGTCTTTGTCGGCTTCCAGAATTTCGCAAAACTGTTTGCCGACCCGCAGTTCCGGCTTGCAGCGTGGAACTCTCTGGTGCTGACGCTGGGCACGGTCGCAGTAAAGCTGGTTCTTGGCCTGACATTCGCGGTGCTTTTATCCCAGCCAATGCCCATGCGCGGTGTTATTCGTGCTTTGGCATTCCTGCCTTGGGCTGTCCCGGGCATGATCGCCAGTCTCTCGTGGAAATGGATTTTCGACGAACAGAGCGGCGTGCTCCAATATCTCGTCTTTTTGCTGGGCCTGTCCGATAAGCCGGTCTATTGGCTGTCTGATCCCTCGGTTGCCCTGTTTGCAGTGGCCATCGCTATGGTCTGGCAGGGCCTGCCCTTCTTTACGATGATGTTTGTGGCAGCGCTTGCCTCCATTCCGTCGGATCTCAACGAAGCTGCCGCTATTGACGGTGCCGGTATCGTTCGCCGCTTCTTCTCTGTCACGCTGCCGCAAATGCGTGGTGTCATGGCGGTGACCGTTATGCTGTCCACCATCTGGACATTCAACTCGTTCGAAATGGTCTTCGTGCTGACGGGCGGCGGTCCGGCAGGTCGCACGCACATCATGCCGACACTGGCCTATGACTTTGCCATCGCCCAGAGCCAGCTCGGCCTCGGTTCGGCGGTCATTGTCTCGGTCGTGCCGGTGTTCGTCATCCTGATCTTCCTGCTGACCAAACGCATGCTCAACCGGGACGGAGAATAAGACCATGGTGGAGAGAAAAAGAACCAAACTCATCCGCAACATCCTGACTGCAATCGGTATCGCGATCGCTTTGTTCTGGTCGTTGGCGCCGGTCTATTGGGTCGTCGTCACATCATTCAAAATCCCGCGTGAAATCTACGCACTGCCGCCCACCCTGTTTCCGCATGAGCCGACGCTGGAGAATTATCGGGAAGCCCTGTTCGGTTCACCGTTCCTGCGCTATCTTTTCAACAGTTTCGTGGTTGCCGTTGGCGTGACGCTGATCTCGGTATGCCTCGGTGCGCTGACCGCCTATCCCATCGCCCGCATGAAGTTCAAAGGGCGTGTCAACGCCGCGCGGCTTATCGTAGCTGCATATCTGCTGCCACCCTCGCTTCTATTCATTCCCCTGTTTCTGGTCTTGCAGAACCTCGGTCTGATCGATACGCGGCCCGGCCTCATCGTCGCCTATCTCACATTCACCGTGCCTTTCTGCACATGGATGATGATCGGCTACTTCCACACGATCCCTCTGGAGCTGGACGAGGCGGCGCAGATGGACGGCGCCACGCGTCTGCAAACGCTGATCCGTGTGGTGTTGCCGATTGCCACACCCGGCCTTGCGGTGGTTGCGCTGTTTGCCTTCACCCATGCCTGGAACGAGTTCCTGTTCGCTTTGGTCTACGTCTATTCGGATCAGGCAAAAACCTTCACCGCCGGTCTTTCGGGACTGGTGATGGGTGACACGTTCATCTGGGGCCAGCTCATGGCCAGCTCGGTTCTGGCGATCATTCCCATACTCATCATCTACCTTGGCGCCCAACGCTACATCGTCGAAGGACTGGCAGCGGGCAGCGTCAAAGGCTGACACTTTTTATCAACCTGAGGAGGACAACATGATAAAACTCAAAACGACCCTGATGGCATCTGTGCTGGCGCTATGCGCTGCTACGGCGGCAGGTGCAGCGGATCTCACCGTGTGGGGCTTGCAGGCGTTCAACAAGGACGCAGACGCGCTGATCGGCCAGATGGCGAAAGACTTTGGCAAGGCGAAGGGCATAGACGTTCAATATGTCGTCGTTCCTGCAAACGTTCTGACCGAACGTCTCGCTTCCGCCTTCGAAGGCAAGGCTGCACCTGACGCTTTCATGCAGCTAGGCCAGAATTCTCAATATTACGCGCAGAGCGGCCTGACCAAGCCACTGGACGACGTTCTTGCCGCCATGCGCGCCCGTGATGGCGGCGTATACGAAAGCGTCGTGCCGCAGGCCATGTATGAAGGTCATGCCCATTCCGTTCCGATCGAAATCGACCTTGTGCCGATGTTCGCCCGCAAAGATCTGATTGCCGAGACCGGACTGCCGGTTCCGGAAACATGGGACGATCTTCGCAAGGTCAGTCAGGCAATCATCAAGAAGAACCCGCAATATGTCGGCCTCGGAATACCGCTTTCCAACGCCAACGACGCTGAATCCCAGCTGCGTATGCTGTTTTGGTCCTTCGGTGGCGCGATGTTCGCCGAAGACAGCAAGAGCGTGACGTGGAACTCTCCTGAAACAGTGGCGGCATACCAGTTCATCAAGGACATGTATGAAGAAGGCACTATTCCGCGCAACGTCGTAACCTGGGATGACGGCGGCAACAACACCGCCTATCAGACGGGCCGGGCCGCGTTCATTATGAACCCGCCCAGCGTCTATTCCTGGATGGTGGAAAACGACAAGAAGCTGCTGGAAAATTCTGCTCTGATCAATATCCCGAAGGGTCCGGGCGAAAAGGGACGTTCGGCAACCTTGCTCGGTACCTTCTCCTGGCTGGTCAGCAGCCAGACGAAACAGGAAGCGCTTGCCAAGGAATGGATCCAGTATTTCTTCCAGCCTGAAAACTACGAGAAGCTGATCCAAACAACAGGCGGCCGCTGGTATCCAATTTTCCCCGCTCTGGCCAAGAGCATGCCGCTCTTCAAGGACAATCCATCTTTTGCAAACTTCGACAAGCTTGCGACAGACGGCCTGACGATTGGCTTCAAAGGCGCGCCGACACCGCTCGCGTCTCAGGTCTATACCGCAAAGATCGTCTCCACATCCGTGCAGCAGATGATCGTTGACGGCAAGTCGCCGAAGGATGCCGCAGCTTGGGCGCAGGCTGAAATCGAAAAACTGGCTTCTGCAAAGAAGTAATCATTGATCGCCGGGCGGAGATATCGTCCCGCCCGGCTCCCCACCCTCTTTTAATGATGCAGGATCTCCCATGCAGATACCAACAATTGTCCGCCCCTCCAAAGAACTGATCCGGGCGCTTGCCGAAATCGGCACCGCGACGCTGAGCGGCGAAATGAGTAAAATCGGCATAAGAGATGCGCATATCTGCGGGCCTGTTTCCGTCTCTCCCGGCAAGACCATTGCCGGACCGGCGCTGACGTTGCAATTTCTTCCCAAGCGCGAAGATGTCTATGACATCGATGAATACGGAAACCCGGAAGCGCAGATGCACCGACAGGTTCTGTATCAGGTTGAAGAAGGCGATGTCGTCGTGGTCGATGCACGTGGCGACATGCGCAGCGGCGTTTTCGGCGAGATGATGATTACCTACCTCCAGGGTCGTGGCGGGGCGGGCGTCATCGTAGATGGCTGTATTCGCGATACCCGCAAGGCGCGCGAAATCGGCCTGCCGATGTGGACCCGTGGCTCAACCCCCAATTTCCATACGCAGACCAGCCTTTTTCCACACGCCGTGAACGTTCCCATTGCTTGCGGCGGTACGCTGGTCATGCCTGGCGATATCATCGTCGCCGACGATGACGGCGCGATTGTCGTGCCGGTCAAGTTTGCCGAGCAGGCGCTGAAAATCGCGAGCGAACATTCGGAATGGGAAGATTTCTCCCGCCTTCGTCTCTCGCAGGGCGGCGATCTGCGCAAGTATTATCCCCTTAAGGACGAAGCGCGCGCCGAATACGAAGAATGGCGCGCGGCTCAATCCACCAAGGTTCAGTAAAAGACTAGAGCATTTCCAGCAAAAGTGCGCAGCGGTTTTGCGTCCGGATAATGCTCTAAAACATATAGATAGAGCATTTTCGCGTTTCGGAGAAAGGCGGAAACGCTCTAGCGGGAGGAAATCATGTCTGGAATTTCGTTACATCAAATCAAGAAGTCGTTCGGGGCCGTTTCTGTGCTTCACGGCATAGATCTCGACATCAGCAAGGGAGAGTTCGTCGTTTTTGTCGGGCCTTCCGGCTGCGGCAAATCCACGATGCTGCGCATCATCGCAGGTCTCGAAGAAATCACATCCGGCACGCTTAAAATCGGAAACACCGTCGTCAACGAGGTGCCGCCGGGCGAACGTGGCATTGCCATGGTTTTCCAGTCCTACGCACTTTATCCGCACATGTCGGTTTACGACAACATGGCCTTCGGATTGAAGGTGAGTGGCATGGCGAAGGGCGACATCGATACGCGCGTGCGCCGTGCCGCCGATATGTTGCAGCTCACGCCCTATCTGGATCGTCGCCCGAAGAACCTCTCGGGAGGCCAGCGCCAGCGTGTTGCCATCGGTCGTGCCGTTACGCGTGATCCGGAAGTGTTCCTGTTCGACGAACCCCTGTCGAACCTGGATGCCGCTCTGCGCGTTGCGACCCGCATGGAGATCGCCAGTCTGCATGAGGCGATGCCGGACACCACGATGATCTACGTGACCCACGATCAGGTCGAGGCGATGACCCTGGCAGACAGGATCGTCGTGTTCAATGCCGGACGCATCGAGCAGATCGGCTCGCCGATGGAACTCTACGACACGCCACAAAACCTTTTCGTTGCGCGCTTCATCGGATCGCCGGAGATGAACGTCATACCGGCAAAACTACAGAAAAAAGAGAGCCGCAGCGACATCGTAATGGCAGGCAACATCATCGATGTGACGGATCGAACCAGCCTGGCAGCGATGGCAGACAATTTGGAACTGAGTGCCGGCATCCGGGCAGAACACCTGTATCCCGCAACGGAAGAGACTGCCAGAATCAAAGGCAAGGTGGTCCATAGTGAAAAGCTGGGCGAAGTCACCATTGTCTATCTCGATATAGGCGGTTCCACATCCGTCGCGGCCAAACTTCCTGGCGTTGCTTCTCCTCGCAAGGGAGATGAGATCATGTTGACGTTCGACAACGCAAATCTGCATTTCTTCGGAAGCGACGGCTTGAGAATCTGAATGAAGTGGCAGTCTCGGTGCGTCTTCGCCTTGCGCTACGGCGGGAATTTCCCGTGCGTGCGTTCGGGGTTGGTGGAGACTTGCACCTCGCTATTCGACAGAAATAAAGGGGATTTCTAGCAGATCCCCAATGATCTGCGCTTTACCAACCCTGTCGCTATTTTTGCGGCAGCCCCGGTCCTGGTCGCACACAATAAGGCTTCTAATATACTGGTACGGGCTGATCACCTGTCACGAAGATCGGTGGGACCTGTATAACCGTTGTGCTGGACGCCCCGCTGTCGATGATTGTAAATATCTCGGTCAACATGCCTTGAACGTCCTGCCGAACCATCTCTATCTTGTCTCCCAATAAATCGGCGAACGGATCCCAATCGAAACACCCGATCAGAGGTGATTGCTCTTTATAGTGGCCCGACCGCTTGATCCATCGCATGACACCTTCCAGCGAGATCGTGGAGTTTACGAACATACCGCTCGGCAGATGTCCTTCCGACGTCGCGAGTGCCGCCAGCGATCCCTCAGCTTTTTCAGGGGCATAGCCACTTGCCAGAATATGGCTTTCGTCGACGCGAACGCCGATATCTTGGTGGGCAGCGCGAAATCCGCGAATGCGCTCGGATGTGTTATGGTCGCTTGCGCGGCCGCCGATGAAAAGAAGCGGTTGTGCCGCGCCGTGCTCGTGTTTGCTTTTGATGAGAATACGCCTTGTCAATTCCCGCGCGCCGCCGAAGTTGTCGGAAATGATCGATGGCGCCTTCGTTCCGGGAAGATCAAGGTTCAAACTTCCCACCCCAGCTGCAATACACATGTCACTGATATGGTCCGGATCCGTCGCGCCGGTCGCGACCAGCCATTCAACCTGATAGGAAAGCATGGCGCGGGCCGCTTCGATCTCCAGCTCAGGATCACGACGGGTGCAGGTGATGATCGGAAATAGTCCGCGCGCGCGCGCCATGGTTTCGAATGTCTCGACAATTGAACCAAAATACCGATTGTCGTACTTCGGCACGATCATGCCGATGATTTTCGAGTTGTCCCGTCTGAGCAAACTCGCCTGCATGTTAACCGCATAACCCTGTTCGTCGGCGATGCGATTGATGCGCTCCGCAAGCGCAATGCTAATCCTGCGTTTTTTCCAACTCCCGTTGAGGACAGCACTGACGGCGCTGGCAGACGTTCCCGCAAGTTCGGCCAGATCGTAGATCGTCGTCTTCTTTGTAAGCTTTTTCTGATTCACGGGCGTCTCCATTTCAAACTCAACTTGACACCATTATGACTTCGTGACAAATATGCTCCATCGATTGAGCAACCTGCGCAATCGATGAAATTGGTTGACTGTGGAGGGTCGATCGGGAGCATTTGCGAAAACCGGTAGTGTTGGTCGTGTTGGAACATCCAGCTCGCGCAGACAAGGCGCGTGCCGCTGTGGCGCAGCCCCTGACAGTAAAACCGGAATGCTTCTCTCGACATGGTTATATATCAAAGGAGGAGACTATGAATTTTCGCTCAACAATGATGGCATCGGCTGCGCTTGCCATGCTCACTGGCTCTGCATACGCGCAGGATGCAGCAACGGTCGCGTTCCTGATGCCTGATCAGGCATCGACGCGTTATGAAAATCACGATTATCCGGGTTTCAAGGCTGAGATGGCTAAGCTCTGCGCTAAGTGCACGGTCATCTATCAGAACGCCAATGGCGATACAGCGCTTCAGCAACAGCAGTTCAACTCGGTCATTGCGCAAGGTGCCAAAGTTATCGTGCTCGACCCCGTCGATTCGGCAGCAGCAGCCGCCTTGGTCGAAATCGCGCAGTCCCAGGACATCAAGGTCATCGCCTATGACCGTCCGATCCCCGCAAAGCCTGCCGACTTCTACGTCTCTTTCGACAATGAAGGCATCGGCCACGCAATCGCCCAGTCACTCGTGGAGCATCTGAAGGCTTCGGGCGTTCCCGCAGGCGCAGGCGTCTTGCAGATAAACGGGTCTCCAACGGATGCGGCCGCCGGCCTTATTCGCGACGGTATTCATAGCGGACTGAAAGATTCCGGCTACAAGACTCTCGCCGAATTCGACACTCCGGAATGGGCACCACCAAAGGCGCAGGAATGGGCGTCTGGCCAGATCACCCGTTTTGGTGGCGACATCAAGGGCGTGGTCGCAGCCAATGACGGCACCGGCGGCGGAGCGATTGCAGCCTTCAAGGCTGCTGGCGTCAATCCCGTTCCGCCGGTAACCGGCAATGATGCGACGATTGCAGCTCTGCAACTGATTATTTCCGGTGATCAGTACAACACGATCTCCAAGCCATCGGAAGTCGTTGCCGCCGCCGCCGCCAAGGTTGCGGTTCAGCTTCTCAAGGGTGAAAAGCCTGAAGCCAAGACCTCGCTGTACGACACCCCATCCGAGCTTTTTATCCCTGCGGTTGTCACAGCCAAAAACATCAAGGCTGAAATCTTCGACAAGAAGATTCAGACGGCGGCAGAGGTATGCACAGGCGAATATGCCGAAGGCTGCAAGAAACTCGGCATCCAGTAAGACATCTCCCAAGGATGTCCGGTCGGGCCATGTGCCCGGCCGGGCTGACCCCTAAAAGCAAAAAAGAGTGTCAATCCATGGCCCAAGATCCGGCCCCCAAAAAGGGCGACCCTATTCTTCGCCTGAGCAATATTTCCAAAAACTTCGGGGCGGTCTCGGCACTGACCGACATTGATCTTGAAGTGCGTGCTGGAGAGGTTGTTGCCCTCGTTGGCGACAACGGCGCCGGCAAATCCACTTTGATCAAAGTACTGGCTGGCGTTCATCAACCGACCTCCGGCACCATCGAATTTTGTGGCAAAGAGGTTTCTCTGGATAGCCCCAGCCGGGCGCTTGAGCTTGGGATTGCAACCGTCTTTCAGGATCTCGCTTTGTGCGAAAATCTCGACGTCGTAGCCAATCTTTTCCTTGGCCATGAAATATCGCCCTGGAACCTCGATGAAGTCGCCATGGAAGTTCGCGCCTGGACGCTTCTCAAGGAACTGGCGGCGCGCATTCCCTCCGTCCGCGAGCCTATAGCGTCGCTTTCGGGTGGCCAGCGCCAGACCGTCGCGATTGCGCGTTCACTTCTTCTCGACCCGAAGATCATCATGCTCGACGAGCCGACCGCAGCACTGGGTGTCGCCCAGACGGCAGAGGTCTTGAACCTCATCGAGCGGGTTCGGGATCGCGGGCTTGGTGTCATCATCATCAGCCACAATATGGAAGATGTCCGCGCCGTTGCCGACCGTGTGGTTGTGTTGCGCCTTGGTCGCAACAACGGCATTTTCAGCCCTGATGCGTCCAATCAGGAACTCGTGGCATCCATCACAGGAGCCACAGAAAATTCCGTGTCCCGTCGCCTCGACCGCAAGTCGGGTCATCCTACAGAAAACAGCGGGAGCACCGCATGAACCAGAACAACTCAAACAAGGGTCAGGCCCTTGATCGCAGCGATGAACGTGTCAGCCATAATGATGGCCTGTCGGGCATGGTGCAGAGCTTCATCAACCGTGTACGCTCGGGCGATCTGGGCATGCTGCCGGTCGCCATCGGGTTGATCGTCATCTCGACGGTCTTCAGTGTTCTCAATCCGGTTTTTCTGGCACCGAACAATCTGGTCAACCTGCTGTTCGATTGCGCCACCGTCGGCATCATTTCGCTCGGGATCGTCTGTGTCCTGCTTTTGGGAGAGATCGATCTGTCGGTCGGTTCCATGAGCGGCCTGTCATCGGCCATCATTGGCGTGCTGTGGGTCAATTCCGGCCTTCCCGTCATCGTTGCGATCTTTGCTGCTCTTCTGACCGGTGCGCTAGTGGGTGCGCTTTATGCGCAGATGTACAATCGTCTGGGAATGCCGAGCTTTGTGGCCACCCTCGCCGGATTGCTCGCACTGCTTGGTCTCCAGCTTTACATTCTTGGCCCGACAGGCAGCATCAATCTGCCCTATGCCTCACCTCTGGTTCGTTTCGGCCAAATCCTGGTGATGCCGGACTGGATATCCCATGCTCTGGCGCTGATGCCCGGTTTGGTGATGGTCGTTGCGGGATTGCTGATCCGCAAGCGCCGCGAAGCAGTTAACCTTTCCTCGCAACCACTTGGCAATCTGCTTGTCAAATCCGCCGTCCTCACCGTCGTGCTGGAAGCCGCCGTCTATTACCTGAACCTCGGTCGGGGGGTGCCATGGATGTTTGGTTTGTTCGTCGCCCTGGTGGTTATCTTGAACTACGCGCTGACGAAGACGCAATGGGGTCGCTCGATGTTTGCCGTTGGTGGCAATCGGGAAGCAGCACGCCGTTCGGGCATCAATGTCCGCCGGATTTATCTCAGTGCCTTCATGCTGTGCTCAACACTTGGCGCACTTGGTGGCGTCCTGTCTGCATCACGTCTTGCCTCGTCCAGTCAGCAGGCGGGAACAGGGGATGTCAACCTCAACGCGATTGCAGCAGCGGTCATCGGGGGAACCAGCCTTTTTGGCGGTCGTGGCAGTGCCTACTCTGCACTTCTTGGCATTATCGTCATTCAGGCGATTTCCAACGGTCTGACCCTTTTGAACCTCAACTCGTCACTGCGCTACATGATTACCGGCGCCGTTCTGGCAATTGCAGTCATCGTCGATTCGCTTGCACGCCGATCGCGTGTCAGCCATGGCCGTGCCTAGCGCATCGGCAGGAAAGTCAGAGCCGGTTTTCGTAAAGCATGATGCGTAGATTCAATAAGTGAGAGTGTCCTTTGTGCGTCCTGAAGGACGCAAGCGCTCTAGGAAGTGGAGAAGAAATTATGGCTGAACTCATGAAGGGCAAGGTTGCCGCAATCACCGGTGCAGCATCCGGCATCGGCCTCGAATGCGCCAGAACCCTTTTGGCGGAAGGTGCAACCGTTGTCCTGATCGACCGCGCTGCCGACAAGCTGGAAACGCTGTGCCGGGAACTCGGTGATCGCGCCAAGCCGCTGGTGGTTGATCTGCTGAACGGTGAGGACCTGTCGGCCATTTTGCCGCGTATCCTTGAACTTGCCGGTGGCCTCGACATCTTTCACGCAAATGCCGGCGGCTATATTGGCGGGCCGGTTGCAGAAGGCAATCCGGATGCCTGGGACCGTATGCTGAACCTCAATATCAATGCGGCCTTCCGCTCGGTTCACGCAGTTCTACCGCATATGATCGCGCAAAAATCAGGTGATATCCTGTTTACCAGCTCGATTGCGGGCGTCGTTCCTGTCGTTTGGGAGCCTATCTATACCGCCTCGAAATTTGCGGTGCAGGCCTTCGTTCATTCGACACGTCGGCAGGTCGCCCCCCATGGCGTGCGCGTCGGTGCCGTCTTGCCTGGTCCCGTCGTCACGGCGCTGCTCGATGATTGGCCGAAGGCCAAAATGGATGAGGCGTTGGCAAATGGCAGTCTTATGCAGCCGAAAGAAGTCGCTGACGCGGTTCTGTTTATGCTGTCGAGACCCCGCAACGTCACCATTCGCGATCTCGTCATTCTTCCCAATAGCGTCGATCTCTGATCGACGTCTCCGTCCCTTTGTCATTTAAAGACCAGCAAGAGCCCAATACCATGACCTCTTCACACGTGACGTCAAAGTCAGATTCCTCGCGCTATCTCATCGGTGTGGATGTCGGAACGGGCAGTGCGCGTGCGGGGATTTTTGATCTCGACGGCAACATGCTGGCCGTGGCCAAACGCGACATTTCCCTGTTCCGTGAAGCCGGTGGGCTTGTGGAGCAGTCCAGCGCCGAAATCTGGGATGCGGTCTGCACCGTCGTCCGTGAAACGATTGCCATGTCCGCTGTCGATCCAGCACTGGTGGTCGGACTTGGATTTGACGCAACCTGCTCGCTGGTCGTGGTAGGCAAGGATGGACGGTCTCTTCCGGTCGGCCCTTCCGAAGATGAAAAACGGGACATTATCGTCTGGATGGATCACCGCGCGGTTGATGAGGCGGAGCGCATAAATGCCTTGGGTCATGATGTTTTGCGTTATGTCGGAGGCCGGATTTCCCCTGAGATGGAAACCCCGAAGATACTGTGGCTTAAAGAAAATCGACCTGAGATATTCGATGCCACATGGCAGTTTTTCGATCTCGCCGATTTTCTGACCTGGAAGTCCAGCGGCGATCTTTCGCGCTCGACCTGCACGGTGACTTGCAAATGGACTTATCTTGCCCACGAGCAGAGATGGGATCCGAGCTATTTTGAAAACATTGGCCTCGGGGTTCTCGCAGATGAAGGCTTTTCTCGAATCGGAACGCACATCGTTGAACCAGGAACACGACTTGGTCAGGGGCTGACTCCAGAGGCCGCCGCTGCGATGGGGCTAAATCCCGGGACAGCGGTTGCCGCCGGTATGATCGATGCCCATGCCGGAGGTATTGGCACGGTTGGTGTTCTGGATGGCGCGGCATCCAATCTGGCCTACGTTTTCGGAACATCCTCTTGCACAATGACATCTACCGCAGCACCGGTTTTCGTGCCGGGCGTGTGGGGGCCCTATTTCTCCGCCATGGTGCCAGGCATGTGGTTAAATGAGGGCGGGCAGAGTGCAGCCGGCTCCGCAATTGACCACTTGCTGGCATTCCACCCGGCGGCTGCAGATGCGAGAGCGGAGGCCACATCATTCGGCACGTCATTACCAAGTTTCATCGCCAGCGCAGCCGCATCGCGAGTCGGCTCTCTATCTGACGCTGTTCGGCTCGCTAAGGGGCTTCATGTCGTGCCAGAATTTCTGGGCAATCGTGCACCATTTGCCGATCCGCACGCGCGTGGCGTCATCGCAGGCCTTGGTGTGGATCAGGATTTCGAAAGCCTGGTCGCTCTCTATGTTGCAGGCCTCTGCGGCATTGGTTATGGACTCCGACAGATCATCGATGCTCAGGCTGAGGCAGGTGCACATGTGAAGCGCGTCGTCATTAGTGGTGGTGCTGGCCAGCATGATCTGGTTCGCCAAATTCTGGCCGACGCGTGTGGAAAGCAGGTGGTCGCCACGCAGTCAGACGAACCGGTATTGCTTGGTTCTGCAATCCTCGGTGCCGTCGCAAGCGGCGCATTCGCAGATATTGCATCTGCCATGAAAAGCATGAGCCAAGCCCAACATATCTATGATCCAGTCGCGGGCGATATCGCCAGTGCCCACGCGCAGCGTTATCAAAGCTTTCAGATGCTCCAACAGCAAGCGCGATTGCTCAGAACACATTAAATCACAGCCAAGAGATAACCGTTTTTGCGATGGATATGCTTGATAAGAAGGCAGGAAGCATCTGCACGGCACTTTTATAGCAGCTCAGCTGTCCTGCGCTTAAAAACAGGAACAGCTGGTTAAACGTGACCATCACTCAAAGCATGAGGCTGGCTGGCTGCGGTACAGTCGGCTTTTAAATGGCGATCACCGACTGGTTTCTCGCACGATCAACTGGGGACGAATTGTGACGTCGGGAATGTTGTCTTTGTGGTCAAGTAAATCAAGGATCAGCGAGCCTGTGCGTGCACCGATCTGGCGGGCGTGCGCGTTGATGGTTGTCAATGCGGGAACAGAGATTCCGCCGATCTCATAATCACCGAAACCGCCGATGGCCATGAGATCGGGGACCGCGACACCACGGCGTTGACATTCCGTCAGGGCGCCAAACGCCGAAAGGTCGGAGACACAGATGACCGCTTCGGTGTCTGGAAACTCCGACAGAAGGCGGGCCATGGCATTGGCCCCTTCGCGCATGGAAATTGGTGGAGGACCGGCATCGATGAGCCGCGAAGCATCCAGCCCGTGATCATTCAGGGCGGTGATGAAGCCTAACCTACGGTCGCTGCCACGCGTGTCGCGGCTCACATCACCGCCGATAAAGGCGATGCGGCGATAGCCGACGTTTACGAAATGATCCACCATGCTGCGGACCGCATCAGCGTTCGAGAAACCGACAAAATGCCCTATCGGTTCAGCGGGCATATCCCATGTCTCGATAACGGGGATATTGGAGTTCTCCAGCAGCTTTCTGGCCCGCCGTGTGTGTTTGCCGCCGGTGACCGCGATGGCCTGCGGCTTACGGCGCAGGAGTTGCTCGATCAAGCGCTCCTCTTCCTGCATGTCGTAATTCGTGTAGCCGAGGAGTATCTGGAATCCTCGCGCATTCAGCACTTCCGACAACCCACCCACAGTATCGGCAAAGTTGGCATTATTGATCGAAGGAATGGTAACAGCGATGAAATCGGTTTTTTGTGAACGCAGGTTCGAGGCTGTCGCGTCGAACATATAGCCTAGTTCGTCGGCAGCCTTCAGAATTGCATCGCGCGTGGCTTCGTTGATCAGGCTTCCCGATTTGAACGCACGCGAAACCGTCATAGGTGACACACCCGTTTTGCGGGCGATATCTGCCATGGTCGGAGATCTGTCGTTGCGTATTCTGGGCTGCTTCATGTGCTGATGACCACTTCCCGCACTCTCTCTATCGGTTTGGACTCACTTGCCGCGAATAGCGAGTGATACGGAATATATGGAGGTCGTGGCCGTTATAAACAGCCGATGTCCATGACGACCACCGAAACACAGGTTCGATACCAATTCCGGTACGAGAATTTTACCGAGACGATGCCCGTCTGGAGCAATGCAATGGACGCCATCACCAGCCGACGACCACAGATTGCCCGCGGCATCAACCCGCATACCATCCGCCGCGCCGGGTGCAATGGCATGAAAAACATCGCCACCTTTGAGCGCCCAGCCCTCACCAACGTCGAAAGCACGAATATGCTGCGGATCGCTTGAGAACATACGACCCGTATCAGCAACATAAAGACGCTTCTCGTCCGGACTGAATGCAAGGCCGTTCGGCCCATTGAAGTCGGTCAGGACAGCCCGGATTTCACCCGACTGGCCATCAACGCGGTAGACATTGCAGGGCAATTCCTGCTCGGATTTCGTGCCTTCATAATCTGTGGAAATGCCATAATGCGGATCGGAAAACCAGATCGCGTCGTCGGAGGCCACAATCACGTCGTTCGGGGAATTGAGACGTTTTCCCTCGTAGCGATCAGCAATGACGGTGATCGTTCCATCATGCTCGGTGCGGGTCACGCGGCGCGTGCCATGTTCGCAACTGACGAGACGGCCCTGCCGGTCGCGGGTGTGACCGTTGGAAAAATTGGACGGTTCGCGAAACGTGGTGATGCCGGAGACAGGGCTCCAGCGCAGAATGCGATTGTTGGGTATATCGGAAAACAACAGGCAATCGTGATCGCCGAACCAGACCGGCCCTTCGACCCAATCGAACCCGGTGGCGAGTTTTTTCAGTGGCGCATTGCCAAGCACGAACCGCGAAAATACCGGGTCATCCACTTCGAAAAACGACATAAAGCCAACTCTTCCCTTAAAACACGTTGCGGCGCAAAATACGCATACCACGACGCACGACAAGGCCGTGCATGTGGTATGCAGATATCTGTTCCGGAAGGAGTTGTCCTCCTCCCGGAACAAGGTGCGAATATCTTATTTGCCCCAGATCTTCTTGTATTCGTTGCGATAACCATTGTCGGGATCAAACGTATTCTTTGGTCCACCATCGAACTCGACGTTATCGACTGTTACAACATGCAGCGGCGAGACGTAACCGGACCACTTTACCCCTGCAAAGGAACGATTGAGTTCATCGACAAGCTGCCAACCCTGGAGATTGAGAGGCTCGGCAACCGTGACGGACTGATATTGCTTGGCGCGGATTCGCTGATAGGCACTTTCTGAACCATCACCGGCAGCGACGCTTTTCGGTGCGCCGTCACCGGCAATTCCAGCAGCGGAAAGCGATGGCCCCATGAAGTCGAAATAGATATCGTTGATCGCCAGCGAGTGGGTCCACTTTGCTCCGTATTTCTGCAACAGCGTGGTTGTCAGCTGCGGCATACGCTGCGACGTTTCGGCAATCGGGGTGTCGACATATTCCAGGACGGTGCCGCCGAGTGCCTCAATCTCCGCCTTCATCTTGTCGGCTTTGGCAATCGCGATGGCATATGTGGAATCGGTGAAGATAATCACGCCCGGCTTACCCTTGGCATCAACGAATGCATAGTCAGCCGCAGCCTTGGAGACTTCCATGGCGTCCGTTGTGACGTTGGCGAAAACGCCGACTTCATCAACGGGACCGACGCCGGGTGCCGCGTGCCAGGCAACCATCGGAATACCGGCATTCTTCGCCTCAGCCATTGCCGGCTTTTGTTCAACCGCGTCAAACCCGGTGATGATGATACCGTTGGGTTTCAAAGTCAGGGCCTGACCGAAGGAGGCCGTGCGACCTTCGATAGAACCGGCGCTGTCCAGCACCGTCACTTTCCATCCAATGGCCTTGGCCGCTTCCTCGATGCCGTTGACGACGCCGAGAATACCACCGTTCTTCATATCGGCGGCGACCACGACAACGGATTTATCGGCGGCAGCTTTCGGCCCGCTTGTCGGACCATCCCACTTTTCAACCTTGCTGGCGTATTTATCGACAACGGCCTTGGCGTCGGTAAGCGCATCAGCGAAAACCGGACCCGCCATCACGATGGCAATCAGGGCCGATGCAGTCGTGGCTAGAAAATCTCTGCGTTTCATAGTTTATCCTCCCATTGAACATGAACTGATCTGCGATGCACTTGGTCTATCAGGATGACTTTTCTGCTGGTGGCGGTGAAATGCCTTTGGGCTTGAGTGCGCCGACAATTCCCCTGCGGCGCTGGGCATAACCAGCGATGCCAATGGCAACCAGCAGCGTGACGCCATTAAAGAGTGGTTCGACAAAGAAAGAGCCGCCAAACTGCTGAATACCCGCGATACCGACGGCAAGGATGATAACCCCGGTCATCGTGCCCCAGACATTGACCCGCCCCGGCTTGATGGTGGTCGAGCCTAGAAATGCTCCGACCAGCGCAGGAAGCAAATATTCCAGCCCAACGCTTGCCTGACCGATGCGCAGCCGGGACGCCAGAAGCACACCGGCCACAGCCGACAGCACGCCAGAGACAATGAAAGCACCAACGACGAACTTGCGAACAGGGATACCATTCAGCGCTGCGGCCTTGGGGTTGGCACCAATCGCGTAGGTGTAACGGCCAATCGGCAGATATTCGAGCACGATCCACATGATGAGTGCCAGTGCCAGCACGTAGAAGCCGGTAATCGGCAGGCCGAAAAGAAGCGTTCCGTTGAGCGCAAGGAACCCATCCGGCAGCACACCCACCACCTGGCGACCGCCCGTGTACCAAAGCGCGATAGCATAGATGACCGTGCCAGTACCCAAGGTCGCGATGAAGCTGTCAATCTTGGCGACCTCAACGAGAAGGCCATTGAGCAACCCCGTCAAAGCCCCGAGCACCAAGACAACCAACACGGCAATCGGCCATGGAAATCCGTACATGGTTTGCAGGCTGATCGCCAAAATATGCCACAACACGATGCCGTAGCCGATTGTCAGGTCGATACGACCGCAGGCCATGGGAATCATCGCCGCAAGCGACAAAATGGCAATGATGGTCTTGTTGGCAATGATCGAGCGCAGGTTGAGCAGCGTCGGAAACGTATCGGACAAGAGGACCGAAAAAACCAGAATAAGCAGCACCGTCAGGATCACGAGACCGTAGACGGGCAACAGGCGCTTCAATTTTTCGCCTGTCGACAGACCCTGAAGCTCTGATTTTGTGGGTTCAAGCGCGTTGGATTGAATGGATTGCATGGTCTTTCTCCAGAAAATCAGGCCACTTCGGAAGCGGAGGCCGCAGCAATGACAGCTGACGTGGTCAGTTCGGTGCCGGTAAGCTCACGCACGATCGTCCCGCGCGAAAAGACGAGCGCACGGTGGCAGATATGAGCGATCTCTTCGAAGTCGGTGGAAATCACCAGAACAGCGAGCCCGCTTTCAACAGCTGCGGCGATCAGCCGATAGATATCGGCCTTCGCACCGACATCGACGCCCGCGGTCGGGTCTTCGGCGATCAGAAACTTGCGCCCGGTTGTCAGCCAGCGACCAACGACAACTTTTTGCTGGTTGCCGCCGGACAGCGCTTCAATTGCCAGTGACTGATCGTTTGGTCGCAAGCCCACCGTTTCACCAATGGCCCTTGCCATCTCCGCCTCCCGCGCAGGGGACAAGAACGCTTTCAGACCGCGCCCGGAGGCCTTTGGATTGAGGAATGTATTTTCACGCAATGACAGTGACATGGCGACCGATTCTTCGGTACGGTCACGCGCAATCAGGCCGATGCCAGAGGCAATTGCTGTCTCGGGGTTTCGAAGGTCGGGCGTTATGCCACGGATCGTCACGTCTCCGGTGGCGGGCTCTGCACCGAACAACGCCCGGCCAATAAGTTCCTGCCCCGCTCCTCGCAATCCGACAAGCCCGAGCAGTTCGCCGTGCCTGAGATCGAAGGAAACCGGACCAGCACCACGGCAGGCCAGATCTTTGATATCGACCAGAACTTCGCCCGGCGTCGTATGGGCCTTGGCGAAAAGCTGATCCGCTTTTCGACCAACGATCATACGGATCAATTCGTCCGGGTTGGTGTCCTTGACTGGCGTATTTCCCACGAGGCAACCGTCGCGCAGCACGGCCACGCGATCCGCAATGCGGAAAATTTCGTCCAGACGATGCGACACGTAAATCATCGCCACACCGCGTTCCTTCAGCGGGCGAATAGCATCGAAAAGACGCTCGACCTCATTGGCGGGAAGGCTGGCAGTCGGCTCGTCCAGCACGAGAACGTCGGCTTCGACAGCCAGCGCCCGAGCGATGGCGACCAGCGATTTTTCTGTTCGGGTCAGGTTTTGCACCCGTGTCGAAGGATCGAAGTCACAACCTACGAGCTTTAGCGCCTCGGCGGTGCGCCGCGCCGTGGCATTCCAGTAGATCAATTTGCTGCGCAAGGAGAAGCCTTGGGCCAAACCAACATTTTCCGCCACGGTCATCCATTCGATAAGACCGAGATCCTGGTGAATGAACGCGACCGGCTGACGCTCGTTGGGCTTTGGAGGGCGGTGATGATAAGGCTCACCACAAAAAAGAATCTCGCCGCCATCAGGCTTATAGATTCCGGCCAGCGTCTTGATGAGCGTAGACTTGCCCGCACCATTTTCGCCGAGCAAAGCCAGAATCTCTCCGCGCCCCACCTCAAGCGACACATCCGTGAGCGCCTTCGTGCCTCCGAAATCCTTCGAGACGGCACGGAACTCCAGAAATTTACTGCTCCCCATCTGCTCCTCCCAAAGCGTGATTTCCAACGCTATGGTATCGATAACATATAAGTCAAGCGGGAAATTGCGGAGTGCATGTAACGAGCAACGCTTGAGTTCCATTTCGCCGATTTGTCGGAAAAATGGACTAGACAAAGCGACAAAGCTCATTATGTTATCGATAACAAAATTGGAATTGGAGGAAATATCTTGAGCACGATCGAAATCCTTCAGGTTGGCCCCTACCCTGCCTGGGACGAGGAGCGCCTGAACGCCAACTTCACCATGCACCGCTATTTCGAAGCCTCAGACAAGGCTGATTTCCTGAAGGAACATGGAAACGGCATTCGCGGCATTGCTACCCGTGGTGAACTGGGCGCCAACCGTGCAATGATCGACGCCTTGCCAAATCTTGAGGTCATCAGTGTCTATGGCGTAGGCTTCGATGCAGTGGATCTCAATGCCGCCCGCGAACGCGGGATTCGCGTCACCAACACACCTGACGTATTGACCAAGGACGTCGCTGATCTCGGCGTCGCCATGCTGCTGGCGCAGGCGCGCGGCGTGATCGGCGGCGAGAGCTGGGTTAAGAGCGGCAACTGGGCCTCGAAGGGTCTCTATCCGCTGAAATCCCGTGTCCATGGCAAGTCGGTCGGCGTGCTTGGTCTTGGCCGTATCGGCTTTGAGGTCGCCAAGCGTCTTGCTGGTTTCGATATGGATATTGCTTACAGCGATACCGGGCCGAAAGACTTTGCCAAGGACTGGACTTTCATTGCCGATACGGTCGAGCTTGCGGCACGCTCCGACTTCCTCTTTGTCACACTCGCGGCATCCGCCGAAACGCGCCATATCGTCGGCAGCAAGGTGATCGAAGCGCTGGGGCCGGAGGGAATGCTGATCAATATCTCCCGTGCTTCCAATATCGACGAAGAGGCTTTGCTCGACGCTTTGGAAAGCAAGAAACTCGGCTCTGCCGCACTCGACGTTTTCGAAGGCGAACCGAAACTCAATCCGCGATTCCTCGCTCTCGACAATGTGCTGTTACAGCCGCATATGGCGTCCGGCACCGTGGAAACCCGCAAGGCGATGGGTGCGCTCGTGTTTGAAAATCTCTCGGCGCATTTCACTGGCCGCCCTCTTCCCACTCCGGTTTTGTGAGGCATCCGATGAGAGCGATCGTTATTCATGCGCCAAAAGATTTGCGGATCGAAGAAAGCGCCGTTGAAGCACTTGGACCGGGCGAGGTGGAAATCCGCCTGGCCACCGGCGGCATATGTGGGTCTGACCTGCACTATTATGCCCATGGCGGCTTCGGCACCGTCCGCCTGAAAGAACCAATGATCCTTGGTCACGAGGTTTCTGGCCATGTTGCAGCACTTGGCGAAGGCGTCTCCGGGCTTGCAATCGGCGACCTCGTTGCCGTTTCACCGTCACGTCCCTGCGGTTCTTGCGAATATTGCCACAAAGGACTGCCGAACCATTGCTTCAACATGCGGTTCTATGGATCGGCCATGCCCTTCCCGCATATTCAGGGTGCGTTTCGCGAACGGCTGGTTGCCAAGGCCAGCCAGTGTGTGAAGGCGGAAGGTTTGACGGCGGGCGAAGCCGCGATGGCGGAGCCGCTTTCGGTCACGCTTCATGCAACGCGCCGCGCAGGTGAAATCCTGGGCAAGCGCGTTCTCATCACCGGTTGTGGGCCGATTGGCGCATTGTCAATTCTCGCCGCCCGTCGTGCCGGGGCCAGTGAGATCGTTGCTGCGGATATTTCTGAAAAGGCGCTGGGCTTTGCGCGCACCGTTGGTGCTGACCATACGGTAAACCTCTCTGAAAACCCGGAAGGCCTTGTGCCATATAGTCAGAACAAGGGCTATTTCGACGTTCTCTACGAATGCTCGGGTGCAGCACCCGCCCTTATCAGCGGCATCCAGGCGCTGCGTCCGCGTGGTGTTATCGTCCAGCTTGGCCTTGGTGGCGATATGTCGCTGCCCATGATGGCGATTACTGCCAAGGAACTGGACCTGCGAGGCTCCTTCCGTTTTCACGAGGAATTCGCCACCGCCGTCCGGTTGATGCAAGGCGGGCTGATTGATGTCAAACCATTGATCACCCACACATTGCCATTATCGGATGCACCCAAGGCTTTTGAAATTGCCTTGGATAAGGGGCAATCGATGAAAACCCAGATCGCCTTTAGTTAAGACCAAGCGATAAACGCTTCGGGAGGATATATGAGCACTGAACTCTTCGACCTGACGGGCAAACGCGCCCTGATCACCGGCTCTTCGCAGGGCATTGGTTTTGCACTGGCAAGTGGCCTTGCCGCAGCAGGTGCCGAAATTATCCTGAACGGGCGCGATGAAGCCAAGCTGAAGGCTGCGGCCGAAAGCCTTGGCGCCCAGCATACGCTCGCATTCGATGCAACGGATCATGAGGCTGTTCGCGCTGCCATCGATGCATTCGAAACCGAGCACGGTGCTATCGATATTCTCGTCAACAATGCTGGCATGCAACACCGCACGCCGCTTGAAGATTTCCCGGCGGATGCATTCGAGCGCCTGCTGAAGACGAACATCTCAACCGTTTTCAATGTCGGCCAGGCTGTTGCCCGCCACATGATCAAGCGTGGCACCGGCAAGATCATCAACATTGCCAGCGTTCAAACAGCACTCGCCCGCCCCGGCATTGCCCCTTATACGGCAACGAAGGGCGCTGTCGGCAACCTGACCAAAGGCATGGCAACCGATTGGGCGAAATATGGCCTGCAATGCAACGCCATCGCACCCGGCTACTTCGACACCCCGCTGAATGCCGCTCTCGTTGCTGATCCGGCGTTCTCCGCATGGCTTGAAAAACGCACGCCGGCCGGTCGCTGGGGCAATGTGGAAGAACTTGTTGGCGCCTGCATCTTTCTGTCCTCCAAAGCCTCATCTTTCGTCAATGGCCATATATTGTATGTCGATGGCGGCATAACCGCGTCACTTTGACATGGAATTGCGCATCGTATTGATGGGCGTGGCAGGTTCGGGAAAATCTGCTGTCGGCGCTGCACTCGCGCAAGAGCTCGGCGGGGTTTATCTGGATGGCGATGACCTGCACCCCGCACACAACATCGAAAAGATGAGTCGCGGCGAACCTTTGACGGATGCCGACCGGTGGCCATGGCTTTCGCTCGTCGGACAAAAGCTGGCGCCATCTGGCAAGACTTTGATCATCGGCTGCTCGGCGTTGAAGCGGTGCTACCGTGACTTTATCCGCAAAGAGGCTGCCGCGCCGGTCATCTTTGTGCATCTCGCCGGTACGAAGGCGCTGATTTCGGCGCGGATGGGTGCAAGGGCTGGTCACTTCATGCCGACGAGCTTGCTCGACAGCCAGTTCGCCACTCTGGAACCACCAGCACCGGACGAAACTGCAATCACCGTCGATATCGATCAGCCTCTGGCCGCGCTCGTCGACGATATCGTCACCAAACTGGAGGAGAATTCACCATGAGCAACAGGGTCGCGCTGATTGGCGCGGGTGCCATGGGCGGCGCTATCGGGACGCGCCTTGCCCAAACGGGCAATCATCTCGTCGTATTTGATCCGAATTCCGAAAAGGTTCAGGCACTGGTCGACCACGGCGCGTTTGCTGCCAATACCGCTGCCGAGGCCGCAGCCGTCAGTGACTATGTTATCTTAAGTCTTAATTCCCCGAGCATCGTGCGCCGGGCTGTGTTTGGCGAAACCGGCATTATAGCTGGCGCCAAGCCCGGAACATTGATTATCGACATGTCCTCCATCGACCCTGATGTGACGAAGCAACTGGCTGCTGAAGCGGCGGAACAAGGTCTTCGGTGGGTGGACAGTCCGCTTTCGGGTGGGGCGCCAAAGGCTCTGACAGGTGCATTGACGCTGATGGCCGGGGGTTCGGTGGATGATGTTGCGGACGCGCATAATGTGCTCAAACATGTATCGACCAACTACACCCATATGGGACCGGTTGGAGCCGGGCAGACGACAAAGCTGATCAATCAAGTGCTCTGCGGCCTTGGCTTTCTGGCGGTTGCCGAGGCGACACAGCTTGCCCTCGACGCAGGCGTGGACGCCGCCAAGATACCGCAGGCGCTGAAAGGAGGACGCGCCGACAGCGCCATTCTCCAGGAATACATGCCGCGCTTCGTGGCGAAAGATTACCGCCGCACCGGCCGCATCGACAACATGGTGAAAGATTTGAACGGCGCGCAGGACCTTGCCCGCCGCACCAACACGGCAATGCCGTTGACAGCTATGTGTGCCGAGATTCATCGAATGCTGACAGCCGCTGGGCTGGGCGGCGAGGATCAGGCGGCACTTATGGAGTTTTTTCGGGGACCAAAAAGGGAGAATTTGGAATGATTACCCGCTACGCACTGTTCGAAGGCAAGGTCAAAGAAGGCAAAACCGAAGCGTTTCGCAAGGCCGTCATCGAACGTATTCTGCCAAAATGGCAGCAATTTCCGCAGGCAACCGATGTCCGCGTTTCGTTTGCCGAGGCTCGCGACGAAGGCGCACCAGAATTGCCGATGATCCTCGCAATTAACTATCCCAACCTGCAAGCGGTAGAAGAAGCCCTGGCAAGCCCGGTGCGCAGTGAAGCACGCGCCGCGACCGAGGAGGTTCTGGCCGAATTCTTCGAAGGTCGAATTCATCATCACGTAACGCTGGCTAACGAGTACAGCCTGTAATCCGCGGATGAAGCCTAAACGTCAAAATGTCGCGCACCAGATTCTGGAGCGCGACATTTTGTAATCACGGGACAGAAAAGGGTCTGGATTATCCCCGTCCGACAAACGGCATCTTTGTCGCCATAACCGTCATTGTCAGCACATTTGCGCTTAATGGAAGACCCGCCATATACAGTACGGCATCGGCCACATGCACCGGGTCCATGGTGGCTTCCGCTGCAAGCATTCCATTTGCCTGCAAGACACCTTGGGAAATCTTCGTGGTCATATCGGATGCTGCATTACCAATATCGATCTGGCCACAGGCGATGTCGAACTCGCGACCGTCAAGAGCCGTTGATTTCGTCAGACCAGTGATGGCGTGTTTGGTCGCAGTGTAAGGCGCGCTGTTGGGCCGTGGTGTTGTCGCAGAGATTGAACCGTTGTTGATAATCCGGCCACCGCGCGGAGTTTGGCTCTTCATCAAGCGGAAAGCGTGCTGCGTGCACAGGAACGCGCCCGTCAAATTGGCGGCGACAATTGCAGTCCAATCTGCGAAGGGGATGTCCTCCAAAGATACGTTGGGAACGCTGACGCCGGCATTGTTTACGAGCAGGTCAAGCCTGCCATAACGGGTTGAAATAGCATCAAAAAGCCCCTGTACGGATGCAGGATCACCGACATCGGCGGTCAGCGCTACGACCTCGCCGCCAGTCTCACCAGACAGTTGCGCGGCAGCCGTTTCCAGCACGTCTGCGCGCCGCCCAGAAATCACCACCTTATAGCCTGCCGCACCGAGTGCCTTGGAGATGGCCCGGCCAATTCCCGTGCCACCACCGGTCACAAGCGCGACCTTTCCCCGTCCATCATTCGCCGTCTTGGTCACAATCGTTTCCTCCCTTAGCGCTGATAATTATGTCGGACCCATCACATGATGGTGCATCATATTTCCTATGAAAACACCAGCCTGGTCTGGACCCGACAAAGGCATCACTTATTTTACGTCAGCCTTCACGAACTGCCGCAGTTCAGGCGTCTGTGGATTGGCGAAAAGATCGCGGGACGGTCCGGCCTCCCAGATGCGTCCCTGATGCATAAAGATCGTGTTCGTCGCCACTCGACGGGCAAAAGCCATCTCATGCGTGACGAGGATCATCGTCATCCCATCACGCGCAAGCTGCTCCATAACCAACAGAACTTCCTCCGTCAGTTCGGGATCGAGTGCGGATGTCACCTCGTCGAACAGCATGACTTTGGGCCGCATGGCAAGAGAACGTGCGATGGCAACGCGCTGCTGCTGCCCACCGGACAGTTGATCCGGGTAGGAATCAAACTTCTCCGAAAGACCCACCAGTTGCAGCACCTCCTGCGTGATCTGCAACGCCTCCCCACGGGCCACACCCTTGACGATCCGGGGTGCCAACATGATGTTTTCGCCGACACTGAGATGCGGAAAGAGATTGTAGCTCTGGAAGACGATACCGACGTCGGTGCGCAGGTTGCGCAGTGATTTCGCATCGCCACCCAGCGGATGTCCGGCAATCTCGATCTTTCCGGAGTTGATCTTTTCCAACCCGTTCATGCAGCGCAGAAGCGTGCTTTTACCGGAACCGGACCGACCGATCAGGGCGAAGACTTCACCGCGTCCGACAGTAAGAGACACACCTTTGAGAACCTCGAGGGCACCAAAGCTCTTGTGAACATTTTCAACGACTACTTCCGACATGAAGCCTCTTTTCCAGCCAACGCGAGAGTTGGGATAGTGGATAGCAAACGGCGAAATAAAGAATGGCGACCGCCACGAAGACCCTGAAAGGCTGGAACGTGGCATTGTTGATGAGCGTGCCCGCACGGGCCAGTTCAACAAAGCCAATGATCGACGTGACCGAGGTATTCTTGACCACCTGAACGGCAAAACCGACCGTCGGTGGCAGTGATATGCGGATCGCTTGCGGCAGAATAACGTAGCGATATTGCTGCAAAGGCGACATCGCCAGAGATTCCGAGGCCTCCCACTGTTGCTTGGGAACGGCTTGAATGCATCCGCGCCAGATTTCCGCAAGATAGCCCGAGGCATAGATCGCCATCGATGCTCCCGCAGCGACCAAAGGCGGCAATTCCAGTCCCGCGAGGCTAAGACCGTAATAAGAAAGAAACAGGATCATCAACACGGGAATACCCTGGATGATCTGGATATAGGTAGCGGCGGCTATGCGAACGGGTTGAGAACGCGATGTGCGCGCCAAAGCGATAACGAAACCCAACAGGCCACCAGCGGCAAGCGCGATGATCGTGAGCAGCACTGTCCATTGCAGAGCTTGAAGAAGAAAACCAAATTCGCTTAAACCGAAACTGCGAAGTGTCATGTGCGCACCTCTGGTAATTGCGTCAACGTACGGCGGGCGACCCGACGGCCGAACAGCCACATGCCCAGAAGCGCAAGCACTCCGCGCAGAGTGAGTGCGAGTGCCAGATAGATCAGGGTCACAACAATGTAGACCTCAAAAGAACGATAGGTCTGGGACTCGACAAAGGCTGCGACTGCGGCAAGCTCGCGGGTCGAGATGGCCGAGCAAATACTGGAAGCAAGCATCATCAGCACGAACTGGCTGCACAAAGACGGATAGACTTTTGAAATAGCCGGTATGATGATGACATGCCGGAAAATCTGGAACCGCGTGAAACCCAGCGCTTCGCCTGCCTCGATCTGTGATTTGTGAACAGCTTCGATGCCGGCGCGGATGATTTCCGTCGAATAGGCGGCCAGATTGATGGTCATGCCAATCAATGCTGCCGTGTCTGCCCCAACCCGCAAACCGAGACCGGGCAAACCGAAATAGACGATAAACAGCTGTACGAGAAACGGCGTGTTGCGAATGATCTCCACATAGGTATCCACGAGGATACGGACCGGTCGACCAAACGTGGACCTTAAAGATGCCAGCACTGTGCCGGCCAAAGCGCCGAGAACGATCGAAACAACAGAAAGTTTTATGGTCAGCCAGATGCCGGCCAGAATTTCATTCTGGTAAGGTGCCAAGGCACCAAATTGGAAAGTGTATGACATTGTTACAGGCTCCGTCGAGTGGAATGCCTGCCGGGCCACGATACCCCGGCAGGTCTGATTTCAGCTCGATCAGAACGTCGGCAAAGTCGGTAGCGGGCGACCGGTCCACTTGATCGCAATCCGGTCAAGATCGCCGGAAATCTTCATTAAGTAGATCGATGTATTCAGCCACTGGCGCAGCTCGAAATCGTCAAGCTTGGTCGCCATGGAATTACCCTGCTGGAAAAAGGTGAACCCAACCTGCAACTGCGCATCAGGCCGCTGCTTGATGATTGCTTCGCCCACCGTTGAAGGCAGGGCTACGGCATCCGCTTGTCCTGCGATAACGGATTGTGCGCTGGTGGAGTCATCTTCAAAGACAACAATTTCGAGGCCGGGTACAGCGGCTTTACGCAGGGCAGTTTCCTGAGAGGAGCCACGATTGACAGCCACCCGTTTGCCTTCAAGATCGGCAAGTTTTGTAAACTTCTGGTCAGGCCCGGAAATGATATCCATGTTGAAGGCGCTGTAAGGCTGCGTAAACATAACGGTCTTGGCGCGCTCTCCGGTCGGAGCCAAAGTGGCGACCAGAAAATCAACCTTTCCCGTCTGCAAGGCCGGTATGCGTGCTGGCGGCGTCAACGGCACCAGTTCGACCGGCAGTGAGAGGTATCCGGCCAGAAGGTTGGCTACGTCGACGTCATAACCAGTCGGATTGCCGCGCTCATCCACCATGCCCATCGGCGGCGCACCGGTCAGAACTCCAATGCGAACCTTGCCTCTGGAAATGATGTCATTGAGCGATCCGGCCTTTGCTTCGGCAACAGCGCCGAGGCCAACAATTCCCATTGATACCGCAGCAATCGCCGCGCACATATATTTCCGCAATCCCATCATTATTCCTCCACTTGATGTTATCATTTTACGCACTCAACGCGCGACGCATTGCACGGGAAGTCGAACGGTCAACCCTCGAAAAGAGCAACCACGAGACAGGTTGAAGGCCCATCTGCGCACTCCCGACACAAATTTCTCCCGTAAGCTCTACCCTCCTGCATGTGGCGCGGTCAGCAATCTCCTTGCGGTCTCCCGTAGCAAGGGTTATCGTTAACCTAGTCCAGATGGTATCGATAACATTTAGCGGGGTCAAGAACCCTTTCAGGAAAAATCGGCATGCAGTATATCCCGGCACAAAAAGTGGCCACACTGCTTGACGTTGCCGAGCGCGCTTCGGTCAGCAAAATGACCGTGTCAAAAGTGCTTCGCAATGTTGGCAACATATCGGAGAAAACGCGCCTCAAGGTGCGCGAAGCCGCCAGAGATCTTGGCTATCTGCCCAACAGTCTGGCCGGATCACTCAGTTCACGCAAAAGCCGCCTCGTTGCTGTTATCATTCCGTCGATGAGCGACACGGTCTTCTCGGAAGTCTTGAGCGGCGTAACCTCGGTTCTCAGGACGCAAGGCTTTCAGACATTTATGGGCGAATCCCATTTCGACCCCGAAATCGAAGCCTCCCTCATCAGCGCCATGCTGTCGTTTCAACCGGCAGGCCTCCTGTTGAACGGCGGCATGGTTCGCAACGATGAAGCAAGCCGCCTTCTTGAAAATCGGCATTGTCCTGCCATGCAGCTCTGGGATTGCGAGAACAGCAGCCTGGATTTCAGCGCCGGGCCGTCGCATGATGAAGCTGGCTGTTTGGTGGCCAACCATTTCAGATCGCGCAGCTTGTCACGGATTGCCTATGTCGGAGCCGAGCTCGAGAAGGATCTGTGCGCGCGCCGACGTTATCTTTCCTTGCGTGCATCGCTCGCAGCCAACGGCTTGGAACTGGTCTCTGAAATCTCCGAGGCCATGCCGAGGCAAGCCGCCTCCGGGCGCCTGCTGACCGAGCAACTGATTGCCAAATATCCCGATATTCAAGGCATTCATTATCTCAACGATGCCATGGCGCTAGGCGGTCTGGCCTATCTGCACGAGGCAGGCATATCGGTTCCGCAACAGATATCCGTTATCGGCTTTAACGGAACCTCGATACCCAACACAGTCCGCACAAAGCTCACCACCGTCGATGTTCCTCGGCTTGCAATCGGTGAAGCTGCTGCCGAGGCATTGCTCAATATCATCGCAGGCAAGGAGATCGAGCCCTCGTGGCGAGCACGGATAAGTATCGTCGAAGGCAACACCACGATTGGTATCGATGATGACGTCAGCGCTTGTTGCGATAGAAATGCATGCAGCTAGCCACACACATCGACTTTGGCATTGTCGGCAAAATTTGTAGAGCATGACCATGCGGCTCTCTATCTTGCCGGACAATGGGATGCGGACTCTGGCGGATGACAACGCTCTTAGCTACGGTGTTCGACACCACTTTCCCCAGCCAGCATACTGACGAGCTGATCTTCGGCTTGGGACGGGGCATGACCTCTCCGGCGCGAGATCATGAACGTCAATGGGCGCAAGTGCCATGCGTGCCGATCGACCTTGACGAGCGCTCCGCTGGCGAGATCGTCGGCAACAACATCTTCCGGCATATGACCCCAGCCAAGCCCCGCTTTAAGCAAGTCGTGTTTCGCCCCAAGCTCGTTCACCAGCCACTTCCGCTCTCCAGCGACCGAGATGGATGATTTTTCAGAATTGGGCTGGTTGTCTGTCACGACGATCTGAACATGCCGGCTGAATTCATCACGCGACGCCGGAACACCGAGACTGGCAAGTGGATGCGATGGCGCGCAGACCGTCACCATAACCGTATCGCACAGTCGATGCCTTTCGATGGCGCTCGGTTTCAACTCCGGAACATCAGCAGCTGTGACCGCGAACATGCATTCGCCGTCCAGAACCAGCGCCTCACCGCCCTGCATCGTTGTCATTCGCAGGTTCACGATCGCGGTGGGTGATACCACACTGATCTGTTGCAGACATGCAATCAGATGTTTGCGTGGAAAGTAAACGTCTACGGCGATTGAAAGCTGCGGAGCACCCGACGTGAAAATCGAACGAGCCCGGGTCTTCATCTCCTCGGTGCGGGCGATGACCGCCCTGGCATCCGGGAGCAAGCTCTTCCCCGCCGGGCTTAGCTCCGCCCGCCGCGTATCACGCTCGAAAAGCTCCACGGACAATGCCGTCTCCAAAGCGGCAACGGCATGACTGACCGCAGACTGCGCACGCGAAAGGCTCTTCGCGCCTCCGGAAAAGCTTCCTGCATCACACACGGCCACGAAGGTGCGGAGTTGATTGATGGTGACGCCGTCAAGCATGGGATCATCCAAAGAGTAGATCGATAGCAGCGATATTACGTCAATTACATAGATGGAGCAATGGGCGTAAATACATCCACAACGTCGTTAACAGTGAACTCTGGAAGGCCAATCATGGCTGCTCAAATACATTCCTTGCTCAGATTAGGCCAATGGCTGGACAACGTCTTCCACCTTTTCAGAGCGCAGAAACCGTCACTCGTCGGCACACACAACAAGAGGTCAAAAATGTCTACGCTTCTCGTGATTGAGGCTAGTCCTCGATATGACTACTCCACGTCCCGCAAGCTGACCGCTGTGTTCGTGAAACGGTGGAAAACCGAAAACCCTGGCGGCACGGTGATCGTCCGCGATCTGATGAAAACCAATCTGCCGTTTGTCGATCTCCCCTGGATCATGGGTGCGTTCACGCCGGCAGACACCCATTCTCCCGAGAGCGCTGCGGCAATCAAGGTATCGAATGACCTTGTTGCCGAATTGCAGACGGCGGATCAGATCGTCATCGGCACTCCGATGTTCAACTTCTCCATCCCGGCTGTCTTGAAGGCCTATATCGACCATATCGTGCGCGTCGGCGTGACAGTCTCAACCGATAACAAGGGTCTTCTCATCGGCAAGAAGGCTGACATTATTCTCGCGACGGGCGGTGATTTTTCGCCGGGGTCTCCGGTCGAACAGTACAATCAGGCAAGCGGTTATCTGCGGCAGGTTCTGGGTTGGATTGGTATTATCGACGTCAATTTCGTGCTGGCAGGACGCGCTCGCGCTGGCGACTATGGCGAGAAGGCAGTCGAGGAATTTGGCGCCCTCACATCCGCCGCCGCAACCCGGTCCACCCTTGCATCTCTCACAACAACCGCATCTTAAATGGAGAATGTCATGACATACAGCATCATCGGAACAGGTAACGTCGGCCTGACACTTGCGGGTTTCTTCGCAAAAAACGACATCCCAGTGGCTGTGGCAAATACACGCGGTCCATCGACTGTGGTTTCCGCCGTCGAGGGTCTCGGCAACAGCATTCAACCATCGACCATCGAAAACGCTCTGGAAGCGGACATCATTTTCTTTGCCGTCCAGTTCTTGAACTTCAAGGACGTTGGCAAGTTGCGCGCAGACTGGTCAGGAAAGATCGTCATCGATGTGACGAACTCGGCATTTCTTCCTCCAGAAGTGCAGGAGCATGAACTTCAAGGTCGCCTATCGTCGGAGGTGAATGCGGATCGCGTTCCTGGCGCACAGCTGGTTAAGGCTTTTAACCAACTCCCTATGCAGGGTCTGACCGCGCCCGTGCCGGCTGGCGGTCGTCGTGTCATCTTCATTTCCAGTGACCATGCAGAGGCGAGCGCAGCCGTCGCTTCTCTCACACAAGACCTCGGATTTGCACCCATCGAAGTCGGCAAGATTGCTGAAGGTGGTCGCCTCATCCAAGCCAGAAACGCTCTGGTCTTTCAAAACTTGATCAAGTTCTGATCGCCCCCCCTCAGGGCCGGAGAATAACTGGCCCTGAACCTGAATTCGTTCGCGCAGTCCCTTGCCTAGCAAGCGCCCTAAATTGGGTCGGAGTAAATGTCTTTCGGCACTGAGTTCTGTTTCAAGAACTCTGCGAACAAGGTCGGAAGCGCACGCGCTCGAGAGCCGCTCGCAAGATAAATATCGAGCTCTCCGAAAATCGTAGGGTTGAAGGGTCTATAGATCACATGCTCGCGTTTGATCCTTGTCAACGGAAACGAATTCACAACTGCGATTCCGTTTCCTGCGGCAACATAATTGATCGCCGACACCGCGTTGGACGTCTCAACCACAACATTCGGTGCGCTTCCGGCCTTCGAGAAATGCCGATCGATCATCGCCCGCGCTGAGTTGCGCTTAACCAAAGCGATGAACGGGAGGTCATGAAGATCGATGGGATCGATGGATTCCTTGCTGGCAAGCGGGTGATCGTCGCGCAGCGCACAGACATATTGCGATCTGCGATAGGGTATTTTGCGAACATTCGTTGGAAGGTCTGACAATCTCAACTCGGCCAAACCCAGATCAGCGCGTCCGTCGATGATATATTCCAGAACCTGCGGCGTGGTGATGACATCCAGCGTGACATGAATACCCGGGTGTTCGATGAGAAACTTCGCCGTCAGTTCGTCCAGCAGGCAATGGGCAATTGTCGGCGGAACGGCAATCCGAAGAGAGCCCGCGGCGCTTGAACTCGACGAAAACGTTTCGATCCTGTTCAGGGAAGCCAGAATCGCGACCACTTCCTCGTAGATCGCCAGAGCATCAGCTGTCGGCGATAGCCCTGCGCCATCCCGAATGAATAATGGATTCCCAAAACGCGCTTCGAGTTGCGAAATCATCCGCGAGACGGCGGGCTGCCCAATACCGAGACGCGCTGCGGCTGCCGTTGTCTTTCCCGTCTCGATAAGAGCGTGCAGAACCTCAAAATCTCGAAGGGACGCCCAGCCGCCAGACCACGATGCTCTTTTTGGCGTACCGACCGATGACTTTCCGTTCTTCACACGTCAACTCCCACTGGATGTATGCACACCCGGTGTTGAACCACTAAAAGAAGACTAGCGCTAGCGTGCAACTTCTTCGTCGACGCACTTTCCTGCCTCGCCAAGATAGGACGCGGGATCAAGAAGCGTTTTCAGATCAAGGCTGTCTGCCAACTCGCGGACTTTCTCATGCCTTGTAATCGCGTCTTCGAAGCTTCCGCCATGTTCCACCGTTTCCATGGCTGCGTCGTACAAGACGTGGTGGGCGGTGTGGCGACCGAGAACATTGGCGAGTTGCATCATCACAGCTTCAGAAAGGATCATTCCTCCCGAGAGACGAAGGTTGTTTTTCATCTGGTCTTTATTGACCGTAAGCCCACCGACGAGGCTGTCGAGAAGCCATACGACCGAGGCGCCGATCACCGCCACCTCAGGAACAAGCACGTCGGAAACGTTGCTGGCCGAGGCATCACCCTCATTGTTGCGGACCATGGATTCGAACGCGAGAGGAACCCTGCCGCGCAGCATCCTGCTCAGGCCGATGAGGTTTTGAGACTTTTGAGGATTGCGCTTCTGCGCCATCGTGCTGCTTCCAACCTTGCCATGGTGGAAACTCTCCTCCACCTCTGCAATTTCGGTGCGCTGGAGAAATACGATCTCCTCGGCAATCTTCTGCGCTGTCGCTGCAATCAGACCCAGAACCGATATGTAGTGAGCAAATCTGTCGAAAGCGCTTCTGACAGGAATGTCCTCAACGCCGAGACCGAGGATTTCCGCGACACGGGATTGAACCTTCGTTCCGTTGCCCAGCATGGCCGCAAATGTTCCTACGCCACCACCCAGACGAACAACGAACGCCTGTTCTCCGGCAGACGCCAGAAGATCACGCTCACGACGAAGCTCCGCGTGCCATGCGGCGACCTTGAAGCCGAAGGTAATCGGCAGTGCGTGCTGGCCATGGGTTCGTCCGGCCTGCACCACATCGCGATTGTCACGGGCCAGCACGCCTAGTTTGGTGAGCGCCGACTCCAGACCTTCCATGATAATCTTGTGGCTCTCCCGAAGCTGCAAGACCGCTCCGGTTTCAAAGATGTTTTGTGTCGTCACGCCCCAATGCAACATGCCTGCGGCTTCCTCTCCGCAAAGGCCTTCGAATTCGCGCAACACTGGAACGAGCGGATGCATGGTGCTGATGATGCCAGCCGAGATATGTTCAAGATTGAACAGTTCGCTCCGGCCCATTTCCGCGATTTTTGCTGCTGCGGACTCCGGTATGATGCCCTCTTCTGCCTGAGCTTTTGCCAGAGCGACCTCAACATCAAGCCATGCTTGCAAGGTCGAGTTGTCGCTCCAGACGTTCAGGCTGCGTTGATCAAACCAATGCCGCGTGAAATGTGAAGTGAACATGGTGAACATGAAAACACCTATTCCTAGAGTATCAGCCCTTTACCGAGCCGGATGTGAGGCCTGAGACGATGTGTTTCTGGCAGACGAGGAAAACCACGATCGTTGGAATCAAGGTCAGCGTGATGAATGCCAGGATCACGTTCCATTCCTGAAGGTATTCCCCCTGGAACTGCATGATTCCGAGCGGCCAAGGATATTTGCTCTCCGAATTGAGAAGCACGAGCGGCAGGATGTAACTATTCCAAGAGTGAACGAACTGGATCGTTGCAACCGTGGCGATGATCGGTCGTGATAGCGGCAGAATGATCCGGCGGAAGAAGAAAAAGTAACTGGCACCATCGACCAGTGCTGCTTCTCGCAATTCATCCGGGATTTCCTTGAAAAACCGCCTGAAGAGAATGATGCTCATGGCTAGGCCGAACGCAGCATTTGGCAATATCACGCCGAGATATGTGTCCAGCAGGCCCAGATCTCGGACATTGATGAAAATGGGCAACGCAGCGGTTGCCGCCGGGAACATCAAGCCGAGCGTGAAATAGTTGAGCAAATTGTCCCGACCTCTGAACTTGGTGAACGCAAAGGCGAACGCCGCCAGCGAAGACAGCGCGATGGTGAGGACAACGGCAGAAATCGTAATGATCAGCGAATTGCCGAGGTAGAGCCAGAACCTGCTGGAGACGAGGATGCCACGATAGGCTGTCGTATCCCAGGTCTGGGGAAGCCCGAAGGCATTCGACTGTAGCTCCGGCAGAGACTTGAAACCACCGAGCGCAGACGCGACCAACGGTATCAGGACGACCAGCGCCACGATGGCGAGGAGGAAGTATTTGAAGATCGTGAATGGATCGCGCACGTCATTCATCGCGGAGAATCCACTTCTTGTAGGTGAAGGCAAACACGACGCAGATCAGGAACAGAACGACGCCGACGGCGCTTCCGTAACCGATGCGCATACGGGTGATGCCATTGGTGTAAAGGTAGGTGACCAGGGTTTGTGTGGAGTCCAGTGGACCGCCGCCGGTCAAAGGCATGATCAGGTCGAAAAATTGAACGGCACCGAGAACAGCGAAGAAAATGCAGAGTTTTAGGATGGGAGCTAGCAAAGGAACGACAAGATAGCGCGTGATCTGCCAGCGGCTTGCGCCATCGATCGTTGCCGCTTCGAGCAGAGACTTATCGATAGATTGCAGACCCGCGATAATCAGCATCATGTGGAAACCGAAGTACTTCCACACAACCACAAACAGGATCGCATATATAGCCGTATCCGGCTCCGCGAGCGGATAGGGAGCATCCTGACCGAACAGAGCGAAAATCGGCTTGAGAAGGCCATAGTCGCCGTCATAGACGAAGCTGAAAATTAGACCCGTGGCAACTTCTGCCAGCACGTAGGGAAGAAAGAAAATGAGCCTAAAGTAGACCGCACCATGCAACTTGTTGGCCAATAACAGCGCCATTGCGAGTCCGAGCGGAATTTGCACGAATACCGATGCTGCGACCGTCCAGCAGATGTTGATAAGTGCGACCTTGAAGGCCGGCGTACGAAACGCCTCGATAAAGTTTCCGAAACCGATGAAATCCGTCGGCGTTCCGTAACCATCCCAGTTAAAGAAGCTGTACCAGCCAGCCTGAGCCATCGGAAAGACGACGAATATCGAGAATGCCAAAAGAGCCGGGACGATGAAGACTGTGGCCGTCCAGAACTCTCGCGACTGCGGAGAACCTGTTGTTGGAGCTTGCGCTGAAATGGACATGTTGTCACCCGATCAGTCCTTTGAGGTGCCGCAGCGGCACCTCAAAGGTTTATGATGTTGAGTTTATTGGGATGAAGCGTCCGTCTTGCGGGCATCTTCGAGGATTTTCGCCGCGTCAGCAGGCGTATATTGTCCAGCAGCGATACCAACGGCGATATCGTTCGACGTTGCCCCAGCATTCGGCCCAAGCTGGACATCATAGTTCAGTTGCAGGAAGCTCAGGTCGTTGATTGCCTTTGCCACGCGCGCCTGGATAGGATGAGTGATCTTGGCTTGCGCCGCGACAGAAACCGGAATGATGAAGCCGCCGGATGCAAGTTGCTCTTGATACTTCTGGCTCAGGAAGGTCTCCATGAACTTCACGGATTCCTTCGAAGCGCCCTTGGTAAACAGCCAGCCGTTCAGCTGCCCGACTGCTTCTTTATCGGTAGCCGCGCCGCCGGGAACATTCGGCACACCGATGAACTCCATCTTCTCCAGGGGAAGGCCGACCTTGTCTGCCGCAAGTGTCGGGTTCAGGCGGAAGAACCACGTGCCATACAACAACATCGCAGCCTTTCCATCCGAAAAGAGGCTGCCGGAGGTCTGTGCCTTTGCGCTGAGGTAACCACTCTGAAAAGGCTTCAGCTCAGCGAGTTCCTTGAGTTTTTCGCCCGCCTTGACGAAGGTGTCCGCCGTAAAGCCACCGCCCTCTCCGTTCATAGCTGTTTTCAGGCCTTTTTCGCCGCCGATTTTAAGCGCCAGTGATCCGTAGAGACTTCCAAACTGCCATTTGTCCTGGCCGCCGATCGCAATTGGCGTAATGCTCGCCGCCCGCAGCTTTTTCACGCCTTCGATAAAGCCGGGCCAGGTCGATAGCGAGTCGATGGTGACACCGGCCTTGGCGAGCAGTTCCTTATTAACGAGGAAGCCGATTTCGGTGGTGAGGTAAGGAAGACCATAAATTTTTCCATCGCGCGTGTAGCTCTTCACGCCTGCCGGAATAAGCGTCGATAGAAATTTAGGATCAACATCCGCCGTCACGTCTTGAAGAACGCCAGCCTTGATGCGGCTGTCAACCAGACCACCGCCCCAGCTGTAGATGATGTCTGGCTTGGAATCGGCCTGAAGCAGAGTGGTCAAACGCGCCTTGAAGGCATTCGTTTCCATTCCCTGGAATTCGACCTTCACACCCGGATTGGCGGCCTCGAAGTCGGTTTTCGCCTCGTTCCAGATTTTCAGGACTTCCGGATTCGTCTCGATATGCAACATGCGCACCGTGGTGTCGGCAAAGGCGACGCCTGACGTTGCCGTCAATAAAAATGCTGTAAGCGCTGCTCTGAATTTCATCTGAACCTCCCGTTCCGTTGATGAATAAATTTGTTTATCGACCAGTCACAAACGGCGACCGGTGCTCCCGTCGAAAACATGAATTTTCGAGATATCCGGCAGGACCGAAATCGTTTCGCCAACCTGCAACGCGATACGCTCGCGGATAAGGAGAAGGGCGTGTTGCCCTCCGATGGACAAGGAAACGTGGGTCTCCGATCCGGTCGGCTCGATGACATCGACTTGCGCGTTTACGCCACCGGCAGCAATCCGCATGTTCTCCGGACGAATTCCGTATGTGATGTCGCGACCCTCAAGGTCGGTTCGCTCCAGCGGCCAAGATCCTCCATCTTTGGCGATGAAACGGCCACCACGAACAACCCCGCGAAGAAGGTTCATTGCGGGCGACCCGATAAACCCGGCCACAAAAACATTGTCAGGCTTATCGTAAAGATCGATAGGCACCCCGATCTGCTCAACATGGCCAGCGTTCAAAACGACGATCTTGTCCGCCATGGTCATGGCTTCGATCTGGTCGTGCGTGACATACACCGTCGTGGTCTTCAGCCGCTGGTGCAGATTCTTAATCTCGGCCCGCATATGGACACGCAGCTTGGCATCGAGATTTGACAACGGTTCGTCGAACAGAAACACCTGCGGATCACGTACGATCGCACGCCCCATGGCCACGCGCTGCCGCTGACCTCCGGACAGTTCTCGCGGATACCGGTGAAGCAACGGATCGAGCCCGAGAATTTTAGCCGCCCGAGACACTTTGGTCTCGATTTCGCTTTTACCGGCTTTTCGCAGCATCAGCGAGAAAGACATGTTTTCTGCGACAGTAAGGTGCGGATAGAGCGCGTAGCTCTGAAACACCATGGCTATATCACGCTCTTTCGGCGGCAAGTCATTGACCCGCTTGCCACCAATCCGCAACTCGCCACCACTGATCTGTTCAAGACCGGCGATCATCCGCAACAAGGTCGACTTGCCACATCCCGACGGCCCCACGAGCGTGACGAATTCACCCTCATCAATGCTGATGTTGATGCCCTTAATGATCTCTACGGCCGCGAAATTCTTGCGGATATCGACTACTTCGACGTTCGCCATACATCCTCCTCCTAATTTTGACGCATACTTAATATGTATTGAGATGCATATCAAGTATGCAAATCGGAATTTTTGCCATTTGCTTTTTTGGACGCAGCGTTATTGGCACGGCAGCGTGTTCACGATGACGCCAATATCGGGCTTTCGGGCGAGCGAATGTGAGGGGTCTTGCGACGTGCTACATGATCAACCGGGGACATTCGCCAAGGAAGCGGTTTTGCAATAGGAAGAGGAGGTAATGATCGACCAAGCCCAAACATATCTGGACAGCTGGGTCGAACGAATGAACAGCGCGATCAAGGATCGCGACCGTCAAACGCGTTATGTGCTTGGGCAATCGTGGGCCTTATGCCCAATCAGCTCAAACTCTTGGATATTCCAGGTTATGATCCTGAGAACGATGAAAATATCTCTCAACGCACCCACTGCATGCCGTCAATTTGAATGTCCTGACCCGTGATAAAGTTGGGCTCGGAGGTCGCGAGAAACGTGACGACGTTTGCAACATCCTGTGGCGTGCCGACCCGTTTCAGCGCGATGCCGGCCGCGAGCTGCTCCTCACGAGCGTCTATCATCGCGTTCGACCGCTCAGTCTTGATGACGCCGGGGCAAATGGCGTTAACGACGATGTTCGGGGCGAGTTCTTTTGCCAGTGCTTTGGTCATTCCCAGAATGCCAGCTTTGGCCGCCGTATAGGAAAACTTGCTGACGGCACTGGTAACACCGCCGGTATGAGCGTTCATCGACGACATGTTGATGATGCGCCCGCCGCCATTGCGGCGCATGACGAGTACCGTGGGCTGAATGTAGTTGAACGCACCTTTGAGGTTTATGTCGATGGTGGTATCGAACTCTTCCTCCGAAATGTCTTCTATCCCCTTCGGCATCGGGCGACCGGCGTTGTTGAACAGCACATCGATTCGGCCCCATTGCGCATCGACGTCTGCCACGATCTGGGCGGCACGCGTGTGCTCACGTACATCGGCAACGAAGGTCAGCACCTTGCGGGTCAGCTCGCGGATTTCTGCGGCGGTGCGCGCCAGATCGTCCTCGATCAGATCGACCAGAACGATATCGAACCCATGTTTCGCCAAGTCCAAAGCACAGGCCCGGCCAATTCCGCGACCGCCTCCAGTGACCAGCGCCACTTTTCGGATCGCGTCAGACATCGGCATTCTCCTTGGCATAACGGGCGATGTCAGCATGGGTGCCGAACCACACGTCGTCATGCTGCTGGATATGCTGGATCAGCTCCTCAAGGATGAAAATGCGGGAGCGATAACCGGAGACATGTGGATGGATGGTCAAAAGGAACAGGCCGCCTTCCTGATAGGCACGGTCGAATTCCCGTTTGAAGATATCGAGTACAGCGGGTGGCGGCGTGTATGGGCGGTGGGCGGTGAAGCGGTTCATATTGAAATAGACCGCATCGTCTCTGATCCATTCTACCGGCAGTTCGACCATGCCAGTCGGCTCGCCGTCTTCGACCAACTCATAAGGATCATCGTCGGCCATCAAAGAGCTGTCGTAGAGGAGACCCAGTTCCCGTTCGATTTCCAGCGTCACCGCGGAAAAGTCCCAGGATGGGGTGCGCATGCCCACGGCGCGCACGCCGGTGACCTTTTCAATCGTATCGGCGGCACGCAGGTGCAGTTCGCGCTCTTTGTCAGGCGGCACTTTTGTGTTCACCTCGTGAATCCAGCCATGCAAGCCAATCTCATGGCCCTCGGCGATCACACGTCTCTGCTCATCTGGATAAAGAAGTGCCGCAACGGCTGGTACGAAAAAGGTCGCGGGAACCTCGGCTTTTTTCAGCGTTTCCAGAATACGCGGTACGCCTCGGCGGTTGCCATATTGTCCCTGCGACAATCGACCGATGGATTCCCCGCCATCGCGCAATTCATTGGTCTCGTGGTCACTGTCGAAAGAGAGTGCAACGGCGCAGCGAGCACCGTTCTTCCAGGTCTTCGGCTTCAGTGAACGACCAGCCCGCACTTTATCGACCTTGCCGCGCCATGTGGTTTCGTCCCATTCCCAAGGTTCCATATCTCGTTTTCCCTCTCTTTATTCGGCGGCTTGCGGTAGGACTGGCACGGCTGCGAGCAATCGCTTGGTATAGACGTGCTGCGGATGTGCGTAGATTGCGCCTGTTTCGCCTTCCTCAACGATACGACCCTGATACATGATGGCGACACGGTCGCAGAGGTGGCGAACCACGGACAGATCGTGGCTGATGAACAGCAGCGATAGATCAAGCTCTGACCGCAGACGGATCAGCAGGTTGATGATCTGCGCCTGTATCGACACATCCAGCGAGGCGACTGGTTCATCGCAGACGATAACGTCAGGCTGCATGGCAAGCGCGCGGGCAATGGCGATGCGTTGCCGCTGACCACCGGAAAACTGGTGCGGAAAACGGTTGGTGAATGCGGGGTCGAGGCCGACTGCCGCCAGCCATTCTCTGACGTAGTCTGGGGCATCGGCACGGCTGACCAGCCGGTGTGCCAGCGGCCCCTCTGCCACGATGTCGCCGATCCGCATCCGGCCATTGAGCGAGGCGAATGGATCCTGAAAGATAGTCTGAATCCGGGTGGTGATCTTTGATGGACTACGGCCGGCGCTCATCACAGGTTGGCCGTTGAGGCGGATGGCGCCAGATGTCGGCACGGTGATACCGGCGGCCATTCGCCCCAGCGTCGATTTTCCGGAACCGGATTCGCCGACCAACCCCAGCACCTCGCCGCGTTTGACGGTGATAGAGACCCCATCCACGGCTTTGACGACGGCGACCGGTTGCGACAGGCCAGATCGGATCGCAAGTCCATGCAGAACCCCAACCGGCTTCTCGAACCGCTTCGCTGCATTGTCGATCACCAGATAAGGGCTGCCGAGCGGTGGTAAATTTGCGGTGGCGGATTTTCGGGGTGGTGGTGCCGCATCTGCGATGCCGCTGCCGCGCAACAACAACTCGCTCGGTTTGGCGCGCGAAGGCAGCGCTTCGAGCAGTGCCTTGGTGTAGTCATGCTGCGGTTTTGTCAGGACGCCTAGCGCCGGGCCAATTTCGACAATATTGCCGGACCTCATCACGGCAACACGGTCAGCAATGGAGGAGACGACAGCGAGGTCATGGCTGATCCAAATCAATGCGGTGCCGAGTTCCGCGACGAGTTCCTTCATCTCGGCCAGAATTTCAGCCTGGATCGAAACGTCGAGCGCGGTTGTCGGTTCATCGCAAATGATCAGCTTGGGTCTATGCAGCAGCGCAATGGCAATTGCCACGCGCTGGCGCATACCGCCGGAAAACTGATGCGGGAAAAAGTCGACCTTCCGTTCAGGCTCGCTGATCCGCACCTGCGCCAAGGCCTTGATGGCCCGCTCGCGAGCTTCCGAACTGCTGATATTCTCGTGGGCTTCCAAGGCAAGCTTGATCTGCGTACCGATGCTCAGCACCGGGTTCAGCGTCATCATCGGATCCTGAAAGACCATGGAAATTACTTTGCCACGAATGGCACGCAATTCATGGCCGGACAGACCGACCAGTTCCCTGCCCTCTAGCTTGATCGAACCTTCGACGATGCGGCCCGGCTCGTCGATTAGCCCTATGATCGAAAATCCTGTAATCGACTTGCCGGAACCGGATTCACCAACCAGCCCCAGCACTTCGCCGGGCGCTACGGAAAAGGAAATGCCATCGACGGCTTTTACCTCGCCTCGTCCGCTTGGGAACCAGGTCTTGAGATTACGGACGTCGAGAAGAGGGGTTGCAGATGCGTGTGTCGGTGTTGGGGTCATCTGCGAAGCCTCGGGTTGAGCTGGTCGCGAATCTGGTCGCCAACAATGTTGAGCGAAACGATGAAGAGGATCAGTGCGAGACCGGGATAGATCGAAATCCAGTAGCGGCCCGACAGCAGGTACTGGAACCCATTGGCAATGAGCATGCCGAGCGATGGTTCGGTGGGCGGCAGACCGACGCCGAGAAATGATAGTGTCGCTTCGAGCGAAATGGCGCTTGCGACTTGCACTGTCGCGACCACGATGAGCGGCGGCAGCGAGTTTGGCAGGATGTGTTTCAGCACGACCCGCCACGGTGAGAGCGGGATCGACAAAGCCGCTTCAACATAATCCTTTTGTCGTTCGGCAGCCGCCGCACCATGGGCGGTGCGGGCAAAATATGCGTATTGCGCAAAGATCAACGCCAGAATGAGTTGGTAACGACCCTGGCCAAGCACAGCGGCAATAACGAAGGCCAGCAAAATGGCCGGAAACGAGAGCTGCAAGTCGACGATACGCATCGCCAGACTCTCGAAACGTCCGCCGATATAAGCGGCGGCACAGCCGACCACCGCCCCGATCACGAAGGCGACACCCCCGGCGATGATGCCCATTTGCAGCGAGATGCGCAGGCCGTAAATGATGGCAGACAGGAGATCGCGACCTTGCGAATCCGTGCCAAGCCAGTGCGTGTAACCGCCGGTGCCAACATAACCCGGCGGCCTGCGCGCATCGCGCAGCACCAGATGGGCAAGGTCGTACGGATCCTGCGGCGTGACCAGCGGTGCGATCAGCGCGACCAGCACGATGATGAACACCATCACGGCAGCGCCGGTGGCGACCTTGTTACCACGAAATTCCTCCAGAAACCGGGAGAGTGGAGTATCGCGCATCAGGCACGCCCCTTTCTCAAACGCGGGTCGAGCAGCGCGTAAACAAGGTCGACCACAAGATTGATAACGATGAAGAGAAGGGCGACAAACATCAGATAGGCGACCATCACGGGTCGGTCGAGTGAAGTGATGCTGTCGATGATGAGTTTGCCAAGTCCGGGCCACGAAAAAATCGTCTCGGTGACGACGGCAAATGCCAGTGTCGAGCCGAGCTCCAGACCAAAGACTGTGACGAGCGGAATCGAGATCAGCCGCAACACATGGCGACTCAGAACAGTGAATTCCGAAAGCCCGGCGGCACGGGCAAATTTCACAGTATCGCTCAACATCAGTTCCCGCGTTCCGGCCCGTGCAAGGCGGATCATCAGCGAAAACTTGAACAGAGCCAGGTTCAACGCAGGCAATACAAGGTGGGCAAGTCCATCGCCGGTAAGAAAACTGAAATCGACGCCGAACAGACTGACCGTCTCTCCGCGCCCACCGGCGGGCATGCAGCCGCATTGAACGGCAAAAACCATGATCAGCATCAAGCCGAACCAGAAGGTCGGCACCGAAAAACCGAGGATAGAAATGGCCATGATGGCACGGGACACCGGGCTGTGCGGACGATACCCGGCATACATCCCGATAGGAACGCCGACGAGGCTTGCAAACAGCACTGCGGCAAGCGTTAGTTCAAGGGTCGCGGGCATACGCGTCAGGATCAATTCGCTCACAGGCATATTGTAGACAAAGGATCGTCCGAAATCGCCATGCAGGATGCGGCCAACGAAGGTGAAATATTGCTGCCAGAGCGGTTGGTCGAGGCCATATTGCGCAATCACAGCAGCGCGTATGTCCTGCGTCGCATCTGGGGAGATCAAGACGTCAATCGGATTGCCGACGGCGTAAACACCGCAGAACACAAGCGCCGACATGGCGATGACCACGATGAGCGCTTGCCATAGTCTTTGCAGGATGAAACCAAACATTCGTTCCCAGTTCTCCCATCTTTTGCGGGTTTGCCCGTCTCTTCGAAATCGTTAGAATCCGTGTGATTGTCAGTGCCAGTCCGCTTCCAGAAGCGCTCGAGTCTCTTTTACCGCCACATCCCATATCGCCAGCATATCCTCATCGGGACGCTGATAGAGACCATGATAGTTACCATCGCCCAGCAATTCCCGTTTGCGGGCTGCGCCGACGCGGGCCAGCGCTGCGTAGTCGATCTGCGGCTTCGATGTCGTTGGCTGGCGTTGGTCAGAGGTGCGTGTCCATGGAAAGTTCTCCATCCATGAGGCGTGCGAGGCAGCCGGATCGATCTCCTGCACTTTTGCCAGCGTCTTCGACGCCCGCCACCAGTCGTGGAATTTGACGGATGCATCCGGATGCGTGTTCAGCCACTCGGAAATGACCGTAGTGGCGGGCACATTGCCGCCATGGCCGTTGACCACGAGGATGCGGCGGAAGCCGGAACGGTACATGCTGTCGAGCAGGTCACGGATAACGCCAATATAGGTAGACAAAGACAGGGTCAGTGTTCCGGGAAAAGACGCAAACGACGATGCCAAGCCATACGATACGACCGGAAAAACCGGAACGCCGAGCGGCTCGGCGGCATCGACAGATATCTTTTCGGCAAGAATCATGTCCGTCGCGAGACTGAGATAGGCATGCTGTTCGACGCTGCCGATCGGTAAAATGCAGCGATCATCTTCTGCAACGCGCTCTTCAACCTGCATCCAGTTCATGTCGGCTATCTTCAACTCGCTATCCTCATTCTAACTCTTGATGCAAACGCGCAAAGAACGCCCACTATTTGGCAGATAAGCACAATATTTGTGCTTTTTACGCGGCTGCGTCCCACGAAACAAAGTTCTAAATGGAACTAAAAAAAGAAATTGACAGGCATTTAAACGCACGTCAAGTTCCATACGGGACTAACACAAGAAACAGTAAAAGCGAGATACACGTGCGACAAACACGAGGGCCGACACTTGAAACGTTATTGCGGGAAGGCGGGAAGGATGCCGCCGGCAGGCATGGCGTCGAAGATCTGGTCTCCGTCAAACTCTGGCATAATCCATGCTGGCTGTCGTTTCGCTTCAACTTTCTGGCGTTGCAATTCAACGAGCCGATCTACCGGCTGATCGAAAAAGAGCACGGCATTCCCCGACCGGAATTTGTCGTCCTGTATTCGCTCGGCTTATCCGACGGGCTGACCGCGAGTGCGATCTGTAGTTCCTCAGGATTTCCGAAGAATACGATCAGCAGGGCGATTCAAAAGCTCATAGACAAGAACATTGTCCGTCGTGAAATCGATCAGGCGGACTTGAGAAGTTTTGTCCTCTACATCACCGACGAAGGCAAACGCATCGTCGAACAGGCCATGCAGCCAATGGTCGAGCGAGAGAAAGCGATGGTCTCGTCGCTGACACCAGCCGAACAGCTGATGCTGTCGGAGCTACTCGCCAAGGTCGTCGTGGATTCACCGAACTGGCCCCCAATGACAACGACAGAGGAGAATGAAGAATGACGATCTCGAAAACATTCCGCGCGGCTGTGCTTGCAACGGCATTGATTGGCGGCGTTTCCAGTGCAGTATTTGCAGCCGACCTGACAATCGGCGTGCGCGCCGGACCACTATCGATCGATCCCGACTTCACCGCCGCTGGCACCCATGCCGAGGCCATGAAGCATATTTACGATTCTCTGATCAAATCCGGCAATCATCTTGAACTCGAGCCCGGTCTCGCCACCAGCTGGACGGCGGTTGACGATACAACCTGGGAATTCAAGCTGCGTCCCGGTGTCAAATTCCATGATGGTTCTGATTTCACTGCCGAAGACGTAAAGTTCTCAATCGAGCGAATTCCACGCGTTGCCGGCCCGAACCCAACCACCATCTATGTGCGCCGCGTCAAAGCCGTCGAGATCGTCGATCCGCTGACCATCCGGGTCAAGACCGATGGCCCCGCTCCGACCCTGCCGAATGATTTCATTCGCCTGTTCGTCGTCTCGCACATCGCTGCGAAGGATTACTCCGATAGCGCCGAAAAGGCATCCGAAGGCTTCAATTCCGGAAAGGCCGCCATCGGCACTGGTCCTTACAAGTTCGTTTCATGGACCCCGAAGGAACAACTCGTTCTGGAACGTTTCGATGGCTACTGGGGCGGCAAAGAGCCTTGGGACAAGGTTATCCGCAAGGAGCTTCCCAATGATGCCGCCCGCGTTGCCCAGTTGAAGGCCGGTCAGGTCGATCTCATCGCCCGTATTCCCGCTTCTGACGTACCGACGCTCGAGAAGGATTCCAAACTTACCATCGTACGCCAGGACAGCGTCTACCTCTTCAATATCGCATTCGACTTCCGTGAAAAGTCGCCGCAGATCAGCGCCAAAGATGGCTCCCCGCTGGCGAAGAATCCTTTCACCGATCCGAAGGTTCGCGAAGCGTTCGATCTCGCCATTGATCGGGAGACCATCACCGAGATTGCCATGGAAGGCATGGGCACGGTCCAGTCGCAGCTCGTGACGCCGAACATCTTCGGTTATAATCCGGATGTAAAGCCGACCAAGTCAGACGTGGACAAGGCCAAGAAGCTTTTGGCAGAAGCGGGTTATCCTGACGGCTTCAAAGTGACCTTCTCGTTCACCAACGACCGTCTTCCCGGCGACAAAGATGCCGGTACGACGATTGCCCAGATGCTGACCGCGATCGGTATTCAGGTCGAAGCCAATGCCCAGCCTGGCGCGGTTTATTTTCCTGCCAACACGCGTGGCGATTACTCGCTGACCATGTCCGGCTGGGGAACTCTGACGGGCGAGTCCAACTACACGCTCTCGTCGCTGGTTCACACCAACGAACCCGCCAAGAAACTGGGTGCGTTTAACATTCGTGGTTACTCTAACCCGACACTGGACAAGTTGATCGAGTCCGCTGGCGTTGAAATGGATGCTGCAAAGCGTGAGCAATATCTAAAGGACGCCAATGCACTGGTTGCAACAGATCGTCCCAACCTTTCCATTGCCTCGATCATCTCGGCATGGGGCATGAAGAAGACAATCACCATCGTGCCGCGTTCGGATGAAGATACGCTGGCCATGAACATCCGTCCTGCGAAGTAAGCTGGGCAAACGTTAAAAAACCTCGGCCGGGTCGTTTTGCCCGGCCGATTGGGTTGGGAGAAGGAAGTACAATGAGCAAAATCGCATTGGCAATTCACGGGGGCTGCGGTGTGATGGCAAAGCTCGGCCTCACCGACGCGGAATGGGAGGCGGCGCGCGTCGATCTCGGTCATGCGTTGAAAGCCGGTTGGGCTGTGCTCACATCGAATGGCTCAGCACTCGATGCCGTGCAGGCCGCCGTCGTCGTGATGGAAGACAGCCCGCATTTCAATGCCGGTTATGGTGCGGCACTCAATGCTGATGGCGAACATGAACTCGACGCCTCGATTATGGATGGCGCGACGCTGGAAGCGGGTGCGGTAACATTGGTGCGGCGTATCCGCAATCCAGTCAAAGCTGCACGCCGCGTGATGGAGAAGGGAGACGCCGTATTGATGGGCGGTAGCGCCGCCGATCAATTTGCCGAAGCAGAAAGCCTGGACATCGTCGAACCAGACTACTTCACCACTGAAAAGCGCGTCAAAGCATTGGCCGCGATGAAAGCTCATGCAGCGGCAGGCACAGCAGCAGCTGCCAGTGAATCCGAAAAACACGGCACCGTTGGCGCAGTCGCTCTCGACGCAGCAGGGCATCTGGCGGCAGCAACCTCGACTGGCGGCTACAACAACAAGCCGGTCGGCCGGATTGGCGACACCCCAATCGTCGGTGCGGGAACCTATGCACGGGATGGTCTTTGCGCCGTATCCGGCACCGGCAAAGGTGAATTTTTCATCCGCTACGCGGTGGGTCATGAGGTGGCGAGCCGCATCGGCTATCTAGGCGAAACACTGGAAAAGGCGGCCTCAAAGGTTATTCACGATGATCTGAAACCATACGACATAGGTGCTGGACTGGTTGCTGTTGCTTCTGATGGCTCGATTGCAACGCCTTACAATACAGACGGTATGTTCCGCGGCTGGGTTACGCCAAAAGGAAAGTTCTTTGTCGCTACGCATGATGAAGTGTTTCCGCTGCTTGACTAAGCGACAGAGCGACGCAGCAAATTGCTTTTTCTTAAATCTGCGGCAGGCAGGCCCAGTGGCCTTCCAGACCTAGCCGTTTTACGACAGTCAGCAATATGTTGCGCACCTCGATGACGGCGCGGGTTGCGGGATGATTGACAGGCATGTCGAGCACAAGCCGGCGTGTCAGGCCGGGATGCGATAGCGGTACGGCGGAAAGATTGCCACTATCGTGATCGGCATAGACTGCGGCCCGACCAAAAATGGTCAAGCCGTGCCCGGCACGGATCGCCGCTTTGGTGCTTGCGACGCCTTCGATTTCCCGGACGATATTAAGCTCCCGCCCAAGCATCAGCGCCTGCCGCTCAAGCAAAATGCGGATACCGTGCCGGTGCGTCGGCAGGATGAGCGGCAAGCCAAGCGCGTCCTCGACTGTCAGTACGTCATCTCGTAAAAACCTCCCCTGCGGACCCAACGCGTACAGCGTCTCATCGAACAGTGGCATCGCGGTCGACTTGGCAACACTTTCCAGCGTCACGGCAAGGTCATGCACCCGCGTCTCCACTGCGGTGCGCAGTGCCTGACTGTCGCCTTCGCTCACCGTCAGTCGGATTTTCGGAAACCGCACCGAGCACTCTTCAATCACCGGTACCGCCAGAGTCGGGCAGATGGAACTGAGAATGCCGAGGGATACGTCCCCGGTCGGATATTTCGCCTGTTCTTTTGTCGCGGCTTCGGCCTGATCCATGGCGCGCAGGATGGCCTGCGCGTGGGTTAACAGCGTCTGCCCTGCCTCTGTCGCCACAGCGCCTCTGGGCGTGCGGTTCAGCAGCAGAACGCCCAACTGCTCCTCTAACGCCCGCATATGCGAACTCAGCGCTGGCTGCGCGACTCCGAGTTCGCTGGAGGCGCGCGTGAATGAGCCCAATTCTGCGATCTTGGCAAAATACCGCATTTTCAAAAGGTCGAGTGCCATCGCGTCGTCCCATCTCGATATACCGGATCGATATATGAGTTATCCTCAATATCTATTTGTTTGAATAGTGGGTGGCCTCTACAAATCGATATTGCAGCAGGAGGATGCTGCCGAGGAGGACCGTAATGACACTAAAGCACATCCTGGCCGCCGCCGTTTTTGCAGGCGCCGCTTGCCTTTCGACCATCGCTTCTGCCGAACAGCTCGATGACATCAAAGCTGCGGGCGCGCTGAATTGCGGCGTGCTGACCAATTCGCCACCGCTTGGCTTTCAGGATCCAAAGACCCGTGAGCCAGCCGGATACGAAATCGAAATCTGCCAGATGCTGGCAAAATATCTCGGCGTGACACCGAAACTGATCGCAGTGTCGCCGCAAACCCGCATGGCCGAACTGACGCAAGGCCGCGTCGATATCCTGGCTTCACTGCTGAGCTACAGCAAGCAGCGTGCCGAACAAGTAGATTTCAGTGGCGCCTATGTCGCTGAAGACTTCAACTTCGTTGTCCTCGATAAATCCGATATTGCAAAAGTCGATGATCTCTCCGGCCAGCGCATCGGCCTCGTTAAAGGCTCGGTTCTGATTCCGATCACCGAAAAGCGCATTCCAGACGCGCGCGTGCTGTCGTTTGAGACCAGCGCTGCATCCTTCCTCGCGTTGCAGCAGGGCAAGGTAAAGGCCACCGTCTATCGCTACTCCGAAGGCAAGGCGGTTGAGCGCAATGCTGGCGCTGACATCAAACCCCTTCGCTTCCTTGACGAGCCGCTGCTGTCGATGCCGTCTGGCTTTGCGTTTCGCAAGGGCTCTCCGGAACTGGTCAAGGCAACCAACGCGTTTCTCGCCGGACTTGAAACGTCGGGCGAAGGCCAGAAGCTCTACGACAAATGGCTGGGCAAGGATTCCGAGCTGAAGGCAGAGCGCAAGTTCGAATTCGGCAAGCCGCAAGAAACCTGGTTCCCGGAATAAGAGTTCTTAAAGACACTCCGGCAGGCAGGCAAATCCGTCTGCCGGTCAGCCCTCAATGATGACCGAAAATAAAAAGTGAGCGCTGCTGTCATGGGTTCTGATGAACTTGACGGCGCGCTGGAGCGAGACCGTATCGACATGGGCTATAAATTCGATTTCAGCAAGGTTCTACAGGGGGAGTATCTCGATCTCATCCTCCAGGGGCTACAGACCACGATGGTCCTGTTTGCGATTTCCTGGGTGATCGGGCTGGTTCTGGCAATTTTCCTCACTGTCGTGCGGGCGATAGAATTCAAACCGACGCAGTTGCTCGTCGCAGCCTTCGTCGAGTATCATCGCAACGTACCGATCCTGATCCAGCTGTTCGTCTGGTATTTCGGCTTCGCGGTCGTGCTGCCGGATGTCGTCAACGACTATCTCAACGATATCGGTGCCGAGATTGGCTATGCAATCGTCGCGCTGGCGCTCAACAAGGCCGCCTATATGTCGGAGGATTTCCGCAGCGGCCTTCGCTCCATCCATCCGGCGCAGATGGAAGCGGCGCGTTCTATCGGTCTGACCTATCTCGGCGCCATGCGCTGGGTCATCCTGCCGCAAGCCTGGCGGCTGGCACTTCCGGCGCTGCTCGGACAGACATTGATTCTGTTCAAGGGCACCAGCCTTGCCGCCGGCATAGGCGTCGCGGAACTGAGCTATCAGGCGCGCTATGTCGAGGAACAATCTTTCCGGATTTTCGAAGCCTATGGTCTCGTGACGGCAATCTACATGCTGATCTCCTTTGCGATCATGTGGGGCTCGTCGATCCTGTCCACGCGCTACCGGCTGAGGGTGAAGTAGATGCTGGATATCCTGCAAGAATACGGCGTCCTGCTTCTGATCGGTGAATACCCGCATGGCAAGCTTGGCGGTCTGGCGATGACCCTGATCATCTCCTTCGTCAGTTTGATCGTCACGTTTCCCTGCGCCATCCTGATCGCGCTTGCCCGGACCGGCAATTCGAAGCCGTTGAAATCAATTGCGAGCGGCTTCGTGCATTGCGTGCGTGCCATTCCGCTGCTGATGTTGATTTTCTGGGCTTATTTCGCCCTGCCCGTGGTGATCGGCTTTCCGATCGACGCGACCTATACGCTGATCATCGCCATCGTCATCTACCAGACCGCCTATCTCGGCGAGATCATCGCCGCTGGTATCGAAGGTCTGCCGAAAGGTCAGATGGAGGCCGCCAAGGCACTGGGCCTCGGCTACATTCCCACAACATTCAAGGTTGTATTGCCACAGGCGCTGTTCAACGTTGTTCCCGGCATCGTCAATCAACTGACGACCATCATCAAGGAATCCTCGCTTGGCTCGATCATTGCCGTGCCGGAACTCTCCTACGCCATGCTGCAAGTGAACTCGAACGAGGTCACAAAGCCCCTACAGATATTCGGCATTCTCGCTGCCACTTATTTCGTTCTCTGCTTCGCGCTGAGCCAGGCCACCGGCGTTCTTGAAAGGCGCGTTGCCAACCGCCGCACCGGGCGGGTCGTCGTGGAGGCCGTGGCATGATCGAGTTTCAGAATGTGTCCAAATGGTACGGCGCGCTGCGGGTTATCCAAGACATAAGTGCCAGGGTCGAAAAAGGCACCACCATCGTGCTGTGTGGCCCCTCCGGTTCGGGAAAGTCGACGCTGGTGAGAACGGTCAACCGGCTGGAGCCTATCCAGAAGGGCAAGATCACCTTGGCTGGCAGGGACATTCACGAAAAGTCCGTCGATGTGAACGAACTGCGGACCGGCATCGGTTTCGTCTTCCAGCAGTTCAACCTGTTTCCGCACCTTTCGGTCGTCGATAATGTCATGATGCCGCTGCGCCGTTTGCGTGCCCAGTCGCGCAAACAAGCGCTGCCGACAGCAATGCTGATGCTGGAACGGGTCGGTCTTGCCGACAAGGCGAAGTCGCTGCCTGCCGATATTTCCGGTGGCCAGTCGCAGCGCGTGGCGATCGCCCGCTCGCTGATCCTTAAACCAGAAGTTCTGATCCTCGACGAACCGACCAGCGCGCTCGATCCGGAAATGGTCAGCGAAGTGCTGAGGCTTCTCAAAGAGCTTTCCGGTGGCGGCATCACCATGATGTGCGTCACCCATGAAATGGGCTTCGCACGCGAAGTCGCCGACCGAATCTGGTTCCTCAAGAAAGGTGAACTCACCTTCGACGCGGCACCGGACGTGTTTTTCTCAAAGGACACACACCCCGACGTTCAGGGGTTCATGTCCGCCATTCATCGAAATCACTAGCATCCTTACGGAGACGACCATGATCCACATCAAGCAGATTCCAGAACGTCCAAGCCAGGAAGACATTGCAGCGTTGGCGCCGTTCTCGCCTGCCACCATTCATGAGGCGCAGGGCCGTCGTGGCGCGCTGTCGTCGCGGATCAAGCCGGTCGATTACCGGATGAAACTCTGCGGCCCTGCCTTCACCGTCAAAAGTGCGCCGCGCGACAACATCATGCTGCAACTCGCTATCAACTACGCCAATCCGGGCGATATCATCGTCGTCTCGGGCGGTGAATATGAGGAGGCAGGGTCTTTTGGCGATGTATTGGCCAATGCCTGCCTTGCCAAAGGCATCGGTGGACTCGTCACAGACACCGGCGTTCGTGATACCTTGCAGCTTCGTGACCTCGGCTTTCCGGTGTTTTCACTCAGCGTCTGCATCAAGGGCACAGTCAAGGAAACCCTTACTTCGGTCAACGATCCGATCATCGTCGGCGACGAGCTCATCTATCCCGGCGACATCATTGTTGGTGATGCAGACGGCCTGGTCGTCGTGCGCCGTGCTGAGGCTCAGGAAGTCGCGAAGCTTTCGCAGGCCCGCGAAGATGCTGAAGCCGGCTTTATCGCTGCCTACAAGGCTGGCAAGTCGGTGATCGAGGTCAGCAATCTCGAGCCGGTTCTGAAGTCCAAGGGCTTCAAGTCTGACATCTGATCAGCAGATCAAGGGAACGCGTCAACACTCTGATGAGGCCAGCGCGTTCTCTGCCAGCTGCATACTGCGCTTCAGCCGGCTCTCCCGCCACACGGCGAAAAGACCGGCTGCGCCAACAACGATACCGCCGATGACGGTCGTTGCGACGGGCAACTGTCCGAGCGCGATGTAACCGATCAGGACTGACCACAGCATCGTCGTGTATTCAAATGGAGCCACCAGCGATGCCTGTGCGTGACGCAGGCTCAGTGTAATCAGGATTTGCGCCAGGCCGCCGAATATTCCTGCGCTGACAAGCAGGCAAAATTGCAGAGGCGTTGGCAATGTCCAACCGAATACCGCAGTCGCCAGACCGATGACCGTGGTGATCAGCGAGAAATAGAGCACGATTGCCCCTGGCTGCTCGGTTTTGGCAAGGTGTCTGATTTGCACAGAAGATACCGCGGAAAAAAGCGCTGCCAGCAGGCCAGCCGCACTGCCAAACATTGCGGCTGTATTTGCCGCATGGGACAAGTCGATATGCGGTGAAAGCATAATCAGCACACCGAAAAAACCGATCGCCACGGACGTCCACCTATGAGCTCGGACGACTTCGCCTAGCAGAACTGCGGCGAGCACGACCGTGAACAACGGCGCGGCATAACTCAGCGCCGTTGCGTCGGCGAGCGGTAGATAGGCCAGCGCCAGATAGCTGAAGAACATCCCACCTGTGCCGGAAATACTGCGCACCGCATGACCACCCAAATGGCGGGTCTTGGTCAGCGCGAGAATGCTTCCCTGCAAGCTGAGCCAGATGAGAAGGGGAAGCAGCGCGAAAATGGAGCGGAAGAAAACCACCTCGCCGGTCGGAATATGACCATCCAGCCCTTTAATGCTTGCCGCCATCAACGTTGCGCACAGCGCTGATAGCACCTTGAGGGCAATTCCTTTTCTGGGATTCATGACTGTTCACCGCATTCATAAACCTCCCGACTGCCTTTTCAACATGAACTGCGTCAGGAGAGAACCGGAAAAGCACTCCATTAAAACTTCGTCTGACCCCATCGCTCCAGCACTGATGTACTCAGAATGGCGCCTGACGCTGCATCTGCCAGCGGAACAATAGTGGCCTTGGCATGGGTGAGGTATGGATCTCTCTAAAATCAAGACATTGATCGACTTCGTCGGCCAATCGAACATCACTGAACTGACGGTCACGGAAAAAGACACGACCGTAAGGATTTTTCGCAACGGCAAGTCTGACGCGGCGCGCCCGGATGTTCCAGCCGCAACGCTGGCAGACAGCGTTGCCCCGACAAAAACATCCACCCCTATCACGTCGCCAATATTCGGCCTGCTGCATACAGCCTCCGCACCCGGTGAAAAGCCATTCGTCGCGCTGGGCGATCTGGTCGACGTCGGCCAGACATTGTTCATCATCGAGGCAATGAAGGTTTTCAACAGTATCTCTGCGCCACGCACGGGGCGCATCGTCAGCCTGCCTGCCGTGGATGGCGGCGAAGTCGAGGTTGGCGATCTTCTGGCGGAGATCGTTTGATGCCGCAGGTTGCCCAACACGATGAACGGACGCCAGGTTTCGATACCGTCCTGATCGCCAACCGGGGCGAAATTGCTCTTCGTATCCTCAAGGCCTGCAAAGATCTCGGGCTGAAAACGGTTATGGTCTGCTCAGAAGCGGACAGGCAGGCGAGCTATGGCGCCCTCGCCGACAATTTCATCTGCATCGGCCCGGCAAGTGCTGGCAAGAGCTATCTCAACAAGGATGCCATCCTGCTGGTGGCTCGAATGACCGGTGCAGGGGCCGTGCATCCTGGCTATGGTTTTCTCTCGGAGAACGCGGCCTTCTCGGCGGCGGTCGAAGACGCTGGCATGGTCTTCATCGGCCCGACGGCGCAGTCAATCGCCACGATGGGCGACAAGATTGCCGCCAAGACTGCAATGATTGCCGCTGGCGTTCCCTGCGTCCCCGGACCCGATTCCGAGCTGCCTGACGACAAGGCTGCGGTCGAAGCCATTGCTGCGGACATCGGCTATCCGGTTATCGTCAAGGCAGCCGGTGGCGGTGGTGGACGCGGTATGCGGGTGGTGACAGATTCCAGCGTGCTGCATGAGTCGATCTCCACGACACGCGAAGAAGCGCGCCAGGCTTTTGGCACACCAGCGCTCTACATGGAAAAATTCCTTCAGCATCCGCGCCATGTCGAAATCCAGGTTCTTTGCGACGTGCATGGCAACGCTGTCTGGCTCGGCCACCGCGATTGCTCGATGCAGCGTCGCCATCAGAAAGTGGTTGAAGAAGCACCGGCACCGGGCATTCCAGTGGACATCATCGAGCCGGTTGCCACTGCCTGCGTCACCGCCTGCCAGCAGATCGGTTATCGCGGTGTCGGCACGTTCGAGTTCCTCTATGAAGACGGCGGTTTTTATTTCATTGAGATGAACACCCGTCTACAGGTCGAGCATCCGGTAACCGAAATGACCAGCGGCGTGGATATTGTCCAGGCGCAGATCAAGGCAGCGCAGGGTATACCACTTGATATTACCCAAGTAGACGTCGTGACCGAAGGCCATGCGTTCGAATGCCGTATCAACGCCGAAGACCCGGAGACATTTCTGGCCTCGGCTGGCACGATCACCGGCTTGCGATTGCCTTCTGGCCCTAGTATCCGCGTCGATACGCATGTGCATGCCGGTTACAAGGTGCCGCCCTATTACGATTCTCTGATCGGCAAGTTGATCGTCCATGCACCGACCCGCGCCGAGGCCATCATTGCCATGCGGCGCGCGCTCGCGGAGACTGAGATCGACGGTATTTCCACCAATCTGCCCCTCTTGCGCGCGCTGTTCGAAGACGAAGGTTTTGCTGCTGGCGGCACCGACATCCACTATCTCGAAAAATGGCTGAAGCGGCGGAGCGTGTCATGAGCGGCATCAATCTCAGCGATTCCACAGTGATCGCTGCTCTTTCCGCAGCGCTGACGACGGCGGGTGTCGATGGCATCGAAATCGAGCAAAGACACCAAAAACTGCGCATCGTGGTGGAGCGCACCGGCGCAGCCTCAGTGCTGGACGACGCCGCAAAGGCTTCGGAAACGAATATTGCCAAGGCACAGTTGGCCGGTGTCTTCACCCACTCCCGAACGGTTTCCAGCTCTTTGCCGTGTAATGTCACTGCCGGTGAAATTCTAGGCTTTATCGGTATTGGCCCCGTCCTGCTGCCCGTCAAGGCCAGCAAAGCAGGTGTCCTGACACGCGTGCTCGCCGAAAACGGCACACTTGTCGGCTATGGCGCCCCCCTCTTCGAAATCGAGAGGCATTCATGAAGCAAGCACCGCAGCCCCTCACCAGTCAGCCGCTCGGAACTCCACTCGTGATGGAGCGGGCGCAGATTTCGGTCATTGGTGGTCGAGCCTTCCTCCTCGAAGCACCCGGCGAATTCGATCTGGCCGCACAACGTCGCATCTGGGCGTTGACGCATGAGGTCCGCACCTGGGACGACGTCGTCGAGACCGTTCCGGGCATGACCAATCTCCTCGCTATCCTGAAGTCCGTACCCGAAAATCCAGACCTCGTGATAAAACGGCTTGCGGAAGCGTGGGCGCGTGCCGAAAGCATCGATATCGACGGCAAGACAATCGAGATTGCCGTGACATACGGCGGCGAGCATGCCACCGATCTTGCAGCACTTTGCGATCATTCGGGCTTGAGCGACAGCGAGGTCGTGCGGATCCATCACGAAGGCACCTACACCGTGTTTGCGCTCGGCAGTGCTCCGGGTTTTGGATACCTGCACGGACTTGATCCGCGCATCCACATGCCGCGCAAGACAGTACCATCGCTGAAGATGGCAAAGGGCTGTGTCACCATCGGCGGCATGCAAACCGGCGTTGCAGTCCTGACCGGTCCGAACGGCTGGAATTCGATCGGCTTTGCCGACCTGCCGATGTTTGATCCGAGTGCAGCGGCGCCGGCAATCATGGCACCGGGCGATATCGTGCGTTTCATCCCTGAAAGGATAGAGCTGTGATCGAGGTCATCGACAGCGGACCGCTGAACACCATTCAGGATCTGGGCCGCACAGGTTTTCGCGATATCGGCGTGACGGTGAGCGGTGCGATGGATCCGCTAGCGCTCAAAGTCGCAAACCTTCTGGTCGGCAATGACGGGGGCTCGGCAGCTGTAGAGTTGCAGACATTTCCGTTCCGCGTGCGTTTTGACAAAAAAACAGCCGTTGCCATCACCGGAGGCGGCAGCGCCACACTTGATGGCATCGAAATGCCGCCCTGGTGGATGCAGATGGCAGACGCCGGACAGGTGTTGGAAGTAACGCCTGCTGTCGGGTATGCCCGTGCCTATGTCGCCTTTGGTGGTGGAGTCGATGTTGCACCGGTTATGGGCTCTCGCAGCACATCGTTGCGTGGTGCGTTCGGTGGCATGGAGGGTCGGTCGCTGAAGAAGGGCGATCTTCTTCCACTGGGTGAGGCTGTGATACCCGGACTTGCCGCAGATGGGTTTGGCGTCGTTCCGCCGATGCTCGAAATGGCATCACTTTTTCCTGTCGAAGACGATGGCACGCTGTTGATCAGGGCTCTACCCGCTGGCGAACATGACCTTTTCGGTGCAGATGCAGAGCGGTTCTGGAGCCAGAGCTGGAAGATTTCATCGCAAAGCGACCGTACCGGTTACAGGCTTTCCGGCGACCCTATCCGGCTGGTGGCGCCGGTAGAAATGCGTTCGCACGGCATCGTTGCCGGCGTCGTTCAAGTTCCGCCCGCTGGCGAACCGATCATCCAGATGAGTGATGCCAACACCGCTGGCGGCTATCCCAAGATCGCTGGCATCATCGATGCCGATCTCTGGCGACTGGGTCAGGCGCGCAGCGGCAGCCGGTTGCGTTTCGTGCGGTCCAGTCATGCCGAGGCCCGGGCACTGGATCAAGCCATCGCAAACTATCTCGCAGACATATGCGGCACGTCGCAGATGGTCGCACGTGCCCTTAAGACCATTACCAGCCGTTGAAGTTTGGGAAGAAAGCCATGAAGATCGACTTGAATTCCGACATGGGTGAGGGCTTTGGTCCTTACAGCCTCTGCGACGACGAAGCGTTGATGAAGGTCGTTTCCTCGGCCAATATCGCCTGCGGTTTTCACGCCGGTGACCCGGATACAATGGCCCGCATGGTGCGTCTCGCAAAAGCCAACGGTGTTGGCGTCGGCGCTCATCCCGGCCTGCCGGACAGGCAGGGTTTTGGTCGGCGGGACATGCCGTTCTCCAACGACGAACTGCGCCAGCAGATGCTATATCAGCTGGGTGCACTGACGGCGATTGCCAAGGCAGAACAGGTATCCGTGGCGCATATCAGCTTCCATGCGGCGATGGGCAACATGGTCAACCGCGATCCACACCTTGCCGACCTGATGATGGACACGATCCGCACCATCGATCCCAATCTCATCGTCTTTGCCATGCCCGGCAGCGTTATTGCCAACGCGGCGACACGGGCGGGACTGAAATCGCTGCTGCTTTTCCTTGCTGACCGTGCCTATACCGCAGATGGCAAACTGGTGGCGCGCGGCCTTCCGGGAGCCGTGATCAAGCAGGAGAACACTCTACGCGCCCGCGTCCGGCAGTTCCTCAAAGATGGCACTGTGACCACAATCGAGGGTACCACACTCTCTATGCCGGCCCGTTCCATTCTCGTCCACAGCGATACGCCGGGATCGCTGGAGCTTGCGCGGATCGTCCGCAGCGAGATCGAAGCGACGGGGGCGACACTTGCTCCGGCATCCGAAATCGTCGGGTAAGTCCTCGTAATCATCCTTGTATTCAACGTCACCGAAAGCCAAGTCCGATGCCAGCAATCGCCGATCGTCTCAAGAACGTCTCCATCTCCGCCTCCGCCGCAATGACCCAGCGTGCACGCGACCTTGCCGCGCAGGGTGTCAATGTCATCAGCCTGTCGGCTGGCGAACCTGATTTCGCCACGCCGTCGAATGCCATCGACGCCGCACATGCCGCAGCACTGGCTGGAGATACCAAATATCCTTCTATGGATGGCACCCCGGCTCTGAAGGCCGCGATCTCGCGCAAGTTCAAGCGCGATAACAATCTCGATTACGATGCAAGCCAGATCATCGTTTCAGGCGGTGGCAAGCAGGTGATCTTCAACGCGATGTTGGCGACCTGTAATCCGGGCGACGAAGTGGTGATCCCGACACCGTCGTGGATCAGCTACGCCGATATCGTTAAATTCGCTGGTGCCGTTCCAGTGCCGGTCGCCTGCCCGCAGCAGGCTGGATTCAAACTCCGCGCCGAAGACCTCGAGGCGGCGATCACCCCGCGCACCAAATGGCTGTTTCTGAATTTCCCCAACAATCCGACGGGCGCCGCCTGCTCGCGCGAGGAAATGAAAGCGATTGCCGAAGTCATGCTGCGTCACCCTCATGTGTGGATCATGACAGACGATATCTATGAACACCTGATCTACGACGATTTTGAATTCTGCACGATCGCCGAGGTCGAGCCGCGCCTTTACGACCGCGTGCTGACCATGAACGGCGCATCGAAAGCATATGCGATGACCGGCTGGCGGCTTGGTTTTTGCGGTGGCCCGAAAGATTTGATTTCGGCTATCAGCAATGTCAACGGTCAGAACGGTGGCGGCACGGCAACAGTTGTGCAAGCCGCTGCTGTTGCGGTACTCGACGGGCCACAGAATCTCTTGAAGGAGCGCGCCGCGATTTATAAGCAGCGCCGCGATTTCGTGCTTTCGGAACTGGCCAATATTGACGGCCTGCGCTGCCACAAGCCGGAGGGCGCGTTCTATATCTTCCCGAATATGTCTGGCCTGATCGGCAAAACATCGAAGGCTGGTCACAAGATCGAGACGGATACGGACTTCGTCATGGCCCTGGTCAACGAACATCACGTCGCGACGGTCCAAGGCGCGGCCTATGGGATGAGCCCGTTCTTCCGAATTTCTTATGCCACCAGCATGGAAAAACTGACCGAAGCTTGCGCCCGTATCAGCCAGTTCTGCTCTGAACTTCGCTAATTTCCTATTGGCCGCGCGGCGTTTTCAGTCGCGCGGTCAACTCTAGCAGAATGTCACGAACCGCAGCAGCAGGTTCTGACATCGAGATACCATCGGCGACACAGAGCGAAAGCGTCTCGTCGATGCGGGGCGAGACCATCCGGCAGATCAGCGGCTCGCTCGACTCTGTCAAAATCCGGTCAGCAATCGCCCGCGGCATGATCGTCGCACCCAGCCCGGCACTCACTGCCCGCGTCAGAGTCCTGACGATTTCCACTTCACCGACCACTTTGAGGTTAACCCGGCTACGTGTGAAAGCGGTATCGACAGCGCGTCTGACAAAATTGTAAGCCGGTGGCATCAGCAGTGGCAGACCATCCAGCGCCGTGACATTGACCGGCTTATCGTCGGCCTCGATCGCAAAATTCGGATGCGCGACGAGGAAGAACTCTTCGCTGAGGATCGGCTCGAACTTGACGCCCTTGATCGGTCCGGTTCCATGGATCAGCGCCATTTCCAGTCTACCGGTCATAATCATCTGGCTGTAGGTCTGGCCGACACTTTCGGTCAGGTGCAGAAGAATGCCAGGATGTCGCTTGCGGGTTTCCGCCAGCAGTTCCACGGAAAGTGTCGCGGCGCTGCTAAACGGCACAAGGCCGACCGATACACGACCGGCTAGCGAATTACCTGCGGCGGAAGCATCCGCCTGCGCCTGTTCCATCTGCCGCAGGATGATCTGGGCGTGGCGATAAACAGCGTGCCCGGCGTCAGTCATGCTGACGCCCTGTTGACTGCGCAGAAGAAGTTTCTGTCCGAAATGCTCTTCCAGCGCGGCGATCTGCTGGCTCAGCGCGGGTTGCGCGACATGCAGGATATCGGCGGCGCGCGTAATACTGCCGGTATCGACGATAACGATAAAGGATTTAAGCCGTCTGATATCCATCGCGCTGATTTTAGTCCGTTTGTCTTTCCGCTTATCATATAGGCTTGCCTTTGTTTTGCAAATCCAAAATCATTATATTTCAGAGGCTTAATGCCATAAATTCACTGACGGCTGCAAAAATAGCGGGCGTGCCGGATACCCAATTGCACAATCTTTCAACACCATAAGGCTTGCTTATTGCTCCAGAGATAATCGGTCTTATTCAGCGCCCACAAGTTCCATTAGTGTACAGAAAACAGACGGGGAAAAAGAATGTCATTTTCCGATTACAGGACCGCATTGGTCACCGGAGCGTCTTCCGGAATTGGAGCAGCCGTTGTCGAACGGTTGCGCCGGGAGAATATCGAAGTCCATGCTCTGGCTCGTAGCGCCGAGCCATTGCAGAAACTGGCCGAAAGAACAGGCTGCATTCCTCACGCGATCGATGTCACCGACCGCGCTGCGCTCACGGAACTGACAAGCCGCATAGAGTTCGACATTCTCATCAACAATGCCGGTGTTGACCGCCCGAAGAAGTTTCTCCAGGCAGACGATGGCGATATCGATCTTATCATCGACGTCAATCTGCGTGCCGTCCTGCATCTCTGCCGCATGGTCGTGCCGGGCATGGTCGCCCGCGACAACGGGCATGTGATCAACATTTCCTCGATCGCTGGCGCTTATAATTTCGGTGGGAATTCGTCCTATCACGCGACCAAGGCTGCTGTCAGCATGCTGTCCAACCAGTTGCGTGTCGATGCTTTCGGCAAGCGCGTCAGGGTGACGGAGATCTGCCCCGGCCGCGTCGCAACCGATATTTTTTCACATGTGCATGGTGATGATCCGTCGATCCGCGAACGCTTCATCGATGGCTTCGAACTACCGGAAGCATCCGATATCGCCGATGCCATCGCCTATGCGATCGGGGCTCCGATAGCCGTCAATATTGGCCACATGGAAATCACTCCCACCCTTCAGGTGATGGGCGGTCTACAGACGGCGCGCCCGGAAACGCCTCGCGTCAAACCAGCGGTATCAAGGCCGTGAGCGGGTTCGACCTCTCAGCGATCCTGACCAATCCCGAGTATGTCTCGATGCTCATTCATGGCATCGAAATGACCTTCGTGATTGCCATCGGTTCTTGGCTGCTCGCAATGACGCTGGCGATCCTGCTTCTCGCACTGCGCTTTTCGCCCGGTCGTTTCGGCAACGCGTTTGTCGCAGGCTATGTTTCCTACCACCGCAATGTACCCACACTGGTTCAACTGATGCTGTGGTATTTCGGAATCTTCACACTGATGCCGGACTGGCTGACCTACTGGCTGGCAAGCCACAATGCCGAGGCGATTTTTGCCGTTATCGGCCTCGGTCTCTGCCAGGCAGCCTATTTCAGCGAGGACCTGCGTTCCGGACTTCGTTCGGTCAGTTCCGGACAAATGGAAGCAGCAAGGGCTCTCGGCCACGGATATCTTTCGGCGATGCGGTTCGTGATGATGCCACAGGGCGCTCGAAACGCACTGCCGCCGCTGATCAATCATAGTGTTTCACTGTTCAAGAACAGCAGCCTTGGCATCGTCATCGGCGCATCCGAGCTGACGCATGCAGTCAAGGAAATCGAAAACCTCAGCTTCCGCACGTTCGAGGTCTATCTGATCGGCACCGTCCTCTACCTGTTCTTCTCGCTGCTCGTGATGGGTGCCGGCGCTTTCATCTCGATGCGCGCAGATCCGGCACGGAGGGCAAGGGCATGATCACCGATATGATCACAATCTTCCAGGATTACTGGCTGCTGCTGCTGATTGGCCAATATCCAAACGGCCCGCTCGGTGGTCTTGCCAATACCCTGATCCTCTCTGCGCTCAGCATCACGCTGGCCTTTCCGATCAGCATATTGATGGCGCTGGCGCGGCTTTCCAAATGGCGCCTGCTGCGCTGGCCAGTGACCGTACTGGTTTATGTCACGCGCGGCGTGCCGCTGCTGATGCTGATCCTGTGGAGCTATTTTCTGGTTCCATTGCTGACTGGCGCAGATGTCCCGAGCTTCGTCACCATGCTGACCACGCTGGTCATCTATCAGGGCGCGTTCTTGAGTGAAGTGGTGAGGGCCGGCATCGTGTCGCTCGGCCACGGTCAGATGGATGCCGCCAAGGCGCTCGGCCACAGCTATCTCGGCGCGATGCGCTTCATCATCTTGCCGCAGGCCCTCTACAACATGATCCCGAGCATTCTCTCCACCTTCGTCTCGACCATCAAGGACACCACGCTTGGGTATGTGATCAACGTTCCCGATCTCACCTTCGCGGCAAGCCAGGTCAACAATCAGCTGCTGACCCAGCCCTTTCAGGTCTTTCTCATTCTGGCGGTCATCTACTACGCGATCTGCTGGAGCATCACCTTCGTCGCCCATCGTCTTGAGCGCCACATCACCCGCAAGCGCGCCGGCCTCGGCGGAGGCCGTGCCACAGCCGCGGTGATCGCGCCCGCCAAAATCGTATCGGAGCAGCTATGACAAGCCCAGCATTGCCGCAGGATAATAACGCTATCCAGATATCCAAGGTGTCCAAACGGTATGGCGATTACGAAGTGCTCAAAGGCATCGACGCCGAGGTCGGGCGTGGAGAGGTGGTGGTCATCTGCGGTCCCTCCGGTTCCGGCAAGTCGACGCTGATCCGCACCATCAATCGGCTGGAAGAGATCAACAGTGGCTCCATCAGCTTCGACGGGCAGAATATCCACGCCCCAATGAAAACGAGCGAACTCAACAGGCTTCGCAGTCGTATCGGCTTCGTCTTTCAGAGCTTCAACCTGTTCCCGCATCTGTCTGTCGTCGACAACGTTTCGATGTCGCCGATCCGCGTCAAGGGTGTGACGCCGAGTGTTGCGCATGACAAGGCACTGCTGCTGCTTGACCGTGTCGGCCTTGCCGACAAGGCCAAAGCCTATCCGGGCCAATTGTCCGGCGGACAGCAGCAGCGCGTCGCCATTGCCCGTGCGCTGGCCATGGAGCCACCGGTCATGTTGTTCGACGAACCGACCAGCGCGCTTGATCCGGAAATGGTTGGCGAGGTCTTGTCCGTCATGAAGAGCCTTGCCGCCGACGGCATGACGATGTTGTGCGTGACCCACGAAATGGGTTTTGCACGCGATGTTGCCGACCGGATCTGGTTCATCGACGCCGGCCAAATTCTGGAAATGGCGACGCCTGAAGAATTCTTCAACAGCCCAAAACATCCGCGGGCACAGCGCTTTCTAGCAGACCTTCGGCACTAAAAACTCAATAATAATCAAAGGAGAACAGCATGAAAATGAAATGCATCACCCTCAGTCTCGCACTAGCGGCGGTGGCTTCGGTTGCTCCAGCGTATGCAGACCAGCTCGCCGACATCATGTCGAACAAGACGCTGCGCTGCGCAACATTCGCAGATGTGCCGCCGTTCGCATCACCAGATCCGAAGACCCGCGAAATGGTTGGGTTCGACGTTGATCTCTGCAAGGCGATTGCCAACCAGATTGGCGTAAAAGCCGAAGTCAAACCCGTATCCGTTGAGGCTCGCGTTCCGGAAGTGAAGCTTGGCCGCGTCGATATCACTGTCGCCAACCTTGCCTACACGCTCAGCCGTGCGGAACAGATTCAGTTCAGCGATCCCTACTATCTTGCCAAGGAAATGCTGATCGTTCCGGACGAAGATCCAGGCCAGTCGAAGGCCGACTTCGCAGGTCAGCGCATCGCCTCCACCAAAGGCTCGACCTCTGAAATGTCAATCAAGCTCAACAAGTCCGATCCGTTGACCTTCCAGGATACGGCTTCCGCCTATCTGGCAGTACAGCAAGGCAAGGCCCGCGGCATGGTGGCCAATACGATGACGACCACCAAGTTCGTCAACGAGTCGCAGACCAAGGGCAAGAAGATGCGCATGATTCCCGATCCTATGCTTTTCCAGCCGATCGGCATCGGCATGGCAAAGGACCAACCGGCCTTGACCGCAAAGATCAACGAAGTTTTGCGCACGCTCGACACGTCCGGCGAACTCGGCAATATCTGGAACAAATGGCTTGGTCCAAACACCGAATACAAGATCGTCCGCAACGACAAGGTGGTTCCGCTGACCGAACTGAAGTTCGATCCGATCCCATGATGTCGGCGGGAGGCCGTCAGGCCTGCCGTGTCAAAACCGAAAATGGAAGGGCGCGATTTTCCGCGCCCTTTTTTTAAATGCCTAGGAGAGATACGAACCCGATCGGCAGGGCACCGGGTGAGGTCCTACCTGTTCAACGTCAGCCTATTTTCGCCCGCAGCTCCGCGTTTTCTGCTTCCAATTGAGCCATGCGATCTCGCAATGGCTGAACCGCAGCAACCACTTCGTCTTGGGTGAAGCGAGGCGTGATGTGCTGCTGGCAGTTCCAGTCAAAACTCACGAGCCGCAATCGAAAAATGCGCTCGAGCTTTGCCCTGTAGACACTATCGGTCACAAGCTCGGTCATGGCCGGTTCGTCATCGAGTGCCAGTTTTTCCACATGCACGTAGATTTTCAGGCGCGCGCGGTTTGGATAATCCATGAGAATCAGGCAGGCGCGGTCGTTGGCCACAAGGTTGCCCGTGCTGATGTATTGGCGATTGCCGCGGTAGTCAGCGAAGGCCAATGTCCGGTCGTCCAGCACCTTGAGAAAGCCACGCGGCCCGCCGCGATGCTGAACATAAGGCCACCCGGTCTCTGAGACCGACGCCATGTAAAAGCCATCACGCTCGCCAATGAACGCCGTTTCATTTTTCGTAAACTGGTCGAATTCCCGGTGCCCTCTGAAGTCAGACCAGATAGCGTCCGCCCCCATTTCGGCCTGCGCCGCCCGCACACTCGGTGTTATCGCAATATCAAGAAACCCATAGGACATGTTGCCCTCCATCGGTGACCACTCAAGGCGAATGTAACCCTATCGTTTTTTGGAAATAATACGCTAAATATGGAAACCATCTCTCCAAAAAATGGAAAGCCAAATGGATCGGCTTGAGGCCATGTCAATCTTGATCGAGGTCGTGGAAACCGGCAGCTTTTCTGCCGCTGCTCGCAGGTTGCGCGTTCCTTTGACGACGGTTGCTAGGAAGATTTCAAACCTGGAGGCCGTTTTGGGAGCGGAACTTTTGATCCGCACGACCCGCAAACTCAGCTTGACCGATGCCGGAGCTACTTATCTTGTGGCGGCGCGCCGCATTCTTGATCAAGTGGACGAGGTTGAACGCGAAGTTGCGGGTGAATTTACGGCCCCGAAGGGAGACCTCACCATCACCGCACCGGTTCAGTTCGGCCAAATCCATGTATTGCCAATCGTAACCGATTTTCTGGCGGCCTTTCCAGAGATCAACATCAAGCTGTTGCTGCTTGATCGAAACGTGCAACTGGCAGAGGATCAGGTCGATATGGCGGTGCGTATTGGCAGGCTTCCTGACAGTGCACTGATCTCGACGACGATTGGTGAAATGCGCACAGTGGTCTGCGCCAGCTCGGAACTTCTTGCCGTTCATGGCACACCGCAGACCATGGACGATCTTCAGAATATGCCGTGCATCACCTTCGACGGTCCCGGACCTTTGGCTGGATGGAAATTTAATGACCCGAAAACCAGAAAGTCCCTGCTCGTACCAGTCAAGACGCGCCTGTCAGTCACCACGGCTGAGGCTGCCGTTCGCGCCTCACTTCGCCATGTCGGCGTCACGCGGCTATTGCATTATCAGGTTGCTGACGCCGTTCAGGCTCGCAGCTTGCAAATTATCCTAGAGCGTTTCGAACCCGACACGGCGCCCGTCAACCTCGTGCATTCTGAGCGCGGTCAGATGCCAATCAAGATGCGGCGCTTCATGGATTTCGCCGTACCGCGATTGAGAAGAGTTTTGCTCGAGTTGGGCGAAGCGGGTAATCAATCCGCGAGGGGACTCTAGATGTGAAGCTCGCTCTGCGAACTACCGACGTTGGCGAGGTCGATGTGGACGTAGCCAAGTGGATACAATTTGAACTTTTTACAGGCGGGTTTGTAGCTTTCGACGTGGACCAACTTGGATATTGCACACGCTGGACACAGCGGTGCAGAGATGATCGCATTAAAGGACTAGGCGGGTGCAGTAGCGCTCGACGGCTCGCCGCTGGGGCAAGCCCGAGGATGGCCTCATGCGGAATCATGGCGATTCCATCCCTCCAAACGGATCGGAAGCTTGCACCATAAAAGTTTCGCATCAAGTCGCGAGTTGTGAGGCAATGGTATTGCCCCCAATGCATTGATGATGGGTCGAGTTATTGACCGTCGATTGCTTTACCAATGTAAGCGATAGCCTGCTGATAAACGCTTGCGGCGTTCCAGCCCTGAATAGCGGCGAAGTTCGTCTGGCCCTGCTGATAACCTGCACCGCGCTGCCAGCCGTGACCGACCAGGAAGTTGGCTGTCGAGGCAAGAGCGTCGGCGCGTGAGCCAACCAGATCGATGCGGCCATCACGGTCAAAGTCTACGCCGTAGCGCACGACGTTGACCGGCAGGAACTGTGTCTGGCCGATTTCGCCGTGGGCAGCTCCCTTTGCTGTGGTGCTGAGCGAGCCGCTGCCAACCAGTTTCAAAGCGGCGTAAAGCTGTTCTGTGAAATAATCCGAACGGCGGCAGTCATAGGAGAGCGTTGCGACGGCGGACAGGGTATGCTGGTTGCCGAGGAAGCCGCCGAAGCCGGTTTCCATACCCCAGATTGCCAGAAGCGGACCGGCGGGAACGCCATAAGCGCGCTCGATATTGGCGAACAATGCGGCATTGTTCTTCTTCATCGCCTTGCCACGGGTAATAATGGCCTGACCGCCACGTTTTTGCATGAACTGGTCGAAGGAAAGCTTGAAGCTGTGCTGGCCACGGTCTGCGCTGATGGTCGGCTTGTTGTAGGTGACATTTGAAAACGCACGGTCGAGAACCGAGCTGCTGACCCCACGGCCCGCTGCTTCCTGCTTGAACGCACCAACCCAGGCCTCAAACCCCGCCGATGTGTTGCCGCATTGCGCTGCCAGAACCGGCGTTGCCACCAGTGCTGAAACTATTACCACGCCAACGGAAAAAGCCTTCATTGCCCGCATCAGAATCTGCCTTCGATATTTTTTGGGTACGTGCCCTAGCTCGGTCGCCACTTGTACTTGAGAATTCACTGATTTTCAAAGTGCCTGTCAGCGTCATAACCGGCAAATGAACTACCCGTGATAAGCAACAAAGCTGAAAACCCGTCCATTCTCGCAGTGGAATGAACGGGTTATAGTTAATAGTTGTTAAAAAACAGTATCAAGCTGCTGCCTTGCGCGGCTTAATCAAGCCACGGTTGATCAAAAGCTCGGCAATCTGAATGGCGTTCAGTGCTGCACCCTTGCGCAGATTGTCGGAAACCACCCAGATGTTCAGGCCGTTTTCAACCGTTGCATCTTCGCGGATACGCGAAATGAAGGTCGCGTCTTCGCCAGCGCACTCGATTGGCGTGATGTAACCGCCATCTTCGTGCTTGTCGATGACGAGGCAACCGGGTGCTTCGCGCAGAATATCGCGGGCCTGATCGGCGGTGATTTCGTTTTCAAACTCGATGTTCACCGATTCCGAATGGCCAATGAAAACTGGAACGCGCACGGCTGTGCAAGTGACCTTGATCTTCGGGTCCAGCATCTTCTTGGTTTCGGCCAGAACCTTCCACTCTTCCTTCGTGTAACCGTCTTCCATGAACACATCGATGTGCGGAATGACGTTGAAGGCGATGCGCTTGGTGAACTTCTTGGTTTCAACAGGGTCGGCCACGAAGACGGCGCGGGTCTGCTGGAACAGCTCGTCCATGCCTTCCTTGCCGGCCCCGGATACGGACTGGTAGGTGGAAATAACGACGCGCTTGATCTTGGCCGCATCATGCAAAGGCTTCAGGGCAACAACGAGCTGCGCCGTGGAGCAATTGGGGTTTGCAATGATGTTGCGCTTTCTAAAGCCTTCGATGGCATCGGCATTCACCTCAGGAACGATCAACGGAACGTCCTGATCATAACGCCATGCAGAAGAGTTATCGATGACGACGCAACCCTGCGCACCGATCTTTGGCGACCACTTCTTGGAAATATCGCCACCGGCAGACATCAAGCAAATGTCGGTATCGGAGAAATCATAGTTCTCCATGTTGGAGACCTTGAGCGTGCGGTCGCCGTAGGAAACTTCCGTGCCTTGGCTGCGAGCAGAGGCCAAAGCCACCACTTCATCTGCCGGGAACCCGCGTTCTGCGAGAATATTGAGCATTTCGCGACCGACATTGCCGGTGGCGCCTGCGATAGCAACTTTGAAACCCATGATTAAGCTCTCTTTCTGCCTCTCCTCTTTTTGGTGAGGGGAACCCGCAAGAACTGCGGCTTCCTTCTTCCCCCGACCAAACCGGGGAGAGAGCGGTGGGCCAGAGACGTTAGACGGTTTTAATCGTCGTTTTGGCCGTAATTCGGATTGTATAAGAAAAGCGCGACGGAGCACCGGCAGACTGTGCCGGATTGTGCATGACAACCATGTCCTGGACATGTTCGCTCAAAATCGTGCTCCTTTTCGTGGCAGAAGCTATTATGGTGTTTGAATTTTCTGTCAAGCGCAAACACGCTGCAATTTCGCCTCAAAATGTTTGACACGCCGTCTTAGACTAAAGTCATAAGCCGAAAGCATCCCTCTTCCTTTCGTTAATTTTCTGTCAATCTACCGTCAGGTGCATCGCGCCGTATGGGCAGTTCGGGGGAGAAACGAGCTGCTGCGATGTGTCATTTTACGATCTGTGGAGGACAGAGAATGGCGAATGTAGCAACCGCAACAGCGGAGAAAGCCCGTCCCATGACGGGTGAAGAGAAGAAGGTGATTTTCGCCTCTTCTCTGGGAACGGTTTTCGAGTGGTACGATTTTTATCTCTATGGCTCCTTGGCCATTTACATTGGCGCGAACTTCTTCAGCCAATATCCTGAAACGACCCGCAACATTTTCGCCCTGCTGGCCTTTGCCGCAGGCTTTCTCGTTCGCCCTTTCGGCGCGTTGGTGTTCGGTCGCCTCGGCGATATCGTCGGACGCAAATACACCTTCCTCGTCACCATCCTGATTATGGGTTTCTCAACCTTCCTGGTTGGCGTGCTGCCAAATGCCTCGCAGATCGGCATTGCAGCTCCCATCATCCTCATCATCCTGCGCATGCTTCAGGGCCTGGCGCTGGGCGGTGAATATGGCGGTGCGGCAACCTATGTGGCCGAACACGCGCCGAATGGCCGTCGCGGTTATTACACATCGTGGATTCAGACCACGGCAACACTCGGTCTTTTCCTGTCGCTCGTCGTTATTCTCGGCGTGCAGTTTGCACTGGGCCGTGAAGCCTTTGCGGCTTGGGGCTGGCGCATTCCGTTCCTGCTGTCCGTCATCCTGCTGGGCGTATCAGTCTGGATTCGTCTGAAGATGAGCGAATCCCCTGCTTTCAAAAAGATGAAGGAAGAGGGCAAGACATCCAAAGCGCCGCTCAGCGAAGCTTTCGGCCAGTGGAAAAATGCAAAGATTGCAATTATCGCCCTTGTGGGTGCGGTCATCGGTCAGGCGGTTGTCTGGTACACCGGCCAGTTCTACGCGCTGTTCTTCTTGCAAAGCATTCTGAAAGTGGACGGACAGTCGGCCAATATCATGGTTGCCTGCGCGCTTATTCTCGGCACCGGCTTCTTCGTTCTGTTCGGCTGGCTTTCCGACAAGATTGGTCGTAAGCCGATCATCATGGCGGGCCTCGTTCTGGCGATGCTCACCTATTTCCCGCTGTTCAAGGCACTGACATGGGCGGGCAACCCGGCGCTGGCGCAAGCGCAAGCCTCGGTTCGTGCAACGGTAACAGCTGCACCGGGCGATTGCCGGTTCCAGTTCAACCCGACGGGCACGGCCAAGTTCACCACATCTTGCGATATCGCCACCTCGTTTCTGACCAGAAACTCGGTGCCTTATGATGTCGTCGACGGCCCTGCCGGACAGCCAGCAACGGTAAAAGTCGGCGATAAAACCATCACCAGCTACGACGCTGTTGCCGCAGGTGCAAACGCCGCTGCCAGCGACCGCGCCTTCCAGAAGCAGATCAACATCGCGCTTCACGATGGCGGTTATCCTCTGGTGCGGGGTGCCGCTCAGGTTCCGGCTGTGAAGCTGGACGGCTTCATTGCCGCCAACCCTGAACTGGGCCTCAATGTCGATGCCGTTCGCGCAACCCCAGCCAAAACCGTACCAGCCGACAAGCTGGTGGCTGACAAGCTGCTCACACCTGCGGAAATCAATGGCGTCACGGAAATGGCTGTCTACACCGTCGCTGGCGGCGGTGCATTTGCCATGGTTGCCGATCCGGCTGCGGTCAACTGGATCGCCATCATCGCGGTTCTGACCGTGCTCGTCATCTACGTGACAATGGTTTATGGCCCGATTGCCGCTTTGCTTGTCGAACTCTTCCCGACCCGCATCCGCTACTCCGGCATGTCCCTGCCCTACCACATCGGTAACGGCTGGTTCGGCGGACTTCTTCCCGCAACCGCATTCGCCATGAGTGCCGCCAAGGGCGATATCTATTACGGCCTCTGGTATCCAATCATTTTCGCAGGCATCACGCTGGTCATCGGCCTGCTGTTCCTGCCGGAAACCAAGGACCGCGATATTCATAAGATGGATTGATCCATTGATGTGAAACGGAAAAACCCGGCGAGTATCTCGCCGGGTTTTTGTTGCTAAGACAGTAGATTAACCCGTTATTCCGGACTTGATCACAAAAGAGTCTTTCTCGGCGCAGACGCACCGAGCTGGATACCGGGTCAAGCCCGGTATGACGAGAGGAGGGAAAGCTCACGATTGACTAAACTTCGCCAAACGCGATTTTCAACCAATTCGGGCGGAAACAATCCTTCAACCGCAAAAAACACCGCCGAAGGATCAAGTTTGCTGGCCTGCGTTGCCGCCGCCAAAATATCCACCTTGCGCGGGTCATTTAGATCACCGCGCTTGTGAATAGACGCGATCCATAGCGCCACGACATAGGCGAATTCCGCCGCATCTCCTCCCTCAGACACAATCTCCACCGCTGCGGCAAGAATGCGTTGCGGCAGTTTCTGGCTGGTGTCCATGGCGATCTGCTCGTTACGATGCGCGATGGTGGGGTTGGCAAAACGGTCTAAAAGCTGGTTTCGATAGAACGGTAGATCGATGCCGGGAACGGGGTCGAGCGTGGCGGTTGCGGCCCGCATATGCCGTTTCACGATTTCAACGAACTCAGGAACGGCCATCACATCCCGCACGAATTCCAGATCGTGCAGAATGCCCAGATGGGCAATCAACGTGTGCGATCCGTTCAACAGGCGAAGCTTCATGTTTTCATATGGCTCGACCGACTGTGCAAAAACTGCACCCGCGGCTTCCCATTCAGGACGACCGGACACGAAATCATCTTCGATCACCCATTGCAGGAAGGGTTCGGTTTCGATAGCAAGCGCATCTTCCGCACCCAGCAATTTTGCCGCCAAACCTCGCGTGTCATCAGTTGCCGCAGGCACGATGCGGTCCACCATGCTGCATGGAAATTTGCCCTCATCCGCAATCCAGCGCGCCAGTTCAGGATCACGCCGCGTTGCCATCTCCAGCACCAGACGGCGCACCACATGGCCGTTGGACGGCAGGTTGTCACAGCACAGCACGGTGAAAGGCGGCACACCACGTTCCCGCCGTCTGGCAAGCCCTTCAACCAAAAATCCCACGGCACCCACCGGCGCATGCGGGTTGGCGATATCAGCAACGAGAGCTGGATGTTTGAGGTCTAGACCGCCGGTGACCGGATCAAGCCCATAGGCTTTTTCGCTGACGGTCAGCGTGACGATGCGGATATCGGGGCTGGCGAGAGTGGCCAGAACATCTTCCCCCCGTTCAGCCGCACAAAGCCAATCGACCGTGGCACCGATCACCTCGGCGCGGTCGCCTTCCGCGCTACGCGTGATGACGGAATAAAGCCCGTCCTGCTCGGCCAGCGCCCGCACCGGCTCAGGTGAGCGCAAATTGACCGCAACGATGCCCCACGGGCCGAAGTTTTTTTCCAATGCTTTATGCGTGAATACGGCCTGATGGGCGCGGTGAAAGGCACCGAGGCCGATATGCACGATGCCCGGGGTGAGCGCTTTTCGATCATACCCGGGACCGGAAACGCCCTGCGGCAATGTGGTGAAAGAGGATAGTTTTTCCATAGTTTACACCAGACCGAATTGTGAATGCAGAAGCGCCCGCTCTATGCCGCGCAGTTCGGCCAGCCCTTTCAGACGACCGATAGCCGGATAACCAGGTTGCGCGCCGCGTGTTTGGTCATCCAGAATTTCCTGGCCGTGGTCCGGGCGCATGGCGATGCGGTGATCCTCGCGACCTTCCGCACGGCGGCGTTTCTCTTCTTCGAGAAGTGCTGCGATGACGGCCACCATATCCGTCCCGCCTTCCAGATGTTCGTCCTCGAAGAAAGAGCAAGGCACGGTGTCCGTCTCGCGTGTGACATTGCGCAGATGGACGAAATGGATGCGATCCGCAAACCGCTTGGCGATGAACGGCAAGTCGTTATCCTTGTGCGCGCCAAGCGAACCAGTGCAGAGCGTTACGCCATTGGCCCGGCTATCGACTTGCCCCAGCATATGCGCGTAATCCGCTTCGGTGGACAGAATGCGTGGCAGACCGAGCAGCGGCCACGGCGGATCATCGCCATGCGCGCAGATGTTGATGCCCACCTCTTCCGCCACCGGCACGACGTGCGACAGGAAATCCACCAGATTGGCTTGCAGCCTTAAACGGTCGACACCCTGATAGCTGCGCAGCTTTTCCAGAAGCTGATTCAGCGTGTAGCCATCCGCAGAACCCGGCAGGCCCGCGCCAATGTTCTTGGCCAAGGCGGTGATTTTAGCATCCGGCATGTCGGAAAAACGTCTTGCCGCCTCCTCCACCAAGGATTCTGGATAGTCGACCTTGGCTTCGGGACGTTTGAGAATATAAATATCGAACGCGGCAAAGTCTGTCAGATCAAACCGCATGGCCTTTGCGCCGTGGCGGGTTTCCCAGCGCAAATCGGTGCGCGTCCAGTCCAGCACCGGCATAAAATTGTAACACACCGTGCGAATGCCACTGGCCGACAGACGCCGCAACGTTTCCTGCCAGTTGGCGATATGGGTTTTCCAATCGCTGGTCTGGGTTTTGATGTCCTCCGACACCGGCACGCTTTCCACCACGTCCCAATAAAGACCGCCTGCAGCAATCTCGTCGTGACGCTTGGCGATATCCTTCACCGGCCAGACGGCACCGGTTGGAATGTGGTGCAGAGCGCTGACGATGCCCTCCGCACCCGCTTGCGCCGCATCCCTTACCGTGACCTTGTCCACCGGCCCAAACCAACGCCATGTATGTTTCATGCTCTAAGCCTCCTCCCCGAAGCTTTCGTAAAATCTCTTTTGTGATGCAGTTAGATGCCGCCGCATTGCGTCTCGCGCACCGGCGGCATCATTCGCCGCAATGGCGTTGCGAATGATCATGTGTTCATCCAGCGCCAAACGCCACGTATGCGGGCCTTCGAAATGGCTGGCCAGCCTTTCGAAATAGGGTGTCATGCGACGGTCGAATATCTGGCCGGCAAAACGGTGGAGCGTAGCGTTGCCAATGATATCGGTAATAGCGGTGTGAAAGGCGCGGTCATGGACCAGCATAGTGACCGGATCGCCAATGGCGCCTTCCATGTCGCGAAGGGTCTTGTCTAGACGGGCGATATCATCCGGCTTTGCCAGACGGGCAGCCTCTTCGGCAATGGCGCTTTCAATGATGCTGCGGGCCTGCAATATTTCATACGGGCTGTCCCCGTCATCAACCGGCAGCCGGTTGGTCGTTTGGAAGGAGCGTTGGCAGACATACACACCAGACCCGACCTTGATCTGGATATATCCCTCCACTTCCAGAACGATCAGCGCCTCGCGAACTGTCGGGCGCGAAATGGCGAAGCGTTCGGCAAGATCACGCTCGGCAGGAAGCTTCGCTCCTACGCCAAGCTCGCCGGCTTCGATCAACGCCCGTATCTGGTCCGCCACCTGCCTGTGCAGGCGGCGCGGCTCCAAGGCCACAAACATGAAACTCTCCGCAAACCATCTGGTAAAATGGTCATACCAATTTCAGCGTAGTAAAGCGGAGAATTTTTTGAAGTCAACCTTTGAGTTGGGAGTTGTTAAGAGTTGCGTAGCCCCAACCCTTATTCCTGTGCTTGTCACAGGAATAAGGGAGGAAGAACGGCGTGTCATCAGCCGCCAGCCATCATCATCATCATCATCATCAAAGATGGCGATATGCACGTTTGAAATAAATCAACGCTTCCTCGCCATCACGGATGATGGTGTCCAGCACCTCGCAGATCAGAATATCATGCGTTCCGCCATCGTGAATGGTGCGAATGCGGCAATCGAATGATACGAGCGCGCCGTGGAGCAGCGGTGATCCGGTTTCCTGTGTGGTCCATTCGCCGGCTTCAAACCGTGCATCCATCGGGGTTTTTCCGCCGAAAAGACCGCTCAATTGTTCCTGATCGGCTGCCAGTGTGTTGATGCAAACGACACCGTTGCCGACCACGAACTTGTGCGCCGATGAATTGCGGTTGAGACAGACCAGCAATGTCGGAGGACTATCCGAAACACTGCACACGGCTGTCGCGGCAAAGCCTGCCCGGCCCGCCGGTCCATCGGTCGTGACAATGTTGACCGCGCCCGCCAGTTGCGACATGGCGTTGCGATAATCGAGGCTGCGTTGCTCCGCAGTCTTCGTGTCCATTGCAGCTTCCTTCTTCAGCGACACCGTCTGCATCTAAACGGACCTTTCCTAATAAGTCATCAAACTGGCACTCAGGCCAAAACGCAGGCGTCTTCAAACGGCAGGCGTGGCAAGCGACCAAAGAGTTTCGACGGATCGCCATAACCGAGATTGATGAGGAAATTGGATTTCCACGTCGTGCCTGCGAAAAAGGCCTCATCCACCTTTGCCTTGTCGAAACCGGACATTGCACCCGTATCCAGCCCCAAAGCGCGTGCCGCCAGAATGAGATACCCGGCTTGAAGCGTGGCGTTGCGGAACGCAGTTTCTTCCGCCACTGCCGGGCTGGACGTGAACCACGACCTGGCATCCGCATGCGGAAAGAGGAGGGGCAGTTTTTCGTAAAATTCACCATCCAACGCAGCAATCACCGTGACCGGCGCCGTCATGGTCTTTTCCACATTTGCAGAAGACAGCGCCGGCTTGAGCTTTTCCTTCGCCTCGATTGAGCGCACGAAGACAAACCGCGCCGGCGAACAATTGGCCGATGTCGGCCCCATTTTGGACAGATCATACAGCGCGTGCAAAAGTGCATCATCGACAGGTTTGTCGGCCCAGCCATTGTGGGTTCGAGCTTCGGTAAAAAGTGTAGCGAGTGCCTGATTATCCAATGCCATGGAACATGAACCTCAATTTTTAGCCGTTACGAAGCAAGCAAAAATGTTTCCAGCTCTGCGTTAAAACGTTCTGGATGTACGATATTCACGGCATGTGCGCCATCTTCAAACAGGGAAAGCTGCGCATCGGATAAACCTTCAGCCAGCCGTACCGAGCGGGTGTAGGGCACCAAAAGATCATCCTTCGTTGCGATAACCCAAGTCCGGTTTGGGATGTTTGCAAGCTGCGCATCAACATCGAATGCGCGTAGAGCCGCAATCCTGCGTAGGACATTATCCCGGCCTTGAAAATGCGCGACGCCATGCGCATCATCTTTTGCAAGCCGCTCTGCATTGTCCGACATCCACACCGCCGGATAGAGGAACAGCGGTTGCGCCTTGACGAAGGCCTCGACGCCGGAATTTTCCAACAGCGAAATGCGTGTATCGAAGCAGCGACCGGAGTGTGGGTCAGCCTTGCTCCATGCGTTGATCAGCACCAGTTTATCGATCAGGCCGGGTTTACGCAGGGCGATATCCAGACCAATCAGCCCGCCTAGCGCATGACCCATAAAATGAAATTTTTCGAGTTTCAGCTGCTCGACGATTTCAAGAACATCGTCGGCCATCGCGGAAATGCCACCATCCTGCGGCACCTCCCCGCCCGTTCTACCCGTACCGCGATGGTCATACACGACCACCTGGAAATGCTTTTGCAGCATCTCCAGCTGCGGCGCCCAGTAAGAACCGGAGCCACCCAAGCCGGAGGACAGAAGAACGGTTTCGGCCTCTGGTTCATCACGGCCTTGAGTTTCGAAATATATCATAATGCTACTCAGACCTTCACTTGCCGATATGGGCGACGGTGGCGATTTCCACCAGCGCGTCCGGCTTTACCAGACCGCACAAAACACAATAGCGTGCCGGCTTATCGCCGGGGAAATATTCCGCATAGACCTTGTTGACCGCCTGATAATTTGCCCAATCCGTCACGAAAATGTGGTTCATGGTGACATCTTCCATGGTGCCGCCGGCAGTTTCGATCACGGACTTGATGGTTTCCAGCACATGCCGGGTCTGCGCGCCCGCATCGCCCACATGCACCACATCATTGTTCTTATCGAAGGGCAGCGTGCCGGACACGTAAAGAATGCCATCCGCCAATGTGCCGGGCGAATAGGGGGCAATAGGTTTGGCTGTGCCTTCCGGGACGATGATTTTTTTCGGCATGTCATTCTCCTCTTCTATCGTTGGGTGTATCAATCTTCTATGGGGGCGGCCTGTGAGATAACGGCGCAGAAATCATTGACCGTTGCCACCCAGCCGAAAAACCTCTCGACATTGTAGACGGTCGCCTGCTGGATGAAATCCGGTCCCAGATGATGGGTCGCGTCTTCCAGCATCACGCCAAAATATTCGAGGTGGAAGGCATCGCGCAGCGAGCTTTCGACGCAGACATTGGTGGCGATGCCGACAAAAACGAGGTTTCGGATGCCCCTCGCTCGCAAAACACTATCCATATTGGTATTGAAAAAGCCGCTATAGCGGGTCTTCGGCACCAGAATGTCACCAGGCTGCGGCTGCAATTCATCGACGATGGCGTAATCCCATGTGCCTTTTGCCAGCAATTGTCCTTGCAGCTCTGGCCGCGCCCGCATGGTTTTTAGCGCGTTGGATTTATGCCAGTTGGGAGAGCCGGGACCACCCGCTTCCACATAGTCCTTATCCCAGCCATTCTGGAAATAAATGACCTGAACACCGGCAGCGCGTGCCGCATCCAGTGTTTTGCCGATATTGGCAATGGTGGATTTTGCACCTGTTATGTCGAAACCGGCCAGATCCACATAACCGCCTTCGGTGGAATAGGCGTTCTGCATATCCACCACCACAACGGCGGTTTCGCTCGGTTTCAGGGAAATCGGCTCTGGCCTTGCGGGCAGCGTTACACTTTCCGAGCGGCTTTTGGGTGGTTGATAGCCCGCGACCACAGCATCCGTCATTCTGCGGCCTCCAAAGAAGCGAGCACATGCTGGCGGCTTTTCATCAGCGGCTGCACATATTTACCGAATTTCTCGATACCTTCCACGAAATCATCGAATGTCAGCATCACGCCGCCAGTGCCGGGAACCTCGCTCATCTCATCCAGCATCGCTGCCACTTCCTCGTAAGAACCAATGATGGTGCCCATGTTGATGTTGACGGCTGAAACCGGGTTCGCCATATGCCGTACATTGGTATCGGCACCTGACTTGGTATCGACGGAACTTTGCAGGCCGAGCCATTTGATCGCGTCTTGGTCAGCGCCGGCCTTGTAATGTTCCCACTTCGCCCATGCGTCCTCGGATTTCTCTTCGGCCAGCACCATGGTCAGCACGACGGAACGGACTTCGCGACCAGTTTTTTCGGTCGCCGCCAGCAGTCTTTCATTGGTGGGTGCAAAAGCCTTCGGCGTGTTGACGCCCACGCCAAAGCAGAAGCTGTAATCGGCAAATTCAGCGGAGAAAGCCATCCCGGCATTCGAGGAGCCAGCGCAGATCAGCTTCACATCGCCTTCCGGCACCGGCTTCATCCGGCAATCATCCATGGTGAAATATTGACCCTTGAGGTCTGATTGGCCGGTTGTCAGCAGTTCCTTGAGAACGGTCGTGTATTCGCTGAGATAGGTATAACGATCAGCAAAATATTCATCGCCCGGCCACAGGCCCATCTGGCTATATTCCGGCCGCTGCCAGCCGGTAATGAGGTTGATGCCGAAGCGCCCGCCAGAGATGGAATCGATGGTGGTTGCCATGCGCGCCACGATGGCCGGTGGCATGACAAGCGTTGCGGCTGTGCCAAAAAGCTTGATTTTCGAGGTGACGGCGGCAAGCCCTGCCATCAGCGTGAAGGATTCCAGGTTGTAGTCCCAGAATTCCGTTTTGCCGCCGAAACCACGCAGCTTGATCATCGACAGCGCAAAGTCGAAACCGTATTTTTCCGCTGTCAGTGTGATCTGTTTGTTGAGTTCAAAGCTTGGCTTGTATTGCGGAGCGTTTTCCGAAAGCAGCCAACCATTGTTTCCGATCGGAATGAAAACACCGATTTCCATTTGCATCCTCCAGTTCCTGTTCCCGTGTTGAACTTTTGAAAGATAAAATGCAGTTTTCGTGCCAGTCTTCTTATGCCTAATAAAAACAGTGATTTATAAGTTAGCTGAATTATTATTTTTATCAAATGATAAAATATTTATCGTTGGGTAAATTTAATGCCCATTTATTCAGCAGATTTTTCGGCGTGATTTTGATGAGAATAGAGGCGGGTTCTCGCGAATGATGCCGCAAATGGGACGATAAATTCTAAAAATTTGGAGCCGGACGTTCTTCATTAAATCAGTGTCAAACCCGATTGGCTGGGCTTTCCCGATTTTGGTTGAACCGCTCAACCCTGAAAAGCATGCACATGTTAGTGCCCGTGGCGCTCTGCCGAAGGACACCCCGGTCCTTGCGCTCGGCAAATATTCGCGTTCTTTAACCTAAAAGGAAGGGCAATCATTGCCAGTTTAGGTTGCCATCCCGCATGGACACAATCAACAACCAAGTTGGTCATCAAACTTGCCACCAAGGCATTCCCACCCAAGATACCTCCTCGAATGCTAAATTATGACACCTTAAGGCCACCACTTTCACATTCTTGAGCTATTCCTGTCGGTATCACCGATAGTTGGGCATTGATTGGCAAGCAATCGCGCTATAGGGTTCGGTCTGCAACACAAAAGTTACAGAAACACAAAAGGAACTGTTATGGCTACCGGTACTGTTAAATTTTTCAACGACGACAAGGGCTTTGGCTTCATTACTCCCGAGAACGGTGGCACTGACGTGTTCGTTCACGTATCTGCTTTGCAGCAGGGTGGTTCGCTCAGAGAAGGTGATAAAGTCAGCTTCGAGATCGGCCAAGACCGCAAGACCGGGAAGTCAAAGGCCGAGAACGTCAGCGTTCTGTAAGGCGACGGAAGAAAAAGCCTGCCGCGAGAGGAAAAGCGGCAGGCTTTTTTTTAAAAATACTGAACAACGGCTGGGATAATAATTGCTCTGCCCAAGAGTATGCTCTGCGGGATGAGAATTATTGCTCCGTTGAATGTCAAGATAACGCATCTGCGCAAAGATTAGATTGGCTGTATCGCAGTTCAGCCATGCAGAAAATAACAGGACGGTTTCAACGCCGTGTCGATGAGCGACATACGAGCGCATCTCTGCACCCCGATAAGACATAAGGTCTTATGCTCAACATACAGTCCGGGATTTCACCTTCGGTATACAAGCCAGCGTCGTCACCACAGTGCAGCGATAAGCTGGGGCTTGTCCTCGCCAGCGATAGAGATCACTCGCGAGGACAATTGACATAAGGCCTTTTTCAAAGCGACAGAGCATTTAAGGCCGTTTTTTCACACCCTTCGCAGCGCCTTCCAGCAGATCCGCAGCGTCAGCAACGATGGCCGCAGACTCGTTTCGCAAAACGTCTTTTGCGTTTTTGCGGGCGTTCTCGATAGCAAGGTTGGCACTTAAGCTACGCTCGTTTGCCTGCAAACCGTCGTCCTTTTCAGGAACCACATCATCACCCGCCTGCTCGCGTGCCTTGAGACGGTCGGCCAAAGCAGCCATTTCAGTTCTACGTTCGGCTTCATTAAGAGAGATAGTGCGCTTTTCACGCTGAGTACGAATATCGGCAACATCTTCGACAAATCGTTTGAAGTCCGGATCGCTTTGAACCCGAATATCATGACGATTTTTCAGTTGCGGCAACAACGCAGCCATATTGGTCATAGCGGAATATTTTGCCGGCTTGATCTGAGCAAATGGCAACGCGTTGTCATAACTCGACTCCCCAAAAATCTTGGGGTCTGAAAAGCCTGGCAAGCTGATATCGGGCGTGACGCCGCGCAACTGCGTTGTGCCGCCATCGACACGGAAGAACTGCGCAATCGTCAACTTCAATTGGCCGAATTCCGGTTTGCTATTGCGGGCCACCTGATCAAGATCGACCACGGTTTGGACCGTGCCTTTACCGAAACTAGGCTCTCCCACGATCACGCCGCGACCGTAATCCTGTATCGCTGCGGCAAAAATCTCGGACGCCGATGCGGAGCCGCGATTGATCAAGACGCCAACTGTGCCTTCCCAGACGGGCAAGGATAGATCATCGCTTTCGACCTTGATATTGCCCTTTGCGTCACGTTGCTGAACCACCGGGCCTTTGCCGATGAACAGACCCGTCAACTCAATCGCCTCAGCCAGCGAGCCGCCGCCATTGTCGCGAAGATCGATCAAAACATCATTGATGTTTTCCTGCTTGAGCTCTCCAAGCAGCTTTGAGACATCGCGGCTTGCGCTTCTGTAATCCTTGTCACCTTTACGCCGTGCTTCGAAGTCCTCGTAGAACACGGGCAAGGTAATGACCCCGATGTTGCGCGTGACGCCATTGTTGACCACAGGCACAACGGCCTTCTTGGCCGCCTGTTTTTCGAGACTGACTTTGTCTCGCACAAGGCTAATGACGCGGTGGCTTGCATTGTCGCCAGCCTCGGTTGGCAAAATGTCCAACCGTACGATGGAATCTTTCTCGCCACGGATCAGCTTCACGACTTCATCGAGACGCGTGCCAACCACTTCCTTGATGTCACCGTCATCGCCTTGACCGACGCCGACAATGCGATCTCCAACCGCCAGCTTTCCGGACAATTGTGCCGGACCGCCCGCCACAAGCTCGCGGATTGTCGTGTAGCCGTCGCGCTCCTGCAACACGGCACCGATCCCAACCAGCGAAAGTTTCATTGAAATGTCGAACTCGGCGGAAGCTGTCGCGCCAAAATAGTCCGTATGCGGATCAACAGCGGTTGTGTAAGCGGCCATAAACGACTGGAACACATCGTCACTCTTGTATGGATAAACACGTTCCAGAATATTCTTATAACGTTTGTCGAGTGTATCTCTGATGGCGTCATCCGTTTGACCCGCCAGTTTCAAACGCAGCCAATCGCTTTTAACGCGCTTTCGCCATAGCTCGCTGCTTTGCGCTTCCGATTGAGCCCAAGGGGCGTCCTCGCGCGAGATGACATAGTCTTCCTGCACGTTGAAATCGAAATTCTGTTTCAGCATGCTTCGCGCGGCCGTCATGCGATCCACGACGCGCTGCGTATAGACGTTGAAAATCGAAAATGGGATTTCGAGATCGTCATTCAGGATCGCATCATCAATCTTGGTGCTATTGGCCGTGAATGTGTCGATGTCAGTCTGCGTGAACAGCATTCGGTCCGGATCCAGGGACTTGATGAAATTGTTCATGATTTTGACAGACAAAGCGTCATCAAGCGGAACTGGCTTGTAGGCGTATTGCCCTAAGAATTTCGCGCTCAGATTGGCCGCCTGCGCCTGGATCTGCGATGGCTCCAGAACTGGAGGCGTCGCAACCTCCTGAGAATAGACAGGCGACGCAATTGAAAGAATTAAGCCAACCAAACCGTATTTTATGAGCATTCAGCGTTATTCCTTATCTCGTGCTGAGCCTTTGTTACTCCATTTTCGTGGAGGATTGTGATATTTTCAGAGCATAAAACTGGAATGTGATGTCACACGGCATGTCCGCGTGCAGTTGAAATAGCAAAATAAAGTTCGGTCTTATTGATGACACCACAGGCCAGCCTCTGCAAAACCAGCGCGCCAACAACATATGTGATCAGAAATCTCTTGCGTTTATCAGCCACATAACAGCTAGATTGCAAAACGAAGCAGGGAGAATATTCAATGGCCAAGGGTCAAGTTCGCAGCAACAAAGAAGTCAGAAAACCGAAGAAAGATAAGGTTGCGGCATCGGCAGCACCGACGCTGGGCTCGCAGGTGAAATCCAGCGAAAGCACGACGAAAAAGAAGTAATATCCACTCGTAGCAATGATATTCCGGTGTCCAGTCTCTGGGCACCGGAATATCCTGCTATGAGATGGCATCGAGACTTCATCGGGCGACGAAACAAACTTTTAGATCGACGTTTCGATGCAGCTAGGGCATATGCCAATGCGATTGAAGTTCCGGTCGTACGAACACTTATCAGTGTTGGCTCAATCTCTTCAAATGAGCAAAGCGACGCAACACGGCTGCATGCATCAGCCATGGAGAAGAAAATTATAAAGATAATGGTATTGCTGCACAGCGCCGATGGCGTGAATTGGCAGTCTCCGCCCAAAGGCACAAGCCTCAAGACGTTGAGCGAAGCCGAAGAACAAGGCTTTATCTTGATCCGCGGGGAATTTCAGAAACGACAATTCCGTCTGACAGAGCTTGGCTTCGAATATGCCGAGCGCGACAAACGACGTCTGGAAGCACGCAAGCTCTAAACTGCTGGCATGACATCCTCCGGTATCGGGCAGACATAAGGCTGCTCTTTGATCTTTTCGAGCCATTCCGCCTTCGCATCGTTCAACAGTTGTGTCGAGGTCATGAGGTCAAGTCCGGTCGCTGCCATGGCTTTGGCAGCGTGGATCATCGCCTTGTGAGCGCCTGCGCTTTGGCCTTGTGCAACCACCTGCCATGTATGGGGATTTGTCCCAATAGCCCAGGTTGGTGCCCAGCATTGCGCAGTCGGGGTTACACGGCTGACATCACCAACATCGGTCGAACCTGCCCGGAAATGCGATTGACCTTCGAAATCGCGCAGACCGAGATGCAGCGGCGTTGAACCATCGATCTTATCGTTCGAAAAAACGTCCTTCTTGATCTGGTAGAGGCGGATGCTACTTTTGATGGCCTCATCGGTAAACGTTGACTGTATCTTGCGGGCGAAATCTATATCGGCTTCGTCGAAGGGCACCGGACCAATCGAAACAAGATTGTCGTGAATGGCGTTTTCCAGCGTCAGGTTGGGAAGCAGATTGGTGGCAGCCGTGTCGAAAACGATTTCGACTTCCGTTCCCGTCATCATCGCCGCACCCCGTGCAACCTGATCGACGCGCTCCGCCAGTGCCAATGCTTGGCTCATCTCCGGTGCGCGCACCAGATAGACGACTTCCGCGTTCGCCTGCACGACGTTGGCAGCGCGTCCGCCAGCATCGGTAATGGCATAATGCACGCGGCAATCCTGCGGCATGTGCTCACGCAGAAAATTGACGCCGACATTCATCAACTCAACTGCATCCAATGCGGAGCGGCCAAGATGCGCAGCATTTGCCGCATGGGCCGCGATGCCCCTGAAGCGATAATAATATTCGAGAACGGCGAGGTTGTTCGTTGACCGTACACCGTTGAAAGGCGCTGGATGCCAGGTCAACGCGGCATCGACATCGGCAAAAAGGCCGGCGCGCACCATGAATGTTTTGCCGGAACCACCTTCTTCCCCGGGGCAGCCGTAATAACGCACGGTTCCAGGCAACCCATTGGCTTCCAGATGCTTAGCCAGCGAAATAGCAGCCAGCAAAGAGCCACTGCCGAGAAGATTGTGACCGCAGCCATGGCCGCTCCCGCCCGGTGCCATTGCCACGGGTTGATCCACATCGGCTTTTTGGCTCATTCCAGCCAGCGCATCATATTCGCCGAGAAACGCTATCACGGGCTTGCCGCGCCCGTATTCGCCAACAAAAGCCGTCTTCATCCCCGCAATATCCTGTTGAACGGAAAATCCATTCCGCTTCAGGGTCTCCACCAGCAGGTCCGATGATTGAACCTCTTCGAACTTCAGCTCCGCAAACGTCCAGATTTTGTCACTAATAGCAGTGAAATCGGGGGCCAAAATGTCAATAGTCTTGGTGAGCGACTGCAAAGCGGCAGTATCGGGCATGCTATATCCTCGGGGCGATATTGGAGTGATGTTGGCGCAAAAGGGCCAATGCAAAACAGGCGCCGCAGCAGCATGTGCGGCGCCTGTTTTATGTATTACTTGTCGAGAGAAACTTCCCAAAGACGGGCGTTGGACTGCCAGACGGGCTGGCCCTTCAAAGCCTTGGTCGCGCCCCAGACGTCGATCATGTCATAAAGGAAGATGCCGGGCATTTCCTGAAGCATCAGTTCATGGAACTCATCGAAGATCGCCTGACGTTTGCTCGTGTCGATTTCGGCATAGGCAGCCTTCATCAACGCAATCGCCTTGGGATTATCCCACATCAGCGACGCGTTCTTGTCCTTATCGCCGGTGTAGAAGCTGTACATCAAAGCCGGATCGAGACGCGGCGCGACGGATTGCGAGATGATCTGGTAGTTGCCGGAACGGCGGCGGTCGACCTGCGTGGCGTAGTCAAGCACTTCGATCTGCACATTCAGACCGATCTGCTGGAGCATCGCCTGTGCGATCACGGCTGCCGGGAAGCTTGGAACATTGCCGCGCTTGTTGGCGATGATGCTGATCGGCTCGCCTTTATAACCCGACTCGACCAGTTCTTTCTTGGCGGCTTCCAGATCATAAGGGAGGCGTTTTTTCTGTGTTTCGCTGAAGTACACGGAGTCAGAGGCGACCATTGAGCCGTTCGCCTTGCCGGTGCCGTTGGAGGCTGCGGCAACCAATTCATCCAGATCAAGCGCCATGGCCATGGCACGGCGCACGCCGGGCTTGCTCATGATAGGGTCGCGGGTCTGGATATAGAACAGGTTCTTGCCGTTGTTCTGCGAGATGATGACCTGAGCTTTTTCGCTCTTTTCAAATTCCGGGATCAGATCGGGCGAGATTTCTGCCGTGTCCAGCACACCGGATTGCAAGCCAGCCTTCACGGTGGAGGCATCTGGAATGACCATGAATTTAATGCCATCGACCAACGGGCGCTTGGAGCCGACCATGCCGTCCGGCTTGCCATCATTAGCGGGCGAGACATAGCCGTCGAACTTGGCGAGATGGATATATTCACCCTTCTTCCACTGGTCCCACTGGAACGGGCCGGTACCGATCGGCCTATCGAACGTGCCGTCTGCGGCAACCGATTCCGGCGAAATCATGCCGGTATAACCGCATTCGGGGCGCGACATCAGGCCAAGGAAAACAGCGGAAGGCTTTTCCAGCGTCATCGTCACCGTCTGTACGTCGACCGCCTTCGCCCCTGTCACTTTCACGGTGCCGCTGCCATCGAAATCCTTGATGCAGGTCCATTTCGTTGCCGGGTCCATATAGCGGTTCCAGTTCCACACCACGTCGTCGGCGGTCAGGGTTTTGCCATTGTGGAATTTCACGTCGGGACGCAACTTGAACGTATAGGTCAGGCCATCGGCGGACATGTCGAAGGACTGCGCCAGAAGCGGCTTGACCTCGCCATTGTTGGAATAACCAACAAGGCCTTCAACGATGTGCAGAATGACGCCATCGGTATTGCCGTCACGGTTGACGCCTGGATTGTTGCTGCGCAGGTCAGAACTCTGGGCGATGACGATATCGCGGGCAGAGGAAACGCCGGTCAGCGACATCAGGATCGTTCCGGCGAGAAGAATGCTTTTCATGTTACCCTCTTTTTTGTTGATGTTTTTGATTGTCTTCAGACCTGGAATGCATCCCAGCAAGCGCGAGACAGCCTGCCGATGGTTTCCAGCGACAGCGTATAGCCCGGCGTGCCGTCTGGCATTTCCAGCGGCACCTGATCGGTAAAGGCTGTGATGATATAAAACGGCGCACCGTCGCGGTAGACGATACCGGCGTTCATCCGCCCACGTTTTCCGGTGCCGCCCTTATGGGCCACCACGGTGCCGAATGGCAGTCGTGACGGAATGGCGTAACGCAGAATCTGGTTCTTGAGCGTCTGCAGCGCATAGGCGCAAAGTTCCTGCGACGAGCCGAGCTTTGCAGCAGCCTGTGGCGAAGTCTGCGCATCAAGGATGGTTTGTAGCAGAAACAACTGGTCGTTCGCCGTTGTCGTGGTTACGGACTTCAACGTGTGATCGGGAGACAATGCCAGCGGCGGAATGAGGAAACGGTGATGCGTGCCGCTCATGCCTATGGACTTACAATAGGTGTCCACCTCTTCCAGCGTCAACCGCTCGAACACCATTTTGGTGCAGACATTGTCGCTCAAGACCATCATGCCGGTGATAGCATCGCGCAGCGAAATCACCAGTCCCGGCGTCATGTAGCGCAGCATGCCACTGGCCACTTCTTCGGCAAAACGTGCCTCGTAGGTGATCTGTTCGTCGAGATCGAGCCTGCCTTCATGAACGGCCTTCAGCGCTGCCATCATGATCGATGTCTTGCGCGTGCTGGCCGATGGCGTTTCTTCATCTGCGCCGCGCTCGAACGTCTCACCTGTCAAAAGGTTACGAATACTGAAGCGCGTGACGAAATTCTGCGCGTCGCAGACGGCGTTGAGCTGCTCGGCAACGGTGTCATTTATGGTCTGAGTTGCAGTGTTATTGGTCATGTTCAGTTCTCCAGACGCCATTTGAGTTTGACGCCACCAGTCTCGTTCAGGTCGAGTGCGGGGATGGCCGAAAGCAGGCGGCGCGTATACGCCTCTTTCGGCGTGTCGAAGATTGTGTCGCGATCACCCTGCTCGATGATCCGACCGTCTTGCATGACAACCACACGGTCGGCCACCTGCTCGACAACGCCGAGATCATGACTGATGAACAGGCAGGAAAAGCCGTAGCGCTTTTGCAGGTCGGAAAAGAGCGTCAGCACCTGCGCGCGCACGGTCACATCAAGTGCGGAGACGGGTTCGTCCGCAATCAGAAAACGCGGACGCCGTGCAATGGCACGGGCAATCGCCACGCGCTGCCTCTGCCCGCCCGAAAGTTCATGCGGATAACGCAGCGCATATTCCGCACCAAGCCCGACTTCCTCCAGCGTCTCATAGGCACGCTTCGTCTTGGCAGCGCGATTGATGCCCGGAACGAGGCGAAGGGCTTCCTCCACCAGCGCCAGAATCGTCATGCGCGGATCAAGCGAGGAGTAAGGGTCTTGAAACACCATCTGGCAGTTCAGGCGGTAATCCTGCCAGTCGGCATCACGCTTGCGGCCTTGGAACAGGATTACACCTTCGGTTTCACTCACAAGACCAGCGATGGTGCGCCCAAGCGTGGTCTTGCCGGAGCCGGAGCCGCCGACGAGTGCGACGACCTCGCCCTCGTGGATATCAATGGACACACCATGCAAGGCGCGTTTGGCGGCTCCCTTTTTCAAAAGCGATTTGCGCCCCGGATAATCGACCACGATATTTTTGGCAGAAACCATCGGTGCCGACGTGGTGTTAATTGTCCGAACCTCGCCACGGATCGGCAACGATGACAGAAGCTTGCGCGTATAGTGGTGCTGGGGTGTCTCAAGGATTTGCTCGGTGGTTCCCGCCTCGACAATCGATCCGTTCTCCATCACCACGATGCGGCTGGTGTAGCGTGCAACCATCGGCAGATCATGGCTGATCAGAAGAACGGCCGTGCCTTCCGCCTGCGTCAGCTCGACCATCAATTCCATGACGTCACGCTGAATGACGGCGTCAAGCGCCGTTGTCGGCTCATCGGCAATCAGCAATGCGGGTTTTAAAAGCATCACCGAGGCGAGCATGATGCGCTGGCGCATACCGCCGGAAAACTCATGCGGATAAGAGGTGAGCGCGCCTTCTGGATCGCGGATGCCGACCCGCTCCAGCATGGCCAGGATTTTGGCGCGCCGTTCGGCGGGCGTATCCTTGGTGTGGAGGGTAAGTCCCTCTTCCAATTGCTTTCCGATGGTCATCGACGGATTGAGCGAGGTCATCGGCTCTTGAAAAACAAGGCCGACTTCAGCACCGCGCATCGTGCGCAGATCTGCCTCGCTCATCGAGCTGACATCACGACCTTTATAGATGATCTGACCGCCGGTTTTGCGGATCGAAGGTGGAAGCAGTGAAATCAATGCGCGGGTCGCAAGGGATTTGCCAGAGCCGCTTTCGCCCACGATGCCGAAGATTTCGCCGGGTTCGAGATCGAAACTGACATCTTTCACGACATCCACGCCGCGATGGGCAATCTCAATCCAGAGATTGCGCACGCTGAGAAGTTTTTCCTGTGTCATTTCAAACCTCTCATGCGGGGATCCAGTTTATCGCGAAGCGCATCGCCCAGCAGATTGATGCCGAGCAGTGTCAAAGCGATGCAAAGTCCGGGGAAAAGTCCAAGCCAGACGGCTTGTTCAATGAAGGGACGGCCAGCCGCAAGCATGTTGCCCCACGTGGGTGCCGGTGGTGGCACACCGAGACCAAGGAAGCTCAACGCGCTTTCCGACAGAATAGCCCAGCCAAACATCGAGGTCGCCAGAACGGTGATCGGTGCAAGGCAATTTGGCAGGATATGCCGCAACATGGTGTAAATCTCACCATTGCCCATGATCTTGGAGGCTTCGATAAACTCCCGCTCGCGCAGCGACAGAACCGCGCCGCGCACCACACGCGCCATCGACGGCGTATAGGCGATGCCGAGAGCAAAGATGATGCCGTATTGATTGGCACCGAATACGGCAAGCAGGCCAAGAGCTAGCAAAATGCCCGGAAAGGCAAGAAGCGCATTATTGATGGCCATGATGACGCCATCGATCCAACCGCGAGAATAACCGCTGATCAGTCCGATCAGCGTGCCAGCGACGGTGGCGAAACCCACGGTCAGACAACCGATCCAGACACTGGCGCGCGCACCGATCATAAGTCGGCTAAGGACATCACGACCGAACTCGTCGGCACCGAGCAGGTGCTGGGCACTGGGAGCAGCAAGGCGGGCGGTGAAGCTGAGCTTCATCGGATCAAAGGGCGTCCAGAACAGGCTGAGAGCCGCGACGATGAGCAAGATCGCGATGAGTACTCCGCCGATCAGACCATTGAGAGTAAAATGTTTCATTCGGCCACCACACGCGGATCAAAGAGAGGATAAAGGAGATCGACGATGAGATTGACGACGACGTAGGAAAGCGCCACAAACAGCAGGCATCCCTGAATGACCGGATAATCACGCTGGAAAATGCTATCCACCATCAGTCGCCCGAGGCCCGGAATGGTGAAGACCGTTTCAATGACCGCGATGCCGCCAAGAAGATTTCCGAGGATCAGACCTATCATTGTCCATGTTGGGCCGAACGCGTTCTTGAAGGCGTGTTTCCACAAAACGGCACTCTCGGAGAGTCCCTTGGCGCGGGCGTGGGTGATGTAATCCAATCGCAGCACTTCAAGCGTCGAAGCACGGGCCATTCGGATCAAAACACCTGCTTCATGGATCACCAGCGTCATGATCGGCAGGACCAGATAGAGAAGGCCGCCCACCAGATTCTCGCTGATCGACACATATCCAAGCACCGGCAACCAGCCGAGTTTCAGGCCGAAGAGTAGAAGCAATAACAGGCCAAGCCAGAAGGTCGGGATCGACAAAAGGATCGTCGCGGTGCCGACCAGTGCCAGATCGGTAATGCTGTTCTGGCGCCAAGCCGCAATCACACCGGCTGGAACCGCAATCAGGCTCGCCAGAATAACCGCGATGATGACGATTTCGGCTGAGACCATAAAGCGCGAAACGACGAGCGGCAGGACAGCTTCGTTATTGACGATGGAATGTCCAAAGTCTCCAGTCAGAACGTTGCCGCTCCAGACGAGGAACTGCGCGGGCATCGATCTATCAAGACCGAGTTCGGTTCGCATGGAGGCGATCTGATCTGGCGTTGCCATGTCGCCTAGCATGAGAGCGGCCGGATCACCCGGAATGAAGCGGATCAGCGCGAAGACCGTGATGGAAACAATCACCATGGTCGGCAGCGCCATCAACAGGCGGTTGAGTATAAATCTAATCATCGGTTCCCCTGAACGCGATTGTTGGGGCCGGATCTACCAAGTCACCGGCTGTTTATGCCGAGACTATGAGCGATGAGGGATTTTTGTGCAATATTATGCATTTTCATCATAGCCTTATGCGGATAGTGCGCCCGGCACGGCAAGCGGCATATGGCCGAATGTGATCCCAAAATATTGTTAGTGTTTATCTTTTTGGGAAATAACGATCTGTCGCTTGAGTGCCTCCATCAGCGCTCTGGCGGCAAGTGACGAAGAGATGCCCGACGGCTTGGCCAATCCGAACTCCTGTTTGGAGGACGGAATGAACGGACGTTGAATCACAGGCAGGTGCCGATAGAGATTGGCAAAAAAGCTACTCAAAATAGCAACACCCAGACCATGCGCCGCATAGGCGCAGGCCGAACTGTTGGTATGCGTCTCAATTTTGACGTTCTGCTTCACACCTGCGCGTTTGAAGGTTTGGTCGAGCAACATACGCGTCGGCCTCTGCCTGCCAATCAGAATCAGCGGTACGCCTCGCAAATCCTTCGGGGTGATTTCAGCAAGGGATGCAAGCGGATGATCTTCGGGAATAACGCAAACGCTCGATCCGGTAGCGACCATCTCCATATCGATACCCGGCCCCACCTGATCCTCATAACGTAGAAAGCCGAAATCGATCACCTGCTGCTCCACCAACCTTGCGATGCTGGAGGTGGTTTCGAAAAAGGTTTCGATACGCACGGTTGGAAATTCGCGTGCATATTCGACCAGCATGGCTGGCGCAAAGTTTTCCCACATGCTGCTGGGCAGGCCAATGCGCACCAACTCAGGCCCGGTGGCACCGCTGCGCAAATCCTCCGCCAGACCAGCAAAACGGTTCAGTCCAAGAAGAATGTTTTCCGCATCCCGCGCCAGAATACCGGCTTCCGGTGTTGGGATAAGACGGCCCTTGTCGCGATCAAACAGCCTCAGCGAAAGATCTGCCTCCAATTGCTGCAAAAGACGGCTGACGCCGGACTGGCTAAGCCCCATGCTTTTGGCGGTCGCAATCGTTGACCCCGTGGCAAGAAGGGTTTTCAGCACTTCCAATTGTCTGAAATTGATCATGTGTGGTGCGGCCCCATTACCAGCTAGTCCTGCGAAACAGCATCTCGCCTCTTATGTCCATTCCCGAAGATATTGCAGAAAAGGTGCCGCCGATTTCGGCAGCGGATTTCGGTCGGAACTGACCACTGCGTAATCGACGGTGAGATCAGGTTCAAGGGGTACAAAGGCTAGCGGCAGCGCTGTGTATTCCCGTGCCAGCAATTCGCTGACGATAGCCATACCCAACCCTTCCGCCGCCAGAGCACAGGCGCAACCCACGGAATGGGCCTCTATGGCTGGGCGCTGACGCAGACCCTGCTTGTAGAAAAGCGCTTCCAACTCGTGCCGCACTGGCCGTTCTCGGTTCAACAGGATCAAGTCGTGTGATTTGAGGTCCGGGATAGTCAAATTTTCTCGCTTCGCAAGTGGGTGGTCACGGCGCATGACGCAGATATTGCGCGACGGTAAAACATGCTCTTCCCGCAAACCCGGTGTTGATGATGGCAACCGGGTAAAGCCAATATCCGCCTGACCATCGGCAACCATGCGCTCGATCACCACATAACTGCCGGATGCGACTTCGATACGCACGGGTCCATTTTCTGCAAGAAACCGCTTGATCAGTCGCGGCACCAGCGTGACAGAAAGACTTGCCGGAAAGGCGAGCCGCAACGGAATTTCCAGCGAGCGACCGTTCTCAAGCTCTTGCGCCGTCACCTTCAACGCCGTCAACCGGTCGGAAATCGCCCTGATTTCCGGGCCGAGTTGCAAGCCTTCACGCGTCATCGACAGCCTGTTCTTGTCACGCTCGAACAGCCTTACCCCAAGATAAAGCTCAAGCTGATGCAGCAGGCGGCTCGCATTGGATTGGGAAATGCCCAGATCGGCAGCAGCCGCAATCGTCGAGCCGGTGGCAGCAATCGCATCATAGGCGTGGATGTGTTTGACGCTGATCGTGATGTCATGTCCCTGCGCCATTCTTTCTCCTGAAAAACGAATAGAACCACCCGCAAATTGCATAAGATTGCACGATAGAACAAAGCCGCACATTACTGCGCCCCTTAGCGAAGACTGGGTAGAGGGTTTAGTCAATGGCAACAGTTCTGGAAAAAATCTCCGCTCATGTGGTTTCGAAAATGGATTTTTCACATCTCGCCACAACTCGAGCGAAACACGCCATCATCGATACAATTGGCTGCATGGTGGCAGGCGCCGGCGATCAGACGCCTCTATCCGTCGCAGCTGCTTTTTCCAATGACATAGGGACTGGCGGTGTGTCAGCAATGTTCACCGGCGGTCGGGCATCCCCCGCGATTTCCGCATTGATCAATGGCACCGCCGCACATTGTCTGGATTTCGACGATAATTTTCACCCGGCTCGCGCCCACGCCTCCGCAGTTCTTGTCCCTGCCTTGCTGGCGATTGCCACGGCTGATCGTTCCATCTCCGGCCCCCGGTTTATACGTGCTTATCTGGCTGGCCTAGAAGCGCAGGCCGCCGTTGGTTTCGGAGTCAATCCCTCCCACTACAACAGAGGCTGGCACGGAACATCGACCGTCGGCTGCATTGGATCAGCGGCAGGCGTGGCAATTCTCCTCGGTCTCGGTGAAGCGCAAATCGCACAGGCGATGAGCATTGCAACCAGCTTTGCCGCAGGTCCGAAAGGTCAATTTGGAACAGCGGTAAAACCACTTCATGCGGGCATGGCGGCCCGCAATGCGGTTGAGGCCGCCTATCTTGCACAAGCGGGTATCACTGGCAGGCTGGACATTCTGGAACGACCGCAAGGCTTCCTCGATTTGTTTGGTGGTACTGATTCAACGGGGTGGGATGCGCTCTCATGGGACGAAAGCCACATCATTGAAATACGAGGCCTGGTAACGAAACTTCACCCATGCTGCGCATCTACACACCGCGTCATCGATGCCGCCCTTGACCTGAAAACCGACCACCCGTTCTCGCTTGATCAGGTACAGCGCATTGAAACAAAGGTGGGCCGGTCTGCCGTCGACAATCTGACCTATTCCGAACCCGCGGACGAAATGCAGGCACGATTTTCGATGCAATACTGCCTGGCGACTGCGCTTCTTCAAGGCAGGCTTTCTCTCTCTGACTTCACGCGTGATGCAATCTCCCGGCCGGAAATCCGTCGCCATATGCCTAAAATTTCCATGACGGCTTACAGCGAAGAGGAGGAGCGCGGCGTTGAACGCATCGCGCATCAAGTCACCGTCACCCTGCTTGATGGGCGAATATTCCGGACCGAGCGGTTGCATGCCAAAGGCGCGATAGCGGCTCCTCTTACGGAAGCCGACCGCCATTCCAAGTTCTCGGATTGTATGCGTTGGGCTGGACTGGAGGAGGAACGCCTGTACTCAGCATTGGCTGATATCGGAGAGGTTGATTCCGTCAAGGAAGCATTATGCATCTTCGATCCAATCCGTGTTATAGCTCGTTCCCAACCTGCAACACGCTGACTCATAACAGCTTCACTGAAATCTAGGATCGAGACTTGACCAATCCCAAGCCGTCGTTGTCACTTGAAATGCTCGGCTGGTCCGATTTCTTTGCGGATCAGGTCAAGCCAGATGAAACGGATCTCTTACCCAGCCGCGTTGCTTCTGTTCACCGTGATCGCATAGATACGATCAATGTCGCCGGACCGATTGCGCTTCAACTTCCCGCCAATGCCAACACTGCTGAATTTGCGGTCGGCGATTGGGTTTTGGCTGATCCCATGACGGGCATGTTTGTCACGCGTCTCGACCGGAAAACCGTATTTCAACGCCGTTTGGAAGGTGGACATGGCCAACAGCTCGCGGCAGCCAACGTCGATACGCTGCTAATCGTGACGTCGTGCAACGCAGATTTCAACCTCGCGAGGCTTGAACGTTATCTCATCATGGCCAATCAGGCGAGGACCGATCCGGTGATCGTCTTGACCAAGGCCGATACCGCCGAAGACGCGAGCATATTCGAACAACAGGCCAAGGAACTCCAGCGCGATTTGCCTGTTGTCGTCGTGAATGCGCGGTCGCACGATGCAGCATCCCATCTGAAACCGTGGTGCGGCATTGGCCAAACCTTGGCATTGGTCGGGTCTTCGGGCGTTGGAAAATCGACTCTCGTAAACACCCTGTCCGACCTTAAGGACGATGCCATGCAGAAGACCGGAAGTGTCCGTGAACATGATGCAAAAGGCAGGCACACAACGACCGCACGATCCTTGCACGCCGTTTCGGGTGGCGGCTGGATTATCGATACGCCGGGAATAAGAACACTATTTGTCAGCGATGTTACCGACGGCATCGACACATTGTTCGCGGAAATTACCGAACTGTCTCCGCTTTGTAAATTTCGTGATTGCACACACGCCCACGAACCCGGCTGCGCCGTGCAGGCGGCGGTTGCCAGCGGCACTCTGAGCGCCGATCGTCTGGATCGCTGGCGCAATCTGCTTTCCGAAAACCGTGCCCGAACACCTGTGGTCAGCGGGCCACGCGGCAACAAAACCGTGCGCAAGAACAAATACTGAGCGTTCATAACCGCCCAAAAACGATGGTGTAAAAGCTCTCAAGACCGAGAGACTATTGATCCCGTGACTCCTGATCGCATGGCCCGAGGAGAACCCCACCCGCCTTTGCAATCTCCTCTGGCGTGTCGACATCAACTTGCGCGGCAGGTCCGATTTCGACGTCAATCACTGTTAGACCCGAGGTTTCAATCAGGTGGCGGGCACCGGTGTCTCCTTCCAATCGCAACACGGCGTCCCGCAATGCTTTTGGCAGGATTACCGGGTTTCCCGGCTTACCATGTGAGGATGCACGAACGATGGATGTTCCGCCCGCGCGTTGGAACTCGGTGATCAGACGGTTGAGATCGGCGGTGCTGATGGCCGGCACGTCGGCCATCAAGACCAGCACACCATCAGCGTTGCGTGCTTGCTCTGCCATAAAACCACTTGCCAGCGAACTCGACATTCCCGAAGCGTAGTCGGGATTGATCATGATATTCAGCTCCAGGTCCGTCAGAGCACTGCGCAACTCGTCCTCGCGATACCCCAGAACAGCCGTGACCGAGGATGCTATGCTATTGGTCGCGATCTGGGCCGTGCGGCGGATAAGCGGGATGCCATCGAACTCAGCAAGAAGCTTGTGTGAGCCGCTTTTACCCATTCGCGTCGACAGTCCTGCGGCCAAAATAATGATCGCAACAGACACCTGGCCTCCCTTTTCCTGCGGTATATCGCGTGGCATCGGTCGGCTTTGGATTTCCATGAGCAATCCGCCAACGCCCATTCGGCTGATATCGTGTTCGTCCGGATTCTCCCCGGCGAGAATGCGCTCCAAAATCCAGTCGAAACCGTTTTCTCTCGGGCTGCGTGCGCATCCCGGTGCACCGATAATATAACTCGCGCCAAGACGACCCAGCACTAGGAGATTGCCGGGATCGACAGGCATACCAACCCGAAGAACCGTGCCGCCGGCCTCTCGGATCGCTTGCGGAATGACGTCAGCCGTGTCGATGACGGCGGAGGCACCGAAAACGACGACAAGTTTTGGCGCGTCATCGGGCAAGGCAACAATTTGCTTGAGAGAGTGAACAAGGGCCGGAACATTATGCGGCGTTCGAACCTCCCTCCGCAATCGGTTGTCGCAAACGGCCAGTCGGCGATCAAGAATGCGCGCTGTTTTGTCCATAACGGAGGACTTCAATTGGGGCAGTTCCGTTGCAATCAGGCTGACAGCATGTTGCCGAAATGGCCGGACTTCGAAGCGCCTCCCTACACAGTAACGCGCAGGCCTTTCCAAGCTGTTTTCGTGAAACGGCAAGCGGGATAATCTTGAAAGTTGCAACCATATCGCCGCTGTTGACCCTGCTGTGATCGGCAACGCAGGCAAAAGTAATGGCCTGGTCGATGGCATTGAATTGATCGACGACAGCCTTTTCTACAGCAAATACCCCTTTCACCGTTGCGTAGACATTGACCCGCCCCGTCTTTGCGTCTGAAAATCGCAGATGTTCTGCCGGAATGGATTGTGACAGCATCCAGGCCGCCTCGTCCTCGCCGGCATCATCGTCTTCCATTCGCACGCCAGTAACGTCGCTCAGGCCTGCTGCTTTTATCTGGAGCAAATCGGCGGCCTGGAGGATATGGCCTTTGCAAAACTGTCTTTCAGGCAGCTTTAATGTGTGGGCAAGCACGAGACCATCTGCCTCAGCAATGGAAAACTGCCCAAACTTCATCTCTTCGGCCCCAAAGGCGACGAAGGCGAATGCAAGGATTGCACGACCTCGGCAAGGATTGCGATTGCTATCTCAGCCGGATTGGTCGCGCCGATATCCAGCCCGATGGGCGCATGGATTGCTGATATAGTCTGACTATCAAACCCATCTTGCATAAGGCGCTTGGTGCGAGAGGCATGAGTCTTGCGGCTGCCGAGAGCACCGACATAAAAACAACCCGCCCGTAATGCCTCCACAAGTGCAGAATCATCAATCTTGGGGTCGTGGGTTAGAGCCACCAAGGCGGTGTAGCGGTCGAGTGGATTTGTGATGAAGTGATCGGCGGGCCAATCTGGCGACAATTTTGCACCCGGAAAGCGTTCTGGTGTGGCGAATGCCGTGCGCGGGTCAACGACGTAAACATCGAAACCAGCAAACATGGCCATCTGCGTGAGAAACTGGCCGATATGCACAGCACCGATGATGACGATACGGGGCGCTGGCAGGTAGACATTCAGAAAACTGCTACCCTGCTCTGTCTCAACCGTCATTGATCGGCCAGAGCGAAATGCGTTCACAACGTCATCTCCTAGTGCATCACCCTCGAAAAGAACACGCTCCTCACCAGTTGAAAGATCGGTCAGCAAACCAGCAGAAACACGTTGACTGCGGGCTGCATTCAGTTGCTGAAGACTATCGAGACGCATCAATCGAGCCTTTCGACATAAACGCGAATGCGCCCGCCACAGGATAATCCCGCACGCCACGCCATCTCATCCGCAACGCCGAATTCCATCATTACGGCTTTGCCCTCCGCAATAACGTCCATGGATGCGGTGATGACAGCAGCCTCGACACATCCGCCTGAAACAGAGCCCTCGAAATTGCCGTCACTGTCCACGACAAGATGACTACCGACCCCGCGCGGTGCTGAACCCCATGTTTCGATAACAGTCGCAATGGCAACGTCTCGGCCGCTCCGTTTCCAAGCCTCTGCCGTGACAAGAGGATTACCGTCTTTGCGATCGTGTAATTGCGATACCACGTTTGTTTCCCTTTTTGCCGCAGGGAGAGTGTTGTGTTGGCGTGCTTGACCAGCGCCCGGTCGAATAAGCTGACGAGCGAACAAGGGTTCGGGGTGGCTCTGCGTTGGTGAACTGCGCATCGGCTAAGCATGTCAGCCGATGCGCAAATCATACGTTACTTAACGAGTGCGCTGACCGGAATAGGCTCGGAAATTGTCCAGTTACCAACCACACCGGGCTTGCCGTTTTTCGTTTCCACAATCAGGTAGCGGGCCTGATTTTGGTGGTGCAGTTCGGATGTGAAAGTACGAGGTCCAAAGAGTGTCGGTTCGCCCTTCATCTTTTCAAGCTCGGCAACAACGGCGTCAGCTTCCGTCGTCCCCGCACGTTCAACGGCCTTGGCCCACACATCGATGAGTGAATAGCCCGGATAGACGTATTGGCTGGACGGGTCAGTGCCGGTTTTTTGTTTGTAGACGGCGCCGAACTTCTGGACTTCGGGATTGGGGTCATCGCCATAGATCGAGCCCTGAACCGGCGTGAAGAAATTCGACAAGTCTGGCACTGCCGATAACCAGTAACTTCCGTCCACGCCAGAACCGTTGAGGATCATGGAGTTGATGCCAGCGGCACGGATCTGTTTGATGGCAGACACAGCACCGGGCATCATCGTGCACAGCATGATGGCGTCAGGTTCCTGCGGCAGAGACTTAATGCGGGTAATCTGTGCGGCAATAGAGGCGTCTTCGTTCTTGAAGGTGTCCTTCCCGACGAGCTTGGCCCCCTTGGCTTCCAGCTTCGGCATCATCCAGTCGAAACCGTCGCAAATACCCTTGTTATATTCGGTCCATGTATCGAGCAGACGATAATATGTCTTTGCCTTCTTCTCATTGAAGGCCCATTCCGCCATTGTCGCACCCTGCACGGCAGCGAGTACGGATGCCGAGAAGCTGTGTGGACCAACGCCCTGAATACCGGCCTTCACCGATTCCGCGCAGAGGAAGAACGAGACGAGACCGGCATCTTCAGCTGCCAGCGCAGCCGGCGCACCGAAATCGTAGTCGCAGGAGACGACCACCAGATCTGCGCCCTTGTCGATCACAGATAGACCAGCCTTGGCACCTTCCGCACGGTCGGATTTGGTGTCAGCGCTAACAACCTCGATCTTTTTACCGAGTAGACCACCAGCAGCATTGATCTCATCGATGCGGATCATCGCCGCATCCTGCGCTGGCTTGTCGTAGGCCTCCATGAAACCGGAGGCGCCAGTGGCGAAGCCCACGACAATTTTGTCGTCATCCGCCCATGCGGGTAATGTGGCCATGGTGGTGGCCAGAACGGTTGCAAGTATTCTCGTCATATAAGCCATTCTGTTCTCCTTTATTGCCGTACGGTTTCCTCTCCGTCGGCTATTTGTTGTGACTGCGACGAAATAAGGTGATCTCGCGATTGCCTATCAAACCGGCAGGACGAAGCGCGAGGATCACAATCATGATGACTCCGAGAGCGATCTCCTGAAGTCCTTTGGGAAGAGCCAGCGTGATGCTGCCCACAGGGACACCCGCCTCAAGCATGCGCAGTGCCTGAATGAGAGCGGACAGAAGAACCACACCGATCACCGCGCCTGACAGGCTGCTCATGCCGCCCACAACGAGCATGGAAAGCGTGATGAAGGTGAGGCCGAGATAGAACGTATCGGGCGTGACGACCCCGATCGAATGCGCCATCAGCGCGCCGCCAAGCCCCATGACAGCACCGGAGATGGTGAAAGCGACAAGGCGTTCCTTGGGGATATCAACGCCGGAGGCGGCGGCAGCGGTCGGTTCGTCACGCGCCGCACGCAACGCCAGACCGGAACGGGAGATGGCGTGCGCCCAGGCGATGAAAATGGCGATGACCGCAGCAATCATGTAGGGCCAGATGGTGCGCACGATTGGAATGCCGACCACCGAGGATGTTGCGCCGGTCACATCTTCCCAGTTGGAGTAAATCGTATTGATCATCGCCAGAACCGCGAAGGTTGCAATCGAGGCCGCAATCCCGGACAGTCGCATCAGCACTCGACCGAAGATAAGCGCCACAACGCCAGCAAACACTGCGGCAATCGCTGCCGATTCCCAGTAAGGCAAGCGGGTTTCCAGCAACCATTGCGGCAGACCGGGAAGCGCGCTTTTCTTCATGATGGGGTTGATGGTGAGCCATGCGGCGGCATAGGCACCGAGACAGGTGAAGCCGATATGCCCGAAACTCAGCACGCCGGAATTGCCGATGAAAATGTAAAGCCCAACCACGAGCGTGACGCGGACAAAAACGTCGATGACGGCTTGGTTAAAGGGTTTCGACCCGGTCATCACAGTCAGGCAAGCGATGACGATGATGAGAAGTGAAAGCAGAATCGGCGTCATGATGGTTCGGCGCGCAAGGGAAAAGGGTGCGGGCTTTCGCGGTTGAGCCAATTCTGCGGGCAATATGGGTGAGGTTACAAGTGTCATGAAATCAGACCCTTTCCTTGGTGCCGCGTGCGGCAATCAGGCCCTGCGGACGGAAGAGGAGGATGAGGATGACTGCGCCATAGACGAAGGCATCGCGGAAAGGACGGGCATCCACCGGCAGGACGACCTGCATCACAACCGATGCTGCGCCAAGCAGGAAACCCGCGAGCACAGCACCGCCGAGACTGCCGAGGCCACCAATCACGGTTGCGATGAAGGCCATCAGCATGATTGATGCCCCCATCTGAATATCGGCCGTACCCGTCTGACTGCCGAAGATGAGAGCGATGGCACCGGCAAGAGCGCCGGAAAGGGCAAAAGCACCCATAATCACCCGGTTGGCGCGCACGCCGAGCATACGTGCCATGGTAAAGTTTTCCGCCGCCGCCCGCATTTCCAGCCCGAAACGCGTGCGCCGCAAGAACAGCGAAAGCCCGATGAGGATCAGCACCGTTGCAATGATGGTGATCAATTGCAGAAGCGGCAGTCGTGCGCCGAAGATTTCCACTGGCTGCGACAGCATTGGCAGCAGGGAGATGGATTTCGGCCTGCTGGTGAACAGCATCAACAGGAAATAGCGGATGACAAAGCCAAGCGCGAAAGACGCGATCATCATGGTTGCCGGGCTGGCACGCCGGAAGCGACGAAACACCACGATTTCACACAGCACGGACAAGCCAGCACCGACGATGAGAACAAATGGCACCAGCAGATACCAAGGCATATGCCCGGCAAACACGATAGCCATGGCATCTGTCGAAGGCCAAAGCAGCGCGAAGATGCAAAAGGCGATAACGTCGCCATGAGCAAAGTTCACCAGACGCATGACACCGAAGATGAGCGCGATGCCGAGCGCGCCGAGTGCGTAAAGTGAGCCGAGAGACAATGAGTCGAAGACGATCTGTAACATCTCAATGATCCTCGTAACCGAAATAGGCGGCCTGAATGGCCTCGCTGTTGCCGAGTGTGCGGGCATCACCATCAAGGACGATTTCGCCGCCCCGCATGAGGATCATGCGACCGCCAACCATCACGGCACGGGCGGAGCTTTGCTCCACCACCAGAAGCGTCAGCCGCCGTTGCGCCTGTAGAGCCATCAACCGCTCGTAAACCTGATCGGTGATGTTGGGCGCAAGCCCAAGTGACGGCTCATCAATGGCAATCAGGCGCGGATTGGTCATGAGTGCACGACCAATCACCAGCATCTGCTGCTGACCGCCGGAGAGAAGACCGGCCTGACCGTTACGGCGCTCTTTCAGGATAGGAAACGTCTCATAAACCGCTTCCAGCTCGCTTGCGGCGCGAGTGCGCCAACCTCGCTCAGCCGCATGCATGCCCGTGCCGACCAGAAGGTTTTCTTCGATAGTCAGGGAGCCAAACACCTCGCGCCCTTCTGGCACCATCGAAAATCCAAGCCGCGCGATGTCTTCCGGTGACTTGCCTGTAATTTCCTGACCGGAAAAATCAATGCGCCCCGCCGCAGCGGGTGTCACGCCTGCGATCGAACGCATGAGGGAGGATTTGCCCGCGCCATTCGGGCCAGTGATAAAAAGAATTTCTCCCTCATCAATGGAAAAGGAAACTCCGCGCACGGCGGTGAGCCTGCCATAACGGATTGCGATATCAGAGACTGCGAGAATGCTCATTGCAGTGCCTCCACGATCGGAAGGTTGGTTTCGGCGGCGGTTCCCATATAGGCGTGCCGCACTTTCTCACTGTCACGGATGGCGGCAGGTGTGCCTTCTTCGATTACGGCACCGGAATCCAGCACGACAATATGGTCGCACAGGCCAAGAACAAGACCGACATTGTGCTCGATAATCAGAACGCCACAGCCAAGATCACGGGCAATGCGGCGCACAAGCCCCGAAAGATCGGCAGCTTCGTGGCTGCTCATTCCGGCGGCTGGCTCATCGAGTAGAATGTATTCAGGACGCCCCATCAGGGCGCGGCCAATCGCAACCCGGCGCTCATCGGTGTAAGGCAAAGTTCCGGCGACGCGCGAACCGAGCGTGCCAATGCCCATCCAATCCAGCATGGCTTGCGCTTCGGCCACTGCGGCGCGTCTGCTCATACCAAGGCCAACGCCAGTAACCTCCAGATTGTCGATAACCGGCAAATCCTTGAACAGCCGACCGCCTTGAAACGTACGGGCAATGCCACGACGCCGCACCATATGCGGCTTCAACCCGCCAAGCGACGCGCCGTCCAGTTTCACAGCGCCTTCTGTCGGCAGTTGAAAGCCGGTCAGCACGTTCACCAAAGTTGTTTTGCCTGCGCCATTCGGACCGATAAGCCCGCTGATATGTCCGGGCGTGATATCCAGTGTCACAGACGACAGAGCCTTGAGCCCCGCGAAGGCGACGGAGACGTTTTCCGCACTGAGATGACCCATTTCCCTGTTCCTTATGTTGTCTCAGGAAAGGGCACGCGGAACCGGACCGTATGACGGCCAGAAGGTTCCTGCGATGTTCCCCTTTATATTCCGGCAATCTCTGCGGACCGCTCGGTTACCAAATTCACGCCGTTTGACGGCCTAGTCTTGTCGTTGTGCGCGCCGGATATAGTCTTCTGGCGCGGCGGAGGGCCAGCTTTGGCTGACCGAACCCCTCCCTGTTGTTTCCCGGCTCCTCCACCGGAAAAATCCGGCCGCTTCAAGCGGTCAGAAATTCTTCTGCTTTGGCAAGAGCGGCGCGGCGATCCGCACGTGCGACAAGTGCTTCTTCAAGGCTGACCGGCACAAATTGCGCCGGTGTGTGTGGCTGCATCTGGGCGATACGATCCATATCTGCCGAGATGACGACGCCCAGCATCATGTAACCGCCACCCGAAACCGCATCGCGGTGCAGAACGATGGGTTCCGTTCCACTCGGCACCTGCACTGATCCATACGGGTAGCAAGCATCCACGATATTGGATGGATCCGAGCCTGCACCAAATGGCTGTTCACGCGGCATGAACTCAAGCGGTGTGCCGCCCCGGAAGCGGTAGCCGATACGGTCTGCCTCAGGTGCGACCTTCCATGTATCCTCGAAGAAGCGTTTACCCGCAGCTTCTGTAATGCGGTGCCAGTAAATGCCGGGAAGCATTCTCAGCTCCGCTGGCTGCGCACCAAGACCACGCAGTTCAGGCGGCAACGTCAATCCAGCCTTGCCTTGACCAGCCCCGATGGGAAGCTCATCACCGGCTTTCAGCACGCGGCCTTCAAAACCGCCGAGCGCACCCAAAACATAGGTTGATCTCGATCCCAACACGACAGGAACGTCTACGCCACCGGAGATCGCGATATAGGCCCGCGCACCGGATTTGAGATATCCGAACGACAGGCGATCACCCGCCTTGACCGCAAAGCTTTCCCACGTCGGTTGCTCCACGCCATTGACCTTTGGCGGCAACTCGCCACCGGTAACCGCAACGACCGCCGGTGCCATGAATTCCAGTTCCGGCCCCATGAAGGTGGCTTCCAACACCGCAGCTCCGGGATCATTACCCACAAGAAGATTTGCAATGCGGGTGGAAAACCGATCCATGCCGCCGCCTTCGGGAATACCGGAATGGTAATAACCGGGACGACCGAGATCCTGAACCGATGTGGCAAGGCCGGGAGTGATGACTTTAACGGCCATTGAGAAGCTCCATCAGTTTGGCGTTGGTGCCTAAAATGTCCTTGTTGAAATCGGTAAGGCTAAAGGTGCAATCGCGCACCGCCGGCTGCCAGCGATTTGCGTCGATCTCCTCAAGCGTCGCGTCATACTCATCACGGGTGATCGACTTGAACTTGACGATATCGCCCGGCTTGAACAGGCACATTTCGTCCGTCAGATAGCGCACCTTACGGGTCGGGTCATAGATCGGGGCTGGTGTGACGCCATACATCTGATAGCCGCCAGCGCCACGCACGGAATAGATCGCCGCAAAACAACCCCCATGGCCGACTGTGAGTTTTGGCGTGTCGGTGCGAGGCCGCAAATATTTCGGCGCTTCGATCTGCTTCTTGCGTTCAACCATCTGGTAAAGCCACGGCAGTCCGGCCACGAATCCAACCATCGAAACGAACCATGGCTGGCCGGAGTAAGCGGCGATAAATTCATCAACTGTCGGATAACCGTTGATCCGCGCCGAATATTCCAGATCGGTCGAGCTCGGGTCTTGGTGGCGCTCACGAAAACGCGCTCCGGTTTCGTGCGTCCATGGGTCCTGAAAATACACCGGCAGCTCGATAATTCGTGTCTTCAGCGCGGCATCGGATTTCGACGCCGCATCCTCCATGGATTTCAGTTCTTTCAATAAATCATGTGGTGAGATCACATCCGGGTTGAAGCGTATCTGAAAGCTGGCATTGGCGGGGCAGGTTTCTGTCACACCGCGGATGCCCGCCTGCCGCACCGCATTGATCATCGACAGCCCAGTGAAAAATGACGCAAGCGACATGTCTTCGGACACTTCCCCGAAGATGTGTTCGTCGCCGCCGAAGTTGAATCGTATCGACATCGGTTCTCCTTTTCAGCCGGCAAGTGCCGCTGCGTTTTCGGTAAGCCAACCTTCCAGCCAGCGTGTATGCACGTCTCCAGCCTGCACCGCAGGATCGGTGGCAAGCGCCAGAAACAGCGGTTTTGTCGTTTTCATCCCAGTGATTTCGAGTTCGTTCAGCGCCCGCTTCAATCGGACGATTGCTGCTTCGCGCGTCTCGCCATGGACGATGAGTTTTGCCAGAAGGGAATCGTAAAATGGCGGGATTTGATAGCCATTATAGAGCATGGAATCGAAACGAACGCCGGGGCCGCCGGGGATACGAAGATTGTCGACCTTGCCAGGAAACGGCGCAAAATCCTTCGCCGGGTCTTCGGCGTTGAGCCGCACTTCAATGGCGTGGCCTTTGACCGTGATGTCATTCTGCGAAAGCCGCAGCGGTTCCCCGCCAGCAATACGCAGCATTTCAGCGACAAGATCGATGCCCGTGATTGCCTCGGTGACGGGATGCTCCACCTGAATACGGGTGTTCATCTCGATGAAATAAAAGCGGTCGGCAACATCGTCGTACAGGTACTCAACCGTGCCTGCACCGGAGTAGGATACGGCCTTCGCAAGCGCCACCGCCGATGCGCAAAGCTCTTCACGCAGCGCATCGGAAAGTGCCTGCGAAGGCGCTTCTTCCCAAACTTTCTGGCGTCTGCGCTGCAACGAGCATTCACGCTCATAACAATGAATGGCATCCCGGCCATCCGCCAGAACCTGCACCTCGATATGACGAGCGCGGCCGATGACCTTTTCCATATAAAGGCCACCGTCGCCAAAAGCAGCCAGCGCTTCGGCTTGGGCTTGCGGGTAGGCCTGTTCGAATTCGGCAAGCGAGTTGGCAATGCGAATGCCGCGACCACCGCCACCGGCAGCGGCTTTTATCATCACGGGAAAACCCGTTTGCGCCAACACATCACGCGCCGCATCAATGCTTTCCACCCGGCCAAGCGAGCCGGGAACAACCGGCACGCCAGCGGCAGCGGCAGCCGAGCGGGCTGAAACCTTGTCGCCCATCAACCGGATTGCATTGCCGGATGGACCAACGAAGACCAGGCCTGCCGCTGTGACGGCATCCGAAAACTCAGCATTTTCCGCCAGAAACCCATAACCAGGGTGCACGCTGTCGCAGCCGGTCTCGCGTGCCGCCGTCAGCAATGCCTCCATGTTCAGATAGGATTTTTTGGCGGCGGGTGGACCGATGTTCACGGCTTCATCAGCCAGTTGCACATGCAGCGCATCTGCGTCAGCAGCGGAATAGACCGCAACGGTCGCAATGCCGAGGTCTTGGGCAGCACGGATCACCCGTACCGCAATCTCACCCCTGTTGGCAATCAGCAGCTTTTTCAACATCAGCCGAGTTCCGCCAATGGTGCGCCTGCCATAACCGGGTCTTCATTATCCACGACGAAGCTGATGCCAGTGCCGGCCACTTCAGACCGTACTTCGTGAAAGGACTTCATTACTTCGATCAGGCCAATCACGTCACCCACAGCCACATCCTCGCCATCAGCCTTCAAAGGCGGCTGGCCTGGTGCTGCACTGCGGTAGAACGTTCCGGGAAGGGGTGAAAGAATCTGTGTCATAGCAAGGTTCTCCGAAATCCGACGATGCAAGAAGAATGCAGGCAATTGAGCCGTCGCAAGGCGGCTGTCGATATCAGTGCCAGGGCGCGATTGCGCCGCGCACGGTCTTGGCAATCTCGATGGCATTAGGCGTATCGGAATGAACGCAGATCGTTTCGCATCGAACCGGGAAGAAGCTTCCGTCGTTTGCCGTACCCTTATTCTCCTTCAAGGCACGCACGCAGCGTTCAGCCATCAAATCCGGGTCTTTGGCGTCGTGTTCGCGTGTGACGATCAGAATGCCGCCGGGCGCATAGTCCAGATCCGCATAATACTCTGGAACGAACTTTATACCACGTTGCTGATAGACCTTTTGATGCAGCGTGTCGGTCATGCCGAACAGAGGCACACCGAAGATTTCCGCCGCATCACAGATGCCTTGCGCAATCTCTTCTTGCCGAGCGGCCATGCCGTAAAGGCTGCCATGCGGCTTAATGTGGTGAAGCGGCATGTTCTCGGCTTTGAGGAAGCCCATCAATGCGCCGACCTGATAGAGAACGCAGTTTGCGATTTCCTCGCGGCTCATCTTCATCTCGCGCCGCCCAAAACCCTGAAGGTCGGGAAGCGACGGATGTGCGCCGACCTTGACGCCGTTTTCTTTCGCACGGCGAACGGTGGCCCGCATGTGGTTTGGATCGGATGCATGGAAACCGCAGGCGACGTTGGCAACATCGATGAGCGGCATCATACCCGCATCATCACCCAGTCGGTAGAGGCCAAAGCTCTCCCCCATGTCACAGTTCAGCGTGACGCTCATTCTATTCGTGCCCCTTATTATTCTGCCGTCTTTGCGGCGTTGCACAAATCTTGTCTGAGGTTTTGCATCTTGTGAAATAGTAATTTTTTTAATGTATTATCAAAAAAAAAGATAATGCTTCAGAGGGCAACGAACAATGAGTATCACACTGAAACAATTGGACTATTTTATAGCGTCAGCAGAAAGCGGACAGGTCAGCCACGCAGCTGTTAACCTCAATATTTCGCAATCGGCAGTCACCGCCGCCATCAAATCGCTGGAGGAAGAGCTCGGTGTAAAATTGCTGGAGCGCACACATGCGGGCGTCAGGCTGACAATGGAGGGCGCACGTTTTCTCGAACATGCCCGAGTGATCACCGGCGCCGTCGCTGCAGCGGTGCGCAGCCCGCTGCGGGAACGCTCCGGGCTGTCCGGTACGTTGCGGATTGGGATGACCTATACCGTCACCGGCTACTTCATGTCGAAATATTATGCGCGTTTTCGCAAGACCTATCCTCAGATCTCAATCGAGTTGAAAGAGCTGCCACGCGCAGCTCTTGAGCGCCAACTCGCACGCGGCGAACTCGATATCGCTCTCATGCTGGTTTCCAACTTAACCGATATGGAGGGTTTGGAGCAGGAACTTCTGATGCGATCAAGCCGCCGCCTCTGGCTGTCGGCCGATCATCAATTGTTGTCGCGCAGCGAAATCAGTCTCGCGGATGTTGCACAGGAGGACTACGTTATGCTGACCGTTGACGAAGCCAGCAAAACGGCTGCGCGGTATTGGGAACAGGCAGGCCAAAAGCCGCGCACGGTGCTGACAACCAGTTCTGTGGAGGCAGTGCGTTCGCTGGTGGCAGCGGGCGTCGGTGTCACGATCCTCTCAGATATGGTTTACCGTCCGTGGTCGCTGGAAGGGCAGCGCATAGAACTTCGCCCCTTGATCGAGCCCGTTCCGAGCATGGATGTCGGCCTTGCCTGGGCACGGTCTCGCCCCATCGCTACTGCGGCGGCAACCTTCCGGGCATTCATGTCCGTCACCATGGGCGGCGGGGGATGAATGCCCGAAATTGTCTCGAAACGTGAACCCGTTAGACCAGACCTTCCGCAGCGATTGCAGCGGGAAGTCGGTCCAGAGTACGGCGCATGCGCAACATGATCTCGTCCACATCGTCGGATGTGACGATCAACGGCGGGCAAAGGGCGAGCTGATCGCCGATAGCGCGGAAAATCAGCCCTTCTTCGTGACCGATGACTGACGCAACTGCGCCCGCTTTGCCGATTTTCTCGAAAGGCCTGCGCGTTGCCTTGTCCGCCACCAATTCGACAGCACCGATCAAACCAGCCCCTCGCGCCTCGCCCACCAGCGGATGATCCGCGAAGGATTGCATTCCAGCCTGAAATTGCGCTTCCAGCCGCGCCGCATTGCCCATCAAATCCCGTTCCTCGATGATCGCCAGATTTTCGAGCGCGACCGCAGAACCAACCGGATGACCGGAGGCCGTGAAACCGTGGCCGAAAGCGCCAATCTTTTCGGAATTGTCGGCAATGGCCTGATAAATAGCGTCAGAGAACATCACTGCCGCGAACGGCATATAGGACGAAGTAATCTGCTTCGAGAGCGTCATAATATCCGGCGTGAAGCCATATTTCTGGCAACCAAACGGCGTGCCCAGACGCCCGAAACCGCAGATCACCTCATCGGAAACAATCAGAATATCGTTGGCACGGCATATGCGTTCAACGCCTTCCCAATATCCCGCCGGAGGTGGCAAAACACCACCCGCAGACATCAATGGTTCACCGATGAAAGCGGCAATCGTATCTGCCCCTTCCGTCGCGATTACCGTTTCAAGCTCAGCCAACAGCCGCGCCGTAAACGCCGTCTCATCCTCACCCTCGGCACCGAAACGATAAAAATGCGGGCAGGTCAGGTGGTGAACCGGAATAGCAGGCAGATCGAAATCACGGTGGTTGATAGGCAATCCGGTGAGGCTTCCAGAAGCAATGGTAATGCCGTGATAGCCTTTGATACGCGCCAGAAATTTCTTCTTTTTCGGGCGGCCAAGCGCATTGTTCATATACCAGACCATCTTCACGATGGTGTCGTTGGCCTCAGACCCGGACGAGGTAAAAAATGCACGTGTGATGTTTGCTGGCGTCATTTCCACAAGCTTTTCAGCCAGCCGAATGGATGGCTCATGCGATTTGGACGAGAACGTGTGATAATAAGGAAGCTTCAGCATTTGCTTGTAAGCCGCTTCCGCCAAACGCGGCTCGGAAAAACCAACCGCGACGGACCATAGACCGGCCAGCCCCTCAATATATTCCTTGCCGCGATCGTCATAAACGCGAATGCCGTCGCCGCGTTCGATCACAAGCGGGCCTGTGCGCTCATGCTGACGCAGATTGGTGTTCGGATGCATCGTCGAAGCGATGTCGGCGGCGGCAAGCGAATTGGAAATCACGGTCATATCAATCTCATTGGCTGGAGCGAACGGTAGTGGTGGTCTTTGATTCTTTTATGCCAGAGGCGTCGTCTTCATATCCAGTGTATTTGCCGCCCAACTCTTGGCAATATGCGTGTGCGCGACACCAGGCTCGACATCATTGAGCAGGCGCAACACACGCGGCGGGGTCAGCGGCAGGCGTGATACGGGCTTACCGATGGCGCGGGCAACCGCGCAGGCAATGGCCGAACCAACGGCAAGAATAGGCACCTCACCCGCGCCCTTCGTTCCAAGTGGCCCCATGGACGGGGCACCCTCGTAAAGATCGGCAACGATGGGAATAACGTCCTGCGCCAGCGGTACACGGTAGGTTTCAAAACCATCCTGCGCAATGCGGCCATCGTTAGTGATCGTGACTTCTTCATGCAGCGCATAACCAAAACCTTGCACCACGCCGCCTTGTATCTGGCCCATGATGGCGCGTGGATTAAGTGCGCGTCCAACATCCTGCACCACACGATAAGCCAGCACCTCGACATGGCCCGTATCGGGATCAACCGCAACTTCCGCTTCATGCACAACGAAAACGGGAATATCCAGGGCGTCGATAAAATGCCCCATGGCGCAACCTGACATAGCCGGAGTGTTTTTTGCCGTAAAACTGCCCGTGCCGGTGATCGGCCCGGTCGTCGTCTGCGCATGGGCAACAACAGAAGGAATCGAGACACCGGAGCCCGGACGCCCGGCAATTTCCACCCGCCCATCGCGCAACACCAAGTCCTTCGGTGCGGTCTGCAACATTTCGCCGGCAGCGCGCAGAAGCTTTTCTTTTACCTCGGCGGATGCCCCAACACTGGCAGCCCCAATGGAGACGGTGGTTCGCCCGCCGCCGACACCCACATCAAGGCCAGCCGCATCGGTATCGGCTTCCTTCACCACCACCTGATCGGGCGTCAACCCTAACTGGCCCGCCACGATTTGCGGCAGCGACTGCATCATCGTGCCAGACCCAATCTCGACACCAGATGTCACCAGTGTAGCGCTGCCATCCGCATTCATATTGATCGTCGCAGCAGAAGGTCCAACGAATATAAACCACGTTCCAAGTGCAGTGGCGCGACCGTAAAGACGACCATCGGCTTTGTGCTCAACGGTTCCGGTCTTCACTCGCAACGCATCCATACGCTCCAGCATAGGGCGCAACACATCACCTTCGAAAACCTGGCCGGTCGGCCCCAGATCACCGTCGCCCAGCACATTGTGCTTGCGAAACTCAATCGGGTCCATGCCGATCGTTGCGCAAATCTCGTCTGTGTGCCGCTCCAGAGCGAAGCTATTATAAACACCGTTGCAAGCGCGAAATGCACCATTTGGCGGGGTGTTCGTGTAAACAGCTCGGCTAACCAGGCGTGCTGCACCCAGCCGGTACGTGCCGCCAAGTGTGTGCGATGTCATTGTCGTCAGAAAGACCTGCTCACCGCCATAAGCCCCGCAATCCATCAGCACTACGGCCTCACGGCCTACGATCTCGCCATCCGCCGTCACAGCCGAACGGATGGTGATTTCCGCGTTTTCACGGCAAAGGCAGGTCGCCATTTCTTCCTGCCGGGTGTTTTCCAGCATAACACTGCGTCCGGTCATCCGCGCCAGAAGTGCTGTGATCGGCTCTATAGACGCATCGAATTTCAAGCCGAAGGCACCCCCGACCGGGGGAACTGTGACCCGAACCCGGCCCGGTGGCAGCTGCATCACGCGACCGGTTACATTGCGCACGGTCCATGGCACCTGCGTCGAGGTTTCAATATGGGCGCGGCCATCCTCCCAACGGCCAATCGCCACCCGCGGCTCAAACGGCACATGGCTCTGCCTGCCAACCTCAAAACTGCTTTCGATGATGGTCACATCGGAGCGCGCAAAGGCGGCATCGACATCGCCCCGCACAGATTTCGCTTCCCATGCGATATTGCCTGAGCGCGCACCACCCTCGGTCAACACCTCGTAATTGCGCCAGTCTTCGTGAACGAGCCGAGCATCCGGCGCGAGCGCATCGGCCATGGTTAGCACGGGTTCGAGCGGTTCGATTTCGAGGATGATCGCAGCAAGTGCAGCGCGGGCCTCAGCCTCGCTTTCGGCAGCAATAGCGGCAATGGGTTCGCCATTGTAGCGAATGGCATCCACCGCAAAAAGCGGATGATCGGCAATGCCGATGCCGTAGTTACCGGGCGCATCTGCCGCCGTCGCGATGGCCAGAACGCCGGGGCATTTCAGAGCGGCTGACACATCAAGCCGGACAATGCGACCGCTTGGAACGGTAGAACGCAAGAGAACGGCATATAGCGTATCAGGCCGGGCCCGGTCATTGGTGTATTTGGTGCGTCCCCGCAACTTGTCGCGAGCATCGCGGCGGGGCAGATTCATCACGGTCGTGGAAACATCAGCCATGTGCGTGCTCTCCAGCGACCACAGCCATTGCGGCATCGATAATCCGCTCATATCCCGTGCATCGACAGATATTGCCCACCATCGCCGCCTTTATATCGATCCGGCTCGCATCGGGATTATCCCGAAGAAAGTGGGAAAGGCTCATGACCATGCCGGGAAAGCACATGCCGCACTGCACCGCATCCGCTGCCTCAAATGACGCTTGGAGCGGATGAAGCGGCCCATCTCCGCTCGACATGGCCTCGATGGTTGTGACTTTCGCCCCCTCCAACAAACCGACAGGCCGCAGACATGACATGACCGCCTCCCCATCGACATGCACCGTGCAGGCACCACAGAAACCCTCACGACAAACGGCCTTTGTACCGGTCAAAAAGCGCTCGTTGCGCAGCAGATCAACCAAAGGCGTCATGGGATCGCCGTTGAAACGGCAGGCGGAACCGTTGATGCGGAGTGTGACAGTCATCTCGCAGCATCCTCCTGCAAAAGTGCTTCCATGCTGCGGCGCACAAGCGCTGGTAAGACTTGGCGACGATACCAGCCGTCTGCCTCGATGCCGTCGCGGCCTTCAAAATCATTGCATTGGGCGGCAAGGGATGCGGCGATCTCGCCACTCGCGGGGCGCCCATCACGCTCTGCGGAAAATGCCTCTTCAAGTGTGGTCCAGCGCCGCGCCACATGTTCAACCGAACCCACCGCGATGCGTATCTGCCGCTCGGCGGTAAGAGCAACGGACACGATTGCCACGGGATAATCACCCGCACGACGCAGCGGCAACCGCGCATGTGCACTGGCGAGATTATCGCGACAGAGGATCACTCTGGTGAGGATCGCGCCTGCCAGCAAATCCCGCCGGTTGGCCAGAAAGGATGCGATGGGTAGGCACAGCGGAACGTGATCGGCTTGTAGTTCTACGATGGCATCAATAGCCAGCAGGGCTGGCAGGAGGTCTGCGGCAGCAAAATCTGTGGTGCACAGATTGCCGCCCACCGTCGCCACCCGGCGAATGGCAGGGTTGGCGGCACCGGTCGCGGCGGCAGTGACAGCCTCAAGCCCAGCGATACCGGCAAGTAACTTACCCAGAACCTCATGCGTAACCGCCGCGCCGATGGTAATCTGATGGTCTTCAATGTCGATTGCCTTGAGGCCGGGAACCGCGTGAAGGGACACAAACGCTTGCGGAAGCGTCAGCCCCCGCCGCTCATCTCGCATCAACCATGTGCCACCGGCCAAAATCGCAGCACCCTGCTTTCGTGCAGCAAGGGCTTCCTCGATACTGCCGGCAACGGTCAAGGACCGTTCCAGATTATCGAACATCGTTTCTGTACCCCTTCGCGTGCCGTCTTTTGCGGCGTTGCAGCATAGTGTCTCAGTCCGCGATCCATGTGAAATAGTAGTTTCTTGAAAGTAATATCGATAAAACAGATATCGCCATGCCGCCGGAATCAGTCGGCATTGATCCCGGCGGCAGATCGATTATGCCCAATGGGCGACGCTACGTTTTTCGAAGCTTTCGCGGAATTGCGCCGTGGTTTTTTCCAGCACATCTCCGCTCTCCCATTCCAAAATGACGGCGAAGCGGCGAACGGCATCCAGCGAGTTTATCTCGCCCGCCTTGTAGCGCGCTGATACCGCATGTGGGTCCATGCGCGCCCATTCCTTGCGTTTTGCGCGGATCTCAGCACGCGCCGCCTCAGTTGCGGCCACATCGATCTCGTATTCGCAAAGATCACGATCGATGACGTTCAGCACCACGCCATAGTCAATGGCCGCACGTTCGATTGAGACATAGTCGTCGATCACATCTTCCTTAACGTGAAGCGGATCGCGCTCCAGCGGATCACCAAACCCGCCGCCACCGGCAGTCGGTCTTGCGAATTCGTCGCCCGTGTAAACCGGATAATCCGAAAACACGGAGCCGAGCCATTTTTCTGTATCGTCACCCGCACGCTTGATCGTCAAGCCATGCGGCATGGATGGAAGGCCGCCCTCGACACCCCAAACCACGGCCCGCTCGCGGTCGCAGATGTAAGACATCACGGCATCTTCGGCCTCCAGCAGCAGCGATGTTTTCTGCACACCCACACCACCGCGCCATTTTCCCGGACCAGCAGAATCCTGCTTGATCTGGAATTCGGTGGTGCGCGTGGGATTGACGCGCTCGTTGCCTTCGTTCGGCTGTGACATCAAACCCGTGCCGAAACACGCCGTCGTGACATCCGCGCCGTCCTTGCCGTTACGACCGCCCCAACCACCGGGCAGCCATTCATAAAACATGAAAATCGGCTTTTCCGGTTTGCGCGCATCACGGCCACCGGCCAGCAGATATTCCAGATTGAAAGCGCAAGCGATGGCGCGTTCAGGAATGATCTGCGACCACATTTCGAAGATCGCATTCATGATCTTTTCAAACGGCATGAGGAAGCCCGTAACCGCCACCGGCCATTCGGCACTGACGACACTGTTTTTTGGTGCCGTGACCTGAATCATCCGGTAAAAACCGCTGTTGAGCGGAAGCTCTGGGAAGAAAGTCTTCATGCCCGCAACCACGGCGGAGAAGGTCGCGCCGGGTGCGGAATTATACATGGAGGCGATGGTGGAATGGCTTCCGGTGAAGTCATAATGCACCGTGTCGCCCTTGATCGTCATCTTGATGCGAATAGGGATCATCCCCTCTCCGGCACCCAGATCCCGGTCGATGTAATCAACGGTTTCCCACGTACCATCAGGCAGTTCCGCCAAACGTTTCCGCACGGCGCGCTCCACGTAGTCCTGAACCTCTTCCATGCCACGCACAACTTTGTCGCGCCCGTATTTTTTGACAAGTCGCAGCAGTTCACGTTCCGCCACTTGCGTTGCCTGCGCCTGCGAGTGGATGTCTCCAATGATGGACGCCGGATCGCGGGTGTTGGCAGCAATCATGTTGGCAACATCAGAGCAGAAACGTCCTTCGCGGAAGAGCCGGATCGGCGTGATGCGCAGGCCCTCGCGGAACATATCACGTGCCGTGACATCGAAAGAACCGGGCACGGAGCCGCCCAGATCAGACCAGTGGCCGTTCGATTGCGAAAAACCAATCAGCGTGTCTTCATCAAAGATCGGACGCACGAGCCGCACGTCGCTGAAGTGGGTACCACCAGCGTAAGGATCGTTGATGGCGTAGACATCGCCGGGCGACATATCGCCTTCGAACACGCGGATCACCTCTTTGCAGGTATTGTGCAAAGTGCCGACATGCACCGCGATATCGTAGTTGCCCTGCGCCACCGAGTTTCCGTCCGCATCGTGCAGTGCATTGGAAAAGTCGCGGTTATAAATGACGAAGGAGTAGCAGGTGCGCAGCATCTGCTCCGCCATCTGGTCGACCGTTGTGATGAAAGAATTTTTCAGAACCTCGAATGTTACTGGATCAAGGCCGTTTTCAATTTCCGTAAACTTGGTCATGTCTCAGCCTTTCGTTCCAATAAGAATGTTCAAAAATGCGTCCACTCTGGCACCCATGCCCGGCGGAACAACGGTGGTGGAATCGAACTGTTCAACGATGGCAGGCCCGGAGAATTTTGCGCCCGCTTCCAGCACTTCACGCTGGTAGATCGCTGCATCATGAGAAACACCATCGAACCAGACGGCACGGCGGGCTATCGGGTCCGGCGTATGGTCTCTCACCTCGTATTTGGGCAGTTCGGCCTTTGGCACGATGCCGATGGCCTTGATGGCAAGGCGGAAGATCGACACCGGCGCTTCATCACGGCGGTAGTTGAATTCACGCTCGTGCTCGGCATGAAACGCTTCGATCAATGAGCCAATGCTCTCGATTTTCGCCGGTGCATTGACGGCCAGCGAACGCCATTGTCCCTGATACATCATCTCGACGGTTCGCTGCAAAGCCATGTCCGCGGGCGCAATACCTTCATGTGAAAGCCGTTCGGAGGCCTGCGTTTCCATGCGCTGGAATGCAATCTCCATGTCCGCAGGCGCGACATCGGATGCGTCCGTCATGAAGCTTTCGGAAAAGTCGTGCTGCACATCCACCAGCAGGCAGCCAAGCGCAGAGGTCACGCCCGGATTGGGCGGCACGATCACGGTCGGGATGGAAAGTTCTCTTGCAACCGCCGCACCGTGCAACGCGCCAGCACCACCAAAGGCAACAAGGGCAAAATCACGCGGGTCATAACCACGGCTAACGGAAAGAAGCCGCACGGCATTGGCCATATTGGCATTGGCAACGGCGATGATCGCTTCCGCGGCTCTGTGCAGCCCCATTCCAAATGGGTTGGCAACCGTTTCCTGAACTGCTTTGGCGGCCAGTGCCGGATCAAGCGTGATCTTGCCACCGGCAAGGCTGCTGCCCAAACGGCCGAGAACCACATTGGCATCGGTGTTCGTCGCGGTGGGGTTGCCGTTGTGATAACAGGCCGGTCCCGGAAACGCGCCAGCCGATTGCGGACCATTGCGAAGCGAGCCGCCTTCGTCTTGCCAAGCCAAAGAACCACCACCCGCACCGATGGTCAGAACCTCAATCGATGGGAAGCGAATGGGGTAGCCGTATTCGATATACCAGTCTTTGGTAATGCGCGACTGGCCGTTCCATGCCAGTGACACATCCGTACTGGTTCCGCCCATATCAAAGCCGATGGAGTTGGGGAAACCGCAAAGATTGCCGATGAACCGGCTGGCGATAGCGCCAGCCGCGATGCCTGATCCGGCAAGACGGGCAGAAAACTCACGGACGCTGACAGGTGTCATCACGCCGCCACCCGAATGCAGAAGCAGCAAGTCGCTGCGATAACCACCGGCTGCCAGCTTGTCGCTGAGACGCGATACGTAATCGACCACAACAGGTGCGCAAACGGCGTTCGCCATAGTGGTCGAAAACCGTTCATGCTCGAAAATTTCAGGCATCACTTCGGACGAGATCGACACCGGGATTTCAGGCATGACCTCGCTCAGAATATCGCGCATGCGCCGTTCGTTCGCGCCGTTCACATAGGAATTCATGAAGCACACAGCGACGGATTTCACATCGCGTTTTTTGAGGATTTCCGCCACGCGGCGGGCATCATCTTCGTTGATGATCTCCAGCACAGTACCTTCAGCACCCACCCGTTCACGAACGGTCAGACGGTCGCGGCGCGGAATATAGGGCTTGGCGACATCCTTATAGGTGTCCCAAAGATCTTCCTTGTTGGCACGACGAATTTCGACGACGTCACGAAATCCTTCCGTACAAATCATCGCCGCCCGCGGCAAACGGCGGGTAATAAGAGCGTTTGTTGCAACCGTCGTACCGTGTGAAAACATCGTGACTTGAGAGAGATCGATACGCGCCTGCTCCACGCCAGTCAGGATTGCCCGCATCGGGTCATCGGGCGTAGATCCGGTTTTTTCGATACGGATCGCACCTGTTTCCTCGTCCATGATGCAGATGTCTGTAAAGGTTCCCCCCACATCCACGGCCACTCTCGTCTTGGTCATGCTCTTGTCCTTTACCGGCTGTTTCGGCAGGCAATATAGGGCCTGCGCCCGCCCCATGCGGGGCAGCGTTTTTTCTTGTTCAGTGATGACGAATTCCCAGATCAAGCATCCGGAAGGCCATGTTTTTCCTGCCCGGCCACACACAGTGGCCGGGATCGACATTTTCCTAGATGAATAGCGCTACTGCGTTAGTGGCGTTGTTGCATATCCGGCGACATGCGCGCCTGAAGTACAGCCTCTCGGCGCGTATCACTCGGTGAACACCCAAATCTGGATCTGTAGTGTCGGCAGAACTGCGACTGATCTGTAAATCCCCAGCGATAGGCAATTTCCGCAATCGTGATGGTGTTGGTCACCGACATCAATTCTTCAGCGCAATGGTCAAGGCGGCTATCACGAATGAACCCGTTGATCGACTTATTACTCTCCTGAAACAGACCCTGAAGGTAGCGCAGCGATATTCCGCCTGCCTCTGCAACAGCCTGAGGCCCAAGTGAACGGTTCTTGATGTTATCGCGAATATATTGCTCGGCGCGATGCAGATGTCCGGCCCGGATGGAGGAAACGCTGCTGTCCAGAACACGGTCATCGCTGACGATAGACAGGCACAGCATTTCAAGAATATGTCGACCCGTCATTTCGCGCGCCGCTTCGCTGATATCGGCCACATGGCCGATTGTGGTGCGCACCGTATCGAGAAACAAGGCGGCAACACCGCTCGTTCCATCAAAGCTCAAGGCACTGAACCGGTCCGTCGATCCGATCCGGGACCGCACGCTCGCAGATGGCACTTTCAGCACCCAGAGGGCATTGGGTCGACCATGCCAGAATTCATAAGGTGCATCCCCGCGTTCTAAAAGGAAGCCACCGGGATTGCATTTGACGCTACGCGAACCCTGCGAAAAATTGATTTCGCTCACTTCCGGAATGGAAACCAGAAGGCTGGCATCACGCTCATTGAGGAAATGGCGGCGGTGGCGGCGGTAACTGACGCCATCGCATTGCATTCGAGAAACACCCACCAGCCCCAAAGACCATGTTTCCAACTGGCCGGTAAATTCCCGCCGGTTGCGATATTCGGTATCCAGCGGAAAGTAGGTTTCCGTAACTGCGGCCTGCCAGGCATCGCCTCCAGCAAGACCGCCGACATCATCGACGACGTATCTCATTCTTCGACATTCCCCTGTGGCCCGGATTTTCCGGTTCCTCGTTATTGACCCAAAGATACATCAATTTCGGGGGGCGTATTGGTAAAAAACGCATAAACTTATGAACCAAGCCGCACCGGGCCACATCCGCTTTGTCAGCGTGTGGTCACGGTATACCGCTCCGAAGAGCATGGATCAAAGTTGGATTTGGCGGATTCTCAAAACAAAAAAGCCCGCCGCGGGAGGAGGTGCGGCAGGCTTTTTCGAAAAGAACCGAACAACGGCTGGGAGGAGGAGTGCCGCTGTTCCAACAGACGTCCCTGGGAGGAGGAGTGGGCCGTCTGAATACGAAGCTCTGCGGGAGGAGGTGCATCGCTTCGTTGGATATAAAGATAACGCATCTGCACACAGATGAAATACGCATTATCGCAGTGCAGCCATGCAGAAAGTGATTGGCTGTTTTGTAGACCGAGAACCACGATCTCCGGCAGGCAATCATCCAGATGCAAAAACGCCCGCGTCATCAGCGGGCGTTGTGTAGTCAGTAAAAATAAATTCTTATGATCAGAAAGTCACGGATGCGCGTGCAACGCTGCGAATGTCGGCGCGGTTGATGCCGAGGTCCTGAAGTTCACGCGAGCTCATACGGCCAAGTTCGTTGACAGTCTGACGATACTGGCGCCAAGCGTTAAAAGAGCGTGCTATAGTCATGATGATCCCCTTTCGTGAGGTCTTTGTGACGCCAGCAACCTCGCTTGGGTTCCAACGTCGTTTCGATGATTGGAATATAGGACCATTCCCGCCATCCGATAAGACACAAGGTCTCACGTCCGCCATGCATTTAGTGCATAGGTCGCATAAATATTGTTCATCCTAAGTGCTTTACGCCCGAAAACGGTCAAAGGCCGTCAGGCGCTTGATGATTGGATCGGCATCTTTATATCGGTAGATTTCGGTCTGTAGATAATGAAGCTCATCATCTAGCGCCTCTTCAGTCACCTCGACCCACCAGGATTTCGGGCGACCATCGCTTCCATCGGACCAGCGATAGCCCCTCGCTTTCAGGTGATCTTTCATATCGAACGGGCTGTTTTCCGCAAAAATCCGGACGCGCACCCGCTGGCTGGATTGATAAAGTTCGTCAAAGGCAGTCGATGTCGCTCCGTCTGCCTCACGGGCCAGAACCTCCAGAAGCGCAAAACAATCATCGACAGCACGATGGCCCTCGTGAAAATAGCCTGCCTGCCCAATCAGATAACCGAGTTTGGTGCCTTCATATCCTCGCGACGACCAATCGATTTCCGCGTTTGAACATGCCCAGGCCTTGCCTGAAAACATGGGAGAAAATGCCTCGCAAAACGGTCGGTCGAAACCGGCATTGTGGGCAATCACCAGATCAGCGGGTTCGATCAGCGCCTGCAACGCTTCCATATCAATCGACTGTCCTGCCACCATAGCGTCGGTTATTCTGGTCAGCTTGGTAATCTCTGCCGGTATGGAAACACCCGGCTGTCGCAGCCCACCATAAATACCGGTCACATCGCCGATGCGACCTTCTGCATCGAAAGTGAACGCAATCACGCCAATCTCAATTATCTCATCTTTGCGGGCACTGAGACCTGTGGTTTCGGTATCCAGAATAATGCCTTTGAGTGGGAATCCGGGCCGCACGGATGATGCGACGTCGCGTGGCACAAGTTTTTTGAGGATGCGGTATCGACCCGTTTCTGACAAATGCCGGACCATGTCCTCATCGCTCAGCCCGACGTTTTGGTTTCCCAACTTGGCAGATCGAGCCGCGCCACGCGAAATCTGGCGGTTTCCGTCAGCGGATTCTGAAAACATGTCGAACTGTTCTGCCATTTGTGTTTTCATCACCTTCCGCTAATTTTTGTCACCTCAAAACATGCAATTGCGTTCCAATCAACCCTGATTGGTCATCGATACTCAGCCGTGAGATACTGAAACGCGAAATGGAGCGGTGTTGTATTAGGCGTTCTCAACCGGGCGATAATCGATCCGTTTGGGAACTCTGGTAAAACCAAGACGATCCAGACCGCGGATGACTTCGGGTGCGCTCATGAACAAGTTCCACAACAGACCCGATCGGTGGTTTTCCATCATCGCGACAATCGGCCCCTGATCAATAGCAAGATGGCTGTCGGCAATCCAACCCGTTGCAGGTGAGAAGGCATCGACAAAACCATAGCGACCCTGAAGTTTTCCCCCGTCATAGTTCAGAAAAGCACGCGCCGCTTTCGTTGCGTCCTCGGGCAGAAACGGAAAACTGGACAAGGCGGACGTCGGAGAGATAACGCCATCGTTTAAGGTCGGAGAGTGCACGCGATATCCTTTGGGTCCATCGCTTGCTGTCATGCCCCAGATATCAAGCTTGGGATACTTGTTGAGGCCATAGTCGCGGTTGATCTTCGAATGCGCGTCGATTTGGGTCCAATAGTTGCAATAGCGGTCGGAAAGACCTCTGGGGTCCAAAGCGCAGAAGGAATATTGCGACAGGAAAAGTGGCCCTCCATATGGCTCCCCGAGCGGCAAAACCGTTCCAAGATATGCGTGGCCATTCATCATTGCACCGGATCGCGCCCAGCCTTGATGGTAGTTGACGGGATTGATGAAGTGATCTTTCGCACCTGCGGCAAGGACATAACACACCAGCGCTTCGTTCCACCCGCTGATCGGGATATTCAAAGACCAGCTATATTTTGGGCTCCAATGCCAAAAAAGCGCGCCGTCGCGTCCACGTGTAAACCAGTCCCATTCAACATCTTTTATCAGATCGTTGGCCAGCGCCCGGAATGTGGTTTCAGCCAATGTCAGACCAGAAAAATATTGGCGGGCGCAGATCAGACCCTGCATGAGCAGCGATGTCTCAACCAGATCACCGCCATCATCCTTCGGTCCGAATGGAATAAGCTCGCTGGTGGTCGTATTGATAAAGTGCGGGAAAGCGCCGTGAAACCGTGTGACCCTATTTAACGAGCGAACCATCGTTGTGCATCGATCAAGGGCTTGATCTCTGGTAATCCACCCTCTTTCGGTACCAGCGATAACGGCAAGAAACCCGAACCCCGTGCCCGACATCGAGGCGATCTCGCTGATCGGCGTCCCATCGGATCGCAAGCGATCTCTTGGCAAGCCGGAAACGGGATGACTTCCGAGCCAGAAGTACTCGAATGTTCGCCGCTGGATATTCTCTATATCCGCCGGAAGCGGAAAATCGTCAGCAGCGCCTGCTTCAAACCGTGTTTGTGTGTCGATGGTCCTGTTCCCTCACTCTGGACATCACCATGTATGTCTGACGAGTGCAAGATGCCAGTTTTCACGCTCTTTTAGAAACCCGTTGTGTACATTCGTTTTGCTGTTCAACGTCGATTGCTCGCATCGCCTCGACAATTTTGATGGCCTCGTGCGCAGGCGTACCTTTTTTCATCTCGGTTCTAATGCGGCTCAATATCAAGCGCGTGGTTGTGTTGCTTGTCTTCAATTTTTGGACCTTAAATTTCACAGAACGTCAGATGACGTTTTGCGTGGCTGAAAGCCCTGAGTAAACAGCCAATAGGGTCTTCGCGCAAGCAAGCTGGTTGCATCAGATTGTGATTTCCCAATGGTGTGGATTCGCCGCCAATTACGCGTCAACAGTCGCCGTCTTTTCCTGCGATACCGTTCGACGTGCTTTTACCTTGCTAATTGACCGATAGATTTCAGCAGTTCGCAAGCTGATGGTTTGCCAATCATATTTCGAAACGATTTTGGCGCTGTCCGTGGTAGGAGCGCGTGGGATTGATTGGCTCTCGAGCTTGCGTTGCAGCGCTGCCGTCAATGCGTCGATATTTCCGAGCGGGAAATAGGAGGCATCATCCAATCCCAAGCCAAGATTTGCTTCGATGTCACTCGCCAAAACCGGAAGGTCGTGCGCCATGGCTTCAAGAAGGGCAATCGGCATTCCCTCATGGCTGGATGGCAGCACGAAAAGACCGGCGTTTGCAAACAGGCTGCCGAGCTTGTGCCCGGACTGCGTGCCTGTGAGAATAACGCGCGGATCCGCCAATGCGCGCATCTGGAGTTCTCTTGCATATTCGCTGCCCACATCGCCCCCGCCAACCAGAACGAGTTTCGTGTTTTTAAGCTTGGCTCGAGTAAAGGCTTCAATCAGATCAAGCTGGCGTTTTTCCGCAACCAATCGCGCAACGAGCAGAATGTATCGACGTTTTTCCAGACCGAACTCGGTCAAGACCGTATTATCCAGACTTCTCGTGTCAACCTTCACGCCATTTGGGATGAAGTAAACGGGCTCGTTAAAATCCTTCTGCATGCGTTCTGCGATGTGTTTGGCGATTGCGATACGAGCATGTGAAAACCGCATGCCCGTCCACTCGCCCAGCCGCAATATCCGTTTTTCGAACGAGTTCCATTTTTCCCGGTCATAATCATAACCGTGATGCGTGAAGACGACCTTCAGCCCCAGCAGGCGCGCAAGCGGCGCGACCAGAGATGGCCCTACGGCGTGAATATGGACGATATCCGGATCGAGAAGTCTGGCTTTCCACAATGCGAGCGCTGTGTGAAGGATCGCTTCCAGACGCGTGCTGCGCGGCGCCCATAGCGGGTGCACCGTGATGCCGTGCCAGTTGTATGGCCCCGTCCCAGCAACATAATTCTTACGTGCAAAAACGTGAACGTCCGCACCTAGATTAACGAGGTTGGAAACAAGCTGCTCGACATGTTTTTCAACTCCACCCTGCACATCGGGAATACCGCGCAGACCAATCATGCAGATGCGCATTGATTTGAGATATTGCGTATCTTCAATGGGGTGACTACCTGTGCCACTCGTTTTCAAGGCTGGCCGGGGCTCTTCCGCTTGAACGTTATCCATCATGCGCTCCCAAGGTACTTTAGTACATTAGGATATAATAACTTAAAACGAGATATAGGCTAGGGGCATTGAGGATTCGGGTGCATGATCTCGTTTGTATAGTAAACGGCAGAGTTGTCGAAATCCGGCCACTATGTCGTCATCTGTGATCCGCGGTTATCCTCACGCTTGACCAACCTATGCCCGAGACTGATCATTGGCTTCTCCAAAAACTCGTAAACCAACACCGAGATCAGCAGCGTCAAGAGCAGGCTGGCGATGCCAACGGGTATGTCGCTCCAAGTGCCTGTCAGCGGAAAAATCTCGAACACGACAAGCGCTGCTATGCCGTGAAAAAGATAGATCGAGTAGCTGAGCGCGCCGAGCCATGAGAGAACTGGTTGTTTTGGCTTGCCCGTCTTTACACAAAAGAAAAACACGCAAAGCGCCGCCAGATAGCTCACTAAAACTGGAAAAGTACCGACCAAAAAGAAGCCGTCCTGCCGTGAAAGCGAGAAGTCGCCGATCGTCAGAAGGACAATGGTTTGCGTCACCAAAACACATGCGGTGCCAATGCGCGCGCCCTGAAGCTTATCAATCAGCATCATCCGCAACAGCAGGCCAAGATAGAGGAAGGAGACATGGAGACTGATGTACTGAACGGGCAGCGATATTTCGACAGAGCGAAGGAAAATAGGGATGGCCGTGCCTGAGGCCAGCAGGATCGCGAAGGCCGCAATGACCGCGGGGCGATAAAGAGCGCCAACGGCAAACAAGCCTGCTGATAACCCATAGAATACGAGCTCAATCGTCAACGTCCAGTATGCGCCGGACATCCACGGCTGATGAAACACAGAGGGAAGCATGCTCATATTAGCGATCAGATTAAACGCCGATGGAGGCTGGCCATGGATGGCAGCAATAAGGACCAGACAAAAAAGTGCGAGCCACAAGGCTGGAAACAGGCGAAAAAACCGTGAGATTGCAAAACGCTGGAGCGGGTTGCTACCTTTTATGCTGAAAGGAACAACAAACCCGCTGATGAGAAAGAAAAGCACCACGCCGAACCGACCGGCATCGAAATATGAGGTGCTTGACGATGCGACATGAAAGATGACGCCTTGCTGGGCCGCAGCTTCGCGAAGGACATCGCCGAAAAAATGTTGAACGACGACCGCAAGCGCAGCAATGGCGCGAAGCGCATCGATATTTTCATACCGATTGGATGGTTTTTTCGCAGCGCTTTGACCGGCCGATTGCGATGATCCGGCTGTACGACCTTCTGGAAAATGCATAGCACCCTGCTCTTCCGCTTTATCAAATTGCCAGACTACAACATGCAAGCCGAGCGTATTGCAGTAAATTCTAAAATAACTAATTTCCGCCTAAGATTGCACGTTCCAGAAGCCGCTCTCAAATCGCGGCTTCAGACCGTGGAATGTGACCGAACACATTAAAACTCAGTGCTTCATGGGTGTCAGATGCCAATTGCTGTAAGGAATGTGCTGTTCAAGCTTATCGGCGCCTTTATCCTGCTGGGGGTGTGGGCGAAACATCGCCTGATGGGTTACAAAAAACCGAACACAGTCTCCAGTGACGATAGAGCTGCTCGTATCGACTACGTCCATGATGTCGTTCAATCATGGCTTCGATTTCTACCTGCCGACGTTTCCGTCAGGGACCGCGCCGTGCTTGAGCTTGGACCGGGATCGTCGCTGGCGACAGGCGCACTTCTCCTTGCCCATGGGGCAAAATCCTACACGGCGGTGGATGCTTTCAGACTGGCGGCGGACGACACAGCAGAGTTTCGCCGCGATGCCATCGCTCAATTTAATGGTGAGCTTCAGGACGCGCATGTTGAAATTGCACATACAGCTTTGGAAGGCGAATCGTCGAATTTTTGCTATCATGTGGATGCCGGTTTCGACATTCCCGCCCTATGCAACGGGCAAAAATTCGATCTCATCCTCAGTTGTGCCTCGTTTGAACATTTTGATGCAATAGAGACAACGATCAACGGGCTGACCAAAGTTGCGCAAAGCGGTTGCATCAGCCTGCACATTGTTGACCTTCAAACCCACACCAATGCCATTCGCCAACGCGATCCCAATAATATCTATCGTTTCTCGGCATGGTTCTATTCGTTACTCACTTTTCCCGGCCAACCAAATCGCAAGCGGCCGATAGACTACGTCCGAGCTTTCAAGCAAAATGGATGGGTGGATATTGAGGTGATCGCGGCAAAATCGATACCGGGAGACCAGCTCGGAAAACTGACATCAGGGCTTGCTGATCCCTTTAACGCGCCAGAAATGGACATGCATATGCTGGATGCGGTCATTATCAGCCGATACCCGTAAAGACACGATGGTCTCAAGGTCGAACGCCAAGCTCGCGATACAGTGTCGTCGTTCTGTCCAGATATGCGGCTTGTGAAAATTCCTGCTGAACCCATAAACGTCCGCGTTCCCCCATGTCCTGACGGACACTCTTCGGCAGGTCGTTCATAACCGTCAAAACCCGTGCTAGATCCTGCGGGTCAGATGGTTTCGCGATCAAACCGGTTTCCCCTTCTCTGATCAACTCGGGAATACCGCCAATGTTTGTGCCGATGACGGGGCGACCAAGCGCATAGGCTTCCAGAAGGCTGACAGGGGCGTTTTCGTACCATTCGGACGGCAGGACCAGCGCTTTTGCTCCGGCAATGGTTTCGTGCAATGCCGGTCCTGTCAGGTATCCCATAAATTCCACGTCCGCACCCACATGCTGTGCCAATGCGCGAAGAGCTGCTTCACTCGGTCCCGTGCCCGCAATCCGCAGGCGTTGTCTGGAAAGACCTGCGGCTTTAATCAAAGTCGCAATGCCCTTTTCAGGCGCCAAGCGCCCGGCAAACAGAAAATAATCGCCCTCATCCGCCGTGACGGGACGTTCGGTTATGGATTGATCCACGAAGTTTGGGATGTGGATAAGCTGATCGCTCCGCCAGCCCCATTCCATGAGCTTGGCTTGATAAAACCGGCTTGGGACGACGATCTTGTCGATATAATTACGATAAAGGCCAAGGGTCCGATGAACTGCGGTTTCCACCATCACGAGACCACTCAGAGCCACCGAATCCTTCATGCAGCGATTGACCAGAACATTGTATATTTTGCCACCCTTGCACTTCTCGCAGATGCCTTGCGGCGAAAGCATCTTGTAGGCGGGACAGGCAAGTTTCAGATCATGCGCCGTCAAAACGGTAGGTATTCCCTTTTCTTTCAGAAGCGGGAATATCGACGGAGAGATGTGGTGATAGACATTGTGCGCATGGGCGATATCGGGACGGACCTGATCAATCAAACCACTCAATTGCGCGCGTGCTTTTCGCGAATAGATAACTTCGAGGCTGTGCCCAATCTTCGTCATCAGGCTGCTTTGACGACCGAATTCGAGTTCGGGAATGAAGTAGGACGACCAATCGGATTTCAGATTGTTGGGATGCTGCATAGAGAACGGCACGGCTTGCCAGCCCGCCCGCTCAAACATGTCCATTTGGTCGAGAAAAATCGCCTCTGCTCCGCCCCGACGATAAAAGTAGTTGTTGATTGCAAGCAGCGTCCCCCCCATCCTCTGCCTTCCCTATTCCTGAATATGCTGAAGGGCATCACGCACCGGCAGAACAAGACAGCCCTTGGAAACGGCGTAGCGCACCAGCACCGAAAATGTGTCGGGCGTGCAGCCGTAAGGGGTGGGTTTCCTGCTGATATCGTGGGCAAAAAAGATCAGCCAACCGGGCTGTGCGACAACCGCATCAATCTGGCGAACGAGAGACAGTGCATCGCTCTCAGGCTGCCTGATTTCCATCCCCCAGAGATAGGAACGATTGACCAGGCCGCGATTGATGCGATCCCCACCGCCCCGCGCCGTCGTATATCGTTTTGCAAATGCCTGACGATGCCGAAGGGAGCCCTGATTATAGGGATAAGCAAAGTTTCGTCGTCCAATGCTCAGATCAAAGCTATCCAGCACTTCGGCATTCCGGTCGAAATCGTGTCTCAACTCCTCGCCCGACAGTGTTCGAACTGCCTTGTGCGCGAAAGTATGACACCCGATTTCGTGGCCGGACTGTGAGAGCAACTGGCAACCTTCGGCGGAAATGAGGTCGCGGTCGGGCTCCTTTTTTCCAAGCAGGCCACCCGCGATGTAAAACGTGCCCCTCACACCATTGTCTTCAAGGATTTTGGCCCCAGCAGAGTGCGCCGTGTCTGGCACGTCATCAAAGGTGAAGGAAACGATGGGGCGTATGCACGTCACATTCAATGTGGAAACGGGTAACGCACGCACGGCTCTCTCGGTGATACGGTCCCGCACATATTTCAGTTTCGACGTGGCTTCAGACAGGAACGGCATGTTCTCCCTCCCACATGACTTTTCGGTCGTTGACGAGGTTCATGCGGGATTGCATCTCCAATCCGAAGATGGAAACAAGCATAAAAAAGCAGATCGGACTGCCGCTCTGGAAAAAGATGACCTCAAGACAGCCCGCATAGATGACGTAAAGCCAGACGCGCATGAACAGCCGAGACAAAGCCGGGCTGTTGGAGGCCGGGCCAAGCCGTCCGACTGCGCGTAACGGCACGAAAACAACGAGAGCGATGGTCAGTACAAATCCGGGAATGCCCGTTGTCAGAAGCGCATCGACATAGGCATTATGCCCGTTAAATGCCTTCACTGCCCAGGTTTCCAGACCCGCAGAGCTTTGCGTGATGTCGGTCGTTTGCCAGAACCCTTGAAAGCCATATCCTATAATGGGTGATTTCATGATTGCGTCGAGAGCGATCTTCCAGATGTCCGTTCTGTTGGTGAAAGTGGGATCGACACCCAAGGACGAGATCACGCTACGAACACCTTCGGAGAGCGCCGCTCCGAGCGCCAGAAGATTAAAAGCCGCAATACCGCCAACGGCTATCGGCCACCGGCTCCAGCGAAACTTCTCGAAGATCCATTGCAGAGTGAGGATAAGCGGAAGCATGGCGGTGGAGGATTTCCCACCAGTCTGGATGAGAAAGAAAACGGACAGAATGACGATGGCCACGCCGCTCTTTTTCCACCCGACGCTGCGAAGATAAAGCCCGAAAAAGGCGGCGACAAGCATGACCGCCGCCGCCAGATTTTTATGCGAATATTGCCCTCTCCAGAAGCCCGCATTCATGGGCTCGATGAGCTCGGTGGGCTGGTGAATGGACAGCGTCGGCAGGAAAATCACGCCGAAATAGGCTAGGCCAAGTGTGATCGCCGTGCCGTAGAGCAGGAGGCGCGCAAACTGTTGCTCCGAGCGCGGCAACAGCAGAAACATGCCAGCATTGATGCAGGTCAGGATCGCAAGGATCGTTCTTTTGATGGCGTCGGTAGGATAGCTGGAAAGGCCCGATGAGATCAAAAACCATGCAAAAAGCGCGACCACGAGCCATTGTGGCTGGCAAATCTGCGACCGCAGCGGATGCGTGATTGCGGCGTAAATCGTTATCAACGTCAAGGCGAGGAATGTCAGCTGATTTATAAGGTTGGAGCCACCCGTGGCATCCGATCCGCTTGCCTCCACGCTAACGAGATCGACGAACGGATTGGTGGTGACCCAGAAAAACAGGAAAAGCCCCATAAAGATCAGAGTTCTGATCTTCGGCTGAAAACCCGTATCCCTCTCCTCCAACGCCGTCGCTACCCGCATCAGCTTACCCGCTCAAATCGCCAGTTGTTGTCTCGAAGAAGGATCAAGCTGCGCGTGGCCACGACCGCGAAGGCACCCAATATCAGGCCAGCCAGAATACCGCCGATGGTGAGCAACAGCGTTGACGGTGGCCAACTGCGTTTTTCGGGTGGAACAGGGTCTGTGACGATGCGTAGGTTGGAGACGCTGATCTGCTGCTGCTCACTGGTTTCACCAACACGCTTCAGGAAGGTGTCGTAAAGCGCTGACTTTGCCTGGCTGTTGCGCTCCAACTCTCCCAATTGTACCTGTGCGGTATCGTCGGTCGACACACGCTTTTGCGCGTCGTCCAGTTGCGAACGCAGCATGGTCACGGAATTTTGCGCCTGATCCATATCGACTTTGATTGCCTGCAACGATCTTTCGGTTTCCCGCGCCATTTCGGTGCGAAGCGTGCCAAGCTGGGCGCGTGTGGTCACGAGCTTTGGATATCGCGCACCATAGGTGATCGTCAGTTCGTCATATTGCTGCTTGAGGAGGCTATATTGCGATCGAAGCGAAACGAGGGTCGGCGAATCCAGAGTATCTGCGGGGACAATGCTGTCTGTCGCAGGCTGGTTCAGCCGCGCATATCGCGCCTGTATATTTGACAACCTCAATGACGCGTCATTCAAAAGTGTGTTCAACTGAGACACGCTTTGGGTATTCACCGACCCAGTGCCGCCCAGATCCTGAAGATTGTTGCCTTGGCGAAACTGCGCGACAGCATTCGCGGCCTGCGTTGCTGCCAATCTCAATTCCTCCAGACGGGTTGAAAGCGCCGCACTGGCATTTTTTGCAAGATCGGTCTGCGTCGCCTCAAGTTCTTCCCGAAAAGACTGCGCCAACGCCGAAAGAACGTTTACCGATCTGTCGGCATCGCGGGTCCACAGGCTGATCGAAACCAGATAGGTTCCGCCCTGCCGCGCTACCTTGATGCGCTTTGCAAGATTGCGCGTCGCCGCGATTGTGCCGTCATCTGTGGGCGCAGGACTTGTCAGCTTCAACCAACTGAACAACCCTTCCTCCGTGTCTGCGGCAGAGTTGAACTCAGGCAATTGCTGGAGATTTTGCCGCTCGACGGTTCGGCGCAACACATTGCCTGATGTGATCAGCAAGAGCTTGCTGGATATGTCAAGAATTTGCGCGTCACTCTGGATGTTTGGTGTGGTGAGTTCGTTGGGCACCACCTGCCCCGTGGGCGGTGGCAAAAGAATGTCGAGGCTTGATGTGAAACGAGGCTTTATTCCAAGGCCAAAACCGGCACCCGCGACACCACCCAAAAGTGCAAAAACGATAATAAACGGCACGCCTTTGCGCAGCCATGCCAACAGTTTTGTAGGGGTTATGACGGGATCTGGCGCTGTATCGGCTGTGGCGCGGGGCGGCACACGGTCATATCCCGGCTCTTTCCGCTTCGCAGTAGGGTACTCGTACATGAGCGACCAAAACCTCTATGTCAATAAAAACGAAACATTTTCATTATATACGATCTTACTAAATCACATAGTTCACTGACAAATGGTTTATAGCACGTTGGTTTTTTGACATGGGGATACCTGGATGATCTCCAGCGACAAAAAGGACAAGCCTCGGTTGATCGGCATGTTGCTGTCTTATAGCGCATCCTCGGCAAGCCTGTTGATCGCCAACGCCGCACAGCTCATCACCTTCGCAATATTGGCACGATCATTCGGTGCGGAAGAATTTGGTCGTTACGTCTCTTTCATTGCGATAACCAGCATTGCGGTTCATCTGTGCGGTCTTGGCGCTTCGGAATGTCTCGTGCGCCGCGTGCCTCAGGACCCTCGGTGCTTTCCAAGAATATTTGGCCATAACCTCATTCTAACCTTTGTCAGCGGCGCAGTTCTGGTAGCTCTCGGCACCATCATATTGCCGGAGTTCATTACCTTCGGTCAGACAACAGGCCAGAGCGTGCTGACCACGTTCCAGCTGATATTGACCAATGTTGTGCTGGTTCGGCTTATCATGCTCGGTGAAAGCATATTTCTCGCACACTCGAAATATGGAGCGGCCAACGCTTCCGTTGTCGGCTTTGCTTTCATTCGCACGGTGACAGCAGCACTTGCCTGTTTTGCGTTTCAGGTTACGACCGTTGAAAGCTGGGCGACGTGGCAGCTTGCGGCCCACCTTTTCACCCTCGTTCTTTACGCCTATTTCGCGTTCCGCATCGGTCGGCCGCAATATGTCATAGAGCGGGAGGAAATTCGGCTTGGACTGTTGTTTGCGACACCGTTCATTTTCCGCGCAATTCGACAGAACGTTGACCTTTTGGTGCTTGGTTTTGTTGCCGGGGCGGAGGTCGTTGGAAGTTACGGTGTGGCACGCAGGATCACCGATAGCAGTTACATGGCCATCGATGCGTTGAACCGACTTGTCTATCCTCGGCTTGCCGTCGCAAGCATGGCAGGCATTCACCACGCCTTCCGGCTGACCATCCGCATCTTGGGCGTGGCTCTGGCATTGGGGTTCATCGCGGCCATCGTTATCTACATATCCGCTTCATTCATGCCTTTGATTTTCGGACCCGAATACGTGTCCCTGCCGCACTTCTTGCGGATCATGGCATGGCTCATCGTTTTCGTTGCCGTATGGTCCATTGCGGTTGACTTGCTGGGGGCCGCTGGGCAGCACTCATCACGGGCGTGGGTTTTGAACCTGTCAAACGGCATCGGCGCAATACTGATCGGCGTCGCAGCCTGGATTTGGCCGCCCTATGGCATTTTTATTGCCGGCTACATGATCGAAGCGAGCATTGTTTTGGCGGCGTGGCTCGTCGTGAAGGTTCACGTCACGCGCTCATTGGCGAAAAGTCGGGAGATTGAAGCATGACATCAGATCACGTCACAAAGGTTAGACCCGCAGAATCTGCTGATGTTCCCCAAATCGGTGCTCTCTTCACGTCGGTCTTTAGAAAAAACGCCACGCCGAATAAGGCAGACCTGAACGACTATCTATCGCAGCTGTTGTTTTCACACCCCAACTACACGCCCGAAAACGGTAGTATTGTGTCTGTCGATGGCGCCGGGAGCGTCAAAAGCGCTCTTACCATTTTGCCAATGGCCTACAGAATCGGCGAGGATCCCGTTACGGCGCGGTTGGCCTGCGCCTTCATGGCTGCCGAGGATGCAAATCCACGCAGTATCGCCGCACTCATTTTTCAGATACGGCCACGCCCAAGTCAAATCTGCTTCTCCGATAGCGCGGCACCTGTGAGTGTATCCCACTTAAAAGCTATCGGCGGTGTGGAACTGCCGGTTCAGGGATTGCGCTGGTACAAAATCTTCAAACCCTTGCCCTCCGCAATCGGCTATATCAGACGCCGGGTCTCCCAGAAATATCCAAGTCTGCTGAGCGCAGGCCATCTGCCCCCAGCATCTTCTGTTGCTGGCACATCATCTGCATCGGGTTACAGCGCTCGAAAAGCAAGTCCTGACGTTTATGCGGACTATGCCAATCGATTCCTGTCCGGCTATGCAGTTGCACCCATTTATACCGCTGCCGGACTGGAATGGACGCTCAAACTTTCAAGCGACGAAAATGGTCACGGTCAGCTCACTCTTGCACAGGTGCATGACGACAACGGAGATATATGCGGGGTGTTTTCCTTTGCCGGCGCACGGAGTGGCGAAGCGCAGATACTCGATCTTCTAGCGCAGACTGGCAAGCAAGATGCCGTCTTGGACATGGCTCTGGAAGCGCTCAAGAACGCCGGATTCGCTTTCGCCTCTGCCCAGCTTCGACCGGAAATGATACCTTCATTATCCAGGCATCACGGCATCTGGTATCGTCACGTCACCGGCGTTTCCGCCGCTTCAAGATCAACGGAATTCAAGCAGGCCATGCAAAACGGCCAAGCCTATATTGGCGGAATCGCGGGCGAAAGCTGGAGCCGTCTGGTGCGCGATTTCTATTGATTGGCTTGAGGAGCCTCGGTTTTTTCGACGAGAAAATAGGTTGTGGGACCGCTCGGTGGGTCATTGGTCAGCGTGATGTTTTGACGGCCAATGGCATTGATCAAAGGTGGATATATGTGACCATCCAATCCGACCGGTGAAATCCTGAACGCGCCATCGCTGGCAAATTGAAGGCTGAGCGCCATTCGCCGGATCATCACCGGAAGGCGCCCGAAATCCACAATGACACGTTCCTCCGCATCCCGAAACGTCATGCCGGTATTATGGGCGTCGGAGGCCAGGATCAAAAGCTGCTTTTCGCTGGTCTCAAGCGGCTGGCCATCCAGCGAGGAAATCGCAAAAAGGCCCCGACCGTCCGCCGATTGCAAACTGACGAAGCCAAGGTCAATGGTGGCATCGATTTTATCGAAGGCAAGTGCCTCGGTTTTGGGCGAGCGCAAGGCAAGGCTCTTTTCCGGTGCATCCAGCCGTAACTCACCTGTCTGGCTGACGACATGACCTTGATCGAGATCGGCAGGGCTGGACGGGACCAGATCTCCATTGGCTTTCAGTCGCGCAACAATATCCATCGGTGTCTGACCATCACGTACCGGACCCACTGCAACAGACCCGGTTTGATGTTCTGCGGACGGTTGAAGACCTATCGCGCCTACCAGCCCAAGACGCGTCAAGGTTTCTGGCTCCATGTCGTTGATGCCCTGGGTCAAACCAGATTGCCCATCGGTCAAGAAAGGTATGCGCAGCGAGGAGGGTTTGACATCTCCCCGGCGAAAAACGAGGGCGGCAAGCGTTTCGCCGGCACGGGCAACCGGATCAAGCGCAATAGCATAGGGAAGCATCTGTTTTTTATGCGGAAAGTCCTCGCCATAGGAGAGGATGATCGGGCCATGAGCGTGGCGGCACAACACGTCCCAATCCTGCAAGGCAGCAAAGGATGACGCCGCAAGGCCCGCTTCATATCGGTAGGGGCTCCAGAAAAGATGGTCGTATTCGGTGACAAAAAACGGACGCCCGAACCAGCGCGCAGCACCTATGGTCCGCAGATAACGAAGACCATCCACCAGTGAACTTGTTCCTTGAACACTTGTGCCGGGCGCATAGGAACCGACCCAATCCTGATAGGTGTTCATGGCCACCGCATCCTGAATGCTGCGGCTCACAGCTGTCTGAAGTGTCGGCCAATTGTTGTAGGGCAGAATGATGCCACGAAAACCAAGATCGCGAAGCGAAGCCGTCATTCGTCGTGTCGCCGCCTTCTCGACATCGATGAAAAAGGATTGCAGATCACGCATCCGCTCACTGCGCTCATAGCGGTTCGTTGGCAGAGTAATGGACCGATCCGACAGATCACCCTCTGTCGCCCACCAGCCCCATTGCTGCCTGAGCGCGTCCGACGTGCCGTATTGTGTGAAAAGCCATTCGTTGAACAGTGGCTTGAGACGCTCGGAAAACACGCTACCACGCACATTCTCCTGCATCATCGAGTCGAATTCCAAGCCGTTTTCGTTAAACGGCACGATGGCGACCAGCGCTGGATCACGAATAGGCGCCGTGCCAGTATAGGGATTGACCTTGGCCAGAATGAGCTGCTGGAACTTGAGCCAATGATCGAAATCCGCATCATCGATCTGAGCACCCAGTTTCAGATCGCCTTTGACCTCCCATCGATCATTAAAGCCGCCATAGGCGCCACGGGAAGAACTCAACCCATCCATTATCCAGTAAATGCCGTTCCGTTTCAACGCGGCCATGAGGTAATGAATTCGATCAAGCACGTCTGGATTGAAGTCGAAATCGGTTGACCTGCCTTCCATCAACGCCGCATCGACATAGTGGAAACGGGCAATATTATAGCCATGCATCTTTAACTGAGAGGCATAAAGGTCAGCGGTCGCGTGGTCGGGGAAACCTCCGGAAGCAGGACTCCAGGCAAGAGACGCACACAGGAAACGAAGTGGTGTCTCGTTCTCTCCAATCCGCGCCAGCTTTCCAGCCGGATTGATCGTAATTCTGTCTGTTTCAACAATCGCCCTGTTCTGAAGGATGCCGGAAAAGTCCAAGGGACTGCCCGGTTGGACTTGAAGCGACTGCTCCCGCACAGGAAGCCAGTCACTCGCCAAAACCGTTTGCGTCATCAGCAAGGTGGCAATGAGCGAAGCAAACACGATGCGTTTCATGGCGATTTCAAAAGCCTACTTTCAATCCACGCATTCGGTGGCTGGCGGGAACCAAAGAAGCCAAGCGGCAGCGCCGCTGCGTGGAAATACCACGCCACAACAGCATAAAATCCCAAGGAAATGCTTCTTTGCTTTATGCTCATGATCGCAACGGGCAACAGAAGCGCGACGATGAAAGCGAGAAAACCGAGCGCGTTGTAAAACCCTGCAATCAGGCAGGCAAACAACAAAGCCCACCACACATAAACGCCGCACCACAATCGCACTTCAGGCAATTCCTTTGCCAAGGCATTAAATCGGGATTGTTCCGAGCCCGCTCTCAAAAGCTCGCCGACGCCCATCAGATATTTGGATGACCAGCGACGGGTCAGCAGCACATAGGAGTTGATGCTGTGTCCGAAGTGATCGACAAATCGCCTGTCTAAGCGATAAAGCGTCCAGCCCCGCATACGCAGACGCTGTCCAAGATCGAACTCCTCGTATCCATGCAGATTTCGATCCGTGAAATAACCGACCTCCTCAATCGCCGCACGGCGAAAAAGGCCACCGCCATTCAGGCGATCAAGCACGCCACTTCTGTTTTCCGGTGCGTTTCGTTGCACCCGGCGCGTAAATTCAAGATTATCGAGATTGACTTCGTTGACGTGGCCACTCACGCCGGCAACCCTTGGATTATGCTCGAGATACTCGAGTGCCGCAGGCAGAAATGTCGCGTCGAGCAACATATCGCCGTCCATGAGGCAGATGAATTCGCCCTTGCTATATTGAAATCCCAGTTGTGGACCCACGCCGCAGCTCGGTTTGGCTGGCGCTTGAATCTGCGCGATGATAACCGGATATCTGGAGGCGATCTCCACGGTTTTATCGCGTGATCCGCTATCAGCAATGATGATCTCGCCCTCAAGCCCCCCCAATGCCGCGATGACGCTTTCGATTGCGGCGGCGATGCGCTTTTCTTCGTTAAGCGTTTTGAGAATGATGGATATTTTCAAATCTGAAACCGACAACTAGGACGCGATTTCAGCAGATTACATCCTGCGGCGAGAATGTATATACGTGTTTGCTTATATGATTAATGGTAACTGCGCGCGGATATGGATCGTCAATCACCAACCTCCAACCTCCCGGCAAAACAACTGCTCTGCCGGGAAGTAAAGAACGCCGTTATGGCATCACGCCTCGACTGTTTCGCGCACATCGTCCAACAGGAAATGCACAACGACATATTTGGTCTCGTAAGGCCTGCCGCTGTCCGGCGTTGTTTCCTCGGTTCCACCATCGACCGGATGCCAGTTCTGATAATGTGGATTGTTGGCAATCAGGGTGATGGCCTTACCGGAAAACTTGCCCTGAAGCCGGTAGCGTGCCTCGGCCAGTGGCCAGATGCGCTCATAATCCTGCTGCGAGAGGCGAACTTTCAAAGCCTGGCGACGGATCGCCTCACCGGATGACTGGCTAGTCGGCTCACTTGCCGGAACATCCAGCGTCACTTCTTCTGCGCCGTCCAATATGGAGTTAAATTCATCGGGCCACATTCGTCTCATGAAACTGCTCCTCCCAGGCTTTCTTCATCAGGCACCAAAATGTAACGCGTTTGAGGCGGGAAGCAATGCCGATCTGACGATTTACGTCATAGCCTTACCGAGCTGGATCGGCGCGCACCATAAAAGGGTCAAGAATGATCACAGCTTCTTTGTTTCTTACAGGGAAATACACTTTGCGCGCATGCGGGTTTTCTACCGCTCTATAAGATTTGGAACCAAACCCAAGGGTGCACGTTGTTTTTGGTAAGATAAAAGAGGAATAATCCCATGTCCAAAGCTGCGAAATTCATGTCTATACTCGCTCTGAGCGGTGGCCTTGTCGCAATTTTGGGTGGGCCTGCAAGTGCTCTCAGCCTGATCGCACCGGTTGAAGGACCGTCGAGCGCGCAGAGTTCTGCCTATGGTAATGCTCCAGTGGCGTTCGTAGGTGGGGCAAATGGCGCAGGTTCTGACAATAGCTCTCTCTTATCGACAGCAGAATTGATGCACGTTCAGTGGTGCGCAGAGCGCTACACATCATCTTACCACGCCTCAGATAATACTTACGCGACGTCTAAAGGCACCCGAGTTGAGTGCCGTTCGCCCTATTGAGAATATTTTTAGACGCGGTGATCGAGCAATATCTTTTTCATAGCGTGGACAAGGCGAGCGTCGGTTCGTTTGATCTGAGGATCAGAAAACCCGAAAGCTGCTACCGCCGGATTAGCAACATCGACGTTTGACGAGCAGGATGAGTGGATCTCGGAAACCTCCACCTGCGCCAACAATTTTTCAACAGTTTCCAGATTGACGCCTGAGCCGGGCATGATGGAAATTTGCCCATTGGCGACCTCAACCGCAGTTTTCAGATCATCGATCCCTTCGGACGCAGAAAGCGCGCGTCCCGAGGTCAAAATACGCTCGAAACCACAAGCTGTGGCGATCTCGATCGCGTCCGCGATATCGGGAACGAGATCGAAGGCTCGGTGCAAAGTGCGCGGCATGGAGGCGATCACCTCTGACAATTGGGTCAAGGCATCGTGGTCCAGCCGACCATCCGGCAGATTTGCACCAAACACCACACCCGCAATGCCGCACGACGCCGCAAATCTGATATCGTCTTCCATTACGGCCAGTTCTTCGGCGGAGTAAACGAAATCTCCAACGCGTGGCCGGATCATGGCATAACAGGGAACCGAAGACCGTCCGGCAAGGGTCATCAGCCCGGCAGATGGTGTCAATCCGCCAACGGCCAGCGCGCTGCACAGTTCTATGCGGTCGGCACCGCCATCAATTGCGGCTCGCAGACCTGCCGCATCATCGACACAGACTTCCAGCAGAATATCAGTCATGGTCTTTCATGTCCGAACGGCGTTGCCATCCGCATCGAAACGATGGGTCGCACCGCCGCTTGGAGATGCGTACACCACATCGTCAGGCGCATAGGCATGTTCGCCAAACAGACGCACCGTCAGAAGGCCAACGGTATCGCTTTCCAGATAGACGATTGTATCGGCTCCCAGATGCTCGACATGCACGACTTTGCCCGACCATGTGCCGGTTTCGCGAGACAGCGACAAATGTTCCGGGCGGATTCCGAGTGTTTTATAGCTGCTCTCGTGCAGACGGTCGGCATCGATGAAATTCATCTGAGGTGAACCGATAAAGCCGGCGACGAACAGATTGGCAGGGCGATTGTAGAGCTCCATCGGCGAACCAACCTGCTCGATGCGACCGGCGTTCAGAACAACGATCTTGTCGGCCAGCGTCATCGCCTCAACCTGGTCATGGGTCACATAGATCATCGTTGCCTTCAGGCGACGGTGCAGGCGGGCGATTTCCAGACGGGTCTGCACGCGCAGTGCGGCATCAAGGTTGGAGAGCGGCTCGTCGAACAGAAACAATGTTGGTTCGCGCACGATGGCACGACCAATGGCAACGCGCTGGCGCTGACCACCGGAGAGTTCCGCCGGACGTCGCTCCAGATAGGGACCAAGCGACAGCAACGAGGACGCGTTGGCAACCCGCTTCTCAATCTCGTCCTTCGGCGTTCCGGCTTGCTTGAGGCCTAGGCCCATATTGTCCTTCACCGTAAGGTGCGGATAAAGCGCATAGGACTGGAAGACCATGGCGATGCCGCGTTTGGCGGGTGGCACGGAGGAAACTTCGCGACCATCGATGACGATCTCGCCGGAGCTGATATCTTCCAGCCCGGCAATGGTGCGCAACAGGGTGGACTTGCCACAGCCAGAAGGGCCGACGAAGATCACGAACTCGCCGTCCTTGACCTCCAGATCGATCCCTTTCAGCACATCAACGGGGCCGAAGGATTTGGCGACGGATTTGAGTGTCAGATTACCCAACGATTTTCTCCAGATTCAAAGATCGACCATGCGGCCGGTGCGCGCGCTTTCATCTGCCGCAAGGCAGATCCGCAGCGATTGTACGGCGTCGGTCATGTGTCGGTTGAGATCGATATCCTCGCGGATGGCTTTCAGCACATAGGCTTGCTCGCGGTCGCACAGTTCCTGATGTCCCGGCTCGCCTTCCATCGTGAGAAACCGGTCCGGCTCTATAAACTTGCCATCCGGCCCGGTTTGCGCCTTGTGCAGACGGATCGTCGAGGTTTTGGTGTGGGTATCGATATCGTCGGATTTGGCATTCGGGTCCATCACGATCGATACGCAGCCCTTGGGCGACATCACATCTTTCACGAAGAAGGCGGTTTCCGAAATCATCGGTCCCCAACCCGCCTCATACCAGCCGACGGAGCCGTCCTCGAACGTCACCTGAAGGTGGCCGTAATTGTACATATCCGGCGCGATTTCATCGGAGAGGCGCAAGCCCATGCCGCGCACCGATACCGGCTTGGCATCGGTGATCTGGCACATGACATCGACATAATGGACGCCGCAATCGACAATCGGCGGCGTGGTCTGCATCAACGCCTTATGCGTATCCCAGGTTTTGCCTGAGGACTGTTGATTGAGGTTCATGCGGAAAACATAAGGTCCGCCAAGCTCGCGGGCGAGCGAGATCAGCTTTATCCATGACGGATGATGGCGCAGGATATAGCCGACCACCAGTTTGCGGCCATTGGCGCGGGCACAGGCGACAACGCGCTCCGCATCCGCCACCGTGGTCGCCAACGGCTTTTCCACGAACACATGGCAACCCGCTTCCATAGCCTTGATCGCAAAGGCGGCATGGCTATCGGAATAGGTGTTGATGGAGCATAGATCAGGCTTCAGCTCTGCCAGTGCCCCATCGAATGAAGACAAGATTTCGTGACCCGCCAGCGGCTCCGGTAGCACGGGCTTCGAGCGATTGACGAGACCGACGATTTCAAAACCGGGATTGGCGGCGTAGGCCAGAGCATGGCTCAAACCCATATTGCCAAGACCGGCGACCAGAACCTTGAGGGGTTGCGTGCTCATTTCACCGCTCCTGCCGTGATACCGCGGATCAGTTGCCGCGAGAAGATGGTGTAGAGGACAAGCACCGGAGCAATCGCCAGCGATAGCGCCGCCAACACGGCGTTCCAATTGGTCACGAACTGGCCAATAAAGATTTGTGTGCCGAGCGTAATTGTTTTTGTTGCCTCACTCGGTGCAAGGATCAGCGGGAACCATAGATCATTCCAGATCGGGATCATCGTAAAGACGGCAACGGTTGCCATGGATGGGCGGATGAGCGGCAGCACCAGCCGGAAGAAGATTTTGTATTCCGAAAGTCCATCGATGCGCCCGGCATTTTTCAGATCATCGGACACGGTGCGCATGAATTCCGAGAGAATAAAAATCGCAAGCGGCAAGCCTTGAGCGGTGTAGACCAGAATGAGGGCGGTGCGCGTATTCACCAGCCCGGTCGCCACCATACCCTGCAAAATGGCAATCGTGCCAAGCCGAATAGGGATCATGATGCCGAGCGCCATGTAAAGGCCCAGCAGCATATTGCCCTTGAAGCGGTACTCCGACAGCGCAAACGCTGCCATCGCTCCAAACAGCAACACCAGCGCAATCGACACGACCGTAACGATCAGCGAGTTCTGCATGTAATGCACGAAATCGCCCTGCCCCAGCACAGTGGTGTAGCCGACGAGATCGAACGTTGAAGGCGTCGGCGGCAACATCGGATTGCGGAAAATAGCGTTTCGCGACTTGAACGAGTTGATAATCGTCAGCACCACCGGAAACAGCGCAATGGCGGTGTAGGCAAGCAGAACCGCATGGGCGGAGGCCGTGCGGGCGAAGGAGGAACGGGCTTTCGACATTTCTGTTTCTCCTTTCAGAACTGATAGCGGCGCATGCGGCGTTGGATGGCGAAGAGATAGAAGCTGACGCCACCGAGGATGATGAGGAACATCACCGTCGCAATCGTTGCGCCCATTGAGCGATCACCGAGCTGAAGCTGGAAACCGAAGAAGGTGCGATAAAGCAGGGTTCCAAGAATATCAGTCGATCCATCCGGCCCGGCAAGCGCGCCTTGCACCGTGTAGATCAAATCGAAGGCGTTGAAATTGCCGACAAATGTGAGGATAGAGATGATGCCGACGGCAGGCAAGATAAGTGGCAGCTTGATCTTCCAGAACTGGCTCCAGCCGGTGATACCGTCCATTTCGGCCGCTTCGATCACTTCGTCTGGAATGTTCAAAAGCGCAGCATAAATCAGCATCATAGGAATGCCGACATATTGCCACACCGAAATCAATGATACGGCAATGAGCGCCGAACCCGGTCGTCCAAGCCACGGCGCAAACAGGGATTTCAGATACACAAGATCAAGCAGCGTTGGTGCCACACCCCAAAGCGGCGAGAGGATCAGCTTCCAGATGAAGCCGACGATAACAAATGACAGCAGTGTCGGCAGAAAAATGGCTGTGCGATAGAAGGCGGAAAAACGCAGCTTTGGCAGCGACAGCAATGCCGCAAGCGCCACGCCTATGGGGTTCTGTACCAGCATGTGAATGATGAAGAAATAGGTGTTGTTGAGCAGCGCGTTCCAGAAGCTGACGGACCAGCGGTCCTCACCGAAAAGCGTTTTGAAATTCTGCAATCCCACAAAAGCCCTCTGCCCATCGACTTCATTAAAGAAGGAGAGCCAGAGCGTGCCGCCGAGCGGAATGATCATGACGGCGGTATAGACCAGAAATGCCGGCAGCATGAAGACAAGGATATGCCAGCGGATCGGTCGCCTGATCGATCTTTGATCATTTGAAGTGATATCGGCGCTCATGGGACCAGTCCAGATTGTCTCGGAAATTGAAAATGGATCGTTGCGCTATGCAGTTGGAATGCATAGCGCGATGGCGGTCGCAAAACCGCCATCGTACCAAAAACCGTGAGGCTTACTTCGCAGGCTTGTACCAGCCGTCGAGACCCTTTTGCAGCTTTTCAGAAGCAACAGCAGGTGTATCGGTACCATTGATCACATTGGCTGCCTCAACCCAAGTCTCGTTTTCGAGGTTTGGTGTGCCACGCGACAGGATCTGATAGGTCGAACGAATGGTTGGCTTGCACTTTTCGCGCCAAGACACGAATTCCTGAGCAAGAGGATCAGCCATCTTCACGGCAGTTTTGTTCAGGCTGAAGAAGCCCGGCAGTGCGTTTGCATAAAGATCAGCAAATTCCGGCGAAGACACCCAGGTCAGGAACTTGGCCGCTTCTTCTGGGTGCTTGGACTTTGCATTCACGCCCATGCCGATGTCGGTGTGGTCGGAGATGTAGCAAGCATCGCCTTCCTTCTCGACTGGTGGCAGGAACGCACCCATTTTGAACTGAGCCTGCGTATTGAAGCCGGAGATTTCCCAGGAGCCAGCCGGATAGATAGCGGCGCGACCCAACGTAAATAGGTTCTGGCTGTCTGGATAAGTCTGGGCTTCGAAACCATCACCGAGATAAGGCTTCCACTTGGCAAGCACTTCATAGGGCTTTACCCAATCGGCATCCGTCAGTTTCTGACCACCCTTGATCAGCGCGAGGCGGCCTTCTTCGCCCTTCCAATAGTTCGGACCGATGTTCTGGTAGCCCATGGTTGCGGCTTCCCAAAGGTCTTTGGTGCCCATGGCCATCGGAATATATGTGCCGTCAGCCTTAATTTTGTCGAGAGCGGCGAAGAATTCGGCCTGCGTCTTCGGAACTTCGATTTTCAGCGCGTCGAAAGCGTCTTTGTTGTAGATGAAACCGTGGATAACAGATGCCATCGGCACGCAGAAGGTTTTGGCACCATCATCCGTAGACCAAGCGGTTTTTGCAACGTCGGAGAAGTTCTCCATGCCAGGGTTCTTGGTCAGATCACCCAGATAGCCCTTTTTGAAAAGCTCAAGCGAGGCATCGAACGGGCGGCATGTGATGAGGTCGCCAGCAGAGCCGGATTCCAGCTTGGCATTGAGTGCGGCATTATATTCAGTCGGTGCCATTGGCTGGAACACGAGCTTGATGCCCGGATTCTTTGCCTCGAATGCTGGAATAAGTTTGTCTTTCCAGATTGCCAGATCGTCGTTGCGCCAGCTTTCGATGGTCAACGTCACGTCTGCGGCAGATGCCAAGCCGGCATAGCCCAACAGGCTCGCGCCCAGTAGAAGTGTTTTCGTGAGATTACGGGTCATTTTGTTCTCCCTCTTGGTGTAACGCCGCCACGGCGCCCATCACTTGTGATTTTTCCCAGTCCTATCCGCCGATCAGCCCAAGCGCGCGCCGAACATTGTGGCCGCTTGTCTCGAGCATGGTTTCAGCCGAATTCTCATCTTTCGCACCTGCAGCAAGCAGGATCGCGATCTTCACGGAGCCGGACGCCTTTTCCACCAATCGTCCAGCCTCGTTTACGTCTACGCCCGTGACGCCGGATACGATCCGCGCCGCGCGGTCCACCAGCTTTTTGTTATCAGCCCGCAGATTGACCATGTAACCGTCATGCACATGGCCAAGACGGATCGCCATCAGCGTCGAAAACATATTGAGCGCAATTTTCTGTGCCGTTCCCGCTCCCATGCGAGTCGAGCCTGATACGAATTCCGGCGGCGTGCGCAGCAGAATTGCAACGTCACAATCATTAAACAGCTTGGCATCCGGGTTGTTGGCAATGGCCACCACCCGCGCGCCTTTTTTCCGCGCCACGTCCGCGACAGCCAAAGCATAAGGCGTCGATCCGCTGGCGGAAATTGCAACGACGCAGTCTCCCGCACCGATCGCTGCCTGCGCATCTATCCTTGCCTGCTCCACATCATCTTCAGGCGCACCCGGCATATCGGACAGATTGCTCGCACCGCCCGCAAACAGAATCTCGATCTGGTCACGCCCGATGCCGTAGGTTCCCGGCAATTCCAGCCCGTCGGCCATCGCCATCAAACCGGAGCTTCCCGCACCGGCGTAAACCAGCTTGCATCCAGACGCGATGGCATCGGCTGCAAGTGCCGACGCCGCAGCAATCGCATCACGCACCGCATCCACAGCCCGCGCAGCTTCCTGCTGGCCCGAACTCAAAAGCAACAGAACATCACCCGGCACCATCGTGTCGAGCCCCTTTGCTTTTTCGTGCAAACCTTCCGTTCCGCCTGCGCTCATTCGAAAACTCCCTGTCATCGAATTTAATGCCAAAAAAATACCAATTGTCCAGCGACTTTTAATTTTTCGTTTATTTTTTACGTTCCCAAAACCAAAGATACCGATTAAACCGTTGTTTAAGTTCGATATTTTATCAATAAAAGAAAATTAATTTTTATCTCTTGGATATTGGTATTTTTTTGGTATCTTCTTCTCAGGAGACAGTTTCATGCAGCGATATCTCGTGGGAATCGACGGCGGCGGCACAAGTTGCCGGGCAGCAGTCGCAGATGCCAACGGCCTTATTCTGGGCCGTGGCAAAAGCGGTGCGTCCAACATTATGACTGCGCCCGACACGGCAATCCTGAACATTGCAGATGCAGCGAAAGCTGCTTTCACGGATGCGGGACTTGACACAGCCCTTGTGAGACATGCTTCCGCGTATCTTGGACTTGCTGGCAACCATGTCGAAAATACCGTCGCCTATGTCATGCCGCGCCTGCCGTTTCATCAGTCGATCATCGAATCCGACGGGTTGATCGCGCTACAAGGCGCTCTTAGCGATGGTGATGGCGCAGTCGCCATTCTCGGCACCGGAACGATTTACATCGCCCGCACTGGCGCAGACGTTCGTTATGTTGGCGGCTGGGGTTATCACCTCGGTGATCTGGGCAGTGGCGGCAGGCTGGGACAAATGGCGTTGCAGGAAAGCCTGCTTGCCTATGATGGGATAGCACCACAAACTGCGATGACCCGCGCCATGCTTGATGACTTCAGCAATGAACCGCGCAAAATGGTGGCCTTTTCACAGGCAGCCAAACCCGGCGACTATGGCCGTTACGCACCCCGCGTCTTCGAATTTGCTGCAATTGGCGACGAAGCGGCACTCGCAATTTTGAGGCAGTCGGCAAGTTTTATTGATCAGTCACTGGACCGCGTATCTGAAATAACGGGCGGTGGCAGACTGTGCCTTCTCGGCGGGCTGTCTGCCCTTTATGCGCCATATCTCGCAGCGCGCCACCGGGAGCGCCTCGTTCAACCAGCAGAAGACGCGCTTGCCGGCTCGATTGCGCTGGCGAAAGCCGCCTTCTCGAACGTAGAGGCAGGTGCAATATGACAGAAGCAATGTCCGAGTTCCTGTCCCCAGATGATCTACAGTCGAGCGGATCAGGACCGCTTTATATGAAGCTTCGGCAATCGCTGGAAGACGCCATCCTGTCCGGCAAACTCAGCCATGGCCAAGCATTGCCGCCCGAACGAGATCTCGCTGAATTTGCGAATGTTAGCCGGGTAACAGTGCGCAAGGCCGTGGATGATCTGGTGAAAGACGGTCTGCTGACCCGTAAGCACGGTTCCGGAACCTTCGTCATGAAACCCGTCTCGCGCCTGCAACAACCGCTGTCGCGACTGACCTCGTTCACCGAGGATATGGCGCGGCGCGGTTATGTCACTCGTTCCGAATGGTTGGGGCGTGGGCTTTTTCACCCGTCATCGGACGAAATGATGATGCTGGGCCTCAAGGTCGATATGATGGTTGCACGGCTGGAGCGCTTGCGCATCGCCAATGAATTGCCACTTGCCATCGAACGCGCCAGCCTTGCTTCCGATATCCTGCCCGATCCAAAGGCGGTGGGAACTTCTCTTTATGCCGAACTTCATCGCACGGGTTACAAGCCCGTCCGCGCTGTTCAGCGCATCTGGGCCTGCAATGTGACCCGCGAGGACGCTGCATTGCTGGCCGTTCCTGAAGGTTCTGCGGGTCTTGCCATCGAGCGGATATCCTATCTCGATTCCGGCCGCGTGGTGGAGTTGACCCGCTCGCTTTATCGCGGCGATGCCTATGATTTCGTAGCCGAAATGACATTGACCGACGGCTGATACCAGAAAAGAGAATGCCATGACGACGCATATGCGCCAAGAAATCAACGAAATTCCCGATGCAGCCAGCCGCCTGCTGAGCCGTTCGCATGATACTCTGCAAGCAGCGGGCAAAGCGCTGCGCGAGCGCGATCCTGCCTTTCTCATCACCATCGCGCGCGGCTCGTCCGATCATGCCGCACATTTCCTCAAATACGCGATTGAACAACAGGCTGGCCGCGCAGTCGCCTCCATCGGCCCTTCTCTGGCGTCGATCTACGGTAAATCACTGAAGCTCGATCAGGCGGCAGCGATCTCGATTTCGCAATCCGGCAAAAGCCCGGATATCGTCGCGCTTGCCCAATCTGCGGCAGCATCCGGTGCGTTGACAATATCGCTTACCAACACACAACCCTCACCGCTTTCCGATGCGTCGGCTCATGCTGTCGATATCAATGCAGGACCAGAACTTGCGGTCGCGGCAACCAAATCCTTCTTCAACTCTGTGTTGGCAGGTCTGGCAATCCTGTCCGAGTGGACCGCGGATGCGGATTTGCAGCGCTCCATCCAGCAACTGCCAGAAAAGCTTGCTCAGGCCGTAACGCTGGACTGGCATGAACTCGCAGCCGAACTGGGTGAAGCGGAATCGCTTTATATGTTGGGTCGTGGCCCGTCCTTGGCCATTGCCAGCGAAGCCGCCTTGAAATTCAAGGAGACGTCGGAAATGCACGCCGAGGCCTATTCCAGCGCCGAGGTGCTTCACGGGCCGGTGGCTCTGGTTGATCGCCGCTTTCCGGTCGTCACCTTCGCAGCGCGCGATGCGGCCCTTTCATCCGTGCTGGCCACCGCTGATGGCCTTGCTAAAAAAGGTGCGCTTGCGTTCATCACCGCAGATGGTGCGGCCCACGCACGCCGCCTCCCCTTTGTGGAAACGGGTCATCCGCTCACCGACTCCCTGGCTCTGATTGTACCATTTTACGGTTTTGTCGAAGCATGGTCGCGCTCACGCGGGTTCAACCCGGATGCGCCACCGGCCCTCAAGAAAGTCACGGAGACGCACTGATCATGGTGAAAGCACTGACCAATGCCCGAATTTTCGATGGCTTCGATTGGCATGAGAATAGCGCCCTGCTGATTGAGGACGGGAAGGTCGTGGGCATAGTCGCAAAGATCGAACTACCATCCGGTGCCACGCAGATCGATGCAGACGGTGCGACCATCGTGCCCGGCTTTATCGATCTGCAAGTCAACGGCGGCGGCGGCGTTATGCTGAACGATGACCAGTCGGTCGAGGGTATAAGGCACATTTGCGCAGCACACGCAAAATTCGGCACCACGGCTCTTCTGCCAACGCTGATAACCGATACGCGGGAGATCACGGCCGCAACGATCAAAGCCGGTTTAGAAGCCAAATCGGCAAAAATTCCCGGTTTTCTGGGCCTGCATCTCGAAGGCCCACATCTTTCCGTGGCCCGCAAGGGCACTCATCATCCCGGCCTGATCCGATCAATGGAAGATATCGACCTCGAGCGCCTTCTGGCCATCGGCCATAGCTTCGAGGCATTGATGATCACCATCGCGCCAGAAAACACCACGTTGGAACAGGTCACTGCCTTGGCAGATGGTGGCTTTACCGTCAGCCTTGGGCACACGAACGCGTCCTATGAGACCGCAAAAAACTATGCCGAAGCAGGTGCACGCACAGTAACCCACCTTTTCAATGCCATGAGCCCGCTGGAAAACCGCACACCCGGATTGGTCGGCGCAGCACTGGACCTTGGCAGTCTTTCGACCGGTATTATCGCCGATGGCTTCCATGTCCACCCGGCATCCATGGGCATAGCGCTCCGCGCAAAGCAGGGGCCAGGGCGAATTTTCATCGTAACCGATGCCATGTCGACAATCGGCACGGACATGACCGGCCTAACCCTGAACGACCGCCAGATCTATCGCAAGGACGGGCGCCTGACGCTTGCTGACGGAACGCTTGCGGGTGCTGATATCGACATGCTGTCTTCCGTCCTCTTCGTTCACCAGACACTCGGCCTCGATTTCGAAGAAGCAGTGCGGATGGCAAGCCTTTATCCCGCGCAAGCCGTTCGCATCGCCGACCGCAAAGGCCGGTTACAGGTAGGCTACGATGCCGATTTCGTGGTTCTGACCGAAAACTACCATATGATAAGCACCTGGATTGGCGGCAACGAGGTTTTCTCGGCGTAATCTGTGGAGACGCGTTGACGAAAACCAAAAGCTCAGCCCGCAGCAATACGGGCATGAAGGTATGGTCCAGAGGGAACCTGACGGCTTTTAAGCGGGAACGGCTGCCAGTGCACGGGCGACTGCCTTGCGGATGTCTGGAAGCGCAAAGGGCTTCGGCACGACGTCGATGATTTTTTCCATCAGGTCATCGGCGCGCTCGCGCTGTTCAGCATAACCCGTCATCAAAAGGATTTTGAGATTCGGAAACTGCGATGAAGCGCGGTGCGCCAACTCGATGCCATCCATGACCGGCATGCGGATATCCGACAGCAAAAGATCGAAATTTTGCTCGCTCAGTTTTTCGAAACCCTGTTCGCCATCGGCGGCTTCATAGGTTTCATGCCCATCCAGACGCAGGGCACGCGCCACGAAGGTGCGCAAAGCATCTTCGTCTTCGGTAATCAAAATTTTCGCCATTTTCCATTGCTCCTGGTATTCATTCCAGCGAGCAACAAACTCGGTCATTTCTCTTTGCAAGAGGTAAATGCCGCGTGCTATCCGGGAGGCATGGTTAACAATCCATGCCCCTCGTAAGGCGGCTGCGTGTCAAACTGAGACGCCTCTCTCTTATTCCGCGTCGCCCGTGACAACACCGACGAAAGGCAGTTCGCGGAAGGCATAAGCCACGTCCATGCCATAACCGACGACGAAGTAATCTGGGCATTCGAAGCCGACATAATCCGCTTCAAGCTGTTCCTTGCGCTTCACTTTCTTATCCAGAAGGACGGCAATCGAAACGCTGCGTGCACCGCGCTCATAAAGCAGTTCTTTCGCAAACAACAATGTGCGACCGGATTCGAGGATATCGTCGACCAGCAGAATATCGCGGTCTTTCACATCGCTGTCGATGTCCTTGACGATCCGCACGCCCTGAGAGACGGTTCCCGTTCCGTAGCTGGACAGCGTGATAAACTCCACCTCCGGTGCCAGGCCCGTATCGTGCAGGGCGCGAATCAGATCGGCAGCGAAAATGAACGAGCCCTTCAGAACTGCAATAACCAGCAAGTCATTCGTTGGCCCACCGGCAATGCGCTTGGCAAGATCGCGATTACGCTCGGCAATCTGCTCGGCAGTGTAGAGGGGTTCGATATTTTTTCCACGAACGACGGGCATGTCTTCTCCTGCGCTGAATCCGGCCTGACCTACCACCTGATAGGTCAAACCGGGAAGGAACGAGGGCGTCCGGTAGCACAGTCAGCGGTCAGAAACATCCGTTTGTGCAAAGGAAAGCCGGATTTCCGGCGTTTTTCCACCGGGATGGCGCAGTTTTGCCGAGAAACCATGGCTCAAGCCGGGCCTGATTTCGGCCACTGGCGGTTCGATCAACATGCTTGCCACCTTCTCGCCTTTCGCCACGAAGAGGTCGGCACGAATGGTCGGCACCGCTTGCACGTCATGGCCATTGTTTTCCACAATGCCGTTGATCAGCAGAACTTCCATCCCGCCTGCATCTTGCGGAGTGATGCTGACATGAGTAATTCCAAGCGGATCGACGGGAGCAGCAACGGCCGTCTTTTCGTACGGGATCATCGTGAAACCGCCGGACAAAAAGAAAACGCTGACCACGGTTGCGGCGACGATTGCCGAATATCCATCGACCGAAAGACCTGACAGCTTCCTATCCAAACGGTGAATGAAAAACCGAAAAGCGCCAAGTGCCGTCAAAGCTTGCGACTTGCTCTGTTGATAAGCCGCATGGCGATTGTCGTTTCCATAGTCACGTAAGGGCGTTTCCTTTATCGTGACAAACTCGGCATCTATGATGTCCTGCTGGCTGTTGCGGGTTCGCCACGTTTGGCGAAGCGGCGTTTCCGGCATCAAAAGGTCCAAATCGAGTGCCGCTTGTCGGCGAGATGAACGGAACATACTCATGAAGTTCCCTCGGTCACGTTTTTGGCCCGATAAAAGCTGGGCATTGAATGAAATCCTGCCTAGTCGTAAATTTAATTGGTTAATGCTTTGCAAACATCGTCTGGTGAGTCGCTCGTAAGGGCCACGCAGCTTGTAAAAGACTCAATCGTCATGCAAAGCGCGCCCTGCGGAAGAAAAAGACTGGAAGTTCGTTGATCCATTTCGAAAATGTCGGGTTACGGTACGGCATGGGCCCGGAGATTTTGCGGGACATGACCTTTGACATTCCCAAAGGGTCTTTCCAGTTTCTGACCGGCCCTTCCGGGGCGGGGAAAACAACGCTTTTGCGCCTGCTTCTCATGTCGCTTCAGCCGACGCGTGGCCATATCCGCATGTTCAATCGCGATGTGTCGCGCATTCCACGCAGCGAATTGCCGCTGCTGCGCCGCCGTGTCGGTATCGTCTTTCAGGATTTCCGGCTGCTGGATCACCTGACGACGTACGAGAATGTGGCCCTGCCGCTCCGTGTGCGGGGCAAGGAAGAAAGTGCCTATCGCAACGATGTGATCGAGCTTTTAAAATGGGTAGGCTTGGGCGAACGCATCAATGTGTTGCCGCCGATCCTTTCCGGCGGGGAAAAGCAGCGCGCCGCAATCGCGCGCGCGCTCATGGATCAGCCGGAAATATTGTTGGCAGACGAGCCCACAGGCAATGTCGATCCACCTATGGCAAAACGCCTGCTGAACCTGTTTTTAGAACTCAACCGACTTGGCACCGCCGTGGTCATTGCCACCCATGATTTCAGCATCATGGATCAGGTGGATGCACGCCGGATGATTTTGACGGAAGGGCGGCTCGACATTTATGAATGAGATGAACCGCAAAGCCCTCAAGCCTGAAAAGGCCGCGCCAAAGCTGCCGCAGATGCGTATTCGCCCCATGGCGCCCATTTTGCCACCCTCCAACATTCAGGGCAACGCGCTGATCGTGGTCATCGCGATCATGGCTTTTCTTGCCTGTCTTACGCTGGGTGCCGTCAGCATGGTGCGTGCCACCGCCTCAACATGGCAGAGCCAGATTTCTCGCGAAATCACCATTCAGATCAAGCCGGAAGACGGGCTGGACATGAATGCCGCGTTAAACAAGGCGCGCAATCTGGCGCTGACCTTCGTGGGGACGCGTGAAGGCACCATTATGGATGAAGCAGCAACGGCGCGCCTGCTGGAGCCGTGGCTGGGTGCCGGTCTTGATCTTTCAGAACTACCCGTGCCGCGCCTCGTCATCATCACCATCGATGAAAGCAATCCGCCGGATTTCGAGGCGATGCGCTCCATGCTCAAAGCGGAAATTCCGCAGGCCTTTCTGGACGACCACCGCACATGGGTGGATCGCCTTGTTTCCATGGCGCACACCACCGTCATGATTGGCCTCGGCGTATTGATTCTCGTTTTCACCGCGATGGTTTTGACTGTGGTGTTTGCGACACGCGGCGCACTTTCCGGCAATCGGCACATTGTCGAGGTTCTGCATTTTGTCGGTGCCGAAAGCAGCTTCGTGGCACGGGAATTTCAGAAACATTTTCTGAAAATAAGTCTCAAAGGCTCCGGTGCCGGCAGCGCCCTTGCCGCCGCCGTGTTTCTCGTCGCTGGTTTCTGGCAATCCCGCTCTCTCGCAACGCCCCAAAGCGATCAGGCCAGCGCCCTGTTCGGCACGTTTTCTGTCGGTGTGGACGGGTATCTTGGAATTTTTGCAACGATGATGGTCATTGCCTTGTTAACAACAGTCACCGCACGGCTGACGGTCATCCGCACCATTGATGACATAGACCGCGTGCGGTCTGATCCTTCAAAAAGCGAGGGCGTTTGAGGGCAGTGACGTGCGTGGTTTGAACGCCACAACTGCCTGTTCCTTGCCTTAATCCGAGCTTATCGATAACCCATGGCAATGAGTCGCACAGACCCGGATGACCAATCGGCACAATCGCCGCGAAATGGCTTGCTTTCGCGGCGCGGTCGTTTGCGCCGGTTCGTCCGGGTCAGCATCCTCGTCTGCCTCATCATCATCGGCGCTGTTTTCGGCGGCTTTTTGTGGTTTGCCGACTCGGTCGCATCCATGCGGCCACCGCGTGCAACGAAGGCTGATGCCATCATTGTTTTGACCGGCGGATATCTCAGGATCGATCAGGCGGTTGGCTTATTGCGGGACGGTGTGGGCAAGCGATTGCTGATTTCCGGCGTCAATCCCTCCACAACCCGTGCGCAAATCCGCAAGATGACGCAGAGCTCTTCCGATCTGTTCACCTGCTGCGTGGACATGGGATATCAGGCGGTGGACACGATCGGTAACGCCAACGAGGCGGCGAAATGGATCAATGACCATGGCTATACATCGGTCGTTGTCGTCACGAATAACTACCACATGCATCGCAGCCTGCATGAGTTGCGCAGCACCAGTCCGGATACGAATTTCATCGCGTACCCGGTCATCAACTCGGATCTCGCCCGCACCAACTGGTTTTCGAACCCGGATGTCGTGCGGACCATGATAGCCGAGTATATGAAGTTTGTCCTTGCGGCAGTTCGCGATCTGACGGGGTTGGGCAAAGGAAACGGCCTGCGCAACGGGTCTTCAAACGTCTAGGCGCTTCCGGCTTCCAGCCCACGATAAGTCTTGCTGTAACCCCCCGTTTTCGTGTAGGCGTTCGTTTCTGCGCACGACACAGAGATACCCTCATTTCGTTGATGAGGATGCGCCGGGAGAAGCCATTTTCATGCTCAGACTGCGTTCCGTTCTCTTCAACACGCTGTTTTATTTCAACCTCATCATGCGAATGATCGTACTGGCACCGATCTATTTCATCGTGCCGCGCAAACTGGCATTCGAGATACCGAGGGGCTGGGCCCGTTCCAATCACTGGCTGATGGAAAAGATCGTCGGCACGACCTTCGAAATCGAAGGATTGGAGAACATCCCGGAAACCGGATGCATTTTCGCACCGAAACACCAGTCCTTCTGGGACACCTACGCCCTGTTGCCCAACCTCAAAGACCCGGTCTACATTCTCAAACGCGAGCTGATGTGGATACCGATCTTCGGCTGGTACGTGGCGAAGCAACGGATGATCCCGGTCAACCGGGCGGCACGCGGCAAGGTGATGCTGAAGGTGATGGAACGTGCCAAAGAAGAGATGTCGAAGGGACGTCAACTCATCATCTACCCGGAAGGCACGCGCCGACCACCGGGTGCCGAGCCGGAATACCGTTATGGCATTGCCCGCCTTTATCGGGATTTGAAAGTGCCGGTCGTGCCGGTTGCCATGCATCCAGGCCTATTCTGGCCTCGCCGTTCCACGATGCGTTATCCCGGTCATTTCAAGGTTCGCATTCTGCCGCCCATCCAGCCCGGTCTCAACCCCGACGTCTTTTTCAAGACGCTGATTGAAGTCACGGAAAAGGCAAGCGACGAGCTGTTGATCGAAACGGCCCGCGACAATCCCAAGCTTCCGCTGCCACCAACCGCCATCAAGCGGCTGGCAGAACTTCAGGCAACGGTTTCAGATTGAGCCGTCACCTTTGCCGCGACGCGCTCTAACAGGGCGTCGCGGATGCCCATGTCCTGCAAATGCTGCACGGTGTTGAACACGTAATCGACATTGGGGCCAGAGCGGCCTGAAGCGTGGCGTACGATTGACGCCGCTTCCTCCACAGGCAGACCACCGACGTAATGTGAATGCGCTGGATCGGCGACATAGGTTAGCGCATTTTGCCGTCTGCCATCGGCGAGACCGACAGCAATCACACGTTCCTTGTAAACATTGCTGACAAGCTCACGCTCCCTCAGATAATCGAGGACCGGACCTTTCTCTGCGTCTGCAACACGGAAAGCCACGCCGTGGCAAGAGCCGCCGCGTTCCAGTCCCAGCACCAATCCGGGGTTTTCATCGGTTCCACGATACACATTCGAGCGAATGCAAAGCGACCGCCGATATCCGTATAAACGCGCCTGTTGACGCTCCTCAAACGGGAAGCCGGGGTTCCACATCAACGAACCGTAGCCAAAGACCCAAAAATCGTCCATATCGCAAGCCAAACCAAATCACCTGTGTGTACCATTGGAGATCATCATGGCAGCGTCAAGCCAATCCCGAATCAGCAGAAAATTCCTTTTTCTCGGTATTGGGATAATAGTTTTCGTTGCCATCTACTCCGCTGGTTGGTTTTATGCCGCGCAGCGGCTTCAGGACACTGTTATTCGGACACTCGCACCCGGTGGCAAAGCAAGTGTTAGCGGCGAATGCAGCGATATTGCTTTTAAGGGATATCCTTTCCGCATAGGTCTTTTCTGCTCGAAAGTCGACGTGAAGGATGCGCAGAACAATGTCTCGGCATCTTTTGGCGCGCTGCGCTCCGCCGCCCAAATCTACGCTCCCGGCCATATTGTCTGGGAACTTGATTCGCCCGCGCAAATCCAGACCGCTCACGGCCTTAACGTTTCCGCGCAGTGGGACAATCTGCAATCCAGTCTTGTGACCAAGCTGCGTGGCATTGACCGCACAGCTCTCGTCATCGAGGGATTGAAGGCAACCGCGGTTTCATCCGTCACCGCACAAACGATCAATTTCGATGCCGCAACGACAGAGGTTCACCTTCGCCAGAACGGCGCGGACCTCGATGGCGCGATTACGCTCACAGACGCCTCAACCGTCATCAAGGACTGGCCACAGCTTCTGCCGCGCCTCAATGCCATTGCGGACATCACGCTTGCAGGCAAGGCAGGCATGATCGACGGCAGCGACCGCTCGGGCCTTTACGGCACCAGTGGCGAATTGCGCCGGGTGATGCTGGACATTGGTGAAGGCCGCACCATGCGCGTCAGCGGGCCATTCTCATTCGATGACCAGGGTTATCTCTCCGGCCAGTTCAAGCTGGAAATCGAAAAGCTTGGTGATTGGGCCGACAACGCCAAACAGACCTTCCCGCAACTGCAATCCACCATCGACACCGCCCGCAAATTGCTCGGCGCTCTTGCAGGCGGTCGTGACCGGGCATCCGTCGATCTGGTAGTTGAGCGCGGGCGCGCCACCGTCAGCGGCTTTATTCCACTCGGAAAAATCCCGCCGATCTAAGGCTGCTTCAAACATAAGACCGAAAACCAATTGGTGGTTTTCGGTCTTATGTTGCGATAGCTGATTATTTCTTCTGATCCAGCGTGTGGCGTCCAAAATCGGGCGCATCGACGTCTTGGCCGGCCTGAATAATCGAGCGGCGGATATCGCGGGTGCGGCTGAAGAGTTCGAAAAGCTTGTCGCCCTCGCCCCAACGGATTGCTCTTTGAAGTGACGCCAGATCTTCGGAGAATCGCGCCAGCATTTCAAGGATTGCATCCTTGTTGTGCAGGCATACGTCTCGCCACATAGTCGGATCAGACGCGGCCAGACGGGTGAAATCGCGGAAACCGGAAGCGGAATATTTGATGACCTCCGATTCTGTGACGGTGCCGAGATCATCCGCAGTCCCTACAATATTGTAAGCAATGATGTGGGGTAAGTGCGAGACGATGGCCAGAACCTTGTCGTGATGTTCCGGGTCCATCTCATCGATACGCGAGCCAAGCGCTTCCCAGAAACCCTTGAGCTTGCCAAACGCATCCGCATCCGTCTCCGGCAATGGCGTAAAGATGCACCAGCGGTCGCGGAAAAGGCCCTCAAAACCCGCATCCGGGCCGGATTTTTCCGTACCTGCAAGCGGGTGGCCGGGAATAAAATGTACATTGTCCGGCATATGCGGGGCCATTTGCGCAATGACGGACGCCTTGGTGGAGCCAACATCAGTCACGATGGCACCCGCCTTCAGATGCGGCGCGATTTTTTGTGCCACAGCTTCAGAAGCACCAACAGGCACCGACACGATGACCAGATCGGCACCCTTGACCGAGTCTGCCGCAGAGATGGTGTACTCTGTTCCCAGTTGCAGCTCTTCTGCCCGTTTTAAGGTCTCTGCACTGCGGGTGGAAACCACCACCTGCCGCGCAAGGCCAAGTGCCTTTATATCGCGTGCGATGGATGAGCCGATCAGGCCGATACCAATCAGGGCAATACGTTCAAACAGAATATCGCTCATTACGCCTGACCCATAAACTCTGTGAGTGCATCGATCACGCCGAGATTGGCCTCTTGCGACCCAACCGTCATACGCAACGCATTGGCGAAACCATAACTGCGCACGGCACGCAGAATATAACCGCGACGCGTCAGGAACTCGTCGGCATCCGCCGCACGCTTGCCATCCAAATCAGGGAAATGGATGAGAACGAAATTGGTGACAGAAGGCGTCACCGTCAGCCCAAGCCCGGTAAACGCATTGGTCAGTTTTTCCGACCATTCCAGATTATGAGCCACCGCCTGCTGGATAAAGCCTTGGTCACGGATGGCCGCGGCACCGGCAGCAATGGCAGGTGCGTTCATGTTGAAGGGACCGCGCACGCGGTTCAGCGCATCGATGATTGCCGCCGGGCCATACATCCAGCCCACGCGCAGCGCTGCCAGCCCGTAAACCTTCGAAAAGGTCCGCGTCATCACCACATTGGCATTGCCGGAAACAAGCTCCAGCCCTGCCTCATAATCGTTCTTGCGCACATATTCCGCATATGCCGCGTCCAGCACCAGCACGACATGCTTCGGCAAACCGGCCTGCAAACGGCGGATTTCCGAGACTGGAACATAGGTGCCCGTTGGGTTGCCAGGGTTGGCAATGAAGATCATTTTTGTTTTTGGCGTCACAGCGGCGAGGATTGCGTCGACATCGACGGCGCAATCTTTTTCTTTCACGGTCACAGCAGTTGCGCCTGCGCCCATGATCTGGATTTTGTAAACCAGAAAGCCGTGTTCGGTGATAATAGCTTCATCGCCAGAAGCCAGATAAACGTGGCACAGCAGACCGAGAAGTTCGTCCGAACCATTGCCGCAGAGAATATTGGCGACATTCAACCCATGCACTTCGGCAATGGCCTGACGCAGCGCCGTTGCCTGTCCGTCAGGATAGATTTCCAGATTACCGGCAGCGACCTTGAAAGCCTCGATTGCCTTCGGGCTTGGTCCCAACGGCGTTTCATTGGAGGAGAGCTTATAAACCTTCGCCACGCCCTCTGCATGTTCCTTACCGGGAACATAAGCAGCGATATCGAGAATACCGGGGCGTGGAACAGGTTGATTAGGCTCTGCACTCATTTTGAAGACCTTCGGAAAAACGCCGGGACATCCGGCAAGACAATGCCGCAGGCATTAGACCGGAACGCGGCATTTGTCGAGTGTCAGCGCGGCTTTGGCTGTTCAGAAGAGGCTCTTGTTGTTGGCACGCCCTGCGGCGCCAAAACCGGTACAAAGACGCGCCGTGACGCGCGTTGCGGCACCGGCAGACCCTGATAAAGCCGCTTTTGCGCCTCTACGATAATGACACCCGAAAACACCGGCCAGAGCTTGCGTCCCGCGCTTTCCAGATAACGACGGAACTTCAACACCGAACGCACTTTTGACGGCGGAAAAAACAAAGCTTCGGCTGTCGAGCCGGGCGTGAAGTTTGTTTCCCGCAGGAGACTGGTCAGTTGCCCCCGCGAATAGGGACGACCGGAACCGAACGGCGTATGCTCCATGCGCGCCCACACGCCACGCCGGTTGGGCACGACGATAATCAGTCGCCCACCGGGTGCCAGCACCCGCCACAGCTCCTTCAAGGCCTCACGCGGGTTCTCGACGAACTCCAGCGAATGCACCAGCAGCACTCTATCGATGGACGAATCCGGCAGCGGCAGTTCCTCGTCGAACACCAGTGCCGTAGAAGACAGCTCTCCGGCAGGCCAGTTTACCGCACCCTGCCCCGCAGGCATGAACGCGAAGGTGCGTTCCGTATCGTGGCGAAAACGATCCAGAAACGGCACGGCGTAGCCCATGCCCACCAGTCTCTCATCCGGCAAAGGCGGCCACAGCGTCGATAGCGCCATGGTAATGGCCTGCTCTGCCGAGCGGCCCAATGGGGAATGATAAAATTCGCGCAGATCGACAATGTCAGTGTTCATGGACAGAATGTAGCAGCACCCGGTTGGACTTCAAGCCGACGACGCCTACATTGGAAATTCAAATGGGATTTGACGCAATTTGATGGAGGGAAAACATGAAGCCGTTGGAAATCGAGGTCTTTCTTTGCCGCAGCGATAATTTTGGCGTGCTGTTGCACGATAGCGAAACCGGCAACACCGTTTCCATCGACGCACCGGAAGAGGCACCGATCATCGGGGCTCTCAACCGTCGCGGCTGGACACTCACTCATATCTTCACCACCCATCATCACCACGATCATGTCGAAGCCAATTTGTCGCTAAAGGAAAAATTCGGCTGCGAAATCAATGGTCCGCATGACGAGGCCATCGCCATACCCGGCATAGATCGATCTTCCGCCGATGGGGATGAATTTGAATTTTCCGGCCACCGCGTTCAGGTCATCGCCACGCCGGGCCACACCGCTGGGCACATTTGTTATTACCTGCCGGATGACGGATTGCTGTTTGCGGCCGACACTTTATTTGCCATGGGCTGTGGGCGCCTGTTTGAGCGCCCCGCCGCTGACATGTGGAAATCCTTCCAGAAACTGATGACGTTGCCGGATGAAACCAAAGTCTACTTCGGTCACGAATATACGCTATCCAATGCCCGCTTCGCGTTGACGGTTGACCCGGAAAACGAAGTTTTGAAAAAACGCGCCGTCGAGGTGGATACCTTGCGAAATGAGGGCCGCTTCACCATCCCCACAACCATCGGCCTGGAGAAGCAAACCAACCCTTATATGCGCGTGGCTGATGCCGCCATCCGCACGCATCTTGGCCTTGCCGACGCCGCCGACGAGGACGTTTTTGCCGAAATCAGAACGCGCAAGGACAAGTTTTGATGACAAGCAGCGCACTGTCCGCCGAAGCGATTATCCGGGAATTGAAGCTTGAGCCTCATCCCGAGGGCGGTTTTTATCGCCGGACGTTTAGAGATGCTACAGATGGCGGACGCGGCCATTCCACCGCGATTTATTATCTGCTTGAAAAAGGCCGGCGCTCCCACTGGCACCGGGTCATCGATGCCGCCGAGATTTGGCACTATTATGCGGGGTCACCGCTTCTGCTTCACCTCAGCCAAGATGGAAAAACGGTGGAAACCGTCAAGCTTGGCACGGCTATTTTTGACGGAGAAAGACCACAGGCGATAGCTCCCGTCAATTGCTGGCAAGCTGCTGAAAGTCTTGGAGATTTTACGCTGGTCGGCTGCACCGTGGCACCCGGTTTTACATTTGATAGCTTCGTTATGGCGGAGCCCGGCTGGTCGCCGGGCTGATCATTAGCCGCCATATTTTGTGGCGGTGATATACACTTGGCCTACCTTGGTCGGTATGCGCGCATAAACCGGCGCGTAAACATCCATGTTGCTGGCCTTGGCAAACCATATTTCCATCGAAATCGACTTTAGATATTCGATGTCCTTGCGGCCCTTGCGAAAGCCGGATTTCGGCACATAACGCGCATTGCAGACAATGGCGTCACCGGTAAAACCATTCGTCGTAAACGGCTTGGTGCCACCAGAACTCAACACCAGATCCAGACGCGACTCGCCATCATAGATCGGCAGGCGGCTGGGGCAAATGCGCCCGCCCACCGGAAACATCAGTCCGGAAATGGGATCGAGCACTGAGCGCAGATCGCGATCCTTCACATCGACCCAATTGTCAGGACGCGCTTTCGGCTCCGGCTTGACGGTTGTGGATGTCACGTTGCCGTTGCGATATTGCACATCATAGGTGCGCGTCCGCTTGCCGTCCTTGTAAACCAGCGAATATTCATTGGCCTGCATTCGGTTTCCACGCTTGGCACCGGCAACATTGGTGCGCCCGGAAATATCCTTCAACACACTAGCGATACCTGCTGACGTAAACGAACCTGATATGGAATATGTGGCCCCTTCCATGCGTGTGGAAAAGTTGGCCCGCGCAATGGGCAACACACCCAGACTGATGCTGTATTCGCTATCATGCCGTGTTTCTGCGGCCATGGTAGGCGACAGACTCGCCAAAGTCAGGGCGAGCGTTGCAAAAAACCTTTGTGCTGTGACATTCATTCAGGTAACACCTCGGCAGACAGCGAAAGCCATCCTCTGCCGCGATGATATACGCCGACTTATGGCAATAAAAAAGCAGAGTGACGTGGAAATCAGGTGAAATTGCCCACAAAAAAGAGTGAGCGGCTTGACTGGAAGTTTCTGTCTGACTATAGAACCGCAACTTTCCAATCATAGCCAGTTGGATTGCGAACCGGATTTGCCGGCAAGTGAACCATTGGTCAAACAGACGACAACAAATAGGTGTACCCATGTCCCGTGTATGCGAATTGACCGGCAAGGGCGTCCAGACGGGCAACAACGTCAGCCACGCCAACAACAGAACCAAGCGCCGGTTCCTTCCGAACCTTTGCCAGGTTACGTTGATTTCCGATTCTCTCGGCCAGCGCTTCCGTCTGCGTGTTTCCGCAGCCGCCCTGCGTTCCGTTGAGCATCGTGGTGGCCTCGATGCCTTCCTTCTGAAGTCCACAGAAAACGACCTTTCGATGCGCGCTCGTCTGCTGCGTCGCCAGATCGCAAAAAAGACGGTTGAAGCTGCTTAATAGCAGTTTTTCCATCGCAAATATTCGAAAGGCTTGACTGGCATCTGCCGCTCAAGCCTTTTGTTTTTTTCCATTCCAACGCCAACTGGTGGCATCTCCCAGGATAAAAAAATGCTCTACTCACGCTACACATTTGCCTATGTTTTGCTGATGACACTTGTTGTCGTCGCGTCGAACATTCTGGTTCAGTACCCGCTATCAGGCACATTCTTCGGTATCGCTCTCGGCGACCTGCTGACCTGGGGTGCCTTTACCTATCCCATCGCGTTTCTGATCACGGACCTCACCAACCGCCAGTTCGGCCCATCCATCGCCCGTCGCGTTGTCTTGGCCGGTTTCGTGGTCGGCGTCACGCTGTCCTTTTGGACGTCGATCCCGCGCATAGCTGTCGCATCTGGCACCGCCTATCTGATCGGCCAACTGCTCGACATCTCGGTGTTCAACCGCCTGCGTCGCCAAAGCTGGTGGCGCGCGCCGCTGGCTGGCTCCATGCTCGGCTCGGTGCTAGACACGGCTTTGTTCTTCTCCATCGCCTTTGCCGCCACCTTCGCCTTCGTCGGCCCCAACGATGCCTTCGCAATCGAATCCGCACCGATCCTCGGCATTTTCTCCACCGAGGCACCGCGCTGGGTCTCATGGGCGCTGGGCGATCTTTCGGTAAAGGTGATCGTCGGCATCGTTATGCTGCTGCCCTACGGCGCATTGATGAGCACGCTGAAGCCGATGCCGCCTGTGAAAACACTCTGAATCAAATGGCCCGCAAATGCGGGCCTTTTTTATTCCGTTAGTTTGAATTCCAGCATGATGTTTCTTTGCAGAAATGAGTGATTATCATCCGACACAAGGATGAGGCGTGTCGATCCGTCAGGTCCGGTGACGATGTCCATGCCCTCCATATTGTCAATCTGGTTGGACAAATCAGCTTCGATGAGAACTTCGCCGTCGACAACCGCACCCGGCTTGATAGCGTCTCCATCGATGCGGCGAATGCGCATGCCCACACCTTCAGCCAGATTGAACCGACGCTCCAGCAACAGCAGATCGCCATTGGGCAGAAATGCGCCGTCCGTCACGGAGAAGGAGCTGTTGTGGGTGACTGCAAATATGCCCTTGCGCGGGCCTTCAAGCACAGCGGCGAACAGATTGTCGTTGCTATCAAAGCTAGCCTCCGCAACCACCACCATGGCACCCTTGAGCAGCCCATCGACGGGAGAGCGCGCCAGGGTTTCCATTCCGGCGTTGCGCCGAAACTCACGCTCTGGAATGATGTGTGGCAGACGGCCCACCGGCTTTGCTTTTGCAAGATCTGCATCGGCATAAATGTCGATGCGGGGCCGCTGCTCGTAACTGACGAAGGCTTGGTTGCCGCGCAAGGCCAGTCCTTCGGCATCCATGTCCACTTTGCGTTTCGCCGTATTGCCATTTTCATCCAGCATGGGATCGATGCGAACATGTGAAAGGCCAGATAGAGCGCCGGTGTCGTTGCGCTCTATCGTGCCAGCCAGCCAATGTCCCGTGTCCAGCACGGCAAGAAAATTCCGCCCGTCTGGCCGAAAGCGAATGCTGGACATGGCACCGAATATCGGCTCTGGAGAATTCATTATCAAGCCGCCGACAAACTCCAGCTTGCCAAAGCGCTTCTGGTCCGACCCAACCTTGAACGTTAAAATGGGCCGGACGCTCACCGGAACATCGACAGTCGATGCAGCCATGCCGGAAGGGTTGAGCGCACCAGCAAGAACGACCGAAACTGCCGTCATTCTTGCTTTAAAACCGCCATTCGACCGCAAAACTCTGCGGTCACCATGCTGTTTAACCGGCACGGCGCATCCGGCCGGATCGGCTTGGCGTGGTGCTTGTGTCTTCGAATAGCGCCGCCAGTTGTTCGGTCATTGCGCCCGCCAACTCATCCGCATCCACGATTGTCACGGCGCGGCGGTAATAGCGGGTCACGTCATGGCCGATGCCGATAGCAAGCAGTTCGACGGACGAACGGGTTTCGATCTGTTCGATCACGGCGCGCAGGTGCCGTTCGAGATAATTGCCAGGATTGACCGACAGCGTGGAATCATCCACCGGCGCACCATCTGAAATCATCATCATGATCTTGCGCTGCTCAGGACGGTTGATGAGGCGGTTATGCGCCCACATCAGCGCTTCACCGTCGATGTTTTCTTTCAACAAGCCTTCACGCATCATCAGGCCGAGATTACGGCGTGCACGACGCCATGGAGCGTCGGCGGACTTGTAGATGATGTGGCGAAGGTCATTCAGGCGACCGGGGGACGGAGGTTTGCCGCTGGCCAGCCATTGCTCGCGCGATTGCCCGCCTTTCCACGCCTTGGTGGTGAAGCCCAGAATCTCGACCTTGACGCCCGAACGTTCCAGCGTGCGCGCCAGAATATCGGCGCAGGTTGCCGCCACCGTAATCGGGCGGCCACGCATCGAGCCGGAATTGTCGATGACCAGTGATACGACCGTATCGCGGAATTTCGTGTCGCGTTCCTTTTTGAAGGACAGCGGCTGCATGGGGTCGATGATGAGGCGCACGAGACGCGCGGGGTCGAGATAACCTTCTTCCAGATCGAAATCCCAAGAACGGTTCTGCTGCGCCATCAGGCGGCGTTGCAGGCGGTTCGCCAACCGTCCGACTGCGCCTTGCAAATGCGCAAGCTGCTTGTCGAGGAAAGCACGGAGACGGTCCAATTCGGCCTCATCGCACAGCTCTTCAGCACGGATTTCCTCATCGAATTCCTCTGTGAAGATGCGGTAATCCACCTTCTCGTTGAAGTCATCGAAGGGGCTGTTGGGGCGGCGGGTTTCACCGGGCGTCTCGGAATCCTCATCGAGATCATCGGACATTTCGTCCTCAGACATCTCGGCGCCATCCATCTCGCCATCTTCCATCTGCTCTTGAGAGGCTTCGCTCTCTTCGGCAGGGGTGGCGTCAGAACCGGCCTCTTCCTCGACCTGCTCTTCTTCCATCTCATTGCTGGCTGGCTGGTCTTCTTCGGATTCGGTTTCCTGACTTTCCTGATGATCGTCATCGTCGCCAAAATCCTCCGCCATCTGCATGGAGGTCAACATTTTACGGATGAGCTTCGAAAACGCCTTCTGGTCTTCAACAACAGTCGACAGATTATCGAGATCGGCAGAGGCTTTGTCTTCGATGAAGGAGCGCCACAAATCGAGTACTTTGCCAGCGCTTTCCGGCGGCTTTTCACCGGTCAGCTTTTCGCGCACCATCATGGCCACAGCTTCGGCCAGCGGCGCATCTTCCTGCGTATTGATAAGGCCGAAATTCGCCTTGGCATATTTTTCAGTGTTCATGGCGCGGATGTTCGATGCCATGCCCTGCATACGCCGCGCACCGATGGATTCGACACGCGCCTGTTCCACCGCATCGAAGATCAGCCGCGCATCTGCGCCTTGGGGCGACATGGTGGCGTGCATATCGCTGTTGTGGCAAGCCAGCCGCAACGCCATGGAATCGCCAAGGCCACGGGTGACGGCAATTTCCTGCGCCGTGGGCCGTTTAGATATTTCCGGCAGGCGCATACGGTCGCCCGCCAGACCGGGGCGCTCATTGGCGAAAACGACTTCAATTTCCGCATCGCCGGCAATGGAACGCACGCAGCCGGTAATCGCCTGACGCAACGGTTCGGTATCGATTACCGTACCGGATTTGGGTCTCACATTGTCGCCACGGCCTGCCATTGTCTTTCCTGTCGATCTGCAACGCCACCCTTCTCCCGCAAACGGCAGGAGGGTGGCGCTTTCAACTCATCGGTGATGCTCTCCGGGAAACCCGGGGAATATCAGGCGCTCAGAACGATATTTGCAGCGCTTTCCTTCAGCTCTACACCGAAGGCACGCTGATAATGTTCAGCCACCAGGCTGCGTTCCAGCTCATCGCACTTGTTGAGGAAGGTCACGCGGAAGGCAAAAGCGATGTCACCGAAAATATCCGCATTCTCAGCCCAGGTGATAACCGTACGCGGGCTCATGACCGTGGAAAGATCGCCGTTCACGAAGGCCGCACGGGTGAGATCGGCAACGCGCACCATCTTGGACGCGGTTTCGCGACCCTTTGCGGTGTCGAGGCTCTTCACCTTGGCGACCACGATGTTCACTTCCTGCTCATGCGGCAGATAGTTCAGCGTGGTGACGATGGACCAACGGTCCATCTGCGCCTGGTTGATCTGCTGCGTGCCGTGGTAAAGACCGGTCGTATCACCCAGACCCACCGTGTTGGCCGTTGCGAAAATGCGGAATGCAGGGTGAGGGCGAATGACGCGGCTCTGGTCGAGCAGCGTCAGGCGACCAGACGATTCCAGCACGCGCTGGATAACGAACATCACATCCGGGCGACCCGCATCATACTCATCGAATACCAGCGCAACATTGTGCTGGTAGGCCCAAGGCAGAATACCGTCTTTGAATTCCGTAATCTGCTTGCCGTCTTTCAGAACGATGGCGTCCTTGCCCACGAGGTCGATACGGCTGACATGGCTGTCGAGGTTCACGCGCACGCACGGCCAGTTGAGGCGCGCCGCAACCTGCTCGATATGCGTGGATTTACCGGTTCCGTGAAAACCGGACACCATGACACGTCGATTGTGAGCAAAACCGGCAAGAATGGCTAGCGTTGTATCGCGGTCAAACAGGTAGTCGGGGTCCAGATCCGGCACATAGGCGTCGCCATTCGAATAGGCGGGCACGCGCAGATCTGTATCAATGCCGAAGACTTCGCGAACAGACACGGTTGTATCCGGCAGGTTGGTAATATCCAGGTCAATTTTGCTCATAACGTCTCCAAGGCGGGTAGCAGCCACCCGGCCACATATCTATCAGGCGATCACACGAAAGGGCTTAGCAGAAACCAGATTGCTTTAACAATTGGTAGGCTTGAATAACAGCCCGAAAACGTTCTTCCGAACCACGATCGCCACCATTAGCATCAGGATGGTGCTTTTTGACAAGCTCCTTATAGCTTCGTTTGATCTCTTCTTGCTTTGCATTGACCGAAAGCCCAAGCGTGTCGAAGGCTTTCTGTTCCAGTGTCTTTAATTTGCGGCTCTGCTGATACCGCGGCCCCCCGGAACGCCCCTGCCCGGTAAAGCCGAAGGGATCTCGGATACGAGCATTGGCAGCGCCAGAGCGCAACGTCGAGTGCAGCGGGCTGTCGCCAGCCGTCTTGTTCACACCTACGGTCCAGGTGGGGCGATGGCCGGTGATGGCCTCTTTTTGATATCGGGCAATTTCGTTGTCAGAAAGGCCTGAGAAATAATTATAACCCTTGTTGTAGTCTTTGACATGCTCAAAACAGAACATGAAAAACTGCCCCTCGGCATTGCGGCCGACGGGTGCGCGATGAGCGCCCGGCTTTTCGCAACCATCCCACTGACAGGTCGGCGCCTTGACCTCAGGCTCCGGTTCCCTTCTGCGACGCGTGCGAATGCGGTCGAAATATTTCGAATCCAATTTCATAATAACCTGATTATGGTGCGCGAAAGCGCGCACGACAAGAATTGACAAAACGGAATGTTGCAGGCTTTTAGGTAGCCCCCTCTTGCAAGCCATAGATGGATTTGGAGACCAAACAAATGTCCCTGCGCGAGCGCATAGAAAACAAGCTCAACGAGGCTTTCACGCCTGAACGCCTGACTGTTATCGATGAAAGCCACCAACATGCCGGTCACCAGCCCGATATTACCGGAACCGGCGAGACGCATATGCGTGTGCAGATAGTGTCGGAGAGCTTCTCCGGCAAGTCACGGGTGGACCGTCACCGCGCCATCAACGCATTGTTGAAGCCGGAACTCGATGCCGGCCTGCACGCATTGGCCATAGAGGTTGCCGCACCGGGTGAAGCCACCCGGTTCTAAACTCAGTTTATCAACCGGGGTGCTTTTCGTTCAGGAACAATTGCACTTCAGAAGGTGCGACATCATCCGCCACGAAAGACTGGCCGATACCGTGGGTCAGGATGAAGGTGAGCTTGCCGCCCTTGACCTTCTTGTCCTGCGCAATCGCCATCATCAGCGTTTCCACCGGCGGCAACTCGCCCGGAATGTCCTTCATCGTCGTTGGCAGGCCAACGGCCTTCAGATGCGCCTCGACACGCGCCGCATCGTCCGGGCTTGCAAGGTTGAGGCGGGCCGAGAACTGGTGGGCCAGCACCATGCCGATGGCAACGCCCTCGCCGTGAACCAGACGTTTGCTGTCATAGTCCGTCGCCGCTTCCAGCGCGTGACCGAAGGTATGGCCGAGATTGAGCAGGGCGCGAACACCATTTTCCTTCTCGTCCGCCACCACCACGTCAGACTTGGCCTGACAGCTGGTGGCAATGGCCTTAATACGGGCTGGTCCACCTTTCAGCACATCGTCCCAATTCTTTTCCAGCCAGAAGAAAAACTCCGGCTTGTCGATCAGGCCGTATTTGACCACTTCCGCATAACCCGCACGAAACTCACGCGGGCTTAGCGTATCCAGCACAGACGTATCGGCCAGCACCAGATCAGGCTGATGGAACACGCCGACAAGGTTTTTGCCGTGGCGGGAGTTGATGCCTGTCTTGCCGCCCACGGACGAATCCACCTGCGCCAGCAGCGAGGTGGGGATTTGCACGAAGCGAACACCGCGACGGACGATGCCAGCGGCAAAGCCCGCCAAATCACCGATTACACCGCCGCCCAGCGCGATCACAACATCGTTACGTTCGATGCGTGCAGCAAGCACGGTATCGCACACCGTCATCAGATGCTCGAAGCTCTTGGTTTTTTCACCGGCAGGCAGGGTCAGCGACACAGCCTCGATGCCATCCGTCTGCAAACCATCCACAAGCGCTTCCAGATAAAGCGGCGCCACATGCTCATCCGTGATGATGGCTGCGCGTTTGCCCTTGAGGCGCGAGGAAATTTCTCCGCCCGCGCGCCCAATCAGGCCCGGACCGATCAAAATGTCATAGGCGCGTTCACCCAGCGGCACATGCACCAGGCGTTCTTCGGTAGGAGCACTATGAGATATCATGGGATCGGGCCTTCTTTTCCGTACCGGCAATGGCTTCCAGCACTTCATTCACGATGATTTCCTTGCGAACATCACGCGACAGGATGGTGATGTCGGCTTGTTCATAGAGGGGATAACGCTTTTCCATCAGCGCTTGCAGCGTGGCTTTTGGATTTTCTGTCTTCAGAAGTGGACGGTGATCGCGCTTGTTGACCCGCTCCCACAGCACCTCAAGATCGGCTTTCAGCCACATGGAAATGCCACCGCGTTTGATGTGCCTGCGGGTATTGTCGTTGATAAAAGCCCCCCCGCCGGTGGAAACGACCTTTGGTCCACCGCGCAACAAACGCTTTATCACCCGGGTTTCCAGTGCCCGAAACTCATCCTCGCCATAGGCTGCAAAAAGTTCGGCAATCGTCATGCGCGACACGCGCTCGATCTCGACATCCGTATCGATGAAGGGAACCCTCAACTGCTGCGCAACAAGTCTGCCAATTGCGGACTTGCCAGCGCCCATCAGCCCCACAAAAATGACATTGCGCTTTCCGAGCTTGGCCCGTGCTTTTTCACCCGTATTGAGGTGAACAGTAATGTTGGTTTCGCTCATGAATGATGGCCCGTTTGGCATGGGTATCTGCAAATGTTTACGAAGCGTCAAGCCAAATTGCGGCTAATGGAACAGAGAATCACTCGCCGAGCACGCCTGATGAAGCTTGTTCTCACAGAGAACGCGCTTCATATTGAGCCTGAGACGTCACCGGAGTATCCATGCCAACGCTTTTTCGCTTTATTTTCGTGGTCGCTGCTGTTGCGGGCATCATCTATGGAAGCATGATATCGCTGGTCTCATTGGTAAAGCCGAAAGAGCGGGAAGTGACCGTGCGCATCCCGTCCGAGCGCATGAATCCGCCCACCCCCTGACGAAACGAAAGCACCAATGAATGGCCGGTCAGGACGCAGCTTGGATTGAGAGTTTTCTGGAGATGATGAGCGCGGAGCGCGGGGCAGCGACAAATACGCTGACATCGTATGACCGCGATCTCAACGATCTGCGCGACTTTCTGCGAGCACGAGAAACACCCTTGTCAGATGCAACGACTGCCGATCTTTCCGCCTATCTTGGCGGTTTATCCACGCAGGGCTTTGCGGCGGCGTCGCAGGCAAGGCGGCTCTCCTCAATGCGGCAGTTTTACAAATTTCTCTATTCCGAAGGGCTTCGTGGAGACGATCCGACCGGAATATTGGATGCCCCGAAAAAAGGCCGCACTCTGCCCAAAACCATGAGCGTTGCAGATGTGACAACACTGTTGGCGCAGGCAACCCGAGAAGCGGAAACGGAAGGCCCCGGCCAGCTTTCCCGCATCCGCATGCATCTGTTGCTGGAGCTTCTTTACGCAACGGGCATGCGCGTTAGTGAACTTGTCTCACTTCCGGTCAAGGTTCTACGACAGGAAGGCCGTTTCCTGATGATCCGCGGCAAGGGAAACAAGGACCGAATGGTGCTGCTGTCCCGTGCAGCGATTGACGCGATGGATAAATATGAGCGGGCCCGAAAAACATTGGCCCCAAAAGAAAAGGGCATGCCTGAAAGTCCTTGGCTGTTTCCCTCCAATGGCAAGGAAGGTCATGTGCCGAGGCAGGTTTTTGCGCGTGATCTGAAAGATATCGCCATTCGGGCGGGTCTCACGCCCTCTGCAATTTCGCCACACGTCATGCGGCACGCCTTCGCCAGTCACCTTTTGCAGAACGGTGCAGACCTGCGCGCCGTGCAGGAATTGCTGGGCCATTCGGACATTTCCACGACACAAATCTATACACATGTGTTGGAAGAACGGCTTCAAGAGCTGGTACAAACGCACCACCCTCTTGCCAAACAGGCCAAAAACCTTGAATAGAGCGACCGGAACCGCTTGAATTATCCTATTAAACCTTGCGCAAAACGATCGGAAACGGATCTCATGCACAGCTACCTCGACTTTGAAAAACCTATCTCCGACCTTGAAGGCAAGATTCTCGAGTTGAAAAAACTCGCCGCCGAAGACGAGAGCATAGATACGTCAGAGGAGATTGCGCGCCTTGAATCCCGTGTTCAGGATGCGATGCAGGATATCTACTCCAAGCTCAATGCCTGGCAGAAAACGCAGGTTGCGCGCCACCCGCAGCGCCCGCACTTCGTGGATTACGCCAAGGCGCTGTTTACGGATTTCACGCCGCTGGCCGGTGATCGCAAATTTGCCGAAGATGCCGCCATTCAGGCTGGCCTTGGCCGTTTCAATGGCCAACCCGTTGCCATCATCGGTCAGGAAAAGGGCAACGACACCAAGTCGCGCCTGAAACACAATTTCGGCAGCCCACGTCCTGAAGGATATCGCAAGGCCATCCGCGTGTTGGAACTTGCCGACCGCTTCTCGCTACCAGTTATCACGCTCATCGATACGGCAGGTGCTTATCCAGGCGTAGGGGCTGAAGAGCGCGGTCAGGCCGAGGCTATCGCCCGCTCGACCGAAATGTGCCTGAACTCCAAGGTTCCGATCGTGTCCGTGGTCATCGGTGAAGGCGGCTCGGGCGGCGCCATTGCCATTGCCACCGGCAACCGCGTTTACATGCTGGAACACGCAATCTACTCGGTCATCTCACCGGAAGGTGCAGCCTCCATTCTTTGGCGCGATTCGACCCGGGCCAAGGAAGCTGCGACCAATATGAAAATTACCTCAGAGGATTTGAAGGCGCTCGGCGTTATCGACGGCATCATTCCAGAGCCACTCGGCGGCGCGCACCGCGATCCGGCGAAGGTGATCAGCGCAGCCGGTAAAACCATTGAGGCCGCATTGAAGGATTTGACGCCGTTGTCTGGACAGCAGATTCGCACGGAACGCCGCCAGAAATTTCTGGATATCGGCCGCAACCTCTAAAATTATCCATGCCCTTTTATGCAGTTAAGCCCACCCGCTCATCGAGCGGGTGGGCTTAACTTTGTGCGCCGTAAAATGGCGAATGGGATTTTACATATCAGGCTATACATCGGACACCGGCATCCGCCCGATCACTGGACTGCACTCGGAGACACCCACAAGCTGTTGGTCAACGTCTAGGCCGGTTCTGCGAAAGTGCCCTTACCGACACTTCCCACACCTCTCCCCCAAGCCATCCAATACACCTAAAAGGAGAATTATGAAATTAATGTAATTCAAGGGTGTGTTGCATTGACAGCCCAAGCCAATACAACTAATGAGTGTTTACATTGATAATTAAACCAAAAGATGATTTTCAGCCAATGCCAAGCAATGGATGCGTCTATGGAAACCCTACGGTTGAACACTCTCTGTGGCGTCGATGGACGCTGGAATTCATTTGCTTCAAACACCCTCTCTCTGGACGACTATTTTAATCCCACAGACTTTGAAGATGCAGCACGCATAGCTGTTGAAAAACTAACCGGCGTTTTGGAGCCCAGACAGACCGGCGGAGTAGAACTGAGACGTCCAAAAGAGCTGACGGAAGCGGCGCGAGCGCTGATGACCGGAGAGCATGGCGATGTTTTCAACGCTGAACGTTTCTCCAAGATTGTCGATCTTTATGTCGAGACCGGGATAAACCTGAATTCACGTGGTTACATGGCCCGGCAATTCAGTTCGGTTCTGCCCGTTTCAGCCGTGTTTGACATGGTGAGTGCCATGTCGCCCCAGCCTGCGTCGTATTATGAAGCCGGACAGTTGGCGAATGTCGCCGACAAAATTATTGCCCAAGAGTTTGGCCGTCTCATCGGCTGGGCGGATGACAGTTTCGAGATGGTGACGACCTCTGGTGCCACATTGGCAAATACCACTGCGGTCTTGACGGCGCGCAACAGGCGCCTATCCGCAAGCTGGAATGAGGGAATGGGACCGAAGGCGCAGCGCGGACGCCCGGCGATCGCCATCGGTGAGGATGCCCATTTCTCGGTCAGCCGCATCGCTGGCATCATCGGTGTGGGGCAAGATCAGGTTGTTCGTTTGCCGTTGAACGACAAGCGGCAAATTTGCATTGCCGGTACGAAGCAGGTTTTGCAAGCAGCGGCAGCACGCGGGCTGGATGTCTTCTGCCTCATAGCCTCTGCGGGCACCACTTCTGTCGGTGCCAATGATCCGCTGGTGGAACTCGCGGAACTCGCACGCCAATATGATGCGTGGTTTCACGTCGATGCCGCCCATAACGGCGCGTTTCTGGTGTCAGACCGATTGCGTCCTCGCTTGAGCGGCATTGAACTGGCGGATTCTTTCTGCCTTGACGCTCATAAGACGCTGTTTGTGCCCGCACTTTGCACCTTGCTGTTCTATCGCGAAAAAGGCGTCGCAGACTCTGCATTTCCGCAAAAGGACAGCTACGTTTTCGATCCATTTGAAGATGAGATGAGCAATTTCCAGAGCGGCATCAAGAATTTCGAATGCACCAAGCGTCCGGCCATCATGAACCTCTGGCTGGCCTGGGCGCTGTATGGTCGCGCGCCCTTCGAGCAGAAGCTTGATCACCTTGTGGCCCTGACCGAGGCAGCGCATTCCTATTTGAACGGATTGCCCGACTTTGAGGTGATGCATGAGCCGGAAACCAACATTCTCTGCTTCAAGCACACTCCATCCGGCATCGACCATGCCGACCTTTCAGACTTGCAGTTGCAACTGAGAAACCGGGTGCGGGCGGCGGGTCATCGCTTCATTTCAAAGGTCGATCTGGATGGCGCAACCGTGCTGCGCATCGTGTTGATGAACCACCGGATCGAGCTTTCCGATATCGCGGCTCTGGTCGAGGAAATCCGCAGCCACGCCCAGGATATTCTCGCCGAGCAGGCAGGTCTAACGGGCAACCCCGACGCTTATGCACCCCTCCGTTTGAATGTTGGATAATCATGGGCGCGCAAACAATTTTCATCGAAGACCCTCTTCTGCCCCTTCTAGAAAAGTCTCTGCCGATCCCTCACACCATTGAGGACGTGCTGAAGCTGCCATCGTTTTTGTCCATCCTGCGCCACGCCGAGACGGTTCTGGGATGCAGTTTCGATGAGATGCAGCCCGACACGCAAGCCATTCTAACCGAACGCCGCTTGGCGCAACTTGTGGAAATCGCCCGCATCAATCCGGTCTGGCGACAGCGCATCTATGATGCCATTGGCGATGGACCCATCGGCAGCATGGCGGATTTTCAGGCGCTGCCGCTCACCGACAAGGAAGCCTTTGCCGATCTGTTTACCGGCGCACGTCCGGGCATGGTCGTGCCTATTGAGCGACATGGCTTTCAGGTCGTTGCCAGCGGCGGCACCAGTTCTGGCAGACCATCGGAGACGGTTTATCCGCTCGACGAATTGCAGGACACCTATGAGTGGGCAGGTGCTTTCATGGGGCGGCACATGATGCGGCGCCACCTGAGCGGCAACGGTCCCAAATGGGTTGCCACAACACTTGCCGATTACCAGATGTGGAGCAGCGGCACCATGGTCGGTGGTGTTCTCCAGAAAATTCTCGGTGTGAACTACATTGGCGCAGGGCCAATGAGCCGCGAAGTTTTCCAGCTTATGATGTCTTATCCCGGCCCCAAAGCTATTATGGGCATTACCCAAAGCATTGCCTTGCTGGCCAGTTTTGCCGAGGGTTTGTCGCAGACGGAACGGGAGAGTTTCCACGTCGCGCTTTATGGCAGCGGGGTTTTGACGCCACGGGTTCGCGCCGATCTGAAGGACGCCTATCCAAACCTGAAAATCCTGAGCTATTTCGCCGCCACGCAGGCTGAAACCATCGGTTTGCAGCTTGATCCAGATAGCTCAGTTCTGACAACCATTCCGGGTCTGCATCTGGTGGAAATTGTCGATGACGATGGCCGTCATGTGGATGTGGATCAGGAGGGCGAACTTGTCGTCACCCGCCTGTTTGGCAACGCGGCTCCAGTGTTGCGTTACAAGGTGGGGGACAGGGTCATCCGTCGGGCGGATCGGCGTGAGGCCCGGCTTCATGCCCTGCAATTCGAATATGTCGGACGCAGCGGCGACTTCATGCATATCGGTGACACGCAATATTCCGCAGCGCGGGCGCTCTCGTCCATTCGGGAAGAACTTGTACAACGCCAGATACTCGACATCGACGCTGTTGCCACCGGCCTGCAATTTCAGATCAACCGGGCCAACCGGCAATTTCATCTGGTCATCGGCGCGGTTGAGGCAAATGAGCTGTTGCCGAAGGTCGCAAGATTGCTTGGCCCGGAGGGGTCTGCCCCAATCATCATCACCGCATTGACTCGCTCACTCTCGGTTTTCAACGGGCTGGAAGCCAATGAGGCCAGCCTTGCCCGCTCCGGCTACAGCTTCGGTATTCGTTTGGTAGAGCCAGACGGGCCGGGACTGGTGCGAACCAGTGTCGGCAAAGTGCCTCTTGTTGTCGATCTGGCGTGACGCCCCTTCCAAAAGACAAGGATATTTACGATGCAACCACTGAATATTCAGATTTTTGTCGATGTCATGGCTTTGCTTCTCGGCAATCCACCAGAGGGTGCCGTGTTTGCCTTCGATGACAGCACGTTGGGCAGTAAAAACAACGGCACACCGACCTTGCAAAGCACAATCTGGCCGGGCCAACTGGTCCGCTGGACAGTAACGCCGGTGGATGTACAGACGTCGGTGTGGATTTCCGACCTTTCCTTCGGCGACGCTGAAGCGTCTGAAGAAGGCATAAAGCCAGCACCGGAAACCGCCACCCCCTGGGCTGAAAGTTGGGAGGGATATGTTCCGGCTTACGGACTCTCCGCCGATGGCGATTATCCCTATCGGCTGACACTGCGGTTTGGCGCACTAACACCTTATCGCGTGGCGGTAGAGGGTCTCGTCCTTCGTTTCCCGCCGCAGCCAGCACCGATATCGACACCTGTTGCCACCATTGTAGACGGTGTCGTCTGATCCTCATTCCCGTTCAAAGCCTTACACATCAGGAGGTGAAACGTGCAAATTTCCATCATCGTTGTCATCGATATCGAAACTGCCCTCAAAGAAAACACGCTGGAGGGAAACGCCTATCTTATCGATAACACGCAGGCTTTTGCTCCACCATTTTTTCCGCGTCATGAAAGGGTGACCTACGCACGCGGAACACACACGGCAAATGGCGCGCAGGCCTCAGAAGTCGTGCTGAACTGGATTTATGTTGGGGTTGCAGGCTTGCCTACAACGCTGCCCCGCGATTTTAGCAGACGCTTTAGCCAAAGCGCGAACAAAAATCATCTTCTGACCGCTATCAAATCGGCCCGCAATCCGGGCGCCATCGCAAAGCTTCTGGCAGAGGATGAACACAATGCACCGACATCCAACCTGATCCGCAGTCCACAGGGTGGTGTGGAGAAGGTGGAGCGCGCCATCGTCAACGTGCTGGGCGAGGTTTTGCAACGGCCTGATGAGGAAACCGCAGCCAACATTCCGCCTCTGGTGACGGAAATCCGTGGACCCGCCGTAGAGCAGGGCGTCATATATCCAGCACTTTATGGCTCGCCTGATATTGGTCTGGAAGGCTGGTACTGGAGCGCTGCCGTAGACACGGCGCAGGTGGGACGCCACGCCTATGTCATGGATGTGGTGCTTTACTCCGCGGTCAAAGACAATGGCGTCACGGTCTGGGAACCACACAATTTCGTTTTGACGGCCAGTGTCGACGTCCAATCCATCCTCAAGACAAACGGCTTTACCAAAGGTCTTTACCCCGGTGTCCTGCCACTTGCGCCTCTTTGCGCGGGAGATGTCATATGAAACTGATCAACATCCGCGTCATCGTCGATCCTGCGGGCGCTCTGGAAGACAATAGGCTGTCAGGCCATCTGCACATGATCGATAACAACCGGCTTGCCGGTTCGCAAAACCAGTCCACAGACCATCTGAGCACGGCGGTGTCTCCCGGCGACCGCATTGTCTGGTCACTGCAATCCATTGAATGCGAAGCCTATGTCGCGCTGCACAGCGTCAATCTGCCAACGGACATCTGCGATGTTCAAAAGAACACCTATCCTGGCACCAACGTGTCCTACTGGACGGCAACGGTGAAACAGGCGGTTGGTGATCTGCCTTACGGGCTGGTGTTTGAAATCGGCAGTCGTTCACGGCTGATCAGCAACAATGATGCGTCTCGGCTGATCGATGCGATCCCAAGCGTGGTCGAAGTTCCGGGGCTGGTATGAGCTTGCAAAACGCTGACCACAACTCAACTCATGACGAAAGGCAGGAGAGCATGACGCAAGGCAATTTGGCACAACACAACAGGCAGATGGCTCCGCCGACAATCTCGTCCGTGCAACTCAACATCGTGACGTCGATCGATGTCGCAGGTGCGACTTATACTGGGCGTCTGGACGGCAAGGCTGGCCTGATGGACAACAGCGCGAAAAGCACGGGCAAGGGAACCACTTCCCTCAAGACCGTGTGCAAACAGGGCCAGATTCTGAACTGGTTGATCTATGCCAGAGACATGCAGCAGAGGCCGGACAATAGCTGGCCGCCGAACGCACGCATCGTCAATATCGTTTTCCTGAACGGAGACGGAACGGTGCGGGAAACGCAGACCTGCAATCCGCTCAGGGTCTTTGGCGGACCGGACAAAATCCGCAGTCCATCAACGCCGGTCTATTATTATTGGGCAGGCGAGATAAAGCCTGACATCAAACCCGGCATTTATCCTTACCGGCTGGTGATTCAGTGTGACACGCCCTACCCTGGCACACCGAAGTTTTTCAATCTCGATGGTCCCTCGCTTGAAATTTTGCCTATGGACGACTTCGAGCCGGCATAACTAAAACCTGACCTGTATTGATCGAGTACGGCTCGGAGATCGGAGGCGATTTTCCGAGCCGTAAACGTTCAGATTCGGTTTTTGCGCTGAGCTTCCACCAGCTGCCGCGCCTCATGGGTACGCGTTACGACGAACGATTCCCAGATATGACGAAAAAGCGGCTGTGATTTCAGATGATCGTGCGGACGCATTGGTTTAACCTTGGTTTGATTTGCCGTGACAATACAGAATTCCTACGGCTTTTGACGTGCTGATTACGCATTGCTGTGTTGCATGCCTTGGCGATGGTGCTTGCAGGTGCTTTAATCCTCAAAAGCAAATTGAAGCCACGCCAATGCACATCCCAATCAAGCCTATTTTCGTTTTCCACACGGCTGCGCGCGCGGGCAGTATTTCCATGGCCGCAAAAGAGCTGAGCGTTACGCCCTCGGCGGTCAGCCAGCAAATCCAGACACTGGAGCAGCAACTGGGCGTCACCCTGCTTGCCAAGGCGGGGCGCGGCATTGTTCTCACCGAAGCTGGCGAGCGTTATTTTTCGATGATTGCGGATCAGGTCGAGCAAATCTCGGAAGCGACGGCAACGATCAAAGGCTTCCGTTCCGTCACCAGCCTGACAGTGCGTGCGACACCGACGCTTTCCAACAAGTGGCTTCTCCCGCGCCTGAACTCGCTTCTCGATATGCACCCTGATCTTGAGGTTCGCCTCGACGGAACGAACGAGCCGACCGACTTCAATCAGGAAATCGTCGATATCGAACTTCGCCACGGCGATGGTCGCTGGCCGGGCCTGTTTGTCGAAGGCGTGGCGGAAGAAGATTTCGTGCCTGTCTGCTCACCGCGCTATGCGGCGGAGGGTAGTTTACTGCCGGAAGACCTTGTCAAATACCGCCTCATCCACTCCGCAAAATCGCAGGCCCAGTGGACAAGCTGGTTCCCGCAGGCCGGGGTGACGACAGACGAACATTGGCAAAGAGTGTTGTTCGACCGCAGCCACATGGCAATCGATGCCGCAGTCAACGGCATGGGCATTGCTTTGGAAAGTACCTTCATGATGGGGCAAGAGCTGGCGTCCGGGCGTCTCGTCTGCCCCGTTAAATCACCACCGCAGATCAAGCTTGTGACTCAATGGATCGTCTGCCCATTCGAACATCTGCGGCGGCGTAAAGTGCGGATTTTTCTGGATTGGCTGCGCGCCGAGCGCGATGCATGGGCCGCAAACCGCTGATCGCTGGCCATGTACGTCCAGCGATCAGTCTTTTCAATACATGCCCAGCAGGCGGATTGGCCCCAGTGTCAGCACCGGGAAAAGAACCAGTGCAAAGATCGCAAGCGTCAGTACGGCCATCGGCGCAAGTGATCCTCTTATGACGTCCTCCACCCGCATATTCGCCACCTGTGCCGCTGCAAACAAACAGACGCCGACCGGAGGTGTCACCAGCCCCAGCGTCAACGTCATCACCGTGACGATGAGGAAGTGGATCGGATCGATGCCGATAGCCTGAACCGGCGGCATCAGCACCGGGATCAGGATAAACATCGCCGGGATGGCCTCCATGAAAATGCCGATGATGAGCAGGAATACGAAGATCACAAGCATTCCGGTCAAAGGCCCAAGATGCATGGCTTTCAGCAATTCAGCCACCTGTTCCGGCAACCCATCATAGGTAAACACCCAAGCGGCGATCTGCGAGGTAGCGGCGATGAACAGGATCGTCCCGGAAATGCGCGCCGTGGAAATCAGAATTTCCGGCACTTCTCTCACCGGCAAGGTGCGGTAGACGAGAATCCCCAGCACCGCGACATAAACCACTGCGATTGCCGCAGCCTCGGTTGGCGTGAAAAGCCCACTGGCAATACCGATGATGAGGATCAACGGTGTCAACATCGGCAGAATTGCGCGCAGGCCCGTGACAACCACCACCCGGAAATTGAAGGGTGAAGGCGGGTTGTAACCATAATAGACCGAATAAAAGTGGTTGAAGACCATGAAGGCAAAGGCGATAAACAGGCCTGGCACCAGCCCCGCCACCAACAGCGTGCCGATGGAAACGTTGGCAATCGACCCCGCAATCACCACGAGGATGGACGGCGGAATGATGGAGGACAGCGTTGCTGTGCACAGCGTCATTCCAACCGCATAACCCTTTGGAAAACCATGGCGCTCCATCGCTTTGATTTCGATGGCGCCGACAGAGGCGATATCGGCAACCGACGAGCCGGAAACACCGGAAAAAATAACCGACGAGATGACGTTGACGTGGCCAAGGCCACCCGGCAACCAGCCGACGATGGCTTCGGCAAAATCAAAGATCCGTTCCGCCACGCGGCCCCGTTCCATCACCGTTCCAACCAGAATGAACAGCGGGACCGCCACCAGCAGAAACGAATTCATGGACGAAAACATCGTGTGCGAAAGCAGGTCCATCGGCATGGAGGTGAATAGCCACAGGGTCGCGACGCTGGCCAGCGCCAGTGCGACAGCCAGTGGAATGCCCAGCATGCTCAGGCCGAAAAATGAGATGAGAAGAAAGAGCGACATGGGGTCAATGTCCTGCTGTTATGGAGACATCGGCATGGGCGATTTCGCCAGCCGGCAGACCAAGTTCCGGGAGGGCGATCAGATCGCGGCGCGTGCGCAACGATTCAATGATTGCCAGTATGGCAATGGCGGCAGAGACGGGCATCACCATGCCAATGACCCACATGGGCATGGGCAGAGTGGCGGCGGTCTCGTTCATCATAATCTGCTGGCGCATAAGGGTTAGCCCCGTCCAGCCCATCAGACCGAAGAAGAAAACCGACGAACCGACGTAGATCGGCACGGCCAGATGCTGAAAGAAGCGTCTGCCCATGACGAGAAAAACAACGACACGCGCGCTTTCCACGGTACGGAAACCAGCCGCCAGCCCCAGAAACACCATCCAGATGAAAAGGAAACGGGTTGCCTCTTCCGTCCATGGCAGTGGATGGCCCGTCAAACGGCCGATCACCTGCAACAAAACGACGATCAATATGCCAAAACAGGCGATGCCCGCGGCGACGTCAGCGATAATTTTTACGAATGTACCCAGCAGAGCGCGCATGGCAGTACCTTTCCAACAGAGGTCCAATGGCCGATGGGGTGCCGGTACGTTGACAAGAGATCAAAGCACCGGCGATGCATCAGTTTGTGGTGATGAAGGTACGGGTGCGGTCCGAGAAGGACTTGTCTTTCACAAGTGCTGAAAACTTTTCCGAAAGTCCGGCGGCGACCTCAACGAAGGCCTTGCGTTGGTCTCCGGTCAGTTCATTGACCTGCATACCGCTGGCCTGAAGTGTTGCCAAGGATTTGGCGATATCCGCAGCGTCATTGGCAGCTTTCCATGCTTCTGTTTCTTTGGCGGCTTCGTTCAGCGCCGTCTTGAATTTATCATCCAGACGCTCGTAACGCGCCGGGTTCATACCCACCACCCAGGCGTCCGCGATGTGGTTGCTAATGGTGACATATTTCTGCACTTCGTAGAGCTTTGCACTGACTGGAACGTTGAGCGGATTTTCCTGCCCATCGACAACCTTCAGCTGGAGCGCGTTGTAGACTTCAGCAAAAGCCATCGGTGTGGGTGCGGCACCCATCGCGCCAAAGAACTCAACCCAAAGCGGGTTGTTCGGCACGCGCAGTTTCATGCCTTTGAGATCAGCCGGCGAGGTAATCGGCAATTTGGAATTGGTGATCTGGCGCAGCGGGCGTGACCAGAGATCAAGCCCCTTGATGCCGATCTTGCTCAGATCCGTTTGCAGTTCCTGACCCAGATCGCTGTCGAGATAGGCGCGCAACTGGTCAGTGTCGCGGAACTGGTAGGGAATGGCGATTGCTGTGAATTTGGGATTGAACGTCGCATAAAGCGAGGTGGAGTTGAGCAGCAAATCCAGCGAACCACCGGCCAGTTGCTTGACGCCCGCTGATGGATCGCCGCCATAAAGCGTTCCGTTCGGAAACACTTTGACCTTCAACTCACCATTGGTCTTGCTGGACACCAGCTCAGCAAATTTGTTGGCGGCCAGCGTGATTTCGGACGTGTCCGAATCCGGCGTGGACAGGGTCAGCGTTTCGGCGTGGGCGATGGACGCAGACAAAAGTGCGCCTATTGCAAGCAGTCCGCGAATGCTCAGTTTCTTCATGGTTGTTCCTCCCGTTTATCGTTGAAATCAACATGCCAAGGGCATGCCTAGTTTGGGTTCATACGCCGTAATTCGCGGATGATCCCACTGTGATCCAGTTCCCCATCGCCATGATGGACCATGGCCTGGAAGAGCCGGTCAACCTCCTCGCTGACCGGCAGTTTCAAACCACGGCTGCGGGCAAAGCCCAGAGCCGTGGACGTATCCTTCACCTGATATTTTGCCGGGCCGCCCGGTTCAAAATTGCCTTCCACCATGCGCAGTCCGTGCTGGCGAAATATGGTGGAATCGGCAAAGCCGCCAAGCAAAGCCTCACGCACACGGGCCGGGTTTGCGCCGCCCCTTTCTGCCAAGGTCAGCGCTTCGGCAACTGCGCAGATTGTCGAGGCGACGATCAGTTGATTGGCAAGCTTCGTCAGCGAACCACTGCCCGAGGGACCAACATGCGTAACCCGTCCCAAAGGCTCGAACACGGTGCGAAGCTTCTCGACAACCGACGGGTCACCACCCGCCATAATTGCCAATGTGCCTTCCTTGGCACCTTTTTCTCCGCCGGAGACCGGCGCATCGAGGCAGTCTATTCCGCGAGCCGCCGCTGCGTGTGCAATGGCAACCGCCGTTTCAACCGGAATGGAACTCATCACCACCAGCGTAGCGCCCGGTTTCATCGCTCCAATAACGCCGTCAGCGCCGGTTAAAACGGCCTCGCAAACCGGGCCGGAACTCAGCATACAGATGACCACATCGGCATCCGCGGCTGCCGCGTTGGCATTTTCGTGAGACGTTACGCCCCTGTCGCGCAGGGCTGCAACCTTGTCCAATGTCCTGTTCCACGCCGACGCCTCAAAACCGGCTTGCGCCAACCGCACGGCCATGGGTCCACCCATGATGCCGGTGCCGATGACCGCGATGCGGGTAATGGTGTCCGTCATGGTTCCCCCCCTTTCCATTTTAAGGATGTTGGCGTTGTGAAAATCGGACGGGCCGCTCCTCAACGATGAGAGGCGGAAACGCCTCTGCGAACCGTGCAAAATGTGATGTTTGCAGATGCGCGTCAAACGCTGCACGGTTGTCATAGACCTCATAAAAGACAACCGTATCGTCTGACCCTTCCGGGCAGATGACATCGAACTGCTGGCAACCGGGTTCAGCTGCCACCGAATGTTCGGCATCATCTTTTGCAGCCTCCAGAAACGCCGTAAGCTTACCGGGCTTCACCTGAAATTCCGCTATCACCACAAATGCATTCATCATTGACCTACCCTCGTTTACTGCGCGGCAATTTGGGTCGGGCGGAAACGCTCTTCCATATTCTGCCGCAGCTGGACGACATCAAGGTCGTTGACGATTTCGACATCGTCAAATGAAACGATCTGATCCTTTTTGATTGGGCGCTTGAGTTTCACATTATGGGCAAGGCCGATGGGCAGAGCCTTCAGATCTAGGCTGCGTGTGGCAGGAATGGCATTTGCCCAAACCGCATAACCGCCTTCGCCGTCCAGCATCTCACCCGGCTGCATATCCTTTTTCGCTGTCGCAACAGCGTCTCCACGGAACTCCTTGGAGCAACCGGTTGGCTCGTTGCGCAACACGGCGGACAACACACTGACTGATGTTTCGAGACCGATGATGTGGAAGGGTCGCCACATGGATGCGTACCAGCCCGACGGATCCGTCAGCAGGCCGTATTGTTTGAAGCAGGCGCGGGCATATTCATTATGCGCCTTGAAGGTAACGAAAACGCCGTAGCGAATGTTGTTGATGACCTCGCGGCCATCCGGCTCCTGACTGGCGGCAATATCGACCAGACCCGAGCGCGACATGCGGCCACCATCGGATGCAGGGCGGAAAACACGCGCCAGATCATGCAGACCAGCAGGCGGAAAAGCCAAACCGTCATCGGGGCAATCCAGGCCCGTGCCGTTGGCCACCGCTGCCATTTCGATGGCCGCCTTCGTGCCATCGGTGAAGGAGTTGTACATTTTCGGATTGAAATCGCCTGCCGCAACCTCTTCCTCACTCCAACCGAAAAATCCCCAAACGGTATCCGGCGTCGAATAGCGGTAGCGCGGCTCAAAATTCATGCCTTTTCCGGCAGAGGTAACCTCAAATCCCGTCGCCCGCGCCCAATCGACCAATTCACAAATCAGCGCGGGCTGATCGCCGTAGGCCATGGAATAGACCACACCTGCCGCACGCGCCTTTTCCGCCAGAATGGGGCCGACCATAACGTCAGCCTCGACATTGACCATGACGACATGCTTCTTGCTATCGATGGCCCCAAGCGCGTGACGTGCGCCGGCAATCGGATGGCCAGTGGCCTCGATCACGCATTCGATTTCGTCGCAGTCGAAAATATCCTTCGCATCGTTCGTCACATAGGTTTTGCCAGATTTCAGCGCATCACCGCAGCTTTTCGCGTCATACCGTTCTTTGGACCACCCAACACGCTGCATGGATTCGCGTGCCTTGCCGACATTGAGGTCAGCGACGGCAACCATGTGCAACCCGTTGATACGCTGTGCCTGCGCCAACACCATGGAGCCGAATTTACCAGCACCGATCAGGGCCACTTTGACGGGCCGACCATCGGCAGCCCGCAGCGAAAGAAGAGAAGAAAGGTTCATAAGACAGCGTCCTCAGCTAATGAATGAATATGAGGAGTGCCCCGCTGTCATCAGCGCGCATTGGTCCGCAGCCGCAAAGCACAACGCTTCACTGCTATCCAAAGTCCGAATGCACTTTAATTTCCTCCGGGGAAGCACGGCATAACCGCCACTCCCAGCCGCCTCCCGAGCAGCTTCGTAAGGAAGGTATGACGAACCAGAGCTTAGCTCAATTTAGAAAGTCGAAACAATTCGGTAGTTTTTCTAACACGTCGTCGATATCGGCATCGCATTTTTCAAGCGACCAGGTTGAGGAAACCCTGCCGTCAACCTGCGGTCATTTTCGAGAAAATTAACGGAGGTTAGTTATATTTCATAATATTCTAATTATCTTCCGAAAGCCGATCATGAAAAACCTCAAAGTATCCCGCAAGCTGCTGGTCGCCTTTTCGACGATCTTTATCATCGTGACCGCGTTCTGCGCCGTTGCGCTTCTTTCGCTCAGTCAAATCAAGTCAGCAACCGCCTCCAACCGCAACACACAAAACGTTCTGCGGTTGTCTGGGGAAATTCTGTCGACGCTTGTGGAACAACAGAATGCGATGCGTGGCTATGTGGCAAGCGTGAACGACGAGTTTCTTGGGCGAATCCAGAAGAACCAAGATGCCGTGAAACCGCTTTTGCAGCAGCTCGAAAACGAGCTTGGCAATGTCTCGGCAGCGTCGATCATTCCGCAACTCACACAGACTATTTCAACCTTCAATGAAGAGGTTGCTCAGACAGTTTCGAACGCCAAAGATAAGTCGCAGCTGGAAGCAACACGCCAGACCATTGCAACGAAGGCCCGGCTGACGAAAATCCGCGAAGTGTTAGGTGCCGTAACGGAGCGGGAAGTCAAGGCGGCAGAGATCCGTAACGCCGAACTGGAAACCGCCTTCAGCACCGGCACGATGACATTGCTTATCGGCGGCATACTCACCGGCATCGTGGCTGTGATGATGGGCATCGTTCTCGCCCGTGGGCTTGGTCGCCCGATTGCAGCCATGACGGATGTGATGCGCCAACTCGCAGGCGGCGATACCGCCGTTTCGGTTCCTGAAATTGGGCGCAAGGACGAAATCGGCGCGATGGCCGCCGCCGTCGAGGTCTTTCGTTCCAACGCAGTTGCCAATGCACGGCTTGAGCAGCAATCTGTTGAACAGCGCGAGCTGTCGGACGCCGAACGCGCCAAACGTTCCCAGGAAGATCGCATTCGCGCAGAAGCCATGGCAGAGGCAACGACAAGTCTCGCAGGTGGTCTTTCTGCACTTGCCCGCGGCGATCTAACCGTCTCGCTGTCCTCGCCATTTGCCCCGGAGTTCGAAACTTTGCGTTCCGATTTCAACAAGGCCGTGCAGCAGCTGAGCGAAACCCTCACCGCCGTCTCGCAATCCACCGATTCCATCGATGATGGCAGTCGCGAGATCAGCCAGAGCACCAATGATCTCTCCAAGCGCACAGAACAGCAAGCCGCATCGCTTGAAGAGACAGCTGCGGCTCTCGATCAGATCACCGTCAACGTCAGCAATTCGTCCAGACGCGCCGAAGAAGCCCGCACCGTGGCGGCAGACGCAACGGCCAGCGCCGAACATTCCGGTAAGGTTGTTGCCAATGCCGTTGGCGCGATGGAACGGATAGAGCAATCATCAAGCCAGATCGCCAACATCATCGGCGTCATCGATGAAATCGCCTTCCAGACAAATCTGCTTGCACTGAACGCAGGCGTGGAAGCCGCCCGTGCTGGCGAAGCAGGCAAGGGATTTGCCGTGGTCGCACAGGAAGTTCGCGAGCTTGCGCAACGTTCTGCACAGGCTGCCAAGGAAATCAAAGACTTGATACGAGCATCCACGGGCGAAGTTGCCAGCGGCGTTAGACTTGTAAGCGAAACGGGCGATGCACTGAAAACCATTGAAGGCCTGATTGTCAGCGTCAACCAGCACATGAACGCCATCGCCACATCCTCACGCGAACAATCCGTCGGTCTTTCAGAGGTCAATACCGCCGTCAACCAGATGGATCAGGTCACACAACAGAACGCGGCTATGGTCGAAGAGACCAGTGCGGCAAGTGCGACACTGGCAACCGAAAGCAACAGGCTGCGCGAACTGATCGGGCGTTTCGATCTGGGCGCGGCAAACACCCGTAAAATCACTGCAACAAACCGCGCGGCCCGCCTTGGCGCTGGATCTGCTCCATCTGCAACTGTCCAATCCATGCAAAAGAAAATCGCCCGCGCTTACACAGGCTCCAATGCGGCAGTAAAGCTGGATGACTGGCAGGAATTTTGAGGCTCGCGCCAAAAGCCGGAGCTGATGTTCACAAGAGACAGTCAATAAAAAGGGCGTGCGTGAATGGACGCACGCCCTTTTTAGTTTGCGACGGCGCCCCGAGATCTGTCCGTGACACGCTGCACGCCCGTCATATGATCAAAACTTATCAAGCGTTGAAGATGTAACCCTGAGGTATTCCACAGGTCTCGAAGGGCAACGGCTGCGGCTGCGCTTGGGTGCTTCAAGGCTTTGGCCGTTGGGCAACATGAGGCAGAGCATGGCTCATCGTTCTTGGAGCCTTATCGGACTCACAAACAAAAAACCGGACGCTTTTGGCGCCCGGTTCTTTCGGATTTCACCTATCGTTCCAGATCAAAACTCTTCCCAATCCTGTTTGACCGCCGCATTGCCGTTAAAGGCAGAGGCGACTTTACGGCCAAGCGCACGGGCTGGAGATTGGACCGGGCGTTCCGCAGACGACGCTCCACGAACCGGTGCTTCGTAATTGCCGCCAAGACGGAACTGGCCGAGAAGTTGGTTCAGTGAAACCGATTCGCGTGCAAGACCATGGCTTGCCGCCGTCTGCTCTTCCACCATCGCCGCGTTCTTCTGTGTGTCCTGGTCCATTTGGTTCACAGCCGTGTTAATCTGCTGCAAGCCCGAAGACTGTTCTTGCGCCGCCTCCACGATCGCCACCACATGCCGATTGATTTCCTGCACTTCCACCACGATGGTTTCCAGAGCGCGACCGGTTTCGTCAACCAGTTGAACACCTTCCTTCACCTGCGTATTCGAAGTGTTGATCAGCGCCTTGATGTCTTTTGCCGCGTTGGCAGACCGCTGCGCAAGCTCACGCACCTCCTGCGCAACCACCGCAAAGCCCTTGCCCGCTTCACCGGCACGAGCGGCTTCCACACCGGCATTCAATGCCAATAGGTTGGTCTGGAAGGCAATCTCATCGATAACGCTGATGATGTTGGAAATCTCGGACGACGATTTTTCGATCTGCTGCATGGCAATAACGGCCTTGCGCACCACATTGCCGGACTGTTCGGCACCGGTTCTAGCTTTGGCCACCAGTTGACCCGCTTCTTGCGCACGTTTGGTCGAATCCTTCACTGTCGTGGTGATTTCTTCCAGGGCTGCGGCGGTTTCCTCCACCGATGCGGCCTGCTGTTCAGTGCGCTTGGCCAGATCATCCGCGGCCGAGCGGATTTCATTGGCACCGGCATCGATACCACGGGCGTTCTCGGCGACGCGGCTCAAGGCAGATTGCAGCTTTTCGGCAGACGCGTTGAAGTTGTTGCGCACCACATCCAGATTGGCCACGAACGGCTGGGTGATGCGGAATGACACATCGCCTTCCGACAGACGCGAGAGCGCCGAAGCGAGATTATCAACCGCAAAGCTGGTATCGGCTGCTTCCTTGGCCTTCTGCTCTTCGCGGGCAATCCGTTCTTTCTCAGACAGGCTGCGATTGGCATTGGCTTCCTGTTCCAGACGCTGACGCTCAATCGCGTTGTTGCGGAAAACGGCAACAGCTCCGGCCATCTGGCCGACTTCGTCGCGGCGGTCGGCGCCGGGAATTCCCTGTTCTACATCACCTTTCGCAAGGCCATTCATGCGTTCACGCAGCCGCACCATTGGAGTTGTGATACCGACTTGCGCAAAATAAAGAGCTGTGGCGAAGGCTGCAAGCAGACCAACTGCAATGCCGATGACGCTATTGACCGTCGTGTTCCAGACGGCGGTGGAAAGCTTCTCCGTCCCCTCTTTCAAAAGCGTCTGCATCGCTGCGTTATGATCTCCACCCATGGTCGAAAGGGTGGTGAACATCGCCGCATGCTCAGCTTTCAGTTTTGCAACGGTTGCCGCATCGCCAGCCTTGGCCGCAGCCAACATGCTGTCCAGCTTGGATTTGACCTGCTTGATGAACTCAATGAGCTGCGTCACGGCCTCGCGGCGAACCGGAAGCTCTTTTACGACACGGTCGTAACGTTCATAGGTCGAAACGAAATTTTTCTCGTAGCGCTCGGAAAGGGCCTTATAGTCAGCAGAGGCTGGGTCCATTTCAACAAGGCGCAAAGAAAACGAAACCGCAGTCCAGACGGCAGCAGCGCCACGGGCGCTCAACGTCGCCAGTTCGCCTTCCTTGAGCAACAGTTCCTGATATTGCGCGCTAGCGGAGTTCAGCCGGGCCACCAGAACAGATGAAACCGTCGTCGAAACCACGGCCAGCACCGCCAGAATACACAGAATTTTCGCCTTTATACTCATGTTTTTCAAAATTTTACCCTCCTCGCAGGCAATATATTCAATCTTTGGAAGTCGATGAAACTCCGTCCGTCACGCGCGTTCGACGCTGGAACAGAGAACAGTTTTTCAGGAATGTTTTAGGGTCGCAGCGTGTGAAACTATCGCGCCGACAGGCGTATGGTGGAACCAGCCGCTAACGTGAAAAATTTGACGTAGAGAAATGGTATGATGACCATATCGGACATTTCCTGAACGGACATGGCCTCACTTGCGCACCGAAGTCATTTCTAGCGTTGCGAAGTCATGCCACACAATGTGCAGCCAGCTGGCCTCATCGCCAGATTACCCATACGAATTTCATAATTAAATTAATTAAGCGGTAACGAAACTACGCGCTTCCCCACATATTCAGCGAAACGTCCCTCACACTGCAAATTTCGCTTGTAGATTGGAGTTGCGCCCGTCAGCTTAGTTAGCAACAAGTAGAAAAGGCGATTCTATAACGCCTCATATTCGAATTCATGGCAGGGAGGAAATTCCATGAAAGTCGTTCTTACTACCGTAATCACCGCGGCAACCGCTATGCTGATGGCGTCAAGTGCACTCGCCGCAACAGAAATCCAGTGGTGGCATGCCATGACTGGCGCAAACAACGAGGTTGTCGAGCAACTTTCGAAAGAGTTCAACGAGAGCCAGTCGAACTACAAAATCCTGCCCGTTTTCAAAGGCACCTACGCGGAAACCCTGAATGCGGGCATTGCCGCCTTCCGCGCCAAACAGCCACCGGCGATCATTCAGGTGTTTGATGCAGGCAGCGGCGTGATGATGGGCGCGCAGGGCGCTATCGTACCCGTTGCCGATGTGCTGGAAAAAGGCGGCTTCAAATTCAACAAGGCCGACTATCTGCCCGGCATCGTGTCTTATTATTCGAAGCCAGATGGCACGATGCTGTCCTTCCCTTACAACTCCTCGTCGCCGATCCTCTATTACAACAAGGATATCTTCAAGAAGGCCGGGCTGGACGCTGAAAACCCGCCAAAGACATGGCCCGCCGTGTTTGAGGCTGCCAAGAAAATCAAATCCAGCGGCGCTGCCCCTTGCGGCTTTACATCCACATGGCTGACCTGGATTCAGACCGAGAATTTCGCTGCGTGGAATAATCTGTCCTATGCGAGCGAAGAAAACGGTCTTGCCGGCACGAATGTGAAACTGGCTTTCAACGCTGAACCTTTCGTCAAACACTTCCAGTCGATTGCCGATCTCGCCAAGGATGGCACGTTCCGTTATGGCGGGCGCACGTCTGAGGCAAAACAGCTCTTCACCTCCAGCGAATGCGGCATTCTGACGGAATCGTCCGGCGGTCTTGGCGATATCGTCAAGAGCGGCATGAATTACGGCATTGGACAATTGCCCTATTATGAAGGTGAAGGTCGTCCGCAAAACACCATTCCGGGCGGCGCAAGCCTTTGGGTATTTGGCGGCAAGTCTCCAGAAGAATACAAGGGAACGGCCGAATTCTTCCACTTCCTCTCGCAAACCAAAATCCAGGCTCGTCTACATCAGGTATCCGGCTACATGCCTGTGACCTTGGCGGCCTATGATGACACTAAGAAATCCGGCTTCTACGAGAAGAACCCTGCGCGCGAAACACCTCTGCTTCAAATGATGGGCAAGGCACCAACGGCCAATTCCAAGGGTGTTCGTCTCGTCAACCTGCCGCAAGTACGCGACATCATGAACGAGGAATTCGAGTCCATGCTTGCAGGAAAGCAGGATGCGAAGGCAGCACTCGACAAGGCAGTGGAACGCGGCAACGCTGCCATTCAGCAAGCCATCGGCAACTAACGCAAAACCGGCTGTCCTCGTTTAAAAAACGAGAACAGCCGTATTGCATGAGAGTGGCGCAAAACGCGGGATCGCCTGCGCCACTCGATGTTTTTGTTTGAACGTCGGACCAACTCTGTTCACATTTTTAGGTTCGATGCTCCAAAGGAGGCCGCCTTGCAAAGCGTTGTCTTTCCCAACAAAATTCTTCCCTATTTTCTGGTCGCACCGCAGATCATTCTGACGGTCGTGTTCTTTTTCTGGCCGGCAAGTCAGGCACTTTATCAATCTGCCATGCGAGAAGATCCTTTTGGTCTTCAGAGCGCATTCGTGGGATTCGCCAATTTTTCTGCCATCCTGTCTGATCCAAACTATTTGCACGCGCTGAAAGTCACGGTGATTTTCAGTGTCGCCACGGCGCTGCTCTCCATGGGCGTTGCGCTTTTGTTGGCGACAGCAGCCGATCTGGTGGTGCGCGGCAAGGGTTTTTATCGCACAATGATGATCATTCCTTATGCCGTTGCACCGGCCGTGGCAGGCATGTTGTGGTTGTTCATGTTCAACCCGGCCATGGGCACTTTCGCCTATATTCTTCGCCGGAACGGCATCAACTGGGATCCGCTGTTGGACGGCAATCAAGCCATGGCGCTGGTGGTTGCCGCCGCCGCCTGGAAGCAGATCAGCTATAACTTCCTATTCTTCGTTGCGGGCCTGCAAGCTATCCCCAAATCCCTACTGGAAGCAGCAGCCATCGATGGCGCGCGCGGTGCGCGGCGTTTCTGGACGATCATCTTTCCGCTGCTGGCGCCGACGACTTTCTTCCTTCTCGTCGTCAACACGGTGTACGCCTTCTTCGATACGTTCGGCATCATCCACTCCGTCACTGGCGGTGGCCCTGCCAAGGCAACGGAAACGCTGGTTTACAAGGTTTATAATGATGGTTTCGTCAACCTGAACCTCGGCTCATCCGCAGCGCAATCCGTTGTGCTGATGGTCATCGTCATCGCTTTGACTGCATTCCAGTTCCGCTTCGTTGAGCGGCGCGTCCATTACGGTTGAGGGGAAAACAATGATCCAGAACCGCCCCGTCGCAACGCTTATGGCGCATCTGATGCTCGTTATCGGCATCATCATCGTCGCTTTCCCGATTTATTACACCTTCATCGCCTCATCGGCGACATCCACCGACATTCTTCGCCCGCCGCTCTCTTTGTTGCCTTCCGGGCATCTGCTGGAAAACTATCACGAGGCCATTTCTGGCGGCGTAGAGCGCGTGGTTGGTGTCAGCCTCGAAAGGCTGCTGTTCAATAGCTTTGTCGTAGCCGTCGCCATCGCCTTGGGAAAGATCGTCATTTCCTTCCTCTCGGCCTTCGCGATCGTCTTTTTCCGGTTTCCATTCCGCATGGGTTTCTTCTGGATGATTTTCATCACGCTGATGCTCCCGGTCGAAGTGCGCATTTTGCCGACCTACAAGGTCATCGTCGATCTGGGTCTTTTGAACACCTATGCCGGGCTGACGTTGCCGCTCATGGCATCCGCCACGGCAACATTCCTGTTCCGGCAGTTTTTCCTGACGATACCGGGCGAAATGGTGGAGGCGGCGCGCATCGACAATGCCGGGCCATTCCGCTTCATGCGCGATATTTTGCTGCCGCTTTCAACGACAAATATCGCGGCCCTTTTCGTGATCCTCTTCATCTACGGCTGGACCCAATATCTATGGCCGCTGTTGGTCACGGATCGCGCTGAAATGAACACAATCATAATCGGCCTGCGCCGCATGGTGGATTTCACCGACGCCTCGACCCCTTGGAATTACGTCATGGTCACTGCGATCCTGGCTATCATTCCTCCCGTTATCGTCGTGGTGCTGATGCAGCGCTGGTTCGTCAAAGGCTTGGTGGAGACTGAAAAATAATGGCAACAATTGAACTCAAAGACGTTCGCAAGGTCTATGCTGGCAATGTCGAGGCCATCAAAGGCGTTTCGCTGGACATTCAGGACGGGGAGATGATCGTTCTCGTTGGACCTTCCGGCTGCGGAAAATCCACCCTTTTGCGCATGGTGGCAGGGCTGGAAAGCATCAGCTCCGGCGATGTCAATATTTCTGGTAAACGCGTCAACGATCTGGAACCGGCAGAACGCGATATCGCGATGGTCTTCCAGAACTATGCGCTTTACCCGCATATGTCAGTGCGGCAAAACCTCGCTTACGGCCTGAAAAACCGCAACACGCCGAAAGACGAAATCGACCGACGCATTACGGATGCCGCACGCGCTCTGGAAATAGAACAGTTTCTGGATCGCAAACCGCGTCAACTTTCCGGTGGTCAACGCCAGCGCGTTGCCATGGGCCGCGCCATCGTGCGCAAGCCATCAGCCTTCCTATTCGATGAGCCGCTTTCCAATCTGGATGCGAAGCTGCGCGTGCAGATGCGGGTGGAAATTCGCCGTCTTCAACGCTCGCTCGCCACGACCAGCATTTACGTAACGCACGACCAAATGGAAGCGATGACGCTTGCTGACCGTCTTGTCGTGCTGAATGCCGGACGCATCGAGCAGGTCGGCACGCCAATCGAGCTATACGAAAAGCCCGCAACCAGCTTCGTGGCAACCTTCATCGGCTCGCCTTCCATGAACCTTTTGCCGCTGGATGGCGCGGTGTGGAAAGCGCCGGAAAACGGAACCATCCCGTCCCACGCGGCCACCATCGGCGTGCGCCCGGAAGACATTACCATCGCCAACAGCACGTCCAACAGCCCTTTCCAGCTTGCCGTTCAGGTCGCGGCCGTAGAACTGGTGGGCGCGGAAAGCTATGTCCACGGGGAAATGTCGGATGGGGACGCCATCGTGTTTCGCGTTCCGGGACGCTCGGCAATCGAGATCGGTGAAACAGTGACGATCACGGCTGATCCCGCCCGCTTCCATCTTTTCGACAACACGGGCAAGCGCATCTAAAGCCTGTCTCGCAAAAGTGTGCAGCGGTTTTGCGATAAAGACATGCGAAAAACAGAGAGTTAAAGCATGTCGCGTGAATCCTTTTTCGCGCAACATGTTTTAAGTCAGGCATTTCATAGTTTACGGATCATTTCAATGATGGCGGAGAAATCCTTATTGCCAGACCCGTCATCATTGAGCCGCTGATAAAGCGCCGCCGCCTGATGGCCGAGCGGTGTATTGGCGCCGCTGAGTTCAGCGGCATTTTGGGAGAGCAACAAATCCTTCAACATCAACGCTGTTGCAAAGCCGGGCTGATAATCACGATTGGCGGGCGATGTCGGCACCGGTCCCGGCACCGGGCAATAGGTTGTCAGCGACCAGCATTGCCCGGATGACACGGCGGCGACATCAAATAGCGACTGTTGGGAAAGCCCCAGCTTTTCAGCAAGCACGAAGGCTTCCGACACGGCGATCATCGATACGCCGAGGATCATATTGTTGCAGATTTTTGCCGCCTGCCCCATCGATGCGTCCCCGCAGTGGATGATGCGCTTACCCATGACCCGCAATATCGGTTCCGCTGCGGCAAAGGCTTTCGCCTCTCCACCCACCATAAAAGTCAATGTCCCGGCTTCCGCCCCCGATGTGCCACCAGAAACAGGCGCATCCAGTGACGGGCAGCCGTGTTCTTTTGCCAGTTCATGGGCCTTTTTCGTGCTATCGATGTCGATGGTCGAACAATCGATCAGCAACGTTCCCGCTGGAACCAGCGGAACAAGCTTGCTCCAGACAGAGATAACATGGTGTCCCGCTGGCAACATGGTGATGACCAGATCGCAGCCCTCTACCGCCTTTTCCATTGAAGCACATGGCGAAACGCCCTTTTGAGCCGCAGTTTCCAGCAAGTCCGGCACCAGATCAAAGCCCTGCACAACATGCCCCGCCTTGACGAGATTTGCCGCCATAGGCCCGCCCATGTGGCCAAGGCCGATAAATGCAATCGATGTCATGCCTTCCTCCCGTCCCGTATTGCTGCAAACGCTACATATGAAGTCCGTGGCCCAATGCCTTAAACGCGGCTTCCTGAAATGCCTCGCTGCGCGTCGGATGGGCGTGGATCGTGCCCGCAATATCCTCCAGCCGCGCGCCCATCTCTATCGCCAGCGCAAAAGCGCTTGAAAGTTCGGAAACGCCAGAGCCGACAGCCTGTATTCCTAGAACGAGGTGATTGTCGGCACGGGCAACGATACGGACAAAACCGCTTTCCGCCGCCATGGTCATGGCTCGACCATTGGCGCTGAACGGAAATTGGCCGATCTTTACGTCGATACTTTGCGCCCGTGCTTCTGCAGGAGAAAGGCCAGCACTGACCACTTCCGGGTCGGTAAAACAGACGGCGGGTATGCACCGTTTATCCCAGACGCGCCGCCCACCGGCTATAATATCCGCGACCATTTCTCCCTGAGCCATGGCGCGATGGGCCAGCATCGGCTCGCCTGTCACATCGCCGATGGCATAGATACCGCGCATGGACGTGCGGCACCGCTCATCGATGCGGACAAAACGCCCCGCCATGTCGAGATCGAGTTCCTCAAGGCCAAGCCCCTCCGTGCACGGTCTTCGGCCAACGGTGACAAGAATTTTGTCCGCAGGAAGAGTGCGTTGGTTTTCGCCTCCATCACTAATGACCAACCCTGTTTCTTGGTCATCAAGACCTTCCGCCTTCGCCCCGACCAGAACGTTAACACCAAGCTCAGCAAGCCGTTTCACCACCGGCTTCACCAGTTCCGCATCATAGTGCGGCAGAATTTGCTCGGTCGCTTCGACAATCGTAACCTCGGCGCCCATCTTGGCGAACGCCGTTCCAAGCTCCAGCCCGATATAACCGCCACCAACGACAACCAGCTTGCGTGGAACCTCGCGCAAAGACAAAACATCTGCCGATGAGAGAACCACGCCACCAAATGGCAGAACAGGCAGTTCCACGGGCGCAGAGCCCGTGGCAATCACGATGTTTTCAGCCCGCACGATTTGAGAACCCGTTTCGGTTTCGACCAGCACCGTCTTGCCGTCACGAAACTTCGCCGTCCCTTCAAGAATTTTCACCTTCGCCTTTTGCAACAGGCCGGTGACGCCGAGGTTCAGGCGGTCAACAATCCCGTCCTTCCAGTCCATTGTCGCGGCAAGGTCCAGCGTCGGTTGCTGCACGCGAATGCCAAACATTGCCTTGTCACCCGCCATATGCCGGACCTTGTCGAATTCGTCCGCCGCGTGAATGAGCGCCTTGGAGGGAATGCAGCCGACATTCAAGCAGGTGCCGCCGGGTTTGCTGCGTTCAACGATGACCGTATCTATGCCGAGTTGCCCGGCCCTGATGGCACAGACATAACCGCCCGGACCGGCACCAATGACGAGAAGCTTGCAACTTATCTCTTTCATATTGCCCTCAGCTTTCGATGAAGATCAATGCCGGCGTTTCCAGAAGTGCCTTGATGCGCTGAATGAAACGCGCCGCATCCCAACCATCCACCACCCTATGGTCGAAGCTGGACGACAGGTTCATGATCTTGCGCGGCACGAACTGGTTGCCATCCCAGACGGGGCGGATGGCGATTTTATTGACGCCAATAATCGCTACTTCCGGGTGATTGATGACGGGGGTGGATGCGATGCCACCCAGCGCCCCAAGCGAACTGATGGTGATGGTGGAGCCTGACAGTTCCTCACGCTGGGCGCTGCCATTGCGCGCCGCATCCGCAACACGGGCAAGTTCTGCCGCGCAATCCCATATCCCGCGTGCCTCCGAGTGACGCACCACGGGAACGACTAATCCCGCAGGCGTTTGGGTCGCGATTCCGATATGCACAGCACCGAACCGGCTGATAACACCAGCCGCATCATCAAATGTCGCATTCATCGCGGGTTGTTCCGCAACAGTTTTCACCACGGCAAGCATGAGGAACGGCAGGATGGTCAATTTGGGCTGCTCAGCTTTGCGACCCGCATTCATCGTGGTGCGCAACTCTTCCAGATCGCTGACATCCACCTCCTCCACATAGGTAATATGCGGAATACGGGAAACTGACAGCGCCATTTTCTCTGCGATCTTTCGCCTCAGCCCGGTGATCTTGATCTCCTCCACCGCCGTCTTTTTGGCCGAAGCGGCAGGTGCTACCAACCTAGGGCCAGAGGTGTTGAACGCATCGATATCCTCATGGGTAATACGACCCGCCGGTCCGCTACCTGCCAACTGCCGAAGATCAATGCCCGCATCCAGCGCCCGACGGCGAACGGCAGGCGATGCCAGAGGCTTCTGCGCCGGCGCTGAAACTTCTGAACGAACTGGTGCTTCTTTCACGTCAACGGACTTAGCCGGTGTTGAGACGGGTTTTTTTTCGGTCTTCACGACCTCAGAGACCGCAACCTCCCCCCCCTTCGTTTCAATACGAACCAATGGCGCTTTGACAGCAACCGTCTCGCCAACCTCAACGGCAATCCATGTCACAATGCCCGAAACGGGCGAAGGTATTTCAATCGTCGCCTTGTCGGTCATGACAGCGGCCAGAACCATGTCTTCGCGCACCGGATCACCCGGTTTCACATGCCATTCCACCACTTCGGCTTCTGCTACGCCCTCACCCACATCGGGCATTTTGAGCACATATTCCGTCATGGTCAGGCCTCCATCAGTTCGGTCAGCGCACGGCCGACGCGGGCGGGGCCGGGGAAATAATCCCACTCCTGGGCATGCGGATAGGGCGTGTCCCACCCCGCAACACGAATGACCGGCGCTTCCAGATGATAGAAACAATGTTCCTGCACCAACGACACCACCTCGGCACCGAAACCCGATGTCAAAGTCGCCTCATGCACCATCAAACAACGCCCTGTTTTGGAGACCGACTGGACAATCGTATCTAGATCGAGCGGCAAAAGGCTGCGCAGATCGATCACCTCGGCATCGATGCCAGTCTCTTCGGCAGCGGCCAGCGCCACATGCACCATGGTGCCGTAAGCGATGACGGTGACTTGTGCGCCCGCCCGGCGGATTTCCGCCTTGCCTATCGGAATCGTATAATGTTCCTCCGGCACCTCCCCAAGATCATGCTTCGACCAAGGAATAACAGGCCGGTCATGATGCCCATCGAAGGGGCCGTTATAAAGCCGCTTCGGCTCCAGAAACATCACCGGGTCCGGGTCTTCAATGGCGGAAATCAGCAATCCCTTGGCGTCATAGGGATTGGACGGCACCACCACCTTCAATCCGCAGACATGGGTGAACAGCGCCTCCGGGCTTTGGCTGTGTGTCTGACCACCAAAAATACCGCCACCTGTCGGCATACGGATGACGATGGGGCAGGTGAAATCCCCGTTGGAGCGATAACGGATGCGCGCCGCTTCTTGCGTAATCTGATCGTAAGCCGGGTACATATAATCCGCGAACTGGATTTCGATGCAGGGCCGAAGACCGTAAGCTGCCATGCCGATGGCCGTGCCGACAATGCCGGATTCGCTGATCGGTGCATCGAAACAGCGTGTCCTGCCATATTTCGCCTGAAGCCCCTGCGTGGCGCGAAACACCCCACCGAAATAACCGACATCCTCGCCAAAAACGACGACATCCTCGTTGCGGCCCATCGATACATCCATGGCGCTGCGCACCGCTTCGATCATGGTCATTCTGCTCATATCAATACCCTGCCTTCTGGCGCTGGCGGCGAATATGGGGCGGCATTTCGGCGTAAACGCCCTCGAAAATATCGCGCACGGACGGCTTGCCTCCAGCGTGCAACGTGCCGTGGCTTTCCGCCTCCCTTTGGGCTTCTATCACCTCGTCCGTGATCTCGGCCTCCGTTTGGCTGTGCCGTTCTTCAGACCAGACACCACGCACGATCAGATGATTTTTCAGCCGTAATATCGGATCGCCCAGCGGCCATGCCTCGGACTCGGTCTTGGGGCGATAGGCACTGGGGTCATCAGAGGTGGAATGTGCACCGGCGCGATAGGTCACATATTCCACCAGCGTCGGACCAAGGTTCATCCTGGCCCGCTCCACAGCCCAGCGCGCTACCGCATGGACCGCCAGATAATCATTGCCATCGACGCGAAGCGCCGGGATGCCGAAACCCAACCCTCTTGCTGCGAACGTTCCCGACCCACCGCGTGCAATGCCCTGAAACGTGGAAATGGCCCATTGATTGTTGACGATGTTGAGAACGATGGGTGCCTTATAGGTTGACGCGAACACCAGCGCCGAATGGAAATCCGATTCCGCTGTTGAGCCATCACCAATCCATGCCGCAGCAATTTTCGTGTCGCCCTTGATGGCAGATGCCATGGCCCAGCCCACCGCCTGCACATATTGCGTCGCCAGATTGCCGGAAACGGTAAAGAAACCATGCTCCTTGGACGAATGCAGCACCGGCATCTGCCGTCCATGCAACGGGTCTTCTTCGTTGGAAAAAATCTGGTTCATCATGGTGACAAGCGGATAATCATCGGCAATCAGCAACCCCGCCTGCCGGTAAGTCGGGAAGTTCATATCACCCTTGGACAGTGCTTTTCGAAACGCGCAACTGACAGCTTCCTCACCCAGATGCTGCATGTAGAAAGAGGTTTTGCCCTGCCGCTGCGCCATCACCATGCGCGCATCAAAAGCCCGCAGCCGCATCATATTGCGAAGCCCGACCAGAATGTCATCGTCCGAAAGTGTGCCAGCCCATGGCCCAACCGCCTCGCCGTGGCGGTTGAGAACACGGATAATGGAATAGGCAAGATCACGCATCGTTTCCGGTGCAGCATCGATTTCCGGTCTCGGCACAGCACCGGCTGCGGGTATTTTCACATTGGAGAAATCCGGCTGACCACCGGGCCGCACCGCAGGTTCCGGCACATGCAGGCTCAAACGCGTGGTTTCCGTCATCGCTTCACTCCCCCTGAAACACTGCCACTTAAAGATTGCGGGCAATCACCATGCGCTGCACGTCACTGGTTCCTTCGTAAATCTGGCAGATGCGAACATCGCGATAGATGCGTTCCACCGGATAATCGGCCATGTAGCCATAACCGCCATGAATCTGGATTGCATCGGAACAGACCCGCTCTGCCATTTCAGAGGCGAACAGTTTTGCCATGGATGCCTGCACAAGACAGGGCTCTCCCGCCTCTTTCAAAGCGGCTGCATGCAGCACGAGTTGCCGGGCAGCTTCGATGCGTGTTGCCATGTCCGCAAGCCGGAAGGCCACGGCCTGATGTTCCGCAATCGCTTTGCCGAAAGCCTTGCGTTCGCTGGCATATTCCTTTGCCGCCTTAAACGACGCCCCCGCCATGCCCACCGCTTGCGCGGCAATGCCGATGCGTCCACCTTCAAGATTGGCCAGCGCGATCCGGTAGCCCTCACCCTCTTCACCCAAACGCAGATCAGCGGAAATGCGCATATCGGTAAAGGCAATCTGGCATGTATCTGAGGAATGAAGCCCAAGCTTCTCCTCCACCCGCACCACCTCGTATCCCGGCGTATCGGTTGGCACGATGAAAGCACTGATGCCCTTTTTGCCACCGTCCGGGTCCGTCACCGCGAAAACGATGATGACATGACCGTTCTTGCCAGAGGTAATGAACTGCTTGGCACCATTGATGACGTATTCGTCGCCATCACGCCGGGCGCGGGTTTTGAGGTTCGAAGCATCCGAACCGGCCTGCGGTTCCGTCAGAGCAAAACCGCCGATCCATTCGCCGCTGCTCAGTTTTGGCAGGAAACGCTGCTTTTGCGCCTCCGTTCCGAATTTGAGGATTGGAACGCAGCCAACCGAATTGTGAACACTCATGATTGTCGAGCACGACCCGTCACCGGCAGCGATTTCCTCCAGCGCCAGCGCATAGGCCACAGCACCGGTATCGGAACCACCATACTCTTCGGAAACGAGCATACCGAGAAAGCCTAGTTCGCCCATCTCCCGCAATTCACTGCGCGGAAACCGGCTGTGACGGTCGCGCTCCGCGGCACCGGGCGACAGCTTTTCGCGCGCAAAAGACCGCGCCATATCCTGAATTTGTTGCTGGGATTCGCTCAGGATCATGCCGCCTCCAAAACAAAGGCGGCAGGCGGAAATCCAACAATACCGAAATCACATACAGTCACTTTCCACCTCCTTGGAAAGAGCCCGGTTTTCCACGTCACCCTCCTCCAAGGCTAACGTGAGTGAACGGTAACACTGTCAGCTCAAGGTTACAAAGGTATTTCGATTGACATTTATTGCCAATAACATACGTTTGATCCAACAATCGCCAAATCAATAGATCAAATGATCCACTATGGAACTCGATAGCTTCGATCAGAAAATTCTGCACGTTTTGGCAGAGGATGGCCGCATAAGCTGGCGCGATCTTGCGGTCCGTATTGGCCTGTCCTTCTCGCCAACACTCCGGCGCGTTCGCAAGCTGGAACAGCAAGGGATTATCCGTGGCTACACCGCCGTTTTCGATGAAAACCGGCTGCTCGGCACAATGGGCGTCTTCATTTCAGTGACGCTGGAACGGCAGATCAAGGATGCGCTCGTCACCTTCGAACACAGCGTCGCCTCCATGCCGGAGGTGGTCGGCGGTTATCAAACCAGCGGCAGCTCGGATTACCTTATCCACGCCATGGTGCGCGATCTTCCACATTATCAACAACTCCTGGATTTTCTAACCACCGTGCCCGGCGTGGCGCGCATCCAGACCAATTTTGCCACGAAAACATTCGTCAGACGGTCAGCGGCCTTTACCGGCTGAAAGCGCAGTCGTCACTCTTGCGGTGGAAACTGCATCGCAATCGCTTTTACCTCGCCAGCCCACGCATGACGCGCTTCCGCCGTGGTCAGGTTATGGTCGGCATCAGGAATAAACACGATGCGCGGGTTACCGTAACGACTGGTCAGCAGCCGTCCACGCGGACCGAAATTGGTTTCCAGCATGGCCGCACCCACATCGCCCTCGGTGAAGACAATCGACATACGAGTATCATTGGCAGCGATGGCCTTGAAGTCCTGCGATAGCGCTTTGAACCGCGACGACAGAAACGGAAAGCGCACCATGATGGGCGTGGTGAACGAAATCGCTTTACCGACGATCATCGCCCACAGGTTCACGATGCCGTTTTTAACCCGAACCTCGCCACGCAGTACCCTGCGCCAGAACCCGCCACACAAAAGTTTTGCGCCATAACTCGCCAAAGGTTGGCGTGATGAAATCAGCATGGCTTCAATGTCCAAACCGGGTGGAACATAGAAGTCGAACACATTCACAGGCACAACGCCACTGAAACGCTTATCCCGCACACCGCTTCTGAACGCCGTCCAGCCACCGCTGCATCGGCCCGTAATAACCACCGGGAACATTCGCTTTTCCTGAAGAAAATCCATGGCGGCATCGACATCCGCAAACTGTTCATCGCCATACATGATCTGTTCGGACCGGGCAGAAACCGCTGGGCTGTCAGCAATATTGGCAATATCAAACCGCAAGCTGGCGATGCCAGACCGCGCCAGATCCCTGCACAGTTGCGCCGTAATGCGCCCCCAGCCGGAAGCACGCTCATAACCGGTTGGAAGCACAAGAACGGTCGCGCCCGTGCGCGGACCCACAGGCTCTGACAACACACCGTAGAGACGGTTTGCCTCGCCAAACCGCACCGGCGTTTCCCGAAAACCCACGCCCTCCAATGCCGTTGCCGACGGCGCTGGCGGTCTCACGGCTCTGTCGCTGTTCGTTGGTGTCTGCGTCGCGATGCCGCTTGCCCATTCCACCAAGGTGTCGATGGCAGCAATAGGTGGGACAGAAAACAGGACATCGCGGATAAACCGATCATACCCTTCGAAAATCTGAGAACGATCATTCACACCCAGTGTCTGGATATGATCTGCAAATGAGATATCGGCATGGCGATTTTCCTGCTGTAGCAGCAGAATATTGGGAGCCGGTGCAGTCGTCGCAGAGGCTATATTCAGGCCACGCAATCCACCTGCCACAGTCTCCGGTATTACCTGTTCGCCCATCGTTGGACCGGCCAAGGTGGAACTCGTTTGAATGGCGCCCTGATTGGCAATCCGGCTCAAGGCCACGAATTCACGCAACCAGTGACGGCCAGAAAGAGCCGGTGCTGCCAAGGCAAGGCCTGAAATATTGTCCATCGCATCTGCCGCACGCCAGGCAAGTGCACCGCCAATGCCATGGCCGATCAACACAATCCGGCTTGCACCGGACAATTCTTTCAACATCTTGGCGGCAGCGGTGATGGTGTCGAGCCAGACATTAAGACCGCCAGCATAATCGGGATGGTCTAGTGCATCACCAGTGCCGGGATAATCGAACCGCATGCTGGCCATGCCCTGCTTCGATAATTCAACAGCCAATCTTTGCCAGAATTTGCGGGCACACAGCTCTTCGAAACCCCAAGAGCTGACGAAGAGCACTGCAGTATCCGTGGCGGGCGATATTATCTCCGACTGAATATCATGAGGCGATGCCAAAGCATCGGCGGGCCTGAAAAGACCAACCGTATCTGCAAACGTAACAGGGCAATCAGCCGCGACTTGCGCACTTTTTCCCTCTACCTTGTGCAGATCGAACCCGGCATTCATATTTTCCCCTCCAATGGCCATCCCAACCAAAGTAACGCAACAATGCTCCATTTCGATTAACTAATGTTTGAAAACACAGCACCCAATCAATGCACTGCTCATATGCCACTTCAGGCAACCGTCTTTTTCGGTGGCTGCGCCCTTTCGGCAGCGGCCACGAGAATATCGTTGAGCCGCTGGTAATATCCCGATGCTTCCGATGTTCCGCGAAAGCCTTCGATCCCCGGGAAATGCCTGTTCCGCTCCAGCCACCAACGTTCTCGCCCGATGCTCAAAGCCCTGTCCAACGTGTCGACAAGCGCAGTGTCCTTGTCAGGATCGTAACACCAGCCGGTGCCCAAATCCCTCAAAATTTCCGGCGTACCACCACGTTCGGTTCCGATGACCGGCACGCCATAGGTTGCCGCTTCCATCAGGATAAGACTTTGCGGTTCGTGCCAGCGCGAGGGAACGACGATAACGTCGGCTACCTTGTAAACCTCTTCCGGCGGAACAAAACCGAGAAATGTCACTGGCGCATCCCCCACCAGAGACTTCAGATGCTGGACGTAATCCTCGCGCCCGCGCCCGGCAACCAGCAGCGTTGCATCATCTCGCAGCGGCAGTTTGAGGAAAGCACGGATCAGATCCTCGATGCCTTTTTCCTCTGCCAAAGCACCCAGATAGCCGAAGGTGAAGCGCTCGCTCGTGCCGCGATCTCGCCCCACCAGCGGCGCCTGAAACAACGCCTCGCTGCGATTGGCGTTCAGCAGCACATGCCAATCGGCTTTCGGCAACACGCCATTGCGGAGAAAACGCTGGCGCAGCGCATCACTGACCGAGATCACTGTAACGCCATCACCGCTGCTGGATTTGATGCGCGCCGTCAAAACACGACACTCAAGACAGGGTTTCTCGCAATTGCCGGAACTGCGGAACATGCTGGATTTGGGGCAGAGCAAGGCATAATCATGCAAATGCAAACACAGCGGAATGCCAAGCGCACTGGTCGCCTCAAAAATTGCCGGCTGCATTCTTGCGGAATTATGCGCGTAAACGAGATCAACCTTCTCACGCAGCAGCAGTTGTTTTACGTCACTCGCAGACGTAGCACCCAAGGCGCTGCGAAGATGCCAGAGCAGTTTGGCAAGCTTGCCAATCGCCGGTTTGCGTGGGCCGGGAAGATAACTGTTGTGCCAATTGACGCGCAACACGCGAATGCCGTCGCTGTTCGTGCTTTCACCGGGCGGGGCGATCTCATCGCCTTCCAATCCGAGGGAAAGAACAATCACGTCGTGATAGCGCGACAGCTCGGCAGCGCACATGCGCGCCACAATCTCTGCACCGCCCTCCTCCTGGGGTGCGAATGTTTGTGCGACGATACAGATCTTCATCGGTTTCGCTTCTTCTCCCTCACACACCCAGCGTCCGGCAGGGCCGCAAGGTGGTAACCCATACTATTTCGACAGGCGTAAACATAGCATCAAAGACCAGACACGCTTTTCAGCAAAGCGTCCGCACTTCTGTCCCAAGAAAATTCAGAAGCCCTTGCATGTCCACGCGCAATCATTTCGGTCTGAAGATCGGGGGTTGCAGCCAGATTCTCAATGGACCTCGCCATATCGGCCGGGTCGAGAGGGTCAAAATAAAGTGCTGCATCTCCGCACACCTCACGCGCCGGTTCAATTGGCGACGACAAAACCGGGCAGCCTAGAAACATCGCTTCAAGAGGAGGAATGCCAAAACCTTCGTAGAGGCTGGGGAAAAGCAGTGCTGCGGCGTTTGCGTAGAGCGTAACAATTTCCTCATCCGAAAGACGACCCGTAAACACAACACGGTCATTCTGCGGGGTCACATCATCGGCCCTGAAAACAGCCGATGCCGCAGCCCCGACGACAACAAATTTCGGAGCCTTTTCCCCCAAAAGCTTGATAGCCTCAATGGCACGCAGAATATTCTTGTTGGGCGTCGGAGACCCGACAAAAAGTACATATCCCTTGGCAACAAGGCCCAAACGTTGCAACACCGCCTCGTCTGGTAAGATGGACGCCATATGTTCACAGCTATTGGGAATGACCGAAACGTTTTTCGCGCCGATCGTTTCCGCCAATTCGCGTTTGGAAAATTCCGAAACGGTTGCGATATGTCCACGTCGCGCCAACACGCGTCCGAGTGTACTGTGCACCAGCCGGTAGGATGGTGAAAAGTTTTCGGGCGTGCGGAAAATCATGGCGTCGTGAATGACGGTCAGGCTTTTGCCGTGCAAAACAGGTCCGCTGTTGCAGAGATTGATCAGCCTGCCGTTGCGCGACGATGCGAAAAGCTCCGTCTGCTCCCACGGGTGGCCAGAAAGATGACCGACATGTCGTTGCACGATGGAAGACAGTTTTAAGTCCAGTGCCGCACCTTTCGGCGCAAGCAAAACCCATTCGTCGCGAAGACCTGATGACGAAAGACGCTTATCCAGCGCCTTGACGATCTCCCGCGCAAAGCGCTGCACGCCGCTGGTTTTCTGGGTTAGAAAACGGCCATTGATAAAATATTTCATGCGATTTCGCGGCTTTCAACCGGCCAGTCATCGGATACTCTGCGATAGAGCTGCATCAACTCATCATTCGTCCGCTCGCTTCTATAGCGCTCCATGAAGCGCTCGTAACCTGCCGATCCCATCTGCGCCCACTCTCCCGGCCCACGGGATGCGATGGCGGCAACAAGCGCTTTGTGATCTCCTGTCGGAAAAAGCAGCCCGGTTTTGCCATCGCTGACGACAGATTGCAGACCACCAACGGCAGAAGCAATCACCGGTTTGCTGGCCCGCATGGCTTCCAGCGCAACAAGCCCAAAACCTTCCCAGCGAGACGGCATGGCAACCACATCGCAGACTGCCAGATGACCGGCAATTTCTTCCGGCGACTTCCATCCTAAAAGCTCGACATTGGCAGGCAAAGTTGCGACGATTTCTGTCTTGTTCGTCACATGCGCACCGATAACGCGAAACACCGCCTTGCCATCCAGCTCGGCTGCCGCCTTCAATAAAATATCAACGCCCTTTTGCCGGTCCAGACGTCCGACGAACAGAACTTTTGTGCGAGGATCGACCCACTCTGTTGGAACAATGGGTGGCGTTTGCGACGAGATGCCGTTTTCAATGACAACCATACGGTTAGCAGAAATACCAGCCTTCAAACCCTGGCGATATTCATGCTGCGATATGGCCACGATGCTACTACAAAACGGCGACAACATGCGCTCCAGCCAACGGGCGGGATGGCGGAATTGACCGAGCGTTTCCATGTCGAATACCCAGCCATGCGGGCAATAGATAATAGGCGGAAATCTGCCCGGCAACACGCCGATGGCGCGCACAATGATGCCTGCAAAGGTCGAATGCGCGTGGATGATATCCGGACGGAAAGCTTTCACCTCCCGCAAAACAGCCAAAGCCAGCGCCGGAAGTGAGCGGTATCGTTTGCGTCTTTTGAATGTGGCAATGCAGGACGCGGGCGTGTTTTTCAGAAAACTCACGTGAGCATCAGGCACGATGACGCGAACATTGTCTGCGCCGAGAGCCTTTATCTGCGTAGGAACCGTTTCATTGAAATAGGTCGCGGGTCCACCGGGAATCGTCTCAAAAACATGCAGAATCCTCATGATCCACCTCATTCACGGCATATGATCACACGAGGATCTGCCCTTTCTGGTTAGACTTAAATCCCAAATTCCTTAATCAAGATGGAAGATCAGCCAAAAAATTGCAGGCAATACGGCTGGATCAACATGTTTTAAAAGAACTCAACCTTAACGATGTTATGTGGCCGGCTTACAAAATTTGTTTATTTCTATGTTCCGTCGAAAGACTACATGATCTGCATGTGCGCGATTCAATATATTTAAATGGTTGAGCGGCATAAGTAGCGCAGAGGGTAACCGCATCGCGCTTCGTTCGCGGCTAGAGGGTAAGCGGATTTGAAGATCTGCATCGTATCGCAAACTTTTGCTCCCCAAGAGGAGGGTGGCGCGGAAATCTCTGCGCGCCTGGGCGCGATCGAGCTTGGCCAACGCCACGATGTCACCGTTCTTGCCTTGGGCAAGGACGGGGATGTTCTCGCACCACCGGGTGAAACACGTCTGCCGGGTGGAATTCGCGTTGTGAGACTGCCCTGGAACAACAGCTATCTGCCGCTGCCGCGCAAATCCTCCGCAAATATTTTGCGACGTGCCAGCTGGCATGTGCGCACCGCATTGGGCGCCATCTGCCCGGAGCAATTGACCCAATTTCTGAAACGGGAAAAATTCGATCTCATCTATGCCCAGAACTCGGCCTATATGCAGCCAGCACTTTTTCAGGCGGCCCGCAGCGCCAATGTGCCGATTTGCCTGCATGTGCGGGATTATGGATTGCTCTGTCCCAAAACAAGCATGTTTCGCAACGGCCACAATTGCGATCGCCCCTGTCTGGACTGCAAGATTTTAAACGGGCGTATGCGCAAAATGGCTGGCGCTGGCATGACGATCATCGCAGTAAGTGATGCACTTCGCCAGCGCTTTGCCGATAATGGTGTTTTGCAGGATGCCGACTGGCATGTGATGCACAACACAAATGCCACCTTGGAAAGTTACGATAAAACGATCCTTGGCAGACACCGCCCGTCCGCACCCGTTTTCACCTTCGGTTATCTCGGCGCGATTGCCGCGGAAAAAGGGGTGGCAGATCTTGTGCGTGCTTTCGTGTCCTTGCCCCAGCACGGAAACGCCAAACTTCTCATTGCCGGGCGGGGTCGTGACGCCGATCTGGCGAAGTTGAAGCGATTGGCGAAAGATGCGCCGGTGGAGTTCAAAGGCTTCGTAAGGCCGGAGGAAATTTACCGCGTTGCCGATGTCATCATCGTCCCGTCGCGATGGCACGAACCGCAAAGCCGAATTCTGGTCGAAGCACCCATCTACGGCGTTCCGGTCATCGGAACATCGCGTGGCGGAACGACAGAAATCATCCACGAACATCAGACCGGCTGGCATTACGACCCCGATAAACCGGATGCACTTTCAGGCCTGTTGGCAAAAGCGCTGTCCATCGGCCAGAAAAACTGGTGGGAAAAACGCGACGAGATTTTTCCCGGACTTGCCAACTTCAAAGGCACCGCCGAACAATCCGGCTACTACGCCCGCTTGGAAACAATATTGCTCTCCGCCGCACAGCGCTGAGGCCCCTCTGGCAACATGGTTAAAAGCTTCTTAACCGATTTCTGCGACGGTCGAGGGTAAGTTTTCCGTCTCCGATTGTAGCAACCCGCTTGGGCAACAAGGTCTGAAATGTCCAATCTGGCTTGGCTCATCCTCATCATCGGCTGGTTGGTTTTCCTGCTTTATTATGTCAGCTCATTTTATAAATGGGGCGTGCTGACATTCTCATCCTATTTCTGGATCCGCTATAACGTCCTTCCCATCCTCGTCATGTCCCCCTTCGCGTCATCAGACGGAAACATGGAGGCCGTGGGCGACTCGCTCTACATTATCCGTGAATACATTAACGAGGCCTTTTATCTCTCCGTCCTCGGCGTGGTTTTCGTTCTGGTTGGCATGGGGCTGGCAACCTTCAGTTCCGGCAAAAGCGCCATGTTTACCTTCGTAGAGAAGGGTTATGAATTCTGGCAGACCAAACCGGGCGTCTGGATATCACTGGTCGTCATCATTTTCGCGACAATGGGTTTGATCGCTCTTGGCGTGCGGCCCTTCGAGGGACGGCAGTTTTCGTTTGAAAACACGTCGCTGCGCCCCGCAATCAACCTCTATTCTGTGATCTTGCCAACCATCACCCTCAGCCTGCTGGTGTATGGCTTCGGTTACAGCCGATTTTTTGTTTTCATGGGGCTGATGTGCAGTGCACTGGGTCTGATGATCGGTACGCGCGGGGCCAGCATCGAGACCCTGTTCGTTTTCGTCGTCTGCCTCATCATCGCTTATCGCTACAAAAACATCGCCGCCTTCGCCTTGTCCATTCTAGGCTTTGTCACCATCGCCATTGCCATCGGCATTTTGCGCTCCACCGCCGATGGGAATGACAGCGTGGATTTTCTTCAGGTCGTGTCCTACCAAATATTCTACGGCAATAATTTTTCGGATTTCCGCGATTATGCGTGGATATTGAGCGGCTTCGATGGCCATTTCTATAAAGGGATGACTTATCTCGCTGGATATATGGCCTTGGTGCCGTCCTTCATAAGCGAGTTTCGAAATGATTTCCGCATGGGCATCATCACCAGCACACTGGCGGGTCTTGACCCACAATTCCATGCGGGCCTTCGCCCCACTCTGTTCGGCGAGGCCTATCTGAATTTCGGCGTTCCCGGTGTGATCTTCATCGCGACGCTGTTCGGTTATTACTTCGGCAAACTTCAAATGTGGGTGCACGACAATTTGCAGCCGAACCGTTTCGGCTTGCGAAAGGTCGCCTGCGGTTACATCGCCTTCCTGTTTCTCTTCAATGCCGTGTTCACGCCGGGGTTCTATTACGTTTACGTCGTGGTCGCGTGGCTTACCGGCGGCATCATTCTGTCCTACCTTCTGGCCACGCCGGAGCAAAACGGCAAGCCACAGACGACCGGCAGTTGATGCTTATTCCGCGCCGGTGCGAAACGTGCCGGCTGGCTTGTCGTTCCAGAAGGTTCCAAGCCACGCATCCGTCGAAGGTGGTCTGAAGGCGCCGAAACCCGAGGTCGGGCTGAACGTCATTTCCCCAAAAAGCGGCCCTGAAGGCTTGTCGTAAAAATCGATACGAACGAACTCGAACCCTTGCGCCAGCCTGCGAGCCGCAGCAACAATGTCATCCAGATGCGGCGGGCGGGGAAGATCTCTGGTTTCCAGCGGATAATAATGTCCGAAATCCAGCTTCTTCCAGTGGGCATCATAAAAGCAGCGCCGATGGTCGGTAAAACGCGCCGTGTCGATCTGGATGCAAGGAATATCGTCTTCAAAACAGAAAAGCTTGTAATCGACCGGCGCTTCGCCAGCTTCACCGATAAAGGGTTCGATGAAAATTTCCGGGTCGATGTGGTTGTACCATTCTTCCGCCAGTCGCCACGCGGTGCGGCCCGCAAGCCATATGTCGCATTGTGCCTTCGCGCCGATCAGATCGTCTGGTCCGTAGACGAAAATATTGCGGTCCGAGCCGTGGTTGACCTTGATGACGTAAGGAAATGGCAGCGGCGGGCATTCGTCTAGGTTTTTGCCGCGCCACAGGGTTGGCGTCACCCACCTCTCGCCCAGCACCGCGGCGACATGGGCCTTCACCGCAATTTTGTCGCTCAGCAGAATGAGGCGCGGGTCTGATTCCGGTCCTCTCCATGCAATTTTGCGGGCGGCGATATGCTCGTTCAGGGTTTTGGGGTTGTCGAGATCGGCCCATAATTTGTGATAGCGATAATATTGCAATTGCGTGGCCTGCTTCAGCGGCAGGCTCTGGATCGTCTTGTGATAGAGCTTCTTAAAAATACGGCGCATCAAAGAATGCTGTTGCCGATCCGATGCCATGGTTTCAATCGCCTCTTATCTCGTAATTTTTTTGATCCATCCGACGCTTCAATACCCTTAAGACCGCGACGCCCGCCACAACATCGTGCTGGATATCGAGGCCGTCACCAGCGCTGTAAAGAAGGCGGAAAGCCCTGCCCCGATAAAGCCGAAGGTGCTGATCAGCACAAAACTCATGCCGATAGACAGCAGGACACTCGATAGGTTGACGAAAGCGTAGTGCCCGTCTTTGCGCAGGCTGTTCAGTCCCAACCCCATCAGGTCCGTGCAGGACCGGACCACAGCTGTCAGCAACAGAAGTGCAAACATAACCTGATGCTGGCCAAGTTCCGGCATGTTCATCAGATGCACGAGAATATTGCCGCTCACAAAAATCGCTGCGCCCAGCCCGAAGGCAACGGCAGCTGTTTTGGTGAACTGCCAGATCATCACTTCGCGCCATTCTTTCATAGAGCCGGTGTTGTACGCCTTGAACAAAGCAGGGATGGCCACTTGCAGAACTGCCGTCGAAATCAGCGTCTGCAAGGCATTGGCCAGCGACCAGTAGAAGGTATAAACGCCGGTCAGCGAAAGGCTGAGCAGCAGCGAAACGATGTACCGGTCGGCATAAACCAGCCCGACATTGCTCATGTCACTGATGTAGATCAGCCATGCCTTGCGCATGCGCTTCTTGACCCAGCGGAGCCGCATCGGTGCCTGAAGAATGCGCCTGAACGGCCAGTTGCGCAGGAAAAAAAACAGTCCGGTAAACATGAGAATATAACCCATGCTCCACGCGGCCATGATGGTCTCTATGTTCCGGAAGGATTCAAACGCCAGACCCAGACCGATGACCGGCAAAATCCACGAGGATGTTCGCAGGAAAAACAGAACGTTGGCCTGACTGGACATTTCCTGCGCAATCAACGGCACATGAATGTCGCAGGATATGGTTTCGAGCCAGACGACCAGCAGAATGAGGAAATACAGCGGAATAACCGGGTGGCCCATGAAGTAGGCCGCGATCAGGCCAATCGCCGTCATCGCGATGAGCGATGTAACCGTCACCAGCAACCGCGTTTTCATGTAAAGACCGGCAACGCCAGAGGTTTTGCCGCTGACATCGCGGGCGATGAAATAGTTCAGACCCCAGCCGAGAATGGCCGGTGCTGCGTTGACGACACCAAGCGCCAGGCCATAGATGCCGGCGGCCTCAAGACCCATGAATTTGACGATGTAAAAGGACAGCGCAAAACGCAGCACCAGGGTCGAACCGCGCAGACCCATGTTGAATATAACGTTCAGACCTGTAATTGAGCGGCCTTGCAAAAAAGGAATACGCATGGCTGCCCGGTTGTTGTTTTCAGCCAATGTCTGCCCTCAATATTGAAGCCCGGAATGGGTCATGCGGAGAACCTTGATCTGTTCCAGCCCGCTCTCTTCCAGGGTCACGAGCGCAATCACCACGCTGCCTGTGTCTTCTTCATGCTGCATCAAGAACACTTCGTCCAGCGCATTGCGAAGGCTTGGCCGAACCCGCGACTTGGCGGCAACGCCGCCATCGACGATGATGAGGTCAAAAGCCTCGCCGTTATTGTCCTTGGATGCCTTGATATTTTCAGCTCCGCCGCTCTGATCTGCGGGCGCGAAGTGAAGCAACGGCATAGATTCAAAGCCGTGAAAGCCCTTTGCATCGATGTTTCGCGCGTCACCTTGGCCGGTGTGCTCCGGCAACAACATGGCCGTCAGCAGCGGATCATTGGATGCTCCGTCCACCAGAAGAACACGCCTTCCCAATCTGGAAACATTGGTGGCCAGATTGAAGGCTGCATAGGGCGAGCGGTTTTTCGGACCTGTGGCGACCACGAATATCGAATGATTGGCAGCAGGTTCGATCGAAGCGGACACGAAACGGGCAAGCTCATCAAAGCCTTCACCGTCCGTAGCGATCAGTGCCTTCGCATCCTCATCACGAATGACGGTTTCGTAGCGGGCACCGGGCGAAGCAGCCACAGTCTCGGTTTTGGCAGGGACCGGCAACAGGGTTACGGCGGGTTTGCCGTTGACCTCGCTGGCGGGGAACGTGTTGAGCGGCGCGCGTGCAAACCGTCTTGTATCGACTGGCTGACCACAGAACTGGTCACGCAGGATGAGAAGACCCGCGGCCAGAATAAGACCGAAAATGCCGCCACCAGCCAGCATCAATGTGCGAGGAGGACCGGCCTTGCGCAGAGGTGGCTCGGCACTGGAAATGATTTGCGGGTTTTCGCTCGACGTTCCCTGCTGCTCGGAAAGCTGTTTGGTGCGCAACAGAAAGGCTTCATAAACCGCCCTGTCGCTTTCCAGCTTGCGCTGCAATTCGCGCAGACGCACCATGGTCTGCTCGTCGCTGTTGAGCGTCGTTTTCAGCGCATCGGCATTGGTTTTCGAAAGAGCCAGCTGGTTTCTCAACCTTTGAAGATTGCCCGAGGTCGCTGTGGAAAAATTGCGCAACTGCTCGTCAAGAATATTGGCAAGCGACTGGCTACGTGCCCGCGCGGCCTGCAATGACGGATGCTGCGCACCGAGCGACGTTGCCTGAACGGATTCTTCCTCGCGGCTTTCCTGATAACGGGCGCGCAGGGAGATAATCGCAGGTGTCAGCGATGTGTCGGGAATGGAGCGCAGATATTGGCGATCGTTTCTGGCGCGCGTCAGCTCTGCAACAAGCGCTTCGTTTTCCGCCACCGTCGCTGACAGTCTGGAAATTTCGGTGTTGGCGTCGGCAATCCGCTGCTCGACATCCGGCCTGCCTTGAATGTCAGCCAGATTATGCTCGGCCCTATAAGCCTGCACGGCGCGGTCGCCATCTTCAACAGCCTTGCGCAACTGGTCCAGCTGCGCGGAAAGCCCGCCGCCGGTGCGTTTCAGAACATCGCTGTTCATTTCAATACGCACTTGCGTATAGGTCGTGGCGATAAGGTTGGCGAGTTCCGCCGCCCGCTCAGGACTATCGGATTTGACTGAGACGTTGACGATAAAGCTCTTGCCCACAGCGGCAACGGACGTCACCTTGCGCAGCGTATCGAGCGCCAGATTGCTGCGGCTTTCCCGGTCCGGATAACCGGGCTCGGCGGCACCGAATGCCGGATCGTCATAAAGCTTCTGGCCTTCCACGATGCGGGACAGAACCTGAGCAGACGTTATAATATATTGCTGATTGAGAACGTGCGAATCCACCGCTCGCGGCTGGCCGGGCAGATCGCTTTCCAGAACCCGCGAACCTTCGGGGTCGAGCAGGATTTGCGATGTGGCGACGTAATAGTTCGGGATCAGCAAAGACGCGCCGAAAGCCAGTGCCGCGCACACGATGCCAACGAAAAGAATAAAAAGCGCATTGCGCCACAGCAAAGCCGCCAGACGGAAAAGATTTGCCGGTCCGGGCGCCTGCTCACGATAAGGCTGCTCGTAAGATGTGGTGTCGTTCATCGCCATATCCGTCTCATCTGCTTGGTGCCAGACAGAAACGATGCCCGACTTTTGCGCAATCAACAGTCTAGGGCTGACGTGTTAACATACCGTTTTTCGAAAACACGGCGCGGGATATTCGGACCTGAGGTTTGGCTACTGTTCAATAGCTGACCGTCACGACAACCGTGTCGGAATATATCCCCGGTGCCGGCGTGCTTTGCACGGGAACGCGACCATAGACCGCCAAGGTTTGAAGCGTGCCCGTTCCGGTTCCGGTGGCAATCTGTCCCGTCCCACTTCCCCAGACATTGGATCGGGCCAGATCACGATAAAGACCATAGGTAATCGATGAGCCAGCAAGCACCATTTGCCGAGAGGCCGGCGGGCTGTTGCTCAAGCCACCATTCAACGCAATGCTGTAGGCAAGGTTGGTGGTGCAGGTCAGCGAAATCGAGCCCGTCGCATCGACGATCGTATTGAGAACTCCATGACCGCCGAAATTGATGGGTTGCGCCGTGACGATGCATGTCGGCTCCACCGCAGCCGTGACGTTGAACGCCACTTGTGTCGGGTTGTCATTCATAGATGCGCAGCTTGGCGCAAGCAACGTGTAGGAGGCGTAGTTGAAGCGTGTTTCGGCACCGGCAAAACTGGAAAGATACAAACCACGCGTCGCAGATGCTTGGGAACCCAAAATCCTGCCATAAACCGTGCGGGTGGTGCTGTTGGACAAAAGCGGCAATGCCAGATCAATCGCCGGAGGAGACCCGAGCGCCGCTATCTCCGCCGAACCCCAGGACGTGGTCCGCCCGGCGTTTTGGTAGAGCTGATAATTGAGACTGTTGCTGCCTTGCAGCATCCGCCGAATACCGCCGGACTGGCCTCCGCTTCCCGCATTGATGTTCGGGCAAATCCGCACCGAAAGCGCAAGCGATAGGGGATTGGAACAACTCACATTCAGTGTCGCCGTGCTGTCCACCGCACTGCCGCTTGCCAGATTGACGAACCCGAAATTCATGTCCGACATACTGAAGCTGCATGTTTGCGCCAGCACTGGAGAGGCGGACAGAAAAGCAGCAACACCCAGACTTGTGCGGATCAACATCGTCATGGAACGCTCCTGCATACCGCATCCAGAGTTGCTCGGGTTTCAACCATGCTCCCCAGAATAAGCTGCGCTTCGCAATCGCCTTTCGTGGGCTGCGTGATGAAAAGCCTATGCCTTTCAGAAACATTGTCCAGATAGGCCTGCCCATCATACCCAACCACAAACTCGCCATGACCATCGATCGTGCCGGCCGATCCCGTTTCGATATAGTCTCCGCTTTCATTTTTCAGTGTCACCAATGCCACCCGTCCTTGCGTTTGCACCTTGAAATCGACAACGGAACCACCCTTTTCGGCTGGAATGACCGTTTTCCTGGTCATTTCCATGCGGGCATCGACGGGAAGATTGCTGGGGTCGAGCGTGATCGTGTTGGAATCATAAGACCGCAGGTTCGGCAGCAATATCTTGCCGCGACGGTTGGTCTGGCCGATGGGGCGGTTCTCCAGCAGAATATCCACTCCGGGTACCCCTGCATCCACAACGGCAAAAGCGTCATCGATCCGGTTTCCAACAAAAACGTCGCCGCCCGCCACCGCAATGGATCCATCCACCTGCGCATAGGCCTGTGTCGTCCGGTTGAATTGATCTACCCCCACCGCCACTCGCGCCACGCTGCCGCGATAACTGCCCGATGCAGACACGATATCACTGCTGCCTCTGGAACCACGCAACCGCCAACCGTAACTTCCCTCGGTCTGGGTTTCGGATTTTGAAACGTCCGCCGTCATCGAATACCCATCTGCATCGGACGACACACCGACAGAGCTGGAAATACCTCCACCGAATGTCCAGGAAAGCCCGGCGAAAACACCGTAAGACCCTTTATCCTCAAGGTCTTTGTAAGCGGTGACGAACACGTTGCCGTTTTCTCCAAACGGCCGTGTCGCGGAAAGACCCAGCAGCCGGGATTTCCTTTCATCGAAGGTTTCAAGCTGCGTGTAGGAAAAATTCAGGCTCGTTTCATCGAAGCCCAGCCGGGTGGACACAGAAATCTGATCCAGAGCACGCGGCGCACGCGCACTCAACAGACCGGATATGGTTTCATTTTTCCCCATATTGGCAGAAACGGATGCCATATCGTGGTAATCGCCGAATGTGCGTTGAGACCGGGCGACGACCTGCATTCCGAGCAAGTCCGCTTCGACGCTGCCGGAAAGTTGATAACCGCTTTCGGCACCAAAATGGCTGGTAGCACCAGACACCGTCCCCAGTCCAAAACTACCGAGCGTGAAAACGCCGCCAAGGCCGACATTGTAAAAATCTTCCCCGCCTTCGGCGTGACCTTCCAGTGTCAAATTGTCTGAGAATCCATATCGCACCGTTGCGGACCCCAGCAATCTTTCATCGTAATCAAAAGACGAAGTCCCATAATTGCGTCGGGCAAAGCCAAGTTCCGCGGAAAAATCGATGAGACCTTTCGCCAGCAAATCGGCAGATGCAAAAAAGGGCGTTTCCGAAACCGTCTCGCGGCCCAGCGCATCACGCACCACCAGCCGCGCATTGCCAGCACCGCTGACAACGGGAAGATTGGTAATAGAAAACGGACCCTCAGGAACGTCCTGCGATATACGCCTGATATTATCGACATAGACATCCACGGTGGACGGCACGGCTGCGGAGCCTGCAAATTCCGGCATCGGCATCGTGACGATGTCAGGCCGTAGGTCGAAATTTCTGCGAATTTGCACGCCACCCAGCCGCGTCGGGCGCGTCCAGGAAAGCCCTCCGGTTATCAGGTCTCCAGCGCGGTATGTCGTCAGCGTCTCCTCGTTCGAATAGCTCCACGTGGTGTCGAGGCGCTTTGTGTCGAACTGCGCAAGCTGCGATGTGCTCAAGATTTGAGAGGAGGACAACACGCCGAGCGGGCCGAATACGCGGCTTTCCAACAGGGCTGACACACCGTTGAAGTCGGCAATATCCGACCATCTGTTGCCCCCGGATGATCCATAGAGCGTATAATTCACCAAGCCTCCGAAATTGCTTGTGGCTTTGCCTTGTGCCTCATCGTCATTCCGGCTGGTCTTGCCGGACGCATCGATAACTTTGCTGGCCCGCGCTGCCGATGACAGGGTGAAATAGACGGACTGACTGGCTTCATCGTAACGCGCCGTTACATCTGGCAGCTTGGAAATGTCGATCCAGCCATCTTCGCCAGCGGCGCTTTCGACTGGAGAAATTCCGACATTTTTCAATTGGACCGGCTCGATCAGCAGCGACCCGGTGCCGTTTTGACGAAATGTGGCGATCAGTTCTGTCGAGACATCGTTGATGTAGACTTCGAGCTGCAACTGCCCCGCTTCTTCTGCGGCAAAAGAAGCCGGTGGCGCCGCAGGGGGTACATCCTGCGCCACGGAGAAACTGCTCGATGAAATGATCGTCAAACCTGCAATCGTCAAAACGGCGAGGCTAGCCGCCCGTGACGCGCGCCGTCGCATTGACGGGGCCGCCTTCGCTGTCTGCCGAAATCTTCAACGTGCCGCCGGATCGCTTGTTATCCGTTGCCGGAACCATCCAGCTTGCGTTGGATTTGCCAAGCACATAACCCACCAGACCCTGTTGCTGGGCAACCGCTTGCCCGTTACCGCCCAACAGTTTGAGGTTGGCAATCCGTATCCGTTTCAAACCCTTGTTGGAAACAGACACCTTATAGCCGTTAGCCTGTGGCGTGACCGACCACACCGGTTCCGCATCGCTCGCCGCTGCATCCGCAAAGAAAACGGGGATGGAGTGACGAATAACCAGATTGATCGTGCCGGACTGGGGTTTGCCCCGCGACGGCAGCTCATCCACGATCACGCGGTAACTTTCCTCGGCCTTGATCGGCACTTTGGAAAGCCGGACGATCCTAACAAGGTTTTCCGCACCCGGTTTCAGTTGCGTCATCGGCGGGCTGGCAACCACATCGTCCGCTGCCGTTAACACATCCGACCCGTTTTGCTGGGTCCAACGGAAAATTCTAACCTGAACGTTGATCGGGCTTTTTGCCTCATTCCATATCCGAAGGCTGGACGATGCTGTCGGTGCCTTGAGATCGAGAATAACAGGCGAAACCCGCAACGATGCGGCGTGTGAGGGTACAATAGACAAACCGGCAATAAACGCAGCCGCTAAGGTAAAAAGACGCATGCGCGATTCTCCCTGTGGCGATCAATAGTTGAGCGTAGCCGTCACCGTATCGGTGTAGACACCCACCGCAGGTGTCGTCTGTGGAGGCACGCGCCCGTAAATGGTGAAGGTTTGTGCAGCACCCGTTCCCGTTCCCGCCAGCCTGTCCGTGCCAACCGTATTTCCCCACAACTGTGTGTGGCCGGAATCCCGATAGAGGGAATAGGATATCGTTGCAGCGGCAGGCCCGGTCATAAGACGGTTCGCAACAGTTGCGGACGAGCCTGTTCCAGCACTCAGCCCCAACGTGAATGGCGTGCTTGTCGTGCATTGCACCACGATCTGACTGGTTGAATCCACATTGGCACTTAAAACGCCATTGGTGCCGAAGTTCAGCAAGCCTGCGGAGTTGATCAGGCAGGACGCCTCAATGGTAATCTGCACGTTAAAAGTTGTCGTGGCGACCTGTGCGAAGCTGGATGCTGGCGTAAAGATCAGTGTCGCAAGTGATACGATGTAGCCTGATGTCGCGAACTTCATGCTCTCTCCCTCCGGCTGGCACGCCACCGATGGTCCCTGGCGCGCAGCAGATGATCACCCGAATAGCGGGTAATCAGAATGTTCTAATATTCGCGCCGGGAGAGTTAATAAATCATTAACATTCGAGCCTGAAAAACTATAGGGCGAAATAGAACATGCATAACAACCCGTTATACGATGAAACATTTATGCAATAGGAGTGTTTCTCAGGGAATAAAACTCATAATAAGCAACGCTTTGAATATCTAAATGGATTTCCCTTGCTTCTGCCGAAGCCATCCATTCAGCTCCGCCTCTGCTTTCTCGATTGCGCTGTAGTTCAACAGTTTGCGCAGCAAGGCCACCGTCACCGCACGGCACCGTAGATTGTAACGCCCCTCACCACTTTCATCGCTCGCGGTCTGATAGACGCCCAGTTTTTCATACAGCTGCTGCAATCTGTTTTGCACGCTGCGCAGCGACAGGTTCTGGCGCGATGCAATCATCCGGTCGGTCAAACCCAGTGCGATATCCAGCAGGATTTCATATTCGGAATCTGTAAACCCGTTGATATGGCCAAGACTTTTTTGCTGAAGACCACGCACTTCCCGGTCGATGACGCATTGCGCCTCGATAAAAATGCTGCGCAAGGCCAACCGTAGCCGATCATCGGATGCGGATTTGAGCACATAGCCATACGCTGCACCTTCCGGCACGATGCGTGACACGCCGCGAACATAGGCCTCATCCGCATAATTGGACCAGAACAGAATGCGCGTATCGGGACGCTCCTTCCAGATTGTCCGTGCCGCTTCGATGCCATTGCGCTCATTCATCTGAAGGTCCATGACGATATGCGCCGTGTCATTTTCCCGTGCCAGTTTTTCACCGGCGCGGCCATCGCTGGCCTCCAGAATATGGACGCATTCCGGCAACGCGGCCCGCACGGCTTCGTTGAGATAAGATCGATGCAGCGCATCATCCTCTACGATCAGAACGTCCATCCACCAGCTCCTTTTCATAGGGTAACGTGACGCGAATGCGTGTGCCCGCTTGCATTCCCCGCCCGATTTCAAAACTCGCCGAAATCAGCCGCGCCCTCGTTTTCATATTGTCCACGCCGCGCCCTGTGTGATGCTCACCCACCGGCATTCCGATACCATCATCCGAGATCTCGATCACAACAGGCCCGTCATCAATCGAGAGCCGCACCGTGATTTTGTCGGCCTGCGCATGGCGGATCGCATTGTTGACGGCTTCCTGCACGATGCGAAACAACGCGATCACAACCGTTTCTTCCAGCGCGTCGACCACACCCTGCGTCTCATCCACAATTGCCCATTCGATTGTGGTGCCGCTATCGCGGATCGACCGGTCGAGGTAGGTTTCGATGGCCTGAACGAGACCGAACAGTTGCAAGATCGACGGTTTTGCCTCTTCGATAATCTGCCGCAAATCGTGCATGCAGGTGTGAAGACTGCGAACGACAGGCTCCAGCATCTCCCCGGACAAATCCGGCACATGCGAGAGCCGCTCGATGCGCCGAGTCAGACGCGTGATGTCAGCCAAGGTCTGGTCGTGCAGATCCATGCCGATCCGCTGCCGCTCGGCTTCCAACTCCTGCGTCAACCGCAGCGCGCCCAGCCGCAAACCCTCCTCGCGCGCATTGGCCTCCGCCTCCTCGATGGCCGAACGTTTGGCCTGCTCGCTGGCACGGATCGCGTAAAAATACGGTGCCAGCAGATCAGCCACCGCCCGCGCATCCACCACATCCTGCATCGTATACAGATCACGCTGGCGCGACGAGCAACTCAGCGCGCCAATAATATCGCCGTGGACTTTCAGCGGCACATGCACCCGGCTTTGCAAACCCAGCGTCAGGATAGGACTTGAAAAAGCACCTTTGAAATGAAATCGCGGATCGGCGGATGCGTTACCCGATAGCAGAAAATCGACCTCGCCCGAGAGCAAGGAGCGTATGGGGCTGCCGGTCAAAAGCGCTGGCGGATGTTTGCTCCATTCGCTCTCCATGCCACTTTCGTAAGCAATATGGAATTTATCATCCAACTGCTTGATGCAGACATCCATGTGCTCATGCGGAATGATCTGCATGATTTCGCTTGCGACAGACCGAATGATGGAATTGAAATCGAGCTGTCCGGCGAGTAGCCTGGAAATGCCGAGATAATGATCGAAAAGAGAACGGCGCGCCTGATCAAGCATGAACGGGTGCCCTCCCAAGCACCGGCTTTAAACTGTTCTTGCATTCTGCGCGGTTGCGGCCCTGCCGTCTTGCGGGAAACCGCAAATTTTATGCGGGTTTCCGCAAATCAATTGCTGTGAACAGCCTGTACAAGACCGATTGTCTTGGTCATTCTTGGGTTACTGGGGAAGGAGCCTCAGTGCAATAAATTTTTCTGGATAAACCGTTGAGGAGCGGGCCGGAAATTCAGCCTGCGATTGGGCGGGCACTTGGGAGGAACATCAATGACCATTAAAAAGATGCTTGTGGCATCCGCAGCAATTGCATCCGCCATTTTGCCAATGACCGCCGCGCACGCGGACACAGCAGCCAAAAAAATCGCGCTGTCCAATAATTATGCCGGCAATTCGTGGCGTCAGGCCATGTTGACCAGTTGGGACAAGATCACCAAGGATGCGGTCAGCAAGGGCGCCGTCGCTGCCGCCGACCCGTTCACGACCGCTGAAAATCAGGCAACCGAACAGGCTGCCCAAATCCAGAACCTCATCCTGCAAGGGTATGACGCCATCGTCATCAACGCTGCTTCCCCCACCGCCCTGAATGGCGCGGTGAAAGAAGCCTGCAACGCTGGCATCATCGTTGTGTCTTTCGATGGCATCGTGACCGAACCATGCGCATGGCGCATTGCCGTGGACTTCAAGGCCATGGGTGCAAGCCAAGTGGATTACCTTGCAACAAAACTCCCCAAGGGCGGCAATCTTTTGGAAATTCGCGGCCTTGCCGGTGTGTCGGTGGATGATGAAATCCATGCGGGCATCGCCGAAGGCGTGAAGAAAAATCCGCAGTTCAAGATCGTCGGCTCCGTCAACGGAGACTGGGCGCAGGACGTCGCCCAGCGCGCTGTTGCCGGTGTTCTGCCAAGCTTGCCGGACGTCGCCGCTGTCGTCACGCAAGGGGGTGACGGTTACGGTGCCGCACAGGCTTTCGCCGCCGCAAAACGTCCGACACCCACCATCGTCATGGGCAACCGCGAAGATGAATTGCAATGGTGGAAGCAGCAGAAGGATGCAGGCGGTTATGAAACCATGTCGGTTTCCATCGCACCCGGCGTTTCAACGCTGGCCTTCTGGGTTGCGCAGCAGATTCTGGACGGCAAGGACGTCAAGAAAGACCTCACCGTACCATTCCTGCGCATCGATCAGGCCAATCTGGAAGAAAACCTGAAAAACACCCAGAAGGGTGGCGTTGCGAATGTCGAATACAGCCAGGCCGATGCCCAGAAGGTCATCGCGTCGGCGAAGTAAGAAAGTCTCGACTTTCCTCCCGGAACGGGCGGGGTTTGTCATAACCCCGCCCGGCTTCCTTACCTGTGCCAACCTTCTGTAAATGGCAAAATTGCTCATGAATGAAACTGTATTGCAGGCAGAGGTCGTCAGCGCGCGCGGCGTGAAGGTCACATTCGGCGCGGTCAAGGCGCTGGATGGCGCAGACCTTTCCATCCGCTCCGGCGAATGCCTCGGTCTGGTCGGCCACAACGGTGCCGGAAAATCCACCATCGTCAATGTCATCAATGGCGGTCTCTCTCCACATGAAGGTGAGATAGCTTATGGAGATACGGTTGCGCATGGCATCTCTGCCGCGCGGGCAGGCGGCGTGCGTTGTGTGTTTCAGGAGTTGTCCCTTTGCCCCAACCTCACCATTGCCGAAAACGCGCGCGTCATGCATAGGGCCATGAAAGGCGGCAATTGGCGCAGCCGCGCTCTGGACCTTATCCAGAAACAACTGAACGCCATTTTTCCCGGCAACGGCATAGACTGCACGCTCGCCGTCAGCGATCTGTCCATTGCCGAGCGGCAGATGGTGGAAATCGCCATCAACTTTGCAGACGTGACCGATAGACCAAAGCTCGTCATTCTGGACGAGCCGACGTCCTCGCTCGATGCAGGCCTTGCCGAACAATTGATGGCCTATGTGCGCAAGTTCGTGCGCGAAGGCGGCGCGGTTTTGTTGATTTCCCATATTCTCGGTGAAATCCTGTCCACCGCCACCCGCGTGGTCGTCATGAAAGACGGACGTGTTGTTGCCAACCGGCTCGCTGGCGAATTCACCAACCGCACACTGGTGGAAGCCATGGGCAGTGTGGTCAAGGAACGCGACTGGCAGAAAAACGCCAGCCGCAAAACCGGCGCGCCCGTTCTTTCCATGCCACCGCGCAAAGCACAGGGTCTGCCGTTTGAGGCATGGCGCGGAGAGATCGTTGGGCTTGCCGGACTTGGTGGCCACGGCCAGACGCAAGCCCTTCTCGACCTCTATCTTTCAAAAAACAGTAGCTGGCTACCGAAATCTGGTTCGAGCATTTCTTTCGTCGCGGGCGATCGCAGCCTGAACGGCACCTTTGCGCTGTGGAGCATCCTGAAAAACCTCACCATCGGCCCGTTGCGAGACCTGTCTTCTGCGGTCGGCTTCGTGGATCGCGACAAGGAAGCCGCCCTTGCCGCAGACTGGAAAAGTCGCATTGAAATTCGCACACCAGACATGGAAAACCGCATCCTGTCGCTGTCCGGAGGCAACCAGCAAAAGGTGCTTTTTGCCCGTGCTCTGGCCACAAAAGCCGAAACGGTTCTGATGGATGATCCGATGCGCGGCGTCGATATCGGCACAAAACAGGAGGTCTATGAAATCCTCCGTTCCGAAGCCGCTGCCGGTCGCACCTTCGTCTGGTATTCCACCGAAATGGATGAAATCCGTCTTTGCGACCGTGTTTATGTCTTCCGCGAAGGCGTCATTCAGGCAGAGCTGACGGGCAGCGAGATTACCGAACGGAATGTGCTTGCCGCCTCCTTTACCGGGGGAGATACCCCATGAAATTGTCTTCCGGCGCTATCCGCCTCATCATTCCGGCATTGTCTCTGGCAGCCCTTCTGGCCGCGGTTTTTTACATGCAGCCACGCGCCATGAGTTACACGGGCCTGAACCTGCTATTCAATCTCGCCGTTCCCATCGCCCTTGCGACCATTGCCCAGATGATCATCATGGCAGTCAATGATCTTGATCTGTCGATGGGAACCTTCGTCAGCTTCTGCGCCTGCGTCACCGCCACATTTTTGCAAAGCGATCCGCTGATAGGCATCTTGATCTTCGCAGCGGCAATCGCCGTTTATGCGGCGCTCGGTGCCATCATTCACATTCGCGCCCTGCCCTCCATCGTCGTCACTTTGGGCATGAGTTTCGTCTGGGGTGGGCTGGCCGTGCTGCTTCTTCCTTCCCCTGGCGGAACGGCACCGGAATGGGTGCGCAACATCATGGTTGCGCGTCCGCCCTTCATCCCGGTTGCCATCGTCGCCAGCGTCGTCATCGCCCTCGCGTCGCATTTCCTCATCATGCGCTCATCGCTCGGTGTTCTTATTCGCGGTGTCGGCGGCAATGCGCGCTCGGTCGAACGCTCTGGATGGTCGGTCGTCGGCATCCGCGCTGCGGCTTTTGCACTGGCTGGTTTGTTTGCCGTGCTGGCCGGAATTGCCCTCGTCGGGCTGACAACCTCTGCCGATGCCAATATTGCCCTTCGTTATACGCTGCTCTCCATTGCAGGCGTCATTCTGGGCGGCGGTGAATTCGTGGGTGGTCGCGTTTCCCCCATCGGGGCCGTCATCGGCGCGCTGACATTGACGCTTGCAGGTTCGTTCCTGTCCTTCATGCGCATTTCACCCGATTGGCAGATCGGCGCACAAGGCGCGATCCTCATCATCGTTCTGGGCCTGCGTATCCTTCTCAACCGCCTTGAAACGCGGGAGAAAAATCAATGAACACGTTTCGTTTCATCAAAGCCAAACCTTGGATCTGGTCTTTCGCTGCCACTCTCGTCGTCTGGCTGCTGACGGTGCTTTTTACCGGCGGGTCAAGCTCCTTCGGCCTCACCCATGCCGCGCTTACCTTCGCTGCCTTCTCGGTTATCGTCGGCATCGGTCAGATGTTCGTCATCACGCTTGGACCGGGCAATGTCGATCTCTGCGTGCCTGCCACCATGACGCTTTCCGGCACATTAGCGCTTAAATTCATGGATGTTTCGGACGGTTTTATCCTGCCCGGTTTGGGCATCGCCATCCTGATTGGCATTGTCATCGGCGTCGGCAATTACGCGCTTATCAAGCTGTTGCGCATTCCGCCCATCATTGCCACGCTGTCGATGAGTTTCATCGTGCAATCGACGGCCATCTGGTCCAACCGTGGGCTTCGTATCAAACCACCGGAAATCCTCGCAAACTTTGCCATCTCCAGCACCTTCGGCATCCCAAACATAGCGCTGGTGGCGCTCGTCCTGTCCATCGGCGCATGGGCTTTGCTCGATCGCACCATCTATGGACGCTGGATTTCCGCCATCGGCCAAAGCACATTTGCCGCGCGTATGACCGGTATTCCGGTCGATGGCGCACGCCTGTTGACCTACGTGCTCTGCTCGGTTCTTGCGGCAATCACCGGTTATCTGCTCGCCAGCTTTTCTGGCGGTGCCGCACTCAACATGGGCGCGGAATATCTGCTGATGTCGATTGCCGTTGTCGTCATCGGCGGAACGGCCGTGGCGGGTGGGGATTCCAACGTGCCGGGAATATGGGGCGCATCGCTTTTCATGTTCCTGGTGGTGTCGATGCTGAATACTTACGGCTTTGGCGCAGGCGCGCGCCTCATTCTCACCGGCCTCATTATTATCTCCGTTATTCTCGTTGCGGGCGGCCCAAAACCCAATCGCTAAAACGTATCATTCTGGACAGGCACCATGGCTCACGAAAAACACCCGCTTTACGACATCCGCGATGAGCGCTTCCGTCATCTGATCACCGGCAATGCCGAGCTTGAAGAGCTTTACAGCGGTTGCCGCTGGGCGGAAGGGCCGGTCTGGTTTGCTGATTTGAACTGCCTGCTGTTCAGCGATATCCCCAATCAACGCATTCTGCGCTGGGTGCCGGATGGCTCGGTTTCGGTCTATCGTCAGCCATCCAACTTCGCCAATGGCCACACGCGGGACCGTCAAGGGCGGCTGGTTTCCTGTGAACACGGCGGCAGGCGCGTAACTCGCACCGAAATCGATGGATCGATCACAGTCCTTGCCGACCAATATCAGGGCAAACGTCTAAACTCTCCCAATGATGTTATAGTACGCTCGGACGGCTCTATCTGGTTTACCGATCCGACTTACGGCATTCTGTCCGATTACGAAGGCTACAAGGCCGAGCCGGAACAGCAAACCCGCAATGTCTACCGGCTGGACCCGGACACCGGCGTACTGGATATCGTCATCGATGATTTTGGCCAGCCAAACGGCCTCGCCTTTTCGCCAGACGAAACCAAGCTTTATGTCGCCGACTCTTCGTCCAGCCATGATATCACCCGCCCGCGCCATATCCGCGTGTTTGATGTGGAGGATGGAAAAAGGTTGAGGAACGGGCGCGAATTCTGCGCGCTCGACAAGGGCCTTCCGGATGGCTTCCGCCTCGACACCGCAGGCAATCTATGGACCAGTGCAGCAGACGGCGTTCATTGTTTTTCACCGGAAGGTCAACTCCTCGGCAAAATCCTCGTGCCACAAACCGTCGCGAACCTCACCTTTGGTGGACCGCGCAAGAACCGGCTGTTCATCACCGCCACAAAGTCCCTCTACGCGATTTACGTCACCGCCACAGGCACACAAACGCCATAATTTATTAGTCGGCTAAGCTTATTGGTGTAGGTAGGACATGTGCACTGCGCACGCTGAGTTAAAAACTCGGCGGTGTGCAGGCGCTGATGACTTCGCACGGCACCGGCCCGACACACCGAAATGTGTGCGGACGCCTGCTCTCGAAATAATAGGCGTCCCCCGGTCCAAGAATGCGGCGCTCGTCATCCACGGTGACTTCCAGCCGTCCGGACAGCACGATACCGCCCTCCTCGCCTTCATGCACCAATGGCACCCGCCCGGTCCCCGCACCCGGCTGATAACACTCTTTCAAAATCTGAAGACTGCGGCCAAACAGGTTGTCACCGATCTGGCGATAGGAAATCGGCCCCTTGCCGATCTCCACCAATTCTTCCGCCGCGTAAAACGCCTTGCGGGGTTTGTCCGGCTCGAACGCAAAGAACTCGGCAAGGCCGATGGGAATGCCGTCTAGAATACGTTTCAATGCCCCGACGGACGGATTGGCAGAATTGGACTCGATCAGTGAAATGGTGGAGTTTGTCACACCGGCGCGCTTGGCCAATTCGCGTTGCGACAGTTTGTGAACAGAGCGCAAATGCCGCAATCTGTTGCCAATATCCACGACCATTGACGCCTCCCGGTTTCACATGTTCGGAATATAACAAATCTTGGCATTCAAAGCTATAAATAACAATGACTTATAGACATTCAGAAAAAGACTTGTTCGATGATGCGAAGTGCTGAATGGATATGTCATCTTGAAAAGGAAATCCCATGGATCACAACAGCAAACCCAATACGCCCAACCTTGCCAATTTCTGGATGCCGTTCACGGCAAACCGTCAGTTCAAGGCTTCCCCGCGCCTGCTCGCCAGCGCCGAGGGCATGTATTACACCGATGTCGATGGCAACAAGGTTCTAGACGGCACAGCTGGCCTATGGTGCGTCAATGCCGGGCATGGACGCAAGCGCATTGCCCAAGCCGTTGAGCGCCAGCTCTCGACCATGGATTTCGCGCCTACGTTTCAGATGGGCCATCCGATTGCGTTTGAATTTGCCGAAAAACTAGCCGCTGTCGCCCCTGGTGGCAGGGAGGGTCAGTTGGACCGCGTGTTTTTCACCGGCTCAGGCTCGGAATCTGTCGATACCGCGCTTAAAATCGCAATTGCGTATCAGCGCGCAATTGGGCAAGGAACCCGTAGTCGCATCATTGGCCGTGAAAAGGGTTATCACGGCGTCGGCTTCGGCGGCATTTCGGTGGGCGGCCTCGTCAACAACCGCCGGGTTTTCCCGCAAATTCCTGCCGACCATATGCGCCACACGCTTGACGTAGAGCGCAACCCATTCAGCAAGGGTCTGCCTCAGCACGGCATCGAACTGGCGGAAGATCTGGAGCGTCTGGTCGCCCTGCATGGTGCGGAAACCATCGCAGCCGTGATCGTCGAACCCATGTCCGGGTCCGCCGGTGTCATTCTGCCACCGAAGGGTTATCTCGAGCGTTTGCGCGCCATTGCGGACAAACATGGCATTCTGCTGATTTTCGATGAGGTCATCACTGGCTTCGGTCGCCTCGGCAAACCATTTGCCACGGATTATTTCGGCGTCGTGCCGGATCTCGTCACCACGGCCAAGGGCATCACCAACGGCGCAATTCCTATGGGCGCCGTTTTCGCCAAGCGTGCGGTTTACGATGCTCTGATGAACGGGCCGGAAAACCAGATCGAACTCTTCCATGGCTACACCTATTCCGGCCATCCGGTTGCCTGTGCTGCCGGCATCGCCACACTGGAAGTCTACGAGGAAGAAGGTCTTTTGACGCGTGTTGCCGATCTTGCCGAAAAGTGGGAAATAGCGCTGCATTCGCTGAAGGGCGCGCCGAATGTTGTCGACATCCGTAATCTCGGCTTGGTCGGCGCCATCGAACTGGCTCCACGTGACGGCGCTCCGGGGACACGTGCCTATGATGTTTTCGTGGATTGCTTCCAGAAAGGTCTACTGGTTCGCGTGACCGGAGACATCATCGCCCTATCTCCACCGCTGATCGTCGAAGAGCACCAGATCGACACCATCGTCTCCATCATTGGTGACGCTTTGAAGCGTGTCGCCTAACGTGCTAGACTTTACCAGAGCGGCGCATTGCCGCTCCGGTATCAATTTTACCAGGCAATTGACATAATTTTCACAAAACCATCCCCTTGTTTTCATTAGGGGAAAATCCTCAAAGCAAAGCTAAGTGCAACTTGCGTTTCACCACTTCGTATGGACTATTTTGTACTTTGAATGGGCTGTGACTGGCTGGTTGAGCTAACGCGGAGAACAAGTTCTTCCGCCACCTTGCGAGTCTGGACGCGTATATCCGGTACAGCAGTAATTTCCCAAAACTGCCCCGCTGTCAAGGCTCCTACTGCAAACAGTCCGGGGCGCGCATCGCCGTCACACGATAGAACCCGTGAATGATCATCGACACAAATCCCCAAACCCAGCGGATCGATGTCGATCATGTTTTGGCGCTGCATATCCTGAAGCAGTGGTGAATGGCCGATACCGGCCCGTTCCATGCCGGTACAATTCACCAACCAATCAAATGCCAGCGATTGCTCCTGCGCTGTGCCACGCCGCCGGTAAGACAAAAGGTTTGTACCGTCGACCCGTGCGATCCTCGAGACAAAGCCCGCATGAACCGCGACAGTACCGTCATTGAGAAGCGCGTCGAATACGCCGTGCACTTGTGGTGCCACGCGGTGCCGGTGAATATTCCACCACGCCAGAGCATGGCGTAGAAACCGCGCCCGCTGCGCCTGCCCCAACCTTTGCCACAGCGCTTGGGTCTTTGGCCGCAAGCCGTCCATCACGGCCCGCCACTCCACCCCTGCCCTCACCTGCTGGCGCAGATCAAAAAGGATTTCACTGATCTCCGCCCGCTCCGACGTCAATGCCGGTTCAACCGGCTGAACCGGCATTAGGCTATGGGCATGCGGCACAAGCCCGCGCCGCGACAGAACATGGATTTTGCCGCGATGCCCGGAGTTGCGCAGCGACAGAACCTGATCGATCATCGTGAGGCCAGAGCCGAGAATGGCAATCGTGTCATCTGCATGGACCTTTGATAGCCAGCTCAAACGCCACGGATTTCGAACCACCCGGCGCAACAGAGCGGTATCTGCATCCGCAGTTAGCCGCGGCAAACTTGCCGTGCCGACACCCAAACAGAGCGCGACATTCGCCGCACGAAAATTCCGGCCATCATTCAGCCGAAAGATCGCACCGTCTTCATCGCACTCATGGCAGGAGACCGCTTTCGCTTTCACAAACTCCACACGCGCTCGCTGCTCTTTGTTTCGCAGCAACGATGCCAGCGTATCACGCAAATAAAGGCCGTAGTCATGGCGGGATGCAAAGCTCATTCCGTCAACCGTACGCCCCCGTTTCGTCAGCCACTCCAGAAAATCGTTTGGCCTATCTGCAAACGCGCTCATGCGGGCGGCTGGTACATTCAGACGGTGTAAATGCAGTTCGGTGCGATAGGCAGTTCCTCTGCCGAAACTGGAATCATCTCCTACAATGGCGATGGACGCATTGGCGGGAAGCTGTTGAAGAAGGTTGGTCACAAGACTGATTGCCGAGAACCCGGAACCGACGATGGCGACATCATAGAGCACGCAGAATCTCCTCTTTCTATATGCGCCCGAACAAGAGCGTAAACGGCTGAGAAAGGCAAACAGGAATTCGATAAATTATATTCTGCTCACAACGGGATATTTCGGGCCACTCATTAACAAGCGGACAAGCTGTTAGCCGCGGCTAACTTTTTGTTCTTTTCACCCTCACCAAATCGCAACTGGCAACTTAACTCAGGAAATGGACGAAAAACGCTGGTTAGCCGGCTGAAAAGATTCATGTTTAGTCAGGAAGAATGGCTATTGCGCCAAAAAGAGAATCGGCGCTTATATCTCAATTGCGGAAAAAACCGATTTCAGCGGTAAAAAACGCAACTGATCCAACAAGTGGAAAAGATCAAAGATGACCCAAGGCGCCGACCTGAAATCTGCTGACAGAGCCCCTGATCTCACGGGGCTCATCTTACAGCATTCGGCTGCGTTGTCTGCGCAATTGCAGGCTCACAACGCAAATACATTCGCGCCGCTTGCAGAAAAAAGCATGAGGCACTTCTCGCCGTCGGAAACAGCCAAGCTGATCGGCATCGGTGAAGCCTATCTTCGCCAGATCGCTGCCGAGATGCCAGACCTGAGTGCATCACAAGGTGCGGGCCGCCGCAGCTATTCCGTCGAAGACATCCACACCATTCGCAAGTTCCTCGATCAAGGTGCGCGTGGCACACGCCGTTATCTGCCGCATCGCCGCGAAGGCGAAGACTTGCAGGTTATCGCCGTGATGAACTTCAAGGGCGGCTCTGGCAAAACCACGACCTCTGCGCATCTCGCACAATATTTAGCGCTGCGCGGTTATCGCGTGCTAGCCATCGATCTTGATCCGCAGGCCAGTCTATCCGCTCTTTTCGGCCATCAGCCCGAACTGGATGTGGGACCGAACGAAACACTCTATGGCGCCATCCGTTATGATAGCGAACAGCGCCCCATCGCAGAGATCGTTCGTGGAACCTACATTCCCGACCTTCACATCATTCCCGGCAATCTGGAATTGATGGAATTCGAACATGACACGCCGCGCGCACTGTTGCGGCGTGCGCCGGGTGACACATTGTTCTTTGCCCGCATTGGCCAAGCTATTGCGCAGGCGCAAAACTTTTATGACGTCGTCGTCATCGATTGCCCACCGCAACTTGGTTATCTCACGTTGTCGGCATTGACGGCGGCAACATCTGTTCTGGTTACAGTTCATCCGCAAATGCTGGATGTGATGTCGATGAACCAGTTTCTGGCCATGACCGGCGATCTTCTGTCTGAAATCGGCAGAGCTGGTGCACGGTCGGATTATCACTGGATGCGTTATCTCGTGACCCGCTTCGAGCCGAGCGACGGACCACAAAATCAGATGGTGGCTTTCCTGCGCTCGATCTTTGGTGATCATGTGCTGAACCACCCGATGCTGAAGACCACGGCTGTCTCCGATGCCGGGTTAACCAACCAAACACTTTTCGAGGTTGAACGGACACAGTTCACACGGTCCACCTATGACCGTGCTCTGGAGTCCATGACGAATGTAAATGCCGAAATTGAAGGCTTGATCAAGAAAGCCTGGGGTAGAGCCGCATGAGCAGAAAAGAAATCTTCGCAAATCTTGGCGGCAAGACCGCTGACAACGCAGACGCACCTGTCGAGCGTGTTCGTCCGCGTATTCGTCCCATTCTCGGTTCGCCAGAGTTGGTCACAGACGTTATCAACTCGCCCGTGGGCATGATCGGCCAATCCCTCAACGAAGTGTCCGAGCGGAGCAAGCGTGCTGAAGAGATCGAGCGCAAGCTGGCGGAAGGCCTGACGATTGTTGCGCTTGATCCGGCCGATGTCGATCCGTCTTTCATTCCAGACCGTATGCCGGCTTCGATAGAGGCTGATGTTGGTCTGGTGGAAGCCATTCGCGAACAGGGCCAGCAGGTTCCTATTCTGGTTCGCCCACACCCGGATTATCCGGGCCGTTATCAGGTTGCCTTCGGTCACCGTCGTCTGCGCGCCATTGCTGAAATCGGCATTCCCGTGCGCGCTGTCGTTCGGGATTTGACGGATGAACAGCTTGTCGTGGCGCAAGGTCAGGAAAACAACGAGCGCCGCGATCTGAGCTACATTGAAAAAGCCCGCTTCGCACAAAAGCTTCAGCAGCGTTTCCCTCGTGAAACCATCATGGCAGCCATGTCTCTGTTTAAGGGCGATCTCTCCAACATGCTGTCTGTCGTCGGACGCATCCCCGATGATATTGTCGACATCATTGGACCAGCGCCAGGTGTTGGACGCCGCAGCTGGATGGACCTTGCCGATCAGCTTTCCTCATCGAAAGTCAATGAGGCAGCCCGCGCTTATCTGAGTGATGAGAGCGTCGCCAAACTGGCCTCGGAAGAGCGTTTCAAATCCATTCTGGAGTTCTTGAAGCCAAAGGTAGAGCCTAAGAAAACAGGCGTTCTCTCCTCGCAGAGCGGTGAAAAGCTGGCGAAGATTGTAGAGACCGATCACAGGGTGGATATTTCCATTGATCGTCGGCAGGCCCCAGAGTTCGCCGCCTTCGTTCTGGAACACTTACAATCACTGTTCGAAGAGCATCGCTCCAAACAGTAATTATCATTTCTCGATTTAACCCATTACAGGAGCACGAAGCCCAAAAGAAAAAAGCCCCCGAACGTTGCCGCACGGAAGCCTTTCTTTGATCTAAGCACCCAAAGAATCTCATTTCCGCGAATCATAGTCAAGAGTCTTGGCATCGATATTTCTTCGGTGAGCGATTTTCTTTTGCCTTTTTGAAGGTGAAAGACATGAATAGCGATATTGTAACGACGCCTTTCGGGCGGCGAGGGGTCTCTGTTGGCCTTCTTGCAAGCCAGTTCGCGTCCAGAAGCATTGACCCTGCGCGGTCGATCGATAAATGGAAGCTGTTTCGCGCCATCTGCGAAGCACGGCCTTTGCTCGGAATTTCGGATCGATCCTTGGCTGTGCTAAATGCACTGTTGAGCTTTTATCCCAAAGCAGAACTGTCCGAAGAAAATGGTCTGGTGGTCTTCCCATCAAACCAACAGCTTTCGCTTCGTGCACATGGCATGGCAGAGCAAACATTACGACGTCACCTCGCAGCCCTTGTCGATGCCGGTCTTATTCTGCGCAAAGACAGCCCAAACGGAAAACGCTATGCGCGCAAGGACCGCAAAGGCAGCATCAGCGATGCTTACGGTTTTTTTCTTGCTCCACTCATGACACGCGCCGATGAAATCCGGGATCTCGCCGATCAGGTCATCGAAGATCGTTTGCAGCTTCAGCGCCTTCGGGAAAAGATCAGCCTGTGCCGACGCGATATTATAAAATTCAATGAAGTCGCCACGGCGGACAACATCGAAGGTGACTGGGAAACCTGTATGCACCGTTATCTCGTCATCACATCGGCTCTGGATCGCAAGTCAAAGGCCCCACATCTGTTGCTTATTCTGGAAGAACTTGGGCATTTGCGCGAAGAAATGGCTAACCAATTGGAAAAACATGTAGAAATGCAAAAAATAAGCGCCAATGCCTATCAAAATGAGCGGCTTATACAGAGTTCAGAATCCGAATCTATTTTTGAACGGCGTGATGTGGATAACGAGAAAAACCCAACGACAACCCGACCTGTAGAAACCGATATTGGCTTTGAAGAGTTGAAAGACGCAGATGACAGATCAATCGTCGTGAAAGCGGAGAGGCCAGAAGGCTGTGATCTGCAAACCCTGCTCAAAGCCTGCCCGGATATCGCGCTCTATGGGCCAAACGGCAATGTGAGAAGCTGGAATGACCTGAAACAAGCCACCAGCGTGGTTAGAACCATGCTCTCGATCAGCCAATCTGCTTATGAAGAGGCGGAAAAAACCATGGGCATGCACAATACGAACGCAATCATAGCGTGTATATTGGAGCGTGCCAGCGAAATCAATTCTGCTGGCGGATATCTACGCAGCCTCACAGAAAAGGCGCGGGCCAAGCAATTTTCGATCAAACCCATGCTCATGGCGCTTCTGCGGACGAAAATATCGACAGACCCTGCGATCCGTGCTGCCTTGTACTGAGAAGAAATACGGTAATTAAATCTCCAGCTCCCGTAATAAAATTTGACTCAAGAAGGAAAGATTTTTATGTGCGCTGGAGCGACTGGGAAAAGGAACAGGATATGACTGCTACAGAACTGATCATCGATACGCCGCATGCCGAACCAAGCCGTACGAAACGTCTGAAAGCAGCAACGCACTCGGCCCATGAGGCTCTGGACGCGTTTATCATGGCCGCGAAACCTTTCGACAGCCGCGAGAATTTCGGAAAATTCGTTCAGACGCAGTATCTGTTTCACAGCGATCTTGATGCCCTGTTTTCCAACGAAACACTGGATCGTCTCCTTCCAGACCTCAAAGGACGCAACCGTCTCGAGTTTATCAAGCAGGATCTTGCCGATCTCACGCTGAACACGCCTGTAGCCGGAGCCCCTCGTTTCACGAAGAATGATGCCGCGTTTGACCTTCCAGAAACGTTGGGCTGGCTTTACGTGATCGAGGGCTCGAACCTAGGTGCCGCATTTCTGCTGAAATATGCCGGAAAGCTCGGACTTGGAGAAACATTCGGTGCACGCCATCTCGCAGGCGCACCAGAAGGCCGCGGATTGCACTGGCGCACTTTTGTTGCTGCTCTCGATGAGATTGCACTAACCGAAGAAGAAGAAAATCGGGCGATTGCCGGTGCCGAAGCGGCTTTCCGCCAGGTCCATGCCTATGCCCAGCGCCTGATGGCCTGAAAACCAATCTATGTCAGTTGAACACAACGAAGCGCTTTCCGATCATGGGGAGCACTTTTTGTTTGTTCCCAACCAAGGCAAGAACCGTATTTTCCAGCGACCATCATAAACTTTCGCATTGCTTGTTCTCGACCCTGATTACGTTACACTGACGCCGTGGCGGGGAGGTCACGCAATAGGAGGTTCAATGTCTTATCGGTTTTTCAAACGGCGGAATGTTTTGGCTCTCGCCGCATCGGCAGCTTCGTTTCTGTTTCTCAATGGCGCAGCACACGCGCAAGGGTTTCCAGACCGAACGATCACGCTGGTTGTTCCCTTCGCCGCTGGCGGCTCCACGGATGTGGTGGCACGCGTGATTGCGCAGAAGATGGGTGATGAACTTGGCAAACAGGTCATTGTCGAAAATGTCGCCGGTGCAGGCGGAAATCTCGGCGCTGACCGCGTTGCGCGAGCGGAGCCAGATGGTTACACGGTGCTGATGGGCACGGTTGCAACGCACGCGCTGAACCCGCTGATCCTCAAAACCAAACCTTACGATCCTGAAAAGGATTTTGCGCCGATTTCGCTGCTGGTCGTTGTGCCAAACGTTCTGGTAGTGAACCCGGAACTGCCTGTGAAGACGGTGCCGGAGCTGATTGCGCTGTTGAAAGCCAACCCGGACAAATATTCCTACGCGTCATCGGGCAACGGAACGCCACTGCATCTGTCGGGCGAGCTGTTCAAAAGCATGACCGGCGTGAACATGCAGCACGTTCCCTATAAAGGGTCAGGCCCGGCGCTGAACGATCTTCTCGGCAACCAGATTTCCATCATGTTCGACAATTTGCCATCGTCCTCCGGACATATCAAATCCGGCACCTTGCGGGCGCTGGGCGTGACGACGGCGGAACGGGCAACGTCCTTCCCGGATATCCCAACCATTGCCGAAAGCGTGCCGGGTTATGAAACCTACACCTGGAACGCCCTGTTTGCGCCAGCCGGAACTCCGAAAGAGGCGATAGACAAGCTAAACGCCGCCGCGAAAAAGGCGCTGGTGGACCCAGGCGTTTCCGCCCGCATGGCGGAGTTTAGCGCCAAGATCGTTGGCTCTTCACCAGATGAGCTTAAAACTCATGTGGCGCAGGAAATTGCCAAATGGGGTCCAGTCGTCAAGAATGCCAACGTTCAGATGGACTGAATTGGGGTAAAACCTGATTGCTGGGCTGAGATACTACGGAACTGTGACACGGCAGACGGGGTGGAGGAGCGTTGCCCCCTCCTAGGTCTCGGCAATTTGTTTTATCTGAGTGCTTTTCTGTCGGTCCAGATGGATCGCGTACAGGCCGCAGGGCAACCAGTACGCGATCCGGTTTAGCCTCAGTACGGTTTTTCACCGGGTCTGATGATCATCGAAGCCCCGCCCGCAACGCCGTTGATGGTCGTCCCACCATTGTGGATCGCCGGGAAATAGGCCTCCATGTTCTGCGGGAATGGCGGGGTTGGTTTGGTCAGACTATCAAGGTGGGCCAGTTCCTCGGCAGTCAGTGTGATGTCGGTGGACTTCAGATTGTCCTCAAGCTGGCTGACACGGCGTGCGCCGATGATGGTCGAGGTGACGCCGGGCCGCATACGCACCCAGGCCAGCGCCACCCGGGCGATTGTGCTCTCATGGGCTGCGGCAATCTTCTCCAGTTCGTCGATGAGTGCGTAGGTCTTCTCGTTGAGCGGGACCATGGCGCCGCGGTCGGCCTTCAATTCACCTTCGTTCTTGCGCGTATATTTTCCGCTCAGCGCACCAGCCTTGAGCGGCGACCAAGGCGTGATGCCAAGCCCAAGTTCCTGGGCCATCGGCACCAGTTCTGCTTCGACGCTGCGCTCCAGCAAAGAATACTCGATCTGTAGCCCGATGAACTGGGACCAGCCACGGAAGCGCGCAATAAGGTTTGCTTCAACGACCTTCCACGCCGGCGTATCCGAAATACCGATATAACGAACCTTGCCAGAGCGGATAAGGTCTTCGAGCGCCGCCATAGTTTCTTCAATCGGCGTGTGCACGTCCCAATTATGGAGCCAATACAGATCGATATAGTCGGTCTGTAGGCGGCGGAGTGAGTTTTCACACTGTTTGATGATGGCCTTGCGACCGGAACCTCCCCCATTGGGATCACCAAGATAGAGATTGCTGCTGAACTTGGTTGCGAGGACGAGGCGGTCTCGCTTCGCCGCGTCGCGTCCGATGTGATCGCCGATGATTGCTTCCGAATGGCCTGCCGTATAGCCGTTTGCGGTGTCGATGAAGTTGCCGCCCGCATCGATGAAGCGGTCCATGATCTCCTGGCATTCCTCAACGGACGAGCCCCAGCCGCGCCCTTCGCCAAACGTCATTGCGCCGAGGCAGAGAGGGCTGACGCGCAGGCCGGAACGACCGAGTGTGATGTAATCATTAAGTGCCATTTTAGCATCCTTTATGCAGAGCGCTGACCTATTGGCCTGTGTATTTCTTGAGCAATAATGGTGAGCCTGAGCTGAGATTGATCGGAAAATGTCCTTCGCAAGTGTTCAACATCGAGCGGCAGCCGTTTCCATGGCGCTGGTGCCTTAAGTCATCCAGACGCTCGACCAGACATTCATCGACCTGTCAGCGTTCAGCCGAACGCGCCTGATGCGCGGCATCCAGCATCCATGACGTGCCGCCGCCTATGACGGATACTGTCGAAGCCTCTGAACAATGTCATAGCTAATGCCCGGATGTTAGACATTATCCTACCAGATTTATGCATAATCCTGCCAATCTCGAGACGGCAAGGATGTGACATCTGGGTCAAAGCATGCCATAATCTGGCAATGGACACTGTTTTGCTGAATGAGTTGCGCTCCCTGATCCTGAAGCACACGGCGCCGGATGCGAAGGCATCGCAGCTGATCCCCAATCTTCTTCTCGGCGCCCGATCTGCCCCAACCGTGCCTTGCCAGATTGTGGTTGAACCTGTTTTTTCGTTGATTGCTCAAGGCAGCAAACGTGTCCAGCTTGGACAGCAGACTTTCGACTATCACGAAGGGCAGTATTTGGTCGTATCCGTCGATTTGCCGGTGGATGCCCATGTCTTTCAAGCGACACCGGATCTTCCCTATCTGGGATGTGGTATGACGTTGAGGGCGGAAGCAATTGCCAGTCTGTTGCTTCAGTCCACTGGTCCGCGACCGGTTGCTGCTGATCGCGCCGGTATCGCGATCAATGACCTTTCGAGCGACCTCATGGACGCTGTCGTGCGCCTGCTGCGCCTTCTGGATCGCCCTGAAGATGTTCCGATTCTGGCAGTGGCCCTTGAGCGTGAAATCCTGTGGCGTTTGATGACCGGGCCACAAGGTTCGATTGTTCGCCAGATTGGACTGACCGATAGCCGGATGTCTCAAATCGGCCGTGCGGTTCGCTGGTTGGGCAGCCATTTCGCCGATTCAGTGCGGATCGAGGATTTGGCCGAGATCGCTGGAATGAGCGTGACGTCCCTGCACAGGCATTTCCGGATTGTTACCTCCCTGACACCCATCCAATACCAGAAGCAGCTTCGCCTTCAGGCCGCCCGCACGCGACTGTTGGCCATGAAAGAAGATGTCTCCGAAGTGGCGTTCGCCGTCGGCTATGATAGCTCGTCTCAGTTTAGTCGCGAATATCGACGGATGTTCGGCAAACCACCGGGGCGAGACGGCGCTGAACTCAGAGCCAATCCGCTCCCAGCCGGTGCAACGTCCCGCGTCGTCTAACGGGTGGCTTACTCTGTTTTAAAAAAGAGTTTTGTCCTGCGACGCTGATCTCATCATGATCGACGGCTCCCTTACCCCGGCTTTTAGCAACTTCAGAAGAGAAATAGGGGTTGGGTCACACGCTGGCGTAAGGCACCCGACTTTGTGGAGCGTTTCTTCAGTAAGTCCAGATCGTCCATAGGCATGAACCCCAATTCAAAACGCTACAATTCCTTTGTTATTACCGAGTGGTTTGTTGAGATCGACGTGTCTTCATTTCGGTGAAACGAAAAAGGCCGTCGGATCACTCCGGCGGCCTTTGATTTATTTTGTTGGCGTTGGCTCAGAATTCTTCCCAGCTATCTTGTGCGACGGCTGCCGAACCGCGGCTCTGGAGCTGTGGTTTGCGAACTGCGGTTGGAGCGGGCGCAGACGATGCAGCACCCCGGGAAGGCGCGCGCATCTGCTGTGCCGTTTGGCGCAGGGCTGCTGCGGAGCCACCCTGCTGAGCCGAGATGCGGAAGCGGGTGACCAGTCCCTTCAGGGTCCTCGCTTCGTCGGCTAGCGAAACACTGGCGGCGGTGGCTTCTTCGACCATCGCGGCGTTCTGCTGCGTCACCTGGTCCATCTGGTTCATGGCCGAGTTGATTTCCTTCAGACCAAGAGCCTGTTCGCTGGCGGAGGCCGAAATCTGACGGATGAGACCGTTGATCTCCACCACCTGATCGGTGATCTTGTGCAGCGCGCTACCCGCACGGCCGACGAGATCGACGCCTTCCTTGACCTGTACGGCCGAAGTGTTGATCAGCGTCTTAATCTCTTTGGCGGCATTGGCCGAGCGCTGTGCCAGTTCGCGCACTTCTTGGGCAACGACGGCAAAGCCCTTGCCGGCTTCCCCGGCGCGTGCGGCTTCGACACCGGCATTCAAGGCCAGCAGGTTCGTCTGGAAGGCGATCTCGTCGATAACACCGATGATGCGCGACACTTCAGTCGACGATTGCTCGATGCCCTTCATAGAGGCGATCGCCTTCTGGACGGTTTCACCTGACTGACCGGCATCCTGCGAGGCAGTGTTAACGCTGCTCGCAGCCGTCCGGGCATTCTCGGCGGTGGAGTTGACCTGAACCGTCAGCTGGTTGAGGGCAGCTGCCGTTTCTTCAAGGCTTGCGGCCTGCTGTTCGGTACGGCGGGCAAGGTCCGAAGCGCTTGAGCTGATCTCGCCGGAACCATTGTCGATATTGCCGATGCTGAGGCCCATCGTTTCAATGGTATCTTCAAGGCTGGAGAGTGCTGCGTTGAAATCTTCCTTCAGCTGGGCGTATTCGCCAGGGAAAGTTTCGGCGATACGGTGGCGTAGATTGCCCTGAGACAGCTCGGAAAGACTGTTACCAAGGACGGCGACGATGTGTCGCTGTTCGGCGACCGTGCTGTTGCGTTCGGCTTCGGAACGTCCACGTTCCGCCTCGGCCGCATGCCGCTGTTCGGCAGCGTCTGCCTCCAGGCGGCGGGTATCGGCAAGTGCAAATCGGAAGCCTTCGAGGGCCTTTGCAACCAGACCGATCTCGTCGCCGCGATCCTGGCTCTTCACCGGCTCGCTGTAATTTCCGGCGCTCAGATCGCTGACGCTGGCAACCAGGCCGCCGAGTGGCTGCTGCACGACAGTGCGGACGGCGAAGAACAGCGCGAGCATGACTGCGGCAAGCACAATCAGGCCACTTATGACCATAACGTAAGTCTGTTCGCTGACAGGTGCGTTGGTGGCGCTATGCGGCACATCAACGAGGATGACCCAGCTGGCATTCGCATCCGGCAGAGCAAATGGATAAACGACCCTGTCGAACTCGCCGCCACCGTCGGTTGTCAGATTCCTGATGATTGATGGCAATAGCGTCGATGTCGCGGTCTTGATAGCGTCCAAACCTTGGCCTTCGTAAGACTTCATCGACAGCTCTTTGCTCGGAGCAACAATCCACTTACCGGTTTGGGAAAGCAGGGTTACCCGGCCGGAGCCAAAGGGATGCAGCTTGCTGAGCTTTTCGTAAAGTGACTGGAGAGAAACGTCCACGCCACTGACGCCGATCAGTTTACCGTCGGACAAAACCGGATAGGTAATCGAAGTCATCGAAATATTTTCGCCGGTGCTGCTATCGATATAGGGCGAGGTGATTGCGCCCTTATGGCTGGCAGCGGCCAGAGTATACCACTCCGCATTATAGTCGGATTCGGCGACGGTGAACGTGTAGCCGCCCGCCTTGGTTTTGGTCCAGTAGGGATTGAAGGCGCCATTCTTGTCTGAGCCGAGTTCCGTCTTGCCGGCCATCTGCGGCGATTGGCCGTCAAAGGCGTTGGGCGCCTCGGTAAACCAGCTGCCGAAAGCCAACTGATTGCGCTCGACATTGGCTTTCAGCATATCCATCACGGATTTGCGATCGATATACTTGCCATCGTGGCCACGGCCTATGACGCCCGCCATTGAACGGGCGGAACCGGCAAGCTCTCCGACGGAGCCGATAACTTCGTTGGCGATTGACTTCGCTTCGAGATTGGCCTGGTCCATGATCAGCGTTTCCACCCGGTCACGGGTCTCGCCGATCAGTAAAAAATTAGAGATGAAAAGAACCAGAGCGATTGCGATGCCGGTGACAAGTATCAACTTGGCAGCAAGTGACTTCGGACGGAAGAGCAACATAATGACCTCGGAAATGATGCAGCAGATAAACACTATCAAAATGCAATTCGGCGCAGGAGAGCCCTATCATGGGGCTATCAAGGGATGCCGTCGCGCACCAATTTACGCGCAGCACGTGTATCATAAACTGGCAACAGCAAAAATTTGATTAATCACGTTTGAAAGAAACAATAAGAATGCAAGATGTAGGGTGTTTGATACGAAGTGCGACGGATCCTGTTCAGCATGCGACGTGAGATTGTGATCAGATGCGTGCGGCAGCTTCCGCAGCAGGCGCGATAGACGCTCCAACCCTATCCATCTGCTCGATGACCAGACCCTAGGCAGGCTATATCACTCACCGTTGTGGGGAGGAGGAATAGGAGCGATGTCGCGACCCTGCGGGGCATGCGGTCATCGTGCCCAGCCGGTACCTATCTCAAACGTCATCGGCTCCTATTGCTTTCAACGCCCCACGCGCCACCTCGAAGTCCTGGTCTCCTGTACCTGATCCGACACCGATCGCCCCGGCGAGTTTGCCGTTAACGCGGATGGACAGGCCGCCAGGAAGATGGGTAACGCCGCCTTGTGACGCGATTGCTGCACTCCAAAATAGGTGGCTTCCTGATCTAATGGCTTATCAGTCCCTCGCGGGTGGACCAAGTCGCACAATGCTCCCATCGCAACACTGCACTTCGGAAATCCTGTGAAAAGGGGCAGAGGCCGACCGTATTATCACGCACTGGCTATATATGTCGCAACCATTCATGGAGCGCTTTTCCCCGCCACAAATGGCATAGCGATGCGCTGTCCATCAATCTCGGCCACCGCAATGTGAAATCCATAGATCGATTGCAACGTGTCCGAGGTCATCAAACGTTCAGGTGGTCCATCGGCGATAATTTCGCCGTTGCGCATCGCAATAATCCTGTCGGCAAATCCGCTGGCATAATTGATGTCATGGAGAACGATGATGATTGTTTTACGGTCCTGTTCGGCAATCTTCCGTAATGAGCGCATCAGTTCCCGAGCGAAATACATGTCGAGATTGTTCAGCGGTTCATCCAGAAGCAGGTAGTCTGTGTCCTGACAAAAGGCCATCGCGACCAAGGCGCGCTGGCGCTGCCCACCCGAAAGAGTTTCGAGGAAACGGCCGGACAAATCGGAAAGATCGAGAAGTTTAAGGGCCTTCTCAACGATTTCCCCGTCCAGTTGTGTCTGGTGACCGCGATTGTGTGGAAATCTCCCGAAACCGACCAGTTCCTTCACCGTAAGCCGACTGCCAATCTGATTGTCCTGCCGCAGAATGGCGAGCTTTCTGGCAAGCTCCCGGCTTGGCGTGGAGGCAATTGGCAGATCATCCACGCTGATCCATCCGGTTTGTAATGGCTGCATTCGGGCGATCAAACTGAGCAGGGAGGATTTGCCCGCACCATTCGGGCCGATAAGGGCGGTGATGCCGCCTTTGGGAATGGTCACGGAAATATCGGAGAGGATTTTCGCAGCACCGTAACGCAGCGAGACATGTTCGATCCGGATCATCTGCGGCTCCCGCGCCAGAGTAGAATGAGAAAGACGATACCGCCGATAAATTCGATGACGACGCCGAGTGTCGAACTGTTGCCAAGACCGTGCTGGAACAGCGTCTGCCCACCAACCAGCACGATGATGGCGACCAGAGCGGCGGCGGGGATCAGCACCGCGTGGCGGCGCGATTGGACGATCCGCTCGGCTAAAGCAACAAACAGCAAGCCGAGAAAGGCGACAGGACCGACCAGCGCCGTCGAGACTGCCACCAGTACGCAGACCAGAAGAAGGCAGGTGATCTGGATTTTCGGCCATTCGATGCCCAGGCCGATGGCCGTGTCCCGGCCAAGCGCAACGATGTCGAAGACATGACGGGCGCGCCAGATGTAGGTGAGTGCCCCAACAGTCAGGAGTGACGCGATGGTGAGAAGCTCAGCCTGCACATCGTTGAAATTGACGAAGCTGCCACCTTGAACCACGGCGAATTCGTTTGGATCGATCAGGCGGGCAAGAAGTGAATGCAGACTGCGAAACAGCACGCCGACCACGACGCCGGAAAGCAGCATCAGCCCCATATCCCAGCGTGCGCGCAGCATGGGAAGAACCAGCCCGGATGTCAGTGCCATGAGAAGTATGATTTCGAAGAGAAATTTCAGGCGTGCGTCCAATGTTGCATAGGCAAGTCCTCCGAAGAGGAAGACGAACAGGATTTGTCCGAAAATATACAGCGCATCAATGCCCATGATGGAGGGTGTCAGGATGCGGTTTGCTGTGACGGTTTGAAACACCACCGTGGAAATAGCGATGGCAATGCCGACTTCGATCAGCGCGACCAGCTTGACGGCTCGCAGGCTGAGCACGAATGCGAGGTTGCCGCGCAAGCCGATGGTCATGAAACAGACGATGCAGACAAACGCCAGCAGCGCCAGGCATAGAAGGCTCCGATTACGCATCTGCACGCCGGCGAAACAAAAGAAGCAGGAACAGGATTGCGCCGACAACGCCCATCGTGGTGCCCACAGGAATTTCATAGGGGAAGCGGATGATCCGTCCGAGTATGTCGCAGCTCAGGGTGAGGATTGCGCCGAAAAGTGCCGTGACTGGCAACGTGTTGCGCATGTTGTCGCCTATCAATCGCGAAACCAGATTTGGCACCACCAAGCCAACAAAAGGGATAACGCCAATGACCACCACCGTCACGGCTGAAATCACGGAGATGATGACTAGACCAATTTGTAGCATGCGTTGATAATTGATGCCGAGGCTGATGCTGGTCTCGCGTCCAAGAGCCATGATCGTCAGGCGTTCGGCAATAAACCAAGCTGCCACGACCAGCAGGGCACCAAGCCATAGCAGCTCATATCGGCCACGCAGGACACCCGAGAAGTCACCATTGCTCCACACTGACAAATATTGCAGAAGATCGGCCTGCCAGGCGATGAAGGTCGTTGCCGCGCCGATGACGCCGCCGTAAACGAGCCCAAACAGCGGCACGAGATAAGGCTGGGTCGGCGGCAAGCGATGCGCGGTCATGAGAAACACGCCGGTGCCGGCAAGTGCGGCAAGGCTCGCGATGATTGCCTTATAGCCGAGTGTGGCAGCGGGCCATAAAATCGTGACGAGAAGAATACCAAATTCTGCCGATTGGGCGGTGCCCGCAGTCGCGGGCTCTACGAAACGGTTGCGGGCAATGGCTTGCATGATCAAGCCTGCGATTGCCAGACCGGCACCCGCCAACACGGCCGCCAGCGTGCGCGGCAGGCGGCTGATCGCTAATAATTCCGTGCTATCGGACGGCACCCATAGGGTCGTGACAGAAACATTCCCTGCACCAATGCCAAGGCTGATCAAACACAGAAAGGCGAGCGCTAAGCCCGCCAGTCGAGGCAGTCGTTTCGGATTCTTGTGCGCTAAAACAATCATTTTGCGGCGGAGAATGCCTCTCTGATCGTGGCAAGCACACGCTGTGTGGCCTGAATGCCGCCAGCGGCAATGTAGAAATCGGCGGCTGGAAGGTAAACGACCTGTCCTTTTTTCCAGGCGGTTGTGCCTGCAACCAGTTCGTTGTCGAGCGTGGCGCGTGCGCCCTGTTCACCGGAACCGATCGCGGCGGCACGATCCACCACCAGGAGCCAGTCCGGGTTGGTCTTGTGAATAAACTCGAAAGAAACCACTTCACCATGAATGGCCTGCTGCACAGCGGCAATGGCAGGCGGCAGGTCAAGCGTGGCGTGCACCCAGCCGAAGCGTGAGCCGGGACCATAAGCCGTGACCTTCGGGCCGTTGGTCATCACGATGAGGGCTTTGCCCTTACCGGCCACAGCCGCGCGAGTAGCCTCGATATCGCGATCCAGTTCCATGGCTATGGCCTCGGCTTCGGCCTGTTTGCCAAACAACGTGCCATAATCAGCAAGCCGCAGCTTTGCCTGCTCCACCAGATCGTCGCCATCCATCGTCATGTCGACACTGGTTGCGACGCGTGCGGTCGAATCGAGTTTGGGCGATGTTCGGCCACCCAGCACGATGAGATCGGGCGCAAGCTCGCTCAGTGCTTCCAAATCCGGCTCAAAAATATCGCCGACCGCTTTCGTGCCGGATTTGAGATGCTCTAGCTGCGGAAGATAAAGCTTTTGCGGCACGCCAGCGGGTTTGATGCCCAAGCGGTCGAGCGTGTCGAGCGCGGCAAGGTCGAAGACCGCGACACGTTCCGGCAATTCGGGAATATCGACCGGGCCGCGTGCTGTCCTGATCTCGGCCGCATGTGTGGTGGTCGCCAACAGACCGACGATTATTAAAAGCCTTAAGGGTCGCATGGATGTCATTTCGCGGTTTTCACAGGAGCGGGCATATCTTCTCGTAGGGGGTCTATCCATTTCAGCGGCTGTATTTCCTCCCGGAAGGCAAACCGCAGGAGATGGCTTTCAATAACTTTCTGCGTTTCGCTCAACAGGTCTCTATCTGCCGCGGTCACTTGGATTTGCAATACATCGGTCTCCGCATCCATGGTGGCCGTGCCACAGGTGAAGCGGCATTCGCCATGGTTCTCCGAATGGGAAACATCGACCTTATGGGCAAAATGCTTGCAGAGCTGTGCGATGTATTTGCCTGCATGCTCGGTGCGCAGCGTCGCCGTGGTTTTGATCATTGCCGTCTCCTTTTGCGTCACCGATCTCATTGCCGGTGACGCTTGATCCACCCTGTTAGAAGGTCGCCTTGGCTGTGATGAGGAAACTGCGGCCCGGCTCGTAGAGAGGCGTTACGTTGCCGAATTCTTGGCCATAGGTGGCGCGGTCGGAATGGCTTTCATCGAAGAGGTTCTTGACCTCTGCGCGGAACGTAAAGTTCTGCAACTGCTTCGGCTTCCATTCTGTGAAGACGTTGACGACTTCGTACGCCTTGTAGGGTTCTGTCGGAGCAACGACATGATCATATTTCGGTGCGATTTCGATATCGCCGCCGACCGTCAGGTTCCATTGCTCGAATGTATGGGCGGCAGTGATGGTGATGATGTCGCCAACGGGGGAGCCCAGATAGTTGCCACTATCGGAATTGGCGGGCACGCCATTAACGTCCACGTCGATATGAGCATATTTCAGCTTGATATAACTGCTTGTCCATTCGTAGCCGGCGCCGATTTCGAAGCCTTTGGACACGAGATTACGCTGGTTCAGAGCACCACCGTCGGCGATGCGATACACCGGAACGCGGGCACTATCGATGTCGGTACGGAACAGGCTCGCTTCTGCGGTGAAGCCATTGTGGTTGGCTTCTAGCCCGATCATGTAGTTGTTCGCCGTGACGGGCTCCGGACCGTCGGGACCGTAGTTCCATCCCGGGTTGATAATGAAATTCTCTGCCAGCGGCACACCAGCCCAGACATGCGCGAAGCCAGCCTTTGCAGTGAAGATGTCGGTCAGATCATACTCGCCGGAAATGTTGGCACTGATGCCATTATTGTTGAATTCGGAATTATTGACGCCAGTGAACCATTGCTGATCGGCTCTTGCGCCAAAGGACAGTCGTGTCCTTTCCCATGGTTCGAGACGCGCCTGCGCGTAAATGCCCAGATTATGCGCTTTTTCCCGACCTGCATCTGCCGGATCATCCAGCGTTGCCCTGTCGTTGTAGAAATCGAAACCAGCAACAACATTGCCAGTCTCAAATGAGAACTTGTTTTCGAACTTGCCGTTGAAGCTGGAAGTCTCTCCGCTGTCGTCCTGTAAACGGCCAGGAGGCCCGAAGATCGGGAGCGTCACCTTAGTCGAGCCATAGGCCAGCATCACTTTTGGGTCCCACCAACCTTCGGGTGTTTCATCCGTATAGGTAAAGACCGTGTTTTGCCGCTCGAGGCGATAGTCGCGGATTTTAGGCTCCCAAGGACGAGGAGTCTGTACAAAACCGGCATTGGCACGGTAAGGGCGGGGTGCATCGTCCACCAGTCGATCATGGCTGATCTCGAAGCGATCACCGCTTTCGAACTCATAACCGATCTTGCCAAGGCCGCTCAACAGGTTGGTCTCGGTCCCCTGGACAACATCGCCGTTTCCGCCATGAAAATCATTGCCCTTGCCGAAGGTGAAGTAGCCGAGGTAATCCAGTCCGTCCTTTTCGCCATAGGCCGACAGCCCGGTCACGACGGTTTCGCTGTTGAAATTGTAGGTCGACGTTACGAAACCGCCGAAGGATTTGCCATCTTCAAGAAGGTCCTTCGCATCGCGAGTTTCGTAGTTGATTGCGCCAGCGAGAGCGCCCGGACCAGCATCCGCAGGGGCGATGCCGGAATCGACATCAACAGCCTTCAGGATCGATGGGTCGATCAGGTTCGTGGCGTTATGGTGAAAAACCTTATTGTTCTGGCGTGCACCATCGATGCTGACGGCGAGATTGGTTTCTTCAATGCCGTGCACATAAACTTTCTGGGACATCGGCAACGAGCTGCCGACCTGTACGCCCGCTTCTTCACGAAAAACGTCGGCAATGCTGGTGGGGTTGATCCTTTCCAGCTGCTTCGCTCCGATCACGGTTTCGCCGATATCGCCCTGGCCGACGGATTGTCCCTGTACGACGATTGGGGCGAGTACAGTGCTGTCCCCATTGCCAGTGGCAACGGGTGCCGCCGCCGAGCGGCCGATGACCGCCGTGCCATTGGAAATGCTGTAAGGGATCCCCGTACCTTCCAGAAGCTGCCCCAATGCCGCCTGTGCCGAGAGATTGCCGGACACCGTCCGTGATGTGACGCCCTGCGATGTGGAAGCGGCAAGCGAGACCTGTAAGCCGGACTGCCGACCGAAAACATTCAGCGCCGAGGCGAGTGGCTGAGCCGGAATGTTGAAGTTGCGCTGTGCGGACTGTGCCATGACAGAAGGTGCCTGCATCAACGTTGCCGCGGCAATCGCTGCCGATGCCATCAGCCTGAATGCCAAAACCTTCGCGCTGTTAGAATTACCTGATCGTTCACGATTAACTTGAAGCGTCATTCCGCCCCGTCTCCCCATACCCTTGCATTGCAAGCCCTCAGCTTGCATTCAGGATAGAGACGACTGCGGCGGCAGAATTTTTCACCGTTCCATGAAAATTTTCTTTTTTAGAAGAAAGAGAGAATGCGCAGATAAGGTGAAACGTGGTGAACTTTAGCGCCATAGGGACTGACCAGAGCTTCCAGCGCCCGGTCGGGATCGGACAGATCGTAGAGGCCCGTAATCCGCCTTTCGCCGAGTGTACCACTCGCCACGGTGATCCAGGACGGGTGGTAGCGCTGGAGTTCCGCCACGACAGCCGAGATCGGGACGTCCTGCACAAACAGCTTACCGTCCCGCCAGGCGGCGATAACATCCACATCCGTGCTTGTCCGGGACAGCTGGCCTGTGCTGCGATCGAGCGTGACGACATCGCCGGGGCGAAGTTTCATCGAGCTGCCTGTTTTCAGGGTCGAGAGATCCACCGCGCCATGGGCCAGCTGAACGCTGGCGATCTGCGGTGTGATGTTGACGTCGAACGCCGTTCCCACCACGGTAATATTCAATTCGCCGCCCGCATCGACGGTGAAAGGACGTCGTGTGTCCGGCGTCACATCGAAAAAGGCTTCGCCGGAGAGTAGCCTAACCCGCCGTCCTGAACCTGAAAAGTCGACGCTGATGGCACTGGCGGCGCTCATATCCACCGTGGAGCCGTCCTCCAGCGTGATGCGGCGATTTTCTGCCGTCTTGGTTGTGTAATCGGCTTGGTATTGCGTCACAAAAGTCGGTCCGACAACGATGGCGACGAGACAGGCGGCAATCGCGGCAATACCGATACCGATAGCCTGACGGCGCCCAAAACGCCTTGGTTGGGCGGCACGCTTGCGTTGCGGCACCTGCCATGCTTGCAGGTTTACCGGAATGGTTTCTCCCATCACTGCCCAGGTGCGACAGGCTTTGGTCCAGGCCTGCTGGTGATCCGGTGAGCGACCGACCCAGGCGGCAAAGGCCAACTCATCATTGTTTGAGCGCGACGGATCGCAAAGGCGTAGAAGCCAGTCCATCGCCTCTTCGAGCAGCTCTTCATCTATTTGGTCGTGCCTTGTCACATCACACCCGCTTCTGATCCTGAGAGGCTTTTAGCCGAGTTTGCCTGTCAAGAGTAGAACGATTGAAGCGGACAGTTTTTTCGCGGAGATTGTGAAGATCAGGCATTTTTTCTATCAAGAGCCATGGCGATCTTCACCATGGCAGTTTTTACGTGCCGGTGCGCGGTTGCCACCGATATACCCAGATGTTCCGCGACGACTTCCAGCGTGCAACCGCCGTGTCGATGCATTTCAACGGCAATCTGAATATCCCTTGGCAGGGATGCGAGAACCTGCTGAGCAATACGGACTTCATCACAAAACATCGTCGTCTGCTCGGGTGTTTCTGTCGAGCGTGGCACGATCCAGAATGGTGGGTCGTTGTTTTGGGTGCGCTGTTCGATCTTGCGGCGCTTGACAATGTCGAGCGAAAGATTCCGCACGATGCGGTAAAGACAGGCAAGTCCTTGACGTGCCGTTTGTTGCGGAAAATTACCGAGGCCAAAGCGAATATAGGCTTCCTGCACGATGTCTTCGGCGGCATCCCGCGAACCGAGAATGCGCGCCGAGTAGCTGATCAGAGCCGTGCGATTCCCCATGAAAATAGTGTCCGCGTCGAGGCCGACATCCAAATGATGCTTTGCTTGTCGTTCTTGCACGCTGTCTTCCGATAGGTGGTAGATTGACGAAAATATTTGCTCACGCGCCTGGGAAGACGCTGCGGGCACCTCTCTAACAGCAAAAACATGATTTAGAAAGTCATATTTCTTTTGGTTTGCGGCACAGAGTGCAGAAAACGTGGACCGCGTTTGAATTCATGAGAATTTTCATAGTCGAATCGACGGCGAAGCGCGTCGCAATCGTGGTCCAGAACGTGAAAAACATCGTTGCCAAACCACTCCAGAGAAACATCAGCTGACGTCATTTCCGGGATTCCAGCCATGACGGCCGTGTAGTCCACCGCTCCTTCAAACAGCGGCGTCAGGCCGGTGCGATCTCCCGCTGCGGAATAGACATTGCCGGGGTCGAAGACAGCCAGGTGGCGGCGGTCGGTAATGTTTTTCAAGTGATAATGTTGCACCCATTCGCCGATCGACCGATGCAGAGCGACGGGATCGTCGCCAGCTTCCCAGACATGCAGAACGTCGAAATTGATCGCCAGCGCCGGGTGGTTCACTTCCTCGATCAGTTGAATGGTCGATGCTGCCGTATCGGCCAGCGTGTTGGGATGGGTTTCGACCAGAAGCTGGATGCCATAGCTTTCGACAATGACTGCGACATGACGGAGGCGCTCAATCAAATGGCTGCGTTCGTTTGTCGTCGTTTCAACGCTCGCTTTGCCACCGGCAAAGGTTCTGATCTTTCGTGCCTTCCAGCGCCGCGCCAATTGGCAGAGTTCCCTCGTCCTGCGCCGCAGTTCTTCTTCGTCACCCTCAAGCGGTAGATAGTCGCTGATCATCGGAACGGTGAGGCCGTAATCGTCCAGCCAGTCCGCGTCCTTGTCCATCCGCATGTTGAGATTGCGCCCATGGGCACCCCAAAGCTCTATCCCATCAAAACCGCTTTGCCGGGCAAATCCTGCGATTTCGGCAAGCGAGATGAGTTGGTGGCGAAAGGTAATCGTGCAAAGAGAAATGTTCATCCGACAAGCCTCTGCGCGTTTGTTCGAAGTGGCGCGCAATTTTCTTCGCGCCACTGTGCGAAGACATCGCCGAGCTGATCTTTGAGTTTCGTCTCGATGCGATCTGCTTCATCCAGTTGCGCGAACACGCCTGCCGCCTGTGCCGGGTCTCTCGTCTGGGACAGCTTCATGCAGGCGTAATGCAAGTTTTTGAGTGCCTGAACCAGCGCTTCGATTTCCTCACACCATGTCTCGAATTCTTCAGACGGCAGTTTCAACGCGCGCCAGAAGAAAGCAAATCCGTGCTCATAGGCATATTTACGGATGGTCAATATCGGCAGTTCACGAACGGCGAGTTCGAGGTCAGAAAGCGAAAGTCCGTCCCTGCCATTCAGATGTGCGGTAACAATGGTTCTTACCGCGTCGGTGATTGGATTTCGCTCAGCAATGAAGCAGCTTTCGAAATAGGCTTTCAGGTCTTCCGGGTTCGGTGTTTGCGCCTCGGACATATCGAAGGCATAACCACCGCCGACCGTTGGCTGCATGATGGCGTGGATCACTTTTTCACGCTCCATCACGCCTTCCCAGCGATAATCGGGATCATGCACAAACCATGTGTCGGCATCACCCGTCTCCTGTAGCATCAGGTAGTGTGGAAACGGGTTCTGGTTGAACTTGTTCTCGCGCTCGGGCATGTGGAACATGTCCAGCATAACCATCACGCAATCCGTCGCGCCGCGTGTGCGCACCAGATCTGTCATGACGGCCAGATTGTCCGCCTTGCTCAAGGCCGGGTCGTACCACTCGCGAACCTCAACGCCGTACAGCCTTTCAAACCATGCGCGGAAAAATTCCTGGTTGATATCGCTGGCATGATAACGCAGTTGGTGGCGGTCGCTGACGGCGAATTTTGCGTCCCAGATGCCCGCGTAGAATAGCCGGTGATCAAGTCCACATTTTTTCAGCCCGTCGCAAACGCAGCTGACGAAGCAATGGACCTTGATGTCGTAATAGGCTTCACCATGTACACCCTCATCCTTTTCACCACCGGTCATCGGAAAGCTTGGGACGGGTAGGGCAGATGTTTCCGGCAGGTAGAGGCTGACAAGATCATCGACGGTCTGAATATCCTGGCTGCTGATGGCCGTTTCCGGCATGGCGAGGCCAAATTCGAGTTCGAGGTTCAAAAACACCTGAAGGATCAAGACGGAATCGAGATAGAGATCTTCGTTCAAACGGGCATCTGGCGCAAATCCGGCCATGTGTGGATGCGCCATGTGTTCACGAAGCGCGGTTTCGATAGCGGAAAAAATGTCATCGCGGGTCATGAAACCACTCCTGTCTGGACTGGCAGAAACGCGCCAGCGGCGTGGCGCTCGGCAACATCCCGTCTGCTGATCTTCCCATTCGCCTGTCGCGGTATTTCAGTGATCTGAATAATCTCCGAGGGCAGCTGATGGCTGGCCAGATGTCGGCTCAGCCACTCCCGCAAACCGCCGGACGAAACCGGGCGTTCAGCGCTGAAGAGGAGAGCGACACGTTCCCCGGCAAAACGATCGTTCTTGCGGAAGGCGACGGCATCGGAAATGCCCGGCATAGCGGTCGCGGCATCTTCCACATCCTTCGGATAAACGTTGAGGCCAGCCACATTGATCATATCGTCCATCCGCGACACAAAGACCAGCATGCCATCGGCACGACGGTATCCGAGATCGCGTGTGTGGATCGGTTGGCCATCGGCCTTGCGAATGACGATGTCGGCTGCCGCTTCGAGCGCAGTACCGGTTTGCGCAGAAATATGTGGCAGAAGATAACCCATATCATTGGCTGCGGTGAGGTCCGGGTTTATGGCAATACATCCGGCTTCCGAGCACCCATATTGCTGGAAAAGATTGTCGCATTTTTCGCGGATACGAACGAACCACGGTTCTGGCAGAAGCGTGCCGGAGGTCATGGCCGCATGGATTCTTTCGCCAGCTGGCAGCAGCTGTGCCAGCATGTGCAGAATGGCTGGCGAGGAATAAAGCATCGGTCGCTCCGTCTCGCGCAACACCTTCAAAAGATGTTTGGGGTTGGTCGTATCGACCACAACAGGCGTAACGCCACGGTGGAGCGCCACCAGAATCCCGCAGATCAGCCCGTAGGAATGGGTGGTCGGGCAGGCGACGATTGGGGTCATCTCTGCCGGGGCCGTGAAGGTCTGCACATAGCTGGCGATTTCGATTTCGATGTTTTGCCATGTGCGGGCAATCAGTTTCGGCGCGCCTGTTGTGCCCGAGCTCATTTGCAACAGCTCGCCTTCGCCGCTGTTTGAAGCGCTGTCTGTCAGCACTTCGCCAGCAAAGCTGTTATAAAACAGCCGTTCGCAACCTGCTTGCATGGCCAGCTTTTTCGCTGCCGCGTGAGGTGTGCTTGGGTGTATCGGCAAAATGCTGGCACCCGTGTTGCGAATGGCGAAGAAGAGCGCAAGCCATTCCGCAACATCATTAAAGCACACCGCGTAACGCACGGATTTCAAAACACCGGTTAGGGCAGCAACTTCTGTCGACCGCCTGTCAAAATGGGCCTTGTCATAAAACTGGTCGCCAATTTTGATCATGGCATTGTCCTTCGTTCTGCCGCAGGCTTCACAAGAAAATTGGGCACGGTGTGGTGATATTCCGGCTCGCGGGCGAGCAGTTTTTTGGTGAGAAGAGACTCCGTCCTGATGGCCGGATGGTCGTAGTCCAGCGCCGCCATTCGTTGGCTGGCATCATGTTCTGCCGCGTAGGTGTCGATGAGACTTTCGACCCTTGCCCAGAAGCTGGCCTCCGGAAGTTGATAAGCGTGGTCGAGGAGATGCGCGACCTCAGCGAGATTATAGATGAACAGCGTATCAACCACGAGCTCCCGAAGGGCATCGAGGTTTTCCATCCAATAATACTGGTTGGGTGCGGCCCCGCGGTATCGTTCATCGAGTGTCAGGAAGTCCGGCGCTTCGTCGGGATTGCGCAGGAAGGTCGGGCAGAACTCGATGCTCTCATGAAAATCGCGCAGGACCAGCCGCACTGGCCAGCCATTGCGATGAACAAGCAGCATGTTCTGGCCGTGGGCTTCCACCGCAAGACCGTGATGAACGAGCAGGTGCCAGACCGGTAAGACGGAGATTTCCAGCAGTCGGTTCAACCAGGGCATGAGCCCGAAGCGTTCGATCCATGGCTGCATGAAAGGTTTCTGATCCGCTTCCAGCATCATCAGTGCGTTGAACGGGATAACCTCTTCGCCCGGATGCAAATCCTTTAAGGCACTTTCTCGCCAGATGGCACCGATCTGGCCGGAGAGATCATCCTCGTGTTCCGCCACCACCCCAGCATATTCCTGTAGGATCGTCAGCGGATAACGTTCGGAAAATACCGGATCACCATCGACCATGCCCGCAATCCATTTGGAGAGAACAGGCGCGGTGCAGACGGAATGTGGATCGAGAAGACGTCGCGATGACGTGTTGATGACGTCCAGTGGCAGCTTGATGCTTGCGGCTAGGGGGCGATCAATATTGTGAAGGCTGCGTAACGACTGGCTGGCGAGATAATGCTCGCCGAACTGCCCGAGCCCGTGCAGCTTGCCACTGGCGACAAGGTTCGCGCCCGCACTCTCTTGCAGGTTTTTCCATTGCCATGGGTGCATCGGCACCAGTGCAAAATTCTGCCAGCTGAGATTTTTTTCCTGCCGCGCGATTTCGATCTTGTTCCAAATTTCTTCGCCGAGTTCGCGTTGCCAGAAGCTTGTTTCGTCACCGCCAAGGGCTTGCCGGATATTTTCCCGCGCATGTAAAACCCAGAAAAGTTGGAAGGGTTTTGCCGACTCTGGGCCAAAAAGCTGGTTGTCTGCGATCGTCAAACCATATCTTGCCTTGAAACATGGGTGATATGGATGACCTTCGTGCAGCGCGCCGTCCAAACGTGCGAATGCCATGTCCCGCCGGTTCAATGCAGGAATATTGTCCTCATTCCATTGGCAAAGGGTGATCGTGTGTTCTAGCTCTCGTAGCAATTTGCTGCGCATGACGGCACTGCCGGGCAAGCTTTTAACGATGGTGGTAAGCGGCGCAGGCACCCAGTTGCCGTCGTCATCCTTCATCTCGACGGAACGCGGGCGAATACGTGGGCGGGCGAAGGTGCCTAGCGTGGCGCGGCAGCGGTAATCCTGACCATCGAGGTTCCAGACCAAATCGTCCGGCTTTTCGATTCGAAAAGGCACAACGCCTTCGAACAGGGCCGCGGTCACCAGCTGTCGCAGAACGCGATCCTGCGGAGCAGATGGAATTTCAAGAGGCAATGGCATGTGGCCTCTCCATATCAATGCTGGTGATTGGGGCAAGGCTCAACGGGTTCGGCATTTTTCGGTAAAGCGAGTGACCACCCCCCGAAGTCAACTCGTCCAGATTGGCCAATCGCGTTGCGAGGTTTGCTTTGGTGCCGATATCGCCTTCGTCCAGAATGTGCCGGATGAAATCGCGGCCAAGGCCGTTTAGACCGAGCGCGAGATGTTCCAAATACTCCCGCAAAATCCGCAGGAGTTCCATCTCATCCATAAGCCCGTCATGCGCCATACGGCTGATGACGGAAAATACCTGATTGACGATCAGATAGTAGGCAAAGCGGTCGCGGATATCTGCTTCCGGAAAATAGAGCGAGTCGATGGTTTCTGTTTCCGGCACGACGCGGGCAATCGTTGGCCTATGTCTTTCGGAAAGATAGAAGCCCTGATTGTCACGGTAGTAACCGAGACGCGGATAACCCGTACTGATATCCACAAGGCTGTTTTGTTGATGCGCCTCAAGCGCAATGCCGTGCCTGTCATAAAGCTCAATCAACGGCGCAACGGTGCAGATTAGATAATGCCGGAACCAACTGGCAGTGGTCGATGCGATATTGCCGCTTTCGTTGGCATGGACCTGCCTGACGATCCGTTCCAGCCGCGACAGCTGGCCAGGAAGTGGTTCGGCAGTCAGCGCCGCGAGTGTGATGACACCCATTCCACCCTTCGCCCTGAACGGATTTTCCCGGAAAATCGTCTCAAATCCGCTTTCCTTCCGGCCAGGAAGATCAAGCGTTATGAAAGCGGGATCCCGGATGATGCGGAAGGATGGCATCTGCCGTGCAAGGTCAAGCCTGTCGATCAACCTTGCCATGGCGACGCCTGCATCCAGTTCGTCGCGACCATTGCTGCGCACGGAATTGGTGATGCGCACCGGCAGCGAAAATTTCAGCATCCAGTCGACATTATCGTTCCAGACCGTGCGAACGGAAGAGGTGGCGGTGAAGTGTGCACCCGCCGGGCCGAGGGTTCGAACGGTACCCTCTGCCATCATCGCGCCAATATCGGGATCGAGCAGCAAGGCCTGCGCTTGCAAGGGGTGCATTGGCAGGAGGGATTCATTGTCCTTGATGGAGAAATTGCCCGCGTTCGGTCCAACGAGGCTGGCGATAATCCGATCCGCAGACTGTTTGGTCGCAGATGCATGGGTAACGAAATCGGTTCTCGCGGCGAAATAGTGCAGCTGGAAACGGCCGTGGAACTCCGGGGCGTAGGTTTCCTGTTGCCAGAAGGTCATGCCCTGCCTGCTTTTCGGGGTAGGGTGCAGCCAGTGTCCGAAGAAGAGCGATTGCTCGGCAGCGATGAAATCGTCGCTGTCGTCGGGCTTCTCCAAAGCACGCTCAATATTGAGCTTGATCTGCTGATTGCTGTCCATCACGCGCAGCAGAAGCTCGGTTTCACAACCATCCGAATTGCTGTTTTCCGGGGCACTCTGATGTCGATAAGCTTCCCGCATCAGCGCCTGCAAAGCAGGCATCGTCGGGCAATCATGCCAAGATGCTTCCGACAGTGCGCGTTTCCATATTCGGCCGAAATGGTGCGGGCCGCAGAGTGACGCGGATGTCACCTCAGCCCTCACAAGCATTCGCTCGCCGTGCAGCACCCACTCCACGCAGTCGATTTTCCGCCCGAATACCTCATGACACACGGCTTTGCCGGCGTCGATCTCTCGCATGTAGCAGTTGGCGAAACTTCTAAATGTGGCTGTCTCGGCAGTTCTCCAGGCGACAGACATTACGCTTCGTACTCGGTCGCGGGGTGTAACACGCGTTCACCGAGACCGTCGGCCAAAAACATATGGCGTGATATTGCTGAGAAGCCTTCGTCGTTCATCATGCGGTTCCTTGCCAAGCTTTTGGATGTGCCACGAACGTAAGACGACCGGCTCGCAGAGTTTTTTCACTCGCGACGAAATTTTATGAATGTCTTCTGCCTTCGGTATGGTGGGAAATGATCAATCGGTGCCGCAGCGCTGAGTGGGAGGCCAGCGATGGCGGTTGCTTGGACAGGCGCGGGCCGAACCGGAACAATGCGGTGGGTTGACGACTATTCGACGGGCCAAACGGGGCCGGCATGATATGTCCCTAGCTCTAACTAAGTCGCCTTGCTCCGGAGAGATCAAAAAAGCAGGGTGAGATTCAACAGTGCTGTTGGAATGGCTGCCTCGAAAAGCTCTGAGGTTACAGTAATTTAATATTCTATCATCTTTCGTTTTGAAGAGTTGGCGCGTTAAGTGTCTGCAGGAATCGCGATGCTGTCGTGAATGCCTGCGGCCTTTCAGTACAAGTGGGTGACTGAAGGGTATGAAGTAAGTATGTTGACGTATACGAAGTTTCCATCGGCATAACGCTACTGAAATAATACGCATAGCCTGAGTAACCGCATGTATTGACGAGCGGGACGACTATTTCCTGCTTGGTGTGTTCTGCTGGTACGGCGTCCATCCCGTCCATCGGATTAATTTCGTCCAAAGGACTTCCGCATGAAATACATCATCACAATTGTGATCATTGCCGCCGGTTCTGCCTTGCTTTTCGTCAATCGGGACGAATTTGCATCTTATCTGCCAGCATGGGCAAGCCAACCTGCCGCGAAGTCTGGAGGCGCCAGTCCATCGGCGGATGGCCAATCGAAAAATGGCGGGCGACGGGCGGGGGCGACACAGCCGGGAGCACGGACCTCTGCGGTGACCGTTGCTGTGGCGAAATCTGGTTCTCTTCCGGTTGTTCGTAAAACAATTGGGTCGATCGTGCCGGTGGCATCCACCGCGTTGAGCACCCCGATTTCCGGTATTGTCGCACAGGTGCTTGTCAGCGACGGCGCGGAGGTAAAAGCGGGTGACCTTCTGGTTCAGCTTGATGACCGCACGATCAGAGCGAATATCCAGCGTGATCAGGCGGTGCTTGCCAAGGATCAGGCGATACTGGATGCCGCCAATGCAACTCTGAGCCGGGTCGAAACGCTGAGCAAATCGGGCGTCGATACGCAGCAGCAATTTAGCGATGCCGGTGCCGCAGCCAAACAGGCAGCAGCGACCATTGCGGTTGATAATTCAAATCTGGCGGCTGACAACGTCGTTCTCTCGCAAACCCAAATTCGCGCGCCGTTTGATGGCAAGTTGGGGGCAGTGCAATTTTCAGTGGGTGCCTATGTGGCCCCAGGTGCCGACATAGTGCTTCTGACGCAGATGAAGCCGGTTTTTGCGGAGTTTACGCTACCGGAACCTGATCTGGATCTCGTGCGCTCGACGATGGCTAGCAATACCCTCACGGCACAAGTCATTCCAACACAGGCGCAGGACAATACGCAGCCCGGTTCTGGTAACATCGTGTTTATCGATAATACCGTCGATCCGGCATCCGGCACGTTCAAGCTGCGTCTTCGTCTTGAAAATGACCCGGAGACCTTTTGGCCGGGACAGTCTCTGAAGGTCACCGTCAATGCGGGCAAGGTGGACGATCTGGTGACGGTGCCGCTGGTCGCTCTCCAGCCGAAAGGCGGCGGTTTTATCACCTATGTCGTTAAGTCCGACAAAACCGTCGAGCAGCGGAAGGTTACGGTTGCGCTGAGTGAAGGTGACGTGGCCGGTCTGTCGCACGGTTTGGCAGATGGCGAAATGGTGGTGACGGAAGGGCAGGCGAGCCTGATCAATGGCAGCCACGTCATCGTCAACGGACCGTATGATGATGCCAATGAACAGGCCAATGCATCTGACAAGGGCATAGCGCCATGAACATCTCTGAAATCTTCATCCGTCGCCCTGTTGCGACGATACTTCTCATCATCGGCGTGTTGCTGGCGGGTGTAGCTGCCTATCGAAATCTGCCCGTTGCAGCCTTGCCGCAGGCGGATTTCCCGACAATCAATGTGTCGGCGCAGCTTGCTGGTGCCGCGCCGGATACGATGGCAAGTTCCGTTGCCACGCCGCTTATCAAGCAGTTCGAAACGATTGCGGGTATCGATACGATCAGTGCCAGCTCGTCGCTCGGCAATACGCAGATCACCATTCAGTTCAATCTATCGCGAAACATTGATGCCGCGGCGGCTGACGTACAGGCGGCGATTGCGCGCACACAGCGGCAATTGCCCACCAACATGACGTCGCCACCAAGCTATCGCAAGGCCAACCCCGCAGACGCCGCGGTTGTGATTCTGGCTTTGACAAGCGATGCCGCCGATCTGACGAAGATGGACGACACCGCCGAAAACGTCATATCTCCGGCCTTGTCGACAATTTCTGGTGTTGCGCAAGCGCAGATTTTCGGTGCCAAAACCTATGCCGTGCGCGTAGAGGTCGATCCTTCGCAACTGGCAAATCGTGGATTATCGCTTGATGGCTTGTCTGCGACACTGGCCGCCGCGAACGACCAATCCCCCATCGGAACCTTGCAGAATTCCTCGCAGGCGCTGACATTGGACGCATCGACACAACGTGTCGACGCCGCCTCTTTCCGCACACTGATTATCGCCAAGCCAAACGGTCGTATCGTTCGGCTGCAAGATGTCGCAACCGTCAAGGACAGCGTGGCTGTTCTCAATCAGGGCAGCTGGCTTGATGGAACACCTGCCATCGTCTTGGCGGTGCAGCGCCAGCCGGGTGCCAACACGGTCGCCGTGGTGGATGCGATCAAGGATAAACTTCCAGAACTGCAAGCCAGCCTGCCTGCCAATATGCATATCAACGTGGTCAACGACGCATCGGTATCGATCCGCGCGGCGGTTGCCGACGTCGAAACCACGCTGATGGTCACGCTTGGTCTCGTCATTCTCGTCATCTACCTGTTTTTGCGACAGGTGTGGGCCACGCTTATTCCGGGCCTTGCCGTGCCTTTGTCACTGGTCGCAACGCTCGGCGCCATGTACGCGCTCGGCTTCTCCATCGACAACATTTCGCTCTTGGGGCTGACGCTTTCCGTTGGCCTCGTGGTGGATGATGCGATCGTGATGCTCGAAAACATCGTTCGCAAAGTCGAGGAAGGTATGCCGCCCTTTCAGGCGGCGATCGAAGGCAGTAAGGAAGTCACCGGCACGATCATTTCCATGTCGATCTCGCTGGTGGCGGTGTTCCTGCCGATTCTGTTGATGGGCGGGATCGTCGGGCGTGTGTTGAACGAATTCGGTGTGGTCGTAACGCTGGCCATTTTGTCGTCCGCCGTCGTCTCATTGACGGTAACGCCGATGCTTGCTGCCCGTCTGCCGCATCCAGAGCATAAGAACACCAAACCAACTCTATTTGATCGGGCAACCGACGCGTATGGCCGCTCTGTCGGCTGGTGCCTCAATCATCGGCTTATCGTGATGCTGATGTTTGTGCTCACGCTCATCGGCTCCGGCTGGATGTTCTCCAGCCTTGCCCGCAGCTTTTTCCCAACCGAGGACATCGGCCTGCTAACGGTCTCGACGCAGGCGCGCCAAGACATATCCTATCAGGCCATGAGCGCGCTCCAGGCCAAAGCCGCCGACATTCTGTCTGCTGACGCATCCGTTGCGCACGTCACATCGACCCTTGGGTCTGGTCCGGGCGGCTCCGCCCTGAATGCCGGTACACTCCTCGTGCAGCTCAAGCCGTCTGAACAGCGGCCAGCTCTTGAAGTCACGCTCGCCGCGCTCCGGCACTCACTCGCTGGCGTTGCAGGGCTCAAAACATTCATTACGCCACAGCAAAGCTTGCGGTTTGGCGGTCGTAGCACGCAGAGCCTATATCAAGTCGTGCTGCAATCCATCGATGCCTCGGCGGCGCGTCAATGGTCGCAGACGCTGGGTGATGCCATGCGGGCAGACAATGCCTATTTCGTCGATGTTGCATCCGATTTGCAGGACAATGCGCTGCAAGCGCATCTCGAGGTGGATAATGACCGGGCAAACAGCCTTGGCGTTACGTCTCAAGCCTTGCGCACGACGCTTGAAGCGGCGTTCGGCAGCTATGTGGCAACCCAAATCCAGACGACCGGCAACAGCTACAACGTCATTCTGGAATACAATACATCACTCGATTGGACCGAGCAGTCGCTCGGCGCACTCAGGGTATCCTCCACATCTGGAGCCTTGGTGCCATTGTCGAGTTTCGCCACGATCTCCCGCGTGTCCGGTCCGGTAACGGTCAACCAGACGGGACAGCTCACAGCCGTCACGCTGTCGTTCAACCTTCCGGCAGGCGTGTCGCTTGGTTCGGCAACGGAACGGATCGATGCACTGAAAGACCAGATCCAGCTTCCATCCACGGTGACCACCAATCTGGCGGGTGCAGCGCAGATATTCAAGCAAACGAGCGACAATACGGGTCTGCTGATTGGTGCGGCGGTCCTCACCATCTACATCGTGCTGGGTGTGTTTTATGAAAGCTTTCTGCACCCGCTGACGATCTTGTCGGGTCTACCATCAGCCGCCTTTGGTGCGCTGCTGACGCTGAAACTCTTCGGTTTCGACCTGTCCATCATTGCGCTGATCGGGCTTCTGATGCTGATCGGTATCGTCAAAAAGAACGCGATCATGATGATCGACGTGGCGTTGACCTTGCAGCGCGAAGAAAACATACCGACGCTGGAGGCAATTCACGAAGCGGCGGTGCGCCGTCTCCGACCCATCATGATGACAACGTTTTGCGCGCTGTTCGGCGCTCTGCCAATCGCAATCGGTACGGGCGCAAGTTCGGAGCTGCGCCAGCCACTTGGCGTTGCAGTGGTGGGTGGCCTCATCGTCAGTCAAATTCTGACGCTGTTCATGACGCCGGTTGTTTTCGTTGAGATCGAAAAGCTCTCCGACTTCCTGAAATCACTATGGAGCAGGAAGCGGAAAAAGCCGGTCGAAAACCCTGCCGTTCCAGCTGAACTCAATGGATAGGAATGACGAAGGCCAACAATTGCTGTTCGAAGAATTTCGAGAAGGAGGCGATGCGGGGCGGCAAGGTTTGATAGGGCGGATAGTAGAGCGTGAGCCACAGATCCGGTGGTGCCCAGCCTTTGAACACCTGCACCAGCTTTCCCGAGCGCAAATGTTCGTCGATATTAAAGCCCGGTAACAGCGTTACGCCCAGACCCTCGGCGGCCATATCGGCGAGGACGTCACCACTGTTGGCGCTGAAGGTGCGGCCAGCAGAGATGTTGACGGTGGAACCTCCATCCGAAAGAACCCAGTTTTCGCGACGGCTTTCGCTGCTATAGGCGAGGCATTCGTCTGGCGTCAGCTGTCCGGGATGGGTCATATCAATGAAACGGCTTCCGGGCGCGGCCACCAGAATACGTGGAATAGTGCAGATCTTCCGCCAGATCGTAAATTTGTCTGAGGGCTGCAAGGATATACGGATCGCCAGATCATAATCGTCATCGACGATGTTCACCAGCCCATCCGACAGCGAGACCTCGAAGGCCATTTTGGGGTAACGTTCTTTGAAGCCCGCAATAACCGTGGGCAGGACGGTTTTACCGAGCCATGTGGGCGCGCTGATCCGTAGACGCCCTTCCTCTACCTTGTTGGCATTCATCACATCGCGCCGCGCGGTTTCAAGCGTGTCGAGTGCGGGCTTGATCTGGGCCGCGTAGATCGCGCCATCCGTCGTGAGCGAAACTTGTCGCGTTGTGCGCACGAAAAGCTGAACGCCAAGATCGGCCTCCAGAGCGGCAATCGCCCGCGTCACCGCAGCAGGCGTCATATCGAGTTCGCGGGCGACCTGAGCGAAGTTTTTCTTTTCTGCGGCCAGCAGGAAGGTGCGGAGAGCTTTATAGTCGTTCATCTCATTATTTCAAAAAGAGCAATACATTCGAAATTAATATTGCAATTCCGCACTGTCCGCAATCCGCGTAGGTTTGTTTTCAGCAAACAAGACCAACGAGTTTTAGAGGCAATGCGATGATCAAGGCAATCAAAGGACTACACCACGTAACGTCCATGGCGTCAGACGCACGCCAGAACAACATGTTTTTCACCGATACACTCGGCCTGCGCCGGGTCAAGAAAACCGTCAATTTCGACGAGCCAAGCATCTACCACCTCTATTACGGAGATGAGACGGGTGCGGCCGGAACGGTCATGACATATTTTCCGTTCGACCACATGATGCGCGGTCGTCCGGGTGTGGGCGAAGTGGGCGAAACCCAGTTTTCGGTGCCCAAAGGATCGCTGGCTTACTGGCAGGATCGCTTGACGGCGCAGGGCGTCGGCGGCATCCAGCTGGACAAAACCTTTGGTGCGAACCGACTGCGGTTCAGCGGCCCTGACGGTGACGGCCTTTCGCTGATCGAAACCGTCGATGACAAGCGTTCCGCCTGGAATGCGGCGGGTGTGCCAGACGAGGCTGCGATCCGTGGCTTCACCGGCGCAAGACTGAGCCTGCACGACACCGGCGCGATGGAAGAGCTTCTTGGCTTTATGGGCTATGAGCGGGCAGAAAAAGAGGGCAATGTGACACGCCTGCTGATCCCCAATGGCAACGGCGCTGATACGATTGATCTCGAAGCTCTGCCGCAGACACCGGTTGCCCGCCAGGGTGCAGGATCGGTCCATCACATCGCCTTTGCAGTCGAAAACCGCGAAAAGCAGCTTGAGGTGCGTAAGGCACTGATGGACACGGGATATCAGGTTACACCGGTCATCGACCGCGATTATTTCTGGGCAATCTACTTCCGCACTCCGGGTGGCGTGCTGTTTGAGATTGCGACGAATGAACCCGGCTTCAACCGTGACGAAGATACCGCGCATCTGGGCGAGGCGCTGAAGTTGCCGACGCAATACGAACCTCTCCGTAACCGGATAGAAGCAGGCCTTACTCCGCTGGCCGCGTAATCGAAAAATTTCTGCGGACTGCTGAAGCGGTCCGCCACTTCGAAACAACCACGTTTCCCAATCCAAGGCCAACTGCTGCAGACGCGGCGCCAACAACTCATGAGGAATTATACAATGTCCAAGCTTCAGGTTCTGACACCACAAAATAGCCAGATCATCTTCATCGACCAGCAGCCGCAGATGGCCTTTGGCGTCCAGTCGATTGACCGTCAGACGTTGAAGAACAACGTTGTTGGTCTTGCCAAGGCAGCGAAGATTTTCAACATCCCGACAACGATCACAAGTGTCGAGACAGACAGTTTCTCTGGCAACACCTTTCCAGAACTTCTGGCTGTGGTTCCCAACAATGACATTCTGGAACGGACCTCGATGAACTCCTGGGATGACCAGAACGTGCGGGATGCTCTCGCTAAAAACGCTGCCGAAGGCCGCAAGAAAATTGTTGTCTCTGGTCTGTGGACCGAGGTCTGCAACACGACATTCGCGCTCTCCTGCATGAATGACACCGATTATGAAATCTACATGGTGGCCGATGCGTCGGGCGGAACCTCTGCCGATGCCCACAAATATGCAATGGACCGCATGATGCAGGCCGGCGTCATTCCTGTGACCTGGCAGCAGGTTCTTCTCGAATGGCAGCGCGACTGGGCACGCAAAGAAACCTACGATGCTGTGACGTCGCTGGTGAAAGAACATTCCGGTGCTTACGGCATGGGCATTGATTACGCCGTTACCCACGTTCACGGCGGTGCCGAGCGCGTCAGCCACGGCAAGCGCATTGGCCCCAATCCGGCAGCAATCTGATCTGATGACGCCTCATCCGAATAACCGGGTGAGGCAACTCGTTTGGACAAGGACTATTGAGATGAAAATCTATATTTTCTCCATCGCAGTCGGCCTACTCGTCGGTATCATCTATGGTCTGCTTAACGTGCGCTCCCCCGCGCCACCGGTTGTTGCGCTCGTCGGCTTGCTGGGCATTCTGGTGGGTGAACAGATCGTGCCTTTGGCAAAAAACCTCTGGAGCCGTGAGCCTGCTGCCGTTTCCTGGCTTCACCAGATAAAGCCACATATGTTCGGCCATTTGCCAAAGGGTGGCCTTGACGCGAAACAGGTTGCGGGACAAAGCGACACGAACAAAACGGCAGGCTGACACGCTTGCCAGCTATTGAACTTCCCATTCAAACTGCACAGGGACACGCTGCCATGCATCCTGACATCATCCTCCACCACGGCCAGTTTACCACCCTCGATAAGTCCAATCCCGTTGCAAGCGCTGTCGCCATCAAGGACGGGAAATTTCTAGTGGTTGGCGACGACCGCGACGTTATGGCTCTTGCCGGGCCGGATACGAAGATCATCGACCTGAAGGGCAAGCGTGTGCTGCCGGGTCTGATCGATAACCACACCCACGTCGTACGTGGCGGTTTGAACTTCAACATGGAACTGCGCTGGGATGGCGTTCGTTCGCTGGCCGATGCCATGGACATGTTGCGCAGGCAGGTGGCCGTTACGCCCGCCCCGCAATGGGTTCGTGTGGTTGGTGGTTTTACGGAACATCAGTTTGCAGAAAAGCGCCTGCCGACAATCGATGAGATCAACGCGGCCGCACCCGATACGCCGGTCTTTTTACTGCATCTTTATGATCGTGCGCTGTTGAATGGGGCTGCGCTTCGTGCCGTAGGGTACACAAAGGACACGCCAAACCCACCCGGTGGGGAGATCACCCGCGATGTGAATGGCAATCCAACAGGACTTTTGCTGGCCAAGCCAAATGCAGGTATTTTGTATTCGACCCTGTCCAAAGGACCGAAACTTCCTTTTGAATATCAGGTGAATTCCACTCGTCACTTTATGCGCGAACTCAACCGGTTGGGTATCACCGGCGTCATTGATGCGGGTGGGGGTTTTCAGAATTATCCGGACGATTATGCGGTAATCCAGAAGCTGTCGGACGAAGACCAGCTGACCGTTCGCCTTGCCTATAATCTCTTCACGCAAAAGCCGAAGGAAGAGAAGCAGGATTTCCTCAACTGGACGCAGTCGGTCAAATACAAGCAGGGAAATGACTATTTCCGCCACAACGGTGCCGGTGAGATGCTCGTCTTTTCGGCTGCGGATTTTGAAGATTTTCGTCAACCACGGCCAGAAATGGCGCCGGAGATGGAAGGCGAGCTCGAGGAGGTTGTTCGTGTTCTTGCCCAGAACCGTTGGCCATGGCGCATGCACGCGACGTATGATGAAACCATTTCACGCTCGCTTGATGTGTTTGAGAAGGTCAACAAGGACATTCCACTTGAAGGCCTCAACTGGTTTTTCGACCATGCCGAAACCATTTCCGATCGTTCCATCGACCGCATCGCGGCGCTGGGCGGCGGCATCGCCACGCAGCATCGCATGGCCTATCAGGGCGAATATTTTGTCGAGCGTTACGGCCACGGCGTTGCCGAAGCCACACCTCCGATCAAGCGTATGCTTGAAAAGGGTGTGAACGTTTCAGCAGGCACGGATGCCACCCGCGTCGCTTCCTATAATCCATGGGTTTCTCTCTCCTGGATGGTCACTGGCAAGACAGTTGGCGGAATGCAGCTTTATCCGCGGGCCAATTGCCTTGACCGCGAGACGGCTCTGCGCATGTGGACAGAAAAAGTCACATGGTTCTCCAACGAGGAAGGCAAGAAAGGCCGCATCGAAACGGGCCAGTTCGCCGATCTCGTCGTTCCAGATAAGGACTTTTTCTCCTGCGCTGAAGACGAAATCTCGTTCCTTTCCTCGCTATTGACCATGGTTGGCGGTAAAATTGTTTACGGCGCGGGCGACTTCGCTGCACTTGACGAAAACTCCGTTCCACCGGCCATGCCTGATTGGTCGCCAGTGCGACAGTTCGGCGGTTACGCCGCTTGGGGTGAGCCGGAAGGTGCCGGTCAACGTTCGTTGCGTCGCACCGCCATCAGCTCGTGTGCCTGTGCCAATGATTGCAATGTCCACGGTCATGACCATGCTGGTGCATGGACATCGAAACTGCCGATAGCTGATCTCAAGGGCTTTTTCGGCGCTTTAGGTTGCGCCTGCTGGGCCGTATAAATTGTCGTAACTGTGCGAACAGGCAATGCTGCCTGTTCGCACAGCATCTTTAAAAAATCGCCGGTTCCATAATTGCGAATAACGCAATGAAATAGAAACAATTGATGCAATTGTTGGCGGTAATATTTCAGGCCAATATCACTCCATCGCAAGACCATACCCGGTAAGCCGGGTCAACATGCAGGAGCAGCCATGACCGACCAAACACATATCACCCATCAGCTTAAAGCGGGTCTTGGGCGCACCCTCGCAGCGCCAGTAACCCGAACTGTCGCGCTTCTTGCTCTTTGCGCGGCCTATATTCAGGGGCCATTCACCAAAATTTTCGACTTGTCCGGTGCGATTGCCGAGATGGAGCATTTTGGCCTGCATCCGGCAGCATTTTTTGCCGTCGCCGTGATCGCGTTCGAACTCACGGCCTCCGCCATGGTGGTTTCCGGTTTCCTGCGCTGGCTGGGCGCACTTGCTCTCGCGGCTTTCACACTGCTCGCAACATTCATCGCACTTCGCTTCTGGGAAATCCCGCCGGGCATGGAGCGGATGATGGCGACCAACGCCTTTTTTGAGCATCTGGGTCTTGCCGGTGCATTCGTCATCGTCGCAACAATCGATATTGCCAAGGGAGCGAAATAATGAGCGCTGCAAAATCCTCTGGTGGCGGCTTTGCGCCACTGCGCCAACCGGTGTTCGCCGTTCTCTGGGCGGCAACCGTTCTCGGCAACACCGGCAGCTTCATGCGTGACGTTGCAAGCTCGTGGTTGATGACCGATCTTTCGGCAGCACCCGCTGCCGTTGCCATGGTACAGGCGGCTGGCACCTTGCCGATCTTTCTTCTGGCAATTCCCGCTGGCGTTCTGTCCGACATTATCGACCGCCGTAAATTCCTCATCGGCATCCAGCTTTTGTTGGCCACCGTCAGTATCTCGCTAATGACATTGTCCTACATGGGCATGTTGTCGGTCAGCTCCTTGATCGCCCTGACGTTTCTGGGTGGCATCGGCGCGGCGCTCATGGGACCGACATGGCAGGCGATTGTGCCTGAGCTTGTACCGCGACAGGATGTCAAAAGTGCCGTCGCGCTGAATTCGCTCGGCATCAACATCGCCCGTTCCATCGGGCCGGCAGCAGGGGGCTTGTTGCTTGCCGCCTTCGGTGCTGCGATGACCTATGGTGCAGACGTGGCAAGTTACGTCCTCGTTATCGCCGCTCTCATCTGGTGGCCACGCGCCAAGGATGCCAACGATACACTCTCTGAAGGGTTCTTCGGTGCGTTCCGGGCAGGGCTTCGCTACACCCGCGCCAGCAAACCACTGCATGTCGTGCTTTTTCGGGCTGCGATCTTCTTCGCTTTTGCCAGCGCAGTCTGGGCGCTTCTTCCCCTGGTGGCACGTCAGCTTTTGGGTGGTGATGCCAGCTTCTACGGCATTTTGCTCGGTGCGGTTGGCGCAGGAGCCATCGGCGGTGCTTTGGTTATGCCAAAACTGCGCGACCATCTGACGTCTGATGGCCTGCTTCTTTGCTCGGCAATCGTCACCGCTTTTGTTATGGCAGCGCTGGCTTTGGCACCGCCACAATGGCTGGCCGTTGTGGTGCTATTATTCCTCGGTGCGGCATGGATCACGGCGCTCACCACCCTGAACGGCGCGGCACAGGCAATCCTGCCGAACTGGGTTCGTGGCCGTGGACTGGCTGTATATCTCACGGTTTTCAACGGCGCGATGACCGCAGGCAGCCTTGGCTGGGGTACGATTGGTGAAGTGGCCGGCATACAGGGTGCGTTGCTCATCGGTGCCGCTGGCCTGCTTGTGGCCGGATTGATTATGCACCGCGTAAAATTGCCATCTGGCGATACGGATCTGGTGCCGTCGAACCATTGGCCAGAGCCTCTTGTTGCTGAACCCGTTGCGCATGACCGTGGCCCTGTTCTGATCCTTATCGAATACCACGTCGAAAAGCATCATCGCGCCGTGTTCCTTCGCTCGCTTGATGAGTTGTCACATGAACGTCGCCGTGATGGTGCCTATGGATGGGGTGTGACCGAGGATTCTGCCGACCCGGAAAAGATCGTCGAATGGTTCATGGTCGAATCGTGGGCGGAGCATTTGAGGCAACACAAGCGTGTATCGCAGGCCGATGCCGACTTGCAGGGTAAGGTTCTCGCCTATCACTCAGGCGCCGAAAAGCCGGTGGTGCGGCATTTCCTGACTATCAATCGTCCGGGCAAAGCATTGGATTGAATGATGAAGCGGCTTCGGCCACTTCTTTCTTTTATTGCAAAATTCGCAATTCAATAGACACTATTATTGTCATTGTTGGAGGGGTGGTTTCAGTTCAATATCACTGCATAGACAAAAGCAAGGCCGCACAACAAACGGCCAGCAAGCAGGAGCTGACATGACCAAAACATCCTTTTCCATCAGCCGCCGTGACGCCCTGCTTGCCGGTGCCGTCCTTGCAGCCGGTATAGTTCTTCCGGTCCGATCCACACGCGCAGCATCCGCTGCAACCACCACTCAACCCACCACAGGAGATAAGACCATGGGCTTCGTTACAACCACAGACGGCACGGAAATCTTCTACAAGGATTGGGGTCCAAAGGACGCTCAGCCCATCGTTTTCCATCACGGCTGGCCGCTGTCGTCCGATGATTGGGACGCACAGATGCTGTACTTCCTTGGGAAAGGGTATCGTGTGGTTGCCCATGATCGCCGCGGCCACGGTCGCTCCGCTCAGGTCTCCGAGGGCCATGATATGGATCACTACGCCTCTGACGCGTTCGCCGTTGTTGAAGCGCTGGATTTGCGCAACGCCGTTCATATCGGTCATTCCACAGGTGGCGGTGAAGTTGCCCGTTACGTCGCCAAGCATGGTGAACCGGCAGGCCGCGTTGCCAAGGCTGTTCTTGTGTCCGCAGTGCCGCCTTTGATGCTGAAAACCGCTGCCAATCCTGAAGGACTGCCAATGGACGTCTTTGATGGTTTCCGCACGGCGCTGGCCGCCAACCGGGCGCAATTCTTCCGCGATGTTCCCGCTGGCCCATTCTATGGTTTCAACCGGGAGGGCGCGACGGTGCACGAAGGCGTTATCCAGAATTGGTGGCGTCAGGGCATGATGGGCAGTGCCAAGGCTCATTACGATGGCATCAAGGCATTTTCAGAAACCGATCAGACCGAAGACCTGAAAGCAATCAGTGTTCCGACACTGGTTCTGCATGGCGAAGACGACCAGATCGTGCCCATCGCCGACGCTGCCCACAAGGCGATCAAATCGCTGAAAAACGGTACTTTGAAAACATACCCCGGCTTCTCGCACGGTATGCTGACCGTCAATGCAGATGTGCTCAACGCCGACCTGCTGGCCTTCATCAAGGCTTGAACCGAACGAACAATGGGTGCGGTCTTACGGGCCGCACCCATTTTCTCCTGAAACAAACCTCACTGATGAAGTGTCTCAGCAAAACCCGTTCAGCTTGAGGATTTTGTGAGCTTCGATCGATGCGCGAAGCTGGTCTTCAGAGGCCCTGTCTCCCTGATTGACATCAGGGTGGTAGGTCTTCAACCGTTCTTTATAACGGGTTCTGATTTCTTCCGGTGTCGCGTCCTGCGTTAAGCCAAGTGTTTCGAAGGCCTTGGCTTCCAGAACCTTGAGTTTGCGCTTCTCAAAATCAGCCTTTTGCGCCTGACGCTGCGCGGCGGTTTTGCGCGCGTTCAGTGTTTTTGCAGAGCCGGAGCGTGCAGTCGAAGGAATAGGGATTTCAGTGGACTGGTTGACACCACTTCCCCAGGTCGGACGGCCGCCGGTGATCGCTTCCCGCTGGTAACGGGCAATGTCATCGGAGGACAGGCCGGTGGTGAAGTTGTATCCCTTGTTGTATTCCTTGACGTGCTCAAGACAGAAGAACAGATACAAGCCCTCGGCTTCGCGACCGACAGGCGCGCGATGCGGGCCAGGTTTGTCGCAGCCATCCCACTGACACTTGGGACCAGTGGCTTGGACTTCGGGCGTTGTTTTTTTTTTGCCAGATTTAAGGCTGACGAATATTTTCGAATCGGGTTTCATGGCACCTATATGAAGGCAGAGCGTCGTTTCGGCAAGAATTGTCGAGCGGCGAGTTACACCTTTTTATCCGCCGTCACCTTATCTGGAAAAACCGACGATGTGGGCAAAAATTTTGAGAGATGAAGGGGAGGTCTCAGGCGCACTGATAAGCCGTGCACACCATCATAGAGTCAGTCGTCAAGTACGATCCCACCTTCGAAAAGATACTGGCTTATCGAAACGAGCGGTTCCCTATATCACAACCTGTTTTCCAAGACGCTAAACTCACCATTTCAACAGCCGCGTTCCTGCCACATAGCCAACGAGCACGACGATTCCGACGGCAATAGGATACCAGGTGACGACGAAGAGCGGGCTGTCATCGGGGCAGTTGGAGGCGTAAAATGTTGCCGCGATGGCGCTTGATGCCAGTCCCGCCAAAGCACCCGCGAGGCCCGGTCGCGTTGGTGCCCCTTGCTTCAGCGCCAAAAGCAGACCGACAAGCGGCCCGATCGACAGGACCGGGATCACGGTGAGGCAATTGCGGGCATTGGTGCCCACCATCTTGACCGCCCATACGGTCTCAGGCGTCACGCTGAGTTCGATGAGTACGGCTGCACCCAGCAGAATAGGCGCTGCGGCCAATGCCCAGCCCCAACCGCTCAAAGGCACACCCGGACGGGCAACACGCAACACCATGCCGATGGCGGCAATCGCCAGTGAAATCGTCACGACGAATTTGAACGGGAAACGCACGGTTTCCAGAGCCTGTACGATATCCGGGCGAAAACCGATAACGGCAAAGAAGCCAAGGCCCGCAATGAGCGTGCCGCCGACTACAGCCCAGCCGATAGCGCGCGCCACGTTGGTTGTGACTGCGGCGTCCTGAGACAGCATTTTGATCAGATCGTCGGTTTTCATCCGGATTTACTCCGATACAGGGCAGCTAAGGTCTTCAATGCACGATGCAGTGAAACACGCACGGCACCCTCCGTCATATGCAGGCGTTCGGCGGTCTCTCGGACATCTGCGCCATTGACGGAAATGGAACGAACGATGTCCTTCTGCGGGTCTTTCAATTGTTCCAGCATGCGATCAACGTCAAGCATATCGAGGCCATCAGGCTGTTCTTCCGCTTGCAATATGTCGATCACGTCTTCTATCGGCACGTTGATGCGGTGTCCGCGTCGCCGCAGGCTGTCGATCAGCTTGTTGCGCACGATTGTCGAAATCCATGGTCCGATTGGCCGTGCCGTATCCCATGTTCCCCTTTTCAGGTGAATGGTGATGAGCACTTCCTGCACCACGTCTTCCGCTTCCGAGACCGGAGCCCCGAAATGTTCGCATCGTCGCCGGGCCATGACACGAAGGTGCGGAGCAACCGCGACAAGAAAGCTGGAATAGGCTTTTTCGTCGCCGGACATCGCTGCACGCATCCATCTGGCCCACTGCTCCTCGCGCTCCGAATGCTTCACGCGATACTCCCCTCTACGGACCTGCGTTTGCTTTTGTTACACATAAGAGCAGCGTTTTGACAAACATTCTCCAATCGAAAAAATAATTCGAAGCCTCTGTAATATTCACGATGCCCCCTCCGTAGACCTCGATGCAGGCCAATGACGGTCTGCTCAATTTACGGAGAAACACAATGAACACTCGTTTGATCTCTCTTGCTCTCGCTGGTTCGCTGGCATCTGTTCTTGCATCGGTTGCCGTTCCTGCATCCGCAGCAGACGCCAAGGAAAAATGCTACGGCGTTGCCCTCAAAGGCCAGAATGATTGCGCCGCCGGTGTCGGCACCACATGCGCGGGCACATCGAAGGTCGACTATCAGGCTAATTCCTGGAAGCTCGTTCCCGCTGGCACCTGCACGACCATGACCACGCCGCACGGCATGGGAACACTCGAACAGGGCAAAGCTCCGGCCTGACGCCAGTTCGTTTTTCGCGCGGCGCGGCATGGCCCGCGCCGCCGCTTTTACCAAGGGTTTTCGTCTGTTTTCAGAGGTGTGATATGAAACGCTCGCAACTTCCCGCCGGTGCAGGTGTCGGTTTCAAGCCTGAGCATTTTGCTGAAATCAATTCGGGTGCTCAGCCCATTGGTTTTTTCGAAGTGCACGCCGAAAACTACATGGGTGCGGGCGGACCGCCCCATGCGCAACTGGGACGTTTGCGTGAGAATTATGCGCTGTCGGTTCATGGTGTCGGCCTTTCCATCGGCTCCATGCAGGCACTGGATCGGGATCACCTTGCGCGTTTAAAGATCGTCTGCGACCGCTATGAACCGGAAAGTTTTTCCGAACATCTGGCATGGTCCAGCCATGGCGATGTATTTCTTAACGACCTTCTGCCCTTGCCTTACACACCGGAAACACTGGCGCGCATCGTCGAACATATTGACCAGGTGCAGAGCCATCTTGGACGACAGATGCTTCTGGAAAACCCCGCGACCTATCTGCTGTTTGAGGAAAGCACGATCCCTGAAACCGCCTTTCTGGCGGAGATCGTCAACCGCACCGGGTGCGGATTGCTGCTGGACGTCAACAATGTCTTCGTCGCATCTACCAACCACAATCTTGATCCACGCACTTATCTCGCCGATTTCCCGGTGCAGGCCGTACGTGAAATCCACCTCAGCGGCCATTCGGAAACGGTGGATGATGCCGGTGCGCTTCTGCTGATCGACAGTCATGATACGCCGGTGAAAGATCCGGTTTGGACATTGTACGGCGAATTGCTGGCACGAACAGGTCCAGTTGCGACCTTGATCGAGTGGGACAATGATGTGCCGGCATGGCCGGTTCTTCGCAGTGAAGCGCAGGCAGCACAGGTCATCATCGATCATGCCGCCAAACGCAAAGCAGCGTGAGGGGCACGATCATGTCCATCTCCACGCAAAACCAGTTTGCCAATGCCTTGCGCGATGAAGCGCAGGCGGTTCCGCAAGGACTGACATCGTGGAACCTTCCACGACCTGAACGACGCTTCGACGTCTATCGCAACAATGTGGCCGTTGGTCTTTCGGGCGCTATTGCCTCCCGTTTTCCGGTGGCCCAGCAGATCGTCGGGGACGCATTTTTTACTGGGATGGCGCGCATTTTTGTCGCGGACTTTCCACCAAAATCGCCACTTCTGCTCAATTATGGTGATGATTTTGGTGATTTTGTAGAGACATTCGAACCAGCGGCTGAACTGCCCTATCTCGCAGATGTCATCCGGCTGGAGGCTGCGCGGGGCCGCGCCTATCACGCCGCTGACCATGCGCCGCTTGATCCAGCCGTTTTAGCCATTGTGCCGCCAGAAGAGCTGGCAGAGGTTATTTTTGAACCGCACCCCTCGCTCGGTCTCGTCCGGTCGGCTCATCCGGTCGTAACGATCTGGGCGATGAATGCGGGCGAGATGCCGCTAGTGCCGATCAATGACTGGGTGGCCGAGGACGCGCTAGTGGTGCGCCCCGCCATGACAGTCAACGTCCAGACATTGCCGCCCGGCGGAGCCGTTTTCATTGATACGCTGCGCAATGGCTTAAACCTCGGCACGGCGTTTGAAATGGCCATGACTGAGGCAGAAACATTCGACCTTTCCGCCAACCTCGCAGGCATTTTGCAGGCTGGTGCATTCACCAAAATCCGCTGAACCCATTCAAGGAGAATTCCGATGCGTGACATGACAGCGATGATGACACCGGCTAAACCCGCCAATATTGTTCAAGGTTCAATCGGCCTGCTTGGTCGCATTCCCCATGATCTGATTGCTTTGGTCGCGCGCCTATCGATCGGCGCGGTGTTCTGGCAATCCGGCCAAACCAAGGTTGAAGGCTGGCATGTGACGGACAGCGCGGTTTATCTGTTTCAAACAGAATACAAACTGCCGCTGATCGATCCGTGGCTGGCGGCGCATCTGGCCGCATTCAACGAACATTTCTTTCCCATCCTGCTGGTCTTTGGCCTCGCCAGCCGTTTTGCTGCCCTCGCTCTTTTCGGCATGACGATGGTGATCGAAATATTCGTCTACCCAGACGCTTGGCCCACGCATGGCACTTGGGCCGCCTGCCTACTTCTGGTCATTGCCAGAGGACCGGGCATGTTTTCTATCGATCACCTCATCGCAAAACGGTTTGGTGCCAAATAGAAAACAGCCGGTTATTTCGCAGCTCATGCCTCTGCTTTTTCGTTCTCACTGTGTGACGCGATGCCCACACCGCCATGTGGTGCTGGTGACGTGCCATTGACGGCGAAATCTCCGACGATACGGTCATGGTAGACGCGCGGGTTGTGCGAGGTGATGGTTCGGGCGTTTCGCCAATGGCGGTCCAGTCCATGGCTTCGTTTTGCGGCAGAGGCACCCAGGGCATCAAACAGAATGGTCGAAGCGTCGAGTATGAGATTGCTGACGACTGTAACCGACTGGCTGATTTCCAGATCCGCATTTCGATCGGCAACCGCAATGCGCTCTTCATCGCCGGAGACGTTGGCGTCGTAAGCGGCTTGCAGGGCTTCTGCGGCCTTGAGAACGATAGCGCCGGCGCTGTAGGCCGCACCTCTCACCCGTCCCACGACCTGCAAAACCTGTGGGTCTTCTGCGAAACGGGAGGCGTTGCTGCGCTGGTAAACCCGTTTGCGCTCCGCCACCTGACGGGCAAGATCAGAGGCCGCAGCGCGGCCAATCCCAGCGAGTGACGCCAGATGGACGAGTTGGAAAAATCCGCCTGAATAGCTGAAACGAAGCGCGCTGGGTTTGATGAGGTCGTCGGAGATTGCCACATCCGTAAAACGTGCGGTGCCACTGGCCGTTAGCGCCTGTCCAAAGCCATCCCAATCGTTGACGATCTCAACGCCCTTCGCCTTGGTGGGAACAAGCGCCCCGACAGGTACGCCATCGCCATCCACGGCGCCGAGTGTGATCCAGTCTGCATACAGCGAACCCGTCGTGTAATATTTCTCACCGTTTAGTTGCCAACCATTTTCATCTCGGGTGAGCTGCGTGGAGTAAGTTCCAAGCTTGGTATCTCCAAGTTCCGAAAAACCGCTGCCGATGGTTTCGCCGCGTCCGATCCGTTCAAACCACGCATCCCGCCATGGGGATGGCGCAGCGTTGAGCAAATCCTCCGTGAAGCCAAGGTGACTGCGATACGCATTGGTGAGATTGGGGTCTGCTTCCGCCAGTTCTATAATAAGACCAAATAGCTCTGGAAGTGTCAGACCCAGTCCGCCGAATTTTTCTGGCAAGCGCAGCTTTGAAAAGCCTGCGGCTTTCAGGGCTTGGTAGTCAACAAAACGAAGCTCGCGATCCAGATCGTGTTGTACAGCATTTTTGCCGATCTCGGAAAAAAGCCCGCGAAATTTTATCGCAATCGCGTCAAAACGGTTACTGGGCGCAGAACCCCAGGCTTGCGTGGTATCGGTCATTTCAAATTCCTGTGTGGTCAAAATCGGAACCGGCTATGCAGCGGCGGCCTCTGCGCCCTGTTCGAAGTCGTGCAGGTGAAGCGCGATTTCAAACCCTCGGCGTTTCAACCAATGCGCCACGACCTTGGCGCGGGCACCCAACAGGTCATCCACCAGAATGACCCGTGCGCCACGCACCGCAATGGTGCGATAGGCGACACCTAGAAGCTGGCCACCTTCAGACGAAATGGAGCCTGGCAAATGGGAAGACACGAATTCTTCCGGTGTTCGCACGTCGAGGAAGTAGGTGGTCCGTGAGGTGTCTTTCAGCCATTTCTCTGTCGTCTGACGGTCGATGAAACTCAGGTCATCGTCATGCGAGAAAGCTTCCAAACGCGCTTTTGCAAATCCCTTCGCATAGTCGCTGACGGGCGAATAGGTTTGCGAACTACCGGTTTCCAACTCAAAACCATCATCCGTCCAGCCGCGTGTGCCATCGTGCAGATAGCTGACATCATTGGCGACGCTAGCGTCGATCAATGTCTGCGCGCCGAGAATTGCGCGCGGCAGACCCGCACATGACACGACGACCCTTGTGGTTGGCGATGGAACGAGATCGGCAAAGCGCAGCAGAAGTTCTGCACCCGGTACGCCGATGGCACCCGGCACATGCGCTTTTTCATATTCCGGCAATGTGCGGGTGTCGATGACGACAACGTCTTCACCGGCTTCCTGCCAGGCTTTCAGTTCACGGGCAAAAACCACAGGCGTGGCCTTCTCCTCTCGCACTTTCTGCACGAAAGGAACGCCGGGGATATCGAAGGTTGGCAAACCGTCTATCCCGCCTTCAATCCACGCCTGAATACCGCCTTGAAGGAAATGAATATCAACCCAGCCTTTCGCGGCAAGGCGTTCAGCCGCTTGCTCGGCACTACCTTTGCCATCATCCACCAAAACGGTGCGAACAACGGGGCGTGGAATGAAGCGGTCTATTTCCGCATCCAGTCGCTCAACTGGCAGGTTGGTGGCAAACAGCGGTGAGGCATAGCCCACATCTTCAGCGGGGCGGATGTCCAGAACGGCAAGTTCCTTGCCATCTGCCAGCCACTCGATGAGCTTATCTTTGGTTATAGCTTTCGCGGACATCTCGTATCCTCCTTTTGGCGTTCAAGCGGTTGGGTCTAGCCAAAGATCGCCGAAACTCCAGTTTATGCCCTGCGCACCTGTGACGTAATTCTTGACCCGCTTATGCGCCACGATCTGACTTCCCGCCGCGACGAGATCGACAGAGGCGACTTCATCGTGGATGAGGTGCTGAAATTTGCTCCACGATACCCAGCGCTTTTTGGCATCTGGCTCGATGGCCGCTTCTTCCAGAAGGGCGTCTGCCTGTAGATTTGAGTAGTTGGCCGCGTTGGAAAACGGCAGGCCGATCTTGAAGTTTTTGCTCCAATAGGCGCGCTGGATACCAAGAGATGGATCGAAGGTATTTGACAGCGATTCCACGACCAGATCAAAGGCGCGGTCCGTGTAAACGGTCTTCAGATAGGTCGGAAGATCGTATTTGCGGATTTCGACGGCGACGCCAATTTTCTCCAGTTGGTTGCGGATTACATCTGCATAACCCGGCGTCAGATAGGAGTTGTACGTCAACCGTGCGGCAAAACGTTTGCCATCCTCTTTGCGCGGATACCCTGCAGCATCCAATAGTTTCTCGGCCTCTTTCGGGTCATAAGGGTGCGCTTTTACCGAAGGATCGTTCCAATTTGGCAAGGCCGTGCTGACGGGACTTGGTGATATCTGGGCATAACCGAACAGCGCGATATTGACGATTTCATCGAGATTGATGGCCTTGGCGATGGCGAGACGGACATCTTTCTTACGGAATATCTCATTGTCGTAGTTGAAGAACAATTGTTGCTGCGGACCCGCATAGGCATAGGTATTCGTGTCCACGACAAGATCAGGATTCTGCTTCAACCGTTCAAGATCGGCCAGCGGAACCGGATTGTCACCGAGATCGACTTCACCTGTTTCAAGCGCGACCGCCCGCGCCGCAGGGTCGGTGATGATGCGAAGAATGATGCGATCAAGATAAGGCTTGCCCGCATCCCAATATGTGGGGTTGCGTTCGAAAATCAGATGGCTGCCGGGCGTCCATTCCGTCAACTTGAACGGGCCTGTGCCAATGGCGGTCTGCAATGTCTGACCATCGCCCGGCTTCAGCTGTTCGAAGATATGCTTTGGCACGATTGGAGATTCTGAACTCGATTGCGCGGCGATCAAAAATGGTGCTGGCTTGGACAGTACGATGATGGCGGTGAGCGGATCGGGCGTCTCCACCTTCGTGACGTTCTGGTAGGTGATGCGACCGCGAGGATGGGCTTCCTTCAAACGGAAAATCGAAAAGGCGACATCTTCAGACGTGAAATCCCGTCCATCATGCCATTTCACGTTAGGGCGGAGTTTGAACGTATAGCGCAGGTGATCATCCGAAACCGACCATTCTTTCGCCAGCAAAGGCTGTGGCTTGAGGTCGAAATCGAATGTCAGCAGGCCTTCCACGATCTTTGGGCCGATTGCCTGTCCGGTGCCGGATGAAGTGTTGATGGCGAACAGGGCATTGCCGGGGTCGACACGATAGAGCAGCCTTAGCGTGCCACCGGAAACAGGACGGCTTGCATTGGTGTTCGCAGCAAATACGGAACCCGGCAGCGCAGTTCCTGCTGTAGCCAGAAGAAGCAATTTGTTAAACTGGCGGCGTCCTATGGTCATCATAATCCCCGTTTGAAAGCGTCGTTTCGATAACGAAAGCATCGGGTCAAAACGGGAAGTTCTTAAGAATAAAATTCTTCTTATCCGGCGAAGAAAACATTTCTTGCGAAATTTTATTTCTCTACGTATTCCGCAGCCTGCCAAAAAATGTGCTGCTTTATGTGTTTCTTATGGATTGCCATTGCGTATCTGTTGCAAATGGCATCACCAAAAGAAACGACATCATTTTTTTTCCAGATGTGGCTTGGAAATGTTGTTTCATTGAACGATGGCGAATGAGTAGGGCGTTGCTCGGCAGGCGGGCTTGTGCAGCATATCAAATGATACGCCTCTTATTGTCTGCCCTCCAATTTCTCATGCGACGGAGTTTCACACGATGACCCGACCTAACCCGATCACCCCTCTCGACATTCCGCAGCAGCGGGTCGACGCCCGTTATGGCGCGCAAGCCGCTTTTTCTCCGCCATTCTGGAATGAGACGGTTGATGCGTTGCTGAACCACCGGACCGCTCGCGCCTATTTGCCGAAGCCGCTGCCGGATGGTGCATTGGAACTTCTGGTCGCGGCAGCGCAATCAGCGCCCACATCCTCCAATCTTCAGGCATGGAGCGTGGTTGCGGTTCAGGACGCCGATCGAAAGGCGCGTTTGGCTGGTTTTACGGGCGGTAACAACCACATAAAGAACGCGCCTGTTTTCCTCGTATGGCTGATCGACCTGAAACGGTTGCGAACGGTCGCGTCCGACCATGGCAATGACGGAGAGGCGCTGAATTATCTGGAAAGTTTTCTGCTCGGTGCCATCGATGCGGCATTGGCAGCGCAGAACGCCGTGGCGGCAATCGATTCACTCGGCCTCGGCTCCTGCTACGTGGGTGGTATTCGCAATCAGCCTGAAGATGTGGCACGCGAACTGAACCTGCCGCCAGAAACGGTTGCCGTGTTTGGTCTCACCGTCGGATATCCCGACCCCGATGTGAAAACCGACGTCAAACCGCGCCTGCCACAATCGTCCATCCTGTTCCACGAAACCTATTCGGACGTCGGGCCGGATGACCTCAATACCTATGACGAGGTTTTAAAGGTGTTTCAGGAAAAACAGGGCCTGCCGCAAAATGGCTGGACAGCCCCGATTGCCCAACGCGTGGAAAATGCCGACGCGCTGAAAGGCCGCGCAGAGCTGGCGCAGATATTGCGGCGTCTTGGCTTCGGCATCAAATGAAGCGTGCCTCGTGATCCGCGTCAGCGGTTCACGAGCGCATTCTGCATCCGGTCCAATCCTTCAATGAGAATGCTTCGGGGGCAGCCGAAGTTGAGGCGGATATAGTGGCCATAGATTTCGCCGAATTCGCTGCCAGCGCTGAAACCCACCTTGCCACGTTCCAGGAAGAAGGCGTGCGGGTCCGGCTGAAGGTTGAGAGCGGTGCAATCCAGCCAAGCCAGGAAGCTTGCTTCCGGTTTGATCATCGTGACGCCGGGGAAACGTCTGGCAACTTCTCGGCTCAGAAATTCACGGTTGGCCTCCACATAGGCCAGCATGTCCTGCTTCCACCGGTCTGCTTTGGCATAGGCTGCAAGCGTAGCTTCAAGTCCCAGTACGTTGACGCTGTCCACCATGCCGAGCCGTGAGGCAACAAATTTTTCCCGGATTGTCTTGTCGGCAATGATCGCGAATGCGGTCTTCATGCCCGCGATGTTGTAGCTTTTGCTGGCTGCCATAAGCGTGATGGTCCGCTCGCTAGCATCCGCTGAGATCGTCGCAATCGGTATGTGGCGGTGACCTGCAAAAACGAGGTCGCAATGAATCTCGTCGGAGATAATCAGCGCGTCGTGCTTGCGGCACAGGTCTGCCATGGCCGTCAGTTCGTCACGGGTAAAGACCTTGCCGGTCGGGTTCTGCGGGTTACAGAACAGAAAGGCTTTCGTTTGGGCAAGCTCAGCGCCGAAACTATCAAAGTTCATTGCCCAGCGATCTCCCGCCGGGATTAACGGTGCTTCACGGCGCGTCAGACCCCAATGTCCGGGGGCGTTAAGGATTGGTCGATAGACGGGCGTTTGCACCAAAACCCCATCGCCGGGCTGTAACATCGCCTTGAGAGCCATGTTGAAACCCGGCTCTACACCGGGCAGGAAGACGATATGTTCGGGCAATACAGTCCAGCCGTATTTCTCCTGCATATCGACAATGACCCTGTCACGCAGTTCGTCTTTGGCAACGCCATACCCTAAAAGCGGATGGTCCAGCCGGTCGCGGATGGCATCAATGATTTCCGGTGCCGCCGCAAAATCCATGTCGGCAACCCACATGGGCAGGACATCTGCTGGATATTTGCTCCATTTGGAACTGCCGGTGCCGCGGCGCTCGTAGACGGCGTCGAAATCACTCACTTCAACAGCTCCAGTTTCCGGGTCTGGCGCTCTATCAATTTTTCGACTTCCTGCACTGCCCGCGCGTTCAATGGTGCGCCGGGACGGCGTTGTGCGGCACTGGCAATCGCACCGCGTTTGGCGAGCACATATTTGCGAACCGCAAGACCGAGGCCCGGCTGCTGTTCGTAACGCATTAGCGGCAGGTAGGCATCGAACAGATCCTGTGCAGCATCATATTGACCCTCACTGCTGAGGCGAACCACGTCCACCATCATTTCTGGATAGGCAAAACCGGTCATCGCGCCATCTGCGCCACGCTGCATTTCTTCCGTTAGAAAAACACCAGCATTACCGCAAAGAATGGAGGTACGGCGACGGCCTTTGGCTTCGGCGTCGCGCAGGTCGGAAATCTTTTGCAGACCCGGCCAGTCCTCGTGCTTCAGCATGACGATGCTGGAATGGGCCTCAAAGATGGTGCCGAGGGTTTTCGAGCTGATCTGAACGCCGGTCGAAAGCGGGAAATCCTGCAACACGATAGGGACGTCTGTACCAACTGTATCGACCACATTGCGATAATAGGTGATGATCTGCTCGTCCGTGCGCAACGCGGATGGAGGCGCGACCATAACCCCGGCAGCACCCAAATCCATCACCGCTTTCGTCAGTTCACCAATAGCGGCAAGACCGGGTGCGGAAACACCGACGACCACAGGTTTGTCTGCGGAGCGTTTCAACGTCAGCTTTGTCACGTCGATGGATTCAGCCTGGGTAAGCTTCGGCGCTTCTCCCATCATGCCAAGGATGGTCAGGCCGTCCGCACCTTTTTCATAATAGAAATCGGTCATGCGCTCGATGCTTGCCGGGTCGAGCGCGCCGTCTTCCATAAACGGTGTGCAGGTAATGACGAACACGCCTTTGGTGCTGGAATTTATGAGCGACATGATGCGTTCCTATTCAAACCAATGGGACTGGCCGCGCTGGACATAACGTCCGGAGCCGGGTTGATTGACGACCTTGCTGCCATCCCAGGCGAGGTTTCCACCAAGATAGGTGCGGGTGACAGTCACGTTGAATTCCCGACCATCGAACGGGCTCCAGTTCAACTCATCATGCGCTCTGGACGAATCCCAGACCTGGGGGACATATGAGAGAATGGCGAGATCGCCATCGGCACCGATACGCAGCGCGCCTTTGTTGGGCCAGAGGCCAAAAAATTTCGCTGGCCGCTCACAAAGCTGCTCCACAGTGATAGCCGCCGCATCAAGACCGCGATTGTCTGCTGCGGTGTAAAATGCTGGTAGGAGCGTTTCCAGACCGGGTACGCCTGCGCCGGCATCGAAGATGGATGGCGTCAGCTTGTTATCGACCGGCCAACTTGAGTGGTCGGAACTGACGAAAGCAACCCGGCCTGCCAGAATTTCTTCCCACAGCGCATCGATCTGGCCCGGGCGGATCGGCGGGTTCACCTTCATCTTCGCGCCAAGTTCAGCGCCGTCCTTATCTGGATCGAACCAGAGATAGTGTACGCAAAGCTCGCCCGTCGCACGGAAGCCGTCCGCCAGATAATTATCGACCAGTTGAAAACCACGCGCTGTCGTCAGATGCACGATATGGGCGTGTGCATGGGCGGCAGCGCCCAGTTCCAGAAACTGCGCTGTGGCGGCAAGTTCTGCTGCTGGTGGTCTGCTCTCGGAATGGGCGGCGATGCCGTCACGTCCGGCAGCTTTTGCGGCGGCGATATGGGCGCGGACGATTTCCTGATCCTCATTGTGCACGCCAAGCGGGATCGTGGTTTCAGCCAGCGCGTTAAAGGTGGCGAGTATCTGCTCAGATGCAATACGAGGAAACCGCGTCGGGCTGCTTTCAAAAGTGGAAATCTTGAACGCCACAACGCCGTTATCGATCAATGGCTGGATATCGGTCGTGCTCTGTCCCGGCATGATCGTGCCGTAGAGGGCGACGTTGGCGTGGGCATGTTCGCGGATCGCCGCAACCTTGTCTTCAAGGCGGGCAACAGTGTTGAGCGGAGCCGGATTGTCATAGGGCATATCCACGATGGTGGTAACGCCACCGGCAATGGCAGAGCGTGTTGTTGAACGAAGGCCGGGAAGGCCGCCGTAGCTTGTCGCATGGGTCTGGCCATCGACGACGCCGGGAATGATGAGATCGCTGCCCGCATCGTAACTCTCTGTGGCATCCGGGGCAGGACCGGTGCCGATTGAAACGATCTTGCCGCCGCTGATGCCAAGCCACGCGTTTTCCAAGCGGCCTTCCGGCAATATCAGCGTGCCGCTCACTGTCAGGTCGAGTGTCATCGTGCGGTTCTCCTGTAACCCAAATCCAGCGTGCTTGAGGCCAGCGCAACGCCCGCCTGTACGGGATCGATGACCGGAATGCCGAGGCTATCCTGCAAGGCTTCGCGGTAAGAACCCAGCCCCGCGCAACCAAGGATCACCACGTCTGCACCGTCCTGATCGCGAAGCAATCGGGCTGTTCGGGCAACGATGTCAACAACATCACTTTGCATCAATTCGACAACCGTTTTGTCAATGGAACGATCGCCTGCCAAGCGGCGATCGAGTTGAAGCGCTTGAAGATAGCGCAGATGCCGATTGATTGAAGATTGACCAAGCGAGATGATGCCGAAACGGGGCCCGAGACCGAGTGCAGTCAGATAGGCCGCTTCGGCGATGCCGAAAACAGGCTTTTCGGTTTGCTGCCGAACCCGCGCTATGCCCGGATCGGAAAAACAGGCCAGCACGAATGCATCCGCAGACGAGGCAGCAACCGCTTCGATGATGTTGGGCACAACGGCAGCCACATGGTCATCGGTTTCAATCCCCGGCGGGGATTTTGAAAGCTCTATGCATTCAATCTCATGGCGGCTTGCAGCACGCACGGAACCGAGGCAAGCTTCCATCGATCTCGTGACGGTAACGGAGCTGTTGGGATTTATGACAAGGATTTTGCTCACGAATTCACCGTGTGATTGCCAGCGCGCAGCGGCCCGTTGCAGGGTGTAGATATCTCACGTAATATATTACGACTATTGCCGTGTCAAAGGCAGCGTGTAGAGATTGGCGGTGCCGAATTCCGTGATAGAAGAGCATGAAGGCTCATCTGCCGGAAGATCGAAGACTATGGCCTCAAAAGGTCTGGAGACGGATTTGGATAATTTGCAAAAGCCGCTGCTGTCCTTGGTGAAGCGGGGAAAATCGCTGACGGAGCAGGCCTATTCGGTGTTGCGCGAACGTGTGATAACCGGCGAACTTGCACCGGGCGCCGACGTTTCCGAGCCTGAATTGGCCGAGCAATTGCAGATGAGCAAGACGCCGGTTCGTGAAGCGCTGGCACGCCTCTGCGTCGAAGGCTTGATGGAGGCTTTCCCCCGCCGTGGGTATCGCGTCACACCGGTGACGTTGAAAGATATGAATGATCTTTTCGAAATTCGTGGCGCACTTGAAGGCACGGCGGCTGTTCTGGCCGCGCAAAACCTGACGGTAGAAGAGTTGGAAACGCTCGAACGACTGGCCGACGCGACTTATACCGTGGGTGAAAATGTCAGCACGACAACCTTCGTCGCATCGAACGAGACCTTCCATTCCGCGATTGCCAAAGGTTCTGGCAATGCGCGCCTGCACGCTCTGGTCATGCGCCATCTGGAAGAGTGCGCGCGGCTGTTTTACATGGGAACGCGCTTTCGCGACATCAATCCAGAAACCACCAATGATCATCATCGCATCGTTGCGTTTCTTCGCCAGCGAGACGGCGAAAAGGCACGGCTGGCGATGATGGAACACAACGAAAATACGCGCAAAGGCCTGTTGGCGGCCATGGTTGCCAGCCCCAAGCCGGGTATTTCGCTGTAAGGGTTACGTTTCTTAGGCGTCCTCTTTGACCAGATGACCCGGCGCGTATTCCCGGTAAATAGCCCTTGGCGGCACATAGTCTGCGGGTCTGACGGCACTGCCGATTTCCATGCTTGGGCGAGCTTTGCGCAGATGCCGTCCGGCGGGGTCTGCAATGGGGACGGCATCCAAAAGGCGTCTTGTGTAAGGGTGCTGTGGGCTGCCGAAAACCTGCGCCCGTGTTCCGATTTCCACGATCTCACCCAGATACATCACCGCAACCCTGTGGCTGACGCGCTCCACCACGGCCATGTCATGACTGATGAACAGATAGGCGATCTTCAGGCTTTCCTGAAGTTCCAGCATAAGATTGACGACCTGCGCCTTGATTGACACGTCGAGAGCAGACACGGCTTCATCCGCAACGATAAGGCCCGGGTTCAGTGTCAGGGCGCGGGCGATGCTGATGCGTTGGCGCTGACCACCGGAAAATTCATGCGGAAACCGGCGCGCCATATCTGCCGTAAGGCCGACTTTTTCCAGCAGATCGACTGCCTTTGCTCGGGCATCCGGCTTGTTGGCAAGCCCGTGCGCGATGATTGGTTCGGCAATGGCGTCGCCTACGCGCATACGCGGATTGAGGCTTGAGAACGGGTCCTGAAAAATCATCTGCATCCGCTGTCTTTGGCGGGTCAGGTCTGCGAGCGTAAGATTGCGGATGTCCTGTCCGTTGATGCGGATCGTGCCACTGACCGGCTCGACCAAGCGCAGGATAGAGCGCCCGGTGGTGGATTTGCCGCATCCGGACTCGCCAACGAGCGAGAGCGTTTCGCCTTCATTGAGATCAAAGGAAACATCCTCGACCGCATGGACGCGTGCGTTGACACGACCGAATACTCCGCTTCTGACGTCAAAACGCGTGACGAGATTTTTGACTTCGAGCACGACATTTTGTTGTGCGGGCGAGACTTGCCGTTCAGGACGTGCCGCACCTGTTTCCACATCGATGAGTGGAAAGGTGGAGGGGTTTTCCTGACCGGCCATCGACCCCAGTTTCGGAACCGCAGACAGCAGCGCTTTTGTGTAAGCAGTGCCGGGTCGCGCGAAAATTTCTTCTGTCGAGCCGGTTTCCAAGGCACGAGAACGGAACATGACGACGGTTCGGTCAGCGATTTCCGCCACCACACCCATGTCATGGGTGATGAACAGAACTCCCATCTTCTCTTCGTCTTGCAGGCTTTTGATAAGCTGGAGGATTTCTGCCTGAACGGTCACGTCCAAAGCGGTGGTAGGTTCGTCCGCGATCAACAGTGTGGGTCGACAGGACAATGCCATCGCGATCATTACGCGCTGCAAGGTGCCGCCGGAAAGCTGATGGGGATATTCATCGAAACGCTGAGTGGCAGAGGGTATGCGAACCCGCTCGAAAAGACGGATGGTTTCCGCTTTTGCTTCGTTGTTTGAAGCCGAACGGTGGCGGCGAATGGCCTCGGTAATCTGGCGCCCGATGGTCATCACCGGGTTGAGGGAGGTCATCGGTTCCTGAAAGATCATGGCGATGCGGCTGCCGCGAATATCCTGCATTTCGCGTTCCGGCAGGCTGAGCAGATCACGGCCTACCAGCTCGATTCTGCCGGTAACGCGTGATATTTTTTCTGGCAAAAGCCGCATGATCGACATTGCGGTAACGCTCTTGCCAGACCCGGATTCGCCAACGATGGCAACCGTTTCTCCGGCGCTGACCGACAGGCTAACATCGCTGACAACGGGGGTCCACACGCCGTTTCGCCGGAAGGATGTGGTGAGGTTTTGCACGGAAAGAACTGTCAATCGAATGGCCCCTGCATGCATGTAAAGACAAAAAGATACGCAATCGCGCCTGCAAATTCTGTGAGATATTACGTAAGATATTTGAACTTGCCAAGAACCTTCCAATCAACGAGGATAATATCAGGTAAGACACATTTTACAGGGAAATAACTGTCTGATGCCTGACGATATTCGCAAATCCGTTCTTCTCACGCCGTCTGAACTGAATGAAATGCGCCAATCCGGCGCGGATGTCACGGTGCTTGCGGTGCACTCGGTCAACCCCTATACCGACCAACCCTCTTTCAAGGGCCAGCGCATTGAAGGCGCAATCGACACCGAAGCCTATACGGATTTCCAGTCGCCACCGTCTTTCGAGGCGGGACAGCGCCCGCTTCCGCAAATTGCGACATTACAAGACAACGCTCGGCGCTGGGGGCTTCGCCCGGAAAGCACCATTGTTATCTATGACGCCGACCGCAGCATGACGGCGGCCCGGGCGTGGTGGGTGCTGAAGTGGGCGGGTTTGAAAGACGTGCGCGTTCTGGACGGCGGTTTTCCCGCATGGATAGCGACGGGTCTGCCGACAACCGATGCGCTGACGACATCTCTGCCCAGCATGATCGAACTTTCGCCCGGCCATATGCCGGAGTTCGGTGCGGATGATGCCTTGCGGTTTGGCGAGGAAGGGCTGCTTCTGGATGCACGCATCCGCCCCAATTATATCGGTGGTACTGTCGCTGAGGGCCAACCTGCGCGGGGCCATATTCCCTATGCCATTAGCGCGCCCGCGCCAGACAATGTCACGGACTACGGCAATTTCACCGATAGCGCGACGTTAAAGGAAATGTACCGCGCCCTTGGCGTGGATGGTGCTTGCGAAGTCGGGGTCTATTGTGGTGCTGGCATGTCGGCGGCGCACACGGTACTTGCACTTGCAGCCATCGGAGTTTCGGCCTCTATGTATCCCGGCTCATGGTCAGCCTGGGTATCTGATCCCACCAGACCCGTGGTCACGGGCGCCGATCCGTTTTGACGTTGGAATACTAAAAAGACAGGTTTTCTTGGAGCTATATGCTCGCGCTGTGGGCTATTGATAGGCAGTATTTGCGCGGTTAGCATAAAAAATGTGCGTATATACTCTTTGTTCAAATGCGCGCCACTTCGACTTTACACGGGCCGTAGTGACAGATATATTTCGTAATATATCAGAGAAAAGCGGCGCTGCTGCCCGCTCTATCAGGGTTTCGAATTTTCGAAAAAGGCCGACGGTCAGGGAAGGGTCGTAATATGAATATCTGGAAGGGTTTTGTGGCGGCGCTCATTGCCGCGCCGATCATCTCGGCGGTTTCTCCTGTTTATGCGCAGGATCAGTCAAAAACACTGGTTGTTGCTGTCCCTTCCGATCCGGTCGGCCTTGAGCCGGGTGCCAACAAGGCAGAGCCGATTGGCAGCGAGATCATTCTCAACGTGTTCGACACGCTGGTTGCATGGACGGCACCTGATTTCGACAAGCTTGAGGGTCGGTTGGCCGATAAATGGACAGTGTCGGCAGATGGCAAAGAGTTCGATTTCAAGCTGCGGGATGGCGTTAAATTTCAGGACGGCACCCCCTTTGATGCGGCTGCGGTAAAATTTTCGCTGGAGCGCACCAAGGCGTCCAACCCTTACGTCAAGGCGACCTTTGATCTGATCAAGGACATCGCAATCGTTTCCACAACCGAAGTGAAGATCACACTTTCGGCGGCATATCCGGCCTTCCTTTCCATCCTCGCCCAGCCGCAGTCTGCCATCGTTAGCCCAACCGCTGTCCAGAAGCTGGGCGACAAGTTCGCGACCAGCCCGGTCGGCACAGGCCCCTTCGTCTTCAAGGGTGCGCAGGCGGATACCAACGTCGTGCTGGAGGCAAACGCAGATTATTTCCGTGGTGCGCCGAAGCTTTCCAAGATCATCTACCGCGTTATCCCGGACGCATCCACGCGCCGTCTTGAGCTTGAAAGCGGCGGCGTCGATGTCGTCCAGCAGCAGGGGCAGCTTTCTGCCATCGTCGCAACGGACATCGAAGCGTTGAAGACCAACAAGGACGTCAAAATTCTCGAGACGTCGAGCCAAATCATTCGCCAGCTTGAGTTCAACAACAGCAAGACAGACGGTCCTTTCGCAGATGTCCGCGTCCGTCAGGCCATCACACATGCCATCGACTATGATGGTCTGTTGCAAGGTGTCTTTGGCGGCACCGCAGAGCGCGTCTACGGCCCGCTGACCAGCAACAGCTGGGCGTTCAACCCGAAGATCAAGGAGCTTGCTCCGAAATACGATCCAGACCTTGCCAAGAAGCTGCTGGCAGAAGCCAAGGTCGACCCGTCCAGCCTCGACCTGAAGCTTTACAGCTTCCAAGGCCCGCTCTGGGGTGCCGTTGCAACCTTCGTTCAAGCAAATCTTGCTGATGTCGGGATCAACGCCACCATTCAGCAGACAGAGTTTCCGGCGCTGCGTGCATTGCAGACCTCCGGACAGTTCGATGTGGCGCTTGATGGCCGTCAGCCCTGGTACAATGATCCCGATGCCCATATCACCATTGGCTATCTTTCGTCGCTTGCCAACACGGCCATGACCTTCCGCATGCCGCAGAACAAGGCTCTGGACGATCTGATCCTCAAGGCACAGCAGACATCTGATATCGACGCCCGCAAGCAGCTTTATTTCCAGGTTCAGGAAGAAATCGCCAAGACCGTACCCGGCGCTTATCTGTTCAGCCCGAAGCTGATCGTCTTCCTGCGTTCGAATGTTGAAGGCCTTGTGGTCAACAGCGCGCCGCCGCTGAATGAATATTGGTCCGTCTACAAGAAGTAGCGATCTTTTTATAACATCATGGCGGGTTGCTTTTCGGAGCTGCCCGCTTCCGTGTTTCGCCTCTCTGATAGGCGCATTCTTTTGTTCGGCCGGTGCCGGGCATACTGGCAAACAAAGTTGGAGAGCATGGCGAGTTTCATCATACGCCGGCTGATCGCGCTGATACCGGTTATGTGCATCGTTCTGGTGATCGTGTTTTCGCTTGTCAGGATCATTCCCGGCGACCCCGCCGTCACGCTGCTTGGCCCCGGTGCGACGCAGGAGCAGATCGACGTGCTCCGCGCTCAACTCGATCTCGACCAACCCGTTGTTCTGCAATTCGTAAACTACGTGGTGGGACTGTTTCAGGGAGATATGGGTTTTTCCCTGAAATCAGGAGAGCCTGTCGCCCGCGAAATCCTGAGCCGCTTACCGGCCACGATAGAGCTTTCGGTTCTCGCCACCATCGTCGCGATCATTTTCGGCATTCCGATTGGTGTGCTGTCTGCCGTGCGGCCCAACTCGGTTTTCGATCACATCACCCGCATTGTTTCGCTGGTGGGCGTATCGATGCCAGCGTTCCTGCTGGCGCTGATCCTGCAATTGATTTTCGCGACCTATCTCGGCTGGCTGCCGGTTTCGGGCCGGATGAGTTCTTTCGTCACTGTTGAGACGATAACCGGCTTCGCCATTCTTGACGGTATCATCACCGGCAATCCGGCAGCTGTCTGGAGCGCCATCCAGCACCTCATTTTGCCGACTGCGGTGCTGGCCGCCTTTCTCGCCGCCACGCTTGGCCGCTTCGTGCGCAACACCATGCTGGATGTGATGGGGGAAGATTTTATGCGCACGGCAAAGGCCAAAGGGCTTCGCCGCGCCGATATCGTACTGACACATGGGCTGCGCAACTCATTGCTGCCAGCCATGACGATCATCGGTTTGAAATTCGCTGAAATGCTGGGCGGCGCTATTCTCACTGAAACGATCTTCGCTTGGCCCGGTGTTGGCCGTTACATGTTCGAAGCCATCAAGAATCGGGATTATCCGGTGATTCAGGGAACAACACTGGTCTTCGCGCTGCTTTTTGTTCTGACATCCATCATCGTGGATACGCTCTATGGCGTGCTTGATCCGCGTGTGCGCAAGAAAATGAAGTGAGCCCATGCGTGAACTCCTGATCTTCCTGCGACACAATCCTCTGGCCGTTTTCGGTCTCATCATTCTTGCAGCGCTCATCGGCCTTATCGCCGTTGGCCCCATGCTTTCACCCTATACGCCAACCAAGCTGGACATATTGCACAAACTGGAAGGGCCGACCGTCGCGCACTGGCTCGGGACTGATGCATTCGGTCGTGACGTGCTGACCCGCATCATGCATGGCGGGCGTGCAACGCTGACGATTGGCGTCGGCGTGGTGACGATTGCTTTCGTCATCGGCGTTTTCTTCGGAATGCTGGCGGGGTTTGTCGGAGGCTGGCTTGATAGCATCATCATGCGTATCGTCGATGCGATCCTTGCCTTTCCCGCGCTGGTTCTGGCCATCGCGCTTGCCGCCGCTTTTGGACCCAGTCTTCAGAACGCCATGCTGGCCGTGGCGATTACGCTTGCACCGCAATTTGCGCGCGTCGCACGCAGTCAGGCGCTGAGCATATCCGTCAAACCCTATGTCGAGGCCGCCGTTTCGCTCGGTCTGCCCACCCACCGTATATTGCTGCGTTATATCTTTCTGAATGGGTTGGGGCCGCTGCTCGTGCAGTCGACGCTGGCTCTTGGCAGCGCCATTCTCCAGACGGCGAGCCTTGGTTTCCTTGGTCTCGGCGCTCAGCCGCCGCTCGCGGAATGGGGTGCGGATGTATCAGCCAACCTTCAATATGTCCGCAGTGCTGCCTGGGTTGCGCTGGCTCCCGGCATGGCAATTCTGCTGGCCGTGCTGTCCTTCAACCTCATCGGCGATAGCCTAGCGGATTGGTTCAATCCGCGTCGCCGCAGCGAACTTGGTTGAGGAAGCCCATGACGACAATGACCATCAGCTTGGAAAAAGTCGATTTCCTGCCGGCCACACGGGTAACGGACGACACAAGCGTTCTCACACTCAAGAACCTTGCCTTCGAACCGCTTCTGAAATGGGTGGACGGTTTTATTCAACCGGCGCTTTTCAGTGAATGGGCGCATTCGCCGGATGGCCGCCAATGGCGTTTCACCATTCGAGATGGCGCGGTTTTTCATGATGGTAAGCCATGCGTGGCGGACGATATCATTGCTTTTATAGACGGTATCCTCGAAGCCGTGGACACGTTCGGTATGAAGTGGTCCTATGCGCGCTACCTGAAGGATGCGAAGATAACCGCCGAAGCCGCTAACGTGGTGCGTGTCGAAAATCCTCGGCCGATTGCCGATATTCTCGACATCTTTTCGGAATTCTATATCTCCCGGTTCGATGCTGCGGGTCGCCCAATTCTTGGGACGGGCCGATACAGGGTCGCGGCGTTCGAACCGTTGAAGCGTGCCGTGCTGGAGCGGGTAAATGGCGTAGCCGGTCCCCTGCGCATCGTGGCGCTGGCGGAGAAACATGCCGATGCTCGTTACGCTCAACTAAAAAGTGGCGTTGCCGACGCTGTTCTTAATCTGGAAGGCAGTGAAGGCAAGCTCGACTTTGACGATGTTTTTCAGTGGGGCAAGGCGACCAACACCTTGTCGGTCATGTATTACCTGAATTGTAGTCAGGGTCTTTTCCGCTCCGCCGATGCCCGTCTTGCCGTCAACCACGCGGTTGACCGTGCGGCTATGGCACGCGAGATATTCCACGGTTTGGCTGTACCGTCCTCAACTATCGTTAGCCCATTCCATTTGGGGATGGCCAAGGCCAATCTCGCGCCCATCGCCCATGATCTCGAAAAGGCGAAGCGCCTGCTCGACCGTGTTGATACGGACGCCATAATACGGTTGCGCACGCCGACTTTCATGCCGGAGCGTGCGCCGGAAATGAGCCATTTCGTCGCTGACGCGCTGGAGGCTGTGGGTCTGAAGGTTGATGTTGAGACTGAGTTGGATCGACCAGAATATGCCCGACAGATTGGCCGCAAAGAGATGGGCGATATGGCGATTTTCGACTCGTCGCCGCACAGCACCTATCGCATTTTAAACGATAAGATTTCGAGCGAAACACAGGCCGTGTGGTGGCAGGGTTATGATGATGCAGAGACGGAAGAGCTTATCAAAAAAGCCAATCATGCGGTGAATGATGCCGACCGGGAGGCTGCTTATGCGCGCTGCCTGACACGGCTTCACGAAAATCCACCCTGGCTTTATCTCGTACACCCGGTTGATGTTTTTGCGGGGCGCAAAGGCATTGGTGGGCTTTCAATTGACCACAAGGGCACGCTCAACATTTGCTGAGTTTAGGACAAGATCATGGAAAAAGACTACGCAATCACCTTCTTTTATTATGACGATATCCACGCCGTCGTACCCTTTTATGAAAACGTGCTGGGCTTGGAACTGGTACTGGATCAAGGACTTGCCCGCATTTACCGCATCGCCGGCAAATGTTATTTTGGTATTGTCGATGGCAATCGTGGTCACTTGAAACATCAGGAAAAAAGCGCGGTGCTTCTCACCATTGTGGTGCCGGATGTCGAAGGCTGGCATAAGCGCATAACAGATGCTGGGGTGAAGGGTGTTTCCGACGTCCTGCGCGGCACCTTTTGTGAACACTTCTTTTTCGAGGACCCCGCAGGTTACGCAATCGAAATCCAGCGTTTCCATAATCCGGATGTAGCAAAGCTGTTTTGATGAATACCCAACATTTCACCGCACTGGCCGAATGGCGCGATCTGCTTTTATCGAAGGTAAGCGAGCTCGGACAGGCACCGCTTTTCGCTCTGCCGGACGGCTCCCCTGTGGACTTGAAGACCGGCTACATTCCGCTGCTGGTCAATTTCAGCTTCGAGGACAAGGCGGCCAAAGGTCTGCGCAAGCTGAAGGATCAGGCGGAGCCGGAACCGGCGGTCTATTTTTCTGCGCTGGAAATGGTGCGGGATCATGCTGCGCTGCTGCTGGTGGGTGAAACGGGAAGTGGCAAAACGAGCTTCGCAAAACATCTGGCTTTCAGCCTGACCAACCGTGACATTGCCACCACGCCCTTGCCACGGAACGAACTTGGCGCTGTTCATGCGGAGAGCTGGGGGCTGGAAAACATCCTTCCAGTCTATGTTCCCGTCAAATCAGGCAAGACGTTTGCCGAATTGCTGGATGCCGAATATCAAGGCGTTGACGCTATTCTCTCCAACGAGGCATGGGCTGCGTCCGATGCAACTCTGCTAATCATTCTGGACGGTTTAGAGGCGGCGGGCGCGGATGGGCGTCGTCTTCTCGATGATGCGCTGGCCTTTCAAGCGCGTCACCTGCGTATCCGTCTGCTTGCGCTTGGTGAGATTTCTGTTGTCAAAAGCTGGCCGTTGCCACCTGCCGTGGTGCGTTACGATCTTCTGCCTCTGCTGAAAGTTCAGCGTTGTGATGCTGCCCGCCGGCTCGCCGGGCTTGATCTACGCGCGACGGGTATCGCGTTGGGGGAGGCGGCTGTAAACCCCGCCCAATTCGCGCTCGCATTGAGTGCGGGCAATGCGGGCAGTTCTGCCGAGACCATCGCTGATATGTGGCTTGCGCGGATTGCGGGGGAAGAGCAAACGGGGCGCTTTTTGTGCGGGCTTGCATTCGATGCGTTGATCGGAAAGCTTGATGATCCCGATGTGTTGCCCGTGACGCGCGTGCGCCAATTGCTTGCGGCGCGGCATCTTGCCTTCCGACCCGTCACAGAGGCTATACAGGCATTTCGCGACAATCCGGCACTTTTGGCACCGGTCGTGAAAAGCCTTGCGGCACGATTGTCGGGCTCCGAAAAAGCCGACGCATTGACGACAGCGCTCATTGAGGGTGAGGGGGACGATGTTTTGCGCGGCGCACTTCTCGCCGCCGATCTCATTGATGGCGAGAGCCCAATGCGCGATTCCATCACTGCTTCTCTGCTTGATATCATTCGCATCGGCGCACTCTCCGCACCGGAGCGTGAAAAGGCTGGTCGCAAACTTTCGCTGTGGGGCGACCCACGTGATTTGCAGGAGCTGGCATCGGTGCCGGGTGGCATCTTTACCTTTGGCTCCGGCACGCACCCCAATTCCGCACCGGCTCATCCGGTGACAGTCAATGATTTTCGGATTGGGATTTATCCCGTAACGAACGCTGCTTATGGAGACTTCGTTACCGACACAGGACGGGTCTGGCGCAGTCCGGATGGTTTTGTAGAAGACCGGCGCACTGCCCCGGCCACTGATCTGACATGGCACGATGCCCGCGCTTATTGTGACTGGCTGACCCTGCGTTGGCGGCACGAGGGCCGCATCGGTGCTGATGATATTGTCCGTCTTCCAACCGAGCCGGAATGGGAGCGGGCTGCTCGAGGCGATCAACCGGATACCGATACCATCATCTATCCATGGGGCAGCGTCTGGCAGGACGATGCCGCCAATTCGGAAGAGGCGGGGTTTAACAACACCTGCACCGTTGGACTTTTCTCCAAGGGCCGTTCGGCCTATGGCTGTTACGATATGGTTGGGCAGATTTGGGAGTGGTGCACGACGCTTTGGGGCGAGGACATGGCAACGCCAAGCTTTACGTATCCCTATCGCGACGATGGGCGGGAAGACTTGGATGCTGCGCCGTCCGTGCGCCGGGTGTTGCGTGGCGGCTGCTTTTCAAGCGGTCAGCAGAAAGCCTGCTGCACCTATCGCGGCAGCTTGGAACCAGACGGTTTCTGGCGCGGCAATGGCTTCCGCATCGTTGTGGCGAAAGCCTGAGGCGCAACCCTGTCAGATGATATGGGCGTTCTGCAATGCGGTCAGAACCTCATTTTTGAGGGAGGCCAAACGCGCTGATCTGCGGTCGCGTGGACGCGGCACATCGACTTCGATTTGTTGCTGGATCCGTCCATCCTGTGCGCCCATCATGTAAATGCGGTCGCCGAGGTAGAGAGCCTCATCGATGTCGTGGGTTACGAGCAGAAACGAAATTCCACGCTGCTCGACAAGTTTCAACACGAGATCTTGCAATTTCATCCGCGTGAAAGCATCAACCGCGCTGAATGGCTCGTCCAGAAGCAATATTTTCGGCTGCGTATAAAGACCTCTGGCGATGGCCACGCGTTGTGCCATGCCTCCAGACAAAGCCTTCGGAAGCGTCTTTGACTGGCCGGTCAAACCGACATCGCCAATGAGCTCTTCGACGCGCTGACGGTCATATTTGTTGCCTGACGCATAGCCGATATTTTCGGCAACGGTGAGCCAAGGCATCAGGCGCGGTTCCTGAAAAACAAAGGCGATTGGCGGAGACGCCGAGGCTGGGGCTTGCTCCGGTTGCTGAAACTTGACCGCACCGGAAAACTGCCTGTCGAGGCCCGCCGCGATGCGCAGCAAGGTGCTTTTGCCGCACCCGCTGGGGCCGAGAAGGACAGCGGCCTCGCCATCGCCCAGCGTCAGGTGGATGTCGTGTAGTACGACAGTGTCTCCAAACGCTTTTTCTCGAACATCGACATTGAGCAAACTCATCGAATGCTACCTCCTGCTGGAGCGGAGTAGGTATCGCGCCAGCTGAGGCAGCGATCTTCGATTGCCTTGAGGATGCTGTCAGAAATCTTGCCGAGAACCGCAAGGCAGAAGATGGCAATCATCACCAAGTCGGGGCGCGACAGCTCGCGACCATCAGACAGCATGTAACCGATGCCTTCGGACGCGGCCAAAAGCTCGGCTGCCACAACACTCAGCCATGCCAGCGAAAGCCCGTATCGCAGGCCTGTGAACAGGTGCGGCAATGATGCCGGAATGAAAATACGCCACACCAGAACGGGCAGCGGCTGGCGATACATTTCACCGACTTCCACCAGTTTGCGGTCGACATTTCGGATGCCGGAAAACAGATTGAGATAGACGGGAAAAAACGCACTTTTTGCGATCAGAACGATTTTCGAAGTTTCTCCGATGCCAAACCAGATCATCAGCAAGGGCACCCATGCGAGGCTGGGAACCGCTCGAAGCGCCTGAAATGTTGGCTCGAGATAACGCTCGGCCACGACCACCAATCCTACAATCGAACCGACGACAACAGCCAGAAGGGAGCCAATGAAAAAGCCGATGAAAACGCGGGCACCACTTGCCGCGATGTTCGTCCACAACGGGCCTTCTGCAAGGCGCAGAAATGTGTCGTAAAGTTCCGAAGGCGGCGGCAGCACGTATGGGCTGACCCAACCCATACGCACGAAAAACTCAAGCAGCACGAGTGAGCCGACCGGAACAATTGCGCCTCTTAAATCAAAACGTGCCAGAAAAGCCACCGCTTTGCGCAGGAGCTTTAACTGAACAGCAAGAGGTTTCACCAGTTTCGTCTCGCGCTCATATTCGCGCGGATTGGAACTCATGCCCCGAGAGCCTTTTTCGCAGGGGCGGGGTCGGTCAGCGATGCCAGAACATTGTCGACATTGACGCCGGGGCGCAGCACGTCATCGCCCAGCAGAGGTGTGACGATACGGATCGAGTTGAGCAATTCCTCACCCGGAACAGGATCTTTCCAGTCGCGCTTTTCGATTGTCAGCTTGGTAATCTTTGGGTCATTGCCAGTGACTTGGGTAACGAAGTCAATAAACTCGCCATTGTTCTCGCGAATCCATTTCTGCGTCTGCACCCAAACGCCAAGCAGCCGTTCAACCGCCTTGGGATGCTTGGCAAGAAACTCTTCCGATACGCTGAAAACGCTGCCATCGCGCCAGCTACGCTCGTCAAAAATCGCTCTGTCTCCAGCCAGCTCGGCTTGAGACGTGTGTGGGTCAATGCCAACCCAGGCATCGACCTGTCCTTGCTGAAGCGCATTGAAGCCTTCAGGGTGTTGAAGATTGACCACCTTCAAATCGTCAATTGTCAGCTTAGATTCGGCAAGAGCGCGCAGCAGCGTGAAATAGGGCGCGGTGCCCTTGGTGACTGCAATCGTTTTGCCTTTGAGATCAGCGACGGTTTTGACCGGCGAGTCTGGGCGAACCTGAATGATCGAAGAGCCGCCCCAGCTCGCAACATAGATGACCTTCAACGGAACGCCGTTGGCGCGGGCGAGGAATGCAGAAAGAGCCGCAGAACCCGCGAAATCCGTCGAGCCGACTTTCAGGAATTCAAGCGAGTTATTGCTGCCCCGCGACTGCACCCAGATGATTTTGGTACCGCCATCCTTGAATGCGTCTTCGAGCCAACCCTTGTTCTTTATGAGAAGGGTGTGAGACGAATAAAATCCCCAATCCAGTTTCAACTCTGCCGGGAAGTCCGACGTGGCTTGAGCCCATGCACTGCTGGAAACGAATGGTGCAGCAAGAGCGCCAGCGACGCCGAGTTTCAGAAGGTTGCGGCGGGAATGTTCAGACGTCATATCAGTCCACCTATCTTATATAATTTATGTATTTTGAAATTAGGGCGCGCGCTTTTTGAGGTCAATCCGCTGATCTGAAACCTCATGCCAAACTTCGCGGTCCGCTTGGAAAATCTCCCTCTCATCCTCTTCGTTGGCGCGACATTGTCTTTTACAAGTCCGTCAACGAGCAATCTGATGGAGCCGTTGACTGTATTTTTTGAGCGGCGTTCCTATACATTTCATATCCGTAATGTTGCATAATTTGCTCTAACAGCAGACATGTGCGAAGGTGCTTTTCTCTGGTGCAAAACGGCCATAGTTCCGGGAAAGAAGACCCACATGGCGCTGCATGATTTCGCATCGACCTCCACTATGTCACTTGCAAGCCTGACCAGGGCTACGGCACTGATTTTGCATGCCCGGACACACGACGAAATCGTTGAAACGATCCGGTCTTCGGCGCGCGCGCTTGTTGGATGCGAGGGCATAGCGATCATTCGAAAGGACGGCGACCTCTGCCATTATGTGGAGGAGGATGCGATTGGACCGCTCTGGAAAGGGCAGAAATTTCCAGTTATCGCGTGCATCAGCGGCTGGGCCATGACCAAAGGGCAAACTGCTGTTGTTCCCGACATATCTAAAGACGAGCGGATACCACACGAGCTTTATGCAAGCACGTTCGTCAAAGCTTTGGTGATGGCGCCGGTACAAGCGCCGAATGCTCTATGGGCAATTGGTGCCTACTGGTCGTACCCGCACAAGCCGACGCAATGGGAAATCGACACGCTCGAAGCTTTGGCCAGCGCCGCCGCATCTGCACTTGAAACAGTTGGCCTGATCGGTGCGCTGTCTGATGATCTGGAAAAAGCCCAGCGACCGCCATCGATCGATGCAGGACAAAAGGACGATTTTCCGAAGGACATCGAACGCGTTGCGGGCATTGCTGCTGTTCCGACCATTCTCGATGTGGTTCTGCGCATGACAGGCATGGGCTTCGCCGCCGTTGCGCGGGTAACGGAAGACAGGTGGATTACCTGCCAGTCGCTCGATCACGCGGGTTTCGGTCTCAAACCCGGCGATGAGCTTCCGATAGAAAGCACAATTTGCAACGAAATAAGAGATCACCGCGAGGTCGTCGTGTTCGACGATTCCGCCGAAGACCCTGTCTATCGGGACCACCACACGCCGCGCGTCTATGGGCTGCGCAGCTATATATCGGTGCCGATTGTGCGCGCCAATGGCCAGTTTTTTGGAACGCTCTGCGCGATCGATCCGGACCCTGCGAAGCTGAACAATCCGCAGGTGCTTGGGACTTTTAGACTTTTCGCTGAATTGATTAGTTATCATCTGGATGCCGGAGAGCGGCTGAAGGCTGCACAGGATCAGCTTGGGCGGGAACAGCAATTGTCAGAATTGCGCGAACAGTTCATTGCGGTTCTCGGTCATGACTTGCGTAACCCAATCGCCGCCATCGATGCAGGGACATCGCGCCTGTTGAAAGAAGGATGGACCGACCGCAGCCCTCTCATTCTTGGTCTTATGAAGTCGAGCATTGCACGCATGGGCGGCCTTGTGGACAATGTCATGGATCTGGCGCGGGCAAGGCTTGGCGGCGGCATATCATTAAATATATGTGAAGATGATCTCGCGACCACGCTTTCACATGTCGTCGACGAATTGCGCGTTGCCCATCCGGAGCGGTCTATCGTCGTTGAGTTGAATGTTCCCGCGGCGCTGCCGGTTGACCGCTTGAGGATGTCGCAGATGTTTTCAAATCTCGTGTCGAATGCTTTGACGCATGGCAGCGAAAATGGACCTGTCAGGGTAGTGGGTGATGTGAGAGAAGGTCATTTGGAAATTTGCGTCAGCAACCGTGGCAAGCCTATCCCGCCTGAGATGCTGGATAAGCTTTTTCAACCGTTCCATCGCGGTGATCTTAGGCCCAATATGCAGGGCCTTGGCCTTGGCCTTTATATTGCTTCGGAGATTGCCAAGGCACATCAAGGCACAATAGCTGTGCACTCGGACGATATTCAAACGCGCTTTACGTTCTCTATGCCAGTCAAGCACGGCGCGTCGAGGCACTAAATTACCGTTTCGCTGCATTAAAAAAGCCCGGTTAAACCGGGCTTTTTTGGATTAGTGCTGATGCTCTGGCATCTCTTTTAGCTGGTCTTTGGTCCATACTGTGACCGCGTGGACATCGCCATCTTCATCACGCATGAATTCCAGATCGCCGATCGGAACAGCGACTGGTTTGGCGCCAATTCCTAGAAAACCGCCGACATCTATGATGGCTGTGCTGCCAGCGCCCGCGCCATGAATATGATCGACCTTGCCAACCTTGTGGTCATCGGCGCCGTAAATCGTTGCGCCTTCCAGTGTCTCATTTGTGAGTTCTTCGGTGGTGAGGCGAATGTGATTTGTGTGGTCCATCGTCTTCTCCTTTGTGTGGAGAGGTAACGACCCGGGAGAGCTATTGTTCCCTTTTTTTCAATAGGGGTGATGGGAGGGATGCTGGTGCTGAAAGCCTCCGTCAAAACACTTGGAACGAGATTGCGTCATGACCGTTCTATGCTGGATGCAGTGATTATATTTCATTCGTTGTCGCTCAAACGCGATACACGGATTTGCCTAATTTAGCGATATTGTATTCGATGCGAATGAGCGGCCAAGCAAGGATGACTATGCAAGAAAACAATGATAAAGCCACCACTGGCGTTGTCGGACTTGATGATATTTTATCAGGCGGATTATCCCGGCGTCACGTTTTTTTGCTGGAGGGGTCTCCTGGCACTGGCAAGACGACAATCTCGCTTCAATTCCTGATCGAAGGTGCAGTACGTGGCGAACGTTGCCTCTACATCAGCCTGTCTGAGACGGAAGAAGAACTGCGCGAAAGCGCCGCATCCCACGGGATGGTTCTCAACGAAAACATCGAAATATTTGAATTGGTGCCGCCTGAGAGTTTGCTTGATAGCGAACAACAACAGAGCCTGCTGTACTCTTCGGACCTAGAGCTTGGCGAGACCACCAGACTGATCTTTGGTGCATTTGAACGCGTGAGGCCTGATCGCGTCGTAATTGACAGTCTCTCGGAAATTCGCCTCCTCGCGCAAAGTTCGCTCCGGTACCGACGCCAAATTCTCGCGTTGAAGCACTATTTTTCGAAATCCGGTGCGACAGTGCTTCTGCTTGACGATTTGACCGCCGATGTCTTGGATAAGACGGTTCACAGCGTCGTTCATGGTGTCGTACACCTTGAAGAACTTTCCCCAACCTACGGATCAGAACGTCGCCGGGTGCGGATATTGAAATATCGCGGCCAGTCCTACCGCGGCGGCTACCATGATTTTGTCATCCGCACGGGCGGCGTGTCGGTATTTCCTCGGTTGCGCGCTCTTGAACATAAAAGCTCCTTCACCCGCGACACGATCAGCAGCGGGATTGACCAGCTTGATGGCCTTCTGGGCGGCGGCCTTCAGCGTGGTTCAAGCACCTTGCTCATCGGCCCTGCGGGTACAGGCAAAAGCCTGTTTGGATTTCAATTCATTGATGCGGCTATCAAACGCGGTGAGAAGGCTGCGGCCTTTATCTTCGACGAAGAGCTTGGTCTTCTCTTCGATCGAATAAAACAGATGGGCATCGATCTGGAGAAAATGCGTGACGATGGCCTTCTTCATATCGAGCAGCTGGACGCGGCTGAGCTTTCGCCCGGAGAATTTGCCCAGCGCGTCAGAGACCGGGCTGCAAGTTTTGACGCCAAGACCGTGTTGATTGACAGTGTGAATGGCTATCAGGCGGCGATGCCTGAAGAAAATGCCCTCATATTACATATGCACGAGCTGTTGCAGTTCTTGAACAGGCAAGGCGCCAATACGTTCCTGACCGTTGCCCAGCATGGGCTTGTCGGTGATGTGAAATCACCTGTCGATGTGACCTACCTCGCCGACACTGTGATTTTGCTGCGTTATTTCGAGGCTGCCGGTAAGGTGAAGCGTGCAATCTCCGTCATCAAAAAGCGGACAGGCAAGCACGAGGATACGATCCGTGAATTCAAGATAGGAGATGGCGGACTGACCTTAGGCGAACCACTCTCTGGTTTTCAGGGTGTCTTGCGCGGCGTTCCGGTTCTTATTTCGGAAAAGCAATCGCTTCTGCCGTTAGAGGGGAGTTCGGAAAATTTCTGATCTCGAGCAAGTGGCACTTGTCTACGCTCCCACAGGCAGAGACTCGCAGATTGCGGTATCATTGCTTAAAGAGGCTGGTATCGATTCTGCGCCCGTCGATACCATGGCCGACATGGCAGCGGGCCTCAATGATGACATCGCGTTTGTGGTCGTCACGGAGGAGACACTCCGCTCTGCCGATTTGCGGACGCTTGCCGCCTGGGTTGACAATCAACCCGCGTGGTCGGATCTCCCGTTCATTGTCTTGACGCATCGCGGCGGTGGGCCTGAACGAAACCCGGCAGCCTTGCGCCTGTCAGAAATTCTCGGAAATGTAAGCTTTGTCGAGCGCCCGTTTCACGCCACGACATTTATCAGTGTTTCGCGCACAGCCCTTAGAAACAGGTTGCGCCAATATGATGCCCGTTTGCAAATCGAAGCGCTTGCCGATGGCGAACGGCGGCTTCAAACTGCGCTCAGCGCCGGGCGACTGGGTTCATGGGAGCTTGAATTGGCAACAGGCACGCTTAGCTGTTCCAATACATGCAAATCCGTCTTCGGTTACAGTTCTGACGCCCGGTTTGACTACAAGGATTTGCTCGCCAGCGTTTATCCCGATGACAGGCCTCGCATGCAGGCCGCCGTTCGTGACACAATCGAAAACGGCGAAGAATATTCAATAGAATACCGCACCATCTGGCCTGATGGCTCATTGCACTGGGCAGAAATTAGAGCGCAGCTTTATCGGGACAGGCACGGTGTTGCCGTCAAAATGGTGGGCGTTTCGGCCGACATCACCGAACGCATGCAGCGCCTTGAGCAGCAACGCCTCATCAATGAAACGCTTGAAATGAAAGTTGCCGAACGTACGGCCGAGCTTACAACCGCCCACAAGGCGGTCATGGCGGAAGTGGAGCATCGAGAAAAAGCCGAAGAGCAACTTCGTCAGGCGTTGAAGATGGAGGCCATCGGCCAGCTGACAGGAGGCGTGGCCCATGACTTCAATAATCTATTGATGGCCGTGATGGGAAATCTGGAATTGCTCGGCAAACATGCGGCCGGCGACGAAAAGGCCATGCGGCTGATCGACGGCGCGATGAAGGGTGCCAAACGCGGCGCATCTCTGACGCAACGGTTGTTGGCATTTGCGCGCAGGCAGGATCTTCAGGTCAAGCCGGTGGATATGCGCAAGCTTGTCGATGAGATGGGCGATCTTCTGCGGAAGTCCGTCGGTTCCGCCATTGCACTCAACTATTCGCTGGCAGATGACATACCTTCGGCGCTGGGCGATGCAAACCAGATCGAGCTGGCTCTTCTCAATCTCGTCGTCAATGCCCGTGATGCAACCCCAGATGGAGGGTCCATCAGTGTGGGGCTTCGACTGGGACGACCGGACCGCACGACTCCTGAACTGACCGCAGGTGATTATGTCGTGCTGTTCGTTACAGACACGGGCCAAGGGATGGACAGCGAGACGCTGAAGAAGGCCATCGACCCCTTCTTTTCCACGAAAGAACTTGGCAAGGGAACAGGCTTGGGATTATCGATGATCCACGGATTGGCCTTGCAGCTCAAAGGCGCGCTTGTGTTGCAAAGTACGCCAGGTTGCGGAACGACGGCTGAACTCTGGGTTCCGGTTTCTCACAGCACGGCAACGCCGGTACATGAGCCTGTCGATGCTCCCAAAAGCAATGGTGCGACGACCCAGTCGCTCAAAATTCTCATGGTCGATGACGATGCGCTTATCGCGATGAGTTCCGTCGATATGCTCGAAGACCTCGGCCATCATGTGGTTGAAGCGAATTCCGGTAAGCAGGCACTTGCGATATTAGAAGCCGACCAGAGTTTCGATCTTCTCGTCACGGATTTTTCCATGCCCGGAATGAATGGCGGCGAGCTTTCGCGAAAAGCCCGCGAACTCATCCCGGCGCTACCGATCCTCATTGCGACAGGCTACGCAGATTTGCCGGAGGGCACGGGTCTCGACGTCAGCCGGTTGAGTAAACCCTATACTCAAGACCAACTCGCAAGTGAGATCGGCAAGGTGATGACGCAATCTACTGGCTTAGCCCCTGCCTAAGCGGTTAATAAATAAGAGGCTGTTCGCTTAAAAGCCTCGCACTTCACCTAACGCGATCCCGTTGCGGGCAGGCCGACATCAACTCAAGACATAGATGTGATCTGAAAAGGCCATGTCGCGACCCATCAACCGATCATCGGGTGGCAGGCTTTTTCCTTATTTCGCCGTCCCATCCGCCTCTGCATTCAGTCCCGCGGAAGCCCCTCTGGGCGAAGCAGCCGCCTCTGTGCACTGATGCGGAACGGTGCATTACCCGCTCCATAGCCGCTATAATGTCCACGACGTTCAACGATCTCGAAGAAGAAACTTTCGCCGAAGGTCTGGCTGTAAATCTGAAAATACTCTCCGTTATCATCCCGGTCGTAGAGGATGCTGGCGTCCCGCAGTGCATCCGAAAATTCTGGTTCCAAGCCAAATCGCGCTTCCAGATCGTCGTAATAGTTGCGCGATATCGGCAGGGCGCGAAAACCGCGCTCAAGCAGCCTTTTTGCCGTCGCGAATATATCGTCGGTGGCTAAGGCGATATGCTGAATGCTGGTGCCAAACCCCTCCGCCAGAAATTTTCCAGCAATTGTTTTACGGTTATCTGCACCGTTCATCGTCAGGCGAAAATCCGGTCTTGGAAGGCTTTCGATGGCCTGACTGCGCACCACACCGCCGGGATCGATCACATCGACCATCGGCGTGCGGCGCATGGAGAATATCGAGGTGTAAAACAGCAACCATGTCAGCATCTCGTCGTAACGTGTGGTCTGGGCGAGATGGTCGATCCGCAGCAGTCCGGCATTGCTGTCCGGTTCCTCGACGGGCAGTTGAACGAACTCGTTGGCCCATATGGATGCCAGTGCGGGTGAACCGTCGAGGAAATAGATCACGCCATTTCCAACCCCCTGAATAGCGGGAACGGTGGTCTCGCCAAGTCGGCGCGGTTCCGCAAAGGCTGGTGCGCCAAGCGACGCGGCGCGCTGACGTGCCGCTTCCGCATCGTTGACCTTGATGCCGAAGGCGTAAGCATTGGTGCCGTGGACGGAGTATGATGCACCTGCGAAGCTATCGCCGGTGCTGTCCGTGTTGATGACGATGCGGATATCGCCTTGGCTAAAAAGCTCGATATCGCGGTTGCAATGGCGGGCCGATTTCGTAAAGCCGAGGGTGAGAAGCAGTGCTTCGAGACTGGTCTTTTCCTGCGGTCCGGTCGTAAATTCCACGAATTCTATGCCGTGAGCCTCTATCGGGTTTGGCATCTCAGGCGCCGCAATGCGAATGTCCGGTTCCAGCCGCTGGACCTGATCCATCAGATTGATCAGAGACCGATGCCCGTCTTCGGCAAGCAGGCGCCCTGAACCGCCGCGGAACTGATCGTTAAAAATCTCTAGCGATAACGGGCCGGAATAACCCGTGGCGGCGACTGCGCGCATGAAATCGACCACCGGCAAATCACCTTCGCCCGGCATGTTGCGGAAATGGCGGCTCCAGTAGAGCAGGTCCATATCGAACAGCGGCGCATCTGCCAATTGCACGATGAATATTTTGTCGCCGGGAATGGAGCGGATCGAATTGGGATCGATCTTGCGCGAAAGCGTGTGGAAACTGTCCAGAATAATCCCGACATTGGCGTGGTCTGCACGACGCACGACTTCCCACGCATCACGGTGGTCACTGATATGCCGCCCCCATGCCAGAGCTTCATAGCCAACCCGCAGGCCGTGCTTGGCGGCACGTTCGCCCAGTTCGCGAAAATCGGCAGCAGCGCGGTCTACACCGCCCAGTGAAATGGGGGAGACATTCGAGCAGATCAGCATGAGGTCGGTGCCGAGTTCGCCCATAATATCGAACTTGCGCTCGGCCCGTTCAAAGGCACGCTGCCTGTGCTGGTCAGGCATGCCTTCAAAATCACGAAATGGCTGGAACAGAGTGATTTCGAGCCCATGATCGAGAACCATTTTGCGAACCTCGCGCGGCGAGGCATCATAGGTCAGAAAATCATTCTCGAAAATTTCGACGCCCGCAAAACCCGCCTTGGCGATGGCCGCGAGTTTTTCGGGAAACTCTCCGCTGATGGAAACTGTTGCGATGGACGTCCGCATTGGCAGCTTTTGCTGATGTGTGGCAGAGGTGACCATATTGCCTTCCTTTCCAGTGTTATGTACTGATTGGTTAATAAACACGGTTTCGGTTTGAGTCTGGCCGACCGCTGATGGGTGGATGATGACGAAAACCGCGACTGCGAGCAGTGCCAGCGAACCGCGGAAGGCCAAGCGTGATCCCGAGGGCGTGCGCCGCGACATTCTTTCCGTCGCGATGGATGAGTTTTCTCAAAATGGTCTGTCCGGAGCGCGTATCGACGAAATTGCCGCGCGCACGCGCACGTCCAAACGCATGATTTATTACTACTATGGAGACAAGGAAGGCCTCTATCAGCAGGTGCTTGAGGAAGCCTATGCCAGAGTGCGCGGCGGTGAAAGCGACCTCGAGCTGGATGATCTCGACCCGGTTGCAGCACTTGATAAGCTCTGTCGTTTCACCTTCGATCACCATCGCCGCAACCCGGCATTCATCCGCATGGTGATGATCGAAAACGTCCACCACGGGCGGCATATGCAGCTTTCTGAAACGATCCGCGAACTCAACCGCCCGGCCATTAAAGCCTTGGAGAGTGTTCTGTCTCGTGGTCAGACACAGGGCATTTTTCGCAATGGCGTCAACGCGCTTGAACTGCACTGGCAGATCAGCGCCCTCTCGTTTTTCAATGTGTCGAACGTTGCGACCTTCTCGTTTATTTTCGGTGATAGCCTGTTTACGGAAAACGGTCAGGAAGCCCTGTCGCGCCATGTCGCGGATATGGTGTTGCGCTATGTGCTCCGGGCCGATCATATCAGCGCCAACGAAAAAGGCGGCGAGTGAGGGGGCGCTGGCTCATTCCACGCTCTCGCTCTCGCTCTCGCAAAGTTCGGTGAAATGCGCGCTCATGCGTTCCGGGTTCGGTTCTTTTCCAGAGAAAAGACGAAATGCGCCCACGGCTTGAAACACGGCCATGCCGCCGCCCGGCAAAATACTGCATCCCTTTGTGGCGCCGGTTTCCAGCAAGGCGGTGACCAAAGGCATATAAACGATGTCAGCAACCCAGTGGCGTGCTTCGAGTAAGTCCGCTTGCACCGGCATGCCGGGATGGGCAGGCATGCCCACCGGGGTCGCATGGATCAAGCCATCCGCGTGCGGCAGGGAGTTTTCGGGGCTATCGACAGCAAAAGCGCGGTTTTCGCCAAAACGAGCGTTGAGTTGCGCAGCCAGTTGCGCGGCACGGATGGAGTTCTGGTCATAAATATCCAGACGACCAATTTCCAGTTTCAACGCCGCGTGGGCGACTGCAACACCCGCACCGCCGGCGCCGATCAAAAGAGCGCGGTTGCGTTTGGCATCCGGCAGGCCGCGCTTGAAGCTTTCGTAAAAACCATACCAATCCGTGTTGTGACCTATGCGTTTTCCATCGCGAAAAACAACCGTGTTGACCGCGCCCAGCATACGCGCATCGTCTGAAAGGTCATCAAGGTGGGCAATGACCATCTGCTTGAATGGGTGGGTCACATTAACGCCCGCAAAGCCCCGTGCCTCCACCTCGTCCAGCAAGGCGGGCAGGGCGCTTTCAGTCAGGTTTCTGGCGTTGATGTCGATGAACTCATAGGAATAGTCCAGCCCATGTGCAGCACCCTCGCGCATATGCATCGCGGGGGTTTTGGAAAGCTGTATGTCGGCGCCGATCAGGCCGACTTTCAATGATCTTGTGTCTGTCATGGCTGGATACTGCTCATCGGGCATGGGAAAGGGGTAATCTGGTCTTCCGACTGAATTCAGTGATGCGCGAGAATTTCGCCCAAGAAGGTGCGCGTGCGCTGATGTTGCGGACTGCGGAAAAATTCCTCCGGCGGTCCTTCCTCGATGATTTCACCGGATGCCATGAACACCACTCGGTCGGCGACCTGCCGCGCAAAGCCCATCTCGTGGGTCACGCAAATCATCGTCATGCCGTCACGAGCAAGACCGATCATCGTGTCGAGCACTTCCTTGACCATTTCGGGGTCGAGTGCCGAGGTGGGTTCATCAAACAGCATGGCTTTCGGTTCCATGCACAACGCACGGGCAATGGCGGCACGTTGCTGCTGGCCACCCGAAAGCTGGGCTGGGTATTTCTCTGCCTGATCGATGATGCGCACTCGCTCCAGATATTTTCGGGCGATCGCTTCAGCTTCGGCCTTCTTGAGACCTTTGACCCGCATGGGTGCAAGCGTGCAGTTTTCGAGAATCGTCTTGTGCGGAAACAGATTGAAGTTCTGGAATACCATGCCGACTTCGCGGCGCACCGTGTCCACCGCAAGAGTCGAACCCGTCAGGACTGTGCCTTCAACCGTGATCTTACCCTCCTGAATTTCTTCCAGGTGGTTGATGCAGCGGATCAGCGTCGATTTGCCTGAACCGGAAGGTCCGCAAAGAACGATTTTTTCGCCTTTGCGAACCGTCAGATCGATGTTCTTGAGTGCATGAAAGCCTCCATACCATTTCCCAACACCTTCGAGAGCGATTAGCGGAACATGTGCGGCGTTGGACTGTGTCATGGAAGCCTCCTGATTACTTTACGGTGAAGGGAATGTCGGTGAGCGAAGCCGGAAACGCCGGAACCTCACGCTTCATCCACTTGTCGTAAATCTTTGCCAGCTGCCCGTCGGACTTGATCTTGTCGAGGAAGGAATTGATGGTTTCGTTCCAATCCTTCTCGCCCAAACGTGTCCCTGCACCGTTATAAAGCGTCGTCAGATCGAACTTCGGCTCATATTTGCCGCTGGCCGCTGTGTTCAGCCTGTCGCCGTAAAACTGGTTGCCACCCACGACTTCGACCTGGCCCGAGATCAGCGCCTGAATGTTGGCAGCATCATCGTCAAACCGAAGGATATTTGCCTTGGTGCCAGCACCGGCGGTAATGGACGTATCCATTGCGCTGGATTTCGGCACGCCGACCGCAACGCCGGTCAGATCGTCATAACCAGCGATTTTTTTTTCCTTCGGTCCATAAACCGACAGCACGTTGCCCGCATATGGCTTGGAATACTGGATTGTCTTGGCGCGTTCAGCGGTCATGCCCATGGTGGCAAACAACACGTCGACCTTACCTGTCAGCAGGGCTGGAATGCGGTTTGCGACGGCCAGCGGTACGAACTCAGCCTTCACACCAAGATATTCCGCAAATGCCTTGCCGATGTCAGCGTCCAGACCATCCTGCACGCCGGTGGAGTTCACAAAACCCCACGGCGAATTGTCACCCTGAATGCCGATAACGACCTTGCCCTTGGCTTTCGCTTCTTCAACGGTTCCAGCGAATGCGTTGCCCGGTGCGACAAACGGCATGGCGACGGCTGCTGCGGCCAGCGCAAGCAATACCCGGCGTTTCATTGTCATAGTGTTGGACTTCATCTTTTGCTCCTCCTTACAAAGCTGATAAGATTTTTTTAACGGGACGTGGTCTGAAGCCTTTTTTCGACGCCCGCACCCCAAAGCGAGAGCGGCCAGCAAATCAGGAAATAGATCAAGCCGACGATGGCGAAGACCGTGAGGGGTTTGAACGTCTGGTTGGACACGATCTGCCCGGCGCGGGATAGCTCCACGAAGCCGACAATAGCTGCCAGCGATGTGCCTTTGATGAGTTGGACAAGAAAGCCGATGGTCGCAGGCAGGGAAATCTTGAGAGCTTGCGGCAACACAACGTCCTTCATTCTGGAGACGTAATGCAGGCCAAGTGCCTTTGCTGCTTCTTCCTGCCCTTTCGGCACGGCCTGAATGCCACCCCGCCAGATTTCTCCGAGGAACGCGCTGGCATGCAGGGTGAATGCAACGGCAACGGCAATCCACGCGTCGACATCAAGACCGGCCAGTGCCACGCCATAATAGACCACAAAGAGCTGCATCAGAAGCGGGGTGCCTTGAAACACGGCGATGTAACCAGCTGTCACACGTCTGCTGAGGGGATTTTCTGCGGTGCGGGCAAGCGCTACGCAGAGCCCGAACACGCCGCCGCCGATAAAGCCGATGAGGGTCAGTGCAAGTGTCCATTTTAGGCCTTGCATAAGGAAAAACAACTCGTTGGGACCGATGGTTGCCATGGTGTTTTCCTCACTTGACCGGATAGCTGAATGACGTGCGGGAAATGAGCGCGAAAACGCCCATCATCAGCGAGGAAATGACGAGGTAGAGCAGCGTGATCGAGAAATAGACCTCGAAAGAACGGAAGGTATCTGCCTCAATCTTCTGCGCAACGGACGTCAACTCGTATGCAGCAATCGAGGTGCACACGGATGTCGTCAGCGTCAGCATGATGAACTGGCTGGTCAACGAAGGATAAACGGCGCGCAGTGCGGGCGTGAGAATGATGTGGCGGAAGATTTGTGCCCGCCGCAGCCCAAGCGCCAATCCGGCCTCGACTTGGCCCTTTGGAACCGCATCCACACCGCCACGAATGATTTCAATGGCGTAGGCTCCGCCGTTGAGGGCCAGCGCCACGATGGCTGTTACAGTGGGGTTGAGACGCAAGCCGATCTGCGGCAAAGCGAAGAAGATAAAGAAAATCTGTACGAGAAACGGGGTGTTTCGGATGATTTCCACGAAGCCGATGACCAGCCCGTGCAGAAACTTGAATCTTGAGCGGCGTGCGATCACGCCCAAAACGCCGATGATGGTGGCAAGTGACATACCAGCGATGGCAAGGCCCATCGTGGCAAGACACGCGAAAAGCAATTCTGGCAGGCGGTCATAGACCACCGAAAAATCAAGCGTATATGCCATAAACCCTCCTCCATTGCGTCCAGAGCTTGTATCTGCCCTGTTCAGCCCATTTCGACACATCAAAACGCCGAAATGCTCCCTCATCTTTTCAACTTATAGACGTATCTACACCGGCTCCTCCCGGATATCGATTATCAGTCGTTGGAATGTTTGTACCAGTTAGTTCATTCGTGTCAAGCGGGTCGGTTATGTCTGGTGAAAAGTGATGTCATGGGTATGCGAGTGGGGAAGCCCGTCGTTACAATAAACCCTTGCCAATGGTCATCCGCTCGTCGCATTCGCTCGTAGTCTCACAAGACAACACCGGGGCTTTTTCTATGACTTCCTGCCGACATCTTATTTTCATATTGGGCGATCAACTGTCTGCGGGCATATCCAGTCTTGCAGGAGCAGACATAAAGCGTGACGTCATTTTTATGTGCGAAGTGGCAGAGGAAACGACCTATGTTCGTCACCATCGCAAAAAGATTGTCCTTGTGCTTTCGGCCATGCGGCATTTTGCAGAAGAGTTGTCCGCACAGGGTTTCAGTGTGCATTACGTGCGGCTGGACGATGCAGGAAATTCCGGTTCGTTTTCTGGCGAGCTGAAGCGCGCTGTTGCCACACTCCACCCGGAACGCATCGTGATAACCGAGGCCGGCGAGTGGCGTGTGATGCAAGCAGTAAAGGCGTGGGAGGCGGAGATCGCAGTTCCTGTCGATATTCGCGCGGACACGCGATTTCTCTGCTCGCATGAGGAGTTCCGTCTTTGGGCGGAAGGGCGACGTGAGTTGCGGATGGAGTTTTTTTATCGCGAAATGCGACGCAAGACCCGCCTGCTGATGGAAGGCGACCAACCCGTTGGCGGGCGTTGGAACTTCGACAGCGAAAATCGCGCACCTGCAAAACCAGACCTGTTCCGCCCGAGACACCCGGAGTTTAAGCCCGATCAGATAACGTGTGACGTTATGGAATTGGTTGAGGCGCGGTTTCCCAAGCATATGGGTTCTGCCAAAGGCTTCTCATTTGCCGTCACACGCACTGATGCCGAAAAGGCTGCGGATGCGTTCATCGCAGATTTTCTGCGTGGTTTTGGAGAAACGCAGGATGCGATGGTGAAGGATGATCCTTTCCTCAATCACTCGCTGCTTTCCTTCTATATCAATCTCGGATTCCTTGACGCCTTATCGCTGTGTCAGGCGGCGGAACGGGCCTATTTGCAGGGCCAGGCACCTCTTAATGCCGTCGAAGGATTTATTCGCCAGATCATCGGTTGGCGGGAATATGTGCGCGGCGTGTACTGGCAGTTTATGCCGGACTATGCCCATCGCAACTTCTTTGATGCCTCACGGCCATTGCCGGGTTTCTTCTGGACTGGAAAGACCGACATGGCCTGTCTTGCGACAGTCATCGGTGAAACAATCGACAACGCATATGCGCATCATATTCAACGATTGATGATAACCGGCAATTTCGCCATGCTTGCGGGTCTTGACCCCTTTGCCCTTCATGAATGGTATCTGGAGGTTTATGCCGATGCCTATGAGTGGGTGGAACTGCCAAACGTTATCGGCATGAGCCAGTTTGCCGATGGCGGCATGCTCGGCTCCAAACCCTATGCCGCCAGCGGTGCTTATATTTCCGGCATGTCGGATTATTGCGAAGATTGTCACTATGACGTGCGCCGCAAGACCGGCGAGGGTGCCTGTCCATTCAATGCGCTTTATTGGGATTTCTTGGACCGTAACAAAGAAAAACTTTCTGGTAATCGCAGGCTCGCCCAGCCCTACGCCAATTGGCGACGCATGGAAGAAGGGCAGCAAAATACTTATAAAGACAGTGCTCGTACCTTTTTGAAAAAGCTTGACGATGGCGTTGCCGTCTAGAAACGAAGGACTGACCATGTCGATGACATCACTGCCGGAAGGATACCGCGCCATCGTGATCGGTGCGAGTGGCGGCATAGGTGCCGCTGTAGCTAAGGCGATCGGTGACGATCCCAGATGCGGCGACCTTGTATTGTTGTCCCGGCGGCATGATGGTCTGGATGTCACCGATGAAAACAGCGTTGCAGATGCAGCCGCAAAACTGGAGGGCCAATTCAATCTTGTGTTCTGCACAACTGGAGGTCTGACGATTGAGGGTGTCGGGCCGGAGAAATCCCTGAAACAAATAACGACCGACGCCATGATGAAGCAGTTTGCACTGAATGCGCTGGGCACAGCGCTGGTGCTGAAACATTTCACCCCCAAGCTTGTGCGGGGCGAGAGGTCGTTGATGGCATTTCTTTCGGCCCGCGTCGGTTCCATTGGAGACAACCATCTCGGTGGCTGGGTTTCCTACCGGGCATCCAAAGCGGCGTTAAACCAGATCGTTCGCACCGCATCAGTCGAAATCAAACGTACCCATCCGCATGCGGCTGTTGTGGCCATACACCCCGGAACCGTGGCAACGACGCTGACAGAGGGATACGCCGCCGGGCACGCACGCATGGCGCCGTCTGAAAGCGCCACTGCCATGCTGTCTGTGCTGGATCAGTTACACCCAGAGCAATCAGGCCATTTCTTGGCCTATGATGGAAGCGCCATTGAGTGGTGAAAGCGAGCTAGCGAGAGCGCGATAGCCGGCTGGACGATTGCACAGATGCAGGCAAGTTGATTGTCGCGACAAGGCCGGTGGGAGATGCGGGTTCCAGAAGCAGCGCCCCACCGTAAAGTTCAGCCAGTTCCTTAACAATAGTCAGGCCAAAACCTGATCCCGGAACGCGTTCGTCTTCCCGGATACCCGGTAGAAGCACGGCGTCCAGCCGGTCTTTTGCAATACCCGGCCCATCATCAGCGACGGTAATCCGCACAAAGGCCTCCTGCCGCCGCGCAGTGACGCTGACACGCGACGATGCCCACTTGAAAGCATTGTCCATCAGATTGCCGAGCATCTCCTCGACATCGTTTTCATCACACGCAACCTTCAATGCTGCATCGATATCAGTCTCGAACGCGATCTTTTTCTCCGCATGGATCGAACCGATTGCCAGATGCAAATCTGTCACCGAAGTTGAAACGCTGGTGCTCGCAGCACTGCCGCCGGATGCCATGGCATGGCGGGCAGCGCTGAGGTGATGCTTGATCCTTTGATCGATCCGGCGGCTGAGTTTACGCAAACTGCCATCCGGGTCATTGCCATCGTCGAGTGCCAGCAAAAGACTGGCAACCGGTGTTTTGAGACCGTGCGCGAGGTTAGCAAATTGCATGCGGGTTGCGGTCAGGCGCTCCTCGTTTGAGAGGATGAGCGCGTTTGTCTTGAGCGATAGAGGAGCAAGCTCCGGTGTTTGCTGTGGCGGCAGACGCGCCAGTTCTCCGCGATTGATCGCGTCGATATCACCAACCATATGTGAGAGTGGCCGCAAGCCGAACCGTATCTGCCAAAGCGTTCCAGCCAGCAGCACAACACCCAGTAGAAGCATGCAGGGTATCAGCCAAAAAAGCGCACGAACGGCCGGATCATTCAGCGCAGCTATCGGTGCCGTTGCGGTAAACGTCATCATCACGCCGTCGATGCTGCGGATGGCTTGGCGTGTGTAAAGTGCCTTCCCTTGGCTGTCTTTGCTTTCACCGGGGGACGCCATTCCGGTAAAAATATGCCGCAAGTCTTGCCGTGCAGGTGGAGCATCTATTGAATTTTGCGTCAGAGAGCGTGACGTCAGACGTTTTTCGTTCGCGTCGATCTGCCAGTACCAGCCCGATCCGACACGATCAAACGGTGGAGGATCGACCGCAGTGGACAGCGAAAGTCCACCGTCCGGCAACCGCGTGACGGCACCGGTGAGCGCGCCGATCTGCGTGTCGAGACGCTGATCGACCTGTTCGCGCACCACGTTTTTCAAAGCCAGCCATAAAATCACCGAGGCAACGACAAGAGCGGCGGTGACGAAGAGGCCCGAAAATAACAGTAGTCGTCCCGCGATAGATTTGGGTTGATTAAGGCGCACTATTTTCAAGACGCCACCATTGCGGTCAGCATATAACCTCGCCCGCGCACGGTCTCTATCCGCTCCGCGCCAACCTTCTTTCTCAGCCGTGCAACGATGACTTCGATCGAATTGGAATCCACCTCTGCATCGCCATCATAAACACGCTCGTTCAGTTCGCGCCGGTCCACGATGGTTTCTTTGCGCAACATCAAGCACGACAGCACGCGCCATTCCAGTGCGGTCAATTTCAGCGGTAGGCCATCCAGCTCGAATGTTCCCAACTGCGCATCAAAGACCAGGGGCCCGCAGTTCAGCCTTGCCGATGCATAGCCTGCCGCTCGTCGCACCAGCGCGCGAAGCCGCAGCACCAGTTCCTCCACCTTGAAAGGTTTTGGCAAAAAGTCATCTGCTCCGGCCTTGAAGCTTGCCACTTTATCCGGCCAACCATCTCGTGCCGTCAAAACCAGCACTGGCAAATTTCGCTCCCCCTCACGCCATCCTTTCAGCACGGCAATCCCATCGATTTTCGGAAGGCCGAGGTCCAGAACCGCGACATCGAACAGTTCCGTCAGTCCTGCATGCAAAGCGTCTTCGCCATTCCGAGCAATGTCGACAACGAAGTTTTCTAGCCGAAGGGCGCTTGCAATCCGGCCACTGAGATCTTCGTCATCTTCCACGAGCAAGACGCGCATAAGGTGGACTTTCGTTGAGGAGGGAAAACCGAAAACTTAAAGATGGCAGCTTAACTCAAACTGAACAGGAAGGTTCAGCGAGGCGAGTGGATGCGTGGTCTAGATTGTGATCGTCACTGATTAAGAGGAGCATCACAATGCAGAACGAAGACCAAATTCACGAACATGCAGCGCCGGTTCCACCGCCACACAAACACAGCAGACGTTACGCTTTGCCGATTGCCGCCGCAGCGGTCGCACTCGCCATCGGCGTCGTGGGTGGGGCAGGTGCCATGAAACTGGTACGCCCAACGCCTGAAATGGCACCGGTTACGCCGGTCGCAATTTCCACCATGCCAACATCAAGCCTCGTCACCATCAAGGGAACGGTCGCTGAAATCTATGGCAATAAGTTCATCTTGCAGGATGAGAGCGGCAAAGCACTGGTCGAAACCGGGCCAGCGGGTGACGATGGCGATCTTGTCAAAGCGAATGAAGCCGTAACCGTGCAGGGCCGTTTCGATAATGGTTTCGTCCGCGCCAGCTATCTTGTTCGCCAAGACGGCAAAACCGAAGCGCTCGGCCCACAGAAAGGCCCGCCACCGCACAGACAAATCGCGGACCTCATGCACAAACTGGCACCATAATGCAAACAAGCTTGCGCGACGTTCATTCCATATGCGTCGCGCAATCGCTTTACACAGCATCGATTAGGCGAAACAGTTTTCTCCTGTCGCTCACGAAATAGCATACTATATCTATAGAAAATATTTATGAGCGTGTAGCGTGATCCTTGGATAGAGTTTGCAAGGATCGATGCTGATGGCTGATGCGGCGCTTCGCGAGATAAACCAACCTGACAATGTCTGGTACGCCCGGTGCCCGGCACCGACGCCGCTTTCTATCGCGGCGCAGTTGGGATGGGTCGAACAAAGTTTTGCTACGCATGGCGTCAGCGTCTCCTCCATTCGCGATGCGGCCGATCCAGCCATCCGGCAAAGCCATTTCGATCACCGTCTGGACTGGTCTTTCCGCCAAGGGGGCAATATCCCACCGATCTGGGCAAGGTCAGGGGGCCGCCAGACGCGGTTGATCGGGTTGACGCGAACAGACGAATTTCAGGCAGTCATTGCTCTTCCCGGTGCAAAAATTGCAACGGGTGAAGATTTGAAGGGCAGGCGGATCGGCCTGCCAAAAAGGCCAAACGAATCCATCGATTTCCAGCGCGCAACGTCCCTGAAGGGAATTGTGTCGGCTCTGACGATTTCGGGCCTTGCTGTTGACGATGTGGAGCTGGTCGATCTGGTGTCTAACGAGCCGGTTTTGTTGGGCACGACAGACGACAGGTTTCATGGCTTGAAGCGTCGTTTTCCATACAGTGAAGAGGTTGCGGCATTGCATCGTGGCGAAATTGATGCGTTTTTCGTTAAAGGTGCCGAGGGAGTGACGATTGCTAACCTTGTTGGAGCGCGCGTGATCGTATCCACTGGTTTCCATCCCGATCCCAAAATCCGCATCAACAACGGAACGCCCCGCCCTTTGACGGTGGATGCCAAATTTGCAGATGAGCGGCCCGATCTCGTTGCCGAACTGGTGGCGACGGTGCAGCGTGTGGCGGATTGGGCCAATAACAATCCGGGCGAAGCCGTTCGCTCCATCGCACGGGAAATCGGCATCAGCGAAGATGCGGTTCTGGCCGCAAATGGCCCGCAGGTATATCGCCATCTCGTCCTCGATCTTGATCCTGCCGAAATCGACGCCATCAGCCATTTTAAGGATTTTCTCTATCAGTGGAAATTCATTCCGGCAGATTTCGATGTGCAGTCTTGGGTCGATCCGCGTCCGTTGGCCACGGCACGCCAGTCGCTTGAAACATAGGGGGCTGATATATGACCGGCCCCATTCTCATCACCGGCGCCACCGGAAGACTTGGTAAGCTTGTTGTTCAGCGTTTGCTCGACAACGGCGAGCGCGTGCGAGTGCTGACCAGACGCCCGGATGACGCCTTAGTGTTGTGGGGCGATAGGGTTGAGATTGTGCGCGGCGATTTTGCCGATCTGGCAAGCCTTAAAGAAGCGGCGCTTGGGACTCGTGCGCTGTTTCTGCTGTCGCCGATCAGCGAATATCTGGTGACCTATCAGACTGCGGTAATCGATGCTGCCAAGGCTGCGGGTGTGTCACGGATCGTCAAAATATCCGGCTCCGATTGGACAATCCGTAATGCAGACCGTTCGGTCTCCGGTGCCGCACATAGAGCCGTGGAAGAGCACCTTACGGTAAGTGGCATAGAACACGCGGTGCTGCGGCCAAATGCGTGGATGCAGGTGGGGCTTGCACCCGTTATCGCTGCCGCCCGCAAGGGGGAAGATTTGCCAACCCGGTATGGCGATGCCGCCGTTTCTTTTATCGATGCGCAGGATATTGCCGATGTCGCAGTCCATGCATTGGTGGCGCAGGCACCAATCACTGGACCGCTCATTCTTACCGGCACAGAGGCGCTGACGGCACTGGAAATCGCCCGTATCATCGCGCGCGTGCTGCAACGCCCTATCGGCGTTTCGCAAAAACCCTCATCGGCACTGCCGCCACATCTCGATCCGTTCGACCAGCGCGCTATCGGTGAGTTCGTCCAGCTCATTGGCGAAGGGTTAGCGGCTTCCGTGACCGATACCATCACCCAGATTACCGGCCAGCAGCCACGGACGGTGGAGACTTATGTGCGCAACCAGTTTGCCGCTCCCCCAATAAAAACGAATGATCCGAAAGGTGAGAAAACATGGCACTGACTGCGCCGCTTAACCCGTCATTGACCGAAGGGCTGGATTTGAAACGGCCATTCGATTTTGAGGAAAGCCCGCTCAGCCGCGCGGCCAAACAGCCTTTGATGCTTGGACTGTTCCTCAATCTGCAAGATATCAACTTTTCCAGTCACCCCACCAGCAACAGCTGGACATTCGACTACAATCTCGAAGTGACGCAGCGGGCCGAAGAGCTCGGCTTTGAAATTGCCTTTAGCCGCACCCAGTGGCTGCCGAAGGGCGGATATGACGGCGACTCGTCTCTGGATAGCTTCATTGCACTTGGTGCGATGGCAGCAGCGACGAAAAGCATTCTGCTGATCTCCACCATCCATGTTCTATATGGCCCGCTGCATCCATTGCATCTGGCAAAATATGGTGCGACGCTGGACCACATCGCCAAGGGTCGCTGGGGCATCAACATCGTCACTGGCCACCGCGCCATTGAACATGAAATGTTCGGCTGGCAGCGGATCGAGCATGACAAGCGCTACGATATGGCGGGTGAATTGTTCGATGTTTTGAACCGTCTCTGGGGTGAAACGGAAAACTTCAGCTACGAGGGCAAGCTCAATCCGTGGGCGATCAATAATGGCTGGATCACACCAAAACCTGCCTTTGGGAGACCAAACCTTGTCACAGCAACGGGCTCACCGGCTGGGATCGATTTTGCTGCTCGTCATTCCGATCTGGTCTTCGTCACCTCGCCAGGCGGTGCGCATATCGACAGCGCGCTGGAAACTCTGCCGGACCATGTGACGACGGTGAAAAATCGCGCCAAATCCTATGGTCGCGACGTGAAAACGCTGATTAATCCGATTATCGTCAGCCGCGATACGGAGGCTGAAGCCTTTGCTTATGCGGATGCTATCGAAGCCGGAAAACCCCAAGTCGGAAAACGCGCTTTTGCGACGAACACCTATGAAAGCGATGCACACGCCTGGCGCGGGCGTGGTGATGCCAGCCACAAGCAGGGTCGCAATCTCGGCGGCAACATCGAGATTATCGGTTCACCGGAGCAAGTGGTGGAGCAGCTCGTGGCGCTGAAAAAGACCGGCATCGATGGCGTGCAACTGAATTTTTACGATTTCCGCGAAGACCTCGAATATTTCGGCGACCGTATTTTGCCGTTGATGAAAGAGGCGGGTCTGCGGCTCTAAGCAACAGACAAACAATTCCTGAAATGCCCGAACCCGCAATCGTACCGATTGCGGAAGCGTCTATCTATTGCCCGAAGGATAAGCCTTGTGAATATCGCCGTCGATCCCGTCAAGACATCGCAACCCAAGATCATCGATCTGATCGGCACCTATGTGCCTGAGCTTGTTTCCATTCGCCACGATCTGCACCGGCATCCGGAGATCGGTTTCGAGGAAGTTCGCACATCCGGCATCGTGGCTGAAAAGCTTGCCTCATGGGGCATCGAAGTACATCGGGGTTATGGCAAGACCGGCGTGGTCGGGGTCCTGCGAGGAAAACAGGCGGGCAATCGTGTGATCGGTTTGCGCGCCGACATGGATGCCCTGCCCATGCCGGAAGAAACAGGACTGCCTTACGCATCTGTTTATCCGGATAAATTTCACGGCTGCGGGCATGATGTTCACACGACGATTTTGCTCGGTACGGCGCGTTATTTGGCTGAGACACGGGATTTCTCCGGCACGGTCATTTTCATTTTTCAGCCTGCGGAAGAAGGTTTGGGCGGCGCGCGCGCGATGATCGCGGACGGGTTGTTCAAGGATTTTCCGGTTGATGAGATTTATGGGCTTCACAATTCGACCCATGCCGCGCCCAACCACCTTAAAGTGTCGCATGGCACCGTGCTGGCGGGCGCGGATTTCTTCGATATCCGGTTGAAGGGAAAAGGCGCCCATGCGGCACATCCAGATGTTGCGCATGACCCTATTCCGGCCACGGGCGAACTGATTCAGGCATTGCAAACCATCGTCAGCCGCAATGTCCCTGCCACTGAACCGGCCGTACTCTCCATCACCCGCATCGAGGCCGGTTCTGCGTATAACGTCATACCGGAAACCGCCTCGCTCGCCGGAACAGTCCGCGCTTTTTCTGACACGGTGCGCGCGACCATCCGGCAGCGTATCCGCACAATCTCGGACCACGTCGCAGCAGCCCATGGGCTGACGGCGCAGGTGGATATTCGCGATATTTTCTCAGTTCTGACCAATGACGCCGCGTCTGTGGACGTCGTGGCCAATGTGGCCCGCGAGGTTTTAGGAACCGAGCGTGTTTCCACCGAACCGGGTCGCTTTCTGGGAAGCGAAGACTTCGCAGATTTTCTGAAACATGCGCCGGGCGCGTTTTTCACGCTCGGTCATTCCGGCACCGTTCCAGCCCACAATCCGGGTTTTATTGTTGATGATGACATCTTGCCGGTCGGCTCAACCCTGTTCGCACGGCTGGTCGAAAATCGCCTGAAAACGCAATAATTTAAAAAGAATAGAGGAAACAGATCATGGATTTGACAAGACGTAAGGCGCTGCTGCTGGGCGCCGCTTTAGGTGGGGCGACATTGCTGCCGTCGATTTCTTTTGCGGCAGGCGAAACACCCAGCAAGGGTGGGATCGTAACCTTCGCAGGACTTGGTGAGCCGACGACCCTGGTGCCGCTTTCCGACAGCAACACTCGCACCCGCGCCATTTCAACGAAAATTCATGAAGGGCTGGTCAAGTTCGACGGCGAGTTCAATCCGCAGCCTGTTCTGGCCGAAAGCTGGGCGCTATCGGCTGACGGATTGCGCCTCACGTTCAAGCTGCGCAAGGGTGTGAAATGGCACGATGGCAAGGATTTTACATCGGCGGATGTGAAGTTCTCGCTGCTGGCCTTCAAGAAGGTCGGCCCGCGTGCGCGGATCACCTTCGCCAATATTGCCGATGTTGAAACCCCCGACCCGCTAACAGCGGTTGTGGTTGTTTCCAGGCCGACACCATATCTTCTTCGGGCTTTGACGGGCGGGGAAACGCCGATCTTGCCGGCACATGCCTACCCCACGGATAAATACAATGAGAGCCCGAACGGCAATGCGCCTATTGGCACTGGACCATTCGTGTTTGAAGAGTGGAAACGCGGCAGCTACGTCAAGCTGAAGCGAAATCCAAATTACTGGCAGGCCGGTCTGCCGCATCTGGAGGGTTTTGTCGCACGCTTCTTTGCGGATGCAACAGCGGCAACCATCGCTGTCGAAACGGGTGAAGCAGATTACGCGTCAGATGTTGCCTTTGGAGATCTGGAGCGTCTGCGGCAGGACAAGAAACTGTCGGTGGAAGTTTACACGGACGCTTATCTCAACAACACCGCCATTCTGGAATTCAACCTTGAAAATTCCATTCTGGCCAAGAAGGAAGTGCGTCACGCGCTGGCCCATGCGATTGATCGCAACTTCATCAATGACGCGATTTTCTATGGCACGGCCAAGCCAGCCGGTTCAAATATTCCGGCTGTTTTTACAGCTTACAACGATGAAGCGCCGTTCAGTTATCCTTTCGATCCTGCGAAAGCCAATGCATTGCTGGACAAGGCCGGATATCCAAAGGGAGCGGATGGAGCACGCTTTTCCTTGCGTATCGCGTATCTCCCGTCCGATGTCTTCAAAAAGACGGCAGACTACCTGCGCTCATCCTTCGGCAAGCTGGGCGTCAAGATCGAGATTGTCGATGGCGATCTGGCCACCTTTATCAAGCGTGTCTACACGGAACGTGGCTTCGACATCACGGTAAACGGCATCAGCCGTCTGTTCGATCCGACAGCGGGTGTTCAGCGCCTATACTGGTCTGATGGCATCAAGAACCCGGCTCCTTACGTCAATGCAGCGCATTACAACAATCCGCAGGTGGATGACCTTTTCCGCGCAGCGGCTATTGAAGGAGACGAGACAAAGCGCGCTGCTCAGTTCAAGGCGATCCAGAAGATCACCGGCGACGATCTGCCGAGTTTCTCAATCGTCGCACTGCCAACCGTCATTCTACGCAGAGCCAATCTGCAATCGCTCGTGACTACAATTGATATCGCTTACAGCGACCTCGCCACGGCTTGGAAGCAGCCACAAAGCTGATGGACGTTGTTTCCTCACTCAAAACCCGGCGCTTTCGCCGGGTTTTTTGTTGCCTCTGTTCTCGAAAGCCGTTTTTGTGCCGTCGCGTGCTTGCCGACTTTGCAGCAAACCGTTTGCCCCTTTTTCACGTTGCGTAAAACGAAATCGTGCTGAAACGATTTTCTAAAGAACCCCATTTCGATGCGATTTCTAAAGAAAGGTATTCTTCCTGCGTCGGCAAGAATACCTTTCTAGACCCGCACAAGATTGCCTTGCAGTGTTCCATCAGACTGTAATTCAACATGATGGATACCATGGCTAAAGATACGCTTTTTCTCATTTCGCCCGGTTTTGAAGACCCCAAACAGCCGGGTGTCCAATTCGTATGCCCGCATTGCAACCAGATTGAAGGACTGCTTGCTGGCTTTCCGCAACTGGCTGAGAAGCTTGATATTCATCGCGTCGGTTTCCAGCGTCCGCGTGAGGCCGTAATCGCCGAAGTGGGTGAGGAGAACCAGCCGCTTCCGCTGTTGATTTTCGCAGGCGATGCTCCGGCAGACGCCGCCACGCATGGCGACAAGCGCTTCATTCAGGACACCAAGCGCATCCTTCAGCTTCTGGCCGAGCGCCACGGTTTTCCGCATCTGCATTGATGCCCGTTTTTCTTATTTTTCGGAGACGCAAATGAGTTTTTCCAGACGCCAGTTTCACAAAATCGCACTCGCCGCTGGCGCTTTTATCGCCGTGCCGGGTGGCGGCTTTGCAGCCGCCGAAGAGCCGGTTGACGGCGGTACACTCAAGATCGTGTATTTCCCGGAACCAACCCAGCTTGTTGCCATCAACACCAGTGCGGGCGGCCCACAGTTTATCGGATCGAAGATTTATGATGGTCTGTTGACCTATGATTATGATCTGACGCCGAAACCAAGCTTGGCGAAGGAGTGGACCGTTTCGCCGGATGGTCTCGAATATGTCTTCCATTTGCAGCCAGCGGCAAAGTTTCATGATGGCAAGCCGGTGACATCGGAAGACGTTGCCTTCTCCATCCTGCGCCTGAAAGAAGCCCACCCGCGTGGCCGCGCTACGTTCTCGCAGGTCGAAAGCGTTGATACGTCCAACCCGCACATTGCCAAGGTGAAGCTTGCGAAACCAACGCCAAGTTTGATCACAGCCCTGGCATCCTCTGAATCGCCCATCGTTCCGAAGCATATTTTCGAAACCTTCAAGCCGACCGAAAACCCCAAGACGGCCCAGATTATCGGCAGTGGTCCCTTCGTGCTGAAGGAATGGGTGCCGGGCAGCCATATTCTTCTGGAAAAGAACCCGGAATATTGGGATGCGCCACGTCCTCATCTGGAACGCGTCATCGTGCGCCTTATCAACGACGCGGGTGCAAGAGCCGCGGCCCTCGAAACCGGCGAGGGTGATATTGGGCCAAACCCTGTCGCGCTTGCTGATCTGGAGCGGCTGAAGGCCGTTCCGACGCTGAAGGTGGACGACCGCATCTATGCCTATGCCGGTCAGCAAAACCAGCTCGTCATCAACCTTGAAAACCAATATCTGAAGGATTTGAAAGTCCGTCAGGCCATTGCCCACTCTATCGATGTGCCATCTCTGATCGACATCGTGCTTTACGGTTACGGCGTTCCGTCGCCAACACCGATTAGTCCCGGCTTGCCGAAGTTCCACAATCCAGATATCGGCTTTGCCAAGTTTGATACCAAGCTGTCGGAAAAGCTGCTGGATGACGCCGGTTTTCCACGCAAGGAAGGCGGCAAACGCTTCAAGCTGCGCGTGACCACCAACCCGTTTAACCCGCAGACCTATTCGGATTTCATTTCCCAGGCTCTGGCAAAAATCGGCATCGAAGCTGACATCCAGAAGTTCGACTTCGCGACCTACGTGAAAGTGGTCTACACGGATCGCGCCTGGGATCTTTCGGTGGAATCTCTTTCCAACACGTTTGACCCAACAGCCGGTGTGCAGCGCGTTTACTGGAGCAAGAACTTCAAGATCGGCCTGCCGTTCTCCAATGCCAGCCACTATGAAAACCCTGAGGTCGACCGGCTGCTGGAAGCCGCAGCCGTGGAGCCGGATATCGAAAAGCGCGCGGCCTTCTTCAAGGAGTTTCAGGTTATCGTGGCAAAAGACCTCCCCGTCATCAACCTCGTTTCCCCCATCCAGCCGGTTGTCGGCAGCGTGCGGGTGAAGGACTACGCGGTTGGCGCAGAGGGCTTGGGTGGCAATCTGGCAAAGGCGTGGCTGACAAAGGAGGCGTGAGTGCAGCTCTAGCTGCACTCCTCCCTTGATAAAATCAGGATCGGGACAATCATGAGCAGAAAATCCGAAAAGCTGGTTCTCAATGCTTTCATTTATCCGGGCGGGCACCACGAGGCGGCATGGCGTCACCCGGAGTCGGAGCCGCATCGCGTCACCGATATAAAGCTCTATCAGCATATCGCAAAAAGAGCGGAAGCAGCGAAACTGGACGCGATTTTCTTTGCTGATGCCCCGGTTCTGGACAGCAATATTCGTTACTCTGCCAAACACAGGCTAGAGCCGATCACCATGCTTGCCGCTCTCGCGGCGGTAACGGAAAAAATCGGTTTCGTCGCAACGGCATCAACGACGTACTACGAGCCTTATAATCTCGCCCGGCTCTTCGCCTCTGTCGATCATATCAGCGGCGGGCGCGTGGGCTGGAACATCGTCACCACATCTGTCGATACGGCAGCAGCCAATTTCAGTTTGGCCAAGCACCCTGCCAATGCGGATCGTTACCGACAGGCGGCCGAGTTCATCGATGTTGTCACAAAGCTTTGGGATAGCTGGGAAGATGACGTTATTATCGCGGATAAGGAAAGCGGGCTGTTTGCTGAAACGGATCGTATTCACCCCGCCAATCACAAGGGTGAGTTTTATCAGGTCAAGGGCGCTCTGAATTTGCCGCGCTCCCCACAGGGTAGACCGGTTTATGTGCAGGCCGGTGCTTCGGAAGAGGGGCGTGGTTTTGCTGCGCGTTATGCTGAAGCCATCTTTACCGCGCACCAGACTTTGGAAAGCGGCAAGGCATTTTATTCGGACATCAAAAAACGGGTTGCGGCCGCAGGCCGCAATCCTGCCCATGTGAAGATTCTGCCGGGAATCAGCCCTTTCATCGCCGCGACAGCAATGGAAGCGATCAAGCTGGAAGCGCAGTTCAACGATCTCATCCAGCCTGCGTTTTCACTGACACAACTCAACCGCATTACCGGCATCGATCTCGGGAGTGCCGATCTCGACAAGCCTTTGCCGCAGGATGCGGTGGATGCAACGCGAGCGCAGGCAGGCAGCAGCCGGCATCAACTGGTTCTCGATATTATCGATCGGGAAAACCCGACAATCAGGCAATTGCTGCACAAGCTGGCAGGCGGCCGCGGCCATAAGGTCATTGCCGGCACGCCGGAGCAGGTGGCGGACTGGATCGAAACCTGGTTCCGCGAAGGTGCTGCGGATGGTTTTAACATCATGCCGCCTTGGCTAACAGGCGGTCTCGACCTGTTTATCGATCAGGTCGTTCCGATCCTGCAAAAGCGCGGTCTATTCCGGGAAGAATATGAAGGCAGCACATTGCGCGATCATTATGGATTGCCAAGGCCGGAGAATATTTACGCTGCGCGTGAAACGCAGCGTCAAAGCGCATAAAACATCAAGCCGCGACTTCGAGAGAGGACTTTTCCTCTCTCAACAGCGAAAGCAGCGAAATGACTTCCGGTTGCCAGCGTCTTTCTTGCGTGGTGATCAGATGGTAACGGCTGGAGGCCGGTTGAGACACACCGAAGGGGGTGATCAACCTTCTGCGGCTTAACTCATCTGAAATAAGGGAAAGACGCGCAAGACCGATGCCGTGGCCAGCGAGTATCGCTTCGATCAGCGCTGGTTGATAGGCGAAACGCGGGCCAGTCGCCGCAAGTCGAAGGGGAATGCGGCAGGCGCGCAGCCAATTCGTCCATTCAAAATCCGGGTCGGCGCTGTTGCCGCGTAAAACTTCAAAACCGAGGTCGCGCAATCTTTCCGGCTGGCCGAACAGCCTGTTTCTCTCCGAAAATTCTGGTGTGCAGACGGCGACGACGGCATCATCAAACAAAGGCTCGTAGACGAAACCGGGTGCACGTTCGTTGGTGGCAACAATCGCGCAATCCGCCTCGAAATGCGACAGATCGATGGTGCCTCTGCCCGGCGTTTCAATGGAAACTTCGATGTCGCCCAGCGCCTCGTTGAAGCGACCGAGCCGTGGCGCAAGCCAGCGTGCGGCAAATGAGGGGTCGACCATAACGCTCAGTTTTGATCGTGCGCCCGAACGAATGAGATCGGATAGACTGCCGATCATCGCGTCGAAAGCATCTGCCAATCCGGGATAGAGCGCGGCACCCGCTTCCGTCAGCGCCAGTTCTCCGCGCTGACGGCTGAACAGGGGTTGGCCGAGATGGGTTTCCAGAATGCGAACCTGCTGGCCGATGGCCGTGGTCGAGACGTGCAGCTCATCGGCAGCACGCGAAAAGCTGGCGTGCCGCGCGGCCACCACGAAGGCGCGCAAGGCAGTCAAGGGCGGCAACCGCGAAAGGGTCGGCAACCGCAAGGCTGGCTGGCCCTTCGAAGGAGAGATGAGCTCTGTTCTCATGACCGTTGCCCCCAGTGTCAGAATACCCGGCCTTCTTTGAGGTTGGTGGTGGTGCCGTTCAGAAGATAATCACCCACGACCCGAGCTTTATGTTGCAAGGGGTTGTGATTGTAGACCGTGCGGATATTGCGCCAGTGCCGGTCGAAATTCCGCTCTGACGATGTGGCCGAACCGCCCCCCAGTTCAAAGATATTGGTGGCAACGGTCAGCGAAAGCTGGGAGGCAATGATCTGCGTGCGCGCCACGGCAAGCGAACCTTCCAGCAGCGCGGCCTCGATGGCCTCTTCATCACCCGTGGCAATCGCCGCTGCGGTTCTATCGAGCGTGCGTGCTGCTTCGCGGATCAGTGTTTTAACTGCAAACGCACCGGCGCTGAGTTCCCCCACCGTTTTCTGCACGAAGGGGTCTTCGTTTGCCGTTTCAGCGGCGCTATGCAGCGTGGTGCGGGCCTGGCGCAAAACATATTGGATGCCTTCGTTGACGGCACCCTGAACAGAGCCTGTTGCAGACGCTGCAAGGTGAAGCTGGCGCATGGCGGATGAATGACGTCCGATCTGGGTGCCCAGTTTTCGTGTCATCAACTCATGGGGCAGGACTTCAACATTATCCAGAATGACACCACCACTGGCTGTCGTGCGCTGGCCCATGCTGTCCCAATCGTCCAGAACGGTGATGCCCGCGCGATCCAGCGGGATAAGTACGCCGATTGGTTGATCGTCTTCGTCAATCGCGCTGAAGGAGCCGTAATCGGCAAAGGCCGTGCCGGTCGCGTACCATTTGCGCCCGTTCAGACGAAACCGATCTCCATCCAGGCTCAGGCGCGTGGTGATTTCGCCGGGGCGCTTCGTGCCCTGTTCGGTGCTGGCACCGGCAAAGAGCTTGCCTGCAAGGACATTTTCCAAGTGGCGACGATCTTCAAGTTCGAGAGGTGCAAGCGCTAAATTTTCAGTGAAGTTGAAATGGCTGCGCAGCGCGTGCGGAATGTTGCTGTCCGCTTCCCCAAGGATCATAAGGACGTCCATGTAGTCCGTAATAGTGCCGCCCGGACCACCCTTGGATTGAGGAATGCGCAACGTCCCGATTTTCGCCTGTTTGATCTGGGCAAAAACGTCGTATGGCAGTTCCCGGTTCCGCTCCCGGCGTGCCGCATCCTCTGCTGCCGCCGCCGCAATTTCTCTTGCGCTGGCCAGAATGTCTTCGCGAGTGGGGGTGCCCAAAGAAGAAGGGTTTACGGTTTCTGATGTCTGTAAGGTCTTGGGCATCGCGCTATTCCTTGGAGGATCAGAGGTCTGCGACATGGGTTACGTCGCAGACGGTGTTATCGTTGCAACTCAGGCAACGGCGCGCGGCTGGACAGCCAGGCGCGGCGCGGGCTCAAGATTGCGTGCAACACGACCTTCCACCGGATGGCTTGGGTCGTTGAAACCGGCTGTCGAGGGATGGCCCGTGGTCACGAGGCTATCGACCAGTGCTTCGTCTTCCGCATCGATCTTCACATCCAGAGCGCGGACGTAACGATCCCAATGGGCTTCTGTGCGTGGGCCGGTGATGGCGGCGGTGACGAGCTTGTTGTTGAGAACCCAAGCGAGGGCGAAGTCGGCGGCGGAGACGCCCTTTGCAGCTGCGTGGGCCGCAACCTTCTGAGCGATTTCGATCGATTCTGGGCGCCATTCGGTTTCCAGAACGCGCTTGTCTCCACGACCGACGCGGGTATCTGCACCCGGTTCCCGACCCGGCTGGTATTTGCCGGTCAATACGCCACGTGCCAGCGGCGAGTAGGACACAACGCCGAGGCCGTAATGGTCCGCTGCCGGAAGCTGTTCTGCTTCTGCGGTGCGATTGACGATGTTGTAAAGCGGCTGGCTGGCAACTGGGCGGTCGATGCCAAGCTGGTCGGCAAGATGTGCGATTTCCGCGATGCGCCATCCACGGAAGTTGGAAACGCCGAAGTAACGCAGCTTGCCAGCGCGGATAAGATCGGCAATGGCACGCACCGGCTCTTCCAGCGGTGCGTCAAAAACGGCGCGGTGGAAATAGAGAATATCGATGTAATCGGTATTCAAGCGACGCAGCGAGTTTTCAACGGTTTCGATCACCCACTTGCGCGAATGGCCGCCGAGATTGGGGCCTTTGGTGTGCGAGTTGACAAACTTCGTTGCCAGAACCCAGTGGTCACGGCTGGACTTGATACCGCGTCCGACGACTTCTTCCGATTTGCCGTCGTGGTACACGTCAGCCGTATCGATGAAGTTGATGCCCTGTTCGCGCGCCTTGTCGATGATGCGGAAGGCAACGTCATCCGGTGTGGGACCGCCGAACATCATCGTGCCGAGGCTGAGCGGCGATACTTTCAGCGCGCTGCGCCCGAGATAATTATAATCGACCATGGTTTAACTCCTTGTCATGTCAGGTGGCATAATGGCAGGCCACTGCGTGGTTCTCGCCGAATAGGCTGTATTCTGGCGCTTTTTCGCGACAGAGATCGGTTGCCAGTGGGCAGCGCGTGTGGAAACGGCAGCCGGATGGCGGGTTGTGCGGGCTTGGCAGGTCGCCGGAAATCGGGGCCGCCTGTTTGCGGCGGGCGGGATCTGGAACGGCAGCCAGCAATGCACGCGTATAAGGATGCTTTGGGGAGGCCCAAAGTTCCGCAGTCGGTGCGCTTTCCACGATCTTGCCGAGATACATGACGAGAACACGGTCCGAAAAATAGCGAACCACGGACAGGTCGTGCGACACGAAAAGATACGATAGTGAGAGCCGCTTCTTCATCTCCACCAGCAGATTGAGAATTTGCGCCTGTATCGAAAGATCAAGCGCCGACACGGGCTCGTCGCACACCACCAGTTCCGGTTCGAGGATTAGCGCACGGGCAATACCGATGCGCTGGCGCTGCCCACCAGAAAATTCGTGCGGATACCGGTCAAGCGCATCCGGTGGCAAACCGACCTGCGCGATAATCGACTCAACGATCTCCTGCCGCTGTGTCGCATCACCAAGACCATGCACTTTCAGCGGTGCAGTGAGGATGGTGCGGACCGTGTGGCGCGGATTGAGCGAGGCGAAAGGGTCTTGAAAAATCATCTGAATACGGCGGCGGATACCGCGCAGTTCGGATGACGACATGGCGGTCACGTCCGCCCCCTTGAAGGTGATCCTGCCGGATGATGGCTCCACCAGTCGCATCAGCGACTTGCCGAGTGAGGATTTGCCGCAACCGGATTCACCCACGAGCGCAACCGTTTCGCCAGACTCAATATCCAGCGAGACGTCGTCCACGGCGCGCACGGTGCCGCGACCTCCCTTATAGTGGGTGGAAAGCTTATGCACTGACAAGAGCGTCATGGAATACCTGCGTGTCTATGGTGGAAACGAATGGGCAGGCAGCATAACGGCCTTCCGAAATGAGCCTCAAAGGCGGCACATATTGCCCGCAAAAACCGCGGGCGCTCGGACAGCGAGGACGAAAGGCGCAGCCTTTTTCACCTGTTGCTGAGACGATAGAGCCGGGGATTTCCAGCAGCGGCCCGTCACGATAATGCTGTCCCACCTCAGCACGCGGCGATGCGGCGAGAAGACCGCGTGTGTATGGATGGTAGGGCTGCTCGAACACCGGCTCGGGCAGACCTTCCTCCACCTTGCGCCCCGCATACATGACCATCACCCGGTCCGCCCATTGCGCCACGATGCCAAGATCGTGGGTAATGAGGATGACGGCCATGTTGAGATCGCGGCGAAGATTGTCGAGAAGCTGAAGAATTTGTGCCTGAATTGTCACATCCAGCGCGGTCGTGGCCTCATCGGCAATCAGCAGTTTTGGATTGCAGGCCACGCCGATGGCGATCATCACACGCTGGCGCATACCGCCGGAAAGTTGATGCGGATAATCATCCACCCGCCGTCCCGCCTCAGGAATGTTGACGAGGTCCAGCAGCGCTATCGCACGCTTGCGTGCTTCACGCTTGTCGATTTTTTCATGTATGCGAAGCACTTCGATGATCTGCTCACCAACGGTCAGGACCGGATTGAGCGATGTCATCGGCTCCTGGAAAATCATGCCGATATCGCGGCCACGGATCCCTCTCCACTGCCGCTCGGTTTGCGAAAGCAGATCACGGCCTTCAAACAGGATTTTGCCGCCGATTTTGGCGTGGGACGGCAGGAGACCGATCAAGCCAAGTGCTGTTAGCGACTTTCCGGAACCACTTTCGCCCACGATGGCCAGCATTTCACCGGGTGTGACGTCAAAGCTGACGCCCTTAACCGGTTGGGCCGAACCAAAGCTGACGGATAAATCCCGGACTTCGATCAGATTGCTCATCGACGTTCCTCCGAAAAGCGGGGATTGAGCGCATCGTTCAGCCCATCACTGATGAGGTTGAGGGAGATAACCGTGAAGACGATGGCAAGGCCGGGAAGGGCGGTGAGATACCATGCGGTGCGGATAACATCGCGCCCAGAACCGATCATCGAACCCCACGATACACGGTTGGGATCGCCCAGTCCCATGAAGGAAAGTGCTGCTTCCATCAGGATCGCGCCTGCGACCATGACCGAGGACGTGACGATAATCGGCGGCAAGGCGTTGGGCAGAATTTCGGTAAAGACGATGCGCGCGTGGCCGAAACCGAGACTGCGGGCGGCGACCACATAATCCTTCTCACGAATGGCGCGAAATTCGGCACGGGTCAGGCGGGCAACGAGCGGCCAGGTGATGATGCCGATGGCTGATGTGACCGTGGTAACAGAGGGCTGGGCAATGGCGACCAGCACCACCAGCAGCACGAAGTTCGGCAAGGTCTGGAAAATTTCGATCAGCTTGACGAGGATATCATCGACCAAGCCGCCGAAATAACCGGCAAAGGCGCCGACTGTGATGCCGATTGTCAGCCCGATCAATGTTGCAACGACGCCAACGGTCAACGAAATACGTGCGCCGTGCACGATGCCTGCCAGAACATCCCGTCCCATGGAGTCCGTTCCGAGCGGATAGGCAGCATTCTGGCCCGGCCACAAAAATGGTCGCGACACCATTTCCAGCGGATCGCCCGGATAAAGAATGGGTGCGATCAGTGCTGTGATAAGCACGGTAGCCAGAAACAGAAGCCCGACGATGGCGTTGGGGTTGGTCAGGAAAATCTTGACTTCACGGCGCAACCCGCGACGCGGCACCGTGGTGGTGCGTGCAGAAAGGGCGTCCGGCGCATGGATAAAAGGCCAGCCCTGATCGTCAGGTTTCTGTTCCTTTGCCCTTTGGGTAGCAGCATCCGTTTGTTTTTGCACGACAATGTCCGCGCCATGCAGAATGGAGGTGGTGTCGGAAAGGCTCATCGGCTTTCTCCAATGCGGGGATCAAGCCATGCCTGAAAAAGGTCTACGGCTGCGTTGACGATGATGACGACGAGGGACGACAAAAGCAGGATGCCGAGCAGAACGCTGAAATCGCGCGCCATCACGGCTTCGAATGCGAGGCGTCCAAGCCCCGGCCAGCTAAACACGGTTTCCACCACAACAGCTCCACCCAACAGGCCGCCAATGTGCATGCCTGCCATGGTGGTGATGGGAATGAGCGCATTGCGCAGAATGTGGCGAAGGGTCAAACGGATGGGCGAGACACCCTTTGCGCGAGCCGTACGCACGTAATCCTGAGACTTGACCTCCAGCATCGCAGCGCGGGTCAAGCGCGCATAGATGGCGAGGAAATAGAGCGCCAGCGAAAGCGCCGGCAAGACAATGTACCGTGCACGGTCTGCAAAAGCGCTAAAGCCGGTCAGGCCGCTGCCGATCGTGCTGTCTCCGCCGGAAGGCAGCCAACCCAGTTTTACGGAAAATGTGAGGATGAGCATCAGCCCGATCCAGAAACCGGGCACAGAATAAAAAATCAACGAACCGATGGAAATGATCCGGTCCGGCAGTTTTCCTGAAAACAGCGCCATGATGGAGCCGAGAAACACCCCGACGACAATGGCAAGAGTGAGAGACGCGCCCATCAGCGCCAAGGTTCCCGGCAGTCTCTGGCCGATGAGGTCGGCAACCGGCATGCCGTAGCGTGGAGAATAACCGAGGCTGAATTGGGCAAGATTGCCGAGATAATTCGTCAGCTGATGCACCACCGGCAGGTCTAGTCCGAAGCGCGAGCGAAGCTCTGCCATCGTCTCTACGGTTGCAGAACCCGACTCTGCGGCCAGAACATCTGCCGCATCACCCGGCGCCAGTTGCAGCAGGAAAAAGTTCAATATGACAATGCCAAATATCGTCGGAATCGCTTGAATGGCGACACGGCGTGCCCGGAGTAATATCCTCTTGGTATTCGACATCGGCTCTTTACTCTTATGCGTTGTAAGGCCCTGAGCGCCCATTCTGTGCGCGTTATTAGTTGACTAAGTTTATGGAATTTGTCAAAGAGTATTGGAAATATTTTCTGATTTTGTCAGAAAAATCGATTAAATAGGAAAGATAATTTCGCAAAATTGCGATTGTTGGGCGTTCATGCTCTAACAGAAGGTTCCCGCGAAACAAATTCCTCAAAATCGCCATCACAAGAATTGCCCTGTTTTTTCGGGCTCAGAGAGAAGATGTTTTCATGAGTGATTTCAAGAAACCCACCAGACGCGCCTTTCTGAATGCCTCGGTGGCGCTGGGTGCCCTGTCAATTTCAGGCTTGACTGTTCGTGCCGCAGAGCCCGTGCGTGGCGGTTCGGCCACCTTCCTGCTGGCCACTGAACCACCGGTTTTGACGACGATTGCCCACACGGCGCTCAATTCGTTTTATGTGTCGCCGAAGGTAACCGAAGGTCTGCTGTCCTACGATTTCGATCTCAATCCCAAGCCGCTTCTGGCAACGGAATGGCAGATCAGCCCGGATGGCCTGCGCTACACATTCAAACTGAGACCCAGCGTGAAATGGCACGATGGCAAGCCTTTCACCTCTGCCGATGTCGCCTTTTCCGTCAAGACACTGAAAGAAGTGCATCCGCGTGGGCGCAACACCTTCCTCAATCTGGCAGATGTGGAAACGCCGGATGAGTTGACGGCAGTGCTGGTGCTTTCCAAACCTGCGCCTTATCTCATCACTGCACTTGCAGCGGGTGAAACGCCTATCGTTCCGAAGCATCTCTACGAAGGCACGAAGGTTCAGGAAAATCCGGCCAACTACGCCCCGGTTGGCACTGGCCCGTTCATCTTTAAGGAATGGGTGCGCGGCAGCCACATCGTCTATGAGCGTAACCCCGCTTATTGGGATCAGCCGCGCCCATATCTGGACCGTCTCGTCGTGCGCTTCATCAATGATTCCGCTGCGCGCAGTATCGCCATCGAATCCGGTGAGATCGATCTGGCGCCTGGCACACCTGTTCCTTACAGCGATCTTGATCGCTTGAAGGCCTTGCCGAATATCGCTTTGGATACGCGTGGCTACCAATATATCAACAGCATCAGCCGTGTCGAATTCAACCTTGAAAGAGAGTTTTTCAAGGATGTGCGTGTGCGCCGGGCCTTCGCGCATGTCATTGACCGCAATGTCATCTTCAACACCGTCAACTACGGTTACGGCGCACCTATCACCGGACCGATCAGTGTAAAGTTGTCGAAATGGTATGTGGACGATCTGAAAACCTATCCGATCGATCTCAAGGCGGCAGAGACGCTCTTGGATGAGGCAGGGTACAAACGCGGTCCTGATGGCATTCGTGCCAAGCTCAATCTCGATTACGTTCCCGGCGAAGGTTATCCGCGCGGCGCAGACTATATTCGCCAGGCGCTCGCGAAGGTCGGTATCGAGGTCAGCGTGCGCACGCAGGATTTTGCGACCTATACCAAGCGTATCTACACGGATCGCGATTTTGACTTTGCCTATGAAGGCATGAGCAACCTGTTCGACCCAACGGTTGGCGTACAGCGTCTGTATTGGAGCAAGAACTTCAAGAAGGGCGTGCCTTTCTCCAACGGCGCTGCCTATAGCAACCCGAAAGTCGATGCGCTTCTGGAAGCCGCAGCGATTGAAATCGATCCGTCCAAGCGCTTTGCGCAATGGAAGGATATCCAGCAGATTCTGGTGGAAGACGTACCAGCCATCGACATCGTCAGCACGCCGGAAATTACCATCTACAACAAGAGACTGGCAGATCACACGGTTGGCGCAGAGGGTGCGGCGGGAAGCCTCGCATTCGCCTATCTGGCAACATCATAAGCCAGTGCTCAAGATTTGCCATTGATCCAAAAGTCATAGCCAAAAGGTAAGCCGCATGAGTGCTCAACTCTCCGCCGTGAAATTGACGTCCACTCAGTCGGTTGATCCGGTTGAGATTGCCAAAACATTGGCGGTCGAGTTTGCAAAAACCGCGCCGGATTATGACAAGACTGGTGAATTCTCGCATCCGAATTTTCAGGCATTGTTCGAATCCGGCTTGCTCGGCCTCGTCACGGCGGCTGAACAGGGTGGGTGGGGCGAAGGACTGGAAAAGGCGCAGGCTGTGATTTCGACCATCGCCAGCGGCGACCCGTCGACGGCGCTTATTCTCGCCATGCATTACAGCGTTCATTTTGCGGTAAAGCGTGGCAAATGGCCCGCAGCCTTGGCGTCCAAGGTTCTGACGGCAAATGTGGACGGACTGGCGCTCATCAACAATGCGCAGGCAGAGCCTGGCATGGGTTCACCTGCACATGGCGGGAGGCCTGAAACGGTCGCGCGTATTGAAGATGGTCACTGGATCGTCAGTGGCCGTAAAAGTTTCGTCACCGGCCTGCCGGGGTTGAAATGGGCGATTGTTCTGGCACTGACTGAGGAAGAAGCGCCACGTTTGGTCCAGCTTCTCGTGCCGCTGGACGCAAAAGGCATCAGCTACGTCAAAGCGTGGGAAGCGGCAGGCATGTATGGCACGGCCAGCCATGATCTGGTGCTGGAAAACGTCAGGGTGCCGCTTGGCGACCTTGTTGCCGAACAACCCGCAAGTGAACCCTTGCGTCGCGACGAAGCAGACGGCCACAACTTCTTCACGCTTCTGCCTGCAGTCTATCAGGGCGTAGCGCTTTCGGCCCGCAACGATTTGCTGAAGCACCTCAACGGCCATGCTCCCTCAAGCCTTGGTGCGCCACTTTCCTCTATCCCACGCATTCAGGAAGGGTTGGGCCAGATCGAAGTCTTGCTGGCAACCAACAGACGCCTGCTCACCTCGCTTGCGCGGGACGTTGACCGGGGAACGCCGGTCGGCACGGATGCACTTGCCGTTCGTCATGTGGTCATCGACAATGCGGTTTCCGTGACTGATCTCGCACTCGAACTCGGCGGCAATCGCGGTCTTCGCAGAGATTACGGTCTGGAGCGCCACCATCGTGATGCGATCACTGCCCGCGCCCATGCCCCGCAAAACCATATGATCCGCACGACGCTTGGGAAAGCGGCGATAAACGCTGCAACGAAGTGACACTCGCAGTGCCGCTCGCTGATCGATCGTAACGACCGGTTTCGGTTTCATCAGCACGTGCTGCATGGGAATGTAAGTTGAATTGTCGTACCTTGTCCGGCAGTGGAATGGATATGCGCTTCCCCTCCGCTTTGGCGCACGAATCCATAGACAACCGCCAGACCGAGACCGGCTCCACCCTGGTCGCCCCTTGTCGTAAAATAGGGTTCGAATGCTTTGTCCACGGCTTCAGCCGTCATCCCAACGCCTTCGTCTTTGACACGAACCAGCAACGCGTCGCCGGTTTGCGCAGCGCTGATAGTGATCAGACCTCCGTTCGGCATTGCGGCTGCGGCGTTTAGGCAGAGGTTTAAAATGGATTGTTCGAACAAAGCGGGGTCCAGCGGAATTGTCGGCAAGTGCTCTTCCAGCTCCAGTTCGATACGGCACTTTGGACCGACAGCGATTTCCAGAATGTCCACCATGCCTCGAAGCAAGTTGGCAATATCCATGGGGGTCGGGTGGATCGGTTGCTGGCTACCAACCGAAAGCATACTGCTTGCGAGCGCTCTCCCTCTATCCGCAGCCTTGCGTATGCGTGCGATATGTCGTTTCTGGCGGTCGTTGAAACCGGCTTCCCGCTCCAGAAGGCCGAGACTGCCGGTGATGATACCGATCATATTGCCGACTTCATGGCTGACCTGATGGGTCATACGCATGATGCCGTCCAACCGTTGCGCTTTGGCGGCCTCCGCTTCCTGGCGATCCATAGCCGTCACATCGCGGGCCAGAAGGACGATGCCGCCATCCGGCTGGCGTGATAGGGAAATCTCGGTGACTTGTTGACCCTCGGCCCGATGACGTATCACGGAGCGGTCCTGCAAATAGCCGTCCTGTGTTGGTGTGGGCAGCAGGTCGGGATCGATTTCCGGAATGGTCTCGACAAACCGTTGTAGAGGCAATTTGCGCGATACCGCAGACTTGCCGATCAGATCGATGACGCGCCGGTTCATGGTGATCGGTCGGCCTGTTGCATCAAACAGCGCGATACCCTCATTCATGTTGCGGAAGGTGGAGCGGATGGTTCTTGCGGCCGCCTCCGCTGTGCGCCTCAGCCGTGATACGCGCTCGACACTTTCGTTAAAGGCACGAAAGGCATCGAGAAGGCGAACAAGTTCCGTTTCGCTTCCGCGATAGGTTGGAGGACCAACGTTTTTCTCTCCCTTGGCAAGTGCATTCATGCCGTTTGATAGGGACACGATGCCGCGTGAAACGCGCATGACGGAGCGGATTGAAAAAACTGCCATGGCAAGAACGAGAAGCGAGGCGATCGCAACAATTATCAAAAGTCTGTTGAGTGCATCGGAGGTGGAAATCAGATCGTCGTTCAGCCCACGCGCTACCGCATCGCTTTGGGTTTCCGTGGCATGGGAAAGATCGCGCGAAACCTCATGCAGTTTTGAAACGGCGGCGCGGATGCCAAACATTTGAAGCAGATAACGCGTTTGTGCTTCAAACACGCGCTCATAGGGACGCAGCTCTGCTGGCGAGATGCGAAAGTCCGGCTCGCCTCTGCCCTGCTGCGCGGCCGTCTCAACCACATAACGCCTGCGAAGTTCTCCGAGCTGGAAAAGGCTGTCAGACGCAGATACGGCCTGCACGATGCTGTTCAACTGGCGCCTCAAACCGCCGTCTTTGACGCCTTCGCCCGTGGCAATCTCACCCAGCGCCGCTGCGGCCTCTGCCTTGTGGCTTTGTGCTGCATCGGCATCTCTGGCCAGCGCTTGTGTCTGGGTGCGAATAAGGTCGAGCAGTTCCACAATCCGTCCGCTTGCGAAACCTTTTATGATAGGCTCTTCCGCATCACGCCCTATCATGGTCAGCAGACCGTCGACCTGCGAAACCACAGCGCGACTTTCGCTTGAAACCCGGTAGGGAGAGGCGGCATTCATCAAAAACGGCGCGCTCGACACCAGATCGGACACCTGCCGTGAGACGAGGGATGCTTTGGCCAAACTGGAAAAGGCCTGTAGCCCGTAAGCCGCCATTTCGTCACGGGCACGCTGCAAACCATAGATGGCGATGACTGAGAGGCTGAAAACTAGAAGACAAATGAACAGGATGGCAAAGGGCAGACGAAACGCGATGGATGACAGGAAGGAGCGGCTGATCACGGCAAAAGCTCTGTTTCATCGGTGTGCAAAACATATCCTTTTCCGCGGCGCGTTTTGATGTGGCGCGGCAGATCGGGGTTGAGTTCTATTTTGCGCCGCAGCCGCAGAACAAGCACATCCACATTGCGGTCGATGTAGCGATCGCTTTCGGAGCCGAGCCGGTCAAGAATCTGCGCCCTGCTCACAGGTTGGTTCGGTGTCGCGGCCAGAATTTCAAGCAGGGCAAACTCCGCCGACGTCAATGTGCGGCTGCGGTCGGTGAGGCATGTGGCCTGTCTGCCATTGAGGTCTATCGCCCAATCGCCAAGCAACAGGGATGAGCGCGTATGGTCCTTTTCCGTGTCTTTCTCGTGCTTGAGCGACGGTATGGTGCGTCGCAGGACTGCTTTGATGCGGGCTGTCAGCTCAATCGGCTCAAAGGGTTTGACCACGTAGTCATCGGCGGCGGTTTCCAGACCCAAGACCCGATCGGCCGCACTGCCAGCGGCAGTGACCATCACAATCCCCAGATCATACTGCGTGCGCAGCCGCTGTGCAAAGGTGCGGCCGGATGTGCCGGGCAGATTGTGATCGACAAGAACCAGATGCACCTGCTCATGCAGCAATATGGCGCTTGCCTCCTCGGCGGATCGTGCGCAAATCGGCGTCCAATCCTCCGCCTCGATCAAATCCGAGATAAGCTCTGCCATGTCCGGATCGTCTTCGACGATCAGAATTCGCACCTTCTGATTCAGCACTGCGTAGTCCTCCCGTCATCACCATACGGCGTTCAATGCGGATATTCAAAGTGTTGCTGATTATTGCCGTCGTCATATTTGTAATGAATGTAATTTTCTTCGGCGCTGCGGTGCAAAATTGGTAATCATTCTTCGATTGCGGCTACCGCCAAATCTGACATGCTGACTGCGGAGATTGGAACGGGGAGGTTCCAAGAGGGAGGTTCGTTTGAAAGCAATATCGGCTTTAGCTGTGGGCATGGCCGCGTGGCTGTGTACTGCAAGTCACGGCTTGGCCGATGCGCGGTTGAACGTCCTGTGCGGCACGGACGAAGCATGGTGCGTTACCATGCAGCAATCCTTTGAGGCCAGCACCGGCATAGACGTTGCTATCGTCAGAAAAAGCACCGGTGAAATTCTCGATCAGCTTCGGTCGGAAAAATCAGCGCCGACGGTGGATGTCTGGTGGGGTGGCACGGGCGATACGCATTTGCAGGCCGCGTCAGAAGGACTGCTGGAGCGTTATGTGCCCAAACATCAAGCGGATATGTTGCCATGGGCGCAGAACTTTTTTGAAATGTCGGGAGAGTACGCGTCTGGCATTTATGCCGGGGCGTTGGGCTTCGCCTATAATTCGCAATTGCTGACGGCGCGGGGATTGCCCGCACCGACATGCTGGAAGGATTTGTCGAACGAGGCGTATCGTGGGCAGATACAATCCGGCAATCCGAATTCATCCGGCACCGCCTTCACCATGCTGGCCACGCTGGTTCAGCTTTTCGGAGAAGACGAAGCGTTTCGTTACATCGGTTCTCTCAACCGTAATATTACGGAATACACAAAGTCCGGCTCCGCACCTGTAAAGGCGGCAGCCAAGGGCGAAACCCTGATTGGCATCTCCTTCATGCATGACGCCGTGACCCAGAAAGAGGAGGGTTATCCATTGATTATCGTCGCTCCCTGCGAAGGTACGGGTTATGAAATTGGTGCCGTCAGCATCGTAAAGGGCTCACACAATCTGGCAGCAGCGGAGGCCTTCGTGGAATTTGCATTGAGCCCCGAAGGTCAGGCCACGGGCGCCGCTGCGGGTCAAAATCAAGTGCCATCGAACGCGCGGGCAGCATTGCCGCCTGCCGCACCGGATATCTCTTTGATTAAAATGGTGGATTACGATTTCGCCACCTTCGGGCAAGCTGGAGAGCGAAGTCGGCTTCTGAGGCGCTTCGATGCCGAAATAACTGTCTCCCAGTAACAGGCAAACAACGATTTAACACAGCAACACAAGACGACGCGGCGCGGGTTTCCCCTGCCGTGATGGAGAGGCTGTGCCTTTTCCAATCACACCCTATCGCAAGCAACAGGAGGATAACGCATGCGAATTTCACTTCTTTCCACACTGCTTTTTGCCGGAACGGCTCTTAGCGCAGTCTCGGCTCAGGCAGCCGGTGACCTCAACCTCATCTGCTCCGCAGACGTGGTGATTTGCGAACAAATGAAGGGCGATTTCGAAAAGGACCACGATATCAAGGTCAACATGGTTCGCCTCTCATCGGGTGAAACCTATGCCAAGGTGCGTGCAGAATCGCGCAATCCCAAAACCGACATTTGGTGGGCTGGTACGGGTGACCCGCACATGCAGGCCGCTTCTGAAAATCTGACGGCAGAATATAAATCGCCTATGCTGGACCAGTTGCAGGATTGGGCCACCAAGCAGGCGGCGAGTTCGGGTTATCGCACGGTCGGCGTTTATGCCGGTGCACTTGGCTGGGGTTACAACACGCAAATCTTCAAAACCAAGGGATATAAAGAGCCTCTATGCTGGGCCGATCTTCTGGCACCGGAACTGAAGGGCGAAATCCAGATCGCCAATCCCAACTCATCCGGTACGGCCTACACCGCACTCGCGTCTCTGGTGCAGATCATGGGAGAAGACCAGGCAATTGACTATCTGAAGAAGCTGAACGTCAATATTTCCCAATACACCAAGTCCGGCTCGGCGCCAGTTAAAGCCGCAGCACGCGGTGAAACAGCGTTGGGCATCGTCTTCATGCACGATGCTGTCGCGCAGACCGCGGAAGGTTTCCCGGTCAAATCCATCGCACCATGCGAAGGCACTGGGTACGAAATCGGCTCCATGTCGATCATCAAGGGCGCCCGCAATCTGGAAAACGCCAAGACCTGGTATGATTGGGCTCTAACGTCCAAGGTGCAGTCCCGCATGAAGGATGCAAAATCCTTCCAGCTGCCTTCCAACAAAACCGCAGAAGTACCGAAGGAAGCGCCGAAGTTCGAAGACATCAAGCTCATCGATTATGACTTCAAAACCTATGGCGACCCGGCCAAGCGCAAGGCCTTGCTGGAACGTTGGGACCGTGAAGTTGGCGCAGTCGCGAACTGATTTTCAACGAGACTATTAAAAGGTGGCCCGGAATTCACTCCGGGTTGCCGCTCCCCTTTTTATGATTACGACACAAGCGAGGTAAGCCATGAGACGTGGCAATCGCAGGCTGGACATCGTCCTTGCGCTCGGGGCTGCTGCCCTCATTCTGGTTCCTTGGTATCGAATTGAAGGCGGTTTTTTCGGCTTTAGCTGGCTCCCGGGATTTCTCTCTTCCGAAAGTACCGCACCCGGCTTTCTAGAGATTTTTCTCTATGGAAAAGTCTGGCTGGCCGGAGTGCCACTTCTGTTCCTTGCTGCTTGTCTGGTGCGACCTGTGCAGGATCCTATGAAACGCGGATCATTGCTGGCGTGGATCGGCGGGGCAGGTCTTCTGTTTTTGTCTCTTCAAGGACTGGCAATCGGTTTTACCGGCTGGACATGGAGCATCAGCGAAAACCTGTTCGGCGCACTTTCCAATGGTCAACCCTCTATGGGTGCCGGTGCTATTGTGATGGCGGTGGTTTTCGTTCTGCTGTTTGCTTTCGGGCTGGCGGAACGTGGCGTGATGAAGGGGGATGCCTTCATCGTTGCGTCGATTTCGATGCTGATATTCCTCGTGACGATCTTCGTATTTTATCCCATCGGCAGCATGTTCATCGCTTCCGTGCAGGCTTTTGACGGCACCTTCAATCCTGATGGCTTCATCCGCAATATGCAGGACCCCGGCATCTGGAGCCTTGGCTGCGTAACGGGTGAAGAACGTTGTGGCGTGGCGTGGCGCACGCTGCTTCTTGCGATCATGACCGCATCTGCGTCCACCTTGTTGGGTCTGGGATTTGCACTTGTCGCAACTCGAACACGCTTTCCGTTCAAAAAGGGCCTGCGTCTTCTGACTGTCTTGCCAATCATCACGCCGCCCTTCGTCATTGGTCTGGCGCTGACGCTTCTGTTTGGTCGCGCGGGCGTTGTTACGGAAGGTCTCTCAAGCCTGTTCGGCATTGAACCCGGACGTTGGCTCTACGGTTTGACGGGCATCTGGATTGCGCAAGTCCTGTCCTTCACGCCTATTTCCTTTCTGGTTTTGATCGGCGTCGTTGAAGGCGTCAGCCCGTCCATGGAGGAGGCATCTCAGACCCTGCGCGCAGATCGCTGGCGCACCTTCTGGCGGGTTTCGCTTCCACTCATGAAGCCCGGTCTTGCCAATGCCTTCCTGATTGGTTTTATCGAGAGCATGGCCGATTTCGGCAATCCATTGGTCCTTGGCGGAAGCCACGGGGTGCTCTCAACCGAAATCTTCTTTGCGGTTGTCGGGTCTCAAAACGATCCATCCCGCGCAGCCGTTCTCGCCATGGTTCTGCTCTGCTTCACGCTCTCGGCGTTCCTTGCGCAGCGCGTGTGGTTGTCCGGCAAAAACTTCGCGACGGTGACAGGCAAGGGCGATAGCGGCGCACACATCGCGCTGCCCCGTGGTCTTTCTATCGGCGTCCACGCAGTCGTCGTGCCCTGGATGCTGTTCACCATCGTTGTGTATGGCATGATCCTGATCGGCGGCTTTGTGAAAACATGGGGCTTGGACAGTTCCCTGACGCTGGATCATTATATTCGTGCATTTTCCATCGGCTTCAACAATGGCAGCATCGCGTGGACTGGCGTTGCGTGGAATTCCTTCTGGACGACCATGGAAATCGCACTCGTCTCAGCACCCTTGACCGCAGCGGTCGGCCTGCTCACCGCCTACATCATCGTACGGCAGAAATTTGCTGGAAAGAACATCTTCGAGTTTGCGCTGATGATGAGCTTTGCCATTCCCGGCACCGTCATTGGCGTCAGCTACATCATGGCCTTCAATCTGCCACCCATCGAAATGACGGGATCGGCACTGATCCTGATTGCCTGCTTCGTGTTCCGCAATATGCCTGTCGGCGTGCGTGGCGGCATTGCAGCCATGAGCCAGTTGGACAAAAGCCTTGATGAAGCCTCGCTGACATTGCGGGCGGATAGTTTCCGCACCATTCGCAAAGTCATCCTGCCGCTGTTGCGACCGGCAATTACGGCGGCGCTCGTCTATTCGTTCGTCCGCGCAATTACCTCCATCAGTGCCGTCATTTTCCTCGTCAGTGCCGAGTACAATATGGCGACCTCCTACATCGTCGGCCTTGTCGAAAACGGTGAATACGGCGTGGCGATTGCTTATTCTTCCATGCTGATCGTCGTGATGATCACCGTCATCACAGGCTTCCAGCTTCTCGTGGGTGAACGCCGTCTGCGTCGCGAAAATCGCGTTGCCGGTGTCACCACCGCCGCCCCAGTTCCTCTCGCTCAGGAGAAAACCGCATGATCAAAGTAAAACCCGGCTCCGTCACCTTTCAAAATGTTCGCAAGACGTTTGGTGCTTTCACGGCCATCCCGGATTTGTCGCTGACCATCGAGCCGGGAACGCTGGTGACCCTGCTTGGCCCATCTGGCTGCGGCAAGACGACGACGCTTCGCATGTTGGCCGGACTGGAGCACCCCACTTCCGGCCGCATTCTGATCGGTGGCACCGATGTGACCATGTTGCCCGCCAATGAACGCGACGTTTCGATGGTGTTCCAATCCTACGCGCTGTTTCCCCATATGAGCGCACTCGACAATGTGGCCTATGGTTTGCAATCTTCGGGCCTGAACAAAAAAGACGCACGGGAAAAGGCGGAAGAAGGCCTTAAACTTGTTGGGCTCGCAGGGATGGGACAGCGGCTTCCGGCAGAGCTTTCCGGTGGCCAGCAGCAACGTGTTGCGGTTGCGCGTGCGCTGGTCCTTGAGCCTCAGGTTCTGTTGCTTGATGAACCTCTGTCCAATCTCGACGCCCGCCTGCGCCGTAGAGTTCGAACGGAAATTCGGGAATTGCAGCAGCGGCTGGGTTTCACGGCGGTTTATGTGACGCATGATCAGGATGAGGCGCTGGCCGTTTCCGACCGCATCATCGTTATGAAGGACGGTGAGATTGCTCAGTCCGGTGCACCGCGTGAGCTTTATGAAGCACCGGCATCATCCTTCATCGCGGATTTTATGGGCGAGGCCAATGTTATCGCCTGCGAAGTCATCGATGTGGATGGGGAGCAGGCGCTGATCCGTGTCGGTGGCGTCGATTACCGTGTGCGTGGGCATGGCGCAAAACCCGGTACTGCGAAACTGGCGATCAGACCTGGTTCCATCACCATCGGCGTTCCGGGCGGCCAAGGGTTAGCGGGGCGGGTGCTTCACAGTGCCTATCTGGGCGGTCACATTGAATACGAGGTGGAAACCGATGTTGGCACTCTGTTCATCATCGACCATGCCATGGAGGCGAGCCTTTCTCCGGCCAGTGATGTCACATTGGGGTTCAAGAACCGCGGTATAGCCCTGATCAACGGCTGAGATATGATATGCAATTAAAGGACAGCATGATGACGACACATGACAGCGCTATTGAAGCGCGTTTTGCTCTGGCAAAATCGCTGGCAGCGGAAGCAGGGGCGCTTGCGCTTGATTATTTCAACAAGCGCGAAACACTGGTGATAGAAACCAAACGCGATCTACAGGATGTCGTTTCTATAGCGGACAGAAACGTGGAGACCCTTCTGCGCGAAAAAGTCGCCAAAGCTTTGCCGGACGATGGTTTTCTGGGTGAAGAATACGGGTATCAAGAAGGAAACTCTGGTTATACATGGGTGGTCGATCCCATCGATGGCACGGCCCCATTCGTGAACGGCATGCCATCATGGTGCGTATCGATTGCGGTACTGCACGACAACATTCCCGTCGTTGGCGTCATACAGGTGCCATGCGAAAACGAGCTTTATACATCGGCCAAAGGGCTGGGCGCCAGCCTGAATGGCAAGCCGCTGGTTCTCGACCCATCGCGCACCATCCAGAATGCTCTCACCGGTATCGGCTGCAACAACTATGTCACGCCAGAGCGTGTTGGCGCCGTTGTCACGGCACTGTTGGGAATGGGCGGAAACTTCATCCGCAACGGCTCAGGCGCACTGATGCTCGCTTACGTCGCCGCTGGCCGCCTTGTCGGTTATTACGAGCCCTACATGCGCGCTTGGGACTGCATGGCGGGTTTCTGCCTAGTGAAAGAGGCGGGCGGTGATTTTATGCCTTTCCCATGCAAGGGAGAGGATCTGCTGGTTGGCCACCCGGTTCTGGCCAGCAACCGTTCTGCATATGCAGAGCTTTTGAAAATTCATCGCGACGTGGAGCAGGAGACCGCTGGTTAGTTTCGCAGAGAGTTTGAGGTGTGCGTCACTTGAGGGCGCACACCAGCCAATCTGCTCGGCGCAAGAGATATTGAGCAGATACAGGTATGGTGCAGAATAAAACTGACAGACTCCGGTGTTGGATGCCCCGGAGCGCGAGCCAAATGGCCCGGAAACATATTCCGGTCGATTTTTGTCTAAGTGGCTGTTTGTTTTGAAAAAGGAAATAATGACTGGGGATCCTGGATTATCACATAATTTCAAAGGCTTAGTTGAAATTACTTGAAATTCCCTCTGTTTTCCCATCGCGAGCGACCGTGGATGCCACCTTTGTGCCCTGGCTTTGGGTTTCAGTCGACCGGGCGAGCTGGCGGAAATAATTTCCGCTTTCGAATTTCGAATTAGCTGCCAGCCAGCGGTATCGCCTTGGGTACGGCCTCGTCCATAGCGCGCTATGAAACAGGCGCTGCTACGCGGGTTCAGATGACCAATGAGGGGCCGATTGCGGTATGGCGGCTTTCGACGCTTCGTTACGGCAAGCAGCTATTCCGACTACCTCGCTGTATTGCGAACGACAGATTACGCTCACCGAATTCGACCTCGTTGAACCGCAGCGGAGCCTATAGCTCGCGCTAACGTTAGGGTGCCGATTATGCGGGGCGGGGGCGATTTGGGCTTCGTGCGTTCATCATGAGCCGTCTACCAGACTTCGCGCAGGTGCCATCTAATGGCGCAAAACCTCTATTCAGAATGTATATCGATATACTGTCGTAGAGACGTCGCCGCATTTAGCATGTGAGCGCGCATCCTCCGCGCCGCGACTTCTCCGTCCCCTTCAGCTATTGCTTGCATGATAGCCTCGTGTTCTTCACGAGATTTCAGCAGGCGGTCGCCGTGCCTAAGCTGCGTACGACGGAAGCTGTTGAGCCTGCTTCTTACACCGATTGCTTGCTCCGCGAGGAAATCGTTGTGAGTGCTGCGATATATGCTTTCGTGAAAGTCGCGATTGAACTCATCGTATCCATCAAAGTCTCCCGCACTTACGAGACCAACGGACTTCGCGTGAAGTTCCATGAGATGACTGCGCTCCAGCGGCGTCATTCTGAACGTGGCGAGGCGAACGCATAACGCTTCGATCTCTGCCATCGTCTCGAACATCTCCATGACCCGTTCCGGCGTCATGCGCGTGACAACCATTCCACGGCGGGCACGATTTTCCGCCAGGCCGCTGGCTGCCAATTGGCGCAAGGCCTCTCTTACAGGCGTTCTCGATGCGCCAAAGCGGTCAGCAAGTTGCTTCTCATCAAGAGCCGTACCGGCTGTCAAAACCCCAGCAGCAATGTCGTCAGTGAGTGCGTTTAGAATCCGATCAGAGAGGCGCCCACGGGATTCCACGCTCTCGTCGGCGTCGATTTCGTCAGGATATTTCATTCGGTCCCTCGCGCGGATTGATCGTGTTTAACCCTTAAAACATCACCACCAATATGTCCACGGGACGAAAAACACCGACTTCAAAAAATCGTCCATATGTACTCATTAAAGAAAATATACGGATTTATTGCATACATTAGTTGACCTTATGTAATTATAAAAATACATAAGATGCAGAAAGCGCTCAGGTGGAGTACCGAGACGCTTCAATATGGAAGCCCAGCCGCAAACTCGTGAGGCGCTGTTCCGTCTGCTTAGTGGCATGCGCGATTCGTAGCTGAAAGATGGGCTGAGCATGAGTTGATAGATGGCTTGCCGAGCAAAGCCATCTGTTTCTAAGCCGCTAGGAGAACCAAAGTCATGCCCGACATCGAGATATTCCGAAACATACGGTACGCCCATTCTCTTCGTTTCGAGCAGCCTGAGCTGATTCCTTGGGACGGCGTGCGTCTCACCGAGCGGGGGCCAATATGCCCCCAGCTTCCTTCTCGCCTTGAGTTGGTGCAGGGGCCGATGCCTGAAATGGAGATGAGTGAACATTGTCAGATTCTCTCGGTCTTTAGCCCGGCGCTGTCGGGCAAGCGGCCGGTAATGGTCTTCTTCCATGGAGGAGGATTTGTGACGGGTGGCGGTGAACTTTCCTGGCACGATGGCGACAAGCTCGCCTCTGAACAGGACCTCGTCGTTGTATCCGTGACCTATCGTCTTGGCGTTTTTGGCTACTTTCAGCAGCCTGGCGGGAGCGATCCGAGCCCGGCTATGGCCGACCAAGTTGCCGCGCTGCGATGGGTCAAGGCCAATATCGGGTTGTTCGGTGGTGATCCCGACAACATCACGGTTTTCGGGCAATCGGCAGGTGGCTTTTCGATAGCTACGATGCTTGCTTGGGGGCATGGCGGAGACCTCTTTAAGCGCGCGATTTTGCAAAGCGGCGCGTATGGTCTCGCCCACACCCGCGCCGAGGCGGACACGATTTCGGATATGTTTCTGGACGAACTCGGAGGCGACCCACGCAGCGCGACAATCGACGAACTCATCGCCGCTCAAGGCAGACTTGCTGCCAAGCTAAAAAGACTGGCTCTCTGGAGTGCGGTTCTGCCGCCTGCCGATAGCGGCTTAGGCGTCGATGTCATTGCCGGCTGGTGCAGAGATGACGCGTTGCCGTTCGTTCTTCTGCAAAAGCAGGTCAAGCCTAGTCCTGGAACTGAGACCCGCTTTCTCGACGAGACGCGCGAAATGAACGAGCTGTTCGAGGGCGGTTCGCGAAGTCTGGTGCGCGATATGGCGGAAAAGGGACATCGGGCCTTGCTTTATCGCTTTGACTGGGAGTCGCCCGGCACAGGGCTAGGCGCATGCCACTGCATCGAGCTGCCGTTCTTATTGGGTAGCGAACAAGCCTGGCGATCCGCCCCCGCAGTTGCCGGCTCCGACTGGTCTAAGATCGAGCCGATCGGCAGGCATATGCGCAAGCTCTGGGCTGACTTCGCGCGCGGCGACTACGCGGACGCCGATTGGTCGCCCGGTACCGTTAGGATCTTGCCCTAAAGACAGTGGTTGGCGGATTGGTAATCCGGGGCGCACGGCGAATTGTGAAGTTGTGCGTCCTGACCCGATTGGATCGCCCCGTCAAACAAGGCCCTGCTCAGGGTGCATTATGAACACCAGCTTTGAATTGGATCGGATAGCGAAATGAAAAACTGGAACACACAGAGAGAGGCATTGCGAGAACGGATCGACGCGGGCACTGCGTTTGCTGTCGGCAAGGTCGTAAAGGCCTCCGCGCTTGAGAGGTTTCTGGAGGCAGTCTTGAAACCGGGAGACCGTGTCTGCCTCGAGGGCGACAATCAGAAACAGGCGGATCTTCTTGCGAGGGCCCTTGCAAATGTCGATGCGGGGAAGATCCACGACCTGCATATGATCCAGTCCGGCGTCGTGTTGCCCGAACATTTGGATCTCTTTGAAAAGGGAATAGCAAAGCGGCTCGATTTCTCGTACTCGGGACCGCAATCCGCGCGTATTGCCCGACTGCTCTTCGGCGGGCAAATAGAGCTCGGTGCTGTACACACCTATCTTGAGCTTTTCGCGCGCTATTTCGTCGATCTGACGCCCAACGTTGCTCTCATCGCTGCCGTCTGCGCAGATCGCGACGGAAATCTTTACACCGGCCCGAACACCGAAGACACGCCGACCATTGTCGAAGCGACCAGTTTCAAGAGCGGCCTCGTCATTGCCCAGGTCGAGGAAATTGTCGACAAGGTTCCCCGCGTAGACATTCCCGGCGACCGGGTCCACTTCGTTGTTGACGCGAAGAAGCCTTTCTATGTTGAGCCTTTGTTCACGCGCGACCCAGCGGCGATGACCGAAACCCAGATTCTGACCGCGATGATGGCGATCAAGGGTCTTTACGCGCCATATGGTGTGCGTCGTCTCAATCACGGCATCGGGTTCAATACGGCGGCGATCGAGCTATTGCTGCCGACCTATGGCGAAAAACTCGGCTTGAAGGGCAAAATCTGCACGCACTGGGCGCTCAACCCGCATCCCACGCTCATTCCCGCGATCGAGGCGGGTTGGATCGAACAGGTCCATTCCTTCGGATCGGAGGTTGGAATGGAAGACTATCTTGCCGCACGCTCCGACATCTTCTTTACCGGGCCGGATGGCTCACTGCGCTCGAACCGAGCCTTCAGCCAAATTGCCGGTTTGTATGCCTGCGACATGTTCATCGGTTCGACGCTGCAGATTGACCTTTCCGGACACAGCTCGACCGTCACGGCCGATCGCGTCGCAGGCTTCGGTGGGGCGCCCAATATGGGGTCCGATGCCCGCGGGCGGCGCCATCCCAGCGCACCCTGGCTTCAGGCGGGCGCCGAGGCAGATCCCGACACGCCATCACCGCTCAGGCGTGGCCGCAAGCTGGTCGTCCAAATTGGGGAGACGTTTGGCGAAGGCAATACGCCACTCTTCGTCGAAAAGCTCGGCGCCTTGGAACTGGCCGAAAAACTCAACCTGCCACTCGCTCCGATCATGGTCTACGCGGACGACACCACGCATATCGTTACGGAAGAGGGCATCGCCAACCTGCTGCTCTGCAAGAACGCAGATGAGCGGGAGCAGGCAATCCGCGGTGTCGCCGGCTATACAGAAATTGGCCGACGTCGCGATAAGGCGATGGTCGAGAGGTTGCGAGCACGGAAAGTGATCCAGCGACCGGAAGATCTCGGGATCGATCCGCTCGATGCCAACCGAAATCTGCTCGCCGCAAAATCCATCAAAGACCTGATGCTGGCTTCAGGCGGGCTTTACCAGCCGCCGAGCCGCTTTCGCAACTGGTAAGGAGACGCTTCTGTTATGGAAAAACTACGATTTGATCTGGCGGCAACTGCCGCTGCGCAAGGTAAGCGGCCGATGGCGTTGGTCGGAGTCGTCGCATCTGGCAATCTCGAAATATTGCTCGAGCGAGGCGTCGCGCCTGACCGTTGCACGATCGAGATAAACACGGCCGCCCACGGTTTTCGCGAACTATGGGAGGCGGTCACCTCAGACTTCGTCGCACGCCGTCCCGCCGGGGGCCTGCGCATCGCCATAAACGATGGCGGCGCGCGCCCCGATACCGTCTCACTGCGGCTCGCCCAAGGCGTCCGCTTGATCGAGGAGCCAGAGGAATGACTGCTTCCCACAAAAGTTGGTACGAAGCGAGTGCGCGCGACCGCGTCGCAGCTCTGGTCGAACACAACAGCTTCGCCGAGTTCATCGGCCCGGAGCGCAGAGAGATCAGCCCGCACCTCGCGGTTTTTGATCTGCCCGCGCAATTTGACGACGGGATTGTCGTCGGTGCGGCGACCATCATGGGCACAGACGTTTTGGTTGCGGCCCAGGAGGGCCGCTTCATGGGTGGCGCGTTCGGCGAAGTTCATGGTGCCAAGCTCACCGGTCTCCTCCGTGCCGCAAAGCTAATGCAGCGCGATGTCGTCATCGCGTTTGATACCGGCGGCGTCCGTCTTCAAGAAGCAAATGCCGGTGAACTGGCGATCGCCGAAATCATGCGCGCCATATTCGAAGCGCGGACAGCGGGATGCCGTGTCGTCGGGCTGATCGGCGGGCGCGCCGGCTGCTACGGCGGCGGGGGGCTGATCGCTGGATGCTGCTCGATGCTGATTGTTTCGGAGCAGGGGCGGATCAGCGTCTCTGGTCCGGAGGTCATCGAGACGAACAAGGGCGTCGAGGAGTTTGATTCCCGCGATCGCGCATTCGTCTGGCGGACGATGGGCGGAAAACATCGGATGCTTATCGGTGGGGCCGATGCTTTCGTCGCTGATGATGCCGCCGCCTTTCGCACCGCGGCGGCTGCCGGCCTTGCCAGGTCCGCCTCGCTGACGACCGAAACGCTGGTTGCCGAACAGAACAGGCTTGAGCGCCGTATCACCCGGTTCGGCGATGCACCTGACGCAACCGACATTTGGGCTGCACTCGGGATCGATATCCCGGACGACATCCCGGCAATGCCGGCAGAAGAGTTCGCGGTACTTGCCGCTAAGCACAGGGAGAGCGCAGATGACACCCGCTGAAATCCTAAATTCACTTTCCCCGACGGGTCACCAATTGACGGCTGATGGCGATCTTTCGTTTGGTACTGCGACTGCACTCGATGGTACGATGATCCATGTGATCAGCGTTGGCGGCGGCAGCGCGATCGGTATCGATGAGGCGATACGTCTTGCAGACCATGTGTTGAAGATTGCGTTCACTGCGGATGCGAGTCCCATCATGCTGCTCATCGATACCTCAAGCCAACGAATGAGCAGGCGCGACGAGCTTCTCGGGTTGAGCGAATATCTCGCGCACCTCGCCAAATCGCTTTTGCTCGCCGAAACAAGGGGACATCGGACCGTGGGCCTGCTCTATGGAGGCAGTGCCGCCGGCGCCTTTATCGCGACGGCGCTGGCGTGCGGAACGCTCGTTGCATTGCCCGGCGCTCACCCAGAGGTGATGGACCTGCCGTCGATGGCGCGCGTCACCAAGCTGCCGATTGACGTTTTAAAGGAGAAAGCGAAGGCAACCCCCGTGTTTGCGCCGGGTCTCGAAAATCTCGCTCAGACCGGCGCCATTGCCGAAACATGGGATCCCGAACTGCCGTTGGCCGATCAGCTCGCAGCGCTGCTCGCCCGACCTCGAAGTGGCGATGATCGGGCGGCCCTTGGTAATGAGCGGGGGGGGCGTTTGAAGGCTGAAGGGATCGTCGACGAGATTGTCACCCTTGCACGGGAAAGGGGATGATCCGATGTATTTCGAAAGACATCAGCTCGTCTATCTCTACCCCGCATCCTGGAGTGCACTCATCGAGGCGCATGGGGATACCCGAGATCTCGCTGAGGTCGCCGATTGGGCGATGTTCGGACGACCGCTCATCGCACGTCGGCGGCTTTGCAGCGACAGCAAAGACAGTGTGCCGCTCGGCCTTCCCCTGCCACCCTCATTGGGCAAAAGGCGACTATCCTTCGCAGCACCACTCGAAGCTGTAGCGTCGATCGCCAGTCCGCCAAGAATTGCGGATGTGATCGACGCTGCCCCTGTCACGTGGCGACCTGCTCTCGAGGCGTTGTTGGCAGTCGAACCCAATACGCGCTGCTTCGGAAGCCTTGCCTGGCAATTTCTAACAGACCTGCCGTATCTCTCGGAAACGTCAGATATCGATCTCCTGTGGTACGCGTCGACGCTTGGCGACGTCGATCGCATAGTTGCTGCGATCAAGCCGATCGACGCGGCGTCGACGGTGACGCTTGACGGTGAGATTGTAACCCCTGGCGGGCTTGCCATCCAATGGCGCGAATGGGCAAGCGGAGCCCATGAGGTCTTGGCCAAATCATCGGATAGCAACCGGCTGGTTGCTCGCGACATGGTGTTCTCATGACCGCACTTCTTTCTCCGACAACTGGACTGGATACAGGCGTAATCGGACAGGCCGCGACGCTTTGCTTGAAACGAGAGATCGCGACCTATCCAAAGCCGGGCCTCGTCAGTCCGGTCGATAGTGGCGCGCATCACGACATGGACGCCGAGATGATGAACCATAGTGCGGACGTCCTCGAACCGTTTTTCGCACGCCTCGCCGAGGCCGGGGCCGCAGGTGCAGAAATGGATAGGCTTCGGTCAATCGGGATCGAAGCGGAGCGCGCGATGATGATCGCGACGGGTGGGGTAAACACGCATCGCGGGGCCATCTTTGGGATGGGGCTGCTCTGTGCCGCAGCGGGTTTCCGGGCGCGCTACGCTGTGTCAGGCACTCTCGGACGCGTGGTTGCACATCGTTGGGGCGCAGATATCGTCGGTGGCCCGGTTCATCTCCACAGCCACGGCAGCAAAGTGGCAAGACAACATGGTGCGGGCGGCGCCCGTGCCGAAGCCGCAGCAGGCTTTCCATCTCTTTACACCGTGGCGATACCGGCGCTCCAAGATGGACGTCGGCTTGCGCCCCTCGATACGGATGCCGCACAGGTTCATGCGTTGATGACGCTCGTAGCGCGCGTGACAGATACCAACTTGCTATATCGTGGAGGCCTGGAGGGCCTTCGGTTTGCTCAAGAGGAGGCCTGTGCCTTTCTCGAAGCGGGAGGCTGCGTGGCACCCGAATGGTACAGGCGAGCGGTGGCAATGCACCACGCGTTCGTAGCACGCAGGCTAAGCCCCGGCGGATGTGCCGATCTGCTTGGTATGGCACTATTCGTCGAGCTGCAGGAGAGCTGACGCCATGATCGAGATCATTCTGCAGGCCTTGGTCCCTATCTTCTTTGTGATTGCACTCGGCTATTTTGCTGGAAAGCATCGCACGATAGACAACCACCATGTGACCGAATTGAATGCGCTGGTGATGCAGTTTGCGCTGCCAGCTTCGCTGTTCGTCGCTACGGCTACGACTGCGCGCGAGAAGATGTTCGCAGAGGGTACTCTTTTCCTATTGCTTGCCGTCACCATGATGGCCTTCTACGCCATTTGGTATGGATTGAAGTTGAGAGACAATGCGTCGCACGGCGAAGCCGCAGTTCAGGCGTTGACGATCGCGCTTCCGAATTACGCCGCTGCCGGGCTGCCAATCATGCTGGCGGTGATCGGGCCTCAGGCGACGGTCCATGTGGCTGTCGCCATTGCTGCGGGCTCCATCTTGCCGACTCCGATCACGCTGCTCATCCTCGAACTGTCGAGAACCGGGGCAGATGGGACGCAGTCCAACGCGGCTACTCGCTTGCGCAAGGCCGTGATCGACGCGGTAGCTAAGCCGATCGTGCTTGCACCGGTGTGCGGCACTCTTGTGTCTCTTTCGGGCCTTCAGCTCGACGTGTTGGTAACATCATCGCTCCAGTTGATCGGCCAGGCTGCGGGCGGAGTCGCATTGTTCCTCACCGGCTTGGTTTTGTCTTCGCAGCCTTTCCAGCTTGACCGGCAGGTCGTGGCGGCTACTCTTCTATCCAATCTCGCGCAACCGCTTTTCGTCTTCGGCCTCACGCGGGTCATTCCGACTTCACCCGATGTTGCCGCTGTCGCTATTTTGCTGGCGGCACTTCCATCAGGTTTTTTCGGTATCCTTTTCGGCGTCAACTACAATGTCGCCTCCAGGGAGGCGGGTTCGATGGTCATCGCCAGCACGATATGCAGCATGGTCACGGTGGGCGCCGCCATCCTTTTCCTCTATCCACGATAGGAGCCCGCTTTGCCGATCGCCATTCTCTGTTCAGGTCAAGGGCAACAGCACGCTCGAATGTTCGATCTGGTCGCCGACGCACCAGAGGCGGCGGAGTTCTTCACTGTCGCGGCCGAACTGCTGGACGGCCAAGATCCCCGCGAACTCGTGCGCAGCGCATCGCCTGAAGCGCTCGAGGAAAATCGTACAGCGCAGATCCTGTGTGTGCTGCAGGCGGTCGCGTTGCAGGCTGCGCTGGGCGACGCGCTTTCCGCACGCCGTTTAGTCGCCGGATATAGCGTTGGCGAGGTTGCCGCCTGGGCGCTGGCAGGGCTCATCAGCGGGACACAGGCGCTCCGGCTGGTTGCGATCCGCGCGGAGGCGATGAACGCGGCAAGCCGCGGTCGCGAAGGATTGACGTTTGTCCGGGGACTGAAGCGGGAGGCAATCGAACGACTCTGCCGTACTCAGGAAACTGCAATTGCGATCGCCAATCCCGGCAATGGCTTCGTCGTGGGCGGCACAGTTGCTGCCCTCCAAACTTTCGAAGAAGGGGCAGTTCGCAGCGGCGCCGAGCGTATCGTCCGTCTTAAAGTCCATGTTGCCTCGCATACGCCAAGACTCGCCAACGCATCTGCCGCGTTCGCATCTTCTCTGGCGAAAGCGGCGATCTGCTCTGGGGTGCCTAATGGGGTTCGTCTCTTCAGCGGCATCGACGGCGCTATGGTACTTGACGTCTCATCAGGTGCGACCAAGCTTGCTGATCAGATATCGCATACAGTTGAATGGGCCAGTTGCCTGGAGAGCTGTCGGGAGGCTGGCGCAAGTGCATTTCTGGAACTAGGCCCTGGACACGCTTTGAGCGCTATGGCGACCGAAGTCGATCCGCGAACGCGATCACGCTGTGCCGAAGACTTTAAGGGGCTGTCTGGTATACGCGATTGGATCGCCAGTCAGTCTCAACAGTAGGCGTCGGCCTTAGGGTAACTTTATGCACTTGCTTTCTTCGGCGGTCGCGCGCCTAGCATCCCGACCAGTTCGATCTGGCGCTGGAAAACCTAGAAACGGCCATGGCAGCGATCCGTGCCGAGGAAGAGGCAGATTCCTGGACTGTTTGAAGCAGTCGAACAGGGTCCCCAGCCATCATTTTAAGAGTTCGAAGCATCTCTGGTATTCGGGAAACGCCAAATTCTAATTGGCGGGAAATTACGCTAAGTAGCTGAAAAAACGCCACGTTTTCTGGTGGGGTATGGCAACCACTGAAAGAGGGAATAGGTCCAAAAAAACGTGCTGCCTGGGGGCTTGGATTCTCACATGATTTCAATGACTTATCGGAATCGCCTTGAAATTCCCTCTGTTTTCCCATCGCGAGCGACCGTGGATGCCACCTTTGTGCCCTGGCTTAGGGCATCAGTCAACAGAGGAAGGAGCGGTAATTATTTCCGGATGAAAGCCGCGCTGGCATTGATCTTCAACCCTCGTCATAAAAATCGAATTTCCCGAGTAAACAATATTTTGTGCCGCAAGCGCCTATCGGCGCCGGGTAGATTTGGTCCGCCGTCGCCGCTTCAAAAATCACGTTGACTGAGATAGAGACCAGACGCATTCTCTCAATGACCGGTTTTATGTTTGGGCGGAGGTACTGTTACCTTGGGGGAGGGAGATATGAGCCGCATCAATACAGTTATTCTTGCTGCCATTCTCATTTTATCTTTTATGCCGATACGGTCCATGGCGATTGCTGCTGATAGCCCTTCAACGATGTCGGCTATCCTTGCGTGCGAAGGCAATGGGCGATCCCGTAGGGAATGCTTCAGCGTTGCTCTTAGAAGACTTGCTTCAATAATCCCAAGGGCTTACAAAGGCCAACTACTCTATTCGGACATCCTTTTAAAAGACTTGGAATCCGAGGCCCCGCTCTTCAACGAAAGCAATCTAGCCTTCGGGCTTATGGTTGCCGAAACGCTGGATGGCGCAGATGTGCAGTCAATTCGTGGCACACTGCAAGATGTTTGTAGCCTTTCTTTGAAAGAGGCTTCGGATGACCGCAATATTGTGTGTGATGTTTCGCACATGCTTGGCATGCTGCTTGATACAACAGACGAGGTCCTTCAAGATCCGTTAGGAAACCCATCCCCCGATAATGTTAAAGCTAGATTATCTGCAGTAAACGATATCCTTCGAAGGGTAACCAAACTTCTTCCACCTCCTGTCACCGGGCAGAATGCTGTGTGCTCTTCAAGAGTAGATTCCCAATCGAAATGCTTGCCGGTTATGGTAGCATTCGTCTTGGGGGTTGAGGTCTCTTCACAGTCGAACAGCGACAGGGCAGCGACGGTATTCAGCAAACTTTTGCCTGCAATTGCTGATGGCCCTTTGGGGGATAGTCCATTCTTTGTAAAGTTCATTGTGGAGAGCGCTCAACGAGTAGCAACAAGCGTTCCCATTGGCGACGACAGTCCGCATTCCATTGTCGAAATGCTTATGGCCGCCTTTGATCTTTCTAAAGACAACGGCGCGGATGGGCAAACCACAAGCGAAGTCGGCGACGCGCTTTTTAGTGCGGCATCCAGTTATAAGTCTAGCGGAGTAGGCGAAGCGGATCGAGAGATGATATCCCGTAAGGCGATGGAGATCTTCAAGGCTTTCGATGCGATTCCCGATCCAGCTTCCCGCAACGAGAAGTACAGCAGGGCGGTGGATGCTCTTAACAGGATGAATCTTGAAGACCTTGCCTTCCAGGCGTTGATTGGGCGCTTGGGCACACAAGAAGCCAATTTAGGCGGAACCATATCGCAGGCAAAGTTAGTTGCGTCTATTGCAGGGCTGACAGGGCGGAAGGACCAGGCGCGTGATCTTGCATTGCAAATAGGGCCCAAACTTCTTCAGCTTCCGAGAGGAACACCGGAGTTGGCAACTGTCCTCGGGGAGTTGGGGCAAATGCTGCTCTTTTCGCAGAAGGTGAGGGTGCTCAAAGACGTCTGCAACATCTCTCCACATATAGAACTCGCAGCAAAGATGCTCCGCCTTTCGCTCTCAATCCTGGAGGACGAGAAGATAGGGGCTACCTACGAGAACGTGGGATTGGAGCCTGTCGTAAAAGACTTTGTGAGAGAGCTGGATGATCCAGCCCGCGCGCCGGGAGCCATCCGTTTTGATGCCGTGTTCAACTGTCTCAACACTATCGATCAAGTCCATGCGGTGACGGACAAGCTAGTTGAGGAAGCGCGAGCGACAAAGTCACCAGTTGTTCTGGCGCGAGCTTATCAGAAGGCGCTGACGATCGCGAAGAATTTTCTCGACGATAGCGAAGTCCGCAAGACCAATAGCGACCTAACGCAGATTGCCGACGTGGTCGCTCAGTGGGTCCGTGCGTTGTGGTCGATCGACCCGGTTGAAGAGACGATCTCGGAGCTGCAGGCTGATGCCCACCGCAATATATATTTGACGGCCTTGGGGACCGGTATCTCGCGTCCATTTCTTGATCTTATCGAAGAACGTCTTACAGTGGAGCGTAGTAAGATAGGTGGGAAATTCTCGCATCTTGCTCAGCTATTGGCGACAGATATTTCATTACGTCAACACGCAATAAGACCCGACGGCGACAGTCGTGGAATAAAATCACTTTTATTACTTTTTGCCGATCACGGAAGAGAATCTGAAGCACTCCAATTGTACCACAATTTGCCTCCGCAAACGGACAACAGTTTTTACGGAGAATTCTTTTCAAAGCTGTCGATGACTTCGCTACAAGAGATTAAGAGCTCTCTCCCGTCTTCTCTTTCAACGGCAGCGCTTGATCGCTTGGATAGCGAGATTAGGAAAAAGCAGGTGGCTGCACTCTCGCCCGCGGCGATGAGAGTCTTCGTTGCCACCGCGAACGAAAAGGAAATCAGCAGCGAGGCGCCGGCAATTGTTTCGCTTACTCTTCTAGCAGGCGGGGATACGGGGTTGCGCCTTCTCCTGAAAGAGTTGCATTCGAGTGCTAGTATCGGAGCGTTGATACTGGAGGCCACGAGGCACAAAAGGTTCGAGTTAGCGGAAGAATTTGCCGATCAGCTTCTACCGGCCGACGATCTGAGCAGAATCCTCTCACACCTGAAAGGCTTGGAACCGGGAGAGAAATCGGCAGCTCTGCTTCGAAGGGCTGAATCACGTCTGCTGGGTATTGAAGATCAGGGCTCCAGGCAAGCTTTGGCGGCCAGACTATCGATGTCCGCCTTCGTTAAAGAGGATTGCAATAGTGCTCTTCGCTTTTCATCCACTGCGTTGAGCTCTGTTCGGTCGGGCAGCAGCGTTTTCGACGCGCTGGACGGCATGATGCCTCTTTTTAAGTGCGGACAAGGCAAGGAAGCGGATAGGCTTTTGGCTGCAGGTGGACCATATTCGGGAAATCTCGACCTTCTGCCTCGCTTGGCGGTACGGCTCTTTGACAGTGGCGAGGTCGTTAAAGCCAATGAGGTCTTGTCGCTAGCGATCGACGCCGTCAAATCGGCGTCCACGAAAAACAGCAATTCCTTTCCGTTACTTCTTTCGGCATCCACTCATATTAAAGGCGAGGACTTCGCCGACGGTGTGGCTCAAGACCTCTATCCCAAGCCGACCGGAGCCTCCAACGCTCTCGATGAAGGTCTCATCAAGGCCTACGGAAAGGCTAGGTCCGTCATCGCGGAAAGGCTGGCCAATTCTGGTCTGCTAGAGAAATCGGCCGACTTCTTAACCTATACCACCGAACTTCCGGAAGAGGATCGGTCCAACATTGCCGCAAAAATCGTCAATGATTTGTTGGATCGCGGCTTGGATCCCGGTGCCATATCCACGAACATGCGGAGTCTCCTAACCAGCAAAGCTCGAAGCCAATACGAACATGATATGCTGGGTAGAGTAAAGGCTCTCGCGCGGCTTGGGGCGTTCGATGAGGCTGTGGCTTTTGTAACCACCTTTGGGGCGGCAGATAATCGAGTCGATGGCTTGATGGCGATCGCCGAGACGCTACCTGAGGATGCGACAGCTATACCGCTGGCGCGTCGGCTATTCGGAGAGGCGATGCAGTCCGCGACGCAGATTGCGAACGCTTCTACACGCAGTCGCTACCTTGCAAAGATTGCCAGCGGTTTCTGGACGGTTGATGAATTTCGGGAAGAAGCCCTTGGTGCAACTCGTGTTGAAACACATGACAATCAGCGCGTTCGCGACGATCTGGCGGAAATCCTTGAGTTGACAACCGCGCTTCAGGAAGACGACCCTGCAAACGAAGCATTCGCTGAGGTTTTAGTCGATGTCGGAAAGGCTCTTGATAAGATAGGTTGGGCAAAGGAAACATTGACTGTAAGGCATGCGTTACTGTCGAGGCCGTTCCTAATCGATAACGAACGGATCGCGAATTTCGCTTACAGCAAAGATAAAGCATATTCTTACAAGTCTCGCGGCGTCGATATCGCATCCGAACTTGCAAAAAGGCCTCCCGAAGACGCGCTACGTTACCTGACAGATGACTATGTTGGGAACGACATCGGCGATCTTCCTGTCCTCCGGCTTAGCTTGAACATTGGAAAGGAATCGTACCTCGCAAGATTGTCGCGGGATCCGCTTGAACCGATCACTGCACCTCGGGCGCTGCCGATATTGCCAAACGCGATAGCGGAAAATTACATGCGGGCGCTCGCTCAGGAATACACGGCAGAATCCGACCCTACTCGCGCTACCGCGCTGGCAAGAGAAGCGTTGGAGGTTATAGCAGCCTCTCACCAGAGCGCTGCGGCGACAGCGTATTTTCGAGGGAAAGCTCTGCGAAAAATCTCGCTGGGCGATGCTACTGGAACGGTTCTGAATGGTTCAAGATGGAGTCGGTTGAGAGAGATCTTATATGAGCAACTGAAGCAGTCGTCGGCTACTGAAAATCCGCTGCAAACAGACGTCATCCAGCAGATCAAGGAATCTGCAGTTTCCATTTTTTATGATACGCCGCTGCTATTCGGGTTTGTACAGACCTTCGCAAAGGCCGTGGCCGACGCCTCTGGCCGCATTCCGGACCAACTGAACGGTATCGGAAAAGACGAGGCCCTGGTTCACTATCGCATTCTGGGTGATACAGTCTATGCGGTTGTCGCAACACGACAGCGCACGGAGTTGCATGTTCTCACAGACCGCGAATTTGATGCAGCCAAGCTTTCTCTGCTTGCAGGAACGGTAAGACAGAACATCGAAGATTCTTCCAAGCCGATGCAGTCGGGGCACGAGAGCGAATATTACGTATTTGATTTCGAAGCCTCCACGCAACTATACAAGCATCTGATAGAGCCGTTGATGCCGGCGATCGCCAACAAGCGTCGACTGATCCTAATCCCCGATGGCGAACTGGCAGATCTCTCTTTTGCGCTGTTAACGGCAAAAAAGCCCGACGTGCTTGCAGGTGTAGCGGCCTATCGAAACGCACCATGGCTGGTTTCCGAATTCTCAATTGAGACGGTGCCTTCGCTAGCGATCTGGCGTCTGAACGAGGAAGGCTCGAAAGAGGTCTCCAAAGGCACGTTTCTTGGCTTGGGCAATCCGATATTCGCGAATAAACAGGCGGTCACTGTTGATTGTGAAAAGGTGTTCGAAAGGGCGTCCCGTCGTGTTCGAGCCTATCCCGTCGAAGGGAGCGTCTACATGCCTGGTTCAAGGGGAGAGATAGACCAGATCGCGGATTCGAGCGTACTTGGAGGGCTTGTTTCACTTCCCGAAACGGAATGCGAGCTGAACCACATGGCCTCGCAATTCCAGCATGCAGATGTATGGACACAGGCACAAGCGCGTGAAAACCGGCTGAAGAAATTGAACGAAAGTGGCGAACTGGCGCGGTACGAAGTGATCGCCTTCGCGACGCATGCGATCCGCGCAAACGGCGCAAATGCACCCGGTATTGTTTTGACTCCCCCTGGTGATTCCGGTCAAGAGGATGACGGGCTCCTGATCCCCGATGAGATCGCTCAATTCCGGATCGGAGCCCGCCTCGTTATCCTCTCCGCATGTTCGACTGGCGCCGGTAGTGCCATCTCCCAGGAAGCATTTTCCGGCCTGACAAGTTCCTTCCTCCTCGCTGGTACGCGAAATGTTCTTGTGTCGTCTTGGGACGTCGATTCCCAGGCGACGGCGCGGATCCTGGCCGGAATGATGGATGGTGTCATGGCCGGGAATGGCGGCATTGCCGACTCGCTCCAAGCGTCGATGAAGGCGACGCTTGCTTCGGCCAAATCGATAAGGGAAGCCCACCCTGTCTACTGGGCAGCTTTCGCGATTGTCACGACAGATTGAAATGGTAGGGAGATGGACATGACCCATTGCGGACGTAGATCTTTTATGAGCTTAGCATTCGGAGTCGGCAGCGCGCAGTTCTTAACTCCGCGTTGGGCTCAGGCGGTTCCTGAGTTTTTTGGCCAGGCCCCGCCGGTTGGGTTTGAGCCCGATGTGATCGTGCCGACTCTAGATGAGTTGCTTGCAAATGCCCCACCTGCAAGAGGCAATGACCCGCCTTACCGTGACGAGGTAAGGCTCGCACGCCTGATTTTATCGCGGGCGCCGACCAATGCTACGGCATTCGACGTCGCGCAGTTCTATTACAGCCTGTCTACTGGTCTTCTGGACGATGAGTTAGGTGCCAATTCCTTTACCTACGGAACAGAGTGGCCCGTTAGAGCAAATCCACTTATTGTCAGCTTTTTTGATGCTACCGTGCTGCGTACGCCAAATGGCGACATAACTCCCTGGTGTGCAGCATTCGTAAACTCCTGCATCGAGCAAGGACTACGGGGTCGCAGTAATTCAGTTACAATTGGGGGTACGAAAAGTGCCGCCGCATTATCATTTAGCGATTGGGGGACGGGCACAGAGAAACCGACGCAAGGAGATATTGTCGTTTTTCAACATAAGCGAAAGGCGGCGAATGGGCATGTTGGCTTCTTTGTTACCGAAGTTGAAGACGGGATTTATATCCTCGGCGGGAACCAGATGCCTTTACGTTCCAAGCTGCCGGATGGCACCTACGAAGCCAGAAATACTGGCGAAATAAACGTGAAATTTATGCCACGAGATGGAAAGGATCTCAGACTTTTGACGTTTCGCACCGATCCAAGTCTACATAACGCGATCTAGTTTCTCATGGTGACAACCCTCTGCCATTCTGAAAGCGATAGCACAGCGAGGGCGATAAACGATTTATCGCAGTATCCGCACCGCATCTGCAACGCAGCAGTCTGCAAAAAGCGGTAAAGCGAAATCAAAGGAACAGGGTCCGCAGCTATTCTTATGTGAATGTGCATTGTGCCCGCATGACAAAGGGCCAAGTATGCGGTGGCTCAGTCATAAAGCGCCTGGCAGCTTTGCGCCCTCGTTTCGGTCATTGATCTAAGAGTGTGGGCACGCCAAAAGCGCTTCCAATCTGTGGTTTGGCCACCCTGAGTAAACATCAATCTTTACCTAAAATTTCGTATAGGATTGGCGCTACCTTCTTCAGATCGTAGCCTTCGGAATAACGAAAGCGGCCAGGGGATGGGCGGTTGAAGTTATACATTAAGTTTGCGAGTTTTGCTTCTGCCGCTGCCCTTTCAGATCCGCTGGCATCCCTGACTGCAAGTACCACTTCAGCGAGGTGGTGGGCTTTCCACCGACCCAGTGTGTCCACAGTTCTATGTAGATTAAGTGCGCTCACTATCTTGTCGCCAAGTTCCAAAGTCTCGTTCGGCAGCTTGTATCGTACCGTCCATTTTGAATAGGAAGAGCCGATCGAATCTAACTTCGGTCGATTCTTTATTGTCATAGGAAGAGCTTCTTTTGCCTTTTTCGTCACGGTACAACCCCGCTTCCAGAATCAAATCCATTCCTTGGCCATGAAGGAATTCAGCCAAGTCCGAGATACGGACCAAGAGTCGGTAGCCGCCAGACCGAACATAGTCGTTGTAGTAAATTTCGCGATCGTCCTCTACCTCAGGATGTCCCCACGCCTCGTAGATGAAAGTTGGTTCGGAATGATTTGAACGAAACCAACGAACGCCTCGGTCAGTCGATCTAGATAGACCCAGCACGCTTGTAATTGTGCGCCCCGGCTCGCATTCAATTCGGCGCGCCGAATTGGAAAAGCGGTCATTATGATCAAATCGGCCGTCACCAAAGCTGCTTTTCAGCCAGCCCCGCAGCACGTAATCCCCGTCATCGATTTCAAGATCATTTCCCTCTGGCGGAATCCGGTAGTCAGAATCATCCCAGGTCGTTTGTAGGGCTCGCACGAGTGCGGGGGCTGTACCTGGAGATACGAGGCTGGTGTGTACCCTCACCTCATGGCGAAAAGTTCGCGACGCTGTTGTGGCTGATTGATCGACCACAAGATAGCCTGGTCGGTCGGACACCATGATCTCAGCGAGAATCTCAGTATCCGTTGCATCCGTTCGCCATTCAGAGATCGGCCTCTGCGGTGGCCGCCAGAAACCTTCCAAGAGAGGACGACCTCAGCAAATCGAGCCAAAATAGAAGACTTATCTGCAGCACCAATTTTATCGCGTCGGACGTCACGAGCTTCATTGGCAATACTCAATAAGAGATCGTCGTGAATAGCCTTCACATTGCGTAGTCGAGCTAGCAGCGTGTTGGCATTCGTCGCACTATACGACGACCAGCTTTTTCTGACAGTGAGCGCAAGTTGAACAACATCTTTGGCAAGCGTTGGCTCTCCAGCCAAAACAGCAATGCTCTCTGCGGCCTTCGCGCGCATTCCGTTCGATTCGTAGTGGCGGTTGATGCTCCACGCATTCTCGGACAGATGCCTTAGTGCCTCTTGGGCGAAGCCGTCTGCGGCCCCTAGTGCACCGTTTGAAGCTATGACCTGGGCGCGCCATGCGTACACTTTTGAGACGGACCCCACCACTTCACGAACTTCGCGATCGTGTTGACTTGTGTCCTGATAGCCTCGGGCAATATCGGGCCTTTTTTCCGGCTTGGCTCTGGGAGCCAACGGGTCGGCACCCTTTCCGGTGCGACCGTCGAGGGCTTCACAAAGAAAGTAAGATCGCATGAGTGCGTCCAGGAGGACGTGATGCGAGGCGTTGACACGATTAATTCTCCTAGTCTCGGCGTTCAGAAAGTGTGAGAGCCAGCTCCTTAACTCAGTCGGAGGCCGGCCTCTCATCGCCAGCAATTCAACACCAGAAATGATGGTGTCGATGATCTGCGGGCCAATCTCTGTGTTCGGACCAAATCTTTCGAGCAGCTTAGCACTGGGCTTTGCTAGCTGAGAGAGCGCTCGCACGCCGTCTTCCCAATTTTGCTAAGTCTACTAACGCACCAGACATTGCCAGTGGAGGATCAACCGACGGACGGAGTCTTCAGCAAATCTCACCGACAGAGACCGATGCTGCGCGGTGTTTCGTTGCTTCGACTGCTAGCTTACGGTAATCTTGCTCTGTGATCAGGCCGACAGGGCCAATGACCTTGCCACGATCAGTAACCGTCTCCTGGACGAATGGCACACCCCAGTGTTCCAGTATCTCAAGGCAGTCGTTGGTGTCGGTGTTGTTCAGCTCCAGAAACTTGCCCACGTCACTGGTCAGGAAGCGCCATCATCCCGACCAAGGGATGTTTCGTTGTGCATGATAATTTCTCAGGGTTTTGTGGTGGTGGTTGCGGGGCGGTGAAATGCAAACGGCCCTCTAGTCTGCTGACCACGAGGCTAAGCCTTGAAGTCGCCACAAGAGGGCCGAGGGTCACCACACCCATGAAAACGGCTGACGTTTATGTTGAAAGGCCAGCTTGCGCACTCTCGGAAATCGAGTGTCCATGAGTGGACCGTGCGGGGTTGGAGGTGGCCGGGGTTTCGCTGTTAAAGAAACCTCTATTTGCACATCAAGGAAGACTAAAAGTGGATTGAGGTTTTCATCACCATCATCAATTCATGAAATACCAGATAGAGATCATTCTGATTTTATCAGTTATCCTCTATTCCCTTTCATTCAAGATGTTGGTCTTCCTCTCCGGTTTTCTCCTAAAGTGCGTGGTAATTAAAATGGGCTTATCTTGCTCTCTTAAATGAGTGGTGATTGACTGGTCTTTTTCTCGATCACCCATCGCCGCCATTTACCTGACGGCCACTCGAACCATTCCTCCCGGCTCCATACGAACTCGTGCTTGTTTGTGAATATGTAGAATGCCTGCGGAAGGCGGTTGTCGATTTCGATACTGTGGCCAAATGCGGCGAGTTGAATGGGCATCTTGAGAGTCCATGAAACGGGTTAAGAGCGAAGCGTTCTGGCCAGAACAATGCCGTTAGACTCTGGGTATCGAGTTTCGTCAAGACGAACAAGATCATTATTTTTCAATAACTTATCCCGATGTGAATAGGTTCCAACGAAGCATTTGAAGAGACAGGGAATTCGCCCGCATTTTTTCAACGTTTCGTCTGGCAATCGTTGCCTGCATGTCGGCGGAATGCTTTGCGATCATAGTGGACGCTTCAGTGGCCTTAATCGGAGCAACCTACGTCTTCGCCTACTGCTCTTGCAATTCCATCCAACGGTCGAAGCTGCGGGCACGGAGTTCGATCGAATAACCGGAGATGAGGATGAAGGTCTCGCGCTGAGGGAAAAGGAAGACGGTCAACGAGGGCTTTGAGTTGTTCGGGCCAGCGTACTGAGCCGTGGCTGAAAACTCAGCCGCAGCTTTGTTGAGTCCGGTCAGCATTGTGCGGATGTCGGCAAGCACATTCTTGTGTGCCTTCTTCGTCAGCTCTGCGATCTCAAGGCTGGACATGGTGAGCGTGGAGGCGGTGTTGAGGGAAACTCTGGTTCATTTGAAGTGTCCTGCTAAGCGCCTCTCAGGGTGCGCGTTGGTAGATATCCCGTCCGCGCCATTTGATTTACCAAGTTCTCTGCTCAGCAAGGAAGTTGTTGAATGCCGCACGTACACGCTCCCTTTCGTCAAAAATGCGGTATCCTGTCTCCAAATCGGAGGTAGCTCTTTGTCGAGTTCAACGTTCAAAAATGTTCAATTAGGCTCTGTGGCCTTCACCCTTGAAGGCATTCGCCGCATCTATGATGGCCTCACTAGAATAGTGCAGGAACAATGCGATATTGAGTTGTCGGGATTAGTGAAGAGAGCGGACCAGACAGACGAGGAATTCGCTGGTGTGAAAGCGGAACTTCGCGATCAGGTCTTCAAGGTGGTTGTGACCGTGGACTTCAGCGACAACTCGTCGAAAAGCGAGTCTTCGCGAAACGTGATTGATTTAGAAGCGAATGGCCCACACATATCGCGCATCTACATGTCAAATGTGGCACCTTATAAGCACAGAACTGGGTTCGAACCTGAACATCGCTTTGGGCTTTTGCTTGATTTTTCCCAGCCAGCCTTACTAGATGCCAGCGGCTCGATTTCTTCACCGACAGAAAATCTCTCAGGTCTTACAATCGGTGGTCCTCGGGACGGCTGGGTCGCTGGTATCGAGGCTACGGTCAAGAGGCAAATCTTTAGAAGACGACCGTTTCGAACTTGGTTTCACGGGAGTTTCGTCTACGACTTCTTTCAGATGATCATAGGTATCCCGTTCGCGTTTTATCTATGTTGGCTCTCGTCTGACTTTATCAACAATCAGCTACCAAGCACCGGCCATGTGATCGCCGCTGCAGCCTACATTTATCTCGGTTTCGTCGGGCTATGGGCCTATCGCATTCTGTTTAGTTATACGAAGTGGGCATTCCCTCTTGTTGAGATTACCGATCAGTCCACCCGTCCAGCGTTACATCGAAAAGTCTGCTGGGCTATAATTTGCGTTGTGTCCGGAAAGGTCTTCTGGGACGTAGCAGACCCCATGCTATCCATCAGAGGGATGCTGGCTTTCTAGGCGCGGCACAAGGGGAATAACGTGGCCATTGGCGAGTTCGAAATATCGAAGCTAGAGAAAGCGTCGGCATCTCAAGTTACCAAAATCAAACCCTCATACGCTGGTCATCTAATGCGATGTTGATAAGAGCTACATAACGCAGTACGCTTTGAGGTGCGCGGTTGCCCGTAAGGCTTTGAAATTACTGGGATAAAAAGTTTTGGCTGGGGAACCTGGATTCGAACCAAGATTAACGGAGTCAGAGTCCGTCGTTCTACCGTTGAACTATTCCCCAGCACAGTCTAAGTGGCTGCGCCGCTTTGATAAGGGCGTCGTATAAATGATTTGTCTCGTTATGCAAGTCGAAAAATGCGTTTGGTCAGCGATATTGTCATCCTGGGTCAAAGTCTGGCTCTCGTAGAGCGGGGTGTGGAAAGCAAAAGGCTGGTTTCGCTGCCGGTGATGCCGGGTACGAGGCGGATGCGGCGCAGGATCGCGTCGAAATCCGTTAAGGTGCTGGCACTGAGTTCTACGATCAAATCCCAGCGGCCGTTGGTGGAGTGAATTTCTGAAATCTCAGGAAATCCTCCTAGCGCACGGATGACCCTGTCTGTGACGTGGCCTTCGATTTCGATCATCATAATGCCGCGCACCGCTTCTTCCACCGTGTCGGCGCGCAAGATAACGGTGTAGCCAATGATCGAGCCGCTCTGTTCCAGACGTTCGATCCGGGAGCGCACGGTTGCGCGCGAGGTATCTGTTTCCAGTGCAAGATCGGAAATACTGCGCCGGCCATTGTGGCGAAGAAGCGTGATCAGTTTTTTATCAAGGTCGTCCACGAGTTTCCATTCTGAAAAATGAATTGATCAATATGGTAGGCATATAACGCTATTTTGCCAATATTTATTGTTCGATCTGCCACATCGCCGTGTTTCAATTGCTCATTCTGACACGGAGGTCGTTATGGATTGCAAGCTGATTGGGGTGCCCCTGCAAATTGGTGCGGGACAACTTGGTTGTGAAATGGGGCCGAGTGCTCTTCGCATTGCCGGTTTGAAATCTGCATTGGAAGAGCTGGGGCATAAGGTCAGTGACTTTGGAAATGTTGCGCCCGCGCCATTTGGTGAACTCGTCCACCCAAACCCCGCAGTTCACCACCTGGCTGAAACCGTGGCCTGGACCGAAGCTCTGGTCGAGATTGCGTTTCAGGAAAGTGAAAATGCGATGCCGATCTTCTTGGGCGGGGACCATGCAATTTCGGCAGGCAGCGTGGCGGGTATGGCGCGCCGTGCAGCGGCGCGGAACCGGCCGCTTTTCGTATTGTGGCTGGATGCACATACGGATTATCACACGCTGGAAACGACACGCAGCGGCAATCTGCATGGCACGCCTGTTGCTTATTATAGTGGGCGTGAAGGGTTTGATGGTTATTTCCCTGCGCTCACCCACCCTGTTGACCCCGCAAACATTTGCATGATCGGCATTCGCAGTGTCGATCCTGCCGAAAGTGCCGCGCTGAGGCAATCAGGGGTTACCGTGCATGATATGCGCATGATCGATGAGCATGGCGTTGCCGTCCTGTTGCGTGAGTTTCTTGCGCGTGTCGCAGCGGTAAACGGCTTGCTGCACGTCAGTCTGGATGTTGATTTTCTCGACCCTGCCATCGCGCCTGCGGTTGGCACCACTGTGCCGGGCGGCGCCACATTCCGTGAGGCACATCTGGTGATGGAAATGCTGTGTGATAGCGGCCTCGTGTCCAGTCTCGACCTTGTGGAGTTGAACCCGTTTCTGGATGAACGTGGCCGCACGGCCAGATTGATGGTGGACCTGACCGCAAGCCTGATGGGCAAGCGTGTGATGGATCGTCCCACGAGAGCGGATTAAGGGGAGGTGTCAAAATGACAAACATACCAAATCTCAATATTGTTCCCTTCGTCAGCGTCGATCATATGATGAAGCTTGTGCTGAGCGTGGGCCTCGACACGTTCTTGCGTGAGCTTGCAGATGTCATCGAGGAAGATTTTCTGCGTTGGGAAAAATTCGATAAGACGCCTCGCATCGCGTCCCATTCTGAGGAGGGCGTCATTGAATTGATGCCGACAAGCGACGGTGCGCTGTATGGCTTCAAATATGTCAACGGGCACCCGAAAAACACGAAAAATGGCCGCCAGACCGTCACGGCGTTTGGCGTGTTGTCCGATGTGGGTAATGGCTATCCCATGCTGCTGTCGGAAATGACGATATTGACGGCACTACGCACTGCCGCCACCTCTGCGGTTGCAGCGAAATATCTCGCTCGTGAAGAATCACGGTCGATGGCGATTATCGGCAACGGTGCGCAGAGCGAATTTCAAGCACGGGCGTTCAAGGCCATTCTGGGTGTGAACCAGCTGCGGCTCTACGACATCGATTCCTCGGCCAGCCTCAAATGCCAGAAAAATCTCGAGGGCCAAGGTTTCTCTATCACGATATGCAAGAGCGCTGAAGAAGCTGTCGAGGGTGCCGACATCATCACGACTGTGACAGCTGACAAGCAATGCGCGACCATTCTGACAGACAATATGGTTGGTCCCGGCGTTCACATCAATGCGGTGGGTGGAGACTGCCCCGGCAAGACGGAACTGCACAGGGACATCCTGCTTCGTTCCGATATTTTCGTGGAGTATCCACCACAGACCCGCATCGAGGGCGAAATTCAGCAATTGCCGCAAGATCATGCCGTGACCGAGCTTTGGCAGGTTATGGCGGGGCTGGTTTATGGACGGAATAACGAAAGGCAGATCACGCTTTTTGACAGTGTTGGTTTTGCCATCGAAGATTTTTCGGCGCTTCGATATGTCAGATCGAAGCTTGCGGCGACGGGTCTTTATGAGGAGCTTGATCTGCTGGCCGATCCCGACGAACCGCGTGATCTTTATGGCATGTTGCTGAGATGTGAGGCGGCCATGGCCGGAGCGCCATCGCTGCCAATGGAAAAGATTTTATAGGTTTTCCAGACGTCGTTGGCGGGCTGTCATTCGCTCACGCCATATCGTGAAAAGCCCGGCGCCGATGACGATTGCGGCGCCGATGATCATGTGCGTGCTGAGAACTTCTCCGTAAAGGCTAACGCCGAGAATGGAGACAAGCACCAACTGATAATAGGAGAACGGCTGTATCGACACAGCATCCGCCAACTCAAAGGCGCGGATGAGCAGGTAATGTCCGCTCATGCCGGTGATGCAGAGCGCCAGCATCCAGCCCCAGTCGACGGGTGCCATGTTGACCCAGAAAAACGGACCTACGAGCGTCAGGGCAAATGCTCCGGGAACGCCGGTATAGAAAAAGCTGGTCATCGCTGTATCCGTGCGGCTGGCGAGCCTCGTCAGCACGCCATAAAGTGCCAGCAGAACTGCACCTGCGAATGTTATCAACAGCGTCAGATCAAAGCCGTTCTCATCGGGTTTGAGGATAACTAGAACACCCAGAAATCCGACCATGATGGCAGACCAGCGCCGCCATCCGACTTTCTCACCCAAGATCGGCACCGACAATGCCGCAACGATCAGCGGTGTTGAGGCGAATATCGAGTGGCTATGCGCCAGCCCAACGATGGAGAAGGATATGATCGACAAAACGATCTGAACTGCAAGAACAACACCCCGGCTTGCCTGAAGCCAGAAACGGTTTGCGAATGCCGCGCCTTTGACGCCGCCTGCCGATCTTGCCGCCAGCAGCACGACGAAAACTGCAAACGCCCAATAACGAAGCATCGCGACAAAAACTGGTGGGTAAGACACGCCCAGATGTTTTGAGATGCCATCCTGCGCCGCAAAAATGGTGAAAGCGGCAAGCGCGTAGAGATATCCGGTTGATTGGCCGGTTGATTGCGAAGGCATGAAAAACTCTGAGTTCTGGCAATGGATTGCGGAGGAAGCCTCGGGTTTTTAGATGGTTCTGAGCCAATAGAAAACCACCAAGATGAAAAAGCGTGATTTAGATGTTGATCTGGTCGGTCGCACAACGCCTGAGGAGTCTAAGCGCATGGGCATACAAAAGGCGCTTCGACAAACATGTCATACATGTTTGACAATTACGTGATTATCTGTCTAATAGGATGCATTACAGATTGCCGTCGGCCACCGGGCTGCATTGGGAGGAAAGATGATTATTACCGACGTCGAAGTACGGGTGTTCAAAACAACAACCCGTCGCCATTCCGATAGCGCCGGGCATGCTCATCCAGGTCCAGCACATCAGGTCGAGCAGGCTATGCTCACAATTCGCACCGAAGACGGAAAAGAAGGGCATTCCTTTACCGCGTCGGAGATTGTGCGCCCTCATGTCATCGAAAAATTCGTAAAAAAGGTCTTGATTGGTCAGGATCACCGTGACCGTGAGCGCTTGTGGCAGGATCTGGCACACTGGCAGCGTGGATCCGCCGCGCAGCTGACGGATCGCACCCTTGCTGTCGTGGATTGCGCGCTGTGGGATTTGGCGGGTCGCACGCTCGACCAACCTGTATACAAGTTGATCGGTGGCTATCGCGATAAGGTGCTGGCTTACGGGTCGATCATGTGCGGTGACGAGTTGGAAGGCGGTCTTGCGACGCCGGAAGATTACGGTCGCTTCGCAGAAACGCTGGTCAAGCGTGGCTATAAGGGCATCAAGCTTCACACCTGGATGCCACCTGTCAGCTGGGCGCCGGATGTGAAGATGGATTTGAAGGCCTGCGCCGCTGTGCGTGAGGCGGTTGGTCCAGATATCAGCCTGATGATCGACGCCTTCCACTGGTATTCCCGCACGGATGCGCTGGCGCTGGGTCGCGGTCTTGAGAAGCTTGATTTCGACTGGATCGAAGAGCCGATGGATGAGCAGTCCATGTCATCTTACAAGTGGCTGGCCGATAATCTCGATATCCCGGTTGTTGGCCCGGAAAGTGCGGCTGGCAAGCATTGGCATCGCGCTGAATGGTTGAAATCTGGCGCCTGTGATATTCTCAGAACCGGCGTGAACGATGTTGGCGGTATCACGCCTGCACTGAAAACCATGCATCTGGCAGAGTCTTTCGGCGTAGAATGCGAAGTTCACGGCAACACGGCCATGAACCTGCATGTCGTTGCGGCTACCAAAAATTGCCGCTGGTATGAGCGCGGCTTGCTCCATCCGTTCCTGGAATATGATGATGGTTTCGACTATCTGAAATCCCTCTCTGACCCAATGGATAGGGATGGATTTGTGCATGTTCCAAATCGTCCGGGTCTCGGTGAAGACATCGACTTCAATTTCATCGAAAACAACCGGGTGAGATAAAGCCATGGTAAAAACGATACTCGCTTTTGGAGACAGCCTGACATGGGGAGCAGACCCGGCAACGGGGTTGCGCCATCCACCCGAGTATCGTTGGCCGGAAGTTTTGGAGGCCGAACTCGGCGGTAAGGCAAAAGTCCTTGCCGAAGGATTGGGCGGACGTAGCACGTGTTATGATGACCACACTGGTCCTGCCTGCCGCAACGGCGCAAAGGCACTGGAGGTTTCGCTGGCCAGCCATATGCCGCTTGATTTGGTCATCATCATGCTCGGCACGAACGATCTCAAGCCCGTCCATGGCGGTCAGGCGGAAAGCGCGCTTTCCGGGATGCGGCGTTTAGCGCAGATCGTTGAGACTTTTCCATACAAGCCGCGCTCTGCGCAGCCGAAACTCTTGATCGTTGCGCCTCCGCCATGCGTTGCCGGACCTGCGGGAGCGCCCGCTGCCGGACGGCGTATCGCCGAATCTGAACGTCTGGCGCCGCTGTATGAAAAGCTGGCTGCAGAGGTGAATTGTGCATTTTTCGATGCGGGATCGGTTGCGAGTGCATCGCCGGTGGATGGCGTTCATCTTGAAGCAGAAGCGACGGCAAAAATCGGCCGGGCACTCGTCGCGCCTGTCCGCAGCATTCTTTGGTGATCAGTTCTGCCGCAGAGGAGCGGCAGACTAGTCAAAACGCGAACGCCGCAAAGAAAAAGCGGCCTATTGGGAGGAAAATATGAGACAGTTTTTGACAACAGTAGCGCTCGGTGCGCTGTTGATCGGAGCGATGCCGCTCACCGCTCTGGCCGAAACGCCGAAAGACCAGTTGGTCGTCGCAACAACGATGAGTAACATTCTGACGTTGGACCCTGCCGCCATCACGGGCCGCGAAACCGTACAGGTTCTTAACAACGTGTATGACACGTTGGTTATTCTCTCTGAAAAAGACCGGAGCATTCAGCCACGCCTTGCGGAGCGCTGGGAAGTGTCCGAAGACCGAAATTCTATCAAGTTCCATCTGCGCAAAGATGCAAAATTCGCCTCTGGCAATCCGATCACGGCAAATGATGTCGTCTGGAGCCTGAAGCGGGTGCTTTCGCGCAACCTCGCACAGTCCTCATTTCTGAAGACGCGCGGTTACAAGGTTGAAGAGGCCGACAAGCTGTTCGTTGCCGAAGACGAGCACACCTTCGTTCTGAATTTGCCCAAGCCTGACGATCCGAACCTGCTGCTGATGGTTCTCGGCCAAAATGGTCCTGGCTCCATCATCGACAGCAAAGTGGCACTTAAAAACGAAAAAGACGGCGACCTTGGCGCGGCTTGGCTGACATTGAACTCTGCCGGCTCTGGCCCGTTCAAGCTGGGTCAGTGGAAATCCAACGAGTTCATCATTCTTGCCCGCAATGACGATTACTGGGGTGAAAAGCCCGCTATGAAGCGCGTTCTGATGCGCCATCTGCCAGAATCGCAGTCGCAGCGCCTGATGCTTGAAAAGGGCGATATCGATGTCGCTTATTCCTTACAGGCGCCCGATTTGAAGTCGCTTGAAGCGGATAAGGCCATCACCATCGAATCCACGCCGGGTTCGGGCTTCTATTACCTCGGCGTTTCGATGAAAGATGAGCGCTACGCCAACAAAAAAGTCCGAGAAGCTCTTCGTTATCTGATCGATTACGAAGGTCTGGATAAGGCCGTGATGCCTTATTACGGCAAGCTTCACCAGCGTCCGATCAGCACCGGTGTTCTCGGTTCTTTGCCGGACGAGGGCTTCAAACTTGATATTCCAAAAGCAAAAGCCCTGCTGGCGGAAGCTGGTTATCCTAACGGCTTCAAGACAACTCTGCGCGTCCTTTCCGAAGACCCTTTCATGAAAGCGGCGACGGCGATCCAGAACACGCTTGGGCAGGCCGGTATTCAGGCTGAGCTGATCAGCGGTTCCGGCGATCAGATTTACGGCGCGATGCGTGAGCGTAAGTTCGAACTTCTCGTTGGTCGTGGCGGCGGTGGACAGCAGCCGCACCCGGACAACAACCTGCGCGCCATGGTTTATAACCCAAACAATGCCGACGAGGCGAAGCTCACGAACTATCAGGGTTGGCGCACAAGCTTTTTCGATGAGAAGCTGAACAAGATGATCGAGCAGGCACTGGTAGAGCGTGATACGGCCAAACAGGCGAAGGTCTATGAGGATATTCAGGCCTATATGGATGAGCTGGTTATTTCGATCCAGCCATTCTCGGAGGTGGTTGATACAGCTGCTTATCGTAGCGACATCAAAGGCATGATCGTCAGCCCTTGGTATTCGCGCTTTGAGGTCGTCAGCAAAAACAGATAATTGTTCGATGGGCTTGTGATGTCAGGAGGGCGCGTGGATAACGCGCCCTTTTGCGTGTTTTGACGTCTTTGCTTGGCGGCGATGTTGTCTTGACCGATAGCCGCAATGGCGAGGAGACTGGGGTTCATCGAATCGAAGTTTGCCAAAAGCTTATGCAAACCAATGCGATCATTCGGATCGAGAATCCTGAAGGGTCTTCAAAAAAAGTCAGAATATGATTCTGGCTGACATCGTGAAATGCAGGTTTGGCCAACCACCGAAAAATCGGAATCAATGAAGCCGCAACGAGAGGATCACCATCAAGATGAGGTTGCTAGCAAACACATTGGACACTTATAGCGGAGGCTTTAGCTGAATTTCAAGGCTGGATCTTCAATAGGCTTGAAGGCATATAGCAGCCGATTTGCCCAACAAGGAATGTCCATTCTTACGACTTATTTCTCAATTTTCTCACTTCGAAGAAAATTGGAGCGGGCGAAGGGATTTGAACCCTCGACCCCAACCTTGGCAAGGTTGTGCTCTACCCCTGAGCTACACCCGCTCATAATCCGCTGGTTCGGGGTAGTTCGCTGAACCGCGGGTCGCTGCGTTGCGGCGACGAGTGCTATATCGCTCAACCCCTTTTTAAATGCAACAGGGAAATGACAAAAAGGTAGAGAAAAATTCAAAAAAGTACTCAACATACGGAAAACGCTTGGTTTTTTTGATGGGAAAATTCAATGCCGATTGCAAAAGCCCGTTTGACGGCCTAATGAGAATGGCACGGAAACCCTGAGGCCAATAGCGCGAGAAAGCACAATGACAGACCGTTTACCGAAGACCGCGCAGGACCTTTTTGCTCTGCTGGACAGGCTGAGCATCAAACACACAACAACAGAGCACGAGCCGGTTTTCACCGTTTCCGAGTCGGAATCGCTGCGCGATCGCATTCCGGGCGGGCATACGAAGAACCTTTTTGTGAAGGACAAGAAAGACCGCTATTTCGTTCTGACCGTTGAAGAGAACGCAGCGGTCGATCTGAAAACCGTTCACAAAGTCATCGATGCATCAAGCAGAGTGTCGTTTGGCAAGCCGGAAAAGATGTTGGAATATCTGGGCGTCATTCCCGGTTCTGTCACAGTGTTTGGCGCAATCAATGACACGGACAATAAAGTGACATTTGTGCTTGATAGTGAGTTGATGAAACATGAGCTGATCAACGGACACCCACTTTCGAACGACGCAACGACCACGATCGGTCGGGATGATCTCATTCGTTTTCTGGATGCGACAGGTCACACGCCGCTCGTCTTGAAAGTGACCGAGTAAAGTACGATCTTTGCGCCAGCACGGCGAAATGATGCGCGATTAATGGAGAGCTTGGATGAGCGGCACAGACAATCCTTACGGATCAGCACTTGGTGGACAAATGAGCGCCTCCGCGAATTATGGAAGCGCGCCAAGCAGCGCGGCACCGCCGTCCCACGTTAAAGACACGACAACGGCGAACTTCTCCAAAGATGTCATGGAGGAATCGACGCGTCAGCCCGTTCTCGTCGATTTCTGGGCGCCTTGGTGCGGGCCGTGCAAACAATTGACGCCAGTTCTGGAAAGAGTGGTCGATGAGGCTGGCGGTCGCGTTAAACTCGTCAAACTGAATATCGATGATCACCCGTCCATTCCCGGCCAGCTCGGCATCCAATCCATCCCAGCCATCGTCGCCTTTGTGGATGGTCGCCCTGTGGATGGCTTTATGGGTGCAGTTCCGGAAAGCCAGATCAAGGAGTTCATCGACAAGATCGCTGGACCTGCCGCCAATGATCCACAAGCAGAAATAGACGCTGCTCTGGCGGAAGCAAATCAATTGCTGGCAGCCGGCGATCACCAAGGGGCTGCACAGCTTTTTGGTTTCGTCATGCAGGTTGACCCGGAAAACGCCACAGCAGTGGCTGGCATTGCCGAATGCATGATAGCTGTTGGTGAATATCAGCGGGCAAGCGATCTTCTGGCATCTATTCCCGATGAATTACGTGCCAATGCGGCCATTCAGGCGGTGTCGAAGAAACTCGCGCAACATGAAGAAGCGCGCCTGTTGGGCGATCCTACGGCACTTGAACGCGAACTTGCCACCAATCCGGACAATCATGATGCGCGCATAAAGTTGGCGAAGATTTTCAACGCCCAGGGCAGGCGTGATGAGGCCGCAGATCAACTGCTGACCGTTATGCGCAAAGATCGTACCTTTGAAGACGACGGCGCGCGCAAGCAGCTTGTGGAGTTCTTCGAGAGCTGGGGCTTTAAAGATCCGGCATCGGTTTCCGGGCGTCGAAAACTGTCTTCCATATTGTTTTCGTAAGCGACGTCTTGCGATGGAGGTCTGCGAACCACACTTATGAATAAGGGCGCAGACATCTCGAAATTGAGGGTTCATTTGATGCATGTCGGTAACGCACGATATTTGAAAAGCACCGATCTGCCGGAACTGGTGCCCGTTTTTCCTTTGCAGGGTGTTTTGCTGCTGCCGGAAGGGCAATTGCCGCTGAATATATTCGAGCCGCGCTATCTCGCAATGTTCGATGCGGCGATTGCCGGTGACCGTCTGATCGGCATGGTGCAGCCATCCCTTCAGGCGCCTATTAGTGGCGGAGAGGGCGGTACATTGAGCCAAGTCGGCTGTCTTGGCCGCATCACGTCCTTCTCAGAAACGGGAGACGGGCGCTACCTCGTCTCACTCAGCGGCATTTGTCGTTTTCGATTGCTGGAGGAAGTGGTGGTCAACAAACCCTATCGAACCTTCCGGCACGCGCCTTTCATCTCTGACCTCAACGGCGATCACGACGAGGAATCGGTTGACCGCGAAAATCTTCTGCGGGTCTTCCGGGCTTTTCTGGATGCAAACCAGTTGGAAGCGGATTGGGAAAGCGTGGAGCGCGCCGGAAACCGCGTTCTCGTAAATTCCCTTGCTATGATGTCGCCGTTCGGCCCTGCGGAGAAACAAGCCCTTCTGGAAGCGCCAGACCTTAAATCAAGGGCAGATACGCTAATCGCAATTACGGAAATCGTTCTTGCTCAGGGCGGCGCCGAAGGCGGAACCATATTGCAGTAAGGACACGGCAATGGATGAAAAGCTGAGCAATGTCGATCCAAAGCTGCTTGACCTTCTGGTCTGTCCTCTAACAAAGGGGCGGCTTTCTTATGATCGCGAACGCAAGGAGCTGATTTCTGAAAGCGGCAGGCTGGCCTATCCGATACGGGATGGTGTTCCGATTATGCTGATTTCAGAAGCGCGCAGGATAGAGGATTGAGCGACGTTGGCTGATAGAGCCACTTTTATAAAATACGGCCCCTCAAACTCCCTCATCCTGGCTCAAGTCCGGAATGACGAAAAATATCGCCGAATAAAAAGTCATCCTCATGAATAAATAGGCCAGCCCCTGAAGGCTGGCCCATTTTCATCACAAAAATTCAGCGCGATGCGGCGTGAACGTATCGATGAGACGCCCCTTTGCCAGCGCTTTAACGCCGTGAATGAGATCGGGCTTGACGATGAACGTGCCGCCTTGCGTCAGTTCCTGCGTCACGCCATCAATCGTCACTTCGAAGCGGCCTTCGGCGACGTAGCTGGCCTGAATGTGCGGATGCGAGTGGAGGGAGCCGATGGCACCCTCTTCAAAAGCAACCTCAACCATCATCAGTTCCGGCAGATAGGCCATGATCCGGCGTGAGACGCCGGGTTCAGTGGGCGTCCACTGACCGTCATCGGCGCTTACGAAGGCGTTGCTCTGGCTCATGTTTGCAGTCCCTTACTTAAGGTCATCCATAGTGACGAGGTCGACATCGGTATAGTCGACGTTGTCGCCAGCCATGGCCCAGATGAAGGAGTAATTTGCCGTGCCTGCGCCTGAGTGAATCGACCAGCCTGGGGAAAGGGCAGCTTCTTCATTTTTCAGAACCAGATGGCGGGTTTCGCTTGGCTCACCAAGGAAGTGGAAGACGCGGGCGGTTTCTGGGAGGTCGAAATAGAGATAGGCTTCCATGCGACGGTCGTGAATGTGGCATGGCATGGTGTTCCAAACCGAACCCGGTGCAAGGCTGGTCATGCCAACAACCAGCTGGCAGGTCTTCACGCCTTCCGGGTGGATGAACTGGAAGATGGAGCGCTCGTTGCTGGTTGCCTGCGAACCAAGGTCCACACGTTTTGCATCATTGATGCTGATGTGCTTGGCAGGGTAGGCGGCGTGCGCTGGTGCGCTCAGCAAGTAGAACTTGGCAGGGGCATCTGCAGAAGCGGATGCGAAGGAAACTTTCGCGCCGAGGCCAGCATACACCATGTCGCGTGTGCCGGTTTCAAATGCCGTGCCATCCACAGTCACTGTGCCTTTGCCGCCGATGTTGACAACGATCAATTCGCGACGGTCGAGGAAAGACTTCGTGCCGGTAGGCTTAATGGCTTCGAGTTCGAGAGAGCCAGAAACAGGCACAGCGCCACCCACGATCATACGATCGTAATTTGTGTAATGCAGCTGCACGGTGTCGTTGACGAACAGCGGTGGCAGTAGGAAGTTTTCGCGAAGCTCTTCCGTGTTGAATTTCGCGGCTGTCTTCGGGTCGATGGCGAAGCGATTTGTATAGTGTGTCTGGCTCATTGTCTGCCCAATCATATTTCCGATAAAGTCATCATACATATATGTGGTGACGATCGTATGTCAATGAAGCGAGGTGGCTGAACAACGGATGCGCTCAACAAAATCCGGATCGAAAAACCACCTTTCTATGAGTTTATGATTTTATATTAGAAGATTCATATCGCGGTAGCTCCATAGCCAGGTCAAAACTTATAGGATGACCGATTGTGGAGGCTCCAGCGGCAACGCATCACTTTACGTTGACTTTTAAGGCGGAATTCGATCAGAGTCGCGCCGGTCATGCGTTACCGGGGGAGCTACCGATGTCCATGCGTGCTATTCTGAAAAGCCTGTTTTTCGTCTGTGCAACGCTGGCCATCCAGCCTGTCTCCGCACAGGAGGCATCGCGAAAAGTCGTCACAACACAAAATGGCGATTATTTTGGTTTCGACCTTCGCACGGAACAGAATGTTTCTTTGCCGCAATGCGAAACCATCTGCATAAATGATAAATCCTGCAAGGCCTTCACCTATAATCCAAAGGTGAAATGGTGTTTCCTCAAATCGGATTTCAATCAGCTTAACGCCTTTCCCGGTGCCATCGCAGGCAAGGTCGTGGAAACTGCCAACGAGCCGGATATCGGCGCGCCGCAGAAACTGGCTTTCGTTGAGGATAGCCTTTACCAACAGGCTCGGCGTTTGAAGACTGATCTTCCTGAACCGGACTCTTCTCAGGCAAGCGGCGGCGAAGCGCTTCTCTCTTTGGCCCGCCAGCAGGCAACGACGGGCGATATTCAAACTGCTGTAGAAAATTACAAGGCCGCGCTTTCGCTCAACCCTGATGACGCCGCAATCTGGGCCGAGCTTTCCAGAACGGCTACAAAAATCGACAATAATTATGAAATTCAGGGGCAAGCAGCGCCTGCTGCCCTCAACGCCTATCAGTTGAGCCGCACGGTTACTGCCCGAACGGGTGCTTTGAATGCGCTTGCGCAATCCTTGGAGAAAACCCAAAGCTACCGCGCTGCGTTGAATGCTTACAAAACAAGCCTCACCCTGTCCAATGTTCCGCAGACACGCGCCATTTATGCGGATTTGAAAACGCGCCAAGGTTTCCGGGTCATCGGCAACACGGTCGATACCGATAGCGTCAGCCCCCGTGCTTGTGTGCAATTTTCAGAGCCGCTCGTTAAAAACGGCGTCGATTATTCGTCCTTCCTCATACTGGATGGCGCGGCCCCGAAAGCCATCGAGGCTAAAGGGAGCGAGATTTGCGTGGAAGGCCTGACGCATGGCCAGCGATACAAAATCGCCCTGCGCGCCGGTCTTCCGTCCTCGGTGGAAGAACCTTTGGAGAAACAGGTCGATCTCGATATCTACGTTCGAGACAGGTCCGGCTCTGTGCGTTTTACAGGCGAAAACTTCGTTCTTCCCGGCACCGCCCGTCGTGGTATTCCGCTGGTATCCGTTAATATCGATCATGCCGATTTGAAGCTTTATCGTGTCGGCGACCGCAACATCGCGTCCTTGCTCACCAACTCGCAATTTTTGACGCAGATGGACGGCTATAATGCCGAGCGGATCGAAAACGAAATCGGTGAACTCGTCTGGCAGGGCGGGATCGATATCCAGAGCGAGTTGAACAAGGATGTCGTCACCAGCTTCCCGGTGGATGAGGCCTTGCCGGAGCGCAAACCCGGCATTTATGTTCTGACCGCCGTTCCGCCCGGAACCCCTCCAGAAAACTGGGATTCCCGGGCAACACAATGGTTCCTTGTGTCCGATACCGGCATCACCACCTATGCCGGAACCGATGGCCTGAATGTTTTCGTGCGCGCCCTTAGCACTGCCAAACCATTGGACGGTGTGACACTCCAGCTTTTGGCCAAAAACAACGAAATCCTCGGCTCTGCCACCACCGACGCGCAAGGCCGCGCCACGTTCTCCGCAGGTCTGATGCGCGGCACCGCGGGCCAAGCCCCCGCCGTCATCACGGCACGCGATGGCGATAAGGATTACGTGTTCCTTGATATGACCCGCGCCGGTTTCGATCTTTCCGACCGCGGCGTGACAGGTCGTGCCGCACCGGGGGCAATCGACGTTTTCAGCTGGACGGAACGTGGCATTTACCGCGCTGGCGAAACCGTGCATTCGGCAGCACTTGCCAGAGATATCGAAGGCAACGCCGTTGAAAATCTGCCGCTGACCTTTATCTTCTCTCGTCCCGATGGTGTGGAAGATCGTCGCTTCGTAAGTGATGGCAAGGCGCTGGGTGGTTACGCGGTTGATCTTGCCTTGCAGCAAAATGCCATGCGCGGCACATGGACGCTGCGCATCCATACCGATCCGAAAGCCACTGCCATCAGCGAGAAATCCTTCCTCGTTGATGATTTCGTACCTGACCGCACTGAATTCGACCTGACCAGCAAAGCAAAGGAAATCGACCCCGCGAGCGAAACTGCAATCGATGTGGATGGTCGTTATCTCTACGGCGCACCCGCTGCCGGTCTGGAGCTTGAGGGTGATGTGGCCCTAAAACCAACCCGTACCCATCCGGGTTTCCAAGGTTATGTCTTCGGTCTGGCAGACGAAGAAACGGAAGAGGAAAGCCGCACCACGCTGGATGATCTTCCCACCCTCGATGAAAACGGCAAAGCCACATTCAATGTAGCGCTCACAGATCTGCCATCCACCACACAGTTCCTTTCCGCCAACATCACCTTGCGCATGGCAGAGGCCGGTGGCCGCGCTGTGGAGCGTTCGCTGACGCTTCCGGTAAAATCCGATAGCGCCATGATCGGCATCAAGCCGGAATTTTCTGGTGATCTGGCCGAAAATTCCATCGGCCGTTTCCACGTCATCGGACTTGCCGTTGATGGCGCAAAACAGGCCATGGCAGGGCTAACGTGGAAGCTCATCAAGGTTGAACGCAATTATCAATGGTATCGACAGGGCAATTCATGGCGTTACGAGCCGGTGGTTTACACCAAGCAGGTCGAGACCGGCACTGTGTCTGTGGATGCGAATGGCGGCGAGATTTCGGCGCCTGTGACATGGGGCCGTTATCGTCTGGAAGTCGAATCCGCGCAGAATGATGGGCCTGTTTCCAGCGTAGAGTTTGACGCCGGATGGTTCGTGTCCGCCAGTTCTACCGAAACGCCGGATGCCTTGGAAATCGCTCTGGACAAGCAGAGTTACAAAATCGGTGAAACCGCGAAATTGCAGGTCACGTCGCGCTTTGCAGGCCAATTGATGGTCGCTTCGGGTTCGGAAAAACTGATCTCCGTTCAAAACGTGGATATCGGCGAAGGTGGCGGTGAGGTCGCCATTCCGGTAACCGAAGACTGGGGCGCAGGCTCCTACGTCACCGCCACACTGTTCCGCCCCGGCGATGCGCAAGAAAGCCGCATGCCCATGCGCGCTATTGGCGTGAAATGGCTGGCAGTCGACCCCGGCGAGCGCAAACTCGGAATCGCACTCACGCTTCCCAAACAGACATTGCCACGGCAGGCGCTGGAAATTCCTGTGCAAGTTGCCGGTGCCGGTGCGGGTGACAAAGCCTATGTCACCATAGCCGCCGTTGATGTCGGCATTCTCAATCTCACGCGCTATGAACCGCCAAAACCGGATGAATGGTATTTTGGCCAGCGCCGCCTCGGCTTAGAAATCCGCGATCTGTACGGTCGTCTCATCGATGGTTCGCTTGGCGCAACAGGTCGTCTCAGAACCGGCGGCGATGGTGGGCAGGTGGCCCTTCAGGGCAGTCCGCCCACAGAAAAGCTGGTGGCATTTTTTGCAGGTCCAGTGGAGCTGGATGCGCAGGGCAAAGCCACCATTAACTTTGATATTCCGCAGTTTAACGGCACAGCGCGGGTGATGGCCGTAGCATGGACCAAAAACGGGGTCGGCCATGCAGTGTCGGACGTGATCATCCGCGATCCCGTGGTCATCACCGCCAGCGCACCAAAATTCCTTAGCCCCGGCGATATCTCGCAACTGCGCATCGATGTCGCCAATACGGATGGCGATGCTGGCGACTACGCGCTGAACATCAGCAGCAACACAGCGCTAACTGTGGACCAGGGGGAAGTGTCGCAGACGCTTGCCCTCGCAAAAGGCGGCGAAACCTCACTCACCGTTCCATTGACCGGCGAACTTCCCGGTGCGGGAGCGATCACAATCAAGCTCACGAATGCCAGTGGTCTTTCACTGGAACAGGCGCTGAACATTCCGGTGCGCCCCGCCGTGCTGCCTGTCACCACACGCCGCAATATTCAGATTGCCCCCAACAGCAGCCTGACGGTGGATGGCAATTTGCTGGCCGAAAGCATGTTGATCGGGTCGTCTGTGGCAGTCAATGTCACGCGCTCCCCGGCCTTCGATGTTCCGGCACTGGTGATGATGCTGGATAAATACCCCTATGGCTGCGCGGAGCAAACCACCAGCCGCGCATTGCCTTTGCTCTATGTGTCCGAGCTGATGAAGCAGCGTGGCGGCGCGGATGATGCGGACCTTCGCAAACGCGTACAGGATGCGATCTATCGTGTGCTGTCCTTCCAATCCTCCTCAGGCAGCTTCGGTCTCTGGTCGCCGGGGGAGGGTGATTTGTGGCTCGACGCTTACATCACTGACTTCCTGACACGGGCGCGGGAGCAATCCTATGACGTGCCGGAAACGGCCATGGTGCAGGCCCTGACCAACCTGCAAAACGGGCTGGCCATTGACAGCAACGTGAAAGATCGCGGCAATGAAATTGCCTATTCGCTCTATGTTCTGGCCCGCAATCGCAAAGCGGCGATCAACGATCTGCGCTATTATGCAGACACGGCGCTGAATGATTTCCCGACCCCGCTTTCCAAAGCGCAGATTGGCGCGGCCCTTTCGCTGTATGGCGATGCGGCCCGCTCCAAATCGGTGTTCGGCGCATCGCTCGGCATGGCAACATCAAGCACCAAAGTCAGCTTTGCCCGTGCGGATTATGGTTCTGCCTTGCGCGATGGTGCGGCCTCTCTGGCGCTTGCGGCAGAAAGCCGTCCGGTGCCAGCGGTGGTGCCGCAACTGGCCGGTGCCGTTGCCAAGGCATGGGATGCCAAGCCTTACACCAGCACGCAGGAGCAGGCATGGATGCTGTTGGCGGCCCACGCTTTGAAGGATGAAGACAAGGACGTCAAACTCGATATCAACGGCGCGTTGCTGGAAGGTGGCTATAGCAAAAGCCTGAGCGGTGATGAACTGCTGCAATCGCCCGTAAAAATTACCAATGCGTCCACGGAAACCGTCACGGCTGTCGTCACCACGGTCGCGCCGCCCGCCCAACCGCTGCCAGCAGGCGGTAATGGCTTTGAAATCCAGAAAACCTATTATTCTCTGGAGGGTGGAGAGGTGAATATCAGCGAGGCACAACAGAACGAGCGCTATGTCGTGGTTCTGACCGTCACACCGAAAAACGACTGGCAATCGCGCATCGTCATGACCGATCTTCTGCCTTCGGGCTTCGAGATCGATAATCCCGGCCTCGTCAACAGTGCCGCCCTGTCCAACTTCGATTGGCTGCCGGAAACCGAAGCCGCACACACCGAGTTCCGCTATGATCGCTTCGTTGCGGCCATGGACCTTGCAGCGGGCGACGCCTCCGAAATCACGCTGGCCTATGTGGTTCGCGCCGTAACGCCCGGAACATATGATAACCCGGCAGCAACGGTGGAAGATATGTATCGCCCGCAATTCTCTGCTCGCACGGCAACCAGCCGCATGGAGGTTCGCTCAGCGCAATAATGGTCATGTGGCGCGGTTTCCTTTGTGGTTTCGTCGTGGCGGCAGTGCTGACCAGCGCTGCCGTGTATGGGCTTAATCGTCTGGACCGCGCCTATCCGCCACCGCTTAAAAACGCGGCCATCGTTTCGCAAGAAGTGCTGGATGCAGACGGCAAGCTGCTGCGCGCTTTCGCGACACCGGACGGCCGATGGCGGCTGCACACAACACAGGCAGAAGTCGATCCACAGTTTGTGAAGATGCTGATCGCCTATGAGGATCAACGGTTTTTCGACCATAGCGGCGTTGATTTTCAGGCATTGGGTCGTGCTGGTTGGCAATTGCTGACCAATGGCCGGATTGTCTCCGGTGCATCGACGCTGTCCATGCAGGTGGCGCGGTTGATAGAGCCGCGTACAGATCGTTCACTCAGCGCGAAGCTCCTGCAAATCCTGCGCGCATGGCAGATCGAACGGCGGCTCAGCAAGAGCGATATCATCGACATCTACCTCAACATCGCGCCTTATGGCGGTAATCTGGAAGGCGTGCGGGCCGCAAGTCTCGCGTGGTTTGGTAAGGAACCGCGACGCTTGGACACGGCCCAAGCAGCACTCCTCGTTTCCCTGCCGCAATTGCCGGAAAAACGCCGCCCGGATCGTTTCCCGGAAGCGGCCAAACAGGCCCGCGAACGCGTACTGCAACGGCTTGCCGTTTCACACGTGGTGGGTGAGGGGGAGGCTGCCCGTGCGGCCATCGCTTCTATCCCCACCAAACGCCGTGATCTGCCCTCCTACGCGCCGCATCTGGCTCAAGCCGCTCGCACCAAGTTTCCGCAATCGGTCGAAATCCGCTCTACTTTGCGTTTCCCCATCCAGAGCGAATTGGAAACGCTGGCGAAACATGCCGGGCAGAAACTCGGCGATAAAGTCTCCGTCGCCATCGTCATGGCAGACAGTCGCACGGGTGAGATACTTGCCGATGTCGGCTCGTCCGATTTCCTCGATACGTCCCGCCGTGGCTGGGTGGAAATGAGCCGTGCCGTGCGCTCTCCCGGATCGACGCTCAAACCCTTTATCTATGGTCTTGCCTTCGAAAACGGCCTCATTGCGCAAGAAACCATCATTGAGGATCGCCCAGCGGATTTCTCGGGTTACAGGCCGCGCAATTTCGACATGCAATATCAAGGCGATGTCAGCATTCGCCAAGCCCTGCAATTGTCGCTCAACGTTCCGGCGGTGCGCCTGCTGGATGCCGTCAGCCCGGCCGCCCTCATGGTCCGCTTCCGCCGCGCTTCAGTTCAAATGACGCTGCCAAAAGCTGAAGCCCCCGGCTTGGCAATCGCGCTCGGCGGCGCCGGTTTGTCACTTGTCGATCTTGTCCAACTCTACGCCTCTCTTGCCAATGGCGGCCAGCCGATAAAGCTCGGCGATGGAGTGCGCAACACTCCGCAAGTGCTGGATGTCGATCCTCTGTTCTCAAAATCAGCGGTGTGGAACATTACCGATGTTCTCTCTGGCGTTTTGCCTCCATTGGGCATGAAGCAACGCGGCATCGCTTACAAAACCGGCACCAGCTATGGTTATCGTGATGCTTGGTCCGTGGGTTTCGATGGGCGATACGTTATTGGCGTCTGGGCCGGGCGTGCGGACAATGGCTCTGTGCCGGGGCTTGCAGGTTACGTTTCCGCCGCACCCATATTGTTCGAAGCCTTCACAAAATCAGGCGTGGCGATCACGCCGTTTCCGCCAGCGCCATCAGGCACATCACGATTGGCCTATAATGACCTGCCTGCAAACCAGCGCCGGTTTAGCGTAACGTCAAGCGGTCTTCTCTCGGCTTCAAGGCGTGAAGCTTCACCTCAGATCGTCTATCCGCCCGAAGGCGCACGCATAGAGCTCTCCAGCCAAAGCGGCGAACTCTCACCACTCGTTCTCAAATTGCAGGGTGGCCGCGCACCCTTTCGCTGGCTTGCAAATGGCAAGCCGTTGCCAGAACCCGCACGCCGCCGCAGCAGCGAGTGGAAACCGGAGGGCCAAGGATTTTCCACGCTGACAGTCATCGATGCGGATGGAAGGGCGTCAAGCGTACGCGTGTTTGTGGAGTGAGCCGCGAATTGACTTCGCTCTGTAAGCCGCGCAAACGCAACTTAAGTCGTTGTTATTTTTGATCAATAAAACCGTATGGGGAGATTTGGTGGAGCTAAGCGGGATCGAACCGCTGACCTCTTGCATGCCATGCAAGCGCTCTCCCAGCTGAGCTATAGCCCCACAAAGGGTTCCGGCATTTTTGATCCGGTTCCGGGAACCGACGCGGTTGTTTGCGTTCGGTGGCGCTTGATACTTCCGCTTCTGGAAGATGGCAAGTCGAAAAATTCACCCGGCGACATTTTTTTGACGCCGGGTGATGAATCCTGTGGAAATCAGGTCTCGTCGTCGTCGCCGTTTACGCCAATAATGCCGGAAACGTCGTCATCATCGTCATCTTCGTCTGCTTCGAGGAAGGTGTCGTCGTCATCGTCGAGTTCAACTTCGTCGTCATCGCCGCCGATATCTGGAATGTCATCGCCGCTGGTGTCGCCATCAGCGTCTTCCAGTGGCACGAGTTCGACTTCCGTATTTTCGGTATCGACTTCTGCGACTTCTTCCTCTTCCTCGGCTTGCTCCATCTTCTTGGCAGCTGTGGTTTCCTCGAAGAAGGAAAGCGGCCAGGACTTGCCGGAGTAAGGAGAAACGATTGGGTCCCGATTCAGGTCGTAAAATTTCTTGCCGGTATCCGGGTCTGTGCGCTTGGTACCAAGGTCCGCTTTTGCCACTGTCTAAGCCTCAAATTGTGAGATGAGTTCGGTGTTTACGCCGTGTTTCCGGCAGTAGACGATAAAATTCTAGCCGGTCCCATTAATCGCTGATGCCTTTCCTGTCAAAGATAAACTTTATAATCGGGATATACACGCGTACGTCCACCCTCTCTTGATGATGCTCTCTGGCGCTTATAATAAGCATCTGCCGAGCATTCTGGTCAGGCCGCAAGCAGGATATATCTATAATGACATTCACCATTGCCATCGATGGGCCAGCTGCGGCGGGCAAAGGCACTCTCTCTCGCAAAATTGCCGAGACTTACGGATTTCACCATCTGGATACGGGACTAACCTACCGCGCAACTGCCAAGGCGCTGCTAGACGCCGGTTTGCCGCTTGATGATGAGAGTATTGCGGAGAAAACCGCGCTGAACCTTGACCTGAGCGGCCTTGATCGTACGGTGCTGGCCAAGCACGAGGTGGGGGAGGCAGCATCCAAAGTCGCCGTCATGCCTGCTGTGCGGCGCGCACTGGTTCAGGCGCAGCGCGCTTTCGCGAGCAAACAGCCGGGAACGGTGCTGGATGGCCGCGATATTGGCACTGTTGTGTGTGCTGATGCGAATGTGAAGCTATATGTAAGCGCCTCACCTGAAGTACGTGCCCGCCGCCGATATGACGAGATTATCGCAACGGGAGAGGCTGCGGATTACAATGCCGTTTTTGCGGATGTGAAAAAGCGCGACGAGCGCGATATGGGGCGTGCGGACAGCCCTTTGAAGCCAGCAGAAGACGCGCACTTGCTTGATACGTCAGAAATGAGTATAGAGGCGGCGTTTATGGTGGCCAAGTCGATCATCGATGCGGCCTTGAACAAATGAATTTGCGGGAACCGGTCAAGCCGGTCCTCGTTTTAGAATGGAATGTCCTTAAAAACATGCCTTGCGCCGGAAGCCTCAAAACAGAAGAGGCGGGCATGGATTTCGGGAATCATCAACACGAACCCCCGGTGCTTGTGTGTCCTTCAGCCGGACACTCTCAGGAGATTTAATGTCAGTAGCTACCCCCACGCGCGACGATTTCGCAGCGCTGCTTGAAGAGTCCTTTTCTTCCAATGATCTTGCCGAAGGCTATGTAGCCAAGGGTATTGTAACGGCGATTGAAAAAGACGTTGCGATCGTTGACGTTGGCCTCAAGGTTGAAGGTCGCATCGCGCTTAAGGAATTCGGCGCCCGTTCCAAGGACGGCGGCCTGAAGGTCGGCGACGAAGTCGAAGTTTATGTTGAGCGCATTGAAAATGCTCTGGGCGAAGCCGTTCTGTCGCGCGAGAAGGCTCGCCGCGAAGAGAGCTGGGTCAAGCTCGAAGCCAAGTTCGAAGCTGGCGAACGCGTCGAAGGCGTTATCTTCAACCAGGTCAAGGGTGGCTTCACCGTCGATCTGGATGGCGCTGTTGCGTTCCTTCCACGGTCGCAGGTCGATATTCGTCCGATCCGCGACGTTACGCCTCTGATGCACAACCCACAGCCCTTCGAAATCCTCAAGATGGACAAGCGCCGCGGTAACATCGTTGTATCGCGCCGTACGGTTCTCGAAGAGTCCCGTGCTGAGCAGCGTTCTGAAATCGTTCAGAACCTCGAAGAAGGCCAGGTTGTTGACGGCGTTGTCAAGAACATCACCGATTATGGTGCGTTCGTTGACCTCGGCGGCATCGACGGCCTGCTGCACGTCACGGACATGGCATGGCGCCGCGTCAACCATCCTTCGGAAATCCTCAACATTGGCCAGTCGGTCAAGGTTCAGATCATCCGTATCAACCAGGAAACCCACCGCATCTCGCTCGGCATGAAGCAGCTCGAGTCTGATCCTTGGGATGGCATCTCTGCCAAATATCCAGTTGGTAAGAAGATCTCCGGTACTGTTACGAACATCACAGACTACGGCGCATTTGTTGAGCTGGAGCCAGGCATCGAAGGCCTCATCCACATCTCTGAAATGTCCTGGACCAAGAAGAACGTACATCCCGGCAAGATCCTGTCCACGACTCAGGACGTTGACGTGGTCGTTCTCGAAGTTGACCCGTCCAAGCGCCGCATTTCGCTTGGTCTCAAGCAGACCCTCGAAAACCCATGGCAGGCATTTGCCTACAGCCATCCTGCCGGCACTGAAGTCGAAGGCGAAGTCAAGAACAAGACCGAATTCGGCCTGTTCATCGGCCTCGAAGGCGACGTTGATGGCATGGTTCACCTTTCTGACCTCGACTGGAACCGTCCAGGCGAACAGGTCATCGAGGAATACAACAAGGGCGATACCGTGAAGGCTGTTGTTCTTGACGTTGACGTTGAGAAGGAGCGTATCTCGCTCGGCATCAAGCAGCTTGGCAAGGATGCTGTCGGCGAAGCCGCAACATCTGGCGAACTGCGCAAGAACGCTGTCGTTTCCGCTGAAGTTATCGGCGTGAACGAAGGTGGCATCGAAGTGAAGCTCGTTGCTCATGAAGACATCACGTCCTTCATCCGCCGCAACGACCTGGCACGCGATCGCGACGATCAGCGTCCAGAGCGTTTCTCGGTTGGCCAGGTTCTCGACGCCCGCGTTGTCAACTTCTCGAAGAAAGACCGTAAGGTCATGCTTTCGATCAAGGCTCTGGAAATCGCAGAAGAGAAGGAAGCAGTTGCTCAGTTCGGTTCGTCCGACAGCGGTGCTTCGCTCGGCGACATCCTCGGCGCAGCTCTGAAGAACCGCACCGAATAATCGTTCGGTTCTTGTGAAATAAGAAAACCGCCGGAGCGATCCGGCGGTTTTTTTGTTGTCTGCACTTTTTAAAAGTGTCAGCTGAAACTGCTCATCTTGAGATAATAGGATTCAGCGTTGCCGGTTCGGCCATCCTCATTCGCGCCTTCGGATAGAGAGCGGTCGACGTTTTCGTCATTGGCCGCGACACGCTCTTCCTCAGCAGAATCGTCTTGGGGCGATTCTCCACCCTCTTCTTCCTGCTCCGAGCCGTCACCAGAAGACGGCCACCGACCTCTGGGGGGCGCGTCGGATTCTTGCTCGTCTTTTGCCGCTGGATATTGAACGAAGGGCAGGGGTATTCCTTCTTTGGTCACCACGGCTGCAATAGCGGCAAACAATGTTGGGTGCTCCGCAATCGCAGTTTTAAGATCTGCGGTCAGCGCCGCCTTTTGCGCCGCAAGCATTTCAGGGCGGCTGTTGGAAAGCGCAGTCTCTTCTGCCGTAGTTTCCGGTTTTGCGTGTCCAGCTGTGGGCGGCAATGGAGACTTTGTTATCGGTTCGGCGTTTGTTTCAGGTGTGCTGAGAGCGAGTGCCGCTGCCATAGTCGTTTCTGCACTGGCTGGCAATTTGCCGAGCAGAACAGCGAGAAGCAGCTTTTCCATATCCTTTGCACTAGCGCCCGAGAATTGATTGATTATTGCCGGGAGATTTTGGCGGCCATCTTGCGGGGTGGGTGACGCGATGGACGAGCGTGAACCCGTATCCGCGTTTTGCAGATCGGCGTCCGGATTGGCGCTCACATTCGTCGCGGGAGTTTCTTGTTTGATTGCTAATATAGGCTTGGTAACTTGCTCAGGTGTGTCGTGTTCACCGGCCAGTATGGTGCCGGGTACCGGCAATGCTATTTCTGCAATGGATGACGGCGATTTGGTCATCACTGAAGCGGCAACCTGCCCCGAGGCAGATTGCTGGGGTACAGGGCGCGTCGCCGCCCCTGTGTTGGATAGTGATGGCTCTGCCGATTGTTTCAGCGCTGCGTTATTCGCTGGCTCTGGCAGCCTCGTAGCTGTTTGTTTCACGGGCTGTTGGCCGGTCGCTCCGCCTGCGACAGCCTGTGGCTTGTCATCTGCCAGGGCAGACGCTGGCAAGACAGATGTTGAAAGCGGAGGCATCGCCCTGCTTTGCGGCAAGATGTCTTGCAGATAGGACGAAACGTTGCGTGTGCCACGCGCCGTATTGGTGGAGCGCGCAAGCTCGAACATGATGGCCAGTCTTGCTGCATCCGGACCCGCCGAGTTTTTGAGAGCATCGGCGAGGACGGACAGGGTCACACCCTTTAAAATGCTGCCCAACTCTTTTTCCAGCATCGCCTTCTGGTCTGCTGGCAAAGACTGCATGCTTGCCACCAAGCGGTTGACGTAAGCATCGGTAGGCTCGCCATCCATGCGCGCAATGTTCATAAGTTTGCCAAGCGTTTCGGCAAGCACGCCCGCATTTTGCGAAAGTTGAAGCTCTCCTGAAACAGCGCGAATATTGGCACTTGTTGAAATATTTGCTGCATCCGGTTCTGTTTTTAGAACGGGAGGCTGAATGCTGACGGGAGGTGTAGTCTCCTGCCGCGAACTGGATGTCTGAAAAGAAATATCAGCCGCTGAAACGGCACTCACAGGCGACAGCATGGCGCGCTCCCTCTTGTCGATAAGTGCCTGGGTGGCCCAAACACTACCAACCTTGAAATGGCTCTTGTTTCCTAAGAGGCGAGCCTTGGCGACGACGCAGGTGTTATTCCCGTCCGCTCATGCGGCGCATTGATCAGATACAACGCAGCTTTCGCAGCGCAGTTGCATGAAAACGCATCGAATCATCAGATTGAAGAATGGCGGTGAAAGATTAACGATCCGCTAAGTATATGTGCGGACGTTAAAGCATGTCTTCGTCGCAAAACCGCTGCACGCTGCTACCAGATATGCTTTAGCTATGAGCGAAAATATCGGTTTCATCCCAGCCGAGCAAATCCAGCTTGGCGCGGGTCGGTAGAAACGCGAAGCAGGCTTCGGCGTGCTCATAACGACCATCGCGAATGAGGCGTGCGGTGAGCTTGTCACGCAATGCGTGGAGATAAAGCACGTCAGAGGCTGCGTATTCGAGTTGTGCCGGGGAGAGTTTTTCTGCGGCCCAGTCGGAAGACTGCTGTGCTTTGGAAATATCCACCTCCAGCATTTCTTTCAAATTGTCCTTTAGCCCATGACGATCCGTATAGGTGCGGCACAAACGCGAGGCGACCTTGGTGCAGAAAACCGGCGTAGTAGTAACGCCGAAGGTGTGGAAAAGAACGGCGATATCAAAGCGGCCATAATGAAAAATTTTCTGGCGGGCTGGGTCTGCCAGCATGGCAACGAGGTTCGGCGCTTCTTTCTGGCCGGACGCAATACGGATCACATCCGCGGTGCCGTCACCGGACGACAGTTGGACCACGCACAGCCGGTCCCGACGCGGAACGAGGCCAAGTGTTTCCGTATCGATTGCGATGGCGCCGGTATAACGAGCTGCATCGCTCGTGGAAATATCGCCTTCGTGATAACGGATTTTTGCTGCCATGGTTTGCTCCGCTGCTGAATGTGTGATGGGGCGTATAACGGAAACTCGGGGGGCGCGATACCGCTTATGTTGCTTTTCAGTGGCCAACATGGCCTTGCCTAGCAACGGAAACACGGGTTAGGTTGGCATGTAAGTTTCCTGTTTTTTAGAAGCGCCAGTCATTCATGCCAGTAAAAATATACCTTGCCGGGCCGGAAGTCTTCCTTTCGAATGCCCGTGAAATGCTTGATGTCAAAGCAGCCCTCGCCCGTGAAGCGGGTTTTACCCCGATTTCACCCGGCGACCTCCTGATCCCGCCCGCAGACACGAAAATCGAGCATGGCTGCAACATCAATGCCGTGGACGAGCAGATGATGATAGAGGCGGATGCCGTCATCGCCAACCTCACGCCGTTTCGCGGCATCGCCGCAGATACCGGCACGAGCTACGAACTCGGCTTCATGTGCGCGCTGGGCAAGCCGGTTTTCGCCTATACGAACGTGGCGGCAAACCATTTCACGCGCATCATGCGTTATTATGGTGATGTCTCGACGCAGGATGAAACCGGGCGCTACAGAGGTGCCGACGGTCTTTCCATCGAGAACTTCGATATGGCGGACAATTTGATGCTGCATGGTGGCATTGTTCGGCGCGGCGGTGTGGTGGTCGTGAGCGATGCGCCTGCGGACGCACTCTATACCGATCTCACAGCCTTCAAGGAATGCCTTGCGATTGCGGCGCGAAAGCTTCTTTAAAAATAGACGTTTAAAAACGGAGATATTCATATGAGCGGAACAATTCTGATCACGGGCGCCACGTCCGGATTTGGACAGGCCACAGCAAGACTTTTTGCAAAGGACGGATGGCAAGTCGTTGGAACTGGCCGCCGTGCAGATCGCATTGCCGCTCTTCGCGAGGAGCTTGGGCCTGCCTTTCACGGTATGGTGTTTGATATTACGGACGAAGCTGCGATGCAGTCTGAATTCGATGTGCTTCCTGCGGAGTTCAAGGACATCGACATTCTGGTCAACAATGCCGGTTTGGCGCTGGGCACGGCGACGGCTCCAGGTGTGCCGCTGAAAGACTGGCACACTATGGTCAACACCAACATCACCGGCCTGTTGAACATCACGCATCATCTATTGCCGGTCTTGATCGAACGCCGCGGCATGATTATCAACCTTTCTTCGGTTGCGGCGCACTGGCCCTATGCGGGTGGCAATGTGTATGCGGGCACGAAGGCGTTTCTGCGCCAGTTCTCGCTTGGCCTGCGCTCTGACATGCATGGAAAAGGCGTTCGCGTCACGTCCATCGAACCGGGTATGTGCGAAACGGAATTCACCGTTGTCCGCACCGGCGGCAATCAGGACGCGTCCGATACGCTTTACAAGGGCGTCAATCCAATCGTGCCGGATGATATCGCAAATACCATCCATTGGGTCGCGTCCCAGCCCAAGCATATCAACATCAATAGCATTGAGTTGATGCCAGTGAACCAGTCCTTTGCCGGTTTTCAGGTGCATCGGGACGTATAATCACCGACGAATATCCGGCACTGCTTAAAAACTCGGCACGGATTTTCAAGCTATGCAATAATGCATCGCTGCATTGCGAGAGTTGCTCTATTAAATTTTGTAGGGATCGCTATATTCAAATCATCGAAGCGACGCACTCCTCCTCCCAGCGTCGCGAGATGGGATCGGCAACACTCCTCCTCCCAGTTGTCGATCAAGTTTAAAGCCTGCCGCACCTCCTCCCGCGGCAGGCTTTTTCCGTTTATGGGCCTTTTCAACGTTCCTGCTTTGCCACGCCCAAACGAATTGAGGCAGACTTCCGCCTGCCTCCGTCATTTCCCAAAAATAACCAGTATCAGATTTTGATGCCGCGTGATGTCAGCATCGACTGGATGTTAACCGCTGAACCAGTCTCAATCGACGCGTTTGCCGCTATGCCGGTGAGAATGGACCACGCGCCAGACACATGGTCGGATGCCCGGTTGAAGCGATCCGGCTCCATGGTTTCCGGAGCAAAGATATAACCCAGCATAACGGGGTCTGCGCCGCCGTGGTGACCTGTGGCTTTTGGCACGTCGATTTTTTGCGGTTTTTCACCGGCCAGATGCAGTTCTGTGGTGATCGCCTCTTCATCGGCGTGGTCGCGAATGCCACCGAACACGCCATGCACTTCGATATGCTTGTGGGTGATTTCGCCCTTGGTGCCCTGAAAGCGGATTTCCAGTCCTTCCCAGGGAGAATAGGCAGTTAGCGTATAGTTGGCGGTCACGCCGGATGCATACCGAATGTGGGCCTGCAACGTATCTTCAATGCCGATATCTGCATCGAAGACGCAACGGTCACGGAAATAACCATCCTCGTCTTCTGCATCGAGATAAAGCGCACGCAAAGCCGCATCGGCGGAGAGGTCGAGCCGGAAGGCACACTTCTCCGCCACGGGACAGTCTGCACAGCGGGGGCCGTGATCTTGCAACCCCAGCTCCACGGCTGTCTCAGGACGGTAGAAGGCGCGTTGGCCAGAGGCGAAAACTTCGGTCGGCGCGGATGCAAGCCACCAGTTGAGGAGGTCGAAGTGGTGCGTTGATTTATGGACAAGAAGACCGCCGGAATTTTCCTTGTGGCGGTGCCAGCGTCGAAAATAATCCGCGCCGTGCACCCGGTCCAGATGCCAGCGGAAATCAACTGCGGTTATCGTACCGATGACACCAGACGAGAGCATTTCCTTGATTTGTGTGCGGGCAGGGGAATAGCGGTAGTTGAACGTGACCATAACCTTGCGGCCTGTACGGGCCTGCGCATCCACAATCTGTTTCAGGCGTGAAAGATCGATGGTCAGCGGCTTTTCACAGATAACGTCACATCCAGCCTCAAACGCCTTGATGATGTAATCCGAATGCAGAAAGTCCGGCGTAGCGACAACGATAGTGTCTGGCTTTTGCTCGGCAATCAACTGATCAAAATTTTCGGCAAGATAGGTCGGCACGCCATTGGTACCGGGTTTGGAAATGGCTTTTGCAGCCTCGCCCAAGCGGTGTGCGTTGCTGTCGCACAGGGCAACGATTTCGTGTTTGTCCGGGTAATCTTCGGTCACGGAGTCGCGGAACATCTTGTGACGTGACCCGCATCCGACAATAGCGATTTTCACTTCTCTAACCCTTATGTTTCATGTGGTTTTAGAGAGATCGATAATAGCTCCCGACAGCGGCGATTTTCGTAAAGGGCTGTGGGCTGACTTGCATATCGAACCTGCAAACTGATAGTATGTAGGCATTAAAGTCATATTATGATTTCAAGGCAAGCCAATTTCGAATGCTGCACCGCACTCATTTTAATGCATCGCAAAATATAGGGTGTGGAACGTTCTCGACATAAAAAAGGCGGCCAAAATGACCGCCTTCTGGATTTGAGTATCAAATCTGGTTCGGCTCAGTCCGAAACCGCAAGCTCGCGTCGCTCACGGTCGGTGACGATTGAGAGGTCGAGGACCTTCTGAAGATTGGCGGCGTGGCGGAAGTTCGGGTCCGCTTGTCCACCTTGCATCACAGCCTTGGCGAATTTTTCGTAGTTGGTCTCAACGCGCTCAACTGCGATATCTTTCCAGATGGCTTTTTCGACGTCTTCACCGAGGCATCCCCGAAGTGTGGAGTATTCCGGAGTGTGGATGACTTCGAGCGCGCCTTTGTCTCCATGCAGACGAAGGCGAAGCTCGTTGAGATGCCCTGTTGCCCAACGGCTGGCATGGATAACGCCCATGGCACCGTTTTCCAACTCGGCCGTCATGGTGAAGCTGTCATTGGCATCGAGGTCATAGACGTCGATCTTGTTGCCTTCATATTTGTCGAAGGTTTTCAGGCGGGTGAAAATGCGTTCCACATCGCTGCCCGCGCCGTAAGAAGCAAAGTCGAGGATGTGAATGCCGACATCACCCAACACACCATTGGAGCCGTGTTTGGTGGAGAGACGCCAGAGCCATTTGCTCTCGGTCATCCAGTCACCCCAGGCTTTGGACACCAGCCAGCTTTGGAGATAAGACGCTTCCAGATGCCGTAACTTGCCGATCTTGCCGTCCAGAACCATTTGCCGGGCCGCCTGAAGCGGCGCGACGTTGCGGTAGGTGAGGTTAACCATGGCGACGAGGCCTGATTTTTCTGCCGCATCTGCCATTTCCGCAGCCTTGACATAGGTTTCCGCCAAAGGTTTTTCGCAGAAAACATGCTTGCCCGCTGCCAGCAGTTTTAGGCTGGTGGCGTGGTGGATCGAATCTGGCGTGACGTTTGCTGCCGCATCGAACTGCCCCCAAGCAATCGCTTCATCCAGTGACGTAAAGGTCTGGGAAATGTTGTGGCGGGCTCCAAAAGCCCGCACGATGACATCATCCACATCCACCGCCGCGACAAGCTCGACGCCGGAGATTTGTGAGAAATACATGGCATGGTTATTGGCCATGCCGCCGGTTCCAAGAATAAGAAGTCTCATGATCGATTACCTGTAACCTGCTTCGCCGGCCGTGTGGAGTTTCGGGCCGCGTTCTTCAATCGGCTCCGGGGCCTGATCGACCGGAACATTAGGCGCATCATGGATGCTTTTGAGAGCGCCAGCCGGATTGTAAGCCCATTTTACCGAATTGCTGATGACTGTCTGAACATTGGCATCGTGATAGGTGGGGTAGGTTTCGTGGCCGGGGCGGAAATAGAAAATATTGCCAGCGCCGCGTCGCCATGTCAGGCCGGAGCGGAACACTTCACCGCCCTGGAACCATGAGATGAAGACGGTTTCGAGAGGTTCCGGCACGGAGAACTGCTCGCCGTACATTTCCTCATTTTCCAGTTCAAAATGCTCCGGCAGACCGGCTGCAATGGGGTGACGAGGGTTGATCGTCCATACGCGTTCACGCTCGCCCGCCTCACGCCATTTCAGCGCGCATGGGGTTCCCATCAAGCGCTTGAACGGCTTGGAGAAATGGCCGGAATGCAGCACGATAAGGCCCATGCCTTCCCAGACGCGCTTCGCAACGCGCTCGACGATCTCATCCTGAACCGCGCCGTGGTCCTTGTGGCCCCACCACACCAGAACATCGGTGCTGTCCAGCCGTTCCTGCGAAAGCCCGTGTTCAGGTTCCTGAAGGGTGGCCGTTGTGGCGTTGATGTCCGGAGTCTTGTTCAGCGCATCGGCAATCGTGTTGTGCATGCCGTTGGGATAGATCGAACGAACCGTTTCGTTGATATGCTCGTGAATATTTTCGCCCCAGACGACGGTATTGATAGTCATGTTATGCTCCTTGATAAAACCGGCGCGTTAAGACGAACTGCCGGTGAAGAGGGTCTTGGATTGTTTACGCGGCACCGCGCGTTTCGATTTTCTGGATTGCGATGCCTTGCGCATCGAAGCGGTGAATATGTTCGGCCACCGGCGAGATGGTAAGTTTCTGGCCGGTTTGGCGGTTGGAAACACCTTCCTCACGCACAACGATTGGCTCTGCCGTTCCCATATCCAGATAGATAAAGCTGTCTGAACCCAACATTTCCGAGTGAATGATCTCGCCCGTCCAGCCGCCTGATCCACCGTCCACGATGATGTGTTCCGGCCTGATGCCGATGGTGTGAGCGCCGTAACTTTCGGCAGGTTTTCCGGTAAGGAAGTTCATTTTTGGAGAGCCGATAAAGCCGGCTACGAATGTGTTGACAGGCGTTTCGTAGAGTTCCAGCGGCGTGCCAACCTGCTCGACACGGCCATCGCGCAACACGCAAATTCTGTCGGCAAGCGTCATGGCCTCCACCTGATCATGCGTGACATAAATCATTGTCGTGTCATGCATACTGCGGTGTAATTTGGCGATTTCGAGACGGGTTGCCACACGCAATGCGGCATCGAGGTTTGATAGCGGCTCATCGAACAGAAACACCTTCGGATCGCGCACGATAGCGCGGCCAATGGCCACGCGCTGGCGCTGACCGCCGGAAAGCTGTTTTGGCAGGCGCTGAAGATAGGGCGTCAGTTGCAGCATTTCCGCTGCTGTTTCGACGCGCTTCCGCCGGTCATTCTTTGTCGAACCGGCAAGCTTCAGGCCGAATGCCATGTTCTCGAATACCGTCATATGCGGATAAAGCGCATAGGACTGGAACACCATGGCCACGCCACGATTGGCCGGGGTGAGCGCGTTGACGACCGCGTTGTCGAAAGACAGTTCGCCGCCGGTGATTTCTTCCAGACCGCAGATGAGGCGAAGAAGCGTGGATTTGCCGCAACCGGAAGGGCCGACGAACACCATGAATTCACCGGAGTGAATATCCATGTCGATGCCTTTGATAACGTCGAAGGCCCCGAAGGATTTGCGAATATTACGCAGTTGAATGCTGGTCATGAAAGTATCTCCTAACCTTTGACGCCGCCAGCCGTAAGGCCGGAGATGATGCGCCGCTGGAAGATCAGAACGAGGATAACGAGGGGGACGGTAACGATGACGGAAGCCGCCATGATCGTTCCCCATGGAATTTCAAATTGTGAACTGCCGGACAGCAGCGCGATTGCCACGGGCACGGTGCGTTGCTCGTTGGATGAGGTGAAGGTCAAAGCAAACAGGAATTCGTTCCATGCCGCGATGAAAGCCAAAAGCCCCGTCGTCACCAGCGCAGGCCACATCAAAGGCATGAAAACCTGCGTGATGATGACCCATGGCGATGCGCCATCCACAATCGCCGCTTCCTCGATTTCCACTGGCAAGTCACGCATGAAGGTTGTCAGAACCCAGACGGTGAAGGGCAACGTGAAAATCATGTAGGAAAAAATCAGCGCAAGCGGTGTGTTGAAGACACCAGCCCAGCGGATGAGTTCGAACAGGCCCGCCAGAACGGCGATCTGCGGAAACATCGATACCGAGAGGATCGTCAAAAGCAGAAGCGAACGTCCTCTGAACCGCACCCGCGCCAAAGCATAAGCCGCTGTGACTGCGAGAAATAGCGACAGAACGACGACGCAGGTTGCGACCAACAGCGAATTGCCCAAATTGCGCAAGAAGCTGTCATTGCCCAACACGTCGCTATAGTTTGCAAAGGAGATGCTCGTCGGCAGGTAGGTGATATCGAATAACGCCGTTCCGGTTTTGAAGCTCGTCAGGATCGCGTAATAAAATGGAAAGATGGCGAAGACGACGATGATGGTGACGAGAGCGTAGAACGCCGTATTTTTGATGAGGTGAGAGGCTGTCATCGTGCTCCTCCATCCGTGTTGACCCGCCCAAGCCACATGTAAATGATGGTGATGGAGGCGATAATCAGGAACAGCATGGTCGATGCCGCTGCGCCATAGGCGAACTTGTCGAAGTCGAACAGGTTTTCGCGGGCAAGAACCGACATGGTTCTGGTCTGGGAATTGTTCGGCGTCAGAATGTAGATGAGGTCGAAGACGCGCATCGCATCCAGCATCCGGAAAATGACCGCAACCATCAGCGCGGGGCGGATCATTGGCAGAGTAACGCGCCAAAAGACCTTGATGGGATGAATGCCATCGACTTTTGCCGCCTCATACATATCCTTCGGCACCATTTGAAGACCGGCCAGAATGAGCAACGCCATGAACGGAGTCGTTTTCCAGACGTCTACGATCAACACGGCGGTCATTGCCGTTTCAGGATTGGCGGTCCAAGCGATTTTTGATGAAATGAGCCCAAGGCTCAGCATCATGTCATTCAAAATGCCGAACTGGTCATTCAACATCCACGCCCACATGCGGGCAGATACGATGGTGGGGATGGCCCAGGGAATGAGAATGGCGGCGCGCACGAGGCCACGCCCTCTGAATTCTGCATTCAGAACCAGTGCAACGATCAGGCCGAGGACGGTTTCCAGGGAAACGGAAACCAGCGTAAATTTCATGGTGTTCCACACGGCACCCCACCAGGCCGGGTCGGCAAGAAGGCCACGGTAAACTGTGCGACCGCTGCTGAGCGTGATCCATGAAAGATAGTTTTTCAGGCCGACGAATTGTGCGCCGGAAAGATTGGTCAAAGACGCATCGGTCAGGCTGAACCACACGGTTCTTACCAGCGGCCAGCCGGCGACGAGCGCAAGCGTCAAAAATGTTGGTGCTAGAAACAGCCAGGCAGAGCGCAGACGTTCCGATTGTAGATCGGAGCCCGTCATGATTGCTGCCGCATGACGGTCATGGGCGGTTTTGGTCATCAAATATTCCCACCGTTTGAAGAGACATCAAGCGGCCTGTGACAGCCGCTTGATGGGTAAAAGCTGAATTACCAGCCGTTGCCCTTGAGGTCGGTGAGTTCGACTTCGAGAAGTTCGAGATTTTCAGCTGCCGAGCCGGTGCCAGAAAGCGTGTTGTGAACAGCACCCCAGAACTTTGCGGACACCTCGTTATATTTCACCTTGGTTGCCGCCGATGGGCGCGGCACGGCGGTTTCGAAGATGGGTTTCCAGAGCGGCATAAAGGGCTGGGCGGCAGCAACGTCCTTGTCGTCATAAAGCGCTGCGATGGTTGGCATGTTCGAAAGTTCCACCGCGCGCTTCTTCTGCGTTTCCGCAGAGCCGAGGAATTTGACCAGCGCAATCGCAACATCCTGATGTTTCGAATATTTGGAGACGGCAACATTCCAGCCGCCCAAGGTCGAGGCGGGTGCTATGCCTTCAGCGCCCGCAGGCAGAGGGACAACGCCGAACTTGCCCTTGATTGCGCTGTCAGCGCCATTGCCGAGTGCATATGTATATGTCCAGTTGCGCATGAAGACAGAATTGCCCGTTTGCCAGATGCCGCGCGCTTCTTCTTCCTTGTAGGCAAGGGCGCCCTGCGGAGAAATCGTGCCGATCCAGCTTTTTGCCATGTCGAGGGCTGCCGCAGCCTTCTCATTGTTGATGCTGATGTCACCATTCGTCTCGACAATGCGCCCGCCGCCGGCAGAGGCGATCCATTCCAGCGCGTTGCAGGTCAGTCCCTCATAGGCGCTACCCTGGAACACGAAGCCCCAGATGTCTTTCAGGCCAGCCGCGCGTTCCTTGTCCTGAATGTCCTTGGCGGTTTCCGCCAGTTCCGTCCACGTTTTCGGTGGCTGCTTGCTGTACTTCTCAAGCAGATCCTTGCGGTAAAATAGGGCCGGAGCATCGGTGTACATCGGCATTGCCACAAGCTTGCCATCCACTGTTTGCGATGCAACGATGGAAGGGAAATGTTGGCCGATGACGTCCTTTGTGGCCTCCGTCAAGTCCACGAACTGTTCTGCCAGCTGCGGTGCCCACACAACGTCTGTCTGGTAAACATCAACATCCGTGTTTCCGGCTGCCAGCCACAGGCGATACTGACTAAACTGCTCGCTCGAAGACGGCGGCATGCTCACAATCTTCACCTTGTGGCCGGTTTGCTTCTCAAACACGCTCACCTGTTCGCGAATGAAATTCAGGCCCTTGCCTGTAGAATTCGCAGCAATCGAAATTTCCGCGGCCTGCGCGGCAAAGCCCGTGGACAACACGCTGCCGCACAAAGCCAAAACTCTCATTGAAATATTCATTGTCAAACTCCTCCATGGCGATTCCAATTATCCTCTAAATTGAAAGCGCTTTCGACTTTTGAAAGCTGTCAAATTCCTGATGACGTGTCAATAGGGTTGTTTTCGTCGCTGTTGTTCGGAGATTTCATAGAGTTTATCGTGATCTGTCAATTTCGTGCTTGAGTCCGAGTCCCATTTCTAATTAACATTTGAAATCGTTTTCAATTTTTGACGTCTTGAAACTTCCCGCATATCGACGCATGCAAGAGAAAACGGCGGGACTTATGAAGCTCAAGGAATTTGCGGAAAAAGTGGGGTTGTCGCCCACAACGGTCAGCCGGGCGCTTGGCGGTTATCCTGAAGTGCGGCAGGAAACGCGCGAACGGGTGATGGAGGCTGCTCGCAAATTTGGTTATCGACCGAATGTGAATGCCGTGCGTCTGGCAACGGGCAAGGCTGGTGCCATCGGCGTCGTTATGGGCCGAAGTGGCAACGGTTATTTTTTCTCAGAATTTATGGGCGGCATGGCCAGCCGTCTGGAGGGTGAGGACACGGATATCGTCGTCAGTGTGACGACGGATAACGATCTCAACGACGAACTCAGAATCTTCAGCAGATTGGCCGCGAGCGGTCGGGTCGATGGCATCATCATCCACTCACCGCGCCCTGATGACGAACGGATAGCGCTTCTGCACAAGCTCGGCATTCCCTTCATCATCCACGGTCGCTCCGATTCGAAATTCGAACATGCCTGGCTGGATATCGACAACCACGCCGTGACTTATCTCTCTACGGTTCACCTGTTGGAGCGGGGGCATCGCAACATTGCGTTCATCAACGGCCCCAAGGGCATGACGTTTGTGATAGACCGCGAAAATGGCTATCGCGATGCGTTGGCAACAATGGATATGGCGCTTGATCCACGCATGGTTCTGTCTGCGCCGTTCAGTGAGGAAACTGCGTTTCAGTTCGCACGATCGCTGCTTGAAAAAGCCTCACGCCCGACGGCTTTCGTTGCCGGTGCCATGATGACGGCGCAGGGGGTGTACCGCGCCGCCAGCCAGCTTGGCCTCACAATCGGCAAGGATGTTTCTGTCATCGCCCATGATGACGTGTTCCCTTATCTGACGCCTGAAAGCATGTTGCCATCGCTTTCAACAACGCGATCTCCGCTGCGAATGGCGGGAGAGCGGGTGACGGATTTGCTGTTGCAAATCATCGCGGGCCGACCTGTTGACGAGTGTCAGGAGCTTTGGCCGGTCGATCTGGTGTTGCGGCAATCGTCCGGGTCGGCAAACTGATATTTTCTTAATGATGTGCCGTAACAAATTGTCAAAAAAGCGTGGTATAAGATTGTTTTAGAATACATCGGTTGTTGCGTTATTCGGAGGGAACACAGCGCCAGCTGATGCGTTAAAAATCGTGAATGGGAGGAAGCCATGTTTGATTTTTTAAAAACCACACCGGACACCGTTAATCACGAAGATGAAACGGGTACTTACGCAGATGCGCTGCTGCAAATGCCTGAACTTCAGGTCAGCAGAACGGTTGCCCGTGAATATGGCCACGACGCCCATTTGCGCGATTATGGCGATAAGCGGGAGATCGCGCGCAACTCCCTCGGTTTTGCCTGATCCGCACTGAATTGGAACTCTTCGCGACGCACATCGTTTACTTCGCGTAAATTGAGATACGGGCAGCACCAAGTTTGAATGGACCTATGTTGGCGAACGCAAGTGGACCAATTGGCGATTTTGGACAGAGTGCTGCCCGTCAGTTTGTTAAATGATAGGTTGATGTGATGAGTGTTATCCCGGTCGAGCCAGTTCCGTCGATGCCGCCTCCCATCGCTCCCATACCAGAGGTTCCGCCAATACAAGAACCCGAGCCCGACATCCTCCCGGATGAGCAACCCGTTCCAAATCCGGACGAAAATGACGAGCCACCAATGGTTCTCTGAGTGGGCAGGCTCACTTAGTTGTGTTCGTATGATTAACGAAGACGTAACGTAAATTCACGACTCTTTGTCCTCGAGGGTGGTTGCCGTCTTGCGGTCAACTTCTCTATGTACGGTTTCGCTTACAGAGGCGGGCAAGGCGTTTTGATGATCAATCCAAATTTTTCGAGGCTCGTTCCAGCGAAGCTTCGAAACATCCTGAACTTATCGAAAAGAGCAACGGCTGTTGCTGTGTTGTGCTGCGCGCTTGCGGCGTGCACATCCATGGGTCTTGATAGCGCCGATAGGGCTCCACCAAAATTGTCGTCCAAAATTGCCGCTGCCATGTCTGCGAAAGGCATGAAAGCGGAAAGTCCCGTTCTTGTCCGCATTTTCAAGCAGGAAAGCGAACTTGAGGTCTGGAAGGTCGACAAGACAGGCGCCTATGCCCTGTTCAAGACCTATCCCATGTGTCGCTGGTCCGGCAAACTTGGACCAAAAACCAAGAGCGGTGACAGGCAGGCACCAGAAGGTTTCTATCATGTCTCTTCGGGCATGATGAACCCGAACTCGCAATATTACGTGTCCTTCAACCTTGGTTATCCCAACCGCCTGGAAGCCGCACTTGGTTATACGGGTGAGGCGCTGATGGTGCATGGCGCTTGCTCTTCTTCCGGCTGTTACGCCATGACGGATCAGCAGGTTGGCGAAATCTATGCAATTGCCGACAGGGCGTTGAAGGGCGGACAGGACCGCTTTCAGGTTCAGGCCTATCCGTTCCGCATGACGACCCGCAACATGGCCGCTTATAAAAACGATCCAAACTTCCCATTCTGGAAAACGCTGAAGGAAGGTTACGATTATTTCGAGCTGACAAAGCGTCAGCCGAAAGTGTCTGTCTGCGGTCGCCGGTACGTGTTCAACAGCGAGTTTGCCAATGGCGAGCCGTCCGACCCGATCGCAAGCTGCCCTCCTGCGATCAACCAAACGGAACCGGCTGTTGCTGCGAAACTGGATGCCGAGCAACAAAAGCTGGCACTGGCCATCAGCGAGGGAACTTCAAGCGTTGCCAACGCTTATGTCGACGGCGGAATGCACCCCAGTTTCCGAGCTTTGTTGAAAAACAACGGCGCAAAAAGCATGGCGGAAAAAGTTTCCGGCACAAAATACCCTATCAGCCGCCCCGAAGCGGCGCTCGCAGACCCATTTGCGGGTGCGAGATGACACATTGACGAGGACATAGATTGTTGAAGCATGACACCACCCGCCGGTCTTTCCTTTTGGGCACAGGAGGTTTGGCAGTAACGGCGCTTGCCGGTTGCACCACCACACCGCGTGAGGCTGCCGTGAATACGAAGCCGGTGGCGGATCCGTTCTACGCAGAAATCTATGGTGCAAAGCCGGACGAGCAGTTCCCTCTACCCGCCATTCCCTACGAGAAAATCAACCCTCGTTTTTACCGCCAGATGGTGGAAAATCCGACGGGAGAACGCCCCGGCACAATCGTCGTGGATACGGCAAACCATTTTCTTTACCTGACCTACGAGAACAATCAGGCGATGCGTTATGGCGTGGGTCTTGGTCGTGCCGGTTTCGAATGGGCGGGCAGGGGCGTCATTCAGTACAAGCGCCAGTGGCCCCGCTGGACGCCGCCAACGGAAATGATCGGGCGCCAGCCGGAGCTTGAACCTTATAGCGCTGCGAATGGCGGTATGGCACCGGGTCTTTCAAACCCGCTTGGTGCACGCGCCCTTTATATCTTCAAGGATGGTGTAGACACGATCTATCGTCTGCACGGTTCGCCGGAGTGGTGGACCATCGGAAAATCGGTGTCGTCCGGCTGTGTGCGTTTGATGAACCAGGACATCATTGATCTCTACAATCGTGTTCCTGACCGTGCACCGATTGTGGTGATGTCTGGTGCGCCTGCCTCACAGGCAGTTGCAATGGCACCGGGGTTCTAATCCAGTCCCTCAGAGCGCCCGCTTGAGTTAGCGGGCGGTGCCGTGTTCTTCCCATTGCACGCAGACAGATGCCCCTTGGGAAGATTGCGTGTTGGACTGGCTGACATTTGCTCGCAGGCTCTGCGCCATGGCGGTGATCAGCCGTGTGCCAAGGCCTGTTCCCTTTGGTGGGTTTTGGACACTCATGCCGATGCCGTCATCTTCCACGATCAGACGCATGGTGTTTTCATGTGTCTTCAAAAGAATGCGGATGTCACCAACCCCATCGGGATAGGCATATTTCAAAGCGTTTGTTGTCAGTTCCGTGACGATAACACCCAGCGCCACGGCCTGATCTGGTGACGCCTTTATCGTTTCCATATCCGTCGTGATACGAATTTTTTCGCTGTCTGGAGCAGACTTGGCGAGATCCTGTATGATTGACGAGAGATAGGCGGAAAGCTCGACCTCGCCGACATTGTCTGCCGTGTAAAGGCTGCGATGGACGCCAGCGATGGCGGAAATACGGCTTTGGGTTTCCAGAAGCGCGGTGCGGGCTTCTTCGGTGGCCACCGCATTCATCTGCATACGGATCATGGCAGAGACCAAAGACAGGCTGTTGGCGATGCGGTGGTTCATTTCCTTTGCCATCAGCTCGGCGCGTTCTTTTGCCTGAACAAGCAGCCGTTCGGCTTCTTCCTTCTCACGGCGAAGCTGGAAGTTCTCCAGCGCCTGCTGAATGGAGTTCAGCAAAAGCGGAAAAAAGTCATCTGCAACATTCTTGATGACGTAATCGGCAGCGCCGGCTTTCAGCGCATCGATGGCAACTTGGGCTTCACTGGCACCAGTTACATACAGAACCGGAATTTTCCGGCAGGCGTCACCAATGCTTTTCAGAAACTGAAGGCCGGTGCCGTTCTGGAAATAGTGATCCAGGACCACAGCATCAAACACACCGGCATTGAACTCCTCTAGGCCAGTCGCGACAGAGGCTGCGTGAACCACAGTTATGTCATGCCGACCAAGCACGCGGGCTGCGAGCTTTGCAAGCGTTGGGTCGTCATCGACATAGAGTATTCGCAACGTCATTAAGCTTTCAAGGAACCTGTATTACGGAGAAGAAGAGGCCGAGGTTTCTGATTGCCGTTGCAAAACCCTCATAGTCGACTGGCTTGGTGATATAGACATTCGCGCCCAGATCATAGCATTTCTGAATTTCCGTCTCATCGTCGGTTGTCGTCAAAACCACAACCGGCATGCGCTTTGTGTGCTCATTGCTTTTGATCTGTTCGAGAATTTTGATCCCTGACATATCCGGCAAATTCAGATCAAGCAGAATCAGAAGGTAGCGGTCCTTGCTGACGAGGCCATCGCGCTCCGGCCCAAGAATGAAATCCAGCGCTTTGTGACCCAGCGTGAAGGGAACGATCTCGTTGTTCACGCCTGCGCGGCGCACATTCTTTTCGATAAGGCGCGCGTGTCCCTCATCGTCTTCGACCATAACGATCGTGACTTCCTGGCCTGTTGCTTTCATATGTCGTTCCCTCGCGTAATTTTCCGCAGATCTGTCGGCAATGTCAGTTGAAAGGTGCTTCCCTTGCCGAGTTCGGATGCGACCGTAATATCTCCGCCTAAATTTCTGATTAGCGAACGCACATGTGCAAGGCCAATGCCTTCGCCCTGCTGGTCCTGCGGTCCGGCACGGCGGAAGAGTTCGAAAATGCGTTCATGATCGTCTTCGGCAATGCCGCGTCCATTGTCGCTGATATCGACCCGTACCGAGCCGCGCCCTTGTGGCAGGATGCGGGCCGATAGTTGCAGCGGTCTTCCGGGCATCTGATATTTGACGGCGTTGTCAAACAGATTGCCAAGGATTTGATCCAGTGAAATCCTGTCACTGATCACGGTGAAACTTTGCACATCCACATCGACGGCGCCGTTGGTGGCGCTGACCTGATGTTGAACGCTGGCCCCTGCCGTGACCAGAAGGTCTTTGATATCGACTTTCTCGGCTTGCAGTTTCCGGCGCCCATCGCGAGAAATTTTGAGGATCGCATTGATGAGTTGGTCCATCTTGCGTGTGGAGGACCGGATGAAACCCATGGCTTCGGGAAGATCTTCTTCGACAGCAATTCTGGCATCTTTGATCTGCTGCTCCGGGATCGCTTTGCCGTCAGCAAGAACGAATGCCTGCACGGGTTTCAGTGAGGCATCGAACTCCGACAGAAAGCCCATGATGTTCACAAGCGGGGCGCGGAGGTCATGGGTGACGATGTAGGCGAAACGCTGGATTTCCTGATTGGCGCGGATCAGGTCTCTGGTTCGCTCATTCACCCGCTCTTCCAGACCCCGGTTCAGCTCATCGACCTCTTCGCGCGAGCGCATGAGTTCGCGGATGTATTTGGTGATGAGCCACAGAGCGCTGCCAACCACGCCTATGATCGCAATTGAGCCAACGATCGTGACCCAGCGCAGGTTTTCTGCTGCTGACAGTTGTTCGGCAACGATGATGCGAAGACGGTCATCCGCCCGCTGCTGATAACCATCCAGCGTTTCGCGTATGTCACGCATATAGACAAGGCCGGTATCACCACGAACGAGATCAACGGCCTCCTGTGTGCGGCCTTCTTTCACAAGGGCAACCGTCTTACCGATTTCTGCCAGTTTGTTATCGATATTGCTTTGCAAACTTTGCAAATCCGGGGCGTATTCGGGGCGAACGCCGACGCGCTCTGCAAGAAGCGCACGTTTTTTTCCAAGCGTTCCCAACGCATCCTGATAGGGAGCGAGGTACTGCGCATCGCCCGTCAAGAGATAGCCGCGTTGCCCGGTTTCGGCATCCTGCACGGTGGTCAGAACGTCGAGGATGGATGCACGTAGGCGACGCAGATCTGCGGTTTCCTGCGAGTATTTGTTGTTGACCTGAACCAACCACAGAGACGTCGCAACCATGCCCAGAAGCAAGGCAACACCTAGTCCCAACATGATAAGCGTTCGACGGACGAACGCAGATAATTTTGCCACCGCTAACCCCGCAGTTTTTAAGAATATGCGTAACTAATGCGTCGAAAGCCTCTTAAGCAAGATGCTTGCGCATGATTGGTTGCGTTGTTCACTTTTATTGAACGAAGTGTCACCCCGCGCTCTCACGCCAATGTGACGGGGTCGTGTGGACTGACCGGTTGCAACGAGGAGAGAAGTCAGAATAGCGTCGTGCGCAGATCACGCGGATTTTTACGCCGCATCGAAAGATATTCTAATTTAGATTTCAAAGGTATAGCGACCAAATGCTACAAACAATGCTGACGACAATTATTGCCTTTCCACTGGCATTGGGTGTTGCAATTGCTCTTTTTTCCCGACGCTTTTTAAACGCTCAAACCGCCGTTCTTGCCCTGCTTGTTCCGCTCAGCGCGGTTGCGATATTTATCGTTCTTGAAGGCGTTCCAGCATTTCCGCCCGTGCGCGCTGTTCACAAATTGCCCTATGTTTTTGCCGTAGGGTCCGTTGTTTTGGCCGCTGCCGCTTGGCGCTTTCGTTCGCGATCCACGGTTTTTGCTGCCGCGGCAGCATTGATTGGCCTCGGATTGCCGGTCTGGTGGATCGGGAAGAATATTCTTGCCAGTAATAACCAGAAACTGATTATCACATTGGCTTTGGTCGCGATCGCCGTTGCGGGTGTCGTCTGGTCTGCCGTACAACGTAAAACGAGTGACGAGGCTCAAAACTCCGTTCTGCCGCAGGCTGTTTTTGCAACATCGCTTGCCACTGCACTTGTTGCCATTCTCGGCGGCTACATGGGCATGGCCATGTTCAACGGTGCGCTCACGGCCCTTTTCGGCGGTTATCTGCTTGTCAGCTATATCAGACATCTGCGCGGCGATGGTTCGGCATTCGCGCTCAGCGGCATCAGTGGCCTGGCATTTGCATGGGTCGCCTATTTGGGCTTGCTGACCACGGCCATGCTTGCACCGGTCGCGTCGTCGGCCGCACTCATTGCAGTGGGCTTAACGCTTGTGGTCGTTCCTCTGTCTTCCGTCTACACGCGCCGTTTCAGTGGGGCCGCCATTTCGGTGCGACCGCTTGTTTATGGTCTCGTGGCAGCCATTCCCGCAATCGCGGGCATCCTCATCGCCGGACTTCAATTTTCTGGCTGATAACCCATCCCGACATGTCGTCGGGCATCTTCCCAATGGAGAATATTATGAAGCTTCTTGCAACGACCGCGGCCCTTTTTGGCCTTCTCGCTGGCACGGCTTTTGCTGCCGACTCTTATGAGATCGATCCAACGCATGCGTGGGTAAACTTCAAGACCAGCCACGCAGGCTGGGCCAATGCCCATGGCGATTTCAAATCGGTTTCCGGCACCATCTCCTTCGATAAGAACGACGTTACGAAAAGCTCGATCGAGCTGAAAATCGATGCGGCCAGCATCGACACCAATCACGAAAAGCGTGACACGCACCTCAAAAGCCCGGACTTCCTGAACGTCGAGGAATTCCCTGAAATCACCTTCAAAAGCACAGCCATCGAAAAGACCGGCGAAAAGACTGCGAAAGTGACTGGCGACCTGACGCTGGCTGGCACAACAAAGCCAGTAACGCTTGACGTGACTTGGAACAATGAGTCCCCGCTGCCTTGGGACGCAAAAACCATCAAGACCGGCTTCTCGGCAACTGGTGGTTTTGACGGTACTGAGTTTGGCATCACCAAGCTGAAGGACTTTGGCCTCGGCCCGAACTTCGCGCTCGACATCGACGTAGAAGCAATCAAGAAATAAGACGCTTGGCTTTATCACTGACCTTTAAGGAAGTGGTTTGGCAAACAATACTAAAGGGCGGCTGCAATCATGCGGCCGCCCTTTTTGTTTTAGGTCTCAATAAACTTTAGAAGGTCAGCATTCAGAACATCGGCATTGAGAGTGAGCATGCCGTGCGAAAAGCCAGGATAGGTTTTCAAGGTGCCGTTTTTCAGCAGCTTGATTGACTTATGTGCGGAATCGGCGATTGGGACGATCTGGTCGTCTTCTCCATGCAGAACCAACGTGGGAACGCTGATGGCTTTTACATCTTCCGTCAAATCCGTCTCGGAGAAAGCTTTAATGCCGTCATAGTGAGCTTTCGCGCCACCCGCCATGCCCTGCCGCCACCAGTTCTGGATCACGCTTTCATCAACTTTTGCGCCATCGCGGTTGAAGCCGTAGAACGGGCCAGCGGCAACTTCATGGTAGAAATGCGCACGGTTGGCGGCCAATGCAGCACGGAAGCCGTCGAAAACCTCGATAGGCAGGCCTTCCGGGTTTGCTGCGGACTTTACCATAATTGGCGGCACTGCAGACACCAGCACTGCCTTCACTGTGCGGCCAGACGGTTCGCCATGTTTGGCGACATAACGGGCGACCTCACCGCCACCCGTTGAATGACCAATGTGGACGGCCTTCTTCAGATCGAGCGCCTCGACGACCGCGAAAGCGTCGGTGGCGTAGTGATCCATATCGTGACCTTCCGATACCTGCGTGGAACGTCCATGACCGCGCCGATCGTGTGCGATAACGCGGTAGCCTTTTGACAGAAAGAAAAGCATTTGAGTGTCCCAGTCATCCGCGCTCAACGGCCATCCATGATGGAACACCAGCGGCTGGGCGTCTTTCGGACCCCAATCCTTATAGAAAATTTCGACACCATCTTTTGTCGTTACAAAACCCATCGAGGTTTCTCCTTACGTTGATAGGTTGATCGATATTTTAGGTATGGGCCGTCGAACGGTTGACGGTCGAATACATGCGAGACCATGAAATGGGGTCTGGGCTGACTGCCGTATAGTCATTCTGCAATAGGGTCGTGACGCTATCTTTTGTGCCAAGGACTATACTAGCGCGGCGCAACCCGCTTGTCTCTATGGTTGAGAGAGGGATTGCGACGCAAAACTATACGCACGCCCTTCTCTCTCCATAGCGAACTTTATAGTCCCATTCCCACGGCCTGTGTCCGGTGTATGCCCTGCGGCACAAACGCGAAATTATCGGCTATTCCTAGAATATTTGCGGCGATGTGTAGCGTGGAGAGCCACATCTCCGTGCCTTGCAGGCTGGGAAGTTGACCGTCTGCGAAAGCAAAGCCGCCGTTTTCCTGCCAGCGCTCTGCACCACGGAGAATGACGCTTTCGGCAATCTCTTCCGCTTGTGTGCGCATAAGGTCGGTTTGCTTCAGGCAAAGCCAGAGTGGGTGGACCGTGTCGAGCAAGTTGCAGGCCGTGTAGGTATCACCTGAAAAGCTGGAATAGTTGCGGTAGTTGGTGATGACCGATGTGATGGCTGCTTCGGGAAAGGGGACGGGCAACCCAAATTGGGCATAGGTGCCGCGTGTCAGGCGGTAAAAACCATTGACAGGCTGTAGCAGTCCTTCTTTTGCGGTGGGTTTGCCCCACAGCCCTGTTGCCCGGTCGGCGTGCATGGTCAACCAGCCGAACAATGCTTCACGCTCCAAACCACCGCTGAAATAACGGCTATTGAAATAAAGCGCAGTGCCTATGGCGTCCACCCGATCTCCCGATCTCCAGGCGCGACTGCTCCATGGCAGTGCGTTTAACCAGGCGCATAGCGACGTCGTATCCAGTTGGACCCCTGAGATGGGGTGCTGCGGATGAGAGCCAAGGACTTCCAGTGCATAACCGATTGCCAGTACGTTATAGAGTGCGGGATAATCCTCGCGAATGTCGGAATTGGCGGCCGGTGGCAGGAAAGGATCGGGAAAGAAACCGGTTGCTGGATCTTGCAAAGACCTCAGACGCGCGATCAAGTCTTCAGCGTCCTGGCCGGTTGGCGCATGGCCAAAACCGGCTGCGATTTCTATGGCATCGCATTGGTGCCGAAGGCTTGCATGCGGTACGCCATCGGCTCCCGCTGAAATATATTGGCCGTCCTTCTGGGCATTCTGAAGGATCGTGCGCCATTGGGATGCGCCAGCTTCGCCGATCCGGTGAAGGGCAGCCACCGCTTCACTGCGGCGGGATTTTTTTGCGGGCGTCTTCTCGCCCCGTTTCCGGATAACTTTGGCAGGCACCCCACCGACGATTGCCATTTCGGGCACGTCTTTTGCGACAACCGATCCAGCCGCAATAACAGCACCTTTACCGATGTTCACACCGTCGAGCACAACGGCATTGGCGCCAATCCAGACATCATCGCCAATCGTAATGCCAAGGCTTTCATGTTTTTGGAGATAGATCGGCACGTCAGGATCATCAAAGCCATGATTGAAGCCCACGATGGAGACCAGCGATGCGATGCGGACGCCGTCCCCACAGGTCACTTTGCCGGAGATGCAGGCGTAAGGATTGACGGAACAATGAGCGCCGAATTCCACATCGCCACGCACAATGGTGTGGCCCGCAATCCAGGAATTGTGGCCCAGTTGCAGCCGGGACGTTAAAATGTTCGCCTGCTGTGCGATGTAAGCCGTCTCGGCAATGTCTGCGCCCGCAACCTCGGAAAGTCTCGCTTTGAATGCACGTTGTGCTGAAGAACGAATATCGTCTGGCTGGCGCTCCCACGTCATGATTTGCAGCAGCGCTTCCCGATCCGGGTGCATGTCCGATGCAATCTGGCTGGCCGCCCGTTCCGAATTCATGTCGATCCTCCCATCTACAATAGTCATCTTCGCCCGGTCGCCAGCCACCAACCCGGCGACGCGACCGAAGCGTCTAGGCTGGGCCGTGATCATGACCCTGCCCAGCCGGAACTACCTTCGCTCGCTTCTGTTTTGACACACGGACGCGGACGTTCATCGACCCAATGCATACAGGTCTTTTGCGATAGTAGGCATTATTTTCTCAGCTAGGCGGCACGCGCTTCGCTACGCACACGCTCCACGATGGCTTTCAACTCGGCGCGTTCGGCTTCATTGAGCGCCTCCACGCCCGGAACACGCACCGGACCGACATCGTTGCCCAGCATGCCAAGCGCTTCCTTCACCACGGTGACATTTGCGCCGTTGAGATATTTGGTGCGCAGAGCTTCAAAGCCCGCAATACCGTCGATGAGATCACGGGCCGTCCTGTAATCGCCTGCTTCGAGCGCGCGATGAATGGCGTGGGACCGTTCCGGGAAGACATTGACGAGGCCAGAGGTAAATCCGCGTGCACCCATCGCATAAAATGCTGGTGCCCAGCCTTCGGCCAAACCACACACCCAGATTGCGGGTGCATCCTTCGTGGCGCGAATAACCTCGGCCAGAAGCATGAGATTGCTAGAAGCGAATTTGATACCGGCGATATTGGGATGCAGTGCCAGTTTGCGGAAATCAGCAACGGAAAAGCTGTCGCTCCGCACATAGGCGATGACAGGAACCGTCGAGAAATCTGCAAGCTCTAGAAAATATTTTGCCTGATAGCTCGGTCCGGCAAAGGGGTCCATGGGATGATGTCCCATAATAGCGCCCGCACCTTCGGCAATCGCATCGCGCGCCAATGCCTTAGCTTCGGTCAGTGAGCGACCAACCGCAGCGCTGACCAAAGCTTTTCCAGCCGCAGCCTTGATTGCCGTTCGGTGTACAAGACGAACTTCGTCCAGCGTTAGGGTGAAGAATTCCCCCGTGTTTCCAGCGGCCATCAGGTTTTGAACCCGTGCCTCCGCGAGTCCCTCGATTAGCGCTGAAAGCTTGGATGTATCGATGCTTCCGTCCGCCGCATAAGGTGTAACGGGCACTCCCGATATGCCCGTAAGCGCCTTGCGGACTTTCTCTATTGCTTCGCTCACCTTAGATCTCCCCCTGACGGTTAAAAACGATGCTCAAGTATGTGTCTCCCGAACGCACGACATGGTCGCGCATCACCCTCTCTGCCTGATCGCTGTTGCCTGAAATAATGGCGGCGACAATGTCCACATGCTCTGCAAGCGCCTTGGCGCGTTCTGACGGGTCCAGATGAATGACTCGACGAATGCTCGCGTCGTAAAACTGCTGACGCTCGATCATGCGAGCCAGATACGGGCACTCCGATGCCACATGGATTTGGTCGTGAAACGTTTCGTTGAGCGTGATGAGATCATCTGCTGCAGCGTTTGCCGTCGCTGTTCGCATCAAATCGACGGTGTGCTCCAGCGCTTCAATCGCGTCTGTTTTCAACCGTTTGGCCGCAAGACGGGCGATCATGGATTCCAGAGCTGCACGGGCAAGGATCATCTCCTCTGCCCAGCTTGCGTCGAAACGAATGATAACGCCGCGTCTGGCAAGCGTTTCAACCAGCCCCTCCGCCTCCAACTGGCGCAGTGCCTCTTTGATAGGTGTGGTGCTGACGCCAAGCTGCTCTGCAAGCTGACGCTCGTTCACGCGCTCGTTGGGAGAAAAACGACCCGACAGAATGGCTGTCCTCAAAGTCCGGTGAACATGGTCGCGAAGCGTGGTTAAGAGCTGCGGATCAAGCCGTGCGATACGGTCGTCCGACGACGGCAAGCCCATAGTCTTGTTCACTGAAAAGACATCCCCAATTGACAACAAACGCGCCACTTGAAATCTGATATATCAGATTTCAAGTGAATGTCGACATGAAATTTTCGCCAAAGACAGTCATAATGGAAGGCTTTGCGGGAGGAGAAAGCAGAAGTTTCGATGTTGGTTTCTTGTAACGATCGTGCTCTTTGAAACGGTAACTGGCTGTAGCTGAAGTTATGCGCCTTCGCGGGATCTGGCTGGCAAATATAGATATTCTCAGCCGTTCGTCCGCCTCTCATCGCGCAGGTTAAGGCTGCCAGATCATATGCACGAGGGGAGGGGCTACCGAAGCCACCTGAAATCCCAGTCGCTCATAAAGCTGCTGGCTGTTGTTGGGGCCGAAGACAGGTGTTGAAATCGTCAGCGGGCGCATGCCCCGTTTGGCGGCGATCTGCAAGCCGCGAACGACGTTGGAGCCAATGCCTGATCCTCTTGCAGCGGAAATGATCTCGATTTCACTGATCCGCCAGTCTGCATATCCAAGGTCTACAACAACCCGCCCAACGCGCTCGCCAATACGCTCGATCAGAAGATCGAGGTGTTCGGGATAAACACTCTCTTGCCCTTGTCGCATGATGGAATATTGCTGCTCATACAAATCCCGAATGAAATCTTTCCTTCCCTACGCCCATGCTAGCCACGGGCGGGCTTGCATGAACAGGTCAAGAAGAAAATCCTCGTCTGAGGCGCGGCAGAAGCGCAGGGCGATACCACCGGGAAGGTCGAATGATCCGTTGAAGCCGTTCATAAAGGCCAACCTTTGGAAAATCAGTGTGGACAGCGGAAAATCAGCCGTCTCTGTGTGAGCGAAACGGGCTGATGTATTTTTGAAATCGTGGAGTGGTACACGTCAGTTGAAGATGATTTCGAGCACAGCTACATCCGGCCGGGTGCTGATGACCCGCCCCACATGTACGGGGCCAAATTCTCCCAAAACTTCATGCCGAATGATGAAAGACCCATGGTTGCCAAGTGGCACATGGCTCTCGGGCGCTTCTAGCAGCATGGTGAAAGCCGTCCTCGCCGTTCCAGGCTTTGTTCCTCGCGGATACATTCGGCAATCTGCAAGCGTCAGTGTCATAAACACTTCGCCATCACTCAGCAGCGAAAAATCACTGCCCATATGAGGAAGAAAAATGTCTGCTGAAAGCAGTTGAATATCCACAACCGCTTCTCCCTCCATTACGCTCGTGTGGGGAATATTCCGTTGATGCAAATAATGAAGTTGATGGCTTGGGAGGAGGGACGAATATCGATTGGAAACCCAGCACCGGTGACACTAACCGCAACGCTGCCCGCCGACCGCAACATCCGGCACTGTCAGGCTCAGGGCTGGAATGGATGGAGAGCCTTCCAGTGTGGCGCTCACGCCGCCAAGTGAGACAGAGTTTGATGTTGTTGAGGAGTAAATCCCCAGTGAAGCTGTGTTTAGAGCCGCCAGATATGCGTCGTTTGTAGGGCCTGATGTCGCAGTCGCTGCTGACACAGCGACCTTCGCTGAAACAGTCTGGTCGCCTGTAACCGCAGAGTTTTCGTGGATAACTCGCAGCCAGCTTCACCGAGTTCGGTGACTCTTCAGATCGCTTGCTACGACAACAATACTCCTACGGTCACATCCACCAACAGCAGGTTCAACAACCGGAGGCGCGTCCGTCACAATCGAAGGAACAGGCTTCTTTATGACAGATAAAGTTACATTCGGTGGGGTGGACGCAACAAACTACACCGTGATCAGTCCCACCAAGATTATCGCCACCGCTCCGCCTCGCGTAGCTGGTGCGGTCGTCGTTAGCGTTAAAAACGAGAATGGTGATGCGACGCAGACACAGAACTTCACTTATACCGCGCCGCTAGAGCTTCTGCCCGTGACCGGAGCGCTGACATCAGGCGTGGTTGGGGTGATTTACAACGCGACAACTTTTTCTACGGCAGGTGGTGCCCCGGCTTACATCTTCGCGCTTTCCAGCGGGTCCACTCTCCCTGTGGGTCTCTCGCTCAATTCTTCGAACGGCCAGATCACCGGAACGCCCACTACGGCAGGTCAATACAGCTTTACAATCACGGTTACAGATTCCGTCACCGCCTCGGTGTCGGCATCTTACACCATGACGATGGACGAGCTTCCGATTGCAGAAGCAGTCACCAAACGCTCGCCGCCAACAGTGAAAACCATCTCATTTCGCTGAACATCTCCGGTGGCACATCTACTTCAGTGACTGTTGCGTCTCAGGCGACAAAGGGCACGGCAACTGCTTCCGGCACCTCGATCACTTACACGCCGAATGCTGGCTATTCCGGCCCCGACAGTTTTACCTACACAGCCACCAACGCAGCCGGTACATCCAGACCTGAAACGGTGACGATTACCGTCTCTCCTCCAATTCTGGCCTTTTTGCCAGCAGCAGGCGCCTTGACAGGTGGAACCCAAGACATCGCTTATTCCGGCGTCACGATTGTTGCCTCCAATGGCCAGGCTAACTACAATTTCGCACTGGCCACCGGCTCGGTGCTGCCTGTTGGCTTGTCGTTAAGTTCTTCCGGCGCAATTACCGGAACGCCGACGGCTGCGGGCACCGCTAACTTCACCATCAATGTCACGGATGCCAATGGCGCAACGGAATCGGTAGGCTACTCCATCGTCATTGGGAGCAACTTTCCGTCGCGCAGGCCGTATCTGCAACGGTTGCCGCAAACAGCGCAGCAAATGCAATTACCGGCACCACGACAGGCGGCGCTCCAGTCTTGTTTGCGATCGCCGATCAAGCCACAAAAGGTACTGCAACTGCGTCTGGCACATCAATCACCTATACGCCCAATGCCGGTTATTCCGGCTCTGACAGCTTTACCTATACCGCTACAAATTCTGCCGGAGCATCCGCACGCGCAACAGTTACGATAACTGTCTCGGCACCGACATTGGCATTTTCGCCAGCAGCGGGCGCCTTGACGAATGGAACTCAAGGTGTCGCCTATTCCGGCGTCGCGATTGTTGCCTCCAACGGTCAGGCCAGCTACAATTTTGCGCTGGCCGATGGCTCGGCGCTGCCTGTGGGCTTGTCGCTAAGTCCTTCCGGTGCAATTACCGGAACGCCGACGACTGCTGGCATCTCTAACGTCACCATTGACGTTATGGATGCCAATGGCGCAACGGGATCGGTCAGCTACTCGATCGTCATTGCCGAGCAGCTTCCCATCGCAGGTTCTGTGTCTGCCACGGTGAATGCGAACAGCACAAACAACCCGATTGTACTGAACCTGTCTGGCGGCACCGCATCATCTTTTGGCATTGCCACTCAAGGGACGAACGGCACGGCAGGTATTTCCGGAACGTCGATTACTTATACACCCGATGCAGGCTATGTTGGCTCTGACAGCTTCACCTATACGGCATCCAATTCCGCCGGTGTATCGACACCTGCAACGGTGACGATAACGGTTGTGGTTCCCACTCTGACATTCTCGCCAATGGCTGGCACGCTGCCAACCGGGCAGGCAGCGGTGAATTACAGTCAAACATTGACAGCGTCTGGCGGAGCCGGTCCCTACACCTACGTGGTGACCGGTGGTGCGCTGCCGGCAGGCCTCGTGCTCTCCAGTGCGGGCGTGCTTGAAGGCACCCCAACTGCTGTTGGACGCACCAGCTTCTCCATAACTGCAACGGATTCTGGCGCCGTCAGCGATAATGCTGCTTACAGTTTGACCATTGATCCACCATCTATCGTCTTCAGCCCATCAACACTGTCAAATGGCATTTTCAATAGCGCCTGTAGCCAAAGCTTTACGGCCTCCAGCGGAAACTCGCCTTATACCTATGCGATTGCGGCGGTTGCATTGCCCAGTGGTCTCACCTTATCCCCCGGCGGGGTCCTCTCTGGCACTCCCGGAGCGACGGGTATTTTTAACGTCACCATTGCCGTCACGGACAGTACCACTGGAACCGGTGCACCTTTCACGACGTCGAGGCCTTACTCCCTCTCGATCAACGACATCGCGCCAGTTGCCAGTAATGTGTCTGTCACAGTCGCTGCCAACTCCACAAGCAATCCTGTCACCTTGGGCATCACTGGTGGTGCGCCGTCCTCCGTGGTTGTTACAGATCAGGCCGCAAAGGGTGTTGCAACTGCGTCTGGCACTTCGATCAGCTATACGCCAAATGCTGGTTACTCCGGCCCTGACAGCTTTGCTTATACCGCGAGCAACAATGCGGGTTCGTCGATAAGTGCGACCGTGACCAATACCGTATCGCCACCGACCTTCGGTGTGTCGCCAGCGACAGGTCCATTGACTGGAGCGACCGAAGGCGCTGCTTACTCCAGTGGCGCAATTTCTGTTTCCAATGGCATGGCTCCATACATTTTCGGACTTGCCAACGGTCATAGTCTCCCGGCTGGCCTGTCGCTCAATTCGTCTTCTGGCGAAATCTTCGGAACGCCGACCGTTGCTGGTAATTCCAGCTTTAGCATCACAATGACCGACGCCAACAGCGCCTCCGGCTCCGTCAGCTATACCCTCGCCATCGCCGAGCAGCTTCCAATCGCTGGGGCGGTATCGAAAACAGTAGCAGCAAATAGCGCGAACAATCCAATCGTGCTGAACCTATCGGGCGGCGTTGCGTCTTCTGTTGCGATTGTGAACCAAGCTGGAAACGGTACGGCAACCGCTTCCGGGACATCCATTACCTACACGCCAAACATAGGCTATACCGGCTCCGACAGTTTTACTTACACGGCATCCAATAGCGCAGGC
>NZ_CP192775.1:1047500-1874394 GCF_033957765.2 Agrobacterium sp. rho-13.3
GTAGTGGCGAGCGAACGCGGACCAGGCCAGTGGCAATGAGGAATAAAGTCGAACGATTTGGAAAAGTCGGCCATAGCGGGTGATAGCCCCGTAGACGTAGAACACTCATTGTCCTTGAGTAGGGCGGGACACGTGAAATCCTGTCTGAACATGGGGAGACCACTCTCCAAGCCTAAGTACTCGTGCATGACCGATAGCGAACAAGTACCGTGAGGGAAAGGTGAAAAGCACCCCGACGAGGGGAGTGAAATAGAACCTGAAACCGGATGCCTACAAGCAGTCGGAGCTCGAAAGAGTGACGGCGTACCTTTTGTATAATGGGTCAACGACTTAGTGTAGCAAGCAAGCTTAAGCCGGTAGGTGTAGGCGTAGCGAAAGCGAGTCTGAATAGGGCGTTTAGTTTGTTGCATTAGACCCGAAACCGAGTGATCTAGCCATGAGCAGGCTGAAGGTTGGGTAACACCAACTGGAGGGCCGAACCCATATCTGTTGCAATAGATTGGGATGACTTGTGGCTAGGGGTGAAAGGCCAATCAAACTCGGAAATAGCTGGTTCTCCGCGAAAACTATTTAGGTAGTGCGTCGATCGAATACCCTCGGGGGTAGAGCACTGGATGGGCTATGGGGACTCACCGTCTTACTGATCCTAACCAAACTCCGAATACCGAGGAGTACTAATCGGCAGACACACGGCGGGTGCTAACGTCCGTCGTGAAGAGGGCAACAACCCTGACCTCCAGCTAAGGTCCCCAAGTCATGGCTAAGTGGGAAAGGATGTGAGGATCCCAAAACAACCAGGATGTTGGCTTAGAAGCAGCCATCATTTAAAGAAAGCGTAACAGCTCACTGGTCTAAATAAGGGTCTTTGCGCCGAAAATGTAACGGGGCTAAAGCCATGCACCGAAGCTGAGGATAGTACAGTTATAGTGACTGTGCTGTGGTAGCGGAGCGTTCCGTAAGTCTGTGAAGGGGGACCCGTGAGGGCCCCTGGAGATATCGGAAGTGCGAATGTTGACATGAGTAACGATAAAGGGAGTGAGAGACTCCCTCGCCGAAAGACCAAGGGTTCCTGCTTAAAGTTAATCTGAGCAGGGTTAGCCGGCCCCTAAGACGAGGCGGACACGCGTAGTCGATGGGAACCACGTTAATATTCGTGGGCCTGGTGGTAGTGACGGATCTCGTGTGTTGTACATTCTTATTGGATTGAATGTGCGGCGAAGAGGTTCCAGGAAATAGCTCCACCGTATAGACCGTACCCGAAACCGACACAGGTGGTCAGGTAGAGTATACCAAGGCGCTTGAGAGAACTATGTTGAAGGAACTCGGCAAATTGCACGCGTAACTTCGGAAGAAGCGTGACCCTGTCGTACGCAAGTATGTCAGGGTGGCACAGACCAGGGGGTAGCGACTGTTTATCAAAAACACAGGGCTCTGCGAAGTAGCAATACGACGTATAGGGTCTGACGCCTGCCCGGTGCTGGAAGGTTAAAGGGAGGGGTGCAAGCTCTGAACTGAAGCCCCAGTAAACGGCGGCCGTAACTATAACGGTCCTAAGGTAGCGAAATTCCTTGTCGGGTAAGTTCCGACCTGCACGAATGGCGTAACGACTTCCCCGCTGTCTCCAACATAGACTCAGTGAAATTGAATTCCCCGTGAAGATGCGGGGTTCCTGCGGTCAGACGGAAAGACCCCGTGCACCTTTACTATAGCTTTACACTGGCATTCGCCAAGGCATGTGTAGGATAGGTGGTAGGCTTTGAAGCAGGGACGCCAGTTCTTGTGGAGCCATCCTTGAAATACCACCCTTATCTTCGTGGATGTCTAACCGCGGTCCGTTATCCGGATCCGGGACAGTGTATGGTGGGTAGTTTGACTGGGGCGGTCGCCTCCGAAAGAGTAACGGAGGCGCGCGATGGTTAGCTCAGACCGGTCGGAAATCGGTCGTCGAGTGCAATGGCATAAGCTAGCCTGACTGCGAGACTGACAAGTCGAGCAGAGACGAAAGTCGGTCATAGTGATCCGGTGGTCCCGTGTGGAAGGGCCATCGCTCAACGGATAAAAGGTACGCCGGGGATAACAGGCTGATGACCCCCAAGAGTCCATATCGACGGGGTTGTTTGGCACCTCGATGTCGACTCATCGCATCCTGGGGCTGGAGCAGGTCCCAAGGGTATGGCTGTTCGCCATTTAAAGCGGTACGTGAGTTGGGTTCAGAACGTCGTGAGACAGTTCGGTCCCTATCTGCCGTGGGTGTAGGAATATTGACAGGATCTGTCCCTAGTACGAGAGGACCGGGATGGACGTATCTCTGGTGGATCTGTTGTCCTGCCAAGGGCATAGCAGAGTAGCTATATACGGAATGGATAACCGCTGAAGGCATCTAAGCGGGAAACCAACCTGAAAACGAGTGTTCCCTATCAGAGCCGTGGAAGACGACCACGTTGATAGGACGGGTGTGGAAGCATGGCAACATGTGAAGCTTACCGTTACTAATAGCTCGATCGACTTCTTCGTTCCCATTGATTATGTTCATCTTCATCGAAGATGAAGATGAGACTTCTGTCCTCACGCGCCAAAGGCGCTGCGGACGGCGCGCCAAACGATTGGCGACGGACTATCGTCCTGTAGGACGCCCCGCTCACACTGCAGCAAGGGTGAAATACGGATAGGTCAAGTGAGACGTGTATTAAGACAAAAAAGAACCTCGTGTTCTCCAGCTTCTCGAAACAACAGTTTCCATGCCAAAACATGGACATATGTTGCGTTTTGCCGACCTGGTGGTTATTGCGGGGCGGCTGCACCCGTTCCCATTCCGAACACGGCCGTGAAACGCCCCAGCGCCAATGGTACTCCGTCTTAAGACGCGGGAGAGTAGGTCGCTGCCAGGTCTGCAAAACGCAACGTAAAACAACAAAAACATCTTCTCATCACATACCTCGGCCCAGCCGATACCAAGGGCCGCTATCAAGCGGCCTTTTGCTTTTGAAATGAAATGCAGTGCGTCCTTACTCGAGACAAATCGCTTCGCAATTTGCTCGGCAACAGGCATAAATCCTAAAGGATTTACGCAAACGGTATTTGCCTTCGGCAAAAACCTTATAACGCGGGGTGGAGCAGCCCGGTAGCTCGTCAGGCTCATAACCTGAAGGCCGCAGGTTCAAATCCTGCCCCCGCAACCAAATAATTCCACAATAAACGACCAACAAAAAAGCCCCTCCTGGGGCTTTTGGCGTTCGTGGCCTTCAATCGACGTAACTCTTCCCATAAGCTCTTCCAAGGCCGCCACTCATTGGGCAGCGCCAGCCTCCTCTTGCCACATGCAAACGTCAAGACCCCAGCAAAAGCAAAGAGCAAAACGATCATCAGGGCAGAGAAAGCGGCAACAGCACCGATGCGGAAATTCCTAGGTGAGAATTCAATGAGCGCAATTTGTCTCAACCTGGTTTGGTGGATCAAGAGATGTTAAAACTGCCGGTTTCAACAAAGTCGAGGGAACTTTGAATGGAATCGATCTTGATGAACGTTTAATTCCCGAGCTTACTTGCGCGCCCCGCAACAATAAAGCCGTTCAGTGACAGTCAAGCTTGATCCTCAAACCTGCCCGTGCCGCAGGGTTGCTGATCCGCTTTAGCCCGATTGTGAGGCGATAATGGAATGCAAAGTACCGGTTAATATATCGGAGGTTAGCTGATTTCTCTTAGGCCACCGGTTCATATGCCATCAAGACGGTCATAACCGCCTTGCATCGCTTCGGTGCAATACACTTCAAAACCGACTGTTCGGGGAAGATGCTGCCGACTGCTTTTTCGCTATCGCCATCATCCAGGTATGAAACTCTCTTCCAAAGGGCTTTTCAAATGCGGCTCGGTCCCAAGCTAGGTAGTAGCTTTCGGGCAAGGGCAGGCGGATGTCGAAAGGCACGATGAGCGTGCCAGCTTGTAGCTCATCCTCAATCATCGAAACCTGTGCAAGCACAAATCCGTGTCCGTTCACGGCGGCGTCGATTGCGCTGCTGGAGAGAGCGAAGAAGAGGCCGGAAAGTTTCTCGTTAACTGTCGCACCGACCAGCTTTGCCCATTCGCTCCATTGCGGTGGGCGGCTGTAGTGTGATTCCCATTCGATATTGAGCAAGGGAAACGTTAAGAGATCGGCGGGTTCCGCCAAACTTTGTGTTCCCAGCAGGCGCGGCGAGCATGCTGGTACGACCCAATCCGTGTAGAGCGGCGCAAAGTGGGCATGGACCTCGGCACTTTTGCCGTACGTGATACGGAAATCACTTTGGCCATCGGCCAGTTTTGGTTCGTCATCCTTGCCTATAATCCGAACGTTGGCATCCGGGTGAAGCGTTTGCCATTCAAAGATTTTGCGGCCAATCCACTTGTTGACGACCGAACTGAGGCCGGTCAGCACGATACCCGTTTGACTGCGCGCCCGCTCAAGGACATCGACGGAATGGTTGAGTTGGCTGAAACCTTTGGCAACTTCCTTATGAAGCAGCACGCCCCACGAGGTTAATTCCACTCGCCGACCGATGCGCTCAAGAAGGGTAACGCCCAAATGGTCTTCGAGCTTTCTTACCTGCTGGCTAACGGCACTGGGTGTAACGCCAAGCTCTTTGGCGGCGACGCCCATGGTGCGACATCGCCCTACGGCTTCGAAAGCTTGCAGTGCATGAAGGGGAGGCATGGCCATATTGTTACTCTCCGGTTCCGTCTTTTGTTAAGTTTTTCTAAACAAGAACACAACTGAAATCCGCTTGTTTGCGTGCCCAACAGCGAAAATACTGTGCCATCGCACTACGAACCGGAGAAGAAAATGTTTCTCAAAAACGCCTGGTATGTTGCCACATGGGATCACGAAATCGGGCGGCACCTCACGCCGGTTACGATGCTGGGCGAGAACATCGTTCTCTATCGTCTTCAGGATGGAAAACTGGCAGCGCTCGAGGATGCCTGTCCCCATCGCAAGCTACCTCTGTCTATGGGGCGCATTAAGGGCGACGACGTGGAGTGCGGTTATCATGGCCTGACGTTTGACTGTTCCGGCGCCTGTACCCGCGTGCCGGGTGCAGAGCGAATTCCGCATGTTGCCTGTGTTCGTTCCTATCCCGTCGAAGAGCGCTACGGCCTTGTCTGGGTATGGATGGGTGATGCGGCAAACGCTGATCCTGCAGATATTTTCCATGTCGATCATTTCGGCGACCCGACTTGGGGCGTCAATCGCGGCGAGTCGATGACGATCAACTGCAACTACCTTTATATGACGGATAATCTCCTTGACCCATCGCATGTCGCATGGGTTCATCAGTCGTCTTTCGCCAGCTCGGCTTGCGAAGAAACGCCGCTTGAAACGACGGTCAAGGATGACGGTGTGACGGTATGGCGCTGGATGCTGGATTCTGACCCTGCTCCATTTTACGCTCCGTTCCTTCAATTCGAAGGCAAGTGCGATCGCAAGCAGCACTATGAAGTTCGCTATCCGAGCAACGCCATCATCAAGGCTATTTTCTCTCCTTCAGGCACAGGCGGCGAAGGCCGTGATTTGCCTGAAAACACCTTTCTGATGGATAGCTATAACTTCATGACGCCGGTGGATGAGAACCGCACGAAATATTACTGGTTCCAGATGCGGAATTTCGCGCCGGATGACCCGGAAGTATCCGCCAGTTTTGCAAAATCGGTTCGTGGTGCCTTTGAGGAAGACCGCGTCGTCCTTGAAGCGGTTCACCACGGCATCGCAAACAAGGTCACTCCTAATCTGGACCTCAAGATTGACGTTGGACCGCTCCGCTTCCGCCGCAAGCTCTCGCAGATGATTGAACAAGAGAATATTGGGCAGGCTGTTGCTGCGGAGTAAGATGTTCGCAGCGAAGTTGAATGATTAAAAACATAACGATCTCCATCTGATCTTCAGATCAGATGGAGACGAATAAGAATAATTCTTGGGAACAGAAGACTGGCGTACGGAAAAATCCGACCCGGTCAAAGCGGGAGTGCAATCTCATGCGCCATATCAGGCAGCCTGAACTATATTCTGTCGACTACAGTGTATTGCGGCAGCGGTTCCTTGCTGCTGCACGTCGGGCGAATGCCACTCTGTTCGAGTATGAACATCCGCTGCATGGGCCGGGTGGCGAACCTCTGTTTACCGATGTAGCCTATATTGGAGAACGCGACGCCTCGAAAATGCTCGTTATCCTGTCGGGTACGCATGGCGTCGAGGGACAATTTGGCTCTGCCTGTCAGGCGGAATGGCTTGCAGCCAACACTCCCCTGCAATTGCCCGCCAATACCGCCGTGCTGCTCATTCACCTCATCAATCCATGGGGAACAGCCTGGAGCCGCCGCGTCAACGAAGACAATGTCGATCTCAACCGAAACTTCATCGATTGGGAGGGCACTGTTCCGCACAACGAGAACTATGCGTCGCTTCACGATGCGTTCGTTTGGAAAGAGTGGGACGGACCAGATCGGGATCGCGCCGACCAAAAACTCTCCGAGGCAAAACAAACTGCTGGTGGAGATGCAGGAATAGCGGCGGTTGTCGAAGCCGGGCAGTATAACTGTCCTGATGGGATGTTTTATGGTGGCAGCGGTCCGACATGGTCTAACCGCACCCTCAACGACATTTTGAGCCGATTTGCGAGGGACGCCTCGGACGTTATCGTTTTTGATCTGCATACGGGGGCTGGTCCCTACGGTTATCCTGCTCTTTTGTCGGTTGCACAGGAGAACCATGATGGTCTGACATGGGGAAAAAATACGTTTGGTCCAGCGCTTTCGGTCGTGATGACGGGCGATAAGGCAACGACGGATACGGGAATAGCAGCCACCGCAACCGGTTATGTTTCCGCGGCTGTGCGCAAGGCATTGCCGAGTAGCCGTGTCTTGCCTCTGGTCATTGAATGCGGAACGCTTGAAAGTTCGGTGGTCATGGAGGCCGTGCGGGCGGACAATTGGTTGCATTTGTTCGGCAGCCTCGAAACGCCGCTTGGGCAAAAAATCAAGACCACGCTTAAACGCGCATTCATTCCAGATGACCCGGAATGGCAGCGCAACTGTCTGGCTACGAGCTTGCGCTATTTCGACCGCGCTTTGAGCGAGTTGGGTTCCGTTACTCTTTCTCGCGCAGAGAATGCTTCGGCAAAGACGAACAGTCCGGCAGTTGATTGGCCTCCGGCAGTCCCTGTGACGGTCAAAAAAAACGAACGGCCTGCCGTTGAGGTCCGTGATCTGCATAAGAGCTTCGGCACCCATGAAGTCTTGTCGGGTGTCCGGCTGAGCGCCAGTCCCGGTGAGGTCGTGTCGATGATCGGCTCTTCCGGTTCGGGCAAGAGTACGTTCCTGCGCTGCATCAACCTGCTCGAACAACCAAGCAGCGGAACAATCGTCGTAGATGGCGAAGAAATACGCATGAAAGCGGGCAGGGACGGTCGCTCGCTACCCGCCGATATGCGCCAGGTCGAGCGCATCCGCGCCCGCGTCGGAATGGTGTTTCAGAACTTCAATCTCTGGCCCCACATGTCCGTTCTTGAGAACATCATCGAAGCTCCGATCCATGTTCTTGGAGAACGCAAGCAGGATGCGGTGGAACATGCGCACCAGCTTCTCAAGAAGGTCGGGCTGTCGGAAAAACATGCGCAATATCCCGGCCAACTTTCCGGCGGTCAGCAGCAACGCGCCGCAATTGCAAGAACACTGGCGATGCGGCCAAAAGTCATCCTTCTGGATGAGCCGACATCTGCACTGGACCCTGAGCTCGTCGGCGAGGTCCTGCGTGTTATCCGCCAACTGGCGGAAGAGGGAAATACGATGATCCTTGTGACGCACGAAATGCAGTTCGCGCGCGAGGTGTCCCACAAGATTCTGTTCCTGCACCAAGGGAAGGTGGAGGAAGAGAGTACCCCGGCGGAATTGTTCACCAATCCTAAATCAGAACGTCTGCGTCAGTTCCTGTCCCGGACTTTTTGATCTGCCGCCGATCGCCTGTGTCGGGATAACGCCCGGCTGAATATTGAATACCGAATCAAATAAACCAAAAGGGGAATTCGCGTATGAATCTGAAAATCGTCTCACTTGCTCTGCTCCTCGCAAGCTTTAGCACGGCGCACGCTGCCGAAGGTCAACTGTCGATTGGAACCGAAGGTGCCTATCCGCCATGGAGCATGGCTGACGCTTCCGGCAACGTGACGGGTTTCGATGCCGATGTTGGAAATCTGCTCTGCACGAAGCTGGCAATGAAATGCCGTTTTGTGGTGCAGGCTTTTGATGGCTTGATCCCGGCTCTGAAAGCCAAGCGTTTCGACGTCATCATCTCCGGCATGTCGATCACGCAGGAGCGCAAGAAGGAAATCAACTTCTCTGTCGGCTATGCCGAGCTTGCGAATATGTTTCTTGTGCCGAAAAGCTCTGATCTGTCTGGAATCAAGGACATCGATACCTTGCTGAAGGCGTTGGATGGCAAAACCGTCGGTGTTCAGACCGGAACGACACACGCGAACTTCATCACAAAGCGTGTGCCAGCTGCCAATCTCAAAACCTATGATACGCTCGACAATATGCAGATTGACCTTGCGAGCGGTCGCATCGAAGCTGCCTTTGCTGACGCATCAGCACTTCAGGACTTTCTTGCCAAGCCTGAAGGCAAGGACTTCCAGTTCGTGGACGTGAAGGTGCAAAGCAAATACGACCCAAGCTTGGGCGAAGGCATCGGTGTCGGTATCGCCAAGGAAAACACCGAGCTGAAGGCCAAAGTCGACAAGGCTCTCTGTGATCTCGTTGCTGACGGCTCGATTGGTAAAGCGAGCGAGAAGTGGTTCAAGATGGATATCTCTAGACCCTGCAATTAAGACATCCGCCTCGCGCTTTAAGAAAGAGTGCGAGGCATCCACGGCAGTCGCATGTCACGCCCTTCTGGCGTGACGTGGCATTCTCGAAAAATGCTGGCAATGCCCTACCGACGCTAAGAAGGCGGTAAACCAGCAAAACCCAAGGCAAATCCAATGGATTTTGGTCTAGTCCGAATTTGGCAGGATGGCTGGGTAGGAGCCATTTTGCATGGCGCAACGATAACTATCGCTGTCGGCGTGGTCAGCATGATGGCTGGCGCGGTAATCGGAACTCTGTGCGGCGTCATAAAATGGGCGCGCATTTTCCCGTTGACGCTGGTGATCGATCTTTACACGTCGCTGGTCCGGGGTGTGCCGGAACTGCTCATCATCTATCTGCTGTTTTTCTCCTCGGTGGAATTCGTAACCCGTGTGGCGACGGCGTTCGGTTACGCAGAGCTTGCGGATAGGGGATACGCTTTCATCATCGCCGTTATCGCGATTGGAACCATCTCCGGGGCCTATTCGACGGAAGTGATCCGCGGAGCGCTGGCCTCCATCCCTGCCGGTCATATCGAGGCAGCAAGGGCATTGGGAATTCCCGGAACGCGGATATTCAGGCGCATCATCGTCCCACAAATGCTGCGCATCGCCATTCCTGGCATGAACAATGTCTGGCAAACCACCATCAAGGATACGGCGCTGGTATCTGTCGTCGGTTTGCAGGAATTAATGCGGGCCGCCTTTGTTGGCGCTGGTAGCACGAGAAACCCGCTGATCTTTTTCCTGATAGCGGCGCTGGTTTATCTCGTCATCACTCTTATCAGCCAGGCTGGCTTCGATACGGCAGAGCGTTTGGTCAAGCTGCGGTCAAGGAAGTAACGCCATGGATATGGAATTCTTAGAAACTGCGATACCGTTTCTGTTGAAGGGTCTATCGACCACCGTTGTCATGACGGTGCTGTCAGTCGCCATCGGCTTCAATCTCGGGCTTGGGCTTGCGCTGATGCGCCTTTCGCAAAACCGCTTCCTTGCCGGTTTTGCGAAATATTACGGCATGGCGTTTCGCGGAACGCCGCTTCTGGTTCAACTGTTCCTGTTTTACTACGGGCTGGGGCAGCTTTCTATCATCAAGGGAAATGCCGTTGCATGGTGGATCATCAGCGATGGTACACGGTGTGCTGTCATGGCGATGGCGCTCAATACGGCGGCCTATACATCTGAAATCCTGCGTGGTGGGTTGCTGTCCATACCGGCTGGCCTCAAGGAAGCTGCAAAGGCGGGCGGCATGTCGCGGTTCCTCAGCTTTCGCCGTATCGAGTTTCCGCTGGCCATTCGGCAGGCGCTGCCTGCCTACGGCAACGAACTGGTTCTCGTCGTCAAAGGCACCAGCCTTGCATCGACCATTACCGTTCTTGAGATCACCGGATATGCAAAACGTTTGATGAGCCAGACCTTTGCGATTTTTGAGGTCTTTGCTTTGGCCGGTGCCATTTACCTCATTATTAACCTCACTCTCATTGCGCTTGTCCGTATGCTTGAAAACCACCTCATGCGGCATGAGGCGAGATAAGCAACACTCTGCATTGAATAAAGATAATTGAAAGGATTACGCTATGGACGTTCGCGCCGCAGTCGCCGTTCAGGCAGGCAAGCCATTGGAAATCATGACGGTTCAGCTGGATGGCCCGCGTTTTGGCGAAGTGCTGATCGAGGTCAAGGCCACTGGTATTTGTCACACGGACGATTTCACGCTCTCGGGCGCAGATCCGGAAGGCCTGTTTCCAGCCATCCTCGGTCATGAAGGTGCAGGCATTGTCGTCGATGTCGGTCCGGGCGTGACCTCGCTGAAAAAGGGCGACCATGTCATTCCGCTTTACACGCCGGAGTGCCGCGAGTGCTATTCGTGCCTCAGCCGTAAAACCAACCTCTGCACCTCCATCCGCGCCACACAGGGCCAAGGCCTGATGCCGGACGGCACCTCGCGCTTTTCCATCGGCAAAAACAAGATTTTCCATTACATGGGCTGCTCGACCTTCGCCAATTTCACGGTTCTGCCGGAAATTGCGCTGGCCAAGGTGAACCCCGACGCGCCGTTCGACAAGATTTGCTACATCGGCTGCGGCGTGACGACGGGCATCGGTGCCGTCATCAACACGGCCAAGGTCGAAATTGGTTCGACGGCCATCGTCTTCGGTCTTGGCGGCATTGGTCTCAACGTGTTGCAGGGTCTGCGTCTTGCCGGTGCCGACATGATTATCGGTGTCGATATCAACAATGACCGCAAGGCCTGGGGCGAAAAATTCGGCATGACACACTTCGTCAATCCGAAGGAAGTCGGCGATGACATCGTGCCTTATCTCGTCAACCTCACCAAGCGCAACGGCGACACGATCGGCGGCGCGGACTACACGTTTGACTGCACCGGCAACACCAAGGTCATGCGTCAGGCTCTGGAATCATCGCATCGCGGCTGGGGTAAATCGGTCGTTATCGGAGTGGCCGGTGCCGGTCAGGAAATCTCCACACGTCCGTTCCAGCTTGTCACGGGCCGCAACTGGATGGGCACCGCCTTCGGCGGCGCGCGTGGCCGCACCGATGTGCCTAAGATCGTGGACTGGTACATGGAAGGCAAAATCCAGATCGATCCGATGATCACCCACACCATGCCGCTGGAAGACATCAATCACGGTTTTGAAATGATGCATTCGGGCGAAAGCATCCGTGGTGTGGTAGTCTACTGATCAGAAAAATCATCTCTGAAACAACGCGCATGGCGCGCCCTTGGCAATAGCAGAGGGTGCGCTGGTTGAAGACAGAATGGCCGACGCATTCCGCACAGGCCTATAAGGGAGGAGCCTTATAATGACTGCGATTTCCATCCATCCCATCGTCGATTCCAACTACCGGGCAACGGATGCATCCTTTTCCGGTGGCACGCTGGTGTGCCAATGCACCTCCCGGCCTGTTAAGGTGCGTGTGAAGGGCGATATCGCTCACAACCACGCCTGCGGTTGCACCAAATGCTGGAAGCCGGGGGGTGGCCTTTTCGGTGGTGGCCGTTGCGCCTGCCGAACATGTTGAAGTGCTGGAGAACGGCGACAAACTGGCCGTGGTTGATGCCTCGGCCTTGATCCAGCGACATGCTTGCACCGAATGTGGCGTTCACATGCACGGACCTGTTGAACGCGACCATCCGTTCAAGGGACTGAGCTTCATTCATCCCGAGCGGTTTGAAGAAAAGGGCTGGGCGCAACCGGGCTTTGCCGCATTCGTGTCATCGATCATCGAAGCCGGTTACTCACCAGACGGAATGGCTGATGTCAGAGCAACATTGAAGAGCAGCGGGCTTGAGCCTTATGATTGCCTATCCCCGGCGCTGATGGACTACATCGCGACTTGGACTGCCAAGAAAAATGGCGTTCTGGCGAGCTAGAGCATTTCCAGCAAAAGTGCGAAGCGGTTTTGCGTAATCCGTTAAAACAAATAGATAGAGCGTTTTCGCGTTTCGGAGAAAGGTGGCAATGCTCTAAAAATCTCCCAAGCCGACTTCAAAACGCCGCGTTCCGTTGGAGCGCGGCGTTTCTGTTTCAGTCGATAACTTTGCCCGGATTGAACCTATGTTGACTGTCAATCGCAGCCTTGATTTGCGTCATGAGAGCAAATTTAACCGGATCAGACGTTTCACGCAGCGCGTGAATGCGCTTGGAACCGATGCCGTGTTCTGCCGAAAACGATCCGCCTGATTGGGTCAGATCACGATAAAGGACCGCTTCGACAGCCGCTATCTTCTCAGGCGTCAAATCTTCCCCCGCAGCGTTGAGTACAATATGCAGATTGCCATCGGCAATGTGTCCGAACACGTAAGGATCGAACGCCGGATCTATAGATCGCAGTTGCGCAATGCAGCGCGCCACATAGCGTTCTACCTCCGACAGCGGAACAGACACGTCGAAGGAGGGGGCGGATGGGTATTTGCGATAGATGAGGTCCGTGTCTTCTCTCAAGCGCCACAACTCCGCTTCCTGCGCCTGAGAGGTGGCAATAATGGCTGAGATGTCGGGGTATTTTTCGGCCAGTTCCTCGTAAATACGGCCAAGCTCCAGTTGAAGCTGTTCCTCTTCTCCGCCACCCAGCGAAAGAAGCAGATTGACGGGGCAATCTGGTGCAAAATCTGCCGCAGACCAGGCATGTTCGCCCGCGGTCAATGAAAAGAACGAGTTCCATATCGCCTCAGCCGCACGCATATGGCCATATTGAACCGAAAGTCCAAGCCGTGTTGCATCAAGGGCGGCCTCCACCGAAGGAAGTCCGAGCAGCACCGTCGCGGTTGCCGCCGGAACAGGCTCCAGTTTGATGGCAGTTTTCGTAACAATGCCAAGCGTTCCCTCCGCGCCAATAAACAGGTGCTTGAGATCATATCCCGCCGCATTTTTGACGACGCGTGTGAGGTCCGAGTAGATCGAACCATCCGGCAACACGACTTCAAGACCCAGAACGCGATGCCGCATCACGCCGTAACGAAATGCCGAAATCCCACCTGCATTGGTCGAAACCATGCCGCCTATCGTCGCAGAGCCCCGCGACGGCAGGTCTATCCCCGGTTCGAGATGATGCTCTAATGCGGCAGTTTGAAGTGCCTGAAGGGTAACCCCAGCCTCGACAACGGCGACACGCTCCGAAGGGTAGACTTCCACAGCATGGTTCAGCCGCGCTGTGGAAATTACGATTTGGCCGGGGGAGGAAGTGCTTCCGCCTACAAGGCCGGTTCGTCCTCCCTGCGGCACAATGGATATGCCATGCGCAACCGCGCTTCGCACAACTGCCGCGACTTCCTGCGTCGTCGATGGAAGCGCGATTGCCGTCGCGCCAAAGTTTGCGGGCGTTACACCATAGTCCAGATTGGTAATGGCATCGCCCCGTTTCAGGTTTGCGCCACCTATGGTTTGCGTAAGATCTTCGAGAAATACGTCAAACGCATCCGTTGCTACGGCCATCGTCCGATTTGTCATGATGCGGCTTTTTCCATAGGAAGCTCACCTTTCAGCAAGCGCAACGCATGGATAAAGCGATCGTTTTCCGCAGGCAGGCCAACCGTCACACGGATAAAGGATGCGAAGGCTGGCTCCTTCCACGGTTTGACAATGATGCCGTGGGCCAGAAAGTGCTCAAATGCGACTGTGCTGTCACACTCAACGTCGATGAACAGAAAGTTCGTCTGCGAGTCTGGAACAAACAATCCAATCGACTGAATTTCTTCGGTCAGACGTTTGCGCTCAGCGACAACGCTTGCCACCGACTGGCGCATCCAATCCTCGTCATCTAGTGCGGCGACTGCTGCCAGTTGCGCGGCAGCATTGACGTTGAAAGGCGTTTTTGCCGAAGACATGGCTTGCGCCAGACGCTCATCCGAAGCAACGGCATAGCCGACCCGCAGGCCCGCCAAGCCGTGGGCCTTCGAAAATGTTCGAAGCACAACGTAGGAAATACCGTTGTCAGCCAATACCTTCAGCCCGTCAGGGGTCTGCTCATCGCAGAATTCGAAATAGGCTTCGTCATAAACAAGCAGCGTTTCCGGTGGGATAGCGGCAATGAGGCGACCCAGTTGAGCGCCATCCAGTGCTGGTCCCACGGGGTTAGATGGAGAAGAGATGAAAAAGATCGAAGGCTTTTCGCGCAGAGCTTCTATAACCGCCTCCAGATCAAACCGCAGGTCTTTCGTCATCGGGATTTTGACGATTTTAGCACCGTTTGCACGAGGCTCGATTTCATGAAGGCCAAAACCCGGCGTAATGGTAACGACGGTAGAAAGAGGCTGCAACACGGCCCGACAGACGGCAGCAATCATCTCTTCGGAGCCGTTTCCGATGACGATGCGGTTTTCGGCAACATCAAGCTTCCTACTGAGCGCACCGCGTAAAATCGCGCAGGCTGGATCTGCATAGCGAGATGGGTCGAGATTTGCCAACGCGGCGGCAACCTTGGGCGAACAACCATAAGGGTTCTCATTACTGGCCAGTGCGGCAATGTCGGTCAAGCCGGTCTTGCTGCGCGCAACCGCGATGTTCATACCAGCGTTGTACGGAGGCAGTTCGGCGACGTTCGGATTGAGTGTGATAGTGTCGGCCATGGGCAAATCCCGCTGTTTGGAAAAATTCTTGAGATACGACTCAGAGGTCGAGCACGACCGAACTGACTGGCTTGGTGCAACAGAGCAGAACGCGCCCCTGCGGCACATCGTCGAGAGGCTCTTCGAAATAGTCCACATCGCCCGAAATCAAACCCTGTGAGCAGCTTCCGCAAACTCCGGCTCGGCACGAAAATTCCGGCTCGATGCCGTTGTTCTCAAGAAAGCTCAAAATCGATTCCGAAGTCTGGTCCCATGCGAACCTGACATTTGATTTTCCCAGAATGATCTCAATGCCACCGCTCACGGCTTCATTTGCCGGTTGATCGACATGCACAACAGTCCCAGCTTTCGCCGCAGGTGCAGATTGCGATAGCAGAGACGCGGGCCCGAAAAACTCGTAGGCGATTTTGCTCTTCTCAAGACCCAGAGAAATCAGCAGATCATACATTGCCTGCATGAAGGGCGGCGGGCCGCACATATACACTTCGTAATCGTCCAGCGGCAGAAGTTTCTGCAATGTCTCCCGCGTGATGAAGCCGGTCGAGTGAAACAGTCCGGACTTGGCATCCTCATCCGTTGTGAAGCGATAACAATAGTGGACGTGGATATTTCGCCGTTCTTTGGCGAGAGCATCCACTTCGTCGCGCAGCGCATGAACGCTTCCGCCATCACAGGCGTGAATAAACCAAACCGGCCTTTCACTCTGTTGCGCCAGCACCTTCAGCATAGACACCGTCGGCGTCATCCCAACGCCGCCAGAGAGCAGAATGACCGGGCGTTGACTGGACTTGTCGAGTTTGAAAGCACCGCGAGGACGGTCGATATGGACAATCGTGCCTTCCCGAACCGTGTCATGCAGCCAACACGATGCCACACCGTCGGGCATATCCGGGTTCAAACTAGCTTCCCGTTTAACGGTAATACGATAGACACCCTCATCATTCGGTGCTGACGACACCGTGTAATTACGAATAAGCGCTTCGCCACCTTTGGGATTGGGTATCTGGATTGTCAAAAACTGACCGGCTTCGAACGCGCGCCAATCGGCGGGATTCACAGGCGCCAGATGAAACGACGTAATCGTGGCGCTCTCGCGTAGTTTCTTTTTGACTTCGAATGGTCTGAAACGCGAATCCAGATTATTCGCCATGATGGGTCGTCCTTTTTATAGCATGTATATCAGGCGATATACGGCGCTCGCTGAACAGTCGTGCAGGCGGATAAACAACCGAATGGGTCAGTTGCCTGCGCTGATCAACGCTGTGCAACCGCCGCTCAATCTGGATTTATCCTTCTGACAAGCCTGATTATTTGCGTGAGAGCAAACAGAGACAATCCTACGGCCAATGCGTTCTTGTTTAGAACAGCTAAACTATTCACTCTTCCAGAACTATTGCGGTGTAGCGGAAGGGGCCGTGTTGCCGCCTACAGCTATGTCCGTGTTTTCGGGATCTTTTTGATCCCTAATCCGATGGGATCATGCGTGTTTCCTGGATGAACTTCGTCCGGTCCCCAAATGGCCTGATAAGTGTCATGCGCCATGCCCCTCCGCTGAAGCACGAGAAACGCGCCAGCCAGGATGCAGTACCAGACGAAGAGTGTCGCTGACATCCAGCGTGGAGCATTCGTCTGCCATAAACCTGTGGCGATTGTTAGGATGGAGATGGATAGCGCTGCGTAGCCCATTGACTTGTGATATCGCTCGAACACTCTGCGACGCAGGGTCATATCGTAATGATCTCCACGAAGACTGCCATCCCGCGCGGGTGAAGACGGGCCACCCTTCGATCCTCGCAGCCAACCACTCAGTATTTGCAGGAAACACAAAGCGACCGTCGTCCAACCAAGCAGATGATGTAGGTCGAAGGTATCGGCGTCCGCTTTTTTCTGGAAGGACAGAATGAAGGTTAATCCCGCAAGCACGGCAACCAAACCGCAATATTGCGAGAGGCGGTGAGTGTGCCACCACCTTCGGTCGTCAAGCACCTGCGGCCAGTTCTGACCGGGAAATATTTTGAAGAATCTCGCTGCCAAGATTCCAGTCGGTACGAAGACCGACCAGGCAAGTACCATCAAGCGAGCGTGCCAGGAAATCTCTACGCCAACTGTGTGGAGTCTGGTCGGGTCCATGGGAGCAAGAAGCCAATCAAGCATGAAGCGCATAGTCCTGTGAGACCATTTCGATGTCACGCTCCTTGGGCTCCAGTGTGCCCATGGGCCGATGCGGTCTACGGGTTTTGCGTCGTAAAGTGATCTGGCACTATCGGTCGAGAACCTGCTTTTACTGTAAACAAAATTCCCGACCGTAAGTATTCCATATCTTCGTCAGAAGCGGACGAATGAGCGCTCCTTGCGGCAGTCCTGTATTAGAATTCTTCCCAACTGTCTTGCGCGACGGCAGCAGCCGAGCCACCACCGAATGCGCCCGCGATCTTGCGGCTAAGCGCGCGGGCAGGAGAGGCCGCAGGTTTCGATGCCGCCGAGGCGGAGCGGATGGGCGCGGAAGCTGGAGCCGAGCGGCTTGCGCTTTCGCCCTGTCCCAGATTGAAGCGTGATAACAGCTGGTTAAGAGACGCCGCTTCTTTGGCAAGGCTGTGGCTGGCCGCTGTCGATTCTTCGACCATGGCCGCATTCTGCTGCGTGCCCTGATCCATCGTGTTGACGGCGGTGTTGATCTCCTGAAGTCCAACCGACTGTTCGCGGGACGATTCCACGATCGCATTGATGTGGCGGTTGATTTCCTGAACTTCGGTGACGATTACCTCAAGCGCACGACCGGTTTCACCAACCAGATTGACACCCGAACGGACATGCTCACCGGATGTGGTGATGAGCGCTTTGATCTCTTTCGCGGCCTTGGCCGAACGCTGAGCCAATTCGCGAACTTCCTGCGCAACAACCGCAAAGCCTTTACCTGCTTCACCGGCACGCGCTGCTTCCACACCGGCATTCAGCGCCAGAAGGTTGGTCTGGAACGCAATTTCGTCGATCACGCCGATGATGTTGGTGATCTCGCCCGACGAACGCTCGATTTCGTTCATAGCGGTCACAGCCTGACGCACGACTTCACCGGACTTTTCGGCACCATCACGGGCCTTGGCAACCAGATGGCCGACTTCTTCGGCACGGTTGCTGCTATCTTTTACCGTGGTGGTGATTTCTTCCAGAGCAGCGGCTGTTTCTTCGACCGATGCAGCCTGCTGCTCAGTGCGCTTGGACAGGTCGTCGGCGGCGGAGCGGATTTCGTTAGCGCCGGCATCGATCCCGCGTGCGTTCTGGCCGACGGCACGAAGCGCGTCATTCAGATTGGCGACGGAGCCGTTGAAGTTATTGCGCAACGTATCAAGATGGGCAACGAACGGTGTTTCGATGCGGTATGCGACATCGCCATCGGCGAGACGGTCGAGACCCTTGGCCAACTGGTCGACAGCGAACTGCGTGTCTACAGCGTCCTTTGCCTTCTGGGCTTCGCGCTCGACACGTTCCTGTTCGGACTGGCTGCGATTGGCATCAGCTTCCTTTTCTAGGCGAATCTTCTCGAGAGCATTGTCGCGGAAGATGGAGACGGCCTTCGCCATCTGGCCAACTTCGTCCTTACGATCTTGACCATCGACGGGTGCAGTCGTCTGCCCTTGAGCTAGCGAAATCATGCGCTCTCGCAGGGAGGCGATCGGTGCCGTGATGCCTTTGGCGGCAACGATGAGAGACGCGATGATGCCGAGAGCGAATGTCAGCCCGACAATCATCAGGGATGTGAAAATGGTGGAGTTTGTCTGGTCGGTCAGATCATCACTTCTTTTGGCAACTGCTTTCAAGATTTGATCCAGAAAAGTTGCGTTGTCGGTTGTTAGAGGGAGAATCAACACGTCTGCTTTCACGAGAGCGGCCTTAGCTGGCTCGTCCTGGTCCGCCTGACCAAACTGCACCGCTTGGTCGGTTAGAACCGTAACCTCTTTTGCCCTTGCAGAAAGTGCATCAATCTGAGTGCTTTCGCGAGGAAGAAGCTCTTTCACACGCTGAAGGCGCTGAAAAAGCTTGGCCTTGCTATCATTGTAAAAATCCACTGCCGTCTTCATGCCTGGATCTTGCTGGCGATACGTCAGGATTTGATAGGCACCATAAGCGGTTGCGACGATATTTCGGTTGGCGCGCGCCATCTCGACGCTTGCAGCAGCATCATTGGAAATGAAGTCAGAATAGCTCGTATCCGCCTCTTTGTATCGACTGGATACGAAGGCTGTGGCACTCAAGCCCACCACGCAAAGCGGAAGAATCAGGGACAGAATTTTCGTGCGAATGCTCGCATTTTTAAGAAATGACATATTTCCTCGCGGTTCTATTTGAAATCGCGAACACGAAGCAGGGAGCATTGCGACTGGTAGCCAGTCGAACGAAAAAACTCTGCTGCACGGGATTCGGCGTGATGGTGAAAAATGACAGAAGGTGCGTGCCATCATGGCGACCTGACTATGCTCTGTTGCCAGTATGATAAGTTAGTTATAGTTTAAATATAATTAAATTTCAGTACTTGGGATTCATCGAAATGATTTTCGTGCTTTATGGCAACTTATAGTATATTTTTCTTTGACTCACCTGTGATATGGGTTCAACCACAGTGCGATCATCACCCATCGCCAGTATTAGGGACCGTTCTTCCGCCAGACTGTTATCACTTCCATTTTGAGCGCCGTTAAGGGTGTGGAAGCGGCGTTTAGCACGTTAATATCCGCACCGTTCCGGCTTCCAGCGTGCCGATGCAGTCAACCGTGGATAGAGTTTCTGTATTTCGCTGGTCATCAGGTCCCAGCTTTCCAGTGAGTTCAACGTTCTCCCAATAGTTGTTGGATTTTATTGCTTCGTCCATCCTCGACGATCTGGCCGACGTTACCAACGATCAGGCTGACACAAGCGTACTCTTCGAACTCATCCCGTTTCGCCTTCGGCGATCAGCAAGAGCATTCAGCGGCTGGAGGCGCATCTCGGCGTATCTCTGTTCACGCGCACGACACGCTCTCTTACCCTTACGGGCGAGGGGCGCGATATCCATCAGCGCACACTGCGGCTGCTGCGCGATGCCGAAGAGATCGAGCAGGTTGCAAAGGCGGCACGTGGCGAGCCTGCTGGCACATTGCGGATTGCAGCTTCGTTGCCCATCGGCCTTCACATGATCTCGCCTGTGCTTCCGCAGTTTCGAAGGCGCCACCCGAAAGTGACGATCAATCTGCGACTGAGCGACCACATGGTTGAACTCATCGAAGAAGGCATCGATCTGGCTATCAGGATCGGCGACCTAGCCGACTCGTGCCTTCTGTCGCGTCGGCTCTCGCCACATCGTCTCTGTTGTTATGCTTCGCCCGGTTATCTGGCCATTCACGGCACCCCGATGCATCCCCATGAACTGGAGGTGCATGAAACCCTCAGTCTGCGCTACCAAGGCACTGGCCAACTGTTTCGCTGGCCCTTCCGGATTAGAGATCAGGACATCGAGATCATGCCGTCCTCCGGCGTGATCGTCGATGCGAGTGAGGTCGTCATACTGACGATCGCTGCTGGCGGGGGCATTGGTATGGGAGCGAACTTCATGGCCTCACCTTTGGTCAAGCTTGGGCAGTTAGTCCCGGTTCTGTCTGATTTCGCAGTCGAGCGGCACAACGTTACCGCAATCTGGCCCGAGAGCCGTCGCTCCAACCCTGCTGTTCGCGCATTTCTAGATGAACTCATCGAACGGTTCTAGCAAATGGTCGCGGCAATTGTGAAGTCCGGCAGTTTTGCGGCAAGCCGAGAACTTGATAAATTCGAGCCTCGGCTCAAACCCGCTTTGTCGATAGAACATCAAACGTTTTGGCGATCGTCTTAGTCGATCGCTCGTAGTCGGCCAGCGCCAGGCAGGCGATCAGTGCGTCAACGATTGCCAGTTGCGCAATACGGCTCGTCATGGCTTCTGCGCGAAACTGGGTTTCTCGAGCCAACGTGTTCAAGACGATATCGCTATAGGCCAGCAGGGGGGATTTTCCGAAATTGGTGATCGCGATTGTTGTGGCGCCCGCTTCCTTGGCCAACCGCATCGCGGTCAAGGTTTCGACGGTGGCGCCGGAATGCGAAATGGTAATGACCGCAGTTTCCTGATCCGCAAGTGCGGCGGTGATCGCCTGAATGTGGCTGTCAACGCTTGCACGCGACGGAATTCCGATCCGCAAAAGGCGGTAATTGGTGTCCTCGGCGACCGTCGCCGCACTGCCGATGCCGAAAACTTCAACGCGCTTTGCCTTGCGTATTGCCTCAACGGCATTGGAGAGGGCGCGGACATCGAGTGCTTTTTGCGTGTCACGCAGAGCCTGCATGTCGGACTGAAACACTTTCTCGATGACCGAGGCCGTATCGTCTTGTAGCGTCAGGTCCTCGTGGATGAACTGAACAGGCTGCACCAACTCGCGTGCCAGCGAAATTTTCACCTGCTGAAAGCCGCGTGCGCCAATCGTCTGGCAAAAGCCGATCACGCTGCCTTCGCTGGCTTCAGTCCGTTCCGCCACTTCCGTCACCGACATATGCACGACTTCCGCTGCATTCAACGTGATGAAATCTGCAATACGACTTGCCGTTGGGGCGAGATCCTTGCGCACCGCGCGAATGCGATCAACGACGCCAGCAAAATCCTGACTATTGGCTGTTTTGTCTCGATCCGATGCCATGGTCTTTCCCGTTATTCCGCTGCCTGATGCGCGGGCTGCCGCAACAACCCGTTGTCCACTTGCCAGAACCGCATGCCGACCCGACTTGCGCCGAGGCCGTCCGTTTGCGGATTGTCGCCAATCATCACCGCATCAACAGATGTCACACCCAGCCTGTCGCACGCCATGTCGAAGAGCACCCGTTCCGGCTTGCCGATGACTGTGTAATTGCGCGGGCCAGCGCAGGCAAGGATGGCGGCAGCCAGTGCGCCCGTCTCTGGCACCGGCTTTCCACTCGGGCCAGGATGATTGAGGTCGGGGGCGGCCACAAACAGGTGAGCGCCATCGCAAAGGGCCTCTGCGGTAGTTGCGAGCTTGGCATAGGAGAAATTGCGGTCGCGCGTCACGAGTACAATCTCGGGCCGCTCCTGATGCAACCGAAGTCCCCTGCGCCGGGCATGATTGCGCAGTGCAGCGCTCCCTAAAAGCAAGACGGATGAGCCGGGATAGTCTCGCGCTATGCAATCAATGGCGGTGGCTCCCGCCAGTAAGATTTGGCCGCTAGCGATTGGTAGACCTAGGCTTTTGAGCATGCGCGACAGTTGGTCCGGGGTATGCTCGGCATTATTGGATACGACCATATAGCGGCCGTCCACCTGTTTCAGCAGCCAGCGGGCATCCGGTAGAACCATTCGCCCGCTGATGAGTGTGCCATCAAGATCGATTAGATACCCACCGGCGTCAAAAGCAAATTCAGACACATCAATTCCTCGTTTTCTATGCCTGATGTGAATTGAGAATAGCTCAATGTCAATAACAAATAAAATTGAGAATAATTCATAATAGTGTCACGCAACGGGTTTAATTCTGCTGGTCAAGACGGGCCAGAAGCCTTGAAATCAGGAGCAAGTCATGAAGATCGCCATCATCACCGATATCCATCACGGGCCTCAGTCCCACACCAAAGAAGCAGGTTGGAATGGTTTGCCGGTGCTACAGCAATTCATCGACAAGGCGACCGCGGAAAATGTCGATCTGGTGCTGGATCTGGGCGACCATATCTCTGATACGACCCATGCTGACGATTATCGTGTGGCCTCTGAAGTGGCCGAAATCTTCAAGACATTTCCTGGTAAACGGGTGCATGTGCTTGGCAATCACGATGTCGCTAACTTGAGCGTTGCCGACAATGAAGCGATATTTGAACAATCGATGGCGAGCAGCGTGACGGATCTGGGCGATGTGCGCCTGATCGGCTGGCAGCCGGACGTCAAGATCAGCATGGGTACCGGTTTCAACAAGGCGTCAACGCATCTTGACTGGCTGGTGGAGGCATTGAACGCCGACGAGCGCCCGGCGATCATTGCCACGCATGTGCCACTGTCGGGCCATTCTCAGATCGGCAACTATTATTTCCAACGTAATGCGCAATATTCGACGTATCCAGACCATGACATCGTGCGTGCTGCTGTGGAGGCAACCGGAAAGGCTGCGCTCTGGCTCTCGGGCCATGTGCACTGGAATACCGTCACCAATGTCGGCAACGTTCAGCATGTTACCATCCAATCACTCAGTGAACGCTTCACCACCATGCCGTTGACGGCTGCGGCCTATGCCGATCTCGAAGTTACCGGCAATCAATTCACGATAGACGTGCATGGCAATGATCCGTTCCACGTCCGTCTGCCATTCCGCAAGTCTGGTGATTGCCCTTGGGTCACGCCGATGCAGCCGTTTGCAGACCGTGTCGTCGAGATGGAGCGCCAACGTGCTTGATTTTCTGGCCCGCCGGATTCTCGGCGCACTTGCAACGCTCTGCTTTGTCATAACGGCGGTGTTTTTTGCGACGCGCCTTTCCGGTAACGCCATGGATTATTTGTTACCTCCCGGCACTGATGCGCAGACGAACGCCGCAATGGTCCAGCAGTTTGGGCTGGATCAACCGCTCTGGGTGCAGTTTTTCCGCTTCGTCGGCGGATTGCTGCACGGCGACATGGGGTTGAGCTTTTATGAGCGCCGCCCGGTTGTCGATATCTACGCCGAACGGCTTCCCAATACGCTCCAACTGTTTGCCTATGCGCTGTTGATCTCCGTCATCGCTGGCGTGCCTCTGGGCATAGTAGCCGCCCTAAAGCGCGGCACGGCCATGGGTTCAGCAATCATGGCGCTGGCATTCATTGGCTACGCCACGCCGAATTTTGTGCTTGCCATCATTATGATCCTGGTTTTTTCGCTCAAGCTTCACTGGCTGCCGAGTTCCGGCTCCATGACGGGGCTGCATTTCCTGATGCCAGCCCTCGTGCTGTCGGCGCTGATGCTGGCGGAAATCATCCGTTTTACCCGCAACGCCATGCTTGATGTGCTTGGTCAGGATTATATCCGCACCGCACGCGCCAAGGGCATGCCGAAATTTCTGGTGGTTGGAAAACACGCACTACGCAATGCTGCCATTCCGGTCGTCACTGTCATCGGGTTACAGGTGGCTGGCATGGTCGGGCGCTGTGTCGTCATTGAGGCGGTGTTTGCCACCAAGGGTATCGGTGATCTCGTGGTGTTTGCTGCCATCGGCCGTGATTATCCCGTTCTGCAATTCGGCGTCATCCTCATCGCCACTCTGGTCGTCGTCACCTCCGTGTTGATCGACCTGCTCTATGCCCTTATCGATCCCCGCGTGAAGGTGACTGCATCATGAGCCAAATCGCCCCTTCGCTAAAAGCCACGGGCCTTTCAGCGCCGAGTGTCTCGGTTGAACGCCGCCGTCAGCCAAGGGGGCTGGCAAAATTGTGGAGCAAGGCACCCTGGACCACGCGTCTTTACATTTTGGTCTTTGCGTTGGTACTTCTCGCGGCGATTTTCGGCCCGATGTTTGCACCGTTCGATCCTAACGCTCAAACACTTTTGGCGCGCCTGCGGCCGCCATTTGGTTTTGACAAGGCCATGACGATTCATCCCCTCGACACCGACCAACTGGGCCGCGATATGCTGTCGCGAACGCTTCACGGTCTGCGGCTGACATTGCTGATCGCGCTAATTGGTAGCGTCATCAGCCTGATCGTAGGTGTGGTCTGCGGCACCATCGCTGGCTATGTCCGAGGTCGCACCGGGGCGCTTGTCATGGCAGTTGTCGATGTCCAGATGGCAGTTCCTTTTACGCTGATTGCGCTTCTGGCAGTGGCGATTTTTGGTACCGCACTGCCGGTGTTGGTGTGTGTCATCGGCCTATCTGGCTGGGAGGTTTATGCGCGGATTGTTCGGGCACAAGTATTGACCGTGTCGCGCCAGCCTTTCGTTGAGGCATCAAAAGCCGCCGGTGCTTCGCATCTGCGTATCCTGTTCCATCATGTGTTGCCAAACGTCACGTCGCCGATAATCGTCGTCTGGACCATGACCTTCTCATCTTTGATCCTGCTGGAATCCTCATTGTCTTTTCTAGGCCTCGGTGTCCAGCCGCCCACCGCAACACTTGGCTCAATGGTTGGCCTCGGTCGCGACTATCTCGCTTCTACGCCTTGGATCGCCGTTGTTCCGGCGCTCGTCATCATGTTCGTCTCGCTGCTGGTGCTTTTAATCGGTGACTGGTTGCGCGACACGCTCGACGTCAAACTGAAATAGGCATTCCAGCCTGCTTGGCTGGTTCTCTTACAGATTTACCCCATCCTGCCGCGCCAAAAATCTGCACGGACGGCAGAGCTTTATTCGCAAAAAGGAAATGCGTCATGACATCAAAGTCGTTTCTTCTCGTTCTTTCCGCCGCACTGCTGTCGACATCTGCGATGTCAGCGGAGTTGCGTGTGGCCACGCAGAACCTGCCGCCTTACCTTGATCCCGGCAAGGACTTTGGCAACAACGGTTCGCAAATTTATTATAACGCCTTCGATCCGCTGATCGAAAAGGACTACTCCAAGCCGGAAGCCAGCTTCAAGCCAGGCCTTGCCACCAAATGGCAGCGCGTATCGCCTAGTGTGTTCGAGGTTACCATCCGCACGGACGTCAAGTTTCAAAACGGCGACCCGATGACCGTCGAGGACGTGGTGTTCAGTTTCGAACGTATCCTGAAGGACATGACACCAGAATTCGCCGGCATTCACAAACAGTTCTTTGCCAATTTCACCAAGGTTGAGGCCGTTGACGCTCAGACGGTGCGGTTTACAACGGCTAAACCAGAGCCGCTGTTTGAAACCTTGCTCAACACGTCGGAAGGCTCGATTGTCCCGAAGAACTACATTATGGGCCTTTCTGGTGATCCGAAGGCCATCGAGAAGTCTGACTTTGACGCGTTCGGCCTGAAGCCTATCGGCACCGGTCCTTACCAGATTACTGCCTATCAGCCGGGAGAGACCCTGACATACAAAAGGTTCGATGGCTTCTTTGGCGAAAAAGCTCCCTATGAGACGGTCGTTCTCCGTCGCATTCCGGAGATGGCGACCCGCACAACGGCCCTTGCCAATGGCGAAGTCGACCTGATCACCAATGTCCCGCCGGACCAACTGGACGGGATTTCTTCCAACCCGGCGCTGAAAATTGAAGGTGCCGTGACGCCGCTGTTCCATGTTGTTATTTTCAATGCTCGCAACCCGAAGCTGGCTGACAAGCGCATCCGTCAGGCACTCAGCATGGCAGTCGACCGCGACCTGCTTAACGATGCCTTGTGGCAGGGCAAGGCGGTGGTGCCAAGCACGCACACCTATCCGCAATATGGCGACCTCTACATGCCGGAACTGAAAACTTTTGAATACAATCCAGAGAAGGCTAAGCAACTGCTGAAGGAAGCGGGATATGACGGATCGGCGATCCGTTATGATACTGACCCGGTTTATTACACCAACGGCTTGCTGGCTGCCGAAGCGATCAAGGAAATGTGGGCCGCAATAGGCGTGAAAATGGACCTTAACGTTAATCCGAAATGGACGGGCGCCGATGCCGATATGAACACGAGAAACTGGTCGAATCCGATGTATTTCGCTGACCCCGCTGGTTCGTTCGGCACGATGTGGGCGCCGAAGGGCGCGGGCACCGAAGCTTCTTGGGGCACGACACCTGCCTATGATGCAATGTGGGAGCGCTTCCGCTACTCGACCGACATCACGGAGCGCAAGAAGGCCTATGCCGAAATGATGGCCTATGTGAAGGAGGAAGCCCCAGTGCTGGTGCTGTATCGTCCTTACGAATCCTACGGCATGAGCAAGAAGATCGACTGGAAGCCGCTGCCGGGTCACATTCCCTACGTTCTCGATTTCCGCGCAGGCGCTATCAACGCTGCCACCAACTAACATGTTTGGATCGTCAGTCTGTCTTGGCTGGCGGTCCAATTTCTAAAAAAATCGGGGATTGATTTATGACCGCGACACCTTTGCTCGACGTCCAGAATTTGCGCATCCGTTTCGAAACCTCGAGCGGCAAGGTCGTTGCGGTTGACGATCTTTCCTTCTCTGTCCAGCCCGGCGAATGCCTAGCGATTGTCGGTGAATCTGGCTCGGGAAAATCAGTAACGGCCATGTCCATCCTTGGTCTCACCGCTTTCAACGGCGGTCATATCGATCATGGCATCCTTAACTTCCAACGCCGCAATGGAACTGTTGTTGATCTTGCGAAGTTGTCGGAGCCGGCGCTCGAACAAATCCGTGGCGACGAAATCGCCATGATTTTTCAGGAGCCAATGACCAGCCTCAATCCGGTTTTTACCGTTGGCGAGCAGATTGCCGAAGTCGTGCGGCAGCACCGTAAGGTTAGCGCCGAAGAAGCAGCGAAACGTGCGCTCGAACTGTTGCACCGTGTGCGTATCCCGGAAGCTGAAACTCGATATAGCCAATACCCGCATGAACTTTCGGGCGGCATGCGCCAACGTATCGTTATCGCCATGGCGCTCGCCTGCTCACCCCGTCTACTGATCGCAGACGAGCCGACAACTGCGCTCGATGTCACGGTTCAGGCGCAAATCCTCGATCTTTTGCAGGATCTGGCAAAGCAGTCTGATATGGCGCTGCTGTTCATCACGCATGACATGGGCGTCGTTGCCCAGATTGCCGACCGGGTGATCGTCATGCGCCATGGCCGCAAGGTCGAGGAAAATCGTACCGAGACGCTATTCTCCGAACCGGCCGAAACCTATACGCACCAACTTTTGAACGCCGTTCCAAAACTTGGCTCGATGGCCGCATTCTCCGGACCGCGCCAGTTCGGCGACGAAACGCCGGACAAGGCCGAAGCTCGGGAGGCGGCGAAGCCGCTGCTCACCGTCAAGAATCTCGTCACCCGCTTTCCCGTTCGTAAGGGCGCGCTGCAACGGCACGTCGCCAATGTGCATGCGGTGGAAGGTGTATCCTTCGAACTCGGGCAAGGCGAGACGCTGGCACTTGTCGGTGAATCCGGCTGCGGCAAGTCCACCACCGGGCGCTCGATCCTGCGCTTGGTGGAACCATCCTCCGGCGAGGTGGAGCTGTCCGGCGAAAACATTCTCGGCCTTGCCGGCGAAAAGCTGCGGGCGCGGCGGCGTGACATGCAGATCGTCTTCCAAGACCCCTACGCCGCCCTCGATCCGCGACTGACCGCCTTCAACCAGGTCGCCGAGCCGCTGGTGATCCACAAGGTTGACCATGGATCTGGCCTGCGCGACCGCGTCGTTTGGCTGATGGAGCAGGTCGGCCTGTCGGCAGATCACCTTGATCGCTATCCGCACGAATTTTCAGGTGGCCAGCGCCAGCGCCTGTGTATCGCCCGCGCACTCACTCTGTCTCCAAAAATCATTATCGCCGACGAGCCCGTCTCGGCGCTCGATGTATCTATCCAGGCGCAGGTCGTTAACCTGATGATTGAGCTGCAACAGGAGCTAGGCATCTCCTACTTGTTCATCAGCCACGACATAGCCGTGGTCGAGCGTATCAGCCATCGGGTCGCTGTCATGTGCATGGGGCGGATCGTCGAGATCGGCAATCGCGCCGAAATCTTCGGTAATCCGCAGCATTCCTATACGCGGGCGCTTCTGTCGGCCGTACCCAACCCGGATCCAGCCAAGCGCCGGACCGAAAATGTGCCTCTCAACATCCTGGCCTCACCGGTGCATGCGGTTGGGCATGTACCCGAAGTCGCCGTTTACCGGCAAGTTTCCACGCACCACCGCGTGCTAATGAATTGAGGCTATTGAGTGCCATGTGATCTGTTCCATCGGCGATGTTTAGCTGACAGCGGTTGTTGCGTAATCAAGACCGCAGGTGCGAAGCCTTGGATCCAAGTGGTTTTTAGTGACGAATTTGTGGGGGATTTTTCTGCTTTAGGGCTAGACGGCAGTAGGTTCTGATCCGCGAAATTGACAAAGTTGAAGAGCTGTCTGATAGAATACAGGTCTAATGAAAACCCAAGATTTCTCCACTAGACTCATGTTTTAATGCGCGGAACCACCAAGCACTTCGTGCCCGTCGTCACAAACTGCTTGGCCATATCCTCTTGATCTGTTGATTAACGCCGGTCGATGACAAGTAGTCGCCTTTTTGACCGGCCACATTGCAATCAGAAGTACCGAACGTCCTCGGCGTCTATGCTGAGTGGGTCCTTGCTGCGTTTTGAGAGCCATGAATAGACTGGCGGGACGCGATCCGCGATGGATTCGATGTGAATATCGATCAGGCATGGGCCGTCCTTGTGGGCGAAGGCTGCCTCCAGTGCCACATCGAGTTCACTCGAATTCGTTGCGGTCCAGGCTTTGAGGTCAAAGGCTTCGGCGATTGCCTGACCTTTGGGGGGCATGAAGTCCACACCGAAGCATTGGTTGTGGCCTTTCAGGCGATGAAGCCCCTTGATCCAGCCGAATGTGCCGTTGTTGAACAGCAGCAGAATGGCTGGCACTTGTAGGCGGACAAGCGTTTCCAGCTCACCGACGGTCATGCCGAAAGAGCCGTCGCCAAACATTCCAATAGGCCGATGGTCCTTGTTGGCGAACCATGCCCCGACCGTGGCGGGTAGTGCTGAACCCAGTCCGCCAAACGCACGGGGAATTGCAAAGCGTGTGTGCCGATCCCGAATTTTGAGAAAGCGCGTCATGTAGGGTGTCGGCGTTCCGGCATCCGAGTAGATATGGGCCGGTTTGCCGTAGGCTTCCAGCGCTTCATTGAAGCAACGGACGGCGCGCTCAGGTCGCAGCGGTGATGTTTCGGCGCTGAGAAGTGGCTCGGCATTTTCCCAAAAGTTTGCCCGCAGTTCATTGAGGTCATCAACCCAGCCCTGCGTCTTGGCGGGATCATGGTTGGCCGGTGCCATCTCGATCAGATGTTGCAGTATCAGCCTCGCGTCGCCCTGGACCGAGAGCATGTTTTCATAATTGTTGGCCATGGTTGTCGGATCAATATCGATCTGGGCAACCCGCTTGTTCAGAGTAATTTTAGGGAATGTCCAGCCAATCGTCACGACCGACCCCATCTTGGAGCCGACGAACAGAACAAAATCCGCGTGCTCCAAGGCCCAGTTCGCATGGGGGTGAAAGCCATTGTCGCCAATGACGCCGACAGCCAGGCGGTGATCGTCCGGCATGTTTCCCTGACCGGTCATGGTTGTGCAGACGGGAATGTTCAGTTTCTCCGCCAGCTCTGTCACTTCCGGGCCAGCACAAGACCGATTGACGCCGCCACCCGAGACGATCAGCGGCTTTTTGCTGCTGGTGAGGAGCGACATCAGCGTTTCCAGCTTTGCAGCAGGAGGTAGCGTTGGATAGGCTGGAAACTGCCTGCATTCCGTCTCGACATGCAGAGAAATACTACGGGGATCGACCTCCGCCAAAAGCATGTCTTCCGGAATTTGCAGATGCACGGCACCAGGCTTGCCGGAGCACGCCGTTCGGAATGCGCGACGGATGATTTCTGGCAGTTTTTCCGCGGACTTCACCTGCACCGACATCTTGGTGATCGGATCGAACAGGCGGGCGCAATCCAGTTCGGTCAGCATACCGCGGCCTTCTCCCGGAAGCGGTATATCGATCGTCAGGAGGATAACGGGGACAGATGAGGAGTTGGACTCTGCCACCGGTGGTAATGAATACATCGCTCCCGCTCCTGATGGGCACTCAAAGACACCCGGCTTGCTGGTAAACCGACCATAGGCATCCGCCATGTAACCTGCCGAGCGCTCATCTCGCGCCATAACATGGCGAATTTCATCTTCACGGTCTTGGAGGGCTTCGTATAAGGGGACGTTTGTGTCACCCGGCACCCCGAATATGACCTCGACACCATAGCCGATCAGCATGTCTACCACTATGTCCGCGCCGCGCATTGCAGATTCTCCTTGAGGGTAAGCTGTCCTCAGGCCGCCGGTCATCTGGACCGACACCGTTGGACATGTTTCGAATTGGGGCAGCGGGTGTCGGAGCATTCTTATGTGCCCGACACCTCTTGTGTTTAGGGTTGGTCTTTGCCGAGCCTGAATCTCCTTGGCGAGTAAGGTCGGATATCGTGCGTTTGGCCGGTGCCCATGATCTCTTTGGCGACGATCGTGCCGGTTACCGGACCGGAGGCGAAGCCGACATGCCCGTGGCCAAATGCGTATAAGACATTTGCTGAGCGGGTTGATCTGCCGATGACGGGCAGGCCATCTGGCGTTGAGGGGCGATGGCCCATCCAGCGGTCGATCTTGATGTCCTGCATCGCGGCGACCGCGGGATATGTTTTTCGGGCGTGTTCGAGAAGAATCTCGAGTCGGCGCCAATTTGGCGGGGTGTCGATTGAGGCAAGCTCGACCTGACCGGACATGCGAAGACCGTGCGCTGTCGGGGTGTTGGCCATCTTTCCGTCACTTGGCATGATCGGGTGCCGAGGTCCTCCAGTTTCCAGATGTAAGACGCCGTGATATCCCCGCTCGCTTTCAAGCGGTATCCGGTCTCCCGCAGAATTCGCCAGTGCCTTGGACCACGCGCCCGCCGCAAGAACCGCATTGTCGCATGCAACAAATCCCTGATCCGTCTCTACACCGGTCAAGCGGTCGCCCTCGAATGCAAACGCAAGCGCCTTGGCCCGAAACGAATTTGCCCCGCCGTTACAAGCGACTTCAGCGATCTTTGCAACATACGCGCCGGGATCTGTGCAATGAGCGCCATCTTCGGCAAGGATCGCAAAGGAATAACGCGCGTCTAGGCTTGGCTCGCGTTGTGCAAGCGCCGCTCTGTCAAGCTCACGCCAGCGAAGACCGATCATGCGGCGCAAATGCCAGGCAACAGCCTCCTTTTCGAAAGCTTGCCGGTCTGGATAGGCGTAGAGCAGGCCGTCCTGATGGATGAGCTCGGGCAGACCAACCTCTTCACTCAGAATCTGATGACGTTGCGGGCTGTCATGTAACAGCTGGCTCAAGGCATACGCTGTTTTCTCCACACGCCGAACCGATGATCCCGCCCATAGAAAGCGCAGCAGCCATGGCGTTAGCTTTGGAAGATGTCGCCACCTTATGACCAGAGGGCCTTCCGGGTTTAGCAGATAGCCGGGAAGCTGCTTCCAGAGGCCGGGCATGGACATCGGGACAACCGAGCCGGGGCTGATCCAGCAGCCATGGCCATAGCTTGCAGCCTGGCGACCGCCGGGTTCGCCCGGATCGATGATCGTGACCTTTTGCCCTGCGCGAACAAGTTCGAGCGCAGTGCAAACACCAACAATCCCTGCTCCTATGACGACGGTGTGCTTTTTTTCCACACTGGACATCGCTGCTTTCCTAAATTTTGCAATAGTCGCTGTCTGCGTCCATGGCGGAGCCGTGATCGCTGGACGATTTTTCGATCTGTGTCTTCGCTTGTCAGTGCTCGGAGAGTATCCGCGCATTCGATCTCAAGGAGTGGTCGGAAACCTTGATACCGAGGCCGGGTCCATCAGGCACGACGACTTCGCCACCGCGGTTTTCGATCTTTTCTTCAAGAACGTCTTCGGTAAGCACATGGTGGGGCATGTAGAATTCGCACCCGAGTGAAATTCCCGGCGTCGCTGCGATGAACTGCGTGCCTGCCGCCAGCGCAACCCCGCCTTCCCAAAGCGTTCCACCATATCCCGGCAGATGCGCGACATCGGCGATTGCCATCAACGCCTGGGCGTCGAGCAGTCCGCCGGTTTTCATCAGTTTCACGGAAATCGCCTTTGCGGCCTGGAGCCTGATGATGTCCATCAGGTCGCGGGCATCAAAGCAACTTTCGTCCGCTAGAATGGGGGTGTCGAGTGCTGCGGTCAGTGACGCCATCGAGGCCAGGCAATCGCGCGGAACCGGTTGTTCGATAAATGTTGGCTTGAACTGATCGACATCACGCAAGGTCGCTATGGCACCAAAAGGCTGAAGTGCCTGATTGTAGTCGATACGCAGGTCGATCTGGTCACCGAAGGCGTTGCACATCGCCTCGAGATGAGCGACGTCTTCCTGATGAGATTTGACGCCTGTTTTTACCTTGAAGATACGATTGCCCTGCGGAACCATTTGTTCCATGCGGCGCATATCGGCCTCGAAATCGGGATCGGCAATCGAAAAGGAGAGGGGGATCGTGTCCCGCACTCTGCCGCCCAGAAGGTCTGCAATCGACAGGCCTGAAGACTTGCCGAGAATATCGAACATGGCGGTTTCGATGGCAAGTTTCGCCTCGCCGTGTCCGACCAGAACCTTTTTCATCTTGAGTGTCAGTTCGCGAATGCGATCGATCCGCGCACCGATAACGAGAGGGCGCAGATATATATCGATTGCCGCAAATGCTGCTTCAGCCGTGCCGGTGAAGACCTCCCATGGTGCCGCTTCACCCCAGCCGATAATACCGGAAGACGACGTAAGCTCGACCAAAACGCGCTTTACGGTTCCCTTGACGTTGCCAACACCCTGTTGCCGCGCCATCTTGATGGGGCTTTCAATGAGAAAGACTCGGATATTGCTGATCGTTTCCATGACGTTGGGGCCTTTTGAATGTTGATAATCAACGGGTGGAAGCACCCTTGTGGAAGTGGCTGAGGAAGGTCCTCGTCGCCTCCATTCTGGGTGTGTCGATGACCTCGCTTGCGGTGCCTTCTTCAACGACATACCCGTCACGCATAAACACCACGCGATCTGCGACATCCCGTGCGAAGGCAATTTCATGGGTGACGATTACCATCGTCATGCCGTCTGCGGCGAGCTTCTGGATGATCTGAAGCACCTCACCGACAAGCTCGGGATCGAGCGCGGATGTTGCCTCATCGAACAGCATGACCTCCGGCTCCATCGCCAGGGCGCGGGCAATTGCGACCCGTTGTTTCTGCCCGCCCGATAGCGTCTGCGGCATCTGCTGCGCGCGGTCGGCAAGGCCAACCTTTTCGAGTTGCGACATTGCAAAATCTGTCGCCGTCTTCTTGTCTAGTCCCCTGACGTGAATGGGTGCTTCCACGACGTTTTCGAGAACCGACATGTGAGGGAAGAGGTTGAAATTCTGAAACACCATGCCTGTGCGGGAACGGAATGCTGCAAGCGACTTGGTCTTGGGTTGCTGGACGGACTTTCCGAACTCGAACATGGTTTCGCCAACACGGATGCGGCCATCGTCCGGGACGACGAGAAGGTTTATGCAGCGCAACAGGGTGGACTTGCCAGAACCAGAAGGTCCGAGCAGTGCAACGACACCGCCATGCTCTACTTTAAGGTCGATATCCTTGAGAACGTCCAGCGGGCCAAAAGATTTCCGAAGCCCGGAAACCTCGATCATCGGTGTGGTTGGGATCATCTTGCCTCTCCCAGCTTGCGTTCGCGATGGCGGACATACAGCGTCAGCGGGAAGAGGATGACGAAGTACATCACGGCGACCGCTGTGTAGGTTTCCAGAGGTCGAAAGCTGTCATGGGCTGCCATCTGTCCCTGATAGACGAGATCTGGAACCGCGAGGACGGAAACAAGCGAGGTGTTCTTGAACATCAGGATGGACTGGTTCATCAGCGCTGGCAGCATGCGATGCAGCGCTTGCGGCAGAATGATGCGGCGCATGGCGAGAGACGGCGTCATCCCAAGAGCTGAGGCTGCTTCTGACTGTCCCATGTCGATAGAGACGATACCGCCACGGATGATCTCAGCAAAAAAGGCGCCGCCGTAGCAGGACAGTGCAAGCAGCGAGGCAGTCATCGGCGTCATGTCGATACCAGCCACCATGGGCAGCGCGTAATAACACCAGATCAACTGCACCAGCACTGGCGTGCACCGGAATATTTCGATGAAAGCGAGAGACAAAGCCCTCAATATCTTGAAGCGTGATAGCAGACAAATCGCAGCGGTCAGACCGATCGTCAGGCCACAGATGATTGTCGCGGCCGTAAAGCCGACCGTGATGCCAAGGCCCTGCAAAAGCAGCCACCGGTATCCCCAAAGGATGGAGAAGTCCCATTCATACATTGTCTCGATATCCAGTTGTCAAATGAGGGGAGGCGGGAAAAATCCCGCCCAATCTGCAACTTAGATTTCGAAGCCCGGTGGGAAGTCGCTCTCCTTGACGCCAACAAGGCCCATGTTGCGGATGATCGCGTCCTTCACGAAACCGCTGTCACGCTGGCTGGTAATCCACGTGTCGGCATATTCCCGCCAGGACTGATCCTCTTCTCGTCGGAAACCGGCGTTGGATGTGGTGAAGTCGGGAGGGGTCGGCATCACCAATTTGCCAATCGACGGATTTTTCGCCCGCAGAGTGAGTGCCAGAACCATGACGAGGCACTGGGCGTCCGCACGACCGGATTGCAGGGCCGCGGTTGCGTCGCTTGCGGTTTTAAGACGTGCGACCTGTGCTTGCGGCGCATGGCGGGACATTGCGGCGTCATGGGATGAGCCGGCATCGACGGCGATCCGCAGATCAGGCTTGTTGAAGTCTTCCCACGCAGCTCCGACCACATCCTTGTGGACGATCATCGTGAAGGCGTTCTTGAAAACCGGTCCGGAGAAATCGATGACCTTCTTACGCTCGGGTGTTGGGTTGAGGCCGAAGAAAACATCGATCTTGTCTGCCTGAAGATCAAGAACCGAATTGCCCCAAGTCGTTTCCAGAATGGAAAGTTTTACACCAAGATCGTCAGCGAGCTTCTGGCAGATATCGATGTAGAAACCTCGCCAGGATCCATCCATCAAACTCTTTTGATAATAAGGCGCCCCATCGGCCACGCCGCCGATTCTCAATGTGCCAGTGGCTTTGATACGCTCCAGAGAACTGGCTGCGAACAGCGGCCTGCTCATGCCCACGGTTGCCGCAACAGCGCCAAGGCCCAGAACTTTTGTAAATTCACGTCTCTTCATGTCGTTCCCCTTTATTTGGACGCGATAAAAGCCGATTAACTTTCATCATTCTCGCATCATGCGGCGCTCCCATTGAGCTTTTAAGCCTCACCCTCCAGGTCATCCCGGTTATGTTGTGCAGCCCTCTAGCCTTGCCGTGCCGCAATTGTTGAACCAGTCGCGCTCGAAATAAAAACATTGAAAAATATTTCTTCCATGACTTTTATTCATGATCAGTAGCGAGGTCTTCATGAGACGATATCTTCCATCTCTTTCCGCTCTTCACGCTTTCGAGGCGGCGGCGCGTTATATGAGCTTTACCAAGGCCGCCGATGACCTCGGCCTCACGCAAAGCGGCATCAGCCGCCAGATCAAGAATCTTGAGGACTTTCTGGGCGTTACGCTGTTTCATCGCTCCGGTCCCCGGCTGGTTCTGACCGAGATTGGCGCCAACTACTATCGGGATGTTGCCTTGACGCTCGATAAGCTTCAGGAAATTTCGATCGATGCCGTCAGAGGCCGCGCCGTTGATAGCTCGCTGATGATCGGGGCGCACCCGACATTTGCCGCGCGATGGCTGCCACAAAGGCTTGCGTCATTCATGAAACCCAATCCGGATGTGCCGCTTGAAGTGATGCCAGCGACACCGACGACTGATTTCGAGACAACCCGGCTCGATATTGCTGTCTTAAGAGGTGCTGGCACCTGGCTGCATGCCCGTTCGATCGAACTGTTCCCGGAAACACTGGCTGTGGTCGCTTCGCCTGACCTCATTCCGCTCGGCCAAAAGCTTGAACCCCTAGACTTTTCCCGCTTCCCGATGCTGCAAAACTCCAATCGGCCAAGCTTGTGGCTGAACTGGCTTCGTCTCGCTGGTCTTTCCTATAATGGCAGAATTCACGGCGCACGGTTCTCGCATCACGAAATGATCATCAATGCGGCAATCCATGGCATCGGTATCGCCGTGATACCGACATTCTACATCGAGCACGAACTGAACACCGGCCAGCTTCATATGCCATTTGGGGACCCTATACGATCGGACGACTCATACTTTGCGGTCTACCCGGAGCGAAAGTCTCACAATCCCAATATCGTTCTGTTCCGTGACTGGCTGATACGAGAAAGCAGAAAACCCGTCTAAACGTAGGAAACAATCACCCCAAATGTGACTGGGTCTCGATCAAGTCTCTCTGTGTGAGGCCGCTTCGGCAATAATCCACCGTCGCCTTATCCTGTTTATGCCTTACATCGTCTGCCTTCTTCGAGATGTTGGGCGGTCGGAAAAGCGTCTGCGATGTCGGCGAGCGTTACTCCCGCAAACCTTTCCATGAGGCGTTTTTCTGCGTCCGCAAAGACATCCTTTAACGTTGCGTTCACCGCTTTTTCGATAGGGCACCCTGGCATGTCGTAGGCCGGACCGACAGCGAAGATGGATGGTTCGCCGACCGCTCGGTGAATGTCCAGGAGCGTGAGTTCGTTGAGAGATCGAGCAAGCGTCCATCCGCCACCATGACCCTTTACGGAATGGACGTAGCCTTGGTCTCGTAAACCGGCCATCGTTCGGCGGATCACGACCGGGTTCGCCTCAAGCATGGACGCGATCGTGTCCGAAGTTATCGCACCGTCGTGACGGCCCATGTGAATGAGGACGTGCAACATTCGTGATAGCCTGCTGTCTTGCCTCATATCGCCGATCCTTTTTTGCAAAGCGCGGACTCAAGCATACCAGACACACTATCTCGTCACAACAAAAGTATCGTGAGTGTTGACTTGTTGATATCAAGATACTTATGATGTGGCGAGAAACGGAGTGGTCACGTATGGACAATGATATTTATGACGTCATTATTATCGGCGGCAGCTACGCGGGTCTTTCTGCCGCAATGCAGCTTGCTCGCGCCCGGTGCAAGGTGCTCATCATTGACGAAGGGCTGAGACGTAATCGATTCGCCAGCCATTCGCACGGGTTCGTGACGCAGGATGGTGTTGATCCGGCAGTCATCGCTGCCACTGCCCGTCAGCAAGTGTTGAATTACCCGACGGTCCAATGGATATCCGGTAGGGCAGACTCTGCTCGAAGAATTGAGAACTCGGGCTCCGCCGACCTCGCATTCGAAGTTGCGGTTGCTGGCACTCTGCACCTCTCGAGCCGACTGCTTCTTGCCACGGGCGTGAAGGACGTCCTGCCAGAAATTAAGGGACTTGCGGAGCGGTGGGGCAAAAGCGTGTTCCATTGCCCATACTGCCATGGATATGAGTTGAACCAAGGTCCGATCGGTGTCATCGCGGGATCGGAGCTTTCCATGCATCATGGATTGATGCTGCCTGATTGGGGCCCGACGACGCTTTTGATCAATGAGGCGTTCGAGCCGGATATAGAACAACTCGCCGCCCTTGACGCACGCAGGGTGATTGTTGAGCGTAGCCCTATCGGAGAGCTTACCGGTCATGCGGATATCAAACTTGTCGACGGGCGTACGCTTAGTTTCGCAGGGATATTTACCCTCGCGCCTTTTGAACTCACCAGCCCCATAGCAGAACAGCTCGGCCTGGAAATGGACCGGGGGCCACTCGGTGCAATCATCAAAACTGATCAGTTGAAGGAGACCAGCATGCCAGGTGTATTCGCCTGTGGGGATGTGGCTCGAATGATGGCATCTGTGGCGTTGGCCGTTGGAGACGGGAACCTCGCAGGGGCTGGGGTACATCGATCTTTGATGTTTGGAACTCACTGATCCTGCAAATATCAGTGAATCTGCGCAATGAGGGCTGGGTCGACGCGTAAGGATCGGCCCAGATCTGCGTATGGCGTGGGCTATCGCAAAACGACGTGAGGTGTTTGTATGCTTTGGAGTTCGAACGCGATGGCAAACAACTTCAGGTCCGCATGAACGGGCCGCTTAACATAAATGACGGCCTGATGTTGGAATCCATTGCTTTGGATGGACTGGCACTCGCCCACACATTCGAAAACCAGGGCGCTCAATACATTGCAGACGACCGACTGATCAGGGTTTTGGAAGATTGATGGGATCCATTTTCTGGCCATCGCCTGCGCTACCCCAGTAGGCGTCAGCATACGGCGGCTTTTGTGCTGCTTTTCGAAGCGTTGCGTGACAAGGACTAAATTATCTCAGGACTAACGCGCAGGTCACGATCCGATTCCCATCAATGCGTCGCTGCATATTTATGATGTCTTGAGCGCAGCGATCAGCGCCCTGAGGGCTGGTGGCGACTGTCTGCGACCGGGGTGATACAGATAAAATCCCGGATAGCTTGGACACCAATCCTTGAGAACTTGAACAAGGGAACCGGCCGCGATTTCGTCAGCGACGTCATGCTCCATCATATAGCCTAGCCCCGCGCCAGCACGAACGGCAGCCGCTGGCAGATCACCATCATTGGCGATCAGAGGTCCGCTGGTGCGGATATTGATCTCCTTACCGTCTTTCTCGAATTCCCAGGGCAACAATCCGCCTGACGTCGTTAGCCGGTAGCCGATACAGGCGTGGCGTTCGAGGTCATATGGGGTTAACGGAGGAGGGTAGCGGTCGAAGTAGGACGGCGTACCAACCACCACCGTTCTCATATCCGGACCGACTTTGATCGCGACCATGTCCTTGGCAACGGCTTCGCCCAGTCGAATACCGGCATCGAAACCCGCCGCAACGATATCCGTCAGGCCGTTGTCGATATTGACCTCAACCCGGACATCCGAATTAGCCAGCAAGAAGGCCGGCAGTTTCGGCAGAAGTACCATCCGCGCTGCATAGGCAAAAGTGGTGATCCTGACCGTGCCGGATGGGTTGTTGCGCCATTCAGCTAACGCTTCCAGCCCGCTCTCGATATTGGAAAACGCGGGATTGAGCGATTGCAGCAACCGCTCGCCCGGTTCGGTTGGCGCCACGCTGCGCGTTGTGCGCGATAAAAGTCGGACGCCCAGCCGTTCCTCCAGCCCGCGCATCGCATGGCTGAGCGCGGAGGGTGACATCCCGAGAATAGCGGCGGCACGGGTAAAGCTGCGCTCGCGCGCCACCGCCGCAAAGGCGAGCAGATCATTGAGTTGATTTCGCTCCATTCATGCACTGTGCTCACAAGTTCATGCAGCGATCAACGGCTAATCCTGAAAGACACCTGACGCTACATGTTCTTGTATCACAATGATGGAGAAGACCTATGGATCTCACCAGTTATCGCACGCTCGGTAAATCCGGCCTGATCGTCAGTCCGCTGGCGCTCGGCACCATGACCTTTGGCGCTGAACGTTGGGGTGCTGGCGACAAAACCGCGCGCGCACTATTCGATGCCTATGTCGAAGCCGGTGGCAATTTCATCGATACTGCGGATGTCTATTCCGCGGGCCATAGCGAGGAAATGCTTGGCACGTTCCTTTCCGACAGCGGAACACGCGATCGGCTGGTTGTAGCAACCAAATCCGGTTTTCCGCGCGGGCAGGGCACACCCTTGTGGGGCGGTAACGGTGCCAAGAACATCCGCATGGGCATTGAAGGATCGCTTAGACGGCTGAAAACAGATTACATCGACATGTACTGGATGCATGTTTGGGACCGAACAACGCCAGCCGACGAAGTTCTACAAACGCTGGCCGACGCAGTCCGGTCTGGCAAAATACTGCATTACGGGTTTTCCAACACCCCCGCCTGGTATGTAGCGAAGGTCGCGACGCTCGCCGAGGCGCATGGGCTGCCAAAGCCGATCGGCTTGCAATATGCGTACTCGCTGATCGACCGTGGAATCGAGTTGGATCTCATACCCGCCGGTGCCGAATTTGGTTTAGGCATGGTGCCGTGGAGCCCGCTTGCGGCTGGCCTGCTGACGGGGAAATATGGTCGCGATAAGATCAGCGACGCTGGCCGTGCCACTGGACTGCCAGACAAGGCCGGATCTGCGACCGAAAGCGAAAGCGACGGACGCCTTAATGGTGATAATCCGTTTGGCGGCATGTTGTTCACAGACCGCAACTTCGACGTCGTCGATGCCCTCAAGGCCGTGGCATCCGAGGTTGGCCGCTCGCCGGCGGAGGTTGCGCTGGCTTGGGTCACGAAACGCCCCGGCATTTCCTCGGTGCTGATCGGTGCAAGCAGGGTAGATCAACTCACCCAGAACATCGCCTCCCTTGATGTGATGCTGGAGGACGAACATCTGCAACGGCTGGAGCAGGCGACGGCGTTGCCGGTCCTGAATCCCTATTTTATCTTCCAGATGCCGACTGAAATGGTGTTCGGCGGGCAGCAGGTGCGGAGGTGGCACATAGACTAAGGCAGATCAAAGCCACGTGTACGCGTCCTGCACTTGATGGCGTCTGTGGTTTCCAGTGCGAAGACCGCGAGAGGGCGCTTCCCCGGTACCGTCTCTGACCGCCGACCGCTCACTCCTGAGCAGTTGGTCGGACGACGATGCTGCCGATTTCAACGTCGGCTGGTTGCTCGATTGCAAAGGCAATTGCGCGCGCGATCGACTTCGCAGGGATTGCGATCCTGTCAGACCATTCTCTTAGGCGTGTCTGCTCGGCCTCATCGGCCACGGTATCCAGGAATTCGGTCTGGATTGCGCCCGGCGAAATCTCAGTCACCCGAATGTTTGGCCCCGACTCCTGCCGCAGCGCCTCCATGAGTGTACGGACAGCATTCTTGCTTGCGGCATATACACCCATCTTGGGAACGATCCTCAGACCAGCGGTCGAAACAACGGTGATGACATGGCCGCTCTGTTGTCTCTCGAACACCGGAAGTGCGGCGGCAATTCCATAGAGAACGCCTTTGACGTTCACATCAATCATTTGATCCCATTCATCGACGCGCAAAGCATCGAAGCGCGACAGCGGACCAACACCCGCGTTGTTGACGATAACATCCATTTGGCCAAATTCGCTAACCGCGAGGTCGACAAGTGCGGTAAGATCGTCGCGCTTGGTGACATCCGTTTTGAGATAAGCGGCTTGGCCTCCCCTACTCTTTATTTCGGTAACAACCGCGGCGATGCGGTCTTCCCGTCGTGCGCCAAGCACGACCCGTGCTCCTAAGTCTGCCAGATGGATTGCCGTGGCCTTGCCCATTCCGCCGCCCGCCCCGGTGATTACAACAACCTTGTCCGTGATACTCATATCGATCTCCTTTTAGATAAATCTAGCCTTTGCGCGCTGGATGATCTATGTTTGAATGACCATGGTTTTATCGCATTCGTCCATAACGCCGTCAGACCCGCTCTCAGAAGTGCTCATCGTTCTCGGTGCACGCAGTGGTGGCCGGACCCGTCTCGAAGCTGCCGGGGAATGGGCTCTCTCTTTTCCGAAAAAGGAGAGGTTGAAGCTCGTCGCCCTGCTACGGGGCGAGTGTTGGATAATGGTGCCCGGTCAGGTTCCGCAGAGGCTGAGGAGCGGAGATGTCTTCCTTCTCGGCAGTTCGGCCCACTCCATAGCAAGCGACCCCAAGATCGAGCCAATCGACGGTGCGCCCCTGTACGCAGAGCCAGGCTGCACGGTTGTGCGACTTGGTGGGAACGACACGGTCCTGATGGGTGCGAGCATCACCTTTGCCGCCCCTGAGGCCAGCTTTGTGATTGATGCGCTTCCCGGATTTTTGCGGCTAGACAGGACCTCGGAGGCAGCCTCGGCCGTTTCGCGGACATTGGATCTTCTGGATGCGGAACTCGGCCGCGGCCATATCGGTGGAGCGCTTGTCACCACAAGACTTGCCGAGGTTTTGGTCGTCGAGGCGATCCGCGCTTATGTTGCCGAACAGGGCGCAGGGTGTGTCGGTTGGATTGGCGCACTCGCTGATCCGCACATCGGTGGGGCTCTTCGCCTTATGCATGGCGAAATACGTCATCCATGGACCGTCGCTTCGCTGGCCGCTCGTGTTGGTATGTCGCGCTCTGCCTTCTCAGCGCGCTTCGCGGAGCGTGTCGGACGACCGCCTCTCGACTACCTCACCCAGTGGCGGATGTTGCGGGCCCGGCAGCTTTTGAAGCAGCCAGGCGGCGACACTGCGAGAATTGCGCTCGACGTCGGGTATCTCTCGCAAAGTGCTTTTGGCCACGCGTTCAAACGGGCCTTTGGCTATTCTCCAAAGCAGGCGAGCCTCCACTGGATGCCTGAGCCTGCCGCGTCGGACCTGATCCGAACCTAGCGGCTTGTTGCACCTGACTGACGACTTTGAAGCCCCTGGATATTCTTTACGACAAGTGGGACGATGTAGTAGTGGCAACGCCAATCCATAGCTCCACCTATGAGCCGTGGCGCGAAACACCCACAGTCGATGAGGCTGTGCGCAATTCCGCTCCATCCTGGCCAGGCGGCTTCCCATACATTCGCCTGTACTCTCGACTGAACTGGGAGGGGCTATCATAGCCGACAGCGAAACCGACCTCGGCGACATCGACCCGTGTTGCCCGCAGACGTGCCCGTGCCGCTTGCAGGCGGAGTTGCTTCTGATATTGGATCGGAGTCATCGACGTGATCACGCGGAAGTGCCGGTGCAGCGATGTGGCGCTCATTCCGGCAATTTCAGCGAGCTCTTCGACCCGGATGGTTTCGGCGAGATGCTCTCGCAACCAGCGGACCGCCCTCCCGACTTGTGACATGCGACTATCTGCGAGTCCGATTTGGCGAACTATCGCGCCTTGGGGACCGTTGATCAATCGCCACAAAATCTCCCGCTCGAGAGAAGCAGCGAGAACGGGAATATCGGACGGACGATCCAGCAAGCTCAGCAGCCGAACGACCGAACTCACGAGATCGCTCGACAGATCACTGATAGCGATACCTGGTCGATCATCGCCAAATGTTCGCGGCGCACCTGATTCCAGCAGCAAGCTCGAGATTGCTTCAGGCCGGAGCTTTATGCCAAATCCGAGACACGGTTTGTCGGGGGTGGCCTCAACGACATAGGCATCAACCGGCAGATCGACTGACACGATCAGGAACTGGCCAGTGCGATACTCGAACGTCTGCTTTCCCACCTCGACGCGCTTGGCGCCTTGGGCAACAAGCGAAAACACGGGTTCCACGACAAGCTCGCAAGGCGGTGTCGGCCCATGTTCGAACCCAAACATAAGGCCGGGCATCCCGCGTATCGGCTTCGCATCCGAACTGGCATGTCGCTCTATGAGAGCCCGTAATTCATCAAGTGCAAGTATCGTCATAGCCTGTTATCGCAGGTTTACACATCGTTGTCACATGCCGATTTTCAATGAGGTTGGTGGGATTGTGCATCAATTTGGCAGGATCGATATACCGTTGCGGCTCTCGAATGTGGTCTAAGCTGACCTGTATTCGCGGAACATCCAGCGCAGCGCTCAGAGGGTTTCTCAGAAGAATTCCCGGGTTGGTCTACTCCATCTAGCAGGGTCGAACCCGACATCGAATAGGCTGCAAGCACCCGTGGTGCCTCAACTTGAGCAAGGAGCTTGGCATGAAGCATGAACTGACACGTCGAAACCTGATGACTGCCGCCGCGCTCGCGGGGGCATCGTCGCTGGTCGCCGCTCCATCTACCGGAGCAGCGTCGACACTGGCCAATGACAGAAAACAGGAGAAAATTGTGAAGATCGATTTAAGCTTCAACAGCGGCGGTGTCCGCCTCGCTGGCAATCTTTACATTCCCGACGGCCTTGCTGCGGGCAAGCATCCAGCGATTATCGTCGGCCACCCGGCAAGTGGCGTGAAGGAGCAGACGGCAGGTCTTTACGCCCAGCGCCTGGCGGAACAAGGGTTCATTACCTTTGCCTTCGACACTGCAACCCAAGGTGAAAGCGAAGGGCTGCCACGTGGTCTAGAAGATCCGGCACGCCGGGCCGAGGAATTCAAGGATGCCGTGTCCTTTCTCAGCGTGCGCGCCGATGTTGACCCCGAACGCATTGGCGTCCTCGGAATCTGTGCCTCTGGCGGATATGTCGTTCCGGCTGCCGTCAGTGACCAGCGCATAAAGGCAGTTGCTACAGTGAGCGGCGTCGATCTGGGCCGGTGGCATCGCTACGGCGCTGACGGTAAGCAAGACCCCGCAGTATTCCTTGGCCTGCTGGAAGCCGCTGCACAGGCTCGCGCCGCCGAAGCCCGCGGAGAGGGCGTCAAAACGTTTACAATCCTGCCGGACACCAGAGAGGAAGCGCGCGCCATCGATGCGATGACGCTGGATGGTTGGGATTATTATAAGGATCGTGGAAAGCACCCCCGGTCGGCGAAAGAATTTACCTGGAGCAGCATTGACCGCACAGCGGTGGTCGATGGTTTCCACTTCATCGATACCATCTCACCACGGCCGCTTCTGATGATCGTCGGCACGCAGGCGTCGAGCAAGTGGATGGGCGAGGAAGCTATCGAGCTCGCGCAGGAGCCGAAGGAACTGTTCTGGATCGAGGGCGCCACCCATGTCGATCTCTACGACAAGCCACAATATGTCACGCCGGCAGCCGCAAAGCTTACCGAGTTTTTCCGCGCCAATCTGAGTGCCTGATCAGTCAAACGCCTGCATATTGCGTACCCGCCTGAGGCCGCCGCTTGACGCGCCGCTTTGGCTTGATGGCGGCTTTCAAAGATAACCAAACTTGGAGAACAGAACCATGGCACTCGATAAGTACGTAACGCTTGGCCGCTCCGGCCTTCGGGTCAGTCCTCTATGCCTGGGCGCGATGACTTTCGGCGAGGATGCCGGCTGGGGTTCGAGCGTCGAGGAATCGCAGCAGATTCTTGACCGGTTTATCGATCTCGGTGGCAACTTCATCGACACAGCGAATGGTTACACGAAGGGCCATTCCGAGAAGATTATCGGTGACCATATCGGCCATGACCCGGCCAAGCGTGATCGCCTCGTCATCGCCACGAAGTTCAGCAGCAACCTCTACCCCGGTGATCCGAACGGCGGCGGATCCGGGCGTAAATCGATCGTTGCCGCTTGCGAGCAGTCTCTGCGACGCCTGCGGACAGACTATATCGACCTCTACTGGCTCCACAACTGGGATGTTCACACACCCATCGACGAAACACTTGCCGCGCTCGACGATCTCGTGCGCGCTGGCAAGGTGCGGTATATCGGCGTATCGGATACCCCGGCGTGGAAGGTCGCACAGGCCAACGTCATGGCGTACTTCCGCGGCTGGTCGGCGTTCATCGGGTTGCAGATCGAATATTCCCTGCTCGAGCGGTCCGTCGAGGCAGAGCTGGTGCCGATGGCGAGCGAACTCGGCCTTGGCATCACACCATGGTCCCCGCTCAAGGGCGGCGCGCTCAGCGGAAAATATACGCGAAACAATGACGGTCATCTAAAAGCCGATCGCGGCGCCCTCGTTTCATTGAGCGAAAAGACCTACGCGCTCGTTGACGAGTTGGAGGTTCTCGCCAAGGCGCACGACACGTCCGTCGCGGCAATCGCCCTAGCCTGGGTACAGAGGCAACCGGGTGTGACATCGACGATCATAGGCGCACGTCGGCTCACGCAACTGGAGGCCAATGTCAAGGCGCTCGACGTCAAGCTGACCGCAGACGATTTCGCACATCTCGACACGCTCACCAAGCCGGCGTTCGGCTTCCCGCAGAATATGCAGCCGCTCTTCGGCTCCATCCACCACGGTGGCACGAGTGTGAATGGTGTTGATGCACCGGTGTTGCCGTTTATTATGCAGGTCGGCGAGAAACCCTACTGAAGACTGACCGTTCTGTGCTCGAGACCAACAACGAGAGATGTTTTGGGGTGTGACGTAGATATGAAAAAACGCACCCTCGACAAAAGCGGACGGATATTTGGTGCGATATGAATAGTCTGGCGCGAAAGATACAGGAATGGCTTGGCCGCTATCCTCATGGCGGCGAGGTGTTCTGCTTGCGTGGTCTCGTTCCAGCTTCACGCCGGGCAATTCATGACTTCCCCCTCCGTGCCGTTAGCCAGAGGAGATAGGGCCCACCTATCAACGCAGCGAACACACCGACCGGGACTTGATAGGGATAGATCACGACGCGAGATAACCAGTCTGCGCTGATGAGCATGGCCGAGCCGATCATCAGCGAGGCGAACAGCTGTTGTCGCACGTTGGCCAACCCGATGAGACGGGCAAGATGCGGCGCGACCAGTCCTGCAAGGCTCAGCGGCCCGACGAGGAAAGAGGCCACAGCTGTCATCAACGCGGCGAGTACCGCGAGCGCAAATCTGGATGAGATAAGCCCGATGCCGATAGACTTCGATACCACCCCGCCAAGTGGCAGGATGGTAAGCCAACGGCTCATGAAAAAGAGTGGGGCAGCGAATAGGGCAAGTGCAATCATGGCTGTCCAGGCTTCGAAAACACCTGCTCGATTTGTCGAGCCTGCCATCCACATCAAGAGGATGAAGGATCGCATATCGCCTTGTGCGAGAACGATGGAGACTATGGCCATCGAGATGGCGCTCATGGCAATGCCGGATAAAAGCAGCCGTTCGGCAGACAGTTGGCGGCGTGCGGCAATTGCAATCATTGTCATGCAGACTTAGAGAATCTCTCATAGAGAGTGTTTGGCGATCTTATTCTGTTTCGGTGGAGGTCGCTCCTCATCCCCGATGGAATACCAAGAGCTACGATGCCGGAAAAGCTACGGCTACCGTTAGGAGGAATTGGGCAAATTATGGAGGATCATAGCCGCAGCTCCGAATGCCACGGTATCCGCGGCTGCAATTTCGGGAATCAAAATAGTGGGTTGCAGGACACGGCCTCCCTCGAAAGGTTTACTCCAGTCGAAATCCAGCCATTGGGCAAGCCGCTCGCGAACAAGGCGTGGTAGCGTTCCCCCGATAAAGATCGCCGACGGCGCCAGAACGGCTGCTATCATAAAGGCAAGCCGGGCCGTCTGTGGGCCTGCTCGCTCAAGCCATGCGTTCAGGACGGTCATGTTGTCTTCGAGATAGACCGCCCATTGTTCGCAAGAGCGGCCTTTGGGTATGTAGCCCACATGCTCATTGCACCAGTCCGCCAAATCTTCAAATGATGGACGTGACAGTCCGCGCGAGCGCAATGCACCCACTTCCCCGGCATTGCCCAGGCTGCCGCGGTAAAGTTCCTTGTCGATGATGATGCCGCTGCCGATGCCTTCGGAAAGATAAAGATACGCAAAATTGTCGTGTTCGGCAGCGTTCCCAAGGGCAAGCTCACCCATGGCGGCTGCATTGGCGTCGTTTTCAATCAACACCGCACACCCGAGTTTCGCGTTCAGGGAAGACGCGAGATCGGAGCCTGCCCAGGAGATCACTTCTTCAGCAAGATCCAGGCCGGTCGCGCCATGACGAAATCGGGTCGGCATGGCGATGCCCGCGCCTAACAGCAAGCTCTCATCGACATCGCACGACGCCAATAGGCTGGTCTTGACACCATCTATGGTGGTTTGAATGTCGTAGAATGTCTTGTAGGGTCCCTCCAGACGATGCTCACCGATCCGTTTTCCGCAAAAATCCAGCAGTGTCAGCGTGAGTGAGTAGTGATTGGCGTGGACGCCCAGCGCATAGCCGACATTGCTTTGGAGCATTAGATCGATGTGGGGAGCGCCGCGCCCGCCATGGCGTCTTGCGCCTTCTATAATAATTCCCCGTTTGATCAGATCGCGGACCATCATGCTCACAGCTGCGGGTGTTACGCCGCAAAATTCTGCGATTTCCGCACGCGACGCTGCACCCTTGCGGCGAAGATGATTGATCACTGCTGCCTGTGTGTCGCCGATGCCCACCGACAGCGGATGTTGTTTCAGCACCGGCACCTCCTCCAAATATTTAAACGGCGATGTCATAAATCTATTACTTAAGCAACTTAATTAAATAATCACTTTCAACCGGATCAACCGCTATGAACAAATTTTTTACCCTTCTTTCTTCCGTTGCGATCTCTTCGCTTGTCGCCGGGGTAGCCTATGCCGAGGACATCACGATCAAGCTCTCTACACTTGCCGAGCGCACTGCGCCGGGTCGCATCACCAACATCGAAGGTGCGGCAAAGATCATGAACGAGCAGTTCAAGTCCGCAGGGGTCGACAAGCGCATCGTCATAGAATCGAACAATAGCACTGTGAAAGGCTGGGATGATCTGGCGCTGGAAACCTTGAAGGCGTTTTCCGTCGGCCAAGGTCCGGATATCTACGTCCTGCCGCACGAGTGGATCGGCCAGTTTGCCGAGGATGGCTACGCGCTGCCGATGGACGAGCGGATTGCCGCTAATCCTTGGGTGTATGGCGATATCCTTCCGGTTCTGTGGAACTCTGCCAAGGCCAAGGACGGCAAGATTTATGGCGTGCCTCAGGACGCTGAAATCCGCATGTTCTTCTACAACAAGGACATGTTGCGCAAAATTGGCAAGGATGAAGCGTTCATTGAAGGTCTGCCAGCCAAAGTCGAAGCGGGTGAGTTTACGCTTGATGATTTGACCGCGTTGTCCAAGGAAGTCGTTGATGGCAAAGCCGCTCAATACGGCATGCTGCACCGGCCAAATGTCGGCATCGACTACCTGATGGTCTTTCAGTCTTACGGCGTGAAATTCATAGATGAAAAGACCGGCAAGCTAGTTTTCCCTAAGGCCGAAATGACCAAGGCGCTGGGTTGGTATGAACGCAATGCCAAGCAGGGTGTAACCCCCGTCGACAATACTGCCATGAGCTGGGAAGCAATCCAGGGTGCCTTCAAGCAGGAAAAGGCCTTTGTGTTCCATCAGGGTGTTTGGGCGGTTGCCTGGCAGGTGGGTGAAAAGAACGGTGCGACGTGGCCGACCGACAAGGACGGTTATTTCCACAAGATCGGCTGGATCCCTGCACCCGCAGCTGAAAAGGGCGGCAAGCCAGCCAACCTTTCCCACCCGCTGCTCTATACGGTCAACGCCAAGAGCAAGAATGCCGATATCGCGGCTGACCTCGTCGCGCTGGCAACCCTCCCGTATTTCAACAACGAGCATGCCGTGACATCCTACCACACGGCCATCAGCAACGCGCAGACGGCTATGCCAGAGTACAAGGACAACTGGGTGCTGTCAGCCGCGTCGCCCATGATGGAACATGCCAAGTTCGTTCCCAACCACACACAGTTCGGCAGCTACAACAAGGTGCTGTTTAGCGGTTTGCAGGCCGTTGAGACAGGCAAGATGACCGCTGCCCAGGCTGTCGACTTCATTTCCGATGAGCTTGAATTGCAATTCGGTAAAGATATCGAAATCCGCGAAACAGCCAGCAACTGATCTTCAAGCCTTTCCCTGCCGCCCGGGTTGTTGCCGGGCGGCACCTCTTTTTCACTGGTCTTCACAATGTCCCAATACCAGCTCCGAGCGCACCGCCCGGCACGGCCGATGCTCTATCTTGCGCCAGCTATCGCGCTGCTTGCCGTCTTTTTCCTCGCGCCCATCGTCGTCAACGCTGTCATCGCGTTCACCGATATGGGTGCCAATCTGCGCGTTGGACAATTTACGCTGCAAAACTTTGAACGCATCGTCCAGCGTGATTCACGTATGCCGATGGTGCTGCTGACGACACTGATCTACGTCACCGCAACGCTGTTTATCTTCAACATCGGCCTCGGTGCGCTGTTGGCGATGACGTCCACTGCGATACCCGACAGGCTCGGCAATTTCTTCCGGGGACTGTGGCTTTTGCCCCGTATGAGCCCGGCCGTACTCTATGGTATTTTGTGGATATGGATTGCCGATCCGTCGCCGTCAGGTTTGCTCAATCAGGTCACCAGCACGTTCGGGTTGCCGCCGATAAATCTTCGCAATGACTTTCCGCTGTTCCTCATCATCCTTGCAAATGGTGTGGTCGGCGCATCCTTTGCCATGGTCATTCTGACCTCGTCAATCCGCTCGATTCCCGCGCATTTAGCCAATGCGGCGCGTGTCGATGGTGCCAGCGAATGGGGCGTTCTGCGTCATATTGTGGCACCAGCGCTCTCGCAGCCCATTCGGTTTATCACGATCTATCAGGCGCTTTCTCTGATGACGACGTACGAATATATCCTGCTCATCACCGGTGGTGGTCCGGTCTACGATTCCACACCCTACGCGCTCTACATCTACCGTCGCGCCTTTGAAAACGGCGCTTATGCCTATGGCGCGGCACTGGCGCTTGGTTTGATGGTGATCGGCGTTGCCGTAACCCTTCTTCAATGGCGTGTTACCAACATGCGCTCCACCTTCGCCGCTCCAAAGATCGAGGTGTTGTGATGACGCTTGCCCAACCCAACACCGTTTCTTCTGCTGAATGGCTGCGCCTTGAACGCCGCAGTACCGTCAACAGAGCCGGATTTCTCTCGGCGATCATCCTCTTCCTGACGATTGTTTCCGTTCCGGTTCTGCTGCCCTATCTGTGGCTGCTGGTGAAATCGCTGACCTCATCGGACGAAGCTGTCAGCAGGATTGTTCTGTGGCGCACATCTGCCATTGCAGGCGTTGCTTATCTCGGTGCGATTGCTCTTGCGTTTCTCGCTGACAGGCTGCGTAAGCCGGCCCTTTCCTGGATGGCGCTTGGCATTGTGATCGTCGTTCTCGTGGCGATTTTCCTTGCACCGTATTTGACCGTCGAAAATTATCGCTTCCTGTGGAAACGCGACATTGCCGGAACCGGTACGACCCGCATGGACCTGATGCCCTCGATTTGGACGGCGATGGGAAGCTCGATCATATTTGCAGTCAGCCAGACGGTTATCGTCACACTGGTGGCTACTCCCGCGGCTTATGCGTTGTCGCGCTTCGCTTTTGCCGGGCGCGAGAGTTTCCTGCGCGGTCTGCTCATGCTCCACGCCTTTCCTGCATTGGCGCTGACAGTCGCGATTTTCATCCAGCTTCACTATATGGGCCTGCTCAACAATCTGACCGGCGTTGTGCTGGTCATGAGTGCGCTGGAACTGCCGTTCGCCATCTTCGTGCTCAAAAGCTTTTTCGACAACGTTCCGTGGGATATCGAAATGAGCGCCGTGACCGATGGCGCCACCCGCTCTCAGGCCTTTCGCATGATCGTGCTGCCGCAGATCAGCGGCGGTTTGATCGCCGTTGCCACCTTCACATTCCTGAGGGGCTGGGAAGAATATGTGTTCGTCCAGACGCTGCTCATCGACAAAAGCCAGATGACAATGAGCCTCTACCTCTTCTTCGTCGCACAGGACAATATGGGCGCGGACTATGGCATGATCGCCGCTGTCGGCATCATCTATCTCCTGCCTGTACTGCTCCTCTACACCTTCACGCAGAAGTACATCACCCAGATGAGCTTCGGCGGGATCAAGGGATAATCGCTATGGCCAAAATCACTCTCGATAAAGTCACAAAGAGCTGGGGCGAAACCCAGGTTCTCAAGCCGATGAACCTGACCATAGAGGATGGCGAGTTCGTCGCGATCCTCGGCCCATCCGGCTGCGGAAAATCGACAACCTTGTTTCTTCTTGCCGGTCTTTACGCCCCAACGGGCGGCCAGATCGCTTTCGACGGCCACAATGTCAACCGCATCGATGCGCGTGATCGCAATGTCGGCATCGTCTTTCAGTCCTACGCGCTGTATCCAAACCTGACGGTACGCGAAAACATCGCTTTTCCGCTGCGCTTCAAAACCATGGGCAAGGATGAGGTGGCAAAGCGCGTGGAGGAGGCAGCAAGCCTCGTGCAGATCAGCGCACTGCTCGAGCGTCGCCCATCACAACTTTCCGGTGGACAGCAGCAGCGTGTGGCGCTTGCGCGTGCACTGGTGAAAGAGCCGAACATTCTTTTGTTGGATGAACCGCTCTCCAACCTCGATGCCACCTTGCGCATCACCATGCGGGCAGAACTGAAAAGTATTCAGAAGCGGCTCGGCTTCACCACGCTGATCGTGACCCATGACCAGATCGAAGCGATCACCATGGCGGACCGGATCATCTGCATGAACAATGGCGAGATTGCCCAGATCGGTACACCGGACGATCTTTATCGCCGCCCCAATAACCTGTTTGTCGCAGGTTTCATCGGCACGCCGCCCATGAACCGGGTGAAGGGCGTAGCTGCCGGTCGCCGTGTGCGGTTCGGCGAGATATCACTCGACCTTAACGTCCAATATGATGGAGAGGTGACGTTCGGTTTGCGGCCAGAAGATATCACGCTCGTCTCGGATGCCGATGCGGCGTTGAAAGGTGAGATCGTTACCGTCGAGCCAATGGGTCGGGAAGTTTTCTACACCATCGATACACCGGCTGGCCCCATCCACGCGCTGGAGCACGGCGAAGCTGTTCGTCACGCGCCCGGTGTGTCCGTTGGCATTACCTGCAAATCGGACCTCACGCTTCTCTTCGATGTTTCCGGCAACCGTATTGCCGATCTTCAGGCCCATGTTTCGCATCAAGGCATTCGGGCCAGAACGCTCGAACCAGCAAACTGACAGGACTTTTTCTTGACCAAAATCGTATCCCATCGCGGTGCCAACCATTTTGCACCGGAAAACACCTTTGTTGCTGCCGACCTCGCGCTGAAGCACGGCGCGGACTACATTGAACTCGATGTTCGCGAGAGCGCTGACGGCGTGCTTTATGTGTTCCATGATGAAACGCTGGACCGCACCACCAATGGTACCGGCCCCTTGGGCCATGCCTCGTCCAAAGAAATCGATGCGCTTGATGCCGGGAGCTGGTTCGGCGACGCTTTCAAGGGTGCTGTCGTTCCGCGACTTGATGCCTATTTGGAGCATCTGCGCGGTCGCGCTGGGGTCTATATCGAGCTTAAATATTGCGATCCCACAAAGGTCGTTGCGCTGGTGCGCGACCTTGGCATGGTGCGCGACACCTTTTACTTCTCCTTTTCCGAGGACATGCGGCGTGACCTGCAACTCATCGCCCCGGAGTTTCGCAAGATGATGACGTTGAATATCGCCAAATCGCCGTCACTGGTCGGAGCGGTTCATCATGCCTCGATCATCGAGATCACTGTGGAGCAAATGCGTCGCCCGGGTATAATGGAAGCCTGCCTCAAGGCGGGGCTCGACGTGATGACCTACTACGGCGGCGATGATCCAGCAATTCACCGCGAAATTGCCGAGGCTGGCGTGGACTACATCAATCTTGATCGCCCCGATCTGTTTGATACCGCACGATGCAAACTGCGTGGAGCAGCTGCCTGATGCAAATCGCAGTCGTGGCCGACGTTCACCTGCATGATCTTTATGGCGGTTACGGCACGCTGGACCAGGCAAGTGGCGAGGTCGCCCTCCGAACACTGGCCGACACGATGGCTTCAACGCGTGTTTTCAACGAAAGTCACGCTGCCTTCCTTGCCGTGCTGGACGATATAGTCCGGCGTGGCATCCGTGATGTTGTTCTTCTCGGTGATTATTCCGACGATGGCCAGTTCGGTGCTGTCGCCGCGGTGAAAAAAGTTCTGTCGTTCTACGAACACACACACGGTCTGCGTTTCTTTGTGACCTTTGGAAATCACGATTGTTATGGGCTGGAGCCACGCCATCAGGCCAAGTGGCTGACGAAGGCGGACGGTCTCAATCCTCTTTTGGTGACGAGCGATGACCGTGCGCAATCACCAGCGATCGTTAGGCCCGAAATGCTTGGTATGTCGAGTGCCGATGCGATGGAGGCCATGGCAAATTATGGCGTCCGGCGACCTGTGGGGGTATATCATTGGGAAACACCATTCGGCGATCAGGACGGACTGGAACATCATAGCCAAAGCGGCGATCCGGTATGCCCCGATGCATCCTATCTTGTGGAACCGCAAAACGGCCTCTGGCTCTTGATGTTGGATGCCAATGTCTTTTACGAGCTTGATGGCGTTTGGCAGGTTCGGTCGAATGCGGCATGGGACCATGTCCTTGCGCAACGCCCGTATATTCTGAAATGGATCGCTGATGTGGCAGAACGTGCACGCCTTCTAGGCAAGACACTTCTGGCGTTTTCGCATTATCCCGTTTTGCCGCTTGCGTTAAGTGGAAAGGGGGAAGATTTGCGTTCCGTCTGTACGCCGGACTGGCAGGAGCGGATGCCATCGCTCAAAAGCGGGAGGCTTCTGGAGGAAGCGGGCATCCGTTGGCATTTTAGCGGCCATATGCATGTTGCAGGACGGACCGAACTGAATGGGCTGATCAACCTGGCGGTACCATCCCCTGTTGCCTATCCGGGCGGTTACGTTATTGCCGCAGTCGAAGAGGATAAAGTGAGCGTCGAAACCGTCGCTTTGAAAGAAACACCCGGCTTCGACGTTGCATTCTCTGCCTATAAACAGCAAGTCGGTGAGCCAGACAAAGTTGATCGCCACTTTCTAATTGCCAGCCCGACGTATTCCGATTTCCTACGCACACATTTACTGCACTTGGTCGGGAAAAGGCATATCCCGGACGACTGGCCGCCTGATATGCTTGATCACCTCGACAGACCGATCGAGCATCTCTTCCGTAATGATAGAAGGCTCTCATCCGTCATGGAAAAATGGCAGAGCGTGGTGTTGCAACCATTTCGTTTGATGATGGAGGACTATTATTTCCTTCGCGCAGGCGACCGATCAACCATGCGGCACATGCACCTAAGTCGCGATGGTTTCTACCGGGATTTGCGAGAAGCACTCAGGCCGTTCCAACAGGTCGCAGATTGCTCCGTCAGCCATGCTTTTCTGGTGCTGTTTTTTGCTTATCTCGACATGCCATAGCCGGCGTAAAATACGTCTCGGCGTTTCCAAACGGACTCCTGATCGATTTGAAAAAAAGTTTATGCAAGGGCGGCGCGAGCCTTTTTTGCTGGAGTGACGCGTTACTGGATATCCAGCAGTCGCTCCAGGTACCGGCGCTCGACTTCGCCGGGTGGATTGTTGCCCAGCTTTTCGCGAATGGCTTCGAGAATTTCGCGGGCGCGCTGGACGTCTATTTCGTCTGGCACTCTGACCTGCGAATCGCCGAAATCCGGGCCACTGTTGGGCCGGGGTCGTCCTAGGGGATCGCGCCCGTTCTGCCCGCCTTGGCCGACCATGCCTTCCTGACCCTGTCCGGGCTGTTGGCCCTGTTGGCGCATGGCCTGCATGATCTGGCCCATCATGTCCTGCGCGCCCTGGCGCAGCGCATTCAGAGCATTGCCCTGACCTTCAACGGCTTGCTCACCCTTACCTTGACCGAGCGCCTGACCAGCGCCTTTCATCTCCTGTTCGGCTTTACCGAAATTCTGGCCGGGTTCCATGCCGAGATCGCGCAGACCTTTTTGCAATTCACCAAGCTGTTTTCCGAGGCCTTCCTGCTGCTGGCGCAGATTTTTCAGCGCTTCGCGCAACTGTTCGGCAGTCATCTGGTCGGTCGGGTTTTGGCCCTGCTGTTGCTCACCTTGTTGGCCGGGTTGCTGTTGGTTGTTTTCACCTTGTTGCTGCTCGCCGCCTTCTTCACCCTGTTGCGGGTCGCCGCGCTGCATACGGTCGCGAAGGGCCTGATCAAGCTTGAAAGTTTCATCCATCAGCTTTTGTTGCTGCTGCATGATCTCGCCCAGCTTGTCGATCTGCTGGCGCAACTGGCTGTTTTGCTGTTGCTGGCCCTGCTGCCCGCGCTGGGGTCTGCCTGCCTGAAGGTTGTTCATCATGCGCTGCAATTGCGACAGCATTTCCTGCGCAGCATCGCGATTGCCGGAGCGGGCCAGATTTTCAATCTGGTTCATCATGTTTTCCAGATCGCGCTGTCGCAGCGTATTCTGCGCCTGTTGGTTCATATTGGCCTGCGGTGCATTCTGCATCCGCTGCGCAAGTTCCTTCATGAACTCGTTCATCGCCTCGCGAAGCTCCTGCATCAGCTTGGCAACTTCCTCATCCGGTGCCTTGCGCTCCAGGGCGTCGGAAAGTGCATTTTGCGCATCGCGTAGCCGCTGTTCTGCTTGCGAAAGATCGCCGTCCTCAATCCCCAGAGCGATTTCCCAAAGATAGTCAGCGGTGTTTTTGAGCATTGCCTCGTTATAAGCGAGCCTCATGCGCGTCTGCACAGACTTCAGCAAAAGATAATGTGTGGTGTTCGGAATGGTCTCATCAGGACGCATAACGACAGCTTCATTATACGCGATAGCCTTCGGCATCTGCCGTGTATCAAGCGAGAAAATCTGTCGTTGCTCAACAACCGATGCGGCAAGTGGCTCGGAAAAATTGCGCCCGGGCAGGATCATTTCCTGCGATGGACTGCGGCCTACCTGTCCTGCACCATCGCTGGCAACCAGCGTGATGCGGACTTTTTTACCCGCCATCGGATGTTCTGTCAGGTTCCGGCTCGTGACACCCTTCATTTCACGCGGGTTCTGGCGGGGCAGGTCCAGCTTGAATTCCGGTGCAGGATACAGCGGCGTTGCGCCCGGCTCGATGCCAATCGGTTCAATCACGGCGTGAGCTTCACGCACGCCGTAATCATCCGTGGCGGTGAAGCCGATTTCCAATGCGCCGTTGACAGCGCGACGGGGCAGGTTATCGAAGGCAATGGTCGGTGCCTTGTCCGGAATAACATTGAACACCCATTGCTGGCCGTTCGCCTCAACCGTGCCGCTTTCCTTGACATCCATGGAAAAAGTGCGAGGCGCAAGTGGTGGTGCATTGGCAGACTCAGTTGCCTGTGCCGTCCGTTGTGCGGCATGCTTCTCTGCGCCATCCGGCGTCAGCTTCTGTAGCTGGCCAGCTTCTTCCGGCTCAAACGTCACCTCCTCATTGCCTTCGCCACCCGTCATGCGGATGGTCAGCTTGGAGGATTGCGGCAAAGACACAGCACCTGCCGTCGCCGCATTGTTGCCCGTCAGGAAAATCGGCGCTCGGCCAGTGTAGGATGGTGGTGTGACCCATGCATCAAGGCGGATATCCGGGTTGGCAGGTCCACTGGTGGGTTGATTGCGGAACGCATCGGCCACATCGCCCGCGCCATTGGAAAAAGAAAATCCGAAAGCGGCGACGACCAGCAGCGCCGGGATCGCACGCAGTGCCATCTGGTCATGGCGGGCGATATCGGGTTTTGGCAAACCGGCATCAAGTGCGGCGATACGCTCCGCCATGCGGATCTGGTGCTCTTTCCACAGCGCCCTTGCAAATGGTGTTTCAAACGCTGGCTCATCTTCCTGCACGCCAACGGGTTGGTGAGGCAAATTATTGCGCTCTTCCAGCAGACGCGAGGCTTCGTCCTTCGTTGGCCATCTCAACCGAACGATGGGCAAAAGAGAACCGATGAACGCGAAGATGAGGAGGAAAACGATGGTCAGCCGCAGCAGATCCGGCATCTGCCGGTAGAGGCCAAACCAAGCCAAAGAGACGAATACGGCAGCGATGGAGAGCGGAGCCAGGGTTTTGGGTGCAAGATGTTCAGCAACGAGAACAAGCTTTGCGAAAAAACGCTTCGACGCCACGCGGCGCGCAAGTGCTGGCCTGTCTTTAAAAGCGCCGTTTTCGCCCTGCTTGGCTGTGGTCATCAATCCGTTCTCCCGGTCTGGCCACCCGATTTCGCCATTCCCGGAACAGCGCCCGGCACAATGATTGAATTCAGTGCTACAGCGGTGAAGATAACACTCTTTATGGCGAAGACGAGGGCAAGCATCCGCTCACCCCCACTTTTCAGGCCAATTCGCTGAATTGTGATCGCTTAAATATCACTCAAGCCATGCAGGAACGGAGTCGAGCGCTATCAGCTCTTCATAGGTTCCACGCGGGCGGATGACGTGGAACTGGTTACCCTTCACCAGAACTTCCGGCACCAGCAGGCGTGAATTGTAGGTTCCGGCCTGCACGGCACCATAGGCACCAGCCGAGCTGACGGCGATCAGATCACCCGCTTGAGGGGCGGCCATTTCGCGGTCCAGTGCCAGATAGTCGCCCGTTTCGCATACCGGGCCGACAACATCGGCCTTGATTCGTGGCGCGTCGGCAGACGGCTGCACCACCGGGCGAATGCCGTGATAGGCCTCATAAAGTGTGGGGCGAATGAGATCGTTCATCGCAGCATCAACGATCACGAAGGTCTTTTCGCCGCCATCCTTCACATAGATCACTTCTGTCACCAGAATTCCGGCATTGCCGACAATGAGGCGGCCCGGCTCTGTGATGATCTTGCAATTGAGGCTGTTCAGCTCATTTTTGACGATATAGGCATAGGCATCCGGCAGCGGTGGCGGGTTGTTGTCTTCGCGATAAGGGATGCCTAAGCCGCCGCCAATATCGACGTGGCTGATGGTGTGACCATCGCCGCGCAACGTTTCCACCAGTTGCCGCAGCAGCCGGAAGGCAGCCTCGAAAGGCTGCAATTCCGTAATCTGGCTGCCGATGTGCATATCGATCCCGCTGACCTGAATGCCGGGCAGGGTGGCGGCGTGTGTGTAAACGGCACGGGCGCGCTCATAGGAAATGCCGAACTTGTTTTCCTTCTTGCCGGTGGAAATCTTGGCATGGGTGCCAGCATCGACATCCGGGTTGATGCGGAAGGACACATGGGCTTTCTTGCCAGCCTTGATGGCGCGAAGGTTCAGAACCTCCAGTTCCGGCTCGGATTCAATGTTGAAGCAATAAATACCTGCTTCCAGTGCGAAATCCATCTCAGTAACGGTTTTCCCAACGCCGGAAAACATGATGCGACTGGCGGGAACGCCTGCGGCCAGAGCACGGCGCAGTTCACCGCCGGAGACCACATCGATACCTGCGCCCAGCTTTGCCAAGGTTTTCAAAACGGCCTGGTTGGAATTTGCCTTCATGGCGTAACAGACCATGGCGTCTACATCGGCAAAGGCTTCCGAGAAGACTTTGTAGTGTCGTTCCAGCGTTGCCGTTGAATACACATAGAAGGGCGTTCCAACCGCCTTGGCAATTTCAGGCACGGGAACGTTTTCAGCGTGAAGCACGCCGTCGATATAGTGAAAATGGTTCACGGCAATGGACCTTAAAGAAGCTTATCGAGAATAAAAGGCCGCTCAGGCGTAGGCTGCACCTTGCCATCGGTGGAGCGAATGTTGCGTTGCTCCCTCGGGGTGCTCGGCGGATCGATGTCGCCTTTGCGGCCGCAGCCTGAAAGAGCGATGCCGACGGCAAGCATTACGCCGACCGGAACGATGAAGGTACGCAAGGTTTTTGAAAGCATGGGCCTGTCCAAAGGAAATCTCTGCATCCCTGATAACGAAAAACAGGGCGCTTGTGCACCCTGTTTCTTGTGATGCTGACATAACGTCAATTCAATCAGTTTTTCGTGCGCCACCAGGCGATCTGCTTGCGCACTTCCGAAGGTGCCGTTCCGCCAAAACTGGTGCGGCTGGCAACGGATGCCTCGACGGACAGAACGTCGAAAATGCCAGCAGTAATCGCCGGATTGATCGACTGCAATTCTTCCAGCGACAGATCGGCCAGATCGCAGCCTTTCTGTTCCGCCAGCGCAACCGCATGGCCCGTGGCATGGTGGGCATCACGGAAGGGCAGGCCTGCCTCGCGCACCAACCAGTCAGCCAGATCGGTGGCGGTGGAATAACCGGAACCGGCAGCAGCGCGCATCTTATCGACGCGGACTTCCAGATCGCGAACCATGCCGGTCATCGCGGCGATGGCCAGTTCAAGGCTTTCAGCCGAATCGAAAACCTGTTCCTTGTCTTCCTGCATATCCTTGGAATAGGCCAGCGGTAGACCCTTCATGATGGTCAAAAGGGCGACGAGAGAGCCGTTGATACGACCGGTCTTGGCGCGTACCAGTTCTGCGGCATCCGGATTTTTCTTCTGTGGCATGATGGAAGAGCCGGTCGAGAAGGCATCCGACAGGCGAATGAAACCGAACTGCGGCGTGGACCAGATGACGATTTCCTCTGCCAGGCGGGAAAGATGTGTGGCGCAGATGGAGGCAATCGACAGGAATTCCAGCGCAAAATCGCGGTCGGAAACGGTGTCGATGGAGTTGCGGGTCGGCTCGCGGAAACCGAGAGCCTTGGCCGTCATGTGGCGGTCGATGGGGTAACCGGTGCCGGCCAGTGCGGCGGCGCCGATAGGGCTTTCGTCCAGATGTTCGATGGCGTGGCGAACGCGAGCGCGGTCACGGCCAAACATTTCCACATAGGCCATGCAGTGATGGCCGAACGTGACCGGCTGCGCCGTCTGCAGATGGGTGAAGCCTGGCATGACGGTATCAGCATGTTCTTCGGCGCGGTCCAGAAATGCCGCGATCAGCGATGTCAGCATCGCTTCGGTCTTCTGAAGCTCTTCCTTGACCCACAGGCGGAAATCGAGCGCCACCTGATCGTTGCGCGAGCGGGCGGTGTGCAGGCGTCCAGCAGCAGGGCCGATGAGATCGGCCAGACGGGCCTCGATGTTCATGTGAATGTCTTCGAGCTTGCGCGAGAACACGAACTGACCAGCGTCGATCTCTGACAGGATCGTGTTCAGGCCGTGAATGATCTTGTCTTTATCTTCACCGGAAATAATGCCTTTTGCAGCCAGCATGGTGGCATGCGCCACTGAGCCGCGGATATCTTGTGCGTAAAGCTTCTTGTCGAAACCAATGGAGGCATTTATCTCTTCCATGATGGCCGAAGGACCGGAAGCGAAACGTCCGCCCCACATCTGGTTGGAAGATTTCTGTTCGGTACCATCAGCCATGTTTTGCCTGCCCTGGAGTATTCAATGACAGAAAAAAAGCCGCTCAGGCTTCCGTCCGCCAAACTTGTTGCAATTGCTGCCGTCGCCGGCATTGTTTGCGGCGCGGGTGTGATGGTGTTCAGGCATATTGGGTCTGAAGGTCAGGTTCAAGGGGCAGCGGTGGTGGATGCGGGTTTATGTGAGGGTGCAGCCAAGCGCATCACCGCCATAGAACCGCTTTTGAAGGGTCACATCGCGGCCATGTCAGCCAGTGACCGTCCGCGCGTCATCCCGCTGTCATTCAAGGGACCGGAGGATGCAGCGATGACGCAAGCCGATCTCAAGGGCAAAACGGTGCTTCTCAATCTTTGGGCTACATGGTGCGTGCCATGCCGGGAAGAAATGCCAGCCCTCAACGCGCTTGAGAAGGACAATGGCGGCGACGACTTCGAGGTCGTCACCATCAATATTGATACGGGCGGCGATGAAAAACCGAAGTCGTTTATGAGTGAATACGGAATCGATTCGCTCAAGCTTTATCGCGATAGTTCCATGGGCGTGTTCAATGTGCTGAAAAAGGAAGGCCTTGCTTTCGGCCTTCCTGCGACATTGCTCATCGACGACAATGGCTGCCTCCTCGCTTCCATGAACGGACCGGCCGCATGGGACAGCGAGGATGCGAAGGCCTTGGTGACGGCTGCGAAGGCGAAATAATTACCGCGTTGGAACCGGTACTTCGCCGCGGTAATCGTAAAAGCCGCGGCCCGATTTGCGACCGAGCCATCCGGCTTCGACATATTTGACCAGCAGCGGGCAGGGGCGATATTTGCTGTCAGCCAGACCATCATGCAGCACCTGCATGATTGACAAACAGGTATCGAGACCGATGAAGTCTGCCAGTTGCAGCGGTCCCATCGGGTGGTTTGCACCAAGCCTCATGGCGGTGTCGATGGCTTCAACGGAGCCTACACCTTCGTAAAGCGTGTAGATCGCTTCGTTGATCATTGGCAAAAGAATGCGGTTGACGATGAAGGCCGGGAAATCTTCCGCAACCGTGATCGCCTTGTCCAGCGACCGCACATAATCCTTGGCCGCATCGAATGTGTCTTCACCTGTGGCAATACCGCGCACCAGTTCCACCAGTTTCATCACCGGAACAGGGTTCATGAAGTGAATGCCCATGAACTGTTCTGGGCGATCCGTGGCGGAGGCAAGGCGGGTGATGGAAAGCGAAGAGGTGTTGGTGGCGAGCAGCGCTTCGGGTTTCAGAATAGGGCAGATTTGCGCGTAAATCTTGCGCTTGGTTTCTTCATGCTCGGTTGCGGCTTCGATCACCAGATCCATGGCGGCAAGATCGTTCACATCGGAGGAGCCAGCAATGCGGGACAGCGCCGCTTTGCGGTCCTCATCCGCCATTTTGCCATTGCTGACCTGCCGGGCAAGGTTGCCGTTGATGGTGGCGAGGCCCGCTTCGATACGATCCTTGGCGAGATCGTAGATATGGACCTTATAACCCGCCAGTGCAGACACATGCGCGATGCCGCAGCCCATCTGACCGGCGCCGATAATGCCGATGTTCTTAATTTGAACGGCCATGATGTGTTTCTCCTATAGGAAATTTGCTGAGGCACGGCTCATCTGTAAGGATGTTACCCATATTGCCGCAAAACGAAAGCGGCGCGTTGGAAAAACGCGCCGCTTGGATGGTTGATATGATCAGAGTGCTTTTTCAAGCTCTGGCAAGGCTTCGAACAGGTCAGCCACAAGGCCGTAATCGGCGACCTGGAAGATCGGCGCTTCTTCATCCTTGTTGATGGCCACGATGACCTTGGAGTCCTTCATGCCTGCAAGATGCTGGATCGCGCCAGAAATACCTGCGGCGATGTAAAGCTGCGGGGCAACGACCTTGCCGGTCTGGCCAACCTGCCAGTCGTTGGGAGCATACCCGGCATCGACGGCAGCGCGGGATGCACCAACGGCAGCGCCCAGCTTATCGGCCACAGGCAGAATGACTTCCTTGAACTTTTCCGAAGACCCAAGTGCGCGACCACCGGAAATGATGATTTTTGCAGATGTCAGTTCAGGACGGTCAGACGATGCCAGCGCGTCCGAAACGAAGGAGGAAACGCCGGGGTTTTCAGCCGTCGCAATGGCTTCAACCGAGGCAGAACCGCCAGCCTGCGCAGGTGCGAAGGTTGCCGTGCGAACGGTGATGACCTTTTTCGCATCGCTGGCCTGAACGGTCTGGATGGCGTTGCCCGCATAGATCGGACGCTTGAAGGTGTCGGCGGAAATGACTTCGATGATTTCCGAAACCTGTGCAACGTCCAGAAGTGCCGCAACGCGCGGCAGGACGTTTTTGGCAGATGCGGTGGCAGGCGCGATGATCACGTCATAGGACGGTGCCAGCGAAACGATCAGCGCCGCAAGCGGCTCTGCAAGCTGATTGCCATAGGATGCGTCATCGGCCAGCAAGACCTTGGAAACGCCGGAAAGCTTCGCGGCTTCATCCGCTGCGGCTTTTGCGCCGGAACCAGCAACGAGAACGGTGACATCGCCACCGATTTGTGTGGCTGCGGTCAGCGTCTTTGCCGTCTGGTCGGAAAGGGTTGCGTTGTCGTGTTCTGCCAGAAGAAGAATGGCCATGGTAGAGTCTCCCTTTCGCTTTCCTTAGATGACGCCGTCAGCTTTGAGCTTCGAAACCAACTCAGCCACGGAGCCGACTTTGACGCCAGCCTTGCGGCCTGCGGGCTCTTCGGTCTTCAGGACTTTCAGGCGCGGTGCGATGTCGACGCCGAAATCGGCAGGTGTTTTTTTGTCGAGCGGCTTTTTCTTCGCCTTCATGATGTTGGGCAAAGACGCATAACGCGGCTCGTTGAGGCGAAGGTCGGTGGTGACGACTGCCGGGAGCTTCAACTCCACCGTCTGCAAACCGCCGTCCACTTCGCGGGTCACGGCAACTTTGCCATCAGAAGGTACGACCTTCGAGGCGAATGTGCCCTGACCCCAGCCCAAAAGCGCTGCAAGCATCTGGCCTGTCTGGTTCGAATCATCGTCAATGGCCTGTTTGCCGACGATAACGAGGCCGGGGGCCTCCGCATCAACCACGCCCCTGAGCAGCTTGGCAACAGCCAGAGGCTCGATGGCTTCGTCGGTTTCGATCAGGATAGCGCGGTCAGCGCCCATGGCGAGTGCGGTGCGAAGCGTTTCTTCTGCCTTTGCCGGGCCGATGGACACCACGACGACTTCTTCGGCCTTGCCCGCTTCCTTGAGACGCAGAGCTTCCTCAACGGAAATCTCGTCGAAGGGGTTCATCGACATTTTCACATTGGCAAGCTCAACGCCGGAACCGTCCGCCTTGACGCGGATTTTCACGTTGTAGTCCACCACACGCTTCACAGGGACGAGGATCTTCATCGGCAGTCTTCCTTAACTCCTGACCGGGCTGGCAAAACGCCGCACGGTCCTCCTGATAATCAAGTTGCGACATGGATACGCATTTTTCCCGCAAATTCAACGGAGCAATGCTCATGATCTCATGCGCTTCGCGGATATCTTACGTTAACGTGAACGTAAATTTCAATCCTTGTTGTAATCTTCACCTTAAGCTATCCAAAGGTCGTTCCGTTTGCGACACGACAGCCGCTTCCGGCCCCTGATTTTTATGGGCGACGGCCCGCGGCGTAACAATCGTGCGATCAAACAGTGGCACGCCGCGTCTTCTCAGGAAGAGCACCAGCACAGCGCCGGTGATGATTCCGCCGACATGCGCGCCCCAGGACACATTATCCTGAAAACCGAATACCAGCATGAAGAACTGTTGGCCGACCCAGAGCGCCAGCGGAATGAAGGCGGGCAGGGGGATGGGGATGCGCATGAAAACCAGAACCCAGACACGGACTTTGGGGTGTAGCAGCAAGTAGGCCGCAATAACGCCCGAAACTGCACCGGACGCACCAATCAACGGACCTTGGGACGTGGGTTCAACAAAACCATGAAGCAGCGCGCCTGCTGCCGCACACGCCAGATAAAACAGCAGAAAACGGAAATGCCCGAGCGCATCTTCCACATTGTCTCCGAACACCCACAAAAACAGCATGTTGGACGCGAGATGCCAGAAGTTTAAATGCAAGAAGGCGTAGGTGAAGACCGTTGCATCATCCGGCACGATTTGTAGGGATGGATCGAGCGACGCAATATCAAACACCACGGCGGGAATGAAGCCGAGGCCGAGTGCTGCGGCATTGGCCGCTTCATCGCTGGCCAAAGCCCCCGTCAGCAACCAGACAAGTATGTTGATGCCAATAAGCGACAGCGTCACATATTGCAGTTTGATGTGCTTGAGCGAATTCGCATCGTGCAGCGGAATGAACATGCGAAAACGACCTCAAACGGTTAGCGGTTCTGACCGGGAACCCACAAAGTGTCGGGCACGTCAGAATTTGCCGCATCATTGGCAAAACGGGCGGCGACGAACAGGAAATCTGAGAGACGGTTGATATATTTCAGCGCCGCCGGGCTGACGATCTCGCCTTCCGTCTGCGACAGCTCTACCATCTGGCGTTCCGCACGCCGGGAGATTGTGCGGGCAAGATGTAGATAGGCAGCAGCGGGCGTGCCACCCGGAAGCACGAAGGATTGTAGTGGCGACAGATCGGCATTCAGCGCATCGATTTCGTTTTCAACCCGCGTGACTTGCGCTTCGACAATGCGCAGTGGCTCATAAGCCAAAACCTCACCCATATCAGGGGTGGCCAGATCTGCGCCAAGATCGAAAAGATCGTTCTGGATACGAAACAGCATGGCGTCCAGCTCGGGCAGACCTGACGTGTGAAGCCGTACAACACCGATTGCGGAATTGGTCTCGTCCACGGTGCCGTAGCTTTCCACCCGCAAATCGTTTTTGGAACGACGCGGGCCGGAAACCAGCGCCGTCGTGCCATTGTCGCCTGTGCGGGTGTATATCTTGTTCAGTTTGACCATCGTGCCACGCTCCCCTTATCGCCCGCCGCCGGTGAGCCACAGGGTGAACATGATGAGTATGATGGCAATGGCTTGCAACAAAAGGCGAAGCTGCATCAGCTTGTTGGATTTGTTGGCGTCCGTGCCTTTCAGCATGTTGAACAACCCGCGGATCAGCACCAGCACCACCAGACCCATGACGATGACTGAAAGAACCATGGTGAAACTGGACATGCTTTGACCCTCCCAAGAACGCTATATGTAGAGCTTTGTATCTGATTGCGTTGCGAGAACGCTAGTCGAACTTGCGCAGCAAACGATAAAACAAGTTGGCGGGCAAAAGCCGTTTCAAAATCATCGCCTGTTTGGCTGGCGCGGTAATCACGTAATGTGGTTTTGGCCTTGGTGCCGTCAAAGCGTGCTTCAGTTCTTCATAGACCGCGTCTGGTCCAAGCTTGTGTTTGTTCTTCGGTCCACTGCCATCCAGACGCGCAAGCTGACGTTTGTAGTCCTCGGCATGGGCGGAGTTTTCAAGGTCGATATTGCCCTTGATGTGTTTCAGGGCCGTTGCGGTGAACTCCGAAGCGATGGGCCCGGGTTCGATAAGGCTGACATGAATTCCGCTGCCCTGAAGCTCCATGCGCAGCGTGATGCCCAGTCCCTCGAGCGCGAATTTCGATGCCGTGTAGGCGCCGCGATATCTGTAGGGCACAAGGCCGAGAATGGATGAGCAATGCACGATGCGCCCACTGCCGCGCCTGCGCATGAATGGAATGACGCGGCATGTCAGGTCATGCCAGCCGAAAACATTGGTTTCGAATTGCTGGCGCAAAACATCCACGGAGATATCTTCGACGGCGCCCGGTTGGCCGTACGCACCATTGTTGAACAGCGCATCGACCCGCCCGCCCGTTCTGGCGGCGACCTCATCCACCAATGCAGCGATGGTTTCCGGTTTGGTGTAGTCCATGATCAGTGCTTCGATGCCCTGATTTTCCAGCTCGGCCATGTCCTCAACGCGTCGCACCGTCGCAAAAACGCGCCATCCATCCCTGTGAAGAGCGCTGGCGCAATAAGCGCCAATTCCGGAGGAACAGCCAGTAATGATGACAACCGGTTTTTCAGACATGAAATCCGTTTCCTGAGACGTTACGTAGTGTGAAGGTGACGTGAGAAATTGTGAGGAGAATTTCGATAGTGCACAATTCTTCTTTTAGAATGGAACCTGCCTGCATAGTTGTGCGCTGTACAAGCAGGGATGTGCTTCCCACATCTCATCGTGGGTTACAAATGAAATGCCGATCGACATCACGATGTTTCAGACGTGTTTATGAGATATAGATTTTTTGTTGTCACATGTCGTTATCGCAAAACCGCTACCCACATTTGCGCGACATGCTTTTAGGAGGTGACATGGTTGCCGCATTGGGCCTCGTCCGAAAAGTCGCCTTTGATGCCTATTTTCATTTTGCCGAGGACGATGGCTGGGCAATGGCGAGCCATGTTGCGCTTTCCATTCTGCTTGCGCTGTTTCCGTTTCTGATTTTCGGCACTGCATTGGCCGGTTTTCTGGGTGCGGATCAGTTTTCAGAAACTGCCGTCCACATCATCTTCGACACATGGCCAGAAGCAATTGCCGGGCCGTTGGCCGCGCAGGTCCAACAGGTTCTGACCATACCGCGTGGTGGATTGTTGACGATTTCCGTTCTCGCTGCCGCCTACTTCGCCTCCAATGGTGTGGAAGCGCTCAGAATATCGCTCAACCGCGCCTATAGGGTGAGCGAAACCCGCTGGTGGTACATTACACGCCTGCTCAGCCTGTTTTATGTTGTCATTGCCGTCACGATTTTCGCAGCCATCAGCATTGTGCTTGTTGCCGTGCCTGTCGCGCTGTCTTTTGCGGAAACCCGGTTTCCGTTCATGAAGGATATTCTGGAGACGATTTCCAATTTGGGCCTCTATGGCACAATCATCGTTTTGGCCGTGGGTCTGGCTGCCGCACATCTTTGGCTTCCTGCCGGCCGCCGCCGCATATGGGATGTGCTGCCTGGCATAATCCTGACACTGATCTTCTGGGTTATCGGTGCCGGTATTTTTGCCTATTATCTGGCAACCTTCGCCAATTATGCCGCGACCTATGCGGGCCTTGCCTCGGTGATGATCGTGCTCGTGTTCCTCTACATGGTGGGCGTCATCTTCATGCTGGGTGCAGAGGTCAACGCTGCGCTGATGAAATACCGCGTGCGGCACATCATCAAAGCTGGCATCCACAATGGCAGCTTGAGAGAAGCCCTAGAGGCTGAGGAGGCGGCGGATATCTGACGGCGTAGAGCCATGGTCCCGCAACGCCTGAAGGCTGGTGCTACCTTCGCTTTTCGACAGCTTTTTATTGTTCTCATCAAGCACAAGTCGATGGTGATAGTATTCCGGCGCAGGCAATTCCAGCACGTGCTGAAGCAGTCTGTGAACTGACGTGGCATGAAACAAATCCATGCCACGCACCAAATGTGTAACGCCCTGCAAAGCATCGTCCAGAACCACGGAAAGATGATAGCTCGACGGCGCATCCGAGCGGGACAGTATGACATCTCCCCACGCTGCTGGATCAGCCTTTATGCGGACCTTCTCGCCACTGCCGCTTTCCTCCCAGTCTAGCGGCGCCACAAGCCGGGACATGGCCTTTTTCATATCCAGCCGCCATGCGTGTGTTGCGTTTGAGGATAAAAGTGTTGCCACCTCCTCGGCAGGCCTCCGCTTGTCCAGCGGCGGATAAAGGGGTGCGCCGTCAGGGTCGCGCGGCCATTTTTTGCCTCCTGCTTCGTAAGTGTGGACAAACGCCTTGATCTCGCTCCGGCTCATGAACGCGGGATATACCAGCCCCATACCGATCAGCTTTTCGAGTGCGGCGCGATATTCATCGAAATGTTCCGATTGCCTGCGCACCGGCTGCTCCCAGGTCAGCCCAAGCCATGTCAGATCATCGTAAATCCCATGCTCCAATTCCGGTGTGCAGCGGGTAAGATCGATATCTTCGATGCGCAGTAAAAAACGCCCGACCACCTTCGCCATATCATGATTGAGAATGGCAGAGAGCGCATGGCCAAGATGAAGCCGCCCATTTGGGCTGGGCGCGAAACGAAAAACCGGCTTTTGACCTGAAAGCGAAGACATGGTTTCTTCTGCCACGTTTTCAGATGCTTCGCCAAGGCGATGCGCCATTTGGTGGGTTCGCGTGGTAAAAATTATCCAGAGTTCGGTGGATATCGAAGAGGGGCTAGCAACTCTTCTGAGGATCGATCCGCGTCTTGAAACGGTTGCAGAAGTGGCCGGTCCCTTGCCATTAAGGCTGAACGAGCCGGGTTTTGCAGGACTGGCACATATCATCGTATCGCAAGTGGTGTCACGGGCCAGTGCCGATGCCATTTGGCGCAGAATCATAGATGCCGTCGGCGAAGTCACAGCGCAGAATTATCTTGCATCAGCGCCAATCGATGCGCCAGGCTTCGGGCTATCACGCGCCAAGGCGAAAACGCTATACGGCATTGCCACCGCCATCGTTGAAGGCAGGCTCGATCTTGATGCGCTGAACCTTCTGGATGATGTGCAGGCTTATAATGATCTGATTTCGCTCAGCGGCATCGGCCCATGGACGGCGCAGGTGTATATGATGTTTTGCGGCGGACATGCAGATGTCTTTCCGTCCGGCGATGTCGCGCTTCAGGCGGCGATTACCCACGCGTTTCAAATGGAGGCACGACCCAGCGCCAAGGCGCTGGCGGAAATAGCGCTTTTATGGTCGCCGTGGCGATCTGTCGCGGCACGACTTTTCTGGGCCTATTATGCGTCAATCACGCGGCGTGATGCCTTGCCGATCGCCTGAAATAAGCCTTTCTTTCAGCGCTTCATTTATGGGCTTCACAATCCTGTAACAACGGACCTAATATACAGATGTAGATGCAGAATCGGTCAGGAGACGCCCTTGACGATTGCCGTTTCACCACAGGCTTTGCCTGCGCTCGTTTTGAACGCAGACTACAGGCCACTTAGTTATTATCCCTTGTCGTTATGGTCCTGGCAGGACGCGATCAAGGCCGTGTTTCTTGACCGTGTAAATATCATCGCGGAATATGATCACGCGGTGTGTTCGCCCAGTTTTTCCATGCGGTTGCCCAGCGTGGTCAGCCTCAAGACCTATGTGCAACCGACCCGAAATCCCGCATTCACGCGCTTCAACGTGTTTTTGCGAGATAGGTTCGAGTGCCAGTATTGTGGATGCCGTGATGACTTGACGTTTGATCACGTCATTCCGCGTGCCCATGGCGGTGAAACGACATGGCTGAACGTCGTGGCGGCTTGTTCACCGTGCAATCTCAAAAAGGGTAGCAAGCTGCCGAGGCTGGCGGGCATGTTCCCACACCAGAAGCCTTACCAGCCGACGGTACAGGATCTGCACAATAACGGCCGGTCGTTTCCACCCAACTATCTGCACGAAAGCTGGATGGACTATCTCTACTGGGATACCGAGCTACAGCCCTGATCATTATCAGGCGTTTTTGCGGCTGGCGCCAAAGAAGGCGATGGCCGCAAGAACGACGCTGGCGATGACATTCCAGCCCGCAAAAGACAGACCAAGAACGCGCAGCGCCGCATCATTGCAGGATGGCGGCTTGATGGCATTCAAATCTCCCAGAAGATTTCCCGCATTGGTCGTCACCGAAGGCGCACCTGTCGAGCATGTGATCGGTCCGGGCCAGAAGCCCCATTCCACGCCGGAGTGATAAACAGCAAGGCCAGCGCCGATCAACATGGCGATGCCAACGAGAGCAAGCGCTGCGCGTGTAATCCAGGCAGGCAGCTTGAAGAGGCTCGCGGCAATGGCCAAAATGCCGACCGGGATGGCGTAATAATAGGGATCACGCTGCAAGAGGCACAGCGCACAAGGGGTGTAACCGCCAATATGCTGAAAACCGAGTGCCGAACCCACGGTAAAAATCATTCCCACCGTCACCAGAATGGCCGACGCGCTGCGGTTTTTCTCTACAGAAACTGTATTTGCCATGGTCTGTCTTTCACATTCGGCGGAAGGTCATGAGACACCTGAACAGGTGGATAATAAGCGGGATGCAGCAATCATTCAAAAATGCCGCCTCATGCCTCTAATCCAGTCCCATGTTGCTTGCAAATGCTTCCTTGAGTTGGAGCAGAAGGAGGGTCAGCAAAATTTCGTGAAATCGAAATTTTCGCAAAAATCTATTGACGTGGTACACGCGGTTCGTATAGTCCCGCCGCATACCAAGGAACGATGTTCCGAGTTGCCCCCTTGGCGGAATTGGTAGACGCGCCTGACTCAAAATCAGGTTCCGAGAGGAGTGCTGGTTCGATTCCGGCAGGGGGCACCACTGCTTAACCCAACATATTGAAATAGCTTCGCTTTATGCGATTTGGTGCGGCCCCTAACGAATTTCCCTGGAGCCTATCTTAGGGGGCGAATGCCCTGTAACAACTTTCCCCGACCGTATTCGCCCTGGAGCCCCGCGATCACCTGTTCAAAAGTTGTGCTCCTACCGAATCCCCGCCAAAGAACCACGCACAAAAAAACCCGCCAAAGCGGGCTGTTTAATGCGAAATTGAGGCCTTTACATTAAAATCCGACCCGTTCAATGTCAGTTCTTCGGTAGACTTTGCTCGCGTGACGACTTCCCTCATAGACCGGGAAAACGCCTAACTTCTTGAGTTCGAAACTCACTTTGATTGACCGTACTTTCCGCGCCTTAGCCAGATTATCCAATGCGACATATTGCCTTGTAAACTCGATCAGCTCTTCTCGACGCAACATCGCGATAGGCAGATTTGTTTTCTTATGAGGAAAAACTGTGGCAGAGAGTAATTTCATGTCAATCAAATGCTTGATGGTCTCAGTTCCGGTTTGGAGAAACACTGCAGCGTCATTGCGACTAAGGTAACCCTCCTCGGCAGTTGCCCTTGCGAGGCCGTCAATTTCTGCTGGATCGACCATGATACGAGTCAACTGGAACTCAGGCCCTCCCATACAAGCACGAGCCAATTTTCCGTCTATAATCAGAGCGATGATCTCAGCAAAAATGCGACGGCACACTTTTGTGGCAACGATGATCGGAACGAGATTATGTTGCGTTGGCATCTCAGAGAGACGCAACCCAATTCGTTCCCTGAAACTTTGTACCTCGTGAGCGGATACCCACCTGTAGATTCGCCCTGACGACACACCATTTGTCGAAAACTTAAGAAGTCTGTTGCTTAGCAGTGTCTCCATTTGAGTCATGGCACATCCGAGGCGCTCAGCGGCTTCCTTTGTCGTGAGTTGAAGAGAGCCATGTGCCAATAGCGCATGTGCGTCATCGCGGCGGAACAAAATGCTCCGACCCTTGAACTTGGTGATCAAGGTCCTTCCGCTGTCCTGGTTGATCAGAATATCCCGGATACGACATTCCGGTAATCCATACTCCACGGCTGCCGTGTACGCGGTATGAACACGCCTTCTCGCAACTTTCTCCAAGAAGACCTCGCCTGTTTCCAAGGGCAGATGACTCTCAGCGTGTTCCTGAAAAAGCTCTCGAACCAGAGCGAAATCTCCCTCTGGTAATTCATTTCGCAGCCACCTTAGGGGCAATGAATATACCATCGGGTATCTGGTTGCTCGGCCGACCATCTTCACCACATAGGATGTCAGGAAATCCCAAATTGCTTCACGCCCCATTGAGGCGATGCGGTATCCAGAGGCGATGCACTCCTGATTTGCCATTCCGAGCGGAACGTGTTCAGTGATTTTGTTGTCTGACATCTTTTGCTGGAGCGCACCAAGAACCGCACACAATTCCGCAGCAACGTACACCGGCATGCTATCAAGATACGATCCGCCAACTCGGCCAAGGAGGCGACCGGAAAAGTATCCATTGTGAGGCGAAGAGACAAACCCTTCTAACTCTGGTTCTCTTGACACCGCGAAATCACGCAGGTCAAGAAGGTCGAAATCATCAGGAAGATCGTTAAGCGGCAGATGATGCTCTGGACAATCGGAAATCATGTTGAAGCGCCACGTTGCCCGCATGTAAATGCGAGCGTTTGATTGATCACTGCCGCGTTCCAAATCAAGCGCGAAACAACGTGGGCAATATCTCCGACCTGTCGCCCTCAGCTGCGTTTTTCTGACACGATCACTGCCATACTTGATGATTTTCTCCGACCGGTTGGCGAATTTCATCAAGTCTACAATCTCTACGCCAGTCCAATCAGCGATCTGATGCCTGTGGTCGGCATCCATGGCGACGATTGCAGCGCGTGGAAGTCCTGTAAACTCACAGAACTCAGCGAGAGAATAGAAGCTGTTGGCTCGCGCAATCCGGTCCATCAAGCTTTCGGGCGTTTCATTTTTGTGAAACTGTACACATGTTGGGAGGCGGCCGGATGTGCTCATTTGTGCCTCCGGCGAGCAGAAGTAGTATTAATATGAGAAGTAGAATTGGCTCGGACGATGGATTTCCAGTCTATGGCAGTAAAAGGGTTATCTCGCTTCAAGTTCGCATTTCGGGCTTTGTAGACGGCAGCCAGATCATCCAACGTCACGATGTCGCTTCCCTTATCGAGCGCCCTGAAGCAGGCCTCGCGTACTAGCAAGATTAAAGTCGCGAACTCCCCGCCAGCTGCGACAATCAGGCGTCCAGGAACCTCATCTTTTTTTGACCATTCGCATCGCAGACCGGCATGGTCGCAAACGATCATTGATACAACCTTCTCCATCGCAGACACGGTGCTGGCCCTCACGTCCATCAGATCAAGGTACTGCGCCTGCGCCCGGTTCTTGACCTCTTTGCTTTCCATGAATTTAACAACGTCCGGCATGCCAGAAACAATCAGATGCAGCGGCCAACCCTCGATTTGTGTGAGGCTCTTAACTGCATTTTGCACCTTTCTAATCGCGAGATCGGTGTCGCCGATTGTTACGTGTTGCATCTCATCAAGATGAAGAAAGAGAATTTTTTGGTGGCGCAATTGCCGCTTCACCATTCCCCACAGACCGGGAGCGTTCGTTCGGCCACTAACTGTGATGTTCCATTTATCCAGGATGGCCTCAGCGAGCGCTTTCGGGGAACAATCGCTTTCGCAGTCCATGCTTAACAAGCGTTTCTCCACGGCACCGCTTGCATCCTCGCGAGGTTGAAACGCTTCCATTGTTGAAAAGAGGCGCTTCAAGGAATGGCTTTTCCCTGTGTTCGATTCACCAATGACGAAGAGAATTGGCATCTTAGAACCACCTCCCTTCAGGGCGCGCTCTGCGTTCTCAGTGAACGTTGCCATGAGGCTCTCCAATTCTTTGTCCTTTGGCTGCAAGATGTATTGCTGCTCAATATGAAGCTTGCGGTCCTCAATCGACATGCCGTTGAAATTGGTCATCACTTGTAGTCTCCGAACTGGGAATCTTCATCTTCTTCATCGGGGTCGATCTCTGCATCATCGACATCGAGGATGTTGGACACCTCGGGCTCAACAGCCTTCTTTTTGTGGGCTTTCGTTGCCGAGATTTCGACAGGAAGCCCGTCAACGCCGCCTTGAAGCAAAGCGTTTTCCTGAGGAGCGGGTGCGGACAAAAGTGCCAGCTCACCAGCTTCGGCCTTAGTGATAGGGCGGCCTTCGAAGAGCTTTTCGGTAGCGCGTGACATTTCTTCGGCACTGCGCATGTGCGGGGAAATACCGCTACGCAGAGCTGCCGCATCTACAACGCTGTGTACCCAATTGATGCCGTCGTACATAGTGGGCGCGGAGCGGGCCGAACGTTCCTCGTTGAGGCGTTCAAGTTCCTTTTTTGCCAAGTACCATTCTTCGAGGCACATATGCGGAGGCACTTTAATGCTGTTTCCAACCGTCAACCATCCGTCCTCAGTAAGGACCGAAATGGATTCAATATCACGCGGGTGGAATCGTACGGGAAAGAGCTTGCTTGAGCCATGTTTGCGACGGTGAGACTGAAGTACATCGGAGTTGTACGGAATCCCGTGGAGGACCACGCCTTCACTGCCGATGGTCCTCTCCTTCCCAGTTCCGAAGATATGACGTTTTTCGTGGCGACCAGGAACTGGGCGCATCGGATACGTGCGCTTCTTCAACTCCCACGCCTCGTATGGCGTCAACCCGTTCAAGCGGGCGCTGGGCGTGTTAATGAACACGTCGCAAAGCCAGCGGTACACGACCACCATGAACTCGTCGACGATAAGCGTTGCGTTAGCAACGGAATCGTAATCATGACGTTCAACGACGTTGGAAAAGGTTCGGCCGTCAAAATACGACATTAAGTCTTTGGCGAATGTCTTGAACAACGATTCAATGAAGGGACGTTTCCAGGCCTGACCTGCTGGTGGGCGGGTCAAGGAGATGCCGCTCATCAAAAACGCATCTCGCGTGATTTCCGCGATGTAGGGCGACCCATTATCGGTGAAAACGTTTTCCGGACGAACTTTTGCGGTCCAGGGGGTTGTTGCGCCCGCCAGGATCGAAATGTGTGTCTTGTCCGACATCACCATTTCTAGGGCCTCGACCACAGCGGAGGCACAAGGCTTTCGAGTTGCCTTAAGCGCCAGCGGCATCCCTGTCGCAGCATCAATTGCGCCTACAAACCAAATGCGTTGAGGTTTGTCTGCTGCAGCTTTTTCGAGGATTGTTTGGAACTTAGGGGGAAGGCGCAACCAAACCCCGGTTTCCTTAATCAGGGTGATACAATCGACATTCCAGTCATCAAATTCTACCCGTTCACCGGGGCGAACCACATCGTAAGAATCCATTTTCGGTTTGAAAACTGCGTGTGCGTAGGCATCACCTTCGCGACTCGCGAGTACGTCGAATGCTCTCAGTTCTTTGATCATGTTCTCGAAGCGCTTACGATTAACGAAGATCAGTTTTGATTGGTCAGTTGCTCGCCTCTTATTGGCTTCGTAAATACGGGCGTTTGCAATTTTCCGAACCTTCAACATCGGCCCCTTGCGCTTTGACGCGTACTCGGCAGCAGCCTGCCGCCAGATTGCGTAACTCTCAGCGCATTCCACCTGCAAATGGCGGCGTTTCGGACCTTTCTGCTGGGGAATAAGAGCACGGACGTCCTCACCGCAACTTTCGTACATACTGACGTAGCGGTTGAAACTGCGAAGTGTGGGCACCTCAAACCCGTTGGTTTTCTTACCGGCACGTTTCTTTCGTACTGCTCCGGTTTCCTCGTTCGTTTCCTTCTGCAGCAGTTGATAGTCGGTGGTCCATTGGAGCAACAACTGTTCCATGGAGCGTCCGCCAGGCATTTCCGACGCTGGTTTCAGGCTGCGGGGGACGTACTGCCCGACCTCTACACACCAGGCACGGTGTTTCAAGACGAGGAATTCGTGGTAGCGTGCGACAGCTACAGCGTCGGGCTTGAACTCGTTGACGTTCTTGTTTCCGAAACGATCATAGGCTTTTGAGCCCACTTCGGTGTGAAAGCCGGGGTAAAACTGAGCGCGACCCTCATCGATGGCGAGTTCGATTTCGGTGTGCTTGATGCGCTTGTGCGCCATGGGATCGTTCTCGTGAAAGAACAAGGTATCCGTAGCACGGTAGGAGATCGCAATGAGGGGCGTGCCCTCATATACGAAACGGTCGTTCGACGTCATAAGAGGGATAGAAGGTGTGCTCTCCGGAGCGGGACGCAGTTCGTGCTTGTGGCTGGTGTTTGAATTGTCGATCATGGTGTCCTCCTTGGACATAGCTTCGCCGTGCTCCGAAAGGGGGTCGAAGTGGCTGGGATGGAATGGATTGTGGGCTAAGGGGCGATTAGATTTCGACCACGAACCAGGTCAGCTCATTGATGAGACCTGGTTCAGGCTTTAGGTGCCCAAGGTCGATGAGCCGCCATATCGCAGTTGTGCAAGACGGGCGGTCCATGCGAGGCGTGTACATCTGGTAGAAGCACACTTTGGTCTTTCCTCGTTGCTGAAGCTCGTCCAGCAGCGCGCGGACGTGATGATCGTCGTGGAGTTCCCGGTAGTACAGGATGCTCGCCGCGTTGCGCACGACGCACCAAGGAACGTCGAGTTCTGTCATAACGGTCAACTTGTCGAAAAGAGCACGATGCTCTGGAAGCATGCCGTCAAAAACGGCCTGAACTTCCGCCCTCTTCTTCTCCTGTTTGACGGCAACGCCCTCCCAGCGCCCGTCCTGATAACGGACGCAGTAGTCGAGCGTATGTTTGTGAACCACACCGTTCTCGTCGTGAAATTCAACAGTCATGAACTGCGAACGCACTTCAACGACGCCTGGCCGAGCCTTGAGAACAGTGGCCACTTTTTGTTCAGTGCCACTTTCGTGTTGCACTTGACGATTTTTGAACACGGACGAACCGTTCGTGTTCAAAAGATGCTTAGGAGTTACGTTACGCACACCACCATGGCGGAGCGGTTCAACCCACAGCATCGGTTCGCCGTCAATAAGAATGGGGGATTTGGAACTGCTTACCATCGCGACGTACGCATCCCGACGATTGCCTGCTTATCCGCGTCCGATCCGGTGTCTTGGAAGACCTCGAATCTGGAGCGGATGTCTTCTCCGGCACCGGAGCGCAATTCGTTCAGAATGGCACGACGCACCAACACGTGGTGCAGCACATTTTTCGATGGGCGCATATATACCTCCTAGGGTGCGCTGGGGCAGCCCATCGGAGGTGAGGACACGATGTCCTGACTTCAGATAGAGCTGAGGAAGGTCTTTCCTAGAATGACGATGCGTATCATCGTGGGGCTCCATGTTTTAAACTGGGACGGAAGATAGTCAGAGGCGGTACCGCGTGTCTAGCGTGATGGAACGCGAACTCACAATATGGTTAACGCAAGTCTGTTGCGACCAATCCGATCCTGGGCCTAAGCTCAGTTTCTCTTCCCGTATTCAGCTATTTTTTTGTTTTGCTAATTCGCGTTTTACGCGAATCAGTTTGCGTTGCTATAGATGTTTCACCTAACGACAGACGCCGGGTGATTTCGTGAAGCTGACCAAGATTTGTATCAAGAATTTCCGATCATTGAAGAATCTTCAGGTGGACCTAGAGGAATACCTTTCAATTATTGTCGGAAAAAATAACTCAGGAAAAACATCGCTCCTTCTCGTCCTGGAGCGCTTTTTAGCCAGCAGTGCACTTCCTCGTTTTGATTTTGATGATTTTAACACTGAATTTCAAAATTATTTGGTCGATCTCCTCGATGGAACAGTTCAGCCGGGGGACCCGTATCCCTTCTGTGGAATATCGTTGCGGTTGTTCATCGAATACGATGATCACGACGACCTAGCGAATGTGGGTAACGCCGTTGTCATGGACCTTGCTCCGGAGAACAGATGGATCATCCTGGATTTCCTGTATCAGCTCTCCTCTGAGAACCTCGCCTCCATGAAGCGTGCGTTTCAGGAGCACAAAGATAAAAAGGCAAAGGAAGGAAGAAAAGCAAAAGACGCGCGGAAATTCCTTAGGGAAGAACAAGGAAAACATTTCAAACCTGGTCGCCGGAGTGTTCGCTTCGACCATATTACCGGAACCGTGCGGGAGGAAGAATACGTCGACTTGCTGAACGAAGCGGTGCGGATCGACGACATCATTTCGTTTAAAAAAATCAATGCCCGCAGATCAGTTTCAAACAAAGATTCAGATCGCAGCCTTTCGGCAATGTCGGCAAAAATCTATAACGCCATGGCTTCTGACGCTGGAGACGAAGAAGTTTTTGAAACCTTCAAGGAAGCGCTTACCAACACCGACGACCAGTTGGATGGCATTTATGCCAACCTGTTCAAGGAGGTGATCTCCGACGTCCGAAGTTTCGGCGGAATCAGGGAAGGCGACACGGAAATTAAGATCAGGTCAACCTTGCAGCATCGTGATCTGCTGCAGGAGAATACGACTGTTATGTATGGTCAGGGGATTGATCTGACCTTGCCCGAAAATCACAATGGCCTGGGATATCTGAACCTGATCTCGATTATCTTCGAGATCAAGATCATCCTCAATGAGTTCAAGCGTGGCCAGAAGCCTAGACCGGCAGACATCAATTTGCTCTTTATCGAAGAGCCCGAAGCTCATACGCATCCGCAGATGCAAGCCATTTTCATAGCGAACATTAAACGTCTGGTAGGCCGAGCCATCCGGAATGCCGACGGCATCTCTCGGCCGTTGCAGACGGTTCTTTCGACGCATTCATCTCATATCGTCGCCGAGTCCGATTTCGACGACATCAAATATTTTAGGCGCATTGAAGGTCTCACTCAGTCGCGCAGTTTGAGAGAACTGGACGGCCTCTACAAGGCGGCTGGAAAAACGGGACACTACGCCTTTCTGAAACAGTATTTGACCTTGAACAGATCGCAGCTCTTTTTCGCGGACAAGGCGATTCTTGTGGAGGGAGATACAGAGCGCATCCTGCTCCCCGCGATGATGCGGAAAATTGACCAGATCGACACAGCCAAGGCTTGGGCGGAGGGCGCTGTCCAGCAAGTCGCCCTTCTTTCGCAGAACATCTCGATAATCGAGGTCGGTGCGCATTCGCAAATTTATGAAATCTTTCTTCAGTTCATCGGCGTCAAGACGCTCATAATCACGGATATTGACTCCGCCATAGAGGAGCTGGAATTCGACGATCTTGGAACCCCCATGATGAATAAGCAGGGCGAGCAGAAGAAGACCGTCCGAGCGCACGGGATCGAAAATGCGACACACACCACAAACCACGCGCTTCAGTTCTTCCATGGTGTGGGGCCTGACCTCTCTTACTTCGTGGGCTTAACTTTTGAACAGAAGGTCGTGGCGAAGGACCCTGCCACGGGGACGTGGGGACCTAAAGCTGAAGGGCAGGTCCTTTGCGCTTACCAGATTTCCGAAAATGATGGCGATGGAAATGGGTACCACGCCCGCAGTTTTGAGGATGCGTTCTTCCATGTCAATCGAGCGTTTATAAGCAACTCAACGGCGGAAGACCCAGACGCTCAGAAGGCCGGTTTTCCTAGTCTGGTAGGAAAACACCTCAAAAAATATCTCGCCGGTGGGTCGTCCTTCGAAATGGCCGAAAATGGGATCACCAGGAAACCGTCGTTTGCCATCGAAATCCTCCTCAACAGTGCGACGACCACGTCTAGCGTGATGGCTCCTTTGGGGCCACCAAAGGAATTTTCGTTTGAATTTAACAATTGGAGTACCCCCGGTTACATTGAGGAGGGCCTTCGATGGATCAAGGCGGGCTGAATCTTGAACCGGAAGTGATCGAGATAATGGAGCATGTTGCCGCCGGGAAGAATTTCCTTTTGAGCGGTGGGGCTGGAAGTGGCAAGACGTACTCGCTCGTCCAGGTAATTGGGGAGCTGCTTCGGAACGATCCTAGCGCTTTCGTGGCATGCATCACGTTTACGAACGCCGCAGTCCGTGAGGTCGAGTCACGAATTTCCAACGAGCGCCTTACCGTACGAACAATCCATGATTTCCTTTGGGACGTGGTGAGCCCGTTTCAGCAGGAACTCCGAAATGTCTTGGTGGGGCTGCTGAGCGGAGATGAGCCTGCGCTTGAGCCCGGAACAGTTGCCGTTTCAGAAGATATGTTCTCCGGGAAAACGGTCCAGTACAGAGAATTCGCTCGGGTTGGCGATGGTATCGTTTCGCACGACGAGGTCATCATCATCGCCCATGCCATGTTTGAAACCTACCCGAAAATTCGCGACATTCTTCGCGACCGTTACCGCTACATCCTGGTTGACGAATATCAGGATACTGCACCGGAAGTCGTCAAAATCCTTCTCGATTGGCTTCCATTGAGTTTGCGTCGTGGTGTGTGCGGCTTCTTCGGCGACGCGATGCAATCGATTTATGATGAAGGTGTCGGATCGATTCAGCCTTACGTTGCTGCTGGGTCTGTTAGCGAGGTCAGAAAACAGCAAAACCGTAGAAATCCACGTCTGGTTTTTGAATTGGCCAATAATCTGCGGACAGACGGTATTGTCCAGGGTCCGTCGGCGGACCTCAATGCGCCCAACATGGTTCAGGGCAATGTTAAAGATGGGACAATCAAGTTCTATCACTCAATGGGTGATGTCAGTCAGTTGCAGCAAGTCCGTGACCACCTGGGCTGGGACTTTTCCGACGTGGCGGAAACAAAAGAGCTGAACCTGACGCACAACTTGATCGCGCCACAGGCGGGTTTCGGCGAATTGATGGAAATTTACGACAAGGACGGTATTCTTGCTTTTAAACAGCGTATCGTGAAGTTCATCAAGGAAAACGGCGATCTCAATGACTACGTTTTACAAACATTCGGCGAGGTCGTAGCTTCTCTTCAACAAGGGAAGACAGAAAAAGCCCTTCAGGCGGTAAGCCCAACGCCGACGATGCAAACGTTCATTGATGCGAACCCTGATTTGTTAAAGCGCGCGTATGGCACCGATTTTCACGACCTTAGGCGATTATATGTCGATAAAGATCAGTTGATCGACGACAAGAAGCAGACCGAGGAGGAAATTGCACGTAAGGGTTCGAAGAGGTGCGATTTTGTGAAACACGTCTTCAAGATTCAGTCTGTCATACATCTTTACGAACAGCGACGGTTTAACGAATTTTTGCGCAAAACAGAATTTCGCCTGACCAATGCACAGGACAAGCTTCGTCTTCAAAAATGCGTCGAAGCAGTTGTGGCAATGAAAGATAGCCCGATTCTAAATGTGATCGATTTTGCGCACGATAACGGCCTGTGCATCAAAGACGATAAGTTCATCAACTTCCGGGCAGAAAAAGGCTACCTGTTCGACCGGCTCGCTGGCGTCAAATTTTCATCGTTTCAGAATCTCTATGCCTATCTGGAAGGGCGCACCACATTCTCCACGCAGCACAAAATCAAGGGGCGAGAATTCGACCGCGTTCTCGTAGTTCTCGATGCTGGAGGATGGAATAACTACAACTTCAAATATTTGTTCGAGGGTAGTGGCAAGGATAGTGTGAGAGAGAGGACCGGCAAGCTGTTCTACGTTTGCTGCACTCGGGCGAAGGACGTACTGGCTGTCTATTTCCAAAACCCCACACCTGCTGTTTTAAAACAAGCGGAGGCGTGGTTTGAAAAAGAGAACGTTGTGGAAGTTTAAATGCGCGGTCGGAAGTAGTTCATTATGAAGGTGGGGTAAACAGAGTTCTCCTACGCTTTCACCGAAAATCTCATTCGGTCTCAACCGACTGGGGACAACGGGCGCGCGGGTCTTCTCGAACCTGGTCCAAGAGGCGAAGCTTGGACATAGGTACTATTGATGCGAACGCCAGCTGGAGCGGTGTCGTTTCAAGCCGCTCTCAATGGCATCAGGTGCTTCAATCCGTGATCGGGAGCGCTGTCTGGATAGTAAGGGACTAGTCGTACCCACCCAGTATCAATTCAAACGGGTTGCAACGGCTTGACATTGACATGAGCGGCTTATGACCTATAATGGGCGCTGTTAGCTGAAGGAAACGCGAACGGTCGCGCACAAGTGCGGACGGTCCTGATGCTGATGCGAGATTTTATCTCGCTCCCAGTTTGTCTGGGTGGCGGTGGGTAACCATTCAGGAAAGGCCGTGTTTGCACGGCCTTTTTTGTGCCTTTTGCTCAGTAAATCTCCTACAGTCACGCGAATGCTGCCCAACAAACTTTCAATTATTTGGTTTAAGTTGTTAAGCGGGGCCTAGTTCGCGCGCCCCGCTTAACACCACACTTTTCAGGGCTCAAGATGAGCTTCAAAGGTGGCGGTGGGCATGGGATTCGAACCCATGGAACGCGCGAACGTCCGGAAGATTTGGAGTCAACAGCAATAAACCGCTCTGCCAGCCCACCATGTGGCGCTTATACAATTCCGTCGCGAGGATGCAAGGATTATTTTTCCTGTTTTGCGTGTAGTTATGAGCGACACAAATCTCTGCGACGTTTCCGGATTAGCGAAACAACGCTCCGCCAGGTTTCTTTCCCAAGGGGTCCGAAACTATAAGCCCACCCTTAACTCGACCACTTGCCTCCGTATAACGGTGCTGAAGGGAAGCTACGTCGGCCGCGAATCTATCCTTGATATTAATGTAACGCGGTTTCACGTGAACGCTTGTAATGTGTCCACTGCAGTATGTGTGGATAGCCATAGGCGTGACAACTGACGAGCAAATCGTGTCGCAGAGCTGTAATCCCGCATGATTATCGCTGTGGGAGAAGGCCGGAAGCTCAATTATACGATCATAAGCGTCACCCGAACCTTTGAATTTCTGGGTAAAAATCGAGTGAGCTACAGGCGTATTTAGGTGCTTCAATCTACTATCGAGGACTACGAATCCGACATCATTATTGGTCGCGAGATAATTTTGAAAATCATTATAAATCGACTGAATGGAAAACGTGTAGATGGATACCCCGTTAATTGGGGTGCCAATCGATTTCACCCACAGACGCCCTGTAATTTTAACATTGCAACTTTTACAGATATTCAGGATTTCTTGCATATAGCCTAAGCTATGTCTTCGTTCATTTCTATTGTCACTGCACGCTTTCTTTCTAAGCTCAGAGCCCTTTATTTCATGTAATATCCAAGCCATGTGGGTGGTTTTTGATGGCAGCGCCTTGGGGAAAAAGCGCTGCTTTAGGGTGAGTAATCGCTCTGTTATCTCATGAAGCTTAGCGTAATCAATGATAATACCTGTTACAATGAGAGCAGGCTGAATGTTTGATGTCGCTGATGGAAGTTGCCCGGTGCAACCCGACTCGTCAACATAGCAAATCTTCATGGAACTCTCCGTTAGGTGAAGAGTTTAAAGCATGGGTTGACGCGATGATGCAACCGTCATATATTCAACCCGTAGCAAAAAAGCTTACGCCGAACCGGTCACGGGCGGCAGTTCCTAAAGCCACCGAAAGGTGGCTTTAGTTGTTTTTAGAGGTGATTATCAATCGTTCGTTTCTTGCGACCGCATCCTCTGAACGGCCACGCGATTGTTATGGATGTCAGAAGCTAGCAGAAACTTCATCACAAACCGGGTCCAATACCGCTATAGCCGATACAATTCTGCTGTCTCCCAAAATTGGCAGGTCTCTGCAGTCAAGCCGGGTTCGCCAATTCTGGTGATATCGAATGGCACCTTCATATTGATCCCGATAGCTTTTTGAGCGACCGCAGTTGCTATGCGGGATTTGGCCCGGTGCTCCGGACTTCTGCCGGTGAAGCCGGATAATTCCGTCACACCTTTGCTGATGAGCAACCGCACAGCCCCTGTCATGGAAATACCTTTTGAGAGGTCTTGCTCCTTCAGCGCAGCTCTGACGTCATCGATTTCGTCGCGTACGCCCCGTGACAAGCGTCGAAGTTCATAGCAGTTGCGGGCGATTTGATCGTCAACAATGCCGCCGCCAAAGAGATGAATTTTGACACGGGTCTGTTTCGACAGCCGTTTTACGAAATCGGCTTCCTCTTCGCTCAATGCGAAATGGACCAGAACCTCTTTTCCGCGCTTTGGGGCGATAGCCAGATCAGGATGGAAGACGCCCGCACGTTTGTCGTCCTTCCATCGGAATGCTTTCGGGAACGATCTGAACGACACCACGTCGCCGCTGAAATCAAGAAAAGGGCTGATATCAGCAAGGAGAGATCGGACCGGGACTGTCTTCCCCATCTTGGTCGATTGAGTGAACGCCATTCCGTCAATTACATCACTGATCCAGTCCCGGTCAAAGTCCTCTTCAGTGAAGTCCTCGACTGCTATCACCGTGACACCGTTACTTGGATAGCGGGATTGAATCGTGGGTCTTGGATATTCTTCCCGCAGATGCTGCGCCGTGATCTTGACGTTCTGGCGACGGTCCCACTCATCGTGCCATGTTGCTGGAATATCAAAATCGGTGGAGAGCAGGGCCTCGTTTATCCCATCGATGTCGAGGGCATCAGGATCGAAGTTGCGGCCATATCCGCACTGCTGCAGCCAATCGAGTGTCCCAGCATCGGCTTTCCCTTTGCGTAGGGCAGTAGCAAGATCGTTCCAATGCTTGGAGCCTCCACTATTCTCCACGATGAAGCCACCGGAGCCATCTACTAGAACCGGCCGTACAGGTCGGTCAAGACGTGGAATTTTGTCGGCGACCTTTATCAAGTGTGTCCAGTTATCTCCGAAGTCGTAGAGATATTGAAACTTTGGAAAGAGGTCGTGGACCTGATTGAGGGCGATCAATCGTTCATCAATCGCTTGAGAATCGGAAATCGACCCCCCACTAAGCTCTTTGATGTTCCCAATGGTAAGACCACAATGGAACTCATGGAGATGAGCCCATCGCCATCCGAATATTGTTTGGATGGTGCAATGAAGGTCCGCAAACGTTGCATTCTCCGGGATTAGTATCTCACGCCAGATCAAGGGCCGGGTCCCGGTCAACTCGATACGCAGCCTAAGCATTTCGGGAATGTGCGGATTCGAAGCTTGCTGCTTCATTCTGTCCATCGCGATTTCAAAGGGACTTTCGCCGTTCGGAAACCGGCGCTCACCAGGTTGGACGTCCTGTGCATTGACAATGTGAACTCCCCAACGATCATTGCGCTCAAGGGTTATCTCAACGCCGCGTCGCGCTAGGCAGGCGACAATTGCATCCTGAACCGCTGTTGTTGATAAAACTGATCCACCTTCGGTGCCATTGATTGACCGCAACGAAACACCAGAGAAGGTCGCCAAATCAGCCTGACTGATCCCAGCACCCGCACGTGCGACAGAGATAACGTACCCGAAGTCATTTTTAGACTGTTTGGGAAAAGTAACAAGTTGGTCGTCTTCATAGACAGTCACAGATCGCGTTGCGAGCGTTCGCTGCACCGCGATCTTACTGTCTTGATCTTTTCCTGCTTCCAATGCACGGATTATGCTAACGGGCAGCGCACACAGTCTCGCCATTTCAGCCTTATTGAGGCGAGCTGCAACACGCGCTGCGGTGTAAATTTTTCCTGAACTCATCTGAATACACCCAAACAAAAGCGCATGATCGTGTTTAATATACGCAACATTGCGTATTTTGCAAACGCCGTGGTTCAGTCAGTTCGTTAAGGAGTCGCGCATGGGTTTCCGAAGACAATAGAGAACGCCGTCAATTCAGTTCTTCACCATTTTCATAAGTATTAAGTCATACTGTTGTTGCTATCCCCTTCTTGTTGAATTAGCGTCCGCTACAGGGCTAAGGGGTTGGTTTTGCGAATTTTGTACATATTATTCACGCTGGCGTTTGTCAGTGCGACGCATGCGGATGTGAATACCCGCGTTGTCGACGGTGACACTCTCAAGGTCAATGGAATTACATACAGGCTGCATGGGATCGATGCACCTGAGGCAAGCCAATTGTGCGATTTGCCAAAAGGCGAAAAGTGGGCTTGCGGTCAAAAGTCGACGGAAGAATTGCAAGACCTTATCGCCGGACAAACAGTGAGATGTGAAGATCGAGGCCAAGATATTTACGGTCGCATTCTCGCTGCGTGCTGGGCTGGCAAGCAAGAAATCAATGCGCACATGGTCAATGTCGGCCTTGCATGGGCGTTCCGCAAATACTCCTTGGATTACGTTGAACACGAAGATTCTGCGCGCGAAGCTGCGATTGGCATCTGGCAGTTCGAGACCGAAACCGCGTGGGATTTTCGTGCTCAAAAATGGAATGTCTCTGTAAACAGCGGAGACAATGGAGATTGCCCGATCAAGGGTAATATCAACCGGAAAAATGAGCGCATTTATCACGTCCCGTGGTCAAAGGACTACAACAAGACCAAAATTGATGCCTCAAAAGGCGAAAAATGGTTCTGCTCTGAAGCGGAAGCTATCGCTGCTGGATGGCGTGCTCCCTTTTGGGGAAGTCAGTAACGCAACAAGACTCTCCAAACCGACATTTCAACACCTACAATCGTGAAATAAATGGCAAAACGCTTCGAAGCACTAAATCGCCTGATGGACAGTGTACGTGATTCAAATCACGACTTTCGCATCACGACTGATCCATTTCCTCCGCTTGACGCCGAGAAGGTGGAGAAAACACTCGATATCTCACGAAAAGGCACTGAGAATGGCGTTGAGAACAAGCCTGTGCCATCTGCTAAATCTCGCGACGAGGCTGAACAGAGCATCGTTGCGCGCGTGGAGACGGAGCGTGACGCATCGTATCAGATACTTGAAGACCAACTTCACACCTACAGCTCACGCATGCGAAACCTCGATTTCGATGGGCATTTCGGGCGCATCCGCCAGGCAAATGTTTCCTCGTTGACAGATTTCAAAGCCGACGTCGCTGGCGGAACCGACGTACTTTTCGGATTTCGCAAAAAGCTTCGTGAAGCTGACGAGGAGTTGGTTCACTTCAAGGACCGGAATGGGCTTCGCCGGGTTGCTCAGACCAAATCGCAGTTCGCGACAATCGTAAAGTGGCTTGTCATCGTCTTGCTTTTGATTTTCGAGACCGTTGTAAATGGTCTGTATTTGGCTAAAGGCAGCGATGAGGGTGTGATCGGCGGCATCGCCATCGCGATGGGATTTGCTATCACCAATGTTTTGGGCACGGTTGTGATTGCCTGGACGATTATCCCAAACATCGTTCACAGGTCTTTCTTCCGTAAATTGTGGGGCTGTTTGGGAGTTCTTCTCTGGCTGGCCTTGGCTATAGGCATCAATCTGGCGATGGCGCATTATCGAGAGGCCTCGACAGGGAATGACGTTCAGATAAGCGCCCTTGTCATGGATCGCCTGAAAACTGCGACCTTCGACTTCCAAGAAATTGATTCTTGGATGCTGTTCGGCGCAGGCTTCATGTTCTCCGTGATTGCGATGTTGGATGTCCTTAGCATTCGAGATATCTACCCCGGATATGGCGGTGTCTATCAGCGGTACGTAGATGCCGAAGAGAACTATGCCTTCCAGAAGGAAGACTTGATCGGAGAGCTGAAACTTATCCGTGACGACCACAACGACAAAGTGGAAATGATCATCCGTGACCTCTCTATTCGGCGTCGAGAGAGTGCATCAATTATAGAGAACCGAGCCAGGATCATCCGACTGTTCAACGAACAGCAGGATCGTCTCGAAGAAGTAGCTCGAACCCTCATCGGGACCTATCGCGAAGCCAATCGGCAAGCTCGCACGAAGCCCGAACCAAAATATTTCTCAAATCAATTCAAGCTTGAACGACGTAAGGCGGTGATCTCCTCAGCAAACGAGTGGACCGACCAAGAATTGGCTGACCGTATCAAGCATGCAGAAGCGGAACTTGCTGACCAGATGAAACAGATCGGCAATGAATTCGAGGCCGCTGTATCAGCTTACCGTCAGTTGGATGACCTCTTCCCGGAGACCAACAATGGCAAGGCGTAGATCGAGAAAAAAGGGACCTTCAGCAGGTGCCATATTTGGTGCTGTCTCACTCATCCTTTGCATTGTAGGTGCCGGGGGAGGGTTGTTGTACCTGTGGAGCAAATCCGGGACGGGGGCCTTAGACGCTGATCTATGCTCCGTGGCAGATGGTCCGACTTCAGTCACGGCAGTCCTATTGGACGTGACTGACCCAATCTCAGATATTACGAAGGTGGACCTACAGCGGAATTTTCAACGCATTGTGTCTGCTGTGGAAAAAGGTGGTCTCGTTGAGGTTTACTCACTCTCTGACGAGCTAGGCACTCTCAAACGAACTTATAGAGGCTGCAATCCGGGTGATGGCGCAAGTGCCGATCAACTGACTTCCAATCCCAAACGCATTCAAGAGCGGTGGGATAAGGCGTTCAATAAACCCCTCAAAGAGATTGAAGATCAAATGGGCGCGGCCGCAGAGGGTAAGCAATCTCCAATAATGGCGGGCGTCCAGCGAATTGTGATCGAGAGTTTCTCCGATCTTCGGAATGAGAATAGGCCAAAAACATTGATCGTTGCTTCCGATATGATCGAGCACACGTCTTTGTTCTCAATATATAAAAGCGGCGTTGACTACACCGCATTCGAAAAGAGTTACGCGAAAGAACGGTTCCGAACGCCATTGGATGGAATCAAATTTGATGTCCTGGCGTTTGATCGTGAAAGTCCGCTGGAATTGGCGCGACTACCAGAGTTCTGGTTGCAATGGGTTCGGTCAAACGGTGGCGAATGGGGCGGTTACAAACGCCTGGTGGGAACGAAGTAAATGAGCACGCGAAATTTTGTCCGTAAGAACGGGCCAATCATCTTGTTTGCCCTTATGACATTTATCGGCGCGGCGATCATATGGTTTGGTAAGCTATACGGAGTTGATACCGTCACGATCACGCTGATCCCGCTGGGAATGATGGCTCTCTACTTTGTGATTTCATTTTTTGCAGCTGGTCTTTCGCTTCACAATGAACAAGCGGGGGACAACCTCTATTACATGGGATTCTTGTTCACTTTGACGAGCCTCGGTGTATCCCTTTACCAATTCTCAGGAGAGGCTTCAATTGAGGACGTCGTGCGTAATTTCGGCGTCGCAATCTCCTCGACCATTGCAGGCATTTCGCTCCGCATTCTCTTCAACCAGATGCGTCGTGATCCGGTCGACATTGAGCGGGCAGTTCGGCACGATCTGGCTGAAATGACGAGGCGAGTGCGCACCGAACTCGATAGCTCGGCAATGGAGTTTTCGACCTATCGCAGAACAAGTCACCAGATGCTGCTTGAAGGTTTTGATGAAATCGCAAAGCAGGCTGAGAAGAGTGGCGATGCTGTACGCGCATCTATTGAATCCATGTCGCTTCGAGCAACCAAAACCATTCAAGAAGCAGCTGACAAATTGTCGGCAACCTTGAGTACGACACATCAGCAGATCATTGAATTCGCCGCTTTGAACGCGAAGTCGGTTTCAGAGATGAGTGAGAAGCTCAATGCATCGGTCGCGACGGTGAATGAAGGAACTACGAAACTTGGCCAGGCGGTAGATGATGTTGTAGAACGACTGAAAAGTTCGAAGTCACCAGATGAATTGTTCGCGGAGCAAATTGCGCCCGTTGTTACGTCGCTTCGATCTATCATCGCGGAGCAGAATCAGGTCGCCCACGAAACTGCTGCTGCTAACCGTGATGTAACAAAGAGGGTTCTAACTGCGATTACACCGTTCAAACAAACGAACGCCACGCTTACAGCTTTGGCGGCCAAACTGGAAAACGTAAACGCCTCAGCAATCGGTTCAACAGACGCGATCAAATCCATGCTGGAGCGATGGGAGACTATTTCCGCAAATACTCAGTCCTTTGCAGACGCATCAACGGCTCTCGTTTCCGATATAAAGAATTACAGCGCGGTTTCGCAGGATGCGTCCAAGGCTCAAGTGGAAGCCACGACCAAGTTGTCGGAATCTCTTACTTCCCTCGCGAACCAATCGGCAACGATATCAACAAATGTGAAAGACTTGGGAGTGGCCTCGACAAGGCATTCCACATTGATTGAGAATGTATTGGCGACAGTCAAAGCCTCAAACACTCCGACGCAAACAGATGATGAAGGAACTGCACGTGAAATCGGTGCCGGAAGAGGCATCAATTTCGAAGGCATCCCTGCTGTCACGACCGTGCCATTACCTGCCGAGGCCGAAAAGTTGAAGCGGGGTTGGTTTAGATGACCAATCAAGAAACGGCGACGAAGTTAGAGCAAAAAGGCTACAATCGAGGACTCATTCTCGGGTTCACGATGGCGGAATCCATGTTGCTGCTCGTATTTTGTTTGCTCCTTGTCGCCGGTGCAATCATTTCCAATGAACGTCTTAAGGCCACAACAGCCGTTGAAGAAGCAAAACGGCTGCAGGCTCAGCTAACCGAGAAGATTACCCAGGAGGAGGTGTTCAAGGCGAAGCTTGAGGCGCTCTCAAGTCAGTTGTCACTGGTCGATAAGCGAAAATTGGATGAAGACTGGCGTGAACTCGTTGAGGCGAGGGCGGCCGTCAAACAATTGGCCGATACTGGAATCGAAACGACGCAAATTGAAGAAGTTGTCTCCAGTATAGAAATACTGAAAAAGTTTGGGCTTGATCCAACAAAACCAGTCGAACTTGAGGAAAAACTCGCTGCCCTTGCGGACGCAGGCAAATCCCTTGAGCTATTGGCTCGTTTGGAGGAAAAATTAAAGGCATCAGAAGCCTCGACTACCGACCTCGCTGCTCGGCTGACGGAAGCCGAAAAGAAACTCATTGAGAGTGGGGCGTCGAAGCCGCATGAATGGCCTCCAATCATCAGCCTAAGTGAAGCCAGCGGATATTATTTCCGATCCGGCAGCGCTGAGTTGACTGATACCTTCACGAGCAATCTTAATGGTCCGGTTGCGACCCAGATCGCAGATAGCCTCAAGCGCTATGGCGTCGATATCGTAGAGGTGATTGGGCATACTGATGAGCAACCATTAGGTCGTGGAGTGTCCAATATGGACGATCTTTCGCTCGAAGTGTTGTCCTCAAAGGCTCCTGTCAAACAGCTCGCTCCGGCCGACAATGCAGGCCTTGGTTTAGCAAGAGCAATTTCCGTTTCCAACATCTTGCGCTCAAACCCTGATCTTGAAGGGGTAAAAATCCTACCTCTTTCCGCAGCGCAACTGGTGTTGCCCGGCGACGTGATTAGCTCCGGGCAGGCAGGGAACGTCGAAACACGTAGACGAATTGAAATTAGAATTCGCCGGGGCGAAAATGCAACAATTACGCAAAATGGGGTAACTGCCGGACAGTAATGGCAACCGTCCGTGGATAATCCATCCGAGTGTGGTTTAAGCGGGGGAGGCGTCGTTCATCACCAAGAAACGAAGGCAAAATATGCCTTTAGGACAATGAGACATCATTGATACGCCTCAATCATAGACTTTGTGACATCACCAGCAAAGCATATCGGCGCATAGCCACCCGGTTTTGAATAGGCACTCCTGTTGCCGCATCTGCGACCGCCGCGATCTGTACTATAGGGACAGGCACATGAACCAGGATAGCTGGCGAGCGACTCTGCAATTATTCTTTGAATGATGATTGAGGGCGAAATCACCGGTGGTGACTTGACGGTTGTTTCTGCCGGTTTTGCGATGCGTTCCTTTTGAGGTAGCTTGTCACTCAAGAAGCGGCTTGCGATCCAGCCTTCTTTCTGTGTCAGGCTGTCCCTGATCCGAGACCATTGGCCTTCCTGTCCTAGCAGACTAACCTTTTTTCCTGCGTCCAGTCTATCCTTGATCCCAGCCTTGGCGTTTGGAGCGTCGCGCAGTGCTATCCGATTACCGCTAATGAACTTTGTCGCCGCCGTCTCGTTCGAGCGCGAATTACTTAAAGAGGGCTCTGGCGCAACGTTCTTTGGAATGGGCGTTTCAAAGGACTTTTCTGCGTCTAATGCCTTTGGTTGTGATGTCGGCGTCACGTTATATGGATAGCTGGGCGACGGCGTTGCCACGTTGGAATTTGATGGTGAGTCTCCGAGTTTGGAAATGCCAAACAACATCAGCCCACATAGTAGTAGCCAGTACCGTTTCTTCATAGAAAGCCCCCAAGGCAGATATTGCCGAAAGCTCGCGTATTCGGCAAGTAGCACTTGCCAATTTCTCAACCTAACCGTTAAGTGAGTATGTAGGCTACAGGGAGGAAAAAATGGTGAGTGGATGGGACAAAAATCCGGGACCGGACAACCACTATGCTTCCACTCCGCCGTCTCGTTCAGGAGCAATCAAAGCAATAAGTGTTCTGTTCGTTGTTGTTATTGGATTTATTGCCTATCAGGCCTATCGGTAGCCCGATGCGGCTTGCCGCTACATCGGGCGTAGTGAAGACCGAATTTTGTTACATCGATACGCGTTGTAGATTTTGGGCCGGTGCCAACATGCCCGGCTGCAATACAGTGAGTGCGGAAAGCGCCTCGTCGCGCACCGTTGCAAGAAGATAAGCAAGGACGTAAACTTTGGACGTGCCTTCGCTTTGTTTTAAGATTGTGATCAGCTCGCCCGCGTGCTCCGCGACAAATTCCATCGCTTCTTTCTCTTCAAATCTTTCATGCATAGTCGACCACCTGAGTATTTGTTTTGGTGTGAGCTGTGAGAAATGGACGAAGTTGCTCCCCATTTAACGGGCTGGTATCGCCATCAGCGATGTCGAGAACACTGCCATTGATGCCTTGCTGCTCATGGCTAATGGTCAACGCACTTCTCAAGGGCTTTGCGCATATCGGCACCACCAGATGACCTGATAAATCTGACGGAGCGGCAAAAGGCTCCACATCCCAACCCGTTGACACCAGCAGATTGACGAGTTTCGGATGGGTCTCGACGATCAGAGCCTCAATGCCTGTAACCAGGCAGAACTCCAGCACACCCGTCAGCAGCATGTTGGCTGCCAACACACCCAAAATGGAGGTGTCAGGTTCTGCGATGCACCGCGTCCATTCATAGACGAGCGGCCCTTTGGGGTAGTCGTGTCCGTGTGCGACTTCTGGATAAACATCCGAAAGCAAGTGGGGTCGGGTCGTCGGCAGAAGTCGACTGTATCCAACCACCGTGCCATCCGAGATCAACACAAGATGCACAGCATCTGGGGTATCGAACTGATCGATCTCCAGACCATCTGCTTTTCGTAAGTCTTCCCATCCGAGACGGTCCACAAAATGCTTATGACGAAATCGCCAGACGCTTTCTGCCCATTCAGAACCGTTGATTGCGTTGCCAAGAATACATTTCAACATTGGTTTACCCCCGTTACTTACGGGATGAAACTCGCCGAAATGATAAAATCTGAAAATAGCCGGAATTGGCTATTGTCAACGAATAAGACCAGCCCGGAATGCTTCAGCAATCATCTGGCTTCGGTTGACGCAATCAAACTTTCGCTGGGCGCTATGCAACTGATGCTGAACGGTGTTTTGGGATCGGCCCAAAATCTGGCCAATCTCCCAGGTCGTCTTTCCCTCCGCGCACCAATAAATCACGTCGCGTTCGTGAGCGGTGACCATCGCTATTGTTTTCTGCCGATTGCCTTTGGTGTTACTTGAAAGCGAACGCAAACGGTTATGGGCATAGATGGCAACCAGTTGCAAAATACCCCTGGATTCATAGGGCAATTCAATCATTTCCGCACCAAAAGTGACGATAGCCTGCAGTCCCCCAGCCAGATGAAGGGGAACAGTGAAACCGTCAAACATTTTGTAATCAGCTGCCTCATCCATGAGCTTTCTTGCGCGGGGTGTGACTGAGTGTTTGTTGATGACCTCTGACCACACAAAAACATCGTCTGATGTTCTTGCCTGATAAATAATGGGATCGATGTGGACATAGTGCTGAGAGACGTATCTCTCGTACCATTCGGTCGGCCAGCCATTCAAAAGAACATACGGGGCGATGTTTTCGCCAGGCAATGGAATTCCTGAAATCGCAAAACTCGTCAATCCAAACTCAGCCATGACAAGCGCCAACTCCGACAATATGGCGTCTGATGTTTTCGCTTGTTTCATCGCCCCAATGAAATCGAACATAACGTTCGCCGACCTGTTGTGACCGCGATCTTCCATGGCAGGCACCCAAATTGAACTATAAAATACTGAACTGAGATAAGCTGTATAAATTGAAAATGAGTAACTCAGGGATGCGATTAATACTAAGGCGTATCAATACAGAATTTGAACGAGTGACCCCGCCTCAGATGCAGTAGACGAGCCTCTTGACGACTGGCCGGGCGCTGACAAATAGGGCACCATTTCTTTATCGAAACCAGCGGGCGTGATGTTCGCAGTCGTAGAGCCAGGTTCGTCAAAGGCTCCCCGGTCCTACGATTTCTTTTAAGCCGCTTCCCAAACCTGGTTCAGTATTTTTGCCGCAAGTGCGGCTTTGTCCTGTGGAAGAAAACGCCCGTAATGCTGCTGCACCATCTCTGGCGTATCTTGGATCGCATAGCTCGCCTGTTCATATGAGCCGGTTAGTTTCAGGATGTGCGTTGCCAACACGTCGCGAACATTATGAGGACCATGCGGCAGCAAGCCGCTGATCGCTCCGCGTCCGGTATACGGGTTATAAATCCCGTAGCGTTGGATGATGAGACGCCAGGCCTCATAAAACGTCGTTTGGTTATAGGCCGCGTCAGCGCTCGATAGTTTGACGGTCTTGACGAAGAAAGTGCCGGGATCAACCGCATGACCGAGCAGAACCTTCCGGTGGCGTTCGATGTAGGTGTTGATGTGGTAATAAAGATCGAGCAGGTCAGGCAGGATCAGCCTGAAGGGCTTCGACCCAAAGAACGAGGAGTTGGCGTTCTTAAATGCGACCGATGGGATCAATACCTCCCAGCCATTCTCTCTGTCGTTCCACCGAATTTCTCCACGTCGCATTTCCTCCAAACGCCTTTCAGAGGTGGGGAAATGACCGCGCGGGCAAAACAGTAGTTGCCGGAGGTTCTTTTGTCGTAGGCCGAGATGGAGACCCAGCCGCAACATGAGAAACGAGCGTACGGATTCTGCGGCAGCTCTTGGGTAGCGGTCTTTGTCGGGCATACGCAAAAGGATTTCGTCTGTGATCTTGCGGTATTCGGCCAGAGGACTCGGTGCCTCCAATACGCACATGATCGGCTCGAACGGATCGCGGTGAACCCGCATCACTCGTTGTATTTCTTTGATGCGGTTCCTTGCATGAGCATGAAAGGCATCACAGCAAGCGTGCCAATCACGCCGTGCGAAGTCGATCTCCTCTTTCGTAACCAGGCCATCTACTGGCACTGCTCGCTCGATGAGTTCGGGATGCTGCCTTATCCATCCGGTTTCCTCTCGCGTCAGTGACAACGCAATGCTCAGCATGTCTGCCTCCCAGGCAGTGTAGAAACCGCGTCGCCGCTCACGCCACTGCAGATACCAATCCCATACACCTGGAAAAACTAAGAGGCCGAAAGTCAACGCGCTGAGCGGCAAGCCTCTGCCAGCGACTTCGCCTTCAGGTGAAGCAGCGAGAGCGCCGAACATCAAGCCAAGATGTTCGAGCTTCTGCGATGCCGTCTCCTCTCCCCACACTCCATTGCGCTTGTATCCAACCTCCGTCAGGGTCGCGGTCTTGAACGACATCAGGTTGGCCATTTCAAGCCTCAAGTGTGCAGGCGCGTCGATTACCCCGGAAAGCATATCGGGGTCTTCCAGCTCGTCTTTACATTCATCGATCACCTTACGGGATAAGGTGGTCGGTCTGTGAGAGCCGCCATACGTCACGCCAGGGAAGCGGATCGCATAACGTTGCTTCGTCGCCAGCGCCTGATAACGACGGTAGTCCGTCGCACCGGTTAAGATAACGCGCCTTACCCATTCAAGAATTTCGGCACGTTTTTCTTCTGGCAATAAGTTGAAATCATCCGGCAAATGCCACGCCAGACGCCGACGCTCTGCGGGCGAGATATCGTGACCTACGTCATATCCGACCCCGGCACGAGACTGATGCGGAAGCTTTTCCTTGAAATAACCGAGTGGCAGTCGGTACCGTCGCTCTATTCGATTGAGAATTTCCAGGTTTGCCACACTGCGCGGCACCGTCGTTCCCTTCAACCAGCTCAGCAATGTTGTTGCTTCAAGCGCATCACCGTCTCGGAATATGGCACGATGCAAATGATAATAGCTCTCACCGAAACGGTCGATATGGAATTGGAGAGCCGCCTGAAAAGATACGGGTTCGTCGTAAGTTTCGAAGAGCGGTTCCGGGAACTCTTCGATGGGCTTGGGCTTCGGACCAGGTTTCAGGCGATTGCTCGCTTTGGCCGTCATGGGTTTGCGTTTGCTTGAGAGACTTTTTGCGTGGCTACGTGTCTTTGTTGCTTTGCCTGTGACCGGGGGCTTTCTGTGGCTCGGACCCGTTTCAGCGAGCCAGCGTGAGATGGCATCGAAACCGTACCGCGCGACTCTCCTGAGTTCTGCCGATGTTTGCCCAAGATCGCATGCGAACGAGATTTCATCCCAGTTGACCTGCCTGCCTAACATTGGAGGAGGCATCCGGTCGTCAATGAGACCGATCATGTATTCTAATAATGCGCGAAGTTGCTTTGCATCTGTAAGCGGTGCCAACTTCATTTCGCAGAAACAGACAATCTTCCGCCGAAAGGCGATTGCCGATTGCTCTATGGTCATTCAGGTCTCCCTTGCAGATTACAGCCCAGCCCGGGCGCGGCTTGCTAAGGGAAACAGGTTAATCAAATCTAAACAGACATGACGGAGCAATGTCTCGCTGCAGGTTTTCAAATGCTGAGTTGGGTTAATTCCGGTTGCAAACTCATGTAGTTTAGCTGATTTCGTCAGCAAATAACGCAACGCTGTCCGGCAACGGAGAAAGCTAGAGCCGAACACGGTGTTCCACCAACCTCCCCGCTTTTGCAACCTGACGAAGCCGGTACCGTCGGGCTGATAGGGCACTAGTGTCGCATTTCTAACCGACCAGCGGCGTCGCGCCTTTTATCAGCTTTGACGTTGTCTGTAGCCACAGAGTTAAGTGTCCCGTTTCTGCGAAGTTTGGATGCCACTCTCCCCTAGTCTAAATGACCTCTGGGAGATTTCAGATGGGATTAGTGAGACACAGCGGATTAACGAGCGTTGTTGGTTCTAATTCGTAAGCGGTGTCCCCCTGGCACGTTGACCGGAAGTTTTGTGTCTGCGTAGAGGACCAGTGACCTAGACATTCACGGCAACTCTACGGCAAAAGCAGTCATTGCAGATGTATTAACTGATTATGCATTTCTGTTTGCCAACGTCCGAGATGTTCCCTGTCCAAGTGGTCAAAGAAAGCAACCGGCGTTGATTGAAACAATAGGAATTGTGCTGAGGATACACGGCATCGCCACCTCTCAGGCGATAATCGAAAGCAATTTGGGTTGCCCTGTACAATGGGGAACGATGCGCGACGGTTCACAATCTGCCCTAGTAAACCTGACTGACGATAAATACATTAACTGGGATATCCTGACGCAGTTTGTCCGCGAAATCAGCGGCGGCATTGCGGAAATGATCGACAACGGTGCCGTTGGGATAGCTAAGCTTGATATTGGAATGCCATTTTACTTTCCACGGAATTACGCCTCCTCCATCACCATTCCTGCTGAACTGTGTGAACTGGCCGGGAAAAGCAGAATTGCGATTGAAGTGACCTATTATGCAACGTCCGAGGACGAAGAGATGTCTAGCGAGACCTAGAATTGCCAAAGCGTACGAATGTCCGTGTTGGTCTAACTGTGGGTTCTGTGCCCGCGCTACTCTACAGGATAGTTCCAAGGCAGCAGTTCCTCGATCCGGCTCAGCTTATGGCCGTTGACGATGGCGGCGAGGGTATGTGTCAGATAGGCCTGTGGATCGACGGCATTGAGTTTGCAGGTCTCAACCAGCTAGGCGATGGTCGCCCGGTTCTCGGCTCCCGCGTCGTGCCCTGCAAAGAGCGCGTTTTTCCGGTTGAGGGCTATGGGTCGGATGGTGCGCTCGACGCTGTTGTTGTCGATCTCGATGCGCCCGTCGGTCAGGAAGAGCTTCAGACCATCCCAGTATTTGGAGATATAAGCCAAGTCTGCATGTCGGCGACGATCACCGCTGCGAACTCTACCGCATCCTCCGGTGCTGGCAGGATCAACTTGCCCTGCCGCGCCATCGTCCGCCAGGCGGAAAGACTGTTCGCCCGCAATCCATAGTGCTGCGCAACTTCATTGACCTTCGTGCCGGGCCTCAGGCTTTCCGAAACGATCTTCGCTTTGACCTCGTCCGACCATTGACGATGAACCTCACGCACAGGCTTCCTGTTTGTGAGAAACTCCCGTTCTTCATCCATGGAAGGTCGATCACAGATCAGGCGGAAGCGAGCAATGTGCGGGCAGAACACGGGTTACTCTAATTCGAAAAGAGGTAATAGGCTTTTTTATTCCCCGAATCTAAGATGAAAAATCCATTATTCTGCTCCCCAATAAAATTACCACTTGTCGACAATGCATTCTGAGCCGCAATAAGGATTTCAGGCGGGATATCGAGATACATATTTCGTTTTGAAAGATACTCGCTTATCGAAGCAAATTTCTCCTTCGTATTTTGCGTTTGCAATAAACTTGGGCTCGTCTTCCAAGAAAAATACTTTTTCGGCCTTCCTTGATGATGAAGTGTCGATTTTTGACAGTGAAGATTTTGGAGGAAGCTAACGCCACTATTATTGACGTGCTCGGCGGTGCTTTCCGCGATATCAAATACGGCGAAAATCACGAAGAAATCTCCTGGACCGCCAATGCCGGTGTAATCGGATGCAGCAAAACCAGTGCTTTCGACCTCAATTCCACAAGGAACATTGTTCCTAAATCTGTCAGAGTCGGATTGCAGCCAAACGAACACCAAAACACCGAGTGAGCACACTGCTGATAAGGCTATAAATAAACGCTTCATCTCACCTGTTTAAGTCCCTCGAATGTTCGTGACAATATGCCATGGCTGTGAGGTCGAAATGGCAATATAGAGTAAAAATCTGACACGAAATGCGCGATAATTTCGGTGATCTCCGAGACTATTCCTGGGCTATTTCGGTTATTTCAAAAGCTTTGCCATAAGTGCATTAGGCCGGTGTGCATCGACGAGTTCCCAGCCAATCTTGAGATAAAACCCCACTGCTTCGGGCGCTGCATGAGCTTCTAGCCTGAATGCCTCGTGAGCCATTGCTAGTGTGTCGACAGCGGTCATCATAGCTCGGCCAATACCTTGCCGCTGGCGCTCCGCAACGATTGCCACCGTGCGAACTACCCCATTCCCGTTCCAAGTGAGATCAAGACGGAGGGCACCAACAATCTCATCGCCATCGACAAAAATTAGCGGAAGATGCTCCGGCTTCCTGTCGTCAGGATGATGATCGTCGTATCCAGACAGTCCGCGCAGATCAAACAGCACATACCGTCGAATTCGATGATATGCTTCCCATTCAGGTTGGCTCAATACTTGTACCAGCTTCAAATCAGTAGTCTCTCGCAGTATGATGAATACAAAGTCGGTGTTGGAGGCCATGGCTAGTCGGCTCGAAGCGGTCGTCAGCCTTTTGGTAGCAATCCTACCACGGCGTCGATAAAGGGTGCTTTCTGAGATAAGTATTCCTTGATGCCGCTCTCGTTTTTCGACTCTAGTTCCAGCTTCAGCACCTGATATTGGAGCCGCAGTTCGTCGTCCTGTCTGAGCATGTCGCGAAAGCGTAGCATCCTGAAAATCTGCCAATGTCCGGGTCGAAACACATGAACCTTATGGGTCCGGATGCCTCCAACATCACGTCGATAAAACATGTGCCCATTGGAGAGGTCCTTTCCTCGTTCGTATCCAAGTGAAGCCATGTCCTGATCAACCCGATCTTCATCTTGGTGATCGGAGACTATCAAGAGGTCGATCTCAGGCTTTGCGGCAAGGCCAGGAACCGCTGTGCTTCCGACATGCTGGATTTCCACGGAATGTGGCGCGAACACCACCTGTAGAAGCGCCTTTTCAACCTCGAACATGACTGGCCATCGATCATCGTAAGGTTTGATTTGACTGGTCAACGCCATTGAAGCCTCCATCAGCAGGCAGAAGCTATCGCAAGGGAAGCTAGTCTGAAAGACAACTTTTGACGTGAGCCAGTTGTTGGAGGCTCCGGCCCAATGCGGTCATCTGCCTTTCCAACGAAGGCGTGACTCAATGGTCGGCTGATCCTATCGGCATCCCCCTCACTGCGCTGCCTTTCTTCGACCAAAACGCTCTAACTATAAGTGCAGATGGAAACCTTTGAGACTTATATACCTGACGACTTCTATTCCATGTTGGTGATGGCTGTCGGCGCGGTTATCACGATTTGGCTTGTGATGTTTGTCGTACGCAAGCTAATCGGCATTGCGTTAGTGGCCACTCTCATTATCGGCGGCGTAACGATCTGGCAAAATCCTACTGTGCTGGGAACTGCACAGGATACCGCCGTGCGCTACTACGACCAGTTGCGTTATGGTTCGGCAGCCAATGAATACCAGCGCCGCTCGTAGCACATTGTATTGATGTAAATGTTCGCATTCGCCCCAACCGGTCGTTGGCCGTGGCACAAGTTAGGAATTGTGCGACCGTCTATCGATGCGTCGGCTGACTCATCTGCTCGGTCCGACAGCGATGGTAGCGGACGATCCTATCTGAGTGAAGGAATACTCGACCGCACCTTGCTTCCAATAAGCCGATATCATTTCTACAGAGTCCTCCTTGTCCAGAGTGTTAGGAGGGCCAAGACGCGCCGACAAGGCATCCAGCAACCCGGCAGGTCTCGCCGTCGAATATGTACATGCTTTGTGTCCGTTCTGACCGACCGCGACCCAGAACGAAAATGAATCGGTTCGACCTGCACTCTCCCGCCGCCAGCCTACAACCTCTACAGAGCCGCCATTGTAGCCCACGACATCAGTACGCCATCCCTCCGTTTCCGCATCGGTCAGCCGTTGCCAGCCAAGTTTATCGCCCTGCACCGTCGCAGCCTGCACATCAGTCGCGTCGCAGATGGCGAGAAGGCGATCTACCGTCATGTTCTCCGGCATCGCTGCGGCTGCTCCAATATTCAAATATGCAACGCATATGGCGCTCATAACCGGTATGCGCATCCACATTATATCTCTCTTCCTCGGCCTAAGAATATAACTGCCTTGCTGAATCGTCGCAAAAATCCCAATTAAAGCGAGACTTGTTTCCCTAGCTTTTGCGACGTCGCAGTATAGGAAGTTTTGCGGCAGGCACAATGTCCGGAATTGGCGCAAAGCGCCTACGTCGCCTTTTGGCCGATACTGTTGAAAAACTCCACTGAGCATCTGCAGTGGCACTCCTCGGCCGGATCGTCCGGTATAATTTTCTGACGGTTCGGTAGAGGCGAAACCACTTTGCGTGTTCCATGCAGGGCGAGCTTGGCATGCGCAATATTATTTCAGCGATCCCGAAGGAAAAGCCGCCTGCCGGAGTTTTTCAACAGTATCGGCCCTAAGCGGTCGTCCAGAGAAAGATATCAGGCGATCTGACTCAACTCGATAGGCTCTCGTCGTGACATCAGTTTCTCAACCTCCGACATGTGCCGTGTTCCCCAAGCACAAAGAGGCTTCAGCGCCTCAGCGAGCGTTTCGCCAAATGGAGTAAGCGAATATTCGACTTTTGGAGGGATTTCCTTGAAGTCCTGCCGATCAACAATCCCGTCGGCCTCTAGTTCTTTGAGCTGCTGGATGAGCATCTTATCGCTGACATGGCCGATAGCACGTCTGAGATCGCCATAACGTCGAGCTTCGTGAGCTAGGTGAAACAGGATCAAAGGCTTCCATTTACCGCCAATGACAGCGAGTGAGGCGTCGAGCCCGCAGACAAAACTGGATGAAGCCATTCAGTATGCTCCTTATACTTACCAAAAGGTGCATACTAGCTGTTTAGAAAGCTAGTGTCTATATTGATCTCGCACATACGATAAAGGAGATTTCGATGGGCAGACTTCAAGGGAAAATCGCTGTCATCACCGGCGGAAGCAGTGGGATAGGTCTAGCGACGGCAAAGCGGTTCGTTGCGGAGGGGGCTGAGATTTTTATTACCGGACGCCGTCATGAGGAACTTGATAGGGCGGTCGAAACAATTGGCGCTGGAGTGACCGCAGTACAGGGCGACGTGTCGCAGATGGACGATCTCGACCAACTGTTCGAAACGGTGCGCGAAAGGAGCGGTCGTATAGACATCCTCTTCGCCAATGCGGGCTTGGGTACGTTCGCGCCCCTTGGTGCGATTGACGAGGCGTCATTCGATCAGACGTTCAGCGTCAACGTCAAAGGTACTGTGTTCACGGTGCAGAAAGCACTGCCTCTGATGCAGGCGGGTGGATCGATCATCCTTACCGGATCGACAACCGGCTCCATGGGAACAGCAGCGTTCAGCGTCTATAGCGCGACGAAGGCAGCGATCCGCAACTTTGCCCGTAGCTGGGCCTTGGATTTAAAGGGGTCAGGTATTCGGGTCAACGTGCTGTCTCCTGGGGCCACGGAAACGCCCGGCCTGAAGGGTCTTGTAACACCTGCAGAGGAGGCTGCTTTGCTTGAACGTCTGGCAGCGCAGAATCCGCTCGACCGGGTCGCAAATCCCGACGAGATCGCGGCTGTAGCACTGTTCCTTGCTTCGGAGGACAGTAGCTTCATGACCGGCAGCGAAGTCTTCGCCGACGGTGGCGCAGCGCAGGTCTGACAATTGGAAGGCTCCGAGCGTCATTGCCTCGGGGCCTCCCCGAAACGAGAACCGGCTCTTCATACTGCCTTACTTGAAATCGCAATGTCCGCTACTTGCTCAACGCTGCCAAGGCAGCATTTGGCCCTTTGCAGACCTTCGGCATGAGATTGACAAAAATAGACCTTTTGGGCACAATCAGGGTTCGGTAGATACAGCCTGCTGCTTGCGCCCCGTTGGGGTACGGTGAATGTATCGAGCCACCATGGCTCCCTTTGCCCGGACGAACGGGTCAGCAACGCAAGCCCCTGGCAATATTCGTTCGTTTCACGCAAAGGATCATCTCATGCGCGATTTCTGCGATGCCAAAGCTATGGCGAAAACATTACGTGATGCGCTTAACGTCAAATCTGTAATCTTGACCACCAGTGAGAGCCAAGAGTTAGTAGCTCGTATTTTCGGCTTTCGTGACTGGAACGTATTGGCAGCAAGGATCAACGAAGCGGCGCATCCGCCTGCTCCGTCAATGAAAGTCCTTATCGCTACGCCGTCCGAAACCGGCATCCCCGTAGTTCCTATGCGCGATCTTGTTTTATTCCCGCATATGATCTCTCGTATTTTCGTGGCACGCGAGAAGTCTCGCCATGCTGTCGAACGCTCACTTTCCGGCGATCAGCGTATCCTGATAGTCACCCAGAGAAATGGCAAAGATGGTTCTCCCGACAATCTCGAAGCCCTTTATTCAGTCGGGGTGATAGCGAACTTGATCGACCGCCAAACCCAGGTGGATGGAACGCTAAAAGTTACTGTGCGGGGGCTTGAGCGGACTGGGCTAATTCGACTGATAGATGGTCCGTGCTTGACGGCTGAGATTGTGCCCATCGAAGAGCATCGTGGCCACTCTGCGGAGGCGGCTGCACTCTCCAGTGCCGTTCTCGATAGCTACCAGACCTATGCCAAGGTTGATTTTGCCGCGCTTCCGTCAGGCCCCAAATCCCGCTTCCGGCTACCTTCTATTGGCGATCCTAGCCTTTTAGCTGACACGGTTGCTCCGTTGCTATCGGGCAGCATCGAAGCGAAGCAGCAAATGTTGGAGGCTAATGATGGGGTGACGCGTTTCAAAAAACTCATCGAACTGATGAGAGCTGGCCAACCAAAAGCGGTCGCCTAAGGCCCACGTCGGCGGATGTCGCGGAATATGTAATGCTTCGATAGCCGCTATGACCGCAATTGGCGCAAAGCTGCGAAGGCAGCGGTTTGCCTAAAGCAGACAAGTGTGAGACTGTCAAAGCCTCACCAGAGACCGACCGATTTATCATCGGTCGGTCTGCCGAGGATTAGGTTAGATGGAGTAATCAATCGAGAGCATATGGTCCTTACCCATCCTGTCGCCGTAGACCGGGAACTTGGACAAGGAAGTGTCGATTGCCTGGATGTCTGCAGCACTGAACTTGATGGATTGCGCACCTAGATTTTCAATCAGATGTGCCTCGCTACGCGTGCCTGGGATCGGAACAATGTTGGGGCTTTTCGCCATCAACCAAGCAAGAGCGATCTGCGATGGAGTCGCGCCCTTTGTTGCCGCGTAGTTTGTCAGCCATTCGATGATCGGCATGTTGAGCGGCATGAACTCCTTGGAGAACTTTGGAAACCCAGCGCGGAAGTCCGTCTTCGCATCGAACTCGGTCGCGAGGTCATACTTGCCTGTCAGGAAGCCTGCTCCAACGGGCGACCATGGCACGAAACCGATGCCTAGCTCATTACACGTATCAAGAACGCCGTTGATCTCCACATTCCGGGTCCAAAGAGAATATTCGCTCTGAACTGCTGTCAGCGGCTGCACAGCATGAGCGCGGCGGATGGTTTTGACACTCGGCTCAGAGAGACCAAAACCGAGAACCTTCCCCTCTTTGATAAGGTCCTTCACCGCACCGGCAACATCTTCGATTGGGACATTCGGATCAACGCGGTGTTGATAGTAGAGATCAATATGGTCCGTGCGCAGTCGCTTCAAAGACTCCTCGACCACTCTTCTGATGCGTTCAGGGCGACTATCGAGCGCGACGGTGCCGTCGATGGCAAAACCAAATTTCGTGGCAATCTTAACCTGATCGCGAATGGGCTGTAGCGCCTCGCCCACAAGCTCTTCGTTGGTATAGGGGCCGTAGACTTCTGCTGTGTCGAACAGTGTTACGCCGTTTTCAAACGCGGCACGGATTGTTTTGATGCCGTGGTCTTTAGCCACAGGAGCGTTATAATTACCGCTCAGGCTCATGCATCCGAACCCGAGTTCCGAGACTTCGAAATCGCCTAGTTTCCGTATGTTCATTGTTTTGCTTCCTGATGATCTGCGGGTGGGGTTTTGCGCCTGTGCTAAGGCTGGACCCCAAAACGGGGCGGCAGCAGCCGCGCCGAGCAACGCCGTGGTCCTCAAAAACTGACGGCGGCCTTCGATGTGGTCCCGTTCCAGGTCATTTGATGTTTTGTCTCTGCTCATGATCACCTCAAGGTTCCGTCAGGCTTCTGACTTACCAAAAGATAACAGTGGCGGACCTATACGATTAGACGCTATTGTGGTCTTGGTCTTATAACTCTGGAATATAAATGACACGCCAGACAGTCGATGATCTCATTGCCTTCATGGTCGTGGCGAGGGAGCAGAGCTTCACACGAGCCGCCGCGCAGATGGGCATCTCTCAGCCTGCTCTAAGCAAAACTATCCGTGAGTTAGAGCACCGTTTGGGTGTGCGATTGCTGACGCGGACCACGCGTAGCGTATCGACGACAGAAGCTGGAGAGCGTCTGCTACAGACGATTGGTCCCCATTTTGACGGGATCGAAGCCGGATTGGCAGCTTTAGGAGAACTTCGAGATCGTCCCTCAGGAAATCTCCGGATCACATCCGTGGAACACGCTTCACAGACAATCTTGGCTCCGGCTCTGGCGAAACTGCTTCCAGAGTATCCTGAAATCAACGTCGAAATTATCAACGACTATAGTTTGACCGATATCGTGGCGGATCGCTTCGATATGGGAATTCGCCTTGGTGAGCAAGTTGCCCAGGATATGATCGCAGTTCGGATCGGGCCGGATTTCGGAATGGCAGTGGTTGGCTCTCCCACGTATTTTTGCAACCGACCAGCCCCAATCACACCTCATGATCTCACCAGCCACGCTTGTATCGGGCTTCGCTTACCCACATCAGGAGGACTATGGTCATGGCCGTTTGCAAAAGACGGGCGTGAATTGAAGGTCCGCCCACAAGGTCCCGCAGCGTTCAATACCATCGGGCTTGCTCTCGACATGGCGTTGGCGGACGTCGGGCTCGCATATCTCCCTGAAGACGTGGTTGGTGAACACATTGCGAGCGGTCATTTGATCAGGGTGCTTGTCGATTGGTCACCTCCAGCATCTGGCTACCACCTGTACTATCCAAGCCGTCGCCAACCGACGCCTGCCTTTTCTTTGATCCTGGATACACTTCGCTATCGTGGATAGGAAATTTTGGACCTTTATTGGGCGCAGGTCGAGTTTACGCGAGTTCTCAGAATTAGGTAGCAAATGCCGCAAGATGTTTTCGTATGGCTAAAAACGCGGCCATTGCTTAAAATTGGGAGACGGATCAGTCGGTAGGTAAGTATCCGTTTCTGAACCTAAACCGTTCGTCTGACACGCGGCGAGTATCTGTTCTCGAAATTAAGAATTCACCGCAATCATCACAGGCGTCACCAGAAACTCCCTGAATGGTCGTGGTGTTTCCTTCAAACTCGTAAGTGAGGTCGAGGATAGTCGGCTTTGCGTTTCTACTCCCGCAAACTTGGCACGACATGTGAATCTCCAATATTTCAGCCAGTGAAATTATAGCGTTCGTTTCTTTATCGGCGCAATGTTGTTACGGCTGGAAATCGTCGTTTTCGCTCCGCACTACCTCCACTGCGGGCTGACCTTCAACACAAATGCCTTGAAGCATGTTGCTCGACCCAATACACGCTGCTTGCGCAAGTTATTGATGATTGCGATGGCCGGTCCCTCATTGAGAGAGCGTGTTTCAGTATGAATAGAAGCTGGCAAAGGAACGCAGATGTCGATCACCGTACAGAAAACAATCCCTGCTGCGCGTATGCGGCAGTTCCATCAGATGGTTGATCGCTGGCTTGAGGAAGGTCCGATTAGGCTCGCGACGAATGCCACGATAACCGCAATGGACAATGCCGGACTCCCGAAAGCTGAACAGGCGGCGATCATCGAGGACCGCGATATCATCATGAGACACAATATGCGCCTCGGCGTAATCAGCGAAGTATTCGCGTCAGCCATCGAGAAAACGGTGAAATCGTCTCGGTCGGGAAGTGAAGCTCAGGATGAAATCGCTCGGTTGATCGTGACTGCAATTGGCATTCGTCAGGACGATGACAGTGAACTGGTCACATTCACCTTCACGACCCAAGATGAGGCAGACGCATTCGATAAAGCCATCTGAAGCATCGCCATGAGCGGTTTTCAATTTGACTTATTGACAGGCACCCCGCCGACGTTAGGGCCGTTAGCCTTCCTGGCCCTAAGCGGTCATTTCTGCGAAATCGCTACTTCCACCACGCTGTTGCTCTGCTCGTGGGGCGAAGTAGAGAACGCCGAAGCAGAGGGACCTGCTCATCGTAGGAATAATGGACAACAAGCATAAGAACTGACGATCAGTCGACCTTCTGCGCTTGATAAGCATGATAGCCGCACAAGTTGGGGTAATCGACGTCGTATTCTTCCGGAGAGATTCCCGCACCACATACGATGCAACTACCAGGTATCGATCCTTCACAGACGACGCATTCGGCTATGTCCCGGATAAACGTGTCCAGCCCGCATTCCGGACATGCCGCCAACGGCGGATCACCGCCATCCTTCACAGCAAGGTACGCGTCGCCTTCTGTCGCGATAGCGAGCGCGACCTCCATAACCTCGCCCAGTTCCATATCGTTTTCACCGCAGCCCTTGCATGCGAACTCTATATGGGAGGGCTTGGTGTTCGTTTCATCCTTCTGTCTAAGAAGGTTCGAACCACAGCTCGTGCAGGAGAAGTGCTCGGAGGGGAAATAAACCTCCTCGGAGTCCCAGGAGATGTCGACATAAGATGCCTCACACTCCTTCTTAATGGCCTCCTGAATTTCAGCATTTTGGAGAAGAGCGTTCCAGCACTCCGGCGTGAACTCGTTTTCCGGCTGGAGATAAAGGAGGTTGGTCATGATTGTCGTGATTAACGGCATCGCGTCTGCTAGAGCCGCTTTGACCGCCTCGTTGGTCGAGGTGAGATACAAGTGTTCGATGTTGTTCCGATGCTTGCCGAACTCATCAAGCTTCTTCCAATCGAACTTTATCCCTAGCAACTTGAACCGCGACTTGATGTCGGCGACATCAACGGTCTTGCGCTTGTCCGCTTCCCATTCAATGTCTCCTCCCTTCGCGATCTTGGGTTCAAACCGGACAAAAATGAGTGATCCGTCCGTGCTCAACGACCGTTTCCACAGCACTGCCTTGCAGAGCAAAAGTACCCCAGCGTAGACGTTTCTGACGGCCGACAGGTCTCGACGAGCGTCATCTGATTGGAAATCTTCAACTCCAACCTCTATCGAGTCGATAGCGTTCTTTACGAGCTTGTCCACGGGTCACTTCCTCACAAAGATGAGATACATGTCTTTGGCGTCGTTGACTACGAACTAGCCAGCGCGCGGACGTATACGCCCACGAACCGGTTGGGTCGACACTGCGTAGACGAGACCACTTGGTTTCTGCTAGTCTGGTTTTAGCGGCAGCAGACAGGTTTCGTGCTCCCTCATTCACCTTCTCGTTCATCTCAGCGCACTCCTGCCAGCCGCGTGCCGCTCTGGGTACATGCTATTTCCGCGACCTGCGTCGCCGACGAACCGCTGACGAGAGGTCCCCACGATGGATCACTCTTAGACTTCAACATTCCATTCACGGTTTCGCCGCTCCCAAGCGTCCTCATCTGTCCACTGCTGCATTTGACTGCACGTGTCGTATAGACCCAGCCTGACGCATTCGAGTACCTCGTGTTGATGGATACCACTGACCCTTCAGGACCTTTGCCAAGTGCGACAACCACGTATGTAGCACGCGGTTCGATTGGGCGATCCACGAGGAAGTCTACCGCTTTCAGAGCGCTGACGCCTGGAATATTAATGCTTTTAAGGTCGATTTCATCGGCATACGCAATTGGAGAAAAGGTTGCTGCGATGATGGTGATGCAAACTCTGATCTTCAAATTCAAACCCAATCCTCCGTGTTCAATCATCGTGATTAAAAGCATAACAGAACCGGCAAGTCGCCCCTAAGCGATCAAAATCTGCGTTCATCTTCGCTAATAACAACGATCTCAGTCTTTACAGCTCGACGTCCCCACAAGGCATGCAGTAATCTGATCGAGCGGCGTATCGTTTGAACCGGTTTGTTGATCTCCGATCCAGGACGATACCTTCCAGTCCGCTTCGCCTTCAGCCGATGCCAGTTCTACAGAGAACGCTTCCTCGCTTCCCGGCATGCTATGCAGTGTCATCACTTGCTTTGACCACATCAAAGCGCCTTCGGAGCGGAAAATGATCTGGAAATCGTTTCTAGACGCCTCGCAAACAAGTTCTTTGATTGTGGTGCGATTATCGCTGCCAGAACCTTTCACAACGATGGTTGCGTCCAGGAGATCGGCGTCAGCACCAGACTTTTCGACGGCGATAACACACCGTTGCGCTTCCTCCTTTTCCTTGAGTTTTCGATCACCACTTTGGCAGGCGCTTCGAAGCGCTGGGACGGCATCTCGAAGAACAAAGCCGTCCGAAAGGTCTTTGCAAAGTTGACGGGCTTGATCCGCCGCAGGTGCGAGGGGCTCTGCCGTATCAAAAGCCGCGTTTATGCGTGCGACACCTTCTTCTGCCTGCTTCTTGGCCGCTGAAGCAAGAGCGGTTGTACATGCAGCTGTTATCGTGTCCTGCGCCTGAGAACTTTCCAGTCGACGAAGCTGATTGCAGTTCTCGCTAAGTTTTTTGACGTTTTCAGATTGGTCGATGCCGTTTGATGCTGCAACGAGAGCGATCTCGTTGAGCGAAGCAGCCTCCAATTCGTTTCGGCGAGATTCCAGATTTTTACCGAAAAAACGGGCGACAAAGTCTTGCTCGCTATGTTTCAGGTTGATCTGCTTACGGTCGGGCTGCAAGTTTCGGGTTTCTACAAGGGTGGCGAATGTCAACGGCAAGGCCAAAAGGCGATCTCGCTCTGCCTTGAAAGCAGCGATCCTCGTTTGCTTCTCCTGAATGCGTGGCCAGCCCTCCGTCAAGCTTCGCACATAGTGTTCGGCATTTTCGCACGTTTTGGAACCTCGAAGAACGTTTTCGGCGAGTTCGCGTGTCCAATAATCAAAGGAAACGCCAACGGCGAGTTCCAGGTCGTCAAGCTGATAGAAGCTCTTGTTCATCAGGGAAAGCCGCTGGCACATGACCTTGCTGTTCGAAACGTCGTATGCGGCTGCCAATGGATATCCAGCATCGGCAAGACGATCCGATGCCATCTGCAGCGCAAGCGCGGTGTCCTTGCGCGCTGTTGCGTCCCGGCGGTTTTTCATCAGAGCAGGTAGTGTATCATCCAGTATATGATGAATGCGAATGACGTAATTTTTCCTGGCATCCTCGGTATCCAAAGGAATATTCGCACCGTCCGCCACGCTGCTGCGGTACCGCTTCCAGAATTCCGGGACAGCGGTAGACAATCGCTGCATGTAAGGCTGCTGGTCGAGTTCGGGCAGGGCGAAAACAATCGGTGTCGAGTCCAAAGCTTCTGTGGCTTTCTTCGCATCTTCAGCAGTTGGAAGGGCGGTATTGAGAAGCGAGAGCAGCTTGTCGAGCCTTGATTTTACGCTATCCGTTTTTGTGACGTTGAATGGTTCACAGCTCTTGTAAGGCGAGCCTTCTTTCCAGCTCGCGTTGATCGCGGCATCGTTTTCGGACAAGAGGAGCCGGACGTTTCCACGATCATCGACCAACACACGGTTGTTGCTGGTTTCCTGTTCAGTGAGCTTCAACCATTGAACTTGGGTCGCGCCCCGCTGCTGATAGTAGACGGTTACAGAAGAGCTGCCGCCCAGGTTTCTGTTTGCAACCCAGTCTGTGTTCAACACGGTCTGAGCGCAGGTGAATGTACCCGTGTAATATTCCTGGCTGTCCTGCGCCGTTACCGTAACCGTGTTTGCCAGAAGCGCTACTATCGCTGCGGCGATGTGATTGCAAATTCTCATGGTTGACCCCGTTACCCCAGTACAAGTCGTACTTGGAATCACGGGTACACGCGACCAATTGATAAAGAGGCCACAACCGGAGGGGGGTTTTACCCTCTGTCCGACAGTCCATTTGGACAATTCAGGGCGCACCCAGGGTAGTTTCCCCCTGCGACTTTCGGAACTTGATTAACTCTTTCGGATGCAATGTAGGGATGCAGCACAACGCTGGATTCTGGGCTCATGAAGACGCCGCATGCATGACCATCGGCGATATAAATGACCAGCATACTGACCAACACGAGCGCTATCGCCGCCCTTAGGACCTTGCGGTCAATTTCAAGCAATCTTGCTGATACGCAGGATAGAGTGTCCTCTGGACTACGTGTTGATACCGCCTCCGACAACGCCGCATATTGGTCAATCGCGACAACCATGCGGTCTGACGGGTCAGCGATGGAAGCCGTTCAGGATGCTCTTGGCCTTGGTTTTGCGAAAGTAGATACTGCCTACGCCGCAATGTCCTCCACCATCGATGTCTTGTCAGAGTTTCAGGCAAAACTGGTGACTGCTAAGGATGAGAGCGTTGACCGGTCTAAAGTTCAACGTGAACTTGAAGGTCTCAAGAGCCAAACAGTGAGTATGGCGCAGTCAGCCCGCTTCAATGGCGTCAATTGGCTCAACACCTCGATCAACAATATCTATGACACCGCCGAAGCCAAAACGAATCTAACCAGTGCATTCGTACGAGCGGTGAATCGTGCTGTATCGATTAAGACTGCCGAATTCGATTTGTCCAAGGTCTCGTTGTATAACTCGACGGGCGGTGGACTTCTCCAAGCCGATGACCGGAGCCCGGGTTCAATCGGTGGCATCAGAAATACGATCTATAATTTCGATCCGGTCGGGAGATCAGCCTGGGAAGACTACGTTTTCGACGGGCCCCTTACGTTTACAGATAACAGCACAGCAATCTCATTCACATTAACCCTGGATGCTGACAATCGAGTAACAACGACCGGTGCCCAAGCTGGCGCGACACAATCCTACACGATTGACCGGGATACGATTGATGCTGTGAACCCAGGCTGGAACGGAGTCGTCTCAACGCGCGGACAGTGGCGTCAGGTTATACAATCGGTTGTCGGAAACTCTGTTCGCATACTTCAGGATTCGTCGAATCCATCTAAATACACAATCCAAACAGCAGAAAACTCCGCACGAGGCTCGTCCTACGAGATGACTGGTTTCAGTTCGACTCTTGCAAGCGGCAAAACCGGCGGGTTGCAAGACAGTGCGGCACCCATTTATGGCACACGGGCCTACACCTACAGCATCTGGGATCAGCAATTCGAGCTGAAACCGGCTGTGGAGGCTTATATTGCCATCACAGAAAACGGTGTCGACAGAACACTGACCTTGACGCGAGACACCGTTATGGCAGCACTCGGCACCACAAATGGCCAGGTGATTTCGGCTGCCGATTACATACAGGTGCTGAACTACGCTTTCGCCAATCAGGGAATGGGTATCAGCGCATCCGACCTTGGATCGGGGCTCATAAGATATGACCTGATTGAAGCGGCAAGACCTGAAGCTGGTCGCAAGACTTCGTTAGGTGTCAAGGGAGCTACCGACAACATTGGTAATCCGCAAGCGTTCGGACTTCTCGATGTAGACGTCACGTCGAACTATAGCCTGGACGGCTATATCAACGGTGTTCAGTCAATGCTGAACAGAACAATCGATGGGGCAGCGGCACTCGGGGCCATGAAGACACGGCTTGAAATGCAGGAGAATTTCAACAAAGCGCTCATCGATTCAGTCAGTCGGGGTGTAGGACGATTGATTGATGCGGACATGGACGAAGCTTCAACGAGATTGAAGGCCTTACAAACGCAGCAGCAGTTGACGCTGCAGGCGCTGAACATAGCGAATGAAAATCCATCACTACTGCTACAGCTTTTCCGGTAGACGATGCCGCTCCACCTCTGCAACACCGAGACCTGGAGCGTTCTTTTGAAGGTATCGGCTGACCGTCCGAGGGTGTACGTGATAGTGATCGGCAATATCAGCAAGTGATCGTTGGTCATCGCTGTAAGCTCGTTTAATTTCGGCCAGCAGCTCCGGTCCCAGGCTCGGTCGTCGACCAAGGCGCTGACCTTTTGCGCGTGCTGCCGCAATTCCCGCTGCCGAACGTTCAGAGATCAGACCCCGCTCGAATTCTGCCAGTGCTGCGAAAATATGGAAAATCAGTGATCCCGCCGAATTGGCCGTGTTGATCGATTCGCTTAACGACAGAAATTCAACTCCGCGCCGTCTGAGCTTCGTGATGGTATTTACGAGATGGATAAGTGAGCGCCCCAGACGGTCCAGTCGCCAGACGATCAGGGTGTCACCGCGTTTCAGGCGTCTGATCGCTTGTGATAATCCTGGGCGTTTCACTTTGATGCCGGAGATGCCATGGTCCTTGAAGATGAGTTCGCAACCGGCGGCGTTCAGCGCATTGAGTTGCAGGTCCAAGTGCTGGTCGGAGGTCGACACTCTTGCGTAGCCGATTTTCATTTTTGCCCTGAGATTTCCTTGGCGTCTGCACGATTGACATAACCAACCAATTTTGTCCGGTCGGATTTGTCGCAGTGAGACAAGTGTGTTTGATCAAGGCTCTCAAGGATTTAAGCAAGCTACGAAATAGATATTGGCTGGATGACAAAATTGGTTCCTTTTGTCCCAACTCAATACTGAATTTCCTGGCACGAGATTATAATCGTGCGGGGGATGAAATCGTTTGCGACCTGCGTGCATGACCTGATGGATGCCTGGATCACAAGCAGGGAAGGGGCTCAGGCTACTGATATTTATCAGGCCGTGATGGGACCCACCCAACCGAATGTAGTCCTGGCCGTCGTCGATTGTCGAGATTCCGAGATCGGGACTTTTTCAGTCGATTTCATTCACCGGTACAGCATCGCGACCACCGCATTTGATTTCCTGAAATTGCAATGGCAGGAGCCGCTTGATCTGAGAAGTTTTCTGGATCAGAAATATCTGAGAGACAGCGTCATTCCCGCGTTAAGCAGGGTGATGAACGGCAGACGACCATCACTTTCAAAAGGGAATACAGCCTGCGGCGGCTGCAAAATTTTCTATGAAATGCTGCTTATTCCTCAAAAAAACGCGATCCAGCAATGCGAGTGGTGCATTCTGTTTTCAAAAATTGATCTCGTGCTCCCTGCTGCATTGCAGCAGTTCCAAGCGGACGGCATTGACCTGAGTATCCTTCAGCTTTTGACGGAGGGTGCATTTCAAAAGGAAATCGGCGCTCGGTTGAAGTTATCACCCCGCACGATTGAGCACAGAATCGAGCGGCTCAAGGAAAGGGTAGGGGCAAAAAACCTTCACCATCTGGTTGCTCTCTGGATATCCGTCCGCGTTTAAACGTAACGAGAATTTGAAAGGAGCCGGATTTGGATCAAGTCGGTTCAGGGCCAAATTCTGTCATGACACTGTTCGCCAACCGAACACTGGATAACCTTCTTGCTCCGGAACAAAATCAAACCTTGAGGCGCTATGTCCAAGTGAGATAAATTTGTCTGGAAAGAAATCGCTTGGCCGAGACGAAGACGAGATCAGAAAATGCATGGGCGTACGTCGCGGATACGCTGGCTTTGGTCCTATTCTTTACCACAACCGGGATTATCAATGAACGATTTGTCGCAGGAATGACGTGGGAGCAGGTCCTTCATGCTCGCCTGATTGGAGGCGTTCTCATGGTTCCGGTAGGGCGACCTTATGGTATGTGGCGCGACTGGATGATGAGCCATGCGAAAGAAGCACGGTTTTCTCAGCTTATGTGGGACAGCCTGGCGCTGATGAGCTTTCAAGTGCCGATCTACGCGGCGATCATCGCCTTTAGCGGAGCCACCGGGGAAGGGTTGATAAGAGGAGTGCTGGGTGCAGCGGTGATGATGATTGTACTGGGCCGACCTTATGGTGCATTCCTGAACTGGATAAGACACCACTTTGGTTTGCCGCCTGGGGGTCAAAATCCAATGTCACTCGACGTTTAAACAGAAGGGTGCCTTCGCGGCAATACGCGTGAGAAATTCGACCGCAAGGTTTACGAGATCATTTGCAATAGTAGCATAGGTGAGCTGAGGAGAACACCGATCACGAGGCCGACTAAACCCAATGCTACCGCCCCAATCGTTCCGTGGCTCTCCCAGCCGATCAGCGCTCCTGCACCTGTAGATGCGATAACAATCGAAGCCGTCCAGATAAGCTTAATGATGGACCAGGTGTATTCTTGGGCTTTCGGTTCTTTTCGTGCCACGATGGCTCACTCACATCAACTGGACAACTATTGGTCTGCTTTCCGCAGAAGGGCGTGGAGATAAGTTAGACGGCTACGTGCTGCTGCCAGCTGATTTCTTTCGCCACCTATTGCGAAGCTTTTTGACCCGGTACACCTCGTACGTCGCTAGATCGTATTCATAGGTAGACCAATATAGCATTCGCCGTTCGCGAAGTGCCAGAAGGTATTGGGCGGGATTTACCACCACGGTTAGAATGAGGACGGCGAAGCTGGAAATTGGCGGGATGCCCAGCAGTACACAAAAGGGAAGGCTGAAAACCGCAATGATGCTTCCATACAGAATATTCGATAGGCGGCTGGCTGCTATCCTCCAGAAAAAATACTCGAAGAGAAACGCCACGAACAGTATAATTCTGCCCATCAGAAATTCCGGTCTCCTAGTCATTCTGCTTTTTCTTTCGGTAACGTAGGTCAGGATATGTTGCCGTTCGTAGACGGCTTACTTTGTCGATGGACGATGCCCCGGGATATTGGGCAATTCAGTAATAACCTCGATTGCACCCATCCGACCCCTCCTCGCATGGCTCGGGGACCAAATCTAGAAGCTAGATGCGGAAACAACGGTTTGCAACGTCTCCATCGGGTCATTTGCCGCCTAGACAGGAATGCATGATAGGCGGGCGCTCATCGTCGACCTGCGAAGAAACATTCGATGTGATTTGCAACGGCATCGGGAGCTTCTTCAGCCATGTGGTGTCCGCTGATGATGCCCTGCTTCAGGACTATCTGGTCGCTCCAATCGCCCCAAGGACTAGCTGGGTCGCCGTACAGGCGTTCCATGTCGTCGTGCACAGACCATAAAACTCCCAAAGGACATTGCAGTCGTCGACTCGCCTCCTTGTCACGCCTGTCGTCGTCATAATCGAACTCAAGTCCTGCTCGATAGTCCGCGAGCATCCCGCGCACCACCTCAGAGTTCCGAGTAGCGGCGAGGTAATCCAGAATATTTCGGGGACCAAGAGCTGCGTCAGCAGGATACCAGAGGTCAGGGTTGGCTTGGATCGCTGCTTCCGCTTTTTCACTCTGGGCAAAAAAGAACCAATGCCACCACTCCTTCGCAAAGCGCCAATCTGCACGGCTCAAAACCTCGTAAATCGGAATACCATCCATTACGACGAGGCCCGCGACACTTTCCGGGAAATCCATTGCGAGCCGGAACGCACGATATGATCCGCGATCATGGCCAGCGACACCGAACCTGTCGTGCCCAAGCTCTACCATGCATTCATGTAGTGCCGCAGCCTTTGCCTTTCCCGAGCTAGCCGCGATGGTTTCGGGCTGATAGCTACGCCCGAAGCCAGGCATATCCGCACAAACCACCGTGAAGTTACGTGCAAGTTGAGGGGCAACCTTGAACCAGGTGGTGTGCGTCCTCGGATGTCCATGAAGGAGCAAAATGGGAAAGCCGGTCCCGCCACACCGTACACGAATCTCGCCCCGCGATGTCGTGACGAAGGTTTCCGTGAAATCCTCAAAGAAATCCGCCATTGTCTGTCCTAATTATTTTGATCTTCTCTGGAATACGCATCTGGGAAGCGCTCGGTTCCTAGGGACGGATCAGGACTAAGAACATGCCCTCCGGATTAAGATTCTCACTCGATGTCTGCTTCGCGCAACAATAGGTGGTTGGAGATTTCACTCCTCGTATCGGTTCGCCACGACCAAAGTCTGGTCTCTATTGGTCACGAGGTCGACACGGCCACCCCTCTTGAAGCTTGCTGGATAGACAGAGTACCGTAGCACCGCGTCGAAAGATGGACCTACCTTCGCGTCCGTACCGTAATCTCTTCCGTTACCGGAGACCCTGTTACTCGTGAACTGCCATCCGCTCAGGAGACTTTGAAAGTCATCAGGGTCAATTCTAAACGCGCAAGTTACGATTAGGTCGGTGACGGCAGATGCTGAGCATTCGATATCTCGAACCGACCGTGGCAGTTCCTTAATGTTCATAATGAAAGCAACCCGTGCCGGGTCCTTGCGGTCGTCGGTAGCGATTAGATAAAAAAGGTAAGCAAAAGGAAGCCCGACGGCCAACGCGATGATGATTGCATACCTGAAAAAACGTCCTCTAAGACGGCTCATGCGCATCCCCACATACTGTCGCTCACCTGCCTGCTTTGCGCCAGCCAGCGGCACGGGCATCGGCTTCTGAACAGAACCAACGCTCGCCATATTCAGTCCTGATCGTGGTGGAGGCGTAGTCGAGCTGGCCGGGAACGTGGAAAATTCGCTCCCGGGAATTGATGCTGATATTGCCTTTAATGTTGCACTCAGCATCCCATAGTTCGCGCGGTACCAACGTATATCCGCCGGTGGCTAGAAATACGGCGCTAGATGAAGCCATCACGATCAAGCCGAAGTTGCTCATACCTAGCGATATAAGGAATCATTCTTCAAATTCCGTTGCTTGGAAGATTAAAATCCGCCTTATGAAGCTTGGCCTTTTCCATTGCCTGGTGGCAGGCGAAAGAAGCGGACATCAAATGGAAATACCATTCGAGTGAGCGGCCTACGGGCTGACAGATGGCGAGAAAAACCGAGGAGATAGATATGTTGCGATGGCTCTGTCGGTTTTTGCCTATTGTAGCATTATCCGCCGCGTCAGCGACCGCGTCGGATGGCAACGCGATGAAAGCCTTTCACGACGCCGTACACGCTGGCGAGACCGAAACGGTTCGGACTATGCTTGCAGCTGATTCACAGCTGGCAATCTCGGCGAACAAAAACGGGTTTCAGCCGATACATCTCCTCGATATGTATCCCGATGAAGATGTGCTTAATCTCTTGCTTGCAAATGGAGCAGACATCAACGCGGTGAACGATGAGGGCGTTACCATTCTTCACATTGTCACCGATCCTGACGCCGTGTCTTTGCTGGTAAGAAAAGGCGCTAATGTCGAGGCCCGCGACAAACGAGGATGGACGCCTTTGATGATGCAGACGAACAATCAGGAGAATGGGCCTGATGTAGTTGCCTCCCTTCTCGCGCACGGAGCCGATCCGAATGCAGTCGGAAACGATGGGGAAACGGCTCTATCGTTTGCAACAGAAACGGGCAGCGAATCCTTTAGCGACATCCTTACAGCCAACGGCGCGAAAAAGTGACCGTGCTTCAACGCTCGCAAGATTACCGCACGGCCTCATTTTGCTGACGACGTTGTCTCGCCAAAATCGATCATTGTATGAATTACGGTTGTCGCGATTATCATGCTCGCGAGAACGAGAAAGGCGGGCTCCGGTGACAGATATTACACGGAAATTTACGACACAAACGAGGAGGAATATGCTGCCGAATTGGGTCATCACAATGAACGATGAGACATTTGAAATCACGTACACCCTAACCCCACGCGATTATGCCGCGATGACGTCGGCTATTACGAGACGGTCGTTCGGCAGAAATCTCTACACATTCGCGCTCCTAGTGGCCTCCGTTTGGTGTTTGATGGTCTTCTTCATGAAAATTTACGACCCACTAGAAATGATGCGCAGGGTCGCCGCCGATAGTATTTCGGCATCCGCTTTTACAGCGCTTTTGATCTTTGTGTGCGCGGTCACGATTGCCAATCAATGGATCGTCTGGGGAGTCTCGTATCTTCACTATAGGAAGTTGGCCTCTGCCGGTTCGACCATCACTATCACGATGGACGAGACAGGCATTCAAAGCCGGTCTTCTGTGGCCAGTTCTGTAATTCCATGGAACACGGTAAAACGAGTGCTGCGGGAGAAAGACCATATGATTGCTGCGATTTCAGAACGAGAAGCGCTCATTTTGCCAAGGCGTAGTTTTAAGTCAGAAGAGGATTTCAACGCGGCCGTGGTTTATGCATCAGAACGAGTGTCTTCTTGACGGTAAGCGCAACCGTCGCAAAACGCGTCATGTTGCCAATTTTAGTGATGGATTGCACCCTTGAGATTTATTGTTTCACTCATGTTCATTTTCCCGGCATCGGCGGCAATCGCTGTTATGCAGCCCGGTCAACCACCATGGACATGCTCTGTCTGGTCCACATGCACCTCAGCCGACATATGTGCAGACTTGTCTGGTCGACGGGTTCAGTTCAGTCTTTCTCAGATATCGGACGAAGCGAACATGTATCACCTGGTGGGTGATGATGGCGATGAGCAGGTCGCACTAGAACTTCCCGACTTAGATTCCGCGAGGCAATTTGCGGAAACTTACACCTCGATTGCCCCCACACCGGCCATCTTAATTCGGAACGATTTGATTTCCGACACGCATAGCTTTTGGTTGCGGACGATCTCGCAGCGCGGTGACGGCACCCATTTTATAACAAATGAAAAGATGCTCGTTTCGTGTGACAGTATCCAGAAGTAAGTGATGAAGAAAACAGAAAGCTAATCGCGTTGGTTCTGACCGGTCTGTCAATTGTGGCTGAGCTGCCGATACACGACGATATGCGAGCGATCTACCGCGAATGTCTGTCAGGATAATGAGCCGATACCCATGTCTCCTTTCGATCCCTTGAGGACGTTTGAATTTTCCCATCTAGAAAAAGTAAGGTTGCGAACGCTATTTGCCCCAATCTTCCAGATCGTCGAACAGTGTCGGACCTCCTTCTGGTTCGAGCCTCGCGGCGCGTTTATGGAGAATATCGGAGACGCTATCGAGCGACATAGGGGAAGACAACACTTCTCCGTTTATCGCGAGCACGCGAAGAACCTGTCGGTTTTTCGTTTTGCCCTCAGTTGTCTGATAAATCCACTGAACTTTCAAAGTGTCTAGAACGCCTACTTGGAGATGGCGACTTTCAGCAAGTTTCCAAAAAACCTCATCGTTAATCACAAAGTAGCAGGTGCGACCGAGGGTATTTTTACCCTTCCATTGACGGCTGTGCTGATCATCTTCGTCCCAGTTGGGCGAACTTACAAACACGTCTTCAATCGCTGTGTGCCACGTGCCTCCCTCTTCGTCAGGCTCCCGTTTTGCCGGTCTTTGAGCACGCGCAGGAAATGTACTTCGAGGTATTGGGAAGTCGGAGTCCGGACCAAAACCTACACGTTTAATTTCTCGGTTGGAAATACAGGCTTGGTAAAAATCTGCCCGTGCATTCAGTAACGCGTCTAGCTCGATCTCGTCACCGCCCAAAGAAATCAAATCTTCCGCCTCTTTCTCAAAAACCTCTTTGACCATGGCAGCGAGCATCTTCGCTCCTGCTTCGCATATCAGGCTGTCGAAATCGGGTCTTGGATCGGGAAAGCTAGCATTCGTGTCGTCCGTAAAACCTTCGTATGCTCTTCTCGACTCCTCGACGAGCAAATCGTAGGTGTCGATACCTGCATCTAAGGCCCATTCGGAAGGCGTTTTTCCAGTCAATCCTTTGACGAATGCAGCAGGAGTATCGCTGTCAACAAACAAAACGAGAGCGGCCAATGAAGGAACAACGATTTTTAGTGTCTGTAGAAACGAACCTTCTTTGGGAGGGACCACAACAATCTGGACCCTAAAATCAACGTGAAACAGCGTTACGTTGAGAGCGATAACTGCATCATTCACACTTTTGGCAACAGAAACGAAGGTCTCTAGGTCAATCTGGTGATCGGCTACGTCGAAATGGATGAAGACCTTATCCGATTGATACGGATATCCTTCGAATTCTGCTGATGGCATTCCGAACGTCCTCTGCGTCTTAATTGATACAACTAAGCCGCTAGGTCTCTGCTAAGCAAGCGTCAAAATCGGTCAAGACAGTTCAATGCACAGGCGTCTCTCTATTGCGCATTGTTTGCCTGTTGAAAGTTCAGAAATGCAAATGCCTGGTTTTCAGCAGAAAAAGCTCATGTTTCACTGGCGCACCTCTAATGAAAATTCCTGCTTTTCACTTTCAACGTGTCGATGTGAAGGTCAGGCACGAAGATGTCGCGAGGCTTTGGCGTGCGGGCATCCGTGCCAGGTGACCCATGCGCAAATTCGTCTCCTCGTCCCGTCTGTAGTTTGAAATCCAGATCGCGATTAGAAAGACGTGATAGATCGTCGGAAAGATCGAATAATTGCTGCGCGACCAGATGCACAACGTCGCCCTCGCGCTGAATTCGACCGTTTATCGCCATCATCGATGAGCCCAGCACGATCTTGCGTCTCCGCTCAAAGAGTGTGGGCCAAACGACCACGTTTGCTGGCCCCGTTTCATCCTCTATTGTCAAGAACATCACGCCTTTGGCAGAACCTGGTTTTTGCCGAACAAGGACTAGTCCTGCTGTCATGAGCCAGCGCCCATCGCGAGCGTTCATAGCGTCTTCACAGGTGACAATCTGGCGCTTCGTTAAATCGTCACGCAGGAAGGCAAGCGGGTGCTGGCGCAGTGTCAGACCTATATGGCTGTAGTCCGCAACCACGTTGTGTCCCTCCGTCATCTGCCGCAGTTCAACTTCGGGTTCTTGCTGTTCTGCTATGGCCCGAGATTCGCGCTGCGCAGCCGCAGCAAAAAGAGGAAGGGGCTCATCGCGTAGAGCCTTGATGGCCCATAAAGCCTCCCGACGCTCCAGATTTAGCGATGGCCTGAATGCATCAGCTTCGGCAAGCTCCACTAATGACGCAACAGGAACGCCAGAGCGCCGCCACATATCATCTACGCTTTCAAATGGTTGGTTCATGCGGGCGGTAATCATCCGGGCAGCGTCAGCAGCCGCAAGGCCTTTGACCAAGCGCATACCCAGCCTGACTGCATGCCTATTGGAGTTTTCAATTTTCTCTAAGGTACAGTCCCAACGAGATCGGTTGACGCAGACAGGTCGGATTTCGACGCCATGGTTTTTGGCGTCGCCAACGATTTGGGCCGGGGCATAAAAGCCCATGTCTTGACTGTTCACCAATGCCGCACAGAAAACGTCAGGATGATGCAGCTTCACCCAGCAGGATGCATAGGCGATCAGCGCGAACGAGGCTGCGTGGCTTTCTGGGAAACCGTAGCTTCCGAAACCCTCCAACTGGCTGAAAGTCTTTTCGGCGAATTCTGCCGTGTAACCATTCTTCACCATACCTGACACAAGCTTGTCTTTGAACCTGCTGACACCACCCGTGAATTTGAAGGTGGCCATCGACTTGCGAAGCTGATCAGCCTCACCACCCGAAAAACCAGCACAAACCATCGCCACTCGCATCGCGCTCTCTTGAAACAGCGGCACACCAAGCGTCTTGCCGAGCACCGCTTCCAGCTCCGGTGTTGGATATTCGACGGCTTCCTTACCCTCGCGTCTGCGGAGGTATGGGTGAACCATGTCGCCCTGGATTGGTCCAGGCCGCACAATGGCGACCTGAACGACGAGATCGTAGAATGTACGAGGCTTTAACCTTGGCAACATCGCCATCTGTGCACGGCTCTCGATCTGGAATGTGCCGAGAGTATCTGCTCTGCGGATCATGGCGTACGTCGCAGGGTCCTCCTGAGGGATTCTTGCGAGATCGAGATCAATGTCTTTGTGTTGTTTGATGAGGGCAAAGGATTTTGCCATGCAGGTCAGCATCCCAATGGCGAGCACATCCACTTTCATCATTTTCAGGGCTTCGATGTCATCCTTGTCCCATTCGATAATATGACGATCTATCATGGTCGCAGGTTCTATGGGCACAAGGTCATCAAGACGGTCCTGGGTGAGTACAAACCCGCCCGGATGCTGTCCGAGATGACGTGGTGCACCCATCAACTGCTGTGCCAGCTTCAAGGTCAGAGCGAGACGTCGGTCCTGTGGATTGAGACCTTGTTCCTTCAGCTTCTGGTCTCCGACCATTTCTTCAGACCAATGCCACATGCCTGAGGACAGAACTTTGATGATGTCTTCCGGTAACCCTAGTGCCTTTCCCACGTCACGGATTGCTCCCTTGGCGCGATAGCGGGTGACGGTCGAACAGAGGGCCGCTTTATGTGTGCCGTAGGTTTTGTATATCCACTGGATCACTTCCTCACGCCGCTCGTGTTCGAAATCAACGTCAATATCCGGTGGTTCGTCGCGTTCTTTCGACACAAACCGTTCAAACAGCAAATCGTTGGTCTCGGGATCGATTGAGGTAATCCCAAGGATGTAGCAGATGGCGGAATTCGCTGCCGATCCACGTCCCTGGCAGATAATGTTTTGGCTCCGGGCAAACCTCACGATGCTGTAGACTGTCAGGAAGTACGGCGCATACCGCATCTCCTTGATGAGATCGAGTTCATGCCTGACAGCCTGAATTACCTTCTGAGGCAGACCTTCGGGATATCTGTCGGGAACGCATTCGCGAACGTAATGCTCTAACGACTGCTGCGCATCCATCCCAGGAACGAGCGCCTCCTCCGGATATTGATAGGTCAATTCCTCAAGAGAAAACTTGCACCGATTGACGATCTCCATCGTTCTGGCGAGAGCCTCAGGATATCTCGTAAAAAGTCTTTGCATCTCCTCCGGTGGCTTCAAGTATCGGTCAGCATGCCTTTCGCGGTGGAAGCCTACCTCATCAATGGTCGTGTTGTTGCGGACGCAGCTGACGACGTCCTGCAACTGCCGACGGCTTGGATCATGAAACAGGACGTCATTCGTAACCACGGCCTTGACCTTATGCCGCACAGCCATGTTTGACAGCTCAAAGAGCCTCATCTGGTCATTCGGTCGTCGCCGGAGGTCGAGCGAGACATACGCCCGGTCTCCAAAAATCTCGGCCATTTTGCGCACTTGAACAGCGCAAGTTTCGTCCGGAAGGTCGGGTACTAGAACGCCAATCATTCCTGCGGCATAGAGCGCAACGTCTTCGAGGGTGAGAATGCAATTGGCCTTGCCGCCACGCCCTTTCCCAAGTGTAAGAAGTCGTGTCAGTCTCGAATAGGCAGGCCGATCCATTGGGTAAACTAGAATTGACATCCCGTCCTCCAGATCGAGCCGACAACCAACCACCAGTCGAACACCTGTGGCGCGAGATGCCTCAAGGGCCCGAACGATTCCGGCGAGAGAGTTCCTGTCGACTATGCCCAATGCCTGAATGCCAAGCTCTTTAGCCGTAGCAAACATTTCCTCAGCGCTGCTAGCACCGCGCAGGAAACTGAAATGGGTCGTGACCTGCAGCTCGGCGTAGCTCATCCGAATATTCCATGCAGGAACCACTGATGAGAGCCAGTGTTAGGGTCGACACCGTCACCAAGGCGGAAAATCCAGAAACGTTCGCCATCCTCGTCTTCCACTACAAAGTAATCGCGGATAGCGTTCAGTTCGCTGTCGCGTGTCCACCACTCTCCGAATATCCGCTCAGGACCATCGGCTCGTTTGACCTTCCGACGTTTTCCGCGCCAGGTTATACTCGCTGGCGGATGGTCCGGTAAAAGTGCAATAGCTTCGATTTGATCTGGATAGGTCAGCAATCGGATTGGCCTTCGCCACTGGTGAACCCATATTGCTTGAACATCGGGTGCCGCTGCTGCGATTCGCGCAACGCTGCGTTCTGGAACATCGGAAGCGACGGGTGCAAACCTGTAAACGCGCTGCCCGCGATTACCGTAAATATCAATCAGCGGCGTAATGTCGTCATCCTGATCCGTAGTCAATTCGGATGACCGCTGTTCTTCTTGTAGTGGCTGCGTCATGACCGCAGATACCGTCAACTTCTCAATGCCGAAGCCGGGATCGATCTTCTCTGTGCGGTCACGGAAGAGTTTTGTCAGCCAGGCGACATCGCGGGCTGGCTTTGCAGTTCCTGCACGAATGGCTTGGCGAGTGCCGTCTACTTTCTCAATGATGAGATCAGTACGACGAACACCGAGACCTCTTTTTTGAAGCTCGATCACAAGCTGCTCCACCAGACGACCGACATACTTGTTGATGGTCTCTGCTGATCCAATCGGCTCGGCAAATGTTCGACTGACTTCGATAACATCGGGCGTTCTTATTGGACTGATAGGCTCGGAAACTCGCCCAAACATCTGGTCGATACGTCGTCCAATTTCAGGCCCAAAACGAAGAGCAAGCGGTGCCCTAGGAGTTGCTGACAGTTCACCGATGCTTTTGAACCCGAGCGTATGAAGATCATCAACGATCTTTGTGGGAAGCCTGAGCAGCGACAGAGGTAAATTCTCAACTGCTCGGACGGTCTCGCCAATAGGAACAATCACTGTTTCACGTTGGATGGCTCGGGCACATGCATGCGCTGCGCCCCAGGTGTCGGCAATGGCGACACGGGCAGCCAGCTTTTTTGACCGAAAACGATTGGCAATTCCCGTCAACATGAGTTGCTCGCCGCCTTGGAGGTGGTCAGCTCCTTCCGTATCCATAACGATACCGCTTGGTTCATCGACGGCGACGATTGGTGAATAATTGCCAAGGGCCCAAAAGGTAATCCGTTCGAGCGCCGCAAGGTCGGCCACTGGATCAGCATCGATCATCAGCAAACCTCGAAAAATAGCCTGTGCCTTGGCAGCCGGAATTCCGACCTTCAGACCTGCTGCTCGCGCTGCAGGGTCCACCGCCGACACCCATCGCTTCGAACCTGATTTGGCGATCACAGCAATGGCTTGCTCAGCGGGAATGCTGGGATCGTCGCGTCTGACCCTGTCCGTCGACAAGTCCGGCAGATAAATCGATACGACCCGAGGCATCACACGCTCCTACAGTAAACTCTGCGCATTCGCCTGCTTTCACTCTCATCAACTCGATAAACCATTGCGGTCGACCAACACCCGGCACTGGAAGGTCTTCCGACGGCAAAACAGATATTCTCCATCGCGTCGTCGACGCCGTAGGTTGACCGAAATCAGATGCTTCCGTCTGCCTGCGCCATCGGCGAACGATCAGGCCTATCGTGCCCGTTCTTTCCGCTGCCAGCTGTAACCGCCTGGATGCCGTCATTGGCAAACGAACCAATTCGCCGACGACGGCACCGAGACCACCGAATGACAGACCCTCTTCCAATGAGGCAAGGACGTCTTCTTCTTTGTCGACTTCTACGAAAACCACGCGGTTATGATGAAGACCGGCCTGAGCCAGCGCTGGGAAGAAAAGGTCGGGCCTAGTCAGACACCAAACGATCTTTCCCTTGGTTCGAGCTGCGATGCCAGCGGCAAACAAAGCAGCTGCTGCCCCATCAACGGTGCCGGTACCGCCACCTGCAAACTCGTGGATTGCTCCATAGCTCAAACCCCCGCCTGGCAAACAATCGTCAATGTCATCCACACCGAAAGGCAATACGGATTTCTGTCTCGAAACCACGCCTTCAAGATGTTCAATTTGCTCCCGAAGTCCGGCAATCACGGGATTTGCGTTGCCAATTTTCATCGCGAACTCCAATTGAGGTGGAACTTTCAGTCTGGCTTAGCTCCTACGTTCTCTATTTGTTCCTTCTCGATATTTGAGTCAATCGTCATATTCAGAGGGAGAGGTCAAGAGGTCCTTCGATCCACAGGGTGGATGGAGCCTTATGTGGAACTGAATCAATGCAGTAGACGCCAACTATCCACAGGTCCGGTTCGCTGAAAAAAGTTTATCGTCGACACGTGATGCGATATTGTTAACTGCGACTTCCGTTGATGGTCAAAAATCTAACGTTTCGGGAGACCCTTTGGTACCTCGTGATTTCGACCCTTCACCATCCCACTCACCAAGCTTCATCGCCATCGCCAGACGCAAATGCTTGGAGGCATGACTACCTCCTCGATTCTAAGGGAAACGGTAAGCGTGTCGCATCTATCACGGTGTTCTCGGCTTTGTTTCAATTCCAGCTGACCTTAATCTCTCCTCCGCAGCGTCGAGGACCGCAGTGTCGAACCGATCAGGATGTCGCAGCGCAACTGCTTCGAACGTTAGGTCAGCCATCTCTCGCTCCAAGAGCATAAAGAAGCCTTCGGACGGCTCCTTTCGCATGATCAAATCCTTGAGAGTCTCTACTTCCCCAATGCGAGCGATCTTCGGTCGCGTTCTCCCCAAGCGTGTAGTCTTTACACGTTCATTCGTGAGGGTTCCCTCTAACGCGTGAATACTTCTCCATACGTCATGCTCAAAAGTGCCGGGCTTTTCCGATGGCAAAACATCGTAAAGTCTAAGGTCGGCAGCATGCGCGACTGATATCTCGCCGCGTTCTCGCGCATTTACAGCCATTTGGCGGAGTTTACTGGCATCACCACATTTCTCAATTATCAAAAGTGCTTTCTCAGCGGCTGTACTGGCCATTTGCCCTCTTTCTACAAGTTGAGAATTGTTCAGATCACCCGGTCGGCAGTATGAAAGGACTCAAACTCAAATGTAAATGGCGATCCACAGCGGAAATCTGAGTGCGCTCACCGCCTCTCGTCTGCCTGTAAATGTGATTGGTCAAGGGATCAGGCAGCCCTAAGCGTGGCTGAAGGGCAGGAGAATTTTGATCCTCCAGTTTTTGCCATGGGTTTAAATCAAATGTCGTTCCGATAGAGTGCGACAGTGATTTGAATTTAGGCAGTCTTCAAATGGATACAGTTGCTTTAGCGTTAGAACAAAAGCTCGGCGACTTATTCGACGATGCGGATTTCAACACTGTCCACCGGCAGATGTCACCCTTCAATCTTTTCGAAGCAGTTGGAGCTGTCAGAGCCGAGCTTCGTCATTCGAATTTTCTCGCATATTTGCTGTCTCCGAGCCGTCCACACGGCCTTGGACCGATGCCACTGATCGCCGTTCTACGTTCTATTCTGAGCCGCATTCCATCGAATGAGCGGCCGATCATGGCCTTGGAGCTTGTTGCCGGTGACCTTGATGACGCAATTGTCTATCGGGAGCGAGACGATATCGACATCATCGTTGAACTGCCGTCGCTCAATTTTGTGGTCGCGATAGAAAACAAAGTTGGCAGCAAAGCAGGAGATGGACAACTGGAGCGGTACGACGTCCGTCTTAAAAAACTCTACCCGGACCACCGACGACTGATGGTATTTCTAACACCAGATGGGACCACCCCAGACCATGCCGGATACGTTGCATATGACTACGGTGGGATCGTGGAAACGCTGGAGAGTATAATCACCAATCCGCTGGAGCCACTTCCATCGGAGACGGTGCTCATCATAAATCACTACATCGACCTGGTGAGGAGACACATCGTGACCGATGAAAGACTGCGATCACTTGCCATCAGGCTCTACGAACGGCACAGAGAGGCTTTCGACTTCATATACAATTGCCGACCCGAGCCAAGAAATTTGCTTGCTGTTGTGCGTGAGCGAATTGAGTCCGTCGAAGGGCTAACCATTGAAAGCACAGGCAGCAATATTCTCCGTTTCACTCCGGATGTTTGGGATACGGAACTCCAACTGGTGAAAGCTGATCCAACTAAATGGACGAAGACCGGTAGGGGATTACTTTTCGAGGTGAAGACATATCCAAATACTCCAGGCCGAGTAAATCTATCGCTTATTCTCGGGCCATGCGACAGCGCCATGCGATCCTATGTTTATCAGGCTGCAATGGCGAACCCGAAGCTTTTCCAAGGCGTCGTGAAGCCCATGGGAGTGCAGTTTGCAACGATATTCAGCCGCGATCTATTAACAGCCACCCAAGCGACGGGAATGTCTTTCGAAGGTCAAGAAACGAACGTTTCTTTAGCTTGGTCGAGCTTTCAAAGTGAACAACTTCAACACCTGATGTATGCGATCCTTGAGATGGACCAGCAACTTGTGGAACAGCAAAAACCGGAAATCGCATGAGACGGCGGTTATCTGCTGCATTGATCACTGCAAATGGACGCAGAAAGATATTGACTCTCCTGCATGTGTTCTTTATTTGTTCCAATCATGAAAAAGATCGCTCTGCACCTCATACGAATATCTCGCTGATCCGCTGCCTCTTTTGAGGCTGTGATTAACTGCGTGTATCGAGTATTGCAGATGAGTATCCAGTTGCCTTCCCATAGCGGGATGTCACAAGTCTATCACCCACATCAATTTGTCAGATGCGTCGGGCCTGTCCGTTTCAGAAATCAACTGGCGCGGGACGTGTCCTGCATGTTGGATTTCGAGGAAGTTGCTTCGGGGTGGGCATGCCAGTCACTCGAATTCCGGAGTGGTTTTGACACCCATCGTCCTGACTTCGTGGTTGAGCGCGATCATGATATTCTGATCATTGATGTGATCACCAGAGGCACTCTACCACCATGGATCGCCAACGCTGTCCGAGCTGAGAACTACACTTATCAAACATGGTCGCGCGGCGATATCGATCCGATCCGTCTGAAAAATTGCAAAGACCTGCTTCGTTACGCTGGTACCGAGGCCCGTCTTGGCGACCGCATTCGGTTGCTTTCTGCTCTCGAAGATCAGGGCAGCCTCACACTTTCAGAGTGCCTGCAGCTGGTGCGCGAGAGTCAGCCAATATGCGCAGTGGCCAATATGATTGTAGCGCGATTTATCGAAATTGATCTCGATACCGCGCTTCTAGGACCTGAAACCAGCGTCCGCAAATTCTCCCGCTAAACTCCATATTCTCACGCCAGATCGCCAAGGGATTATCATGTCACGCAGCAAAAAGCAGAGCCGCGCGCCTAAATCTATGCGCAAATACGTTTTCGATAGCATCATTACCCGCGTCCTGCGGGAGCATCCGTTGTTTGCAGCAGGAGGCCCTGGTTTTTTGGTCCTCCTCACACCTGATGGATATTCACCATCCGACTACAGATCGTCCGTTATCGACCAACTTTATCAAGACGACAAGTTCTACAGGAGCGAGGACGTGGGCTGCATCCTCGTCTCTCTGACTGATAAGCCGTCAAAGTTTGATGACGAATATTCAGAGTGTTACAAGAGAGATCGTGTCATTGCTGTGGTTGAACGAGGCGTGACGTTGACCCCACTTATTCAACTGGCGACAGACCTCGTAATCAATATTCCCCCAATTGCTGCGGATGATCTTAAGGCAGCATGCAGAGCGGTGCTTCGCCTGACGATGTCTGACGAACAGGCCAATGCCGCCCTGACTTACCCACGTGAACACCTGTGGGCAGCGTTTCGTACAAGACGTTCCATCAGCGAATCCATGCGACGCCTCAAAGAGATTCCGGTCGCACAGGAAAATCCTGTGACGGAAACTCTGAAAAGAAAGCCAACGCCGGAAATCCTCGCACTCGCGGACATGTACGGTTACGGTTCCGCCAAGGAATGGGGCATCCAACTAGCAAATGACTTGGCCGACTGGCGAGCTGGCAAGATCGACTGGACTGATGTTGATAAGGCATCGTCCTCAGCGGACCTCCTGGTGTTGGCAAAAGCATTTTCGCCAGTGCGCTCGCAAAACAGTGCAAGGTAAATCTGGTCGCAGCATCGCTTGGAAGGTGGCAAAGCAAGGGCCATTTGGGAGACCTGTTAAAAGCGATGCGTGGTGATTTCGAACGCGCTCGTAAAGATGCTCCGTCTATTTTGTTCATCGACGAAATCGATTCCTTCGGCTCTAGAGAAGGCTTTACGCACGATCACAAAGATTACAGCGTTCAGGTCGTCAACGCGCTTCTCGAATGCCTGGATGGTCTCGATGGACGAGATGGCGTAGTGGTTGTCGGAGCGACAAACAATATTGATCGTATCGATCCAGCTATTATCCGCGCAGGTCGGCTCGACCGCCACGTTGAAATCCCATTGCCGTCGGCTCCAGATCGGATTGCGATCCTTACACAGTTGACGGATCACAGTATCGCAGTATCTGATCTCGTTAAGCTCGTCCCTGCAACACAGGGCATGACAGGAGCTGACTTGGCAAAAGCCGTTCGGGACGCTCGTCGCATTGCACGACGTGAAAAGCGCGGCCTGAGTTTGGGAGACTTGCAATCAGGACTTCCAGAGGTCGTCAGTATTTCTGGCGATTTCCGACGGTCGATTGCCATTCACGAGGCGGGTCACACAGTAGTCGGCACTGAGCTGGGTTACGGCACATACATGGGCACCGAGATTGCAAATTTCGCAAGGCTGGACTCGAAACACCAGAGAGGTGGGGCTGCTTTTTTCGATATCCCTCAGGTTGCTCGCCGAAATCAGCAATTCTATCTCAACTGTATCGCAGTGATGATGGCGGGGATGGCGGCAGAGCGCCTGATCTACGGAGACACGAGTGATGGTGCCGGTGCAGGCGAAAGCTCTGATCTAGCCGTAGCCACCCGTATCGCGACGATGATGGAAGCAAGGCTTGGCATGGGGATCAGCTTCCTGCATAGCCAGGCAGAGACGGATAGTGAACTCGAAAAGCTGAGGCACTCCGACCTTGATCTCAAGTGCCGTGTAGAGGGGGTCCTCGCAGACCAATTTGAACGAGCAACGACTATTTTGGAGGATAACAAATCGCTCCTCTTAGAGCTGTCAGAGGAACTCGATGCGGCTGGGCGGCTCTCACCAGACAGGGTGTACGAAATCAGAACCGGACTTATCAAAGCAAAACCGCAACGGCGACGGGCGAATTGACGTCTCAGTTCATATCAACTTGCCATATGTAGCGCTGGCGGGCATGGGGCTATCGTGCTGCTGTACCACTTGTCCAGTTGAGGGTCATATATCCCAGGGAGTGGATAGTACGTGTCAATGAGCAGGAAGTCTTTGATGTTAAAGGTCGCTATCGGAATGCCTTTGATTAAGGCTGCGGCTGCCAGATGCAAATCTTGGCCATGTCTAATCCGTTTCGCTTCGGGACGAGAAACAAGAAGGTTACGAAGTCTGGGGTCGGCAGACAATTTTCCCCACGTCTCGGCAATTTCTCTTCCAGTGTTCAATATCGGTATCCCCGACGAAAGAAGTTTCTGATACCATCCTGCCAATTGGGCGGCTTTTGTTGGATCGCGTGACTGCAGTTGCGTTATGCCCTGTTGAAACTCCATGATCGCGGCTGCTGGGATAAAAAGATTTGATGCTGTTTCAATAAACCGGATAACCTGTGGATGAGGCTTTACCCTGCTTGTTTCACTAATTACGCATGTATCAAGTATAAATCCCTTAGGCATCTAAATACACTCGTTTAGCAATGTCCTCACAGTCCGGAGTTGTGGTTAAAGTATAATTAATATGCACCATAACGAAATTCACGGGTGAAATCTTGATCGTAACTGGAAAAAATCATGACTGTAAACGACGGTTTCTCACGATCTGAGGGCAGCATCGCTGAAGGCGAGATCACCATCCCTGCTGATGGTGAACTGCGAGATTTCTTTGACCTCCTACGCAACAAAGGCGACGTCACCGTCAACGATGGCGCTGGCCGGTTTCTAATACAGATTTCTCTGGTGCACATTTCAGACGAAGCGCGCGCACTTCTGACGCGGGGTGGCCCAATCTCCGGTGACGGGTCTTAGGAGCGGGGCCTGAACACAGCGCGGCAAACGACTGATACCGCGTCGCTAAATAGCTCTCATATTCTCATCGAAACGCATTATTTTATCACCACGCTTCGTGGCCTCGCTCAGAATAAATCCGGTGACCTGATCATCCACAAAAACAGCAGCGGCGATGCGACCTCTAAGATATGAACCGGTGTCGAGCGCGATCCGATTTTGATTGATTTCAGGTAACTCGCTCTTCGTAATTGTGTGCCCGTGAACCACGATCTTTTCAGAGGCTCCCGAGTATTTCCAGCGATTCGAGAAAGTTTCTCGCGGAGGAGGGCTGCATCCTAAGTTGTAAAAAAAGAGCGATTGCGAGGACATGTGTTTGCTGCTCTATCAATTCCCGAATGATCTTTTTTTTCGCACGGTGCTTTTCGCAGAGAAGAAGTATGAGTGTCATCAATCTTACACAAACTGAAACCCTCGCCATTAAGTCAATTGATGAACGTCAATTGGACAAGCAAATTGACTTGGCGATGCGCGAAGAGAATCTCGAAGTTCTCCCCCGTGAGGTTTTACTAAAAGCGGGTGACCATATTGGAACGCAGTTGCGCTCATTCCAGGATGCATTGTCTCGATACAAACAAGCTAAATCAGCGCAAAACAGAGAAAACAAGTTCTCTGAGGTTCACCGTTACGGTCATCGTTTACTGTTCGCTGTCAGACAAATGAAGGATCGGGTAGAGACAGAGGAAAAGCAGCGACAGCTCTTCTACATAGATGACAACGTTTACCCGCCATTCCGCTTCACAAACGACCTCACAGCAACGGTTTCGTACCGGTGGCGAGAAAGGGGGGAAGACGAATGGATATTTGGACAGACTACTTTCAGACATAGGGTTACCCGCGATCACTCTTACCTCCTTACGAAGCCAAAGCGGAAGCTGAGTGCTGCCAAGCAGGCGCGATTAAATGAGAATGAATTGGTCTCCACGTGGGAAGGCATGGTGAGTACCATACTCTGCACATTGCGCGATTATTTTGGCGAAGGAGGAGATGGCAATGCGATACCCGAGAACTTTTTGCTCAAGGTGGATCGCTCTGGCCGATTGAACAACTTCAGTGCACGATTTTGGGATGATCAACACGTCAAAAAAAACGCACCCTCAGGTGAAGTGCAGTAGCTATCAGCTTCTTGCTAAATCTCGTTCATTTGCTTGTCGAAACGGCGTAGTTCACTCAAGCTTGCGGTGACTTGGCTGACAAAAAATCCGTTCAGTTCATCATCGACGAAAGTTGCAGCGGCGATTTTATGAGTTCGGTAGGACCCCACGTCCAGCGCTACGCGATTTTCATATATCTCGGGCAGGGTGCTTCCTGTGATCGTGTGTCCGTGCACTACGATCTTTTCCAAGACTTTGGTACTGTCCAGAAAACCTTTTCTGATCCACATCAGAACATGGTCGTCCTGTTCCGACAGAGGCACAGATGGGTCCACGCCAGCATGCGTGAAGAAATACCTTTCGGTTTGCAAATGAGAGCGCGCGTTTCTAAAGAGCGACATGTGTCGTGGATGTGATCTGTTGAAGTTCTTTCCAGAATCGATCAGATCGTCGGGATCAAGGCCGTAGGATTCAAGCGTCGTCTTTCCTCCTAAACACATCCAGGTGGCGGCTTCATCACGAGCAATCGACAGGTTGGACATACAGTCCATGTACATGTCGTGATTTCCACGAATGCACACTGAACCTGGGTACCGGTCCATGACATCGCAAACTAGATCGACAGCTTGTAGGGAATTCGGACCGCGATCAATGAGGTCGCCAAGAAACACGAAGCGGGTATTTTCCGGCTTAAATTCCTTACTGAGAGCAAGCAGGAGGAGTTCTAGCGTCTGCGTCATTCCGTGGATGTCGCCAATAGCTATCAAGTTCATTTCTGCCCCATAGAATTCCGGCGGATTGGTGTTGTCAGAGCCTTGTCCTGCGTGCTCAGGATTCAGGGTGGGTCACATCTCCATCTAACTGCGGAGAGGACGCTTGCGATAAAAGATCGTTTCTTTATCAACAACAATCCATTTTTAGTCTTTAAGGACCCAATGACCTGAAGTCCCAGGCCGTATAGAGAACCGCTCGGCGGGTGGTGTCGAACTTTTGAGAATTTGGTGGATATCCATCAGCAGCTCCTTCGCGTCTGAAACGTAGCTGTGACCGAGTTCCCAAAGATTGCCCTTCTCAACCTCGACCGTGTCCATGGCGTCCAGGAGGAATACGGGAGGTAGAAATCCGACACGTGCGAATTGGTGGATCACTGCAGAAAGCTGCACTGCTTTATCTTTTGAACAGATGTAAGATGTCGTCCGCCCGGAATTTCCAATTACGTGCGCGCCGACATTCCGCATAGTTTCCTGATCTACATCAGCAGCAGCGAATATCAAGTGGTTGAAGCGGCTGAGCTTTTCTGGATGTCTTAACCCGATAACTTCGAGTGCTGACGCGAGGCACCGACAGCCCATGCTGTGCGCGATGACATTTATTTTGTGCTCACCAGCGCGTTCGATGAAGTCAAGTAAGTAGGAAGCGAGGTGATATTTGCTAGACTCGACGGTTGATTCATCCGCCTGGTATGAGTGTATTCGATCTCGGGATGGCCAACTAAAAAGGTTTATCCCTCGCATCAAGCCCAGATCGTAGCCAATCTGGGCTGCCCAGAGTACGGCGCGCTCAAACCCAACATTATAGCCGTGAATGATCACGGTTGGAGGCGTTGCGTCGAACAACTCCGAGAAGTTCTGATGCACGAACTGCCAGTATAAATCGCCACTTAATTCATAAATTTGTCGAATCTTTAATCTGTCATCTCCTTTTAGTAAGCGTTTCCACAATGGCGAGCCAAGTGAGCCCACCTTGTGAGAAAGCGGGACGTGCACCTGACAAGCACCATAGTGCAGCTCATCATCACGCTCGTCACCGAAGATAAGCTGTCCGTAGTCTCGAATGACGATCCGGTTTGTGGCAAATGTGACAAGATAAGTTGGCTCCTTTTGCGAAGCACGCATCGTGTCAATTGCCTCTGTGTCAGGTGCAGCGGCACGGGATTTCAAACGATAGCTTTGCGCTAAGTTGAAATCAGGGAGTCGCTCCTCTTGAAAACCTCCATCAAGGAAACGCCATCGTGTTCCATCTGTGTCTTGATGTGGAAACGACTGAGCAATCACTTCTTTCGCGCCCAGTGTTCCTATAAAGGTTGCGTTTTCGAACGAAGCACCTTCAGCGACTGCCCCCCTCATATTTGCCTTGTTGAATTTCGCATGTGTGAAGCGACTTGAACTTAAATCGGCTTCAAAAAGATCAGCCCTCTCAAAGCGTGCTTTTGAAAAGTCTAAACCTTTTAATTTCGCACCACGAAGATTTGCATCAGCGAAATTAAAACGAGAAAAATCATCGTTTCCTAGATGTAAGGGAATTTCATCGAAAACTTGTTGAAAATCGAAGCCAGACAGATCGGGAGAAAACTTGATGAGCTTTCGTCGGCCATTCCATGCAGCACGTCCCTGTTTAAGCCACTCGATGTGATCACTATCGGCCATTCTGTACTCTTCTGTCGTCAGCAGCTTTGAAGAACTTGGGTCAGGTAGTGGCGTCTACCTGATAAAACCTAAGGGTTAGTTGCTTCGATTAATGAAAGGACGTTTCCATAAATCAATGTTGTGCAAAGCCAGTGTTGTCTCTTGCAGAGTAGGCCGGAGAGAATTACTTTTAGCTAAGGTGCCTATTAATGGATTACTTGCCTCATCCCGTACGAAATAGATTCCTCCCCGCAGTCGATCACACTCGTGCGGCTCAGATTTCCTCTGACGTTGAGACGCGTAGAAATTCTAGCATTGCTATCTTTTCCCGATTACCGGGAGAGAACATATGTTGTGATGACCAGTTGGATTGAATTCTTCAAGGCTAAGGGTCGAACGCTGAAGGCAAAGTTACTTCTTCAAGCGCTCAATGGCAGCTTTACTTGCAAGCTCGGCCTCTTCCGTTGCTCTAGCCGCTTTTATGGCCTTTCTGCTCTCTCCAGCAGCGATTTTCTGCTGACGAACTTCAGCCTTCTTGTCTAAGCGGTCAAGGTCGTCGAGTTTCTTGGATAGCCTTGTAAAAAGTGCTTTGGAAACTAGTTTTGGATTCCAAATTGGCGTTATCAGATTAGTAAATAAGGGACCCGATTTAGTTTTATCGTCGGTTGCATCAACAATTCGAATTGAATTATCCGCCATCACCAATAGATCAAAAAGCGGTCTACCTTTTGCGTCTTGATAGCGGTGCGGCTGCACATAAACGGCGTCCGTTTCTCTGTTCTGCTTCAGTCGATAGCCGTGCCTGCCATAGAAAGATACGACACTAAGCCAATTTTTATTGGTGAGATAATTGTGCTCGTACAATGACCCCGTCAAATTTTTTGCGGTGTCATTTTCATAAACTCTACCGAGGCGCGTTCTGATATGTGGGAATTCGGGGTCAGATTCAATTTCCTCGCGTACAAACCGCTTGAGGTCTACCATTTTGATTGATTGAGTATTGTATTTCGAAGTAAAGAAAGAAGATAAAACAAAATTTATTAAAAAAATAAAATTACTAAATAAGAATTTTATAGCATCTCTAATTCCGAAAAATATTTCGACTAATGCTTCACCAAATCCACGGCCGATTTGCCTACTAAAGACTGTGAATATGAATAGGCAAACAATAATAAAGATGACTAAAACGGGACTTGTATAGTGCATTGTAATCACCTTTGCAATTTTACAATCTCTGAATACATGTCATGATTGCATATTGCAACGATTTCTTTGAGTTCACACCAAGTCAAAGGTTCGAACAGTATATGTCCAACAGCGAATGCTCAAGGGTGAAAGTCGGTTAACTTCCTACTCCGCAGGTTCGACTCCATTATGACCTGCATGAGTTGGGGTGAAGGCAAACAATTCAGGGCAACATGGCGAAGCCCTTGTAACAAGCCGCCGTTGACTTCCTGAGTGACCTTCCGCAGCTGATCGAACGCATCTCGACAACCTGTCAGCCTTACGAGATTTGCCCTATTGGCCGGGATGGCATAGAGACCACCTACTCGGAAGGGACGGAGCTTTGGGTCTCAATCGCCAACGAGACCCGCAATGTACTTTAGTCGTTTATAGATGTCATTGGAAGTGCGTGGCTGGATTATCGCGAAAGCGCCCATCAGCGCAGCGTCTTTCGAAAAACTGACTCAGACTTTTCATTTTTGCTGAATGCAAAAGTCATATCGTCATCGTTCTCAACATAGCTTTTGGACTACCATGACGACACTTTTTGATCGACGCCTGTTATTAGTCCTTCTTACCGCCGCCTGCGCGTGCACGGCAGTGGGTATTGCCGGTCTGCATTTTAGCGTCATTCCGACTGCGAAATGGTTAGACACGGCAAGCGGGTTTTTCGCTTTGTCTGCTGTTTTTCAAGCCCGTTCGAGTGGATGGTTCAGCAGTGTGCTGGAATTTTATGGGAACGATGAGAAGTTCCCGTCGGGGCCCCCGTCACATATCACACGTGAGATAATTGATAATCCCGATAGGCCACTACGAACATGGGCGAGGAACATCTTGTTTTTCGAAACACACACCGCTCTTGTGCTCGGGATCATCAGCATCGTCGTGGCTATGATTGCCACATGGCTCTAACGGATGCCTGATGTGAGGAACTCAGGTCGTGTCGGATAAGTAAGATTCGGAATACGCGAATTCAGTCTTGATGAAGTGAAGTGCAAGCTTCCGAATGATGTCAGAGGCAGTAAAGAGCCGCCGCATTTCTTCCGCTCCGTCAAGGTCTGATGGCTGGTCCTTTGCCGCATGTGCTACAGCTACGCAGCAATTCGCATAGATGTAGGATGTGTGGGGAAAATTCGCGTGCCCACAGGGATTTAATTCCATCCCGAAATACACTGGGGAAAGTTGTTCGGGGGGCGCTGTTTCTTTTCATACTATGCAGTCACAGAGACACGAAAGCAAAAAAATACAAAGATTTCAACAGTGGACTTCCGCTAGGGAAATTCGTTAGGGGCCGCACCACGATTTTTGCCCCACCATTTTCTAACCCCCCTCAAAGTGTTCATTTCTTTTGCTTGGTAAGGTGTTCGTTGTGATCAACGTACACACGAATTTGCTTTCGTATCGTTCTTAGCCAGATTCCTCGGCGCGTTTCAGCTAGATCAGTTTCGGTGATAAATCAGCGGGAGGCGGCGCCTGCCTAAGATTTTGCCATTTCATGCCACCTACTTCTGACCCATCGTTTCAATTGGTCGCCATGTCGATTTCAAATGGTCGCATCTTGACTTTCAATTAGTCGGCAACGTAGTTTCAATTGGTCACTGAAAGGAATGTCGTTATGGCGCTTTATCCAAGACTCGTCGAGCAACGCGTTGCCGATGCCATGTCAGACACGAGAGTGATCATGATCGTCGGTCCCCGACAATCAGGAAAAACGACTTTGGCAAAGAAGATAGCAAACGAGGCCATGGAGTATTACACTCTGGACAATGCGACCACCCTGGACGCAGCCCGTCAGGATCCAGTCGGCTTCGTAAGACGTATAGATCGCGCCGTCATCGATGAAATTCAACGCGCCCCCGAGCTGTTGCTAGCAATCAAAGAAAGTGTGGATACCGACCAGCGCCCGGGACGTTTCCTCCTGACCGGTTCAGCTAATCTCATGACGCTGCCACGCGTGGCGGACTCGCTCGCAGGGCGCATGGAGGTCGTTCGACTGCTGCCGCTTGCGCAGAGCGAGATTAGAACCGCCGGCAGCAGTTTCCTGAGCGACGCCTTTCAAAATGAAGCAAAGGGTGGAGAACCCATCATCGGCGACGACTTGATGGCTGCGGTCCTTGCCGGTGGGTATCCCGAGGCATTGGGCCGCAAAACGTTGGGCCGCAAACACGACTGGTATGCGGATTATATCCAGGCGATCGTTCAACGCGACGTTCGCGATGTCGCCCAAATCGAGCAGATTGCGCAAATGCCGCGCTTGCTGCGCATCCTAGCTGAGCATTCGGGACAACTCGTGAACTACTCCGGAATTGGCGCCACCATGGGGATGAACCACGTCACAACCCAGAAATACGTCGGCATATTCGAGAGCCTGTTCCTCGCGCGAACCGTTCAACCTTGGTTTTCCAACAAACTGAAGCGCCTGACCAAGACCCCCAAAATACATTTTCTCGATTCTGGTCTTCTCGCATCTCTTCGTGACCTGTCTCTCGAGAGAATGCGCGACGACAGAGGGCAGTTCGGGGCGTTGCTGGAGACTTTCGTTTTTGGGGAGATCCTCAAACTCGCCAGCGCCGCACAAACACGATTTGAGTTTTCGCATTTTCGTGACAAGCAGCAGAATGAAGTCGATATTGTCATTGAAGACAGGCGAGGGCGGATTGTCGGTATCGAGATAAAAGCCGCAGCATCCGTCACAAATTCCGATTTCTCTGGATTGCGAATTTTGGCCGAAGCATGCGGAGAGCGCTTCGTATCAGGCATGGTCCTTTACGACCACCACAAGGTAATTCCATTCGGAGAACGCTTATCCGCGGTGCCAATCTCGGCGTTGTGGCATTAGGACCTAGGAACTCTCTCTAGGCTCCAGACGCGCGAGCGTTCTTGGAAGTCCGACGGCGACAAAAAATGGGGCTCAGGTTCAATTCCCTTCAGAGGTAGGTTCCTTCAATCCACCAAGCATGTTTCGGAAAACCAACAACCAAATAATCCATAAGCTGGCGTACTAACGGCGGCAGCACCGCCATATTCTGAGAACCTGGCACGACGTGCGCTTTTAACTGTTGGCTGCCCCTTCTAGGACTTCCCGTAGCCGATGCGGCCCCTGAAGGGCGAAACGCCAGAAGGCCTTGCAGGCCTGTACTATCCAGCATCCGAGTTCTTCATTCGGTCGGATGTGTCCCTCCGGATCGGCCAGATACTGCATGGTAAGGGTCTTATCGAAGACGCTACGACGACCTCCGGTCTGCCGGGCAGTTGGTTCTGGGGCAGCAACGTGCGGATGACGTCTACGAACAGCGCAAACCTCGGCTGGAAATTGACCCGAGGCGGAACCCTCGAAATGCTCGAAGCCCCAGAATGGGATGCTAAATTCATGCTGAGGATGCTTGGTCACCGGCGCTGAAGTTTGCCGCTATCGCAGCAAGGCAAGACGTCTACGGCGCAGGGACGCGGACACGACATCCGCGTCTTTCCCGGATCAGGGATTTGCCAACGGGCCGAAGTTGGCGTTCACATTGCCGATCGGGAGGCCGGAGCTAACCCACCATATGTGTACCGGAATCAAATCAGCATGGTCGAGGGTTCATGCCTTTCAAGAGCACCATCAGGGCAAAAGCTGCATTTACAGGCAGGGCAAATAGGGATATCATATGTCCGTAATTGCTGCCCGGATGTTCGCATGATTCTCAAAAGCCAAGTCGAGTGGGCACTGCACTGTTGTGCCATTCTCTCGGGCCTCCCCGAAGGCCGATACCTGTCAACAAAGGCCCTCGCCGAGCTCCATGGGCTTCCGAAGGAATACCTGTCGAAAGCTCTGCAAAGCTTGTCACAAGCGGACCTTGTTCACACCACGCTTGGCCCATCCGGTGGATACCGCCTTGCCAAGACAGCAAATGAGCTGACTTTTCTCGACGTGGTTGAGGCAGTCGAGGGCAGGGGTCGGACGTTTGTCTGCCAGAACATCCGAGCCAACAATCCATGCCGTCCGAAAGGGTTTTGCGAAAGTGGTCCTTGCGCCATTGCTCGCATCATGTGGGAAGCCGACGATGCCTGGCGCTCCGCCCTTCGAAAGGTGACGTTCGCGGATCTCGGTAACATTCTGCAAAAGGAAATTACCCCAGAAATCTGGTCCGGGACCTTCGAGTGGGTTCTCAAGCGCGCCGGATAAACTCAGGTGGGAGCCTTTTTCCCCGGTGAATTTCCGGCAATCCCAAGGTAGCTCTGCGCAGGCATCGCCAATGACAGGCCGTGAGCCAAACAGTGCTGATGGACCGTTTCGATGACCTCGTTGCGCGCCGGTGTGCGGGCTGCGGGAGCCGTGACCCGGAACTGAAGCTCTACATCGATTGCGATCGCGTCGATGCCTTTGAGTGCGATGATGGGAGCCGGTGACTGGACAATGCACTGACACGTTTGCAACGCCGCCTTCAAGATTGCCTCGGCCTCGGCCGGGCGACTGTCGGACGTGATGCGGATCGGCAGGATAACGAGATGGCTTTCGTCAGGTTTGGTAAGGTTGGTCAGGCCGATTTTGGCAAGTGTGCTGTTGGGAAGCACAACGAGATTGTTGGCTGGTGTCAGCACCTGCGTCGATCGCCAGTTGTTTTGGACAACGCGCCCTTCGGTTCCATCGGCAAGCAGAATCCAGTCTCCGATCGAAAAAGGCCGTCCGAGCGTCAGTGCGATCCCGGAAAACAGGTCGCCGAGTGTGTTCTGCAATGCCAGTCCCAAAATGATCGCCACGACACCGGACGTGGCAACCAAGGTGCCGATTGGGGCGCCGAACACAAAACCAACAATCGAGAGGGTCACCCCGAGGTAAACCCCGGCCACGATAAGGTCCTGGATCAGCCGCGCTTCCTGTGGGCGGCGATCGAGGACGATGTAAAGACGGATGAAGCCAATGGTCGCCCAGGCAAGATGAACCCACCACAGGACGCGAGCCGCAGTGCCCATATAGACAGCAAACCCGTCGGTTTCGCCGGCGATCACGCGGTGCGGCGGAATGCCGCTCACAATCAACGCCGCTGTCATGGAGGTAAAGAACAGGATCTGGACGATAAGGCGGGCCGTCGGCCTCTGCCGTCCCTGTAGATGCCACACGAGAATCCCAAAAAGGCCAAGAAGATCGACGGTCAGAAAGGCTGGCATCATCGAATTGTAAGCCATCATGGAACCCTTGCCTTAATAAGCACAGGGACCGGCGGTGTTTTCGCTACCGGTCCTTGGCTGGTCTCATTTCTTGATCGGATAGGTCAGTTCCGTTTGAGCGGTATCGACCACGAACACGGCGAGAAGCTTGGCGGGCTTTGTGTCACTACCATTCTTGCTGACGCCGTGGCGGTCACCCGGATATTCCGAAAAGCTCTCGCCCGCTTTGTATTCCTTCACAGGCCCATCGTTGACTTGGCTTAAGATGGAGCCTTCCAGAACTGTGGCATAGATGAAGGCCGAATCAGGATGGGTGTGGGCATCTGAGAAACCGGCTGGGCCGTATTCGACGAGTACGCCCTTCATGCTCTTGCCGGGCACGTTCGGCAATTCGCGTTCGTAGACGAGTGTCACCTTCGCAGCGGAACCGCTCGAGGTGTCATGAGCACCGGCCGTGCCGGCAATGAGAAAAAATGCAACGAAGGCCGCAAGGCTGAGCTTGTTCATTATCGTGTCCTTTTCCGAATTCGCAGGAGGTGGCTGTCTTACCGACGCGGCGCCGTTGCGAACCATTGGTCGAAGCCGATCTTGCCGAGCCTGGGATCGTTGTCAGTGACCAATGCTCCGTCTTCTAGACGTGCCCCGAAATATTTCGCCTCGGGATCGGCAACGATCTGGCGGCGGTCTCCGGTCAATTCCAGATATCGGGCAACGAGTTCGTTGAGACGGAAGCGATCCGGACCGGCGATTTCCACAATCCCGGCGACCGGTACACCAAGCGCAACTTCCGCCATCGCATCGGCGACGTCATCGGAGGCGATCGGCTGAACGAAAGCGGATGACAGATGGACCTTGTCTTCGACAATGCTCGATTGAGCGATACCTCCGACGAATTCCATGAACTGCGTGGAATGAACGATCGTGAAGGGAATGCCGCTTTCCCTAATCAGCTTCTCTTGAGCGAGCTTGGCCCGGAAGTACCCGCTCTCCTGCAAACGCTCTGTCCCGACGACAGAAAGTGCAACATGATGTTTGACGCCGGCTGCTTTTTCCGCCGTCAGCAGATTGTGGCCAGAGGTCTCGAAAAACTCCATGACAGCCTTGTCTTCAAAAGATGGTGAGTTCGCAAGGTCGAGTACGACCTCGGTGCCTTGCAGTGCTCCGGCGAGGCCCTCGCCGGTGATGGTGTTGACGCCGGTGTTCGGGGAGGCGGCGATCACCTCATGGCCTTTAGCGCGAAGGCGCTCGGTCGTCTTCGATCCGATGAGGCCGGTTCCGCCGATAATGACGATTTTCATTTCTGTTCTTTCTCTAGGAATGCATGCGGAATGGATTTGGGGTGCCGTGTGCTGTGGAAGCGCACCTTAGCTGAGACCGGCTTTCTCCAGTCCGTAGAGTTTGTCGGCCGAGCCTGGCACGGCCTTGAAGGCGATGCTGACACGGTTCCAGGCATTGATGGTCATAATCGAGAAGGTCAGATCGGAGACTTCTTTCTCCGACAGCTGGCTACGAACCCGCTCGTAGAGTTCATCGGGAATACCGCCTTCAGCAAGTTTGGTGACGGCTTCGGTCCAGGCAAGAGCTGCGCGCTCGCGCGGAGCGAACAGGTTCGATTCCCGCCAGATGGCAACATGGTAAAGGCGACGCTCGCTCTCTCCATGGATCTTGGCTTCCTTGACATGCATGTCGAGGCAGAAGCCGCAGCCGTTCATCTGGGAAGCTCGTATGTTTACCAGATCGCGGATCGGCTGCTCGATGACGCTGTCTTTGAGTGACTGGCTAAGGTCAGACAGCTTCTTGAAGAATTCCGGGGATTGGGCTGCGTAGTTCAGGCGCTGTGTCATGGTTATCTCCATCTATTAAGGACTCTAAATATCCTTATGGATATAAACTATCCGTAATAGATGGACGTGCAACAAAAACCGGTCTAAGCTTCCCGCATAAACTTTATGCGGGAAAGTATGAGGGGATGACAGATGGATGTGGTTGCGGCTCTGCGAACATTCTTGAGGGTTGCCGAAACGGGCTCGTTTTCCAGCGCTGCGTTGGACCTCGGACTGACGCAGCCTGCAGTGTCCCGGCAAATCTCATCGCTGGAAGCGCACTATAGCACTCGGCTCCTTCATCGAAGCACCAATGGCTTGTCTCTGACAGTTGAAGGCGAGCAGATGATCCCGATGGCGCGCAAGGTCATCGACGCCATGGAGGCACTAGGTGATACAACGGCGGCCGAAAGCGTGACGACGTCTGGCCGGGTGAGGATCAGCCTTCCCACGCCGCTCGGCATGCATGTTAGTGAACAGCTGCCTGCATTTTTAAAACGACATCCGCGCCTGATGGTCGAAACCCTGTTTTGCGAGGAGCCGTCAGATCTCGTCGGAGAGGGGATAGACATCGAGGTTCGTCTCGGCGAGGTTTCCGATAGTAGTCTCATCTGTCGTCGGCTTGGCTGGACCACCGCTTTCCTGGTTGCATCACCCGGCTATGTTGATGATCGGGGTATACCCGCCGGGCCGGATGAGATCGCTGAGCACGACTGCATCTGTTACAGCCGTGGCGGAGAAACGCGGACTTGGGTTTTGGTCAACGGCGCCGATCATGTGCGTGTAGTGATTACCCCACGGATGGTGTTCAACAATGCGACTGCCGTCCATAGAGCGACCATCGCCGGCGGGGGACTGTCCATTCTCTCTCACATACTTGTGGCCGAAGACATTGCATCAGGCCGACTCATCAACGTTCTGCCCTGTTTACCGCCAACACGGCTGCCGATCACCGCAGTTTATGCTTCGCGCCGAAACCTGCCGCTACGGGTGCGCACGGTTCTCGATTTTCTCACCGATGCGGTTAAAGAGGACGATATGATGAGTGGTGTCGCCTGGTAACAACGGTCACTACCTATGGTGTGATGGCCGAAGTTTCATGTCCGCTCATGGTATTGCCACCCTTCGAGCTTTTACTATCTCAATGTATTGGCTGGGCCGTCGGATGTGGGGGGATGTAGCTGATGCCCGATCACGCTTGCAACCTCGACGACGCTCGTAGCCATGCCTCTAGGATTTTCCATTTGAGCCTACAACAGACCGTCCGTAATCTTGACGGGACGGGCGACTGATGTTGCCTTCATTTTTTGCATCATGTGGCCCCTGTGTAGTTTAACGGTTGGCTCTAAGATCAGAAGCTCTGCGGCAATTTGTTTATTCAGTCTACCGGCGATCACTAACGCCATGATCTATCGCTCCCGTTCCGTGAGCGTCATATATCTCGATTGGATCGCAGCTTTCGTTGTTCTCTCCTTGCGGCGAGTGGCGTCATCGGCAATTGCGCGGTTGACGGTCTCCAACAGATCCTGCTCCCGGACGGGTTTGCTAAGAACGTCGATAGCCCCCGCCTTCATCGCCCGCACTGCCATGTGTCCATCAACGTGCGCGCTAATCAAGACGACGGACCTGGGAAGACCGCTTTTGGCCAACGCTTCCTGAAATTCAAGCACGCTTTGGCCGGGAAGGCGGATGTCGAGGACGATGCACCCGGCTTTTTCAGGATCGTCTGCGACCATAAATTCTTTCACGGAGCCATGTGTTTCAGCGCTGAGTGCTCTGATCCCCAAAAACTGGACCTTCTTCGGTCGAAACCGGACGTGTCGTCGGTTAGATTCCCATCAAGGCCTTGGAAGTTTATGGGTGGCAGTTGCGTTCCGAGGAGTATTTATGGAGTCGAGTGATCCTTTACCAGCTTGGCGCTGATAAGGACTTCGCGCGGTGCCTGTTTGCGCCAGACCTTCTGAAAGCTCTCGACAACATTGTCGCTGGATACGGCGAGGCCGGGAAGTGCAACCCAGTCGGGCGTCTGCTTTCCCAGAAGTGCAAGCACGCAAGTTTGCGCCACGGCAATACCCTGAAGATAGGGCTGCTGAGCGCCGATGCCGCAAATCATGCCATCGGAAGCGAGATTGATGGCGGCTTCGCGTCCCAGATCGACCGTGGTGACCGGTAGATGGTGGCCCGCTCGCTCCAGCGATTTGACCACTTCCATCGCAGGCGTGTCCCAGACGACGAAGAGGCCGGCGAGATCTTTGTGATCTGATAACAACGTCAGGGCGTCCGAACCGGCGGTCTGGATGCTATCGAATTTGCGCACGAACATTCGGACATCCGGCCGGTTTGTTATCATCCATTTATTGAAGGAGATTTCGCGTTCATTGGTTGCGAAGAATTCGGCATGGTATGACAGCACGCCGACTGCTGCACCCTTCGCAAGTCTTTCCGCCAGAAACGCAGCTGCTATCGTACCAAGGCCGAAATTGTCGGCGGAGACGAGTGCGACATAATCGGAGCCGGGAAGGAGTCCGGTCGGGACGTTATCCAAGAGTAGCAGCCGGATACCAGCCTGTGAAACGCGCCGATGCGCTTCCACGACGGTAGAATTGGCGACAGGAATCGAAATGATCGCGTCGGGCTTCTCTCCACGCAGGCGGTCTAGCGCAGCGATCTGAGCTTCCGGCGCGAAGCCGCAATCGACGACCTCAATGACGGCTGTTTCACATTCACCGAAGGTCGCCATGATGCCAGCGATCTGTTGCTTTGCCCAGTCGCTGGTTAAGGTATGCATAACGATTGCAACGCGAAATCGCCCAGCACGGGCAGCTGCATTGTCATCTGGAAACAACGCAATGCGCTCGGGCGGCGCTGCGCGTTCACCGTGTGGGCCCAATCCAGAAATGGTCATTGCGTTGATCTCCTGGTTGGCGGAGCGATCGCTTTTTGGTCCTGTTCGGCAATAGTGCCGGCGTGACGCAAGGAGCTTGCTTCTCGTATTGTCAAGAATTCGGGGTGGGCGAGTGGAATGCCCTGCGCAATCCAGTCCTTCAGGCATCCCGGCTCGAACAAACTTTCCACGACTACCATCGCCGCGCCGACCAGGCCCGCAGAACTGCCCATTTGCGACTTGACGATCATCAGGTCACGGGTGACCAGTGGGTGACTTTCGCCGTATACGGTTTCACGGACGGCTGCCAGCAGCAGGTCATTGGTCTGCGCCATGTTGCCGGACAAGACGATCAGATCAGGGTTGAGCATATTGGCGAGCATCGCAACAGAGTGCCCGATTAACCGTCCACTCTGGCCGAGAATTTCCATGGATGCCGGATCGCCCGATTGGGCGGCCTGGCTCACTTCGATGGCGCCGACATCGCCGCTTCGACGCAATGTGTCGGCGAGCAACGGACTTTTGCCGGATTGTGCCGCCGCCAGACCTTCGCGTGCGATCATGTCGCTGCCGGCGATGGCGTCAAGCGTCGATGTGCGATCGCTGGCCTGCACCGGCATCTGGCCGATTAGCCCAGAGGCACCCTGTGCACCGCGATAAAGCCGCCCGTCGAATATCAGCCCGGCGCCGATGCGTTTTCCGACTTTGACGAACAGCATATTGCGTGCGGTTTGCCCAGCACCGGCGAAGCGTTCTCCCATTGTCATAGTCTCAATGCTCGAGCGGAGCCAGACTGGCGCGCCAAATCGATCCACAAGGGTTTCTACGAACGGAAATCCCTCCCATGCCGGAAGGAAGGAAGGCGTCTGATTCATGAAAGGGACTTCGTCGCTCTCTGTGACGGGACCTGGCACCGATACCGCAATCCCCCAGACTGGCGTATCAGGGGCGTGTTTGGCGATCAGCCAATCGAACAGCGACAAAATGCGTTGCGAGGTCAAGACAGCAGCCGCGCCAAGATCGATGGCCTCGTGATGTTCTGTGAACAGCCGGCCTGAAAGATCAGCGATGCCGACGCCCAATGCCGACTGGTCGAGAGTCGCGACAAGAATACAGCCACGATCTTTCCTGAACTGAACGAGGCGCGGCGCTCGTCCGCCGCTGGCGATACCGAGCTCACTTTCGACGATCAGGCCGATCTCGGAAAGGGTCGCTAGCCGATCAGCCACCACGGCACGCCCCAGTTCGCTTTCCCGTTCAAGTTCCTGCCGCGTCGTCGCCTTCCCCAAACGGATCAAGTTGAGGATCATACCAAGGCTTGAGGCGGCGGAATCGCGCGTTGTCGGGCGGCCTTTTCCACGGTTCGGGGATGTCGAGGCAATGGGCATTTTGCCGTATTCCCTTCGGTGTTTGCGTTTCGGGTTTTGTCGTCAGCGCGGCCATCGTTTTCACTGGATAAAACGGATGGCTGTGCGGGGCAAGTACAAACTTATGTCGTAAATCAGCAAAAGTTTGCCGACTTATGTAGAAATAATGTTGACTTCCATATTAAGCAGCCATAACTTCAAACCCGGAGAGCGGCGATATCGCGAAAGAGGGGCGAGGAGCCTCGGTCGCTGCGGAGGAAATAAGATGTCGGACTGGAAGCTGGCGTATCACGCCAATTGCTGGGGTATGCTCGGAGGCAATGCGCAGGGTGTGACCTCAATCACAGATCTCAGCTATCGAACGTTCGGTGACATGGATCGTGCTTTTGCCGACATTGCTGCGGCAGGATACGAAGGCGTCGAATTGTTCGATGGAAATCTGCTTGACTACAGCGCAGCCGATCTCCGCACGCTTCTCGCCAATACCGGCCTGACGCTGGTGGCGGCCTATGCCGGTGGTAATTTCATCTTTGACGATATCCTGCCAGAAGAACTGGCCCGTGTGACCCGGGCGGCCGACCGTGCCGCTGAACTCGGCGCACTACATTTGGTCGTCGGGGGAGGGGCTAAACGTCACGATGGCATCCGCGACGAGGATTATGTGAAGCTCGGTACTGCCTTGGACAAGGTCAAGGCGATTGCGGAGGAGCGTGGCTTACGCGGTCATTATCATCCACACCTGTCGACGATCGTTGAAGGGCCGGAGACGGTGGACCAGATATTCGGTCTAACGTCGATTGATTTCTGTCCGGACACGGCGCATCTGGCTGCTGCTGGCGGCGATCCAGCGAAGCTCATTCGCGATCATGCATCGCGCATTTCCTACGTCCACTTGAAGGGCTTCCAAACAGAGCCATTCGCTTTCACGCCGCTTGATCGCGGCGACGTGCCAACCGGGCCCATCCTCGCCGCACTTCGCGAGACGGGGTTCAAGGGTTGGGTCTGCACGGAACTCGATGCTTGGCCAGATCCCGCAGAGGGAGCCCGTATCAGCATGGATTATCTGAAAAGAGCCTGATCGCAATAAACTTTCGAGGAAAAGACGCCTCGACTTCTTGGGAGGAGAAGAAACATGATAACGAAACGAAGCCTGCTTGCAACCAGCGCCGCCCTGGTGCTGACGATCTCGATCACTGCACCAGCATTTGCTGATCCGGATGCGGCCCTTGCCAAGCTACAAGCCACCGTTCTGTCGAAGGGGCCAAAAGGCGAAGAACCGGCCAGCGCATCTTCGGTCACCTTAACCAACGACGAACTGGTCAAAATCAAGGGTATGAACGCAACGGCAGCCATCGTCATGCATTATGGTGGCAATGATTGGAGCCAGGCGCAGATCAATGGATTGCAGACCCAGTTTGCAGCCATGGGCATCAAGGTGATTGCTGTCACAGACGCTGGGTTCAAACCAGAAAAACAGGTGGCCGATCTTGAAACCATCATGGCGCAGAAGCCCAACATCATCGTATCGATCCCAACAGATCCCGTGGCAACGGCCAGTGCTTACAAGGCGGTTGCGGACGCAGGCGTGAAGTTGGTGTTTATGGACAACGTTCCGGCAGGCTTCACCGCTGGCAAGGATTATGTATCCGTCGTTTCGGCGGATAATTACGGCAACGGCGTCGCTTCGGCGCATCTGATGGCTAAGGCGCTGGGCGGCAAGGGCGAGATTGGCCTCGTCTTTCATGCGGCCGATTTCTTCGTCACCAAGCAACGCTACGAAGCTTTCAAGGCGACGATCGCTTCGGATTATCCCAATATTAAAATTGTGGCCGAACAAGGCATTGGCGGTCCGGACTTTTCCGGTGATGCCGACAAGGCGGCCAGCGCAATGCTGACATCCAATCCTAACCTCAACGGCATATGGGCCGTTTGGGATGTGCCAGCCGAAGGCGTTATCTCTGCGGCCCGTACCGCCGGTCGCGACGACCTCGTCATCACCACCGTTGATCTTGGCGAGAACGTCGCCATCTCCATGGCGCAAGGCGGTTTCGTCAAGGGCCTTGGCGCACAGCGTCCCTATTCGCAGGGTGTGACAGAGGCGACACTGGCGGGTTATGGTCTGCTCGGCAAGGTGGCGCCTGCTTTCGTGGCGTTGCCGGCACTTCCCGTCACCAAGGAAACTTTGGTTGAGGGCTGGAAGGCCGTCTACAACACCGAACCGACGGCCAATGTAAAAACAAGTCTTGGGCAGTAGACCTGTCCCGATAGTGACGACGGTTTTGCGGGCGGCGTTTGCGCCGCTCGCCCCTGAAGGCCAATGGGCCTTCCGGAACGAACCGGGCCGAGGCCCGACCTTTCATTGACGGAGAAAGATGATGACCAAAGTGATGAACGTCGCCATGATCGGTGGCGGTTTCATGGGCAAGGCGCATGCCATGGCCTATGCTTCCATGCCGATGTTCTTCTGGCCTGCGCCTGCTATTCCCCACCGCAAGGTCGTCGTCGACGTCACGGATGCGATGGCGGAAACCGCCCGTGACCGCTACGGCTTCGAGGAAGCGTCCAGCGACTGGCGCGCGGTCGTCGCCCGGGCGGATATCGATGTGATCGACATCTGCACACCGAACAATGTACATGCCGAAATCGCCATTGCAGCGGCCGAGGCCGGCAAGCACATCATTTGCGAAAAGCCGCTCGCCCGCACGGTCGATGAGGCCCGGGCCATGGCCGCCGCCGTGAAGAAAGCCGGCGTCATCCATATGGTTGCCTTCAATTATCGCCGCACGCCGGCGGTGGCGCTAGCCAAGAAATACATCGAGGAAGGCCGCATCGGTAGGATTCTCAACTTCCGAGGCACCTACTTGCAGGATTGGTCCGCCGACCCGGACGGCCCGCTGTCCTGGCGCTTTCAAAAGAAGATTGCCGGTTCTGGCACTGTCGGCGATATCGCCACCCATGTGGTCGATCTAGCGCATTATCTGGTCGGCCCGATCGAAACCGTGAATGCAATCACCACCACCTACAACAAGACCCGCCCCTTGCAGCAGGGCGGCGTCGACAAGCTGGGTGCGTCGGAAAAAGCCTCCGGCGACGTCGAGCGCGGCGAGGTGGACGTGGACGATGAAGTCATCAGCATGCTGCGTTTCGAAAACGGCGCCATCGGCAGCCTCGAGGCGACACGCAACGCCTATGGTCGCAACAATTTCATCACGCTGGAAATCCACGGCACCAAGGGCTCGATCCACTTCAATTATGAGCGCCGCGATGAACTGCAGGTGATGTTTGCAGATGACCCGGCCGACAGCCGCGGGTTTCGCACTGTCTATACCGGCCCGGCGCACCCTTACGGTGACGGTCTCTGGCCGATCCCGGCGCTTGGCATCGGTTACTCCGAGACCAAGATTGTTGAGTGCTTCGATTTTTTCACGGCAATCAAGACCGGAAAGCAGCCATCGCCGAATTTCAACGACGGTCTGTTGACGGAACTGGTCGCGGATGCCCTCATCCGCTCAGGAGAAACCGGAGCGTGGGAGCGCGTAGGCAGATGAACACCAAGGCCGCTATCGTCAACATGCCATTGCCCGACGGCACGCCTCTGGCCGTTAGTATGAAAAGGATTTCCAAATCCTTTGGCGGTGTGCGGGCTTTGAACGATGTCAGCCTCGACGTCCAGCAGGGCGAAGTTCACGCCCTGCTGGGCGGAAACGGCGCGGGAAAATCGACGATCCTCAAAGTGTTGAACGGCGTTCACAGGCCGGATTCCGGTACCATCACGGTGTGTGGCAACTTGCTGGAGGACATCACCCCGGAAGCGGCTCGCGCGGCTGGCATTGCCATGAACTTTCAAGAGTTGAGCCTGATCCCGACGCTGACCGTGGCGCAGAACGTATTTCTCACCCGCGAAACCAGAGGCGGTCTGGGTCTGATCGACGACCGGACGGCGGAACGGCGTGCCGCCGAACTGTTCGGAATGCTGGAGGTCGAAGTCGATCCGAAAGCGCTGGTCGGCGATCTCGGCGCAGGGCAGAAGCAACTCACCGAAATCGTCAAGGCGATCTCGCAGGACGCTCGAGTGCTGGTGCTCGATGAACCCTCGACGGCGCTGTCCGTCAGCGATGTCAATCGCCTGTTCACCTTCCTGCGAAAGCTGAAGGCCAAGGGCGTCGCCATCATCTACGTCTCGCACCGGATGGACGAGATCGCCCGCATCAGTGACCGGGCCACGATCCTGCGCGATGGCGCCCATGTCATCACGGCACCCATGTCATCACTGCCGATCGACACGATGATTGAGCACATTGTCGGCAAGCGTTCCAAGGGGCTCTCCGATGTGGCGCGCGGCACCGCCACCAAGGGTGAAGTCCTGCTCGAGCTTCGCAATGTCTCGGGCAGATACAAGCCAAACAACATATCCTTTGCGGTCCATAGGGGCGAGGTCGTTGGCCTTGCGGGCCTGCTCGGCTCCGGCCGTTCGGCGCTCGCACGGGTGATCGCCGGTATCGAGCCGGCCAAATCTGGCGAGATCCTGATTAACGGCGAACGGGTGATCATCCATAAGCCCGGCGATGCAATCGCCGCGGGCGTGGCGCTGGTGCCGGAGGCACGGGCGACGCAAGGGATCATTCCCGCCCATTCCGTCGCATCCAACATGACGCTGGCGGTTCTCGATAGCATTTCGTCTGCGGGTTTCGTTGATGCGGACAAGGTCAGGTCCGTCACGGACGACATGATCAAGAGACTGTCGGTGAAGACCGCGAGCCGCGACCATGCGGTCTCGACACTCTCGGGCGGTAACCAGCAGAAGGTGGTCATTGGCAAATGGCTATCGACTAATCCCGATATCCTGGTTCTGGACGAGCCGACAGCGGGCATAGATATCGGCTCGAAGTCCGAAATTATCAAGCTGGTGCGCGATCTGGCTGCTGCCGGAAAGGCGATCGTCTTCATCTCTTCGGAACTGAGTGAGCTCCTGACGGCCTGCGACCGCATCGTGGTGATGTCGGAGGGACAAATGTTCACCGATCTTACGCGCGACACACTCGACGATCCGGCGATCCCGGAGCACGACACGGCTCATCGCCTCCAGGCTGCCGAACAGCGCCTGCAAATCGAAATTCAGGAGGCCCTGAAGCAAGGGCAGAAGGTTTGACATGACCATCGCAAATCCAACGCTCGTTCAAAGCTTTCGGGCCAACTGGCGCCAGAACATCATCTATATCGGTTTTGCGGTCATCTTCGTGATCTTCGCATTGACCCTCAACGATAAGGGCTTTTTGAACCTCAACAATCTGCTGAATATCGTCCGCCAGACGGCGATGATCGCGGTGATGGCGATTGCCATGACCTTTGTTCTTTCGGCCGGAGAGATCGATCTTTCGGTCGGTGCGGTTGCGGGGCTTTCGACGGTTACTGTTGCCATGGCGATTGCGGTAGCCGGGCCTGTTGCCGGCGTGTTCGCGGGTCTTGCGACGGGTATAGTCGTTGGCATGTTCAATGGCTGGCTGACAACGCGTGTCGGTATCCCATCCTTTCTGACGACGCTGGCGATGATGGGCATCGCCAAGGGCGTGGCGATGTGGATTTCTAACACGGCCGCCGTTCCCATCCTCAGCCCCGGCTATTCCTGGCTGTTCGGCGGCGGATCGCTAGCGAAAATTCCGGTGCTGCTGTTCTGGATGGTCCTGTTTGGTGCCATCGGCCATGTGGTTCTGCGTCGGACCGGATTCGGCCGCCGGATTCTTGCAACAGGCGGCGGTGAAACAGCAGCGCGTTATTCGGGGATCGATACGAAGGCGATCAAGTTCCGCGTTCTCGTCATGTCATCCACGGCCGCGGCCTTCGCCGGTATGCTGTACGCCGGCCGTCTTCAATCCGGCCGCTTTCAGCTGGGTGAAGGCGACGAGCTTTCCGTCATCGCAGCAGCCGTTCTCGGCGGCACGAGCCTGTTCGGAGGCAGGGGAACCATCATCGGGACCATTGTCGGAGCTTTGATGATAGGGATGATCAACAACGGGCTCATCCTCATGGGACTGGAATTCTCCCAGCAGCTCATCGCACGCGGTGGCATCATCATCCTCGCCGTTGCCCTGTCACAGAAGCGGAACTGAGCCATGCCTCCGGTCACGATTATCGGCACAGTGATCGCTAGACCCGAAACGCGGGAGGAATTGCAAAATCTACTGGAGGCCCAAGTGGCGCCGACACGTGCGGAGCCTGGTTGCATCAACTACGACTTTCATGTGGATTCAGAGGATTCCTGCGTCTTTGTCTTCTACGAAAACTGGCGTAGCCAGTCTGATCTCGATACTCATATGAATATGCCCCATTTAAAGCCCTTGCTTGGCCAGATTGGGCGGCTTTTGCTAAGGCCGATAGAAATCCGCCATCTCGTTATGCTTAGTCGCCTTTAAAACGACCCGTATGCCTTTGAAACGAAAATGGCATGTGTATCGGTAGTAATAACGCTTCAGGAACGCAATAACGCTTGGATATCGCTAGAAACGTCTCAGCCCCGCAAGCAGGGATTCATTTATGCAGCCCTCGCGATAGAAAACGGGTGGACGTCCCAAAGGTGCTGGGATTGTCACGTTTTGACCTCCCACAAAAGTCTCTCCTGTCCAGGCGTGAACCCACCGTTCCCCCCGAGGCAGATAAACGACACGATCAGTCTGCCCTGCCTGCCAAATAGGCGCGACCAGCATATCTGCACCGTAAAGATAGCTGTCCTGAATTGCGTAAGTGTCTCGGTCGTCCTGATGGTGTAGGAACAACGGTCGTTGCACGGGCAAACCGTGTGAAACCGCTTCCTGCGAAAGAGACTTCAGATAGGGAGCAAGGTGCCGGTAAACCCGCGTCATACGGGCAAAATGCGACAGCACTTGCGGGTCCTGATCGATCTGGACGTTGTCACGCGGACGGTTTCCCTCATGGCTGCGCATCACAGGCGTGAACGCCGCCATCTCTGCCCAGCGCATCAAGAGTTCCGGTGTGCGGACATTGCCGAAGAGGCTGGTGTATCCGCCGATATCGGAATGATGATAGGCATTGCCGAGCAAGCCGGAAGACAGTGCACCGCAGATGACTGTCACAAGCCCATCATGCCGGGAAAAATCGACCGACTGGTCGCCGCCCCATAAAAGCGGGCAATGTTTTTGAACGCCGGTGAAGCCCGCACGCATGAAGAATAGCGCTTCGCCGGTTTGGCCACGACTGGCAACCGCCTTGGCATTCACCTCGGCCCACAATGTTGGCCACTGATTGTGCATCAGCTTGGCATCGATGCCGTTTGAAAGATGTACATTGATGGGCAAATATTCACCAAAATCCGCCATCCAGCCGGAAAGGCCAAAGTCCAGCATATTCTTGCCGACAATATCCTCAGCAAACCATTCGGCCGCAGCAGGGTTGGTGAAATCCACAACGCCGCAATCGAACTCACCGAAATCCACAAGCGCGGTGTTGCCCGCACCATCTGTGGCAAAATAACCTAAGGCTTCTGCGACTTTAAACGATGGGCCATCCACGCAGAGATAGGGGTTCACGTAGCCCATGAACCTTATGCCATCATCGTTCAGTTCGGCAATTTTCTGTCGCAGGCCCGGGTAACGTTTTTCGTTGGCTTGCCAATCCCAAAACAGCCGGGAACCGAATGAGGTCTGCCGCAGCCCGACCCAATCCTCGCACCAGAGGGCGGAAACCTTGACACCCGCATCACGCATGACCTGAAGGCGCTGGAAGGAATTCTCGCCATCCTTCAAGCCGATAATCGCACCGTTGTAGATCCAATCAGGCAGCGGTGGCTGGCGTCCGAAACGTTCCGAGAGTGTTTCGACCAGTTCAATGAACGTTGAGGCCGCAAACAGCTCGATCCGTTCCGGGATGGCCCAAATCTCGATCTCGTGGAAGCCCGCGTGGCGGAAATCGAAGACGGAATAAGCTGATGTTTCCACATGCAACGCATAGAGCGCCGAGGACACATAGGTCGGCTGCGGGTAATTGGTGTTGAAATAATCGCCGCCCGCACGGTCTTTGATATTGGATTTGAAGGTGATTTCGCTAGTGGGGTCGCGCCCGACGCCGGGCTCTGACGTCCACAGTGGAAAACGGCGACCGCGCATGTCGAAATACGACATCTGCTCTCCGCCACCCCAAACATGCTCGTCCCGATCAGCGACGACACGAACCCATAGCCGGTTGAGCGATGCGTCTAGTGCCTCAAAACCAATATTGCCCTTATCCACGGTCAGCACAATGCGGACCGGTTGGCCGGGCGCATCTGACAGCGACACCCTGTTATCTGTGACCTGCGCATAAGCAAGTGAGCGCCGTTCGATGACGTAGTCTTCAATATCGAAGTTGCCGCGATACATGTCCATCCGCTCTTGGCCATGGCCAACAAAGATAGCGGGCGATGCAAGACTGTGATCGATGATCGTCCGGCCATTGATGGAAAGCGTGAAGCCGGTGTCTGTCTTTTGGAGTTTCAACGTCATGTCTTTCAATTTTGTATCATCCGTTCTGGATAGGCCCGCATCGACAAAGAAGTTCGCGCCTGTTCGCTTCGCTCATCCTTTGATCCCTCCGGTTGTGAGACCGGAGACGACACGCTCCTGGAATATGACAATCAACACAGCGACGGGAACGATACCCACCACAAGAGCTGCCGAAATGACCGGCCAGGGGAAGGCAAACTCGCCTTGATAAAGCTGGATACCAACGGGCAATGTGCGCAACGACGGATTGGAGTTGAAGGATAGCGCCAACAGGAACTCATCCCAGGCATTCACGAAAGCAAGAATGCCCGCGGTAAATACGCCGGGCGCGCACAGCGGCACCACAACCCTGAAGAGAGCGCCGATGCGGGTGCAGCCATCGATCATGGCGGCGTTTTCGATGTCGCGGGGAATACCTTCGAAAAACGACACGAGCATCAGCGTACAAACGGGCAGAGACAGCACCGTGTAAGGCAGCACCAACGCAATCCAAGTATTGAGCAGGTTCAAGGTGCGCATGATTTCAAACAGCGGCACCAGAAGCGTCACCAGTGGGAATGTGGACACCGCAATGATGGTCGATAAAATGAGGCCGCGATAGCGCAGATCGAGCCGCGCCAATGCATAAGCGGCCAGGACCGAGACCAGCAGCGTTAGGCAGGTGGACAGAATTGCCACCATGAAGCTGTTGAAAAGGAAGAGATGCAGCGGCTGGTCTGAAAAGGCCTGCATATAGTTGGCAAGGGTTGGCACATGCGGCACCCAGGTAATCGGCTTGGCGGTCAACTCCGCCTCGGTCTTCAGCGAGGTGAAGAGAATCCACAGTGCTGGAAACATACCGTTGATGATGAGGGCGGCAGCGGCGATCAAACGCAGGGGACGTCCAGACAAAAAGGACGAGAGGCCGGAAGAAGTAACTTGAGACATCATCTTATTCCTTGGTCCTGATGGCACGCAGATAGACCGCCGTCACGCACATCGACATGACGAACATCACCATCGCAAGGGCGGAACCATAACCGAGATCAAGGAAGGACACGGTGTTCTGGTGGATGTAAATGGCAAGCGTGGTGGTGGATGTCCCCGGCCCGCCGCCGGTCATCATGTAGGGAATGTCGAAGGTCTGAAGTGCCGTAATGGTGCGGAAAATCAGCGCCACGACGATTGCGGGTTTAAGCAACGGCAGCGTGATTTCAAAAAACTGCCTGATGCGGCCTGCACCATCAACATCTGCGGCTTCGTACAGGGAACGCGGGATGGTCTGAAGTCCCGCTAAGATAATCAGGGCCATGAAGGACGATGTTTTCCAAATGATCGTCACGCAAATGGCCGCAAACGCCCAGCCCGGAGAATTGAACCAGATGATGCCCTCGAAACCGAGCCGGTTGAGCACATCATTGACCACTCCATATTCAGAATGGAAAAACCACGCGAAAATCAACCCGGCGAAGGACAGTGGCAAGGCCCATGGAATAAGCAGCGAAAGGCGGACGGGCCACTGCACACCAAAAGGAAGGTTTGCCAGCAACGCCAGTGCAAGACCGACAAAAAGTGCGCCCGGAACGGTGATCAGCGTGATCAGCACCGTGTTCCACGTCGCATCCCAAAACACGGGATCGTCGATCATCAGCCGATAATTTTCCAGTCCGACGAATTCCGCTGGCAGACCCGAAGTCAGCGACAGGCTAAACAAACTGGTGTAGCCAAGCCGCGCCACCGGATAAACGATGATGAGCGCCAGAAGAATGGCTGCCGGAGCCAGCAGCACCACGGCCAGCGAACGGTCGCCGAGATCCAGCCATCGCGTCCACGCTGGCGGGGCTCGGTCGGCGCGTTGAGGTGCGTTGAGGATGGAGGAATTCGTCACCGGTGCTACTCCCGATAGATCAGGCTTGCGAAGCGGAAGGGCGCGGCATCAACGGCCTGCCCTTCCGGTTTTGTGAAGTCCGTTTATAAACGGCGTTCTTGCTTAGCGCAGGATGCGCTTCAGCCGGGCCTCGATCTGTGTTGCGCCATCTTCAGGTGTCGAAACACCGGCTAGAACCGCATTGACCGTGGTGCGAATGACTTCGCTGACCTCGTTATAGCGTGGCGTAACGGGACGCGACTTGGCTGTCTCGACAACCTGCAAGGCATCCGCAAACCATGGCGCAGCCTTTAGAACATCTGGATTTGAATAGGCACCGGCATAGGTGGGCAAAAGCGAACCATTGACTGCCATGAACACCGATACGTCTTCGCTGGAGAGGTATTCCACCAGCTTCTTGCTTTCATCCTGATGCGTGGAATAGGCGGAAACGCCAAATTCCCAGCCGCCAAGGCAGCTTGCCTGTTCGCCGCCGCCAAGTGCTGGCAGACGTGCTACGCCCACTTTACCGGCAACAGCCGATTCCGCGTTCTGGAAATGCGTCCAGGCATAGGACCAGTTGACCGCGAAGACCGCGCTGCCCGCCTGAAACTCCTTGCGGGTATCATCGGTCGCGACTTCGGCAATGTTCTTTTTGGCCACGCCCTCGTCAACAAATCCCTTCCACAGTTTCAGAGATTTAACGGCAGCGTCGTGGTCGAAAGTGAGCTTGCCGTTTTTGACAAGGCTTTTTCCCTGGCTCCAGTAAGGCAGAAGAAACGTGCAGACGGCACCTTCGATGGCTTTGCCCTGAAACGAAAGACCCTGAAGATTAGGGTTCTTTTCGCCTTCGGCGATCTTCTTCGTCGCAGCCGCCAGTTCTTCCCATGTCTTGGGGGCCGCAATACCGTATTTATCCAGCAAATCCTTGCGGTAATACAGGAACATGGCATCGGCGAAAGCCGGTAGCGCCACTACTTTGCCATCCACCGTGTTGGCTTCATTATAGGCAGGCAGATAGACGGACATATCCTTGCCGGTAAATGCGGATGTCCAGCCAGCAGCGGCATATTGCGCCGGGCGAATGACGTCCAGCATCAGAATATCAAGATTGGTATCCTTGGCCGACATGACGGTGTTGAGATATTGCGCCTGTGCTTCGGAGGTGTTGCCGCCGGTTTCAATGGCAACTTTAACGCCCGGATTGGCCGTCTCATACTTGTCGAACACCTTGCGCCAGACAGCAGGCTGATGCTGGCTGGACACGAAAACCTTGAGCTGGGTATCGGCAAAAGCCGGAACCGAAAAAGCGAGCATGCTTGCGGTGGCGAATGCGCCCGCCATAAATCTGATATTCATCCTATCCTCCCATTGAATGTTTCTGCGCAAAGCACCGTGCCTCCCTTCGTGCATGGAGCTCTGGTGAGCAGGCAAAGCCTGCCTCACGTTCGTCAATCGATGACACGTTCGCTTGCGGCATCGAAAAGATGAATTTTTGCGGGATCGACCCCTATTCTAAACTCCGCACCCACATTAGGGCGGGTTTCTGGCGACATACGGGCTGTCAGCATGTCGCCGCCAACACCGAAATGCACAAGCGTATCGGAACCCAGCGGCTCGACCACTTGCACCTTTACGGAAAGCGCCATCGCCGGGTCCGACACCGGGCCGAAATGTTCTGGGCGAATGCCGACAATCACCTCACGCCCATCCTGAAGAGGCTCGCGACCGGCGCGCATGACATCCAGGGAAAGCCTGTCGCCACTGGTAAAGTGGAGGCAACCGGACTGGACCTTGGCACGGGCAAAATTCATCGCTGGCGAACCAACGAAACCACCCACGAAAACACTGTTGGGGCGGTTATAAACCTCGTCAGGCGTGCCAACCTGCTCGATATCGCCACCTCTTAGAATGACAATACGATCAGCCAGCGTCATGGCCTCGACCTGATCGTGCGTCACGTAAATGATCGTCGTGCCGAGCTGCTGGTGAAGTTTTTTGATTTCGGTACGAACTTGACCACGCAATTTGGCATCAAGGTTAGACAAAGGTTCATCGAACAGAAAAACCTGCGGTCGCCGCACGATGGCGCGACCCATGGCAACACGCTGACGCTGACCGCCAGACAATTGTCCCGGACGACGATCCAGCAGATGAGAAATGCCGAGCATGTTGGCAGCTTCATCCACGCGCGCCGCAGACTCACCCGCTGCAATGCCGCGCACCTTCAGGCTGAAGCCCATATTTTCCCGCACCGTCTTATGGGGATAGAGTGCGTAGTCCTGAAACACCATGGCGATATCTCGCTCACGCGGCGCAAGACGATTAACGACACGATCCCCGATACTTACCTCACCGCCGGTGATCGATTCCAGTCCGGCCACCATTCGCAATGTCGTCGATTTGCCGCAACCCGAGGGACCGACCAAGACTACAAACTCACCGTCTGCTATCTCCAGATCAATGCCCTTCACGATCCGAAGAGACCCGTAACTTTTGTCCAGCTTGTTAAGCTTAACTGATGCCATTCTTATCTCCCAACCCTCGGCTGTGCTGCTCCGGGCTCCTCTAAGCAAAAGAATACGCAAGGATTTATGGAAATCAATGGTGTATCAATTTTATTTATTTTCCCTGAAATTTAAAAATTCTCGTTGATTTATAATAACAATTCCGGATATTTTTTAAATCACATATTGTCCAATATGATCCAGATCAAAAAGGATTTCGCTGGTGAACGCTATCTAAGCCGGTTAACATATCGGGCCACGCTAGGGTCATACCAGGTGTGAGAAATCTCTGCCGTCCCTCCCTCATGTGAATAACTGATGCGTAAAACATGCGGGATGGGTTCACCACATTTGGGATTGAAGGTATCGGGTGACCAGTCCGGGACATGACCCAAATCGATATGGTCTTCTGCCTTTGCGATCCATAGCCCCAATCGCGTCCGGTAATAGAGATAGAGAGATTCGGACAAGTCCCCAACTTCGATTTCGTTAGTGTATGATCCGTCCAGCCATATCTCTTCAATCGCAGCGGCCTTGCCCGCGATACGCCTCAGCCGGCGAATACGGTGCCCCTCCTTTGAGGTGCCGAATGGAGGCAGTTCTTCTGGCTTGACTTCGCGACTGATGCTCAAAACCTCCGCTGTCGGAAAGCCGCCTCCGCTAATCAACTCCAGCCGGAACATGGCGTACACGCTCTGAGGGTCAGTGACTGCGCGGATGTAATTGCCGGAACCCTGAATGCGTTCCAGCAAACCACGATTGTGAAGCTCGGCAAGTGTCTTTCGCAGCGTTCCAACTGCGATCCCCAGCTCATTTGCCATATCGCGCTCCGGGGGAAGTTTCTCTCCATCAATCAGCCGGCCAGCCGTTATGTCTCGCACGAGGGTTTCGGCAATCTGGAGATACACTGGCAAACTTCCCTTAGAACTTCGCATTTTCAACGCCTTTCAGCCCTCTGCAGAAAAAATTGATACATTATTGATTTACTTAATATCGGATGCTAGTTAAATGAGCAACGGTCCTGAGGAGGATTTTAATGACCATTGTTCCTGTAACGTCTGGTGATCTTGATGCGAGTGAAGTGTCGTGGTTTTCAGCACTCTGCTCAGACGACTATACCTATCTTGGGGTTCCAGAGGGCTCTCTTCGTTCGAGCTGGGACCACTGCTCCTCAATCGTCAAAAAAGCAGAAGAACTCGGCTTTCGCAACGTTCTATGCCCGTCCTCTTATCAAGTGGGACAGGATACGCTGAGCTTCGTCGCTGGTTGTGCGCCGATCACCGACAAGATCAATTTTCTGGCCGCTATTCGCTGTGGTGAGATGCAACCCATCATGCTGGCCCGTACCGTGGCCACGCTTGATCACATGCTCAAAGGTCGCTTGACGCTGAACGTCATCAGCTCCGACTTTCCCGGCGAAGTCGCAGACAGTGCCTATCGTTATCGGCGCAGCCACGAGGTCGTGGAAATTTTGCGCCAGGCGTGGACACGCGACACGATCGATCACGACGGTGAAATCTATCAGTTCAAAGGTGTTTCGACCGAACCAGCGCGCCCTTACCAGCAAAATGGCGGACCTTTGCTCTATTTCGGCGGCTATTCACCGGATGCTCTGGAGCTTTGTGGTGCGCAATGCGATGTCTACCTCATGTGGCCAGAGGCGAGAGAACAGCTCGCCGAGCGGATGCGTGCCGTTCATGCCCGCGCGCAAGCCCATGGCAGAACACTCGATTACGGTCTTCGTGTTCACATGATCGTCCGCGATACGGAAAAAGAAGCGCAGGAATATGCCGAGCATCTCGTCTCGAAACTCGATGACGAATTCGGTCAACTTATTCGCAGTCGCGCTCACGACAGCATCTCGCTTGGCGTCGCGCATCAGGCACGCGCCCGCGAATTGGCGGACAAGTTTGGCTATATCGAGCCAAACCTCTGGACAGGTATTGGACGTGCCCGTTCGGGATGCGGTGCCGCTCTCGTCGGATCGACCGATCAGGTCCTGAGTGCACTTGAGGACTATCGGAAGATGGGCATTCGGGCCTTCATCCTCTCCGGCTACCCGCATCTGGACGAAGCCGAGCATTTCGGAACCAAGGTTTTGCCACAGCTTAAGACGTGTTCTCTGCCGCATGTTCACGGGCGTGTGCCTGCGTCAACACCTGCAACGCCCCTTGGAAACGGAGAGCGCCACTAATGGATCGCATCGAAATCACACCCGACCTGTCGCTGAGCCGCCTCGTCTATGGCATGTGGCGCATCGGAGATGACGCCGACACCTCATCGCGGCATGTACAAGCCAAGATAGAGGCATGTCTGGCGCAGGGCATTACTACCATGGATCAGGCTGATATCTACGGTGGTTACACCGCAGAAGCGATCCTCGGCAATGCATTGAAGGCTGCACCTTCACTTCGAGACAAGATCGAAATCGTAACAAAATGCGGCATTGTCGCACCTGCGGGCCGACATTCAGCCGCGCGCGTCAAACATTATGACACGACGGCGGAACATATCAATGCGTCCGTCGATGCGTCCTTGCGTAACATGGCGGTCGAACATATCGACCTGCTGCTCATTCACCGACCTGACCCGATGATGGATCCGGATGAAACGGGTGCTGCACTCGATGAACTGGTCGCGTCAGGAAAAGTCCGTAGCGTTGGTGTTTCGAATTTCCGGCCTTGGGATTTTTCTTTGCTGCAAACGCATATGGAAAACGAACTGGTCACCAACCAGATCGAGCTCAGCCTTGCGGCAACATCTCCTTTTACCAATGGTGATCTGGCCTATTTACAAGAGCGCAACCTTCCCGTCATGGCCTGGTCGCCTCTTGGCGGAGGGTCGCTGATGACCGCAGGTAGTGCTCTTTCCGACAAGATGGCCAATATCGCGGAGGCTCAGGGTGTGGACAGCGCCGCTGTTGCCGTTGCCTGGCTGCTCAAGCATCCGGCGAAGCTACTTCCCGTGCTCGGAACCAACAATCTCCAGCGCATATCCGCGATCTCGCAGGCAAGCCAGGTCGTCATGGATCGGCAAATGTGGTTCGAACTTTACTCGCTTGCAATTGGTCAAGAGGTGCCATGATGACATCCATGAACGGCATGCAACACTACGATGAACACATGTTTGTTCCAGATGCGGAAAACACGCGCAGCTTTCGTACTGCGCTTGGGAACTTTCCAACAGGTGTTACGGTCGTGACCGCCCAGACGCCTGGCGGGCCAATCGGAATGACGGTCAACAGCTTTTCTTCCGTCTCGCTCGACCCGCCTTTGATATTGTGGTCACCGGCCAAAACATCATCTCGCCATGATTTTTTCGCTGGCGCGACCCATTTCGCCATCCATGTTCTGAGTGCCGATCAGGGTGCGCTCAGCGGTCGCTTCACTCGGGGCGGTCTTGGCTTCGAGGAGTTTATTTGGGACGCGAACCCGGAAGGCGTTCCTATCATTCCGGGCACACTCAGTCGGTTTGAATGCGAACGCGCGTCGATCTATGATGGAGGTGATCACTCGATTATCCTCGGTCGCGTCCTGCGTGCAGCCCACCGCGACGGTGAGCCCTTGTGCTTTGCGCGCGGTGGCTTTGGGCGGTTCGCGGTCGCGTCTTGAAGTCGCGACCCCAGCAGACCGAGTAATATATTCGGTCTGCTTGTAGATAAGTTACGACGGTGAGCGCGGTCAGGCTCTCGTTCGCATTTGTGCCCCAATCCTGCTCACGCTTTGACACTTGCCTGGTTCTATGGCTGCACTGGCGTAGATTTGTGCGTGACCACTCTCAGTTGCTGGAAACGCCCAAACTGCTTTCGCATATATCGGTCGGATTACAGGCGAAATATGCATTAACGATCATATTCTCCTGCATTTTAAACCCATCCACTGCGCACACTGTAAAGTGTTCCGGCAGTAGAGACCGCGAGTAAGCAGAGCGATTAATGTCCCAGACGCACGCGCCTGGATTGCGGCATCTTCAATCCGACGCAGCCGAGTAAGTTTAAAGGCGGAAGCGACTACCCTTGAAGCGCGGAAATCACCACAAAATAGCTGACGGTCACGAGCAGAAGCAGCGAAATCGAGGATGCCAGAATAACACGCCCGCCCGCGCTCGCCACAGTACGGATATCGACAGAGAGCCCAAGCCCGGCCATGGCGACAATGGTTAGTCCGCTGGAAATCTTCAGCAGCATCTTCACGACGTCGGGCGGGAAAAGACCAAAAGACCGTGCGACCACGACGATCATGAAGCCTATAATAAACCAGGGAACAAGATTACTGAAAGATGTCTTTCGGCCTTCGCGCTGGGCAGCCCTTCCCTCAAAAATCCCCAGAGTGAATATTACCGGCCCAAGCATAAGAACACGAAGGAGCTTGATGACCGTTCCGGTCTGGACGGAGACCAGACCGGCGGGCGCTGCAGCAGCCAAAACTTGCGGAACGGCGTAGACAGTCAGTCCAGTAAGCGCACCATATTGCGCTGCGCCTAAGCCCGCATAGACGTAAAGAAGCGGCAGAAGAAGAACAGCAGCGACACCCAGAACTGCGGTGAAAGCCAGCGCGGAGGCAACCTCGTCGGAATTCGCTTTGATGACCGGTGCAACGGCAACGATTGCCGAATTGCCGCAGATTGAGTTTCCGCAGGCAATGAGCATTGCGAGCCGAGGAGACAGGCCAAGAAACCGAGCTACCGCAAAGCTCACATAAATCGACAGTGTAACGATCGCTGCTACAGCAATGATCAGCGTCAGACCAACACTCATTATGGTGGCGAAACTGATCGACGCTCCGAGCAGAACGATGGCAATCTCCAGAAGTGTCTTGGAGCTGAAATTGATACCCGGCCGCCAAGCCTGTCGGTCGCAAAAGACGATGCGCGTCACGATACCGATAATAATCGCAAAGACTAACGCCTCCAGGAAGCCAGCACCAAGCAAGGCATGCTGGATGCGTTCCAAACCATAGGCCGCGCCTGCGACCGCGACGCAGATGGCAAGGCCGGGAGATATCTGGCGGATTCTGGAGAAATTCATAAAAGACCTGTTTCTGCTAATCTTACGAAACAGATTTTTCAGCTAATCAAATTTACTTCCATCGAATAATCTTCTACGTTTCATTCGGAAAAACAGAATGATTTCCTATGACTTTCGAACAACTTGCAATTTTTGTCGCCGTCGCGGAACGAGAGCATCTGACAAAGGCTGCCGCCGCGATCCACTTGACGCCGTCTGCCGTCAGTGCGGCAATACGCAATCTCGAACACCACTATGGCGTAGAACTATTTCACCGGATTGGCCGGCGCATTGAACTCACCCATCCAGGGCGTATATTCCTCGATGAAGCCCGTATGCTTCTGGCGCGGTCGCGATCCGTGGAACTGGTTCTCAGTGAGCTTGGGGGCATGCAGCGCGGCTCTCTCAGTGTCTTTGCCAGCCAGACAATCGCCAGCTACTGGCTGCCACCGCGCCTGATGGAGTTTCATAACAACTTCCCCGGCATAGAGTTGAGGTTGACCATAGGAAATACACGCACCGTTGCGGATGCGGTCATCAGCGGCGAGGCCGATCTAGGCTTGGTTGAAGGAGAGCTCGACGAACCTGCGCTTGCAGCCTCCATCGTAGCCCATGACGAACTGGTGGTCGTTGTTGCTCCCTCTCATCCGTGGGTGGGAAAGAGAGCCCTCGAAGCCGAAGATGTAAAGGAAGGCAGATGGGTTATGCGCGAGATCGGGTCTGGTACTCGATCCGCCTTTGAGGAAACCTTGAATAGCCTTGATATCAAAACCGGCATGCTTGATATCGCACTGGTCCTCCCTTCAAATGAAGCCATTCTATGTGCCTTGCTGGCGGGGTCCTGTGCGGCTGCCGTCTCGCGGCTTGCAGCACAGCCATATCTGGAGAGCGGCAAGCTGTGCGAGGTCAATTTCGTAGTATCGGCGCGCGAGTTTCGCCTCCTGAGGCACAAAGAGCGCCATGCGAGCAAAGCTGCGCTGAAACTTCTCGATGTCTGTCATCAAGCCAAATGAAAACAGCAAGGGCTACGGTGATCGATATGGCGTTATTTAGCGTGATACGAAGCTGGTAACTCGTTCAGGTAGTCAGAGGCTTCGGATTCGATCGGATCACCAGTTGCATGGTTGATGATGATTTTATCCCTACCGAGTGCACGCAACAGGGCGCCATCCGCAAACAGCGCATGCAGATCCGCATCGTTTCGTAGACACATGCACAGGACATCGACACTGCCGCCGGTTTGACGGCGCTAAATATTTTGAAATGCGTTGCGTCTCCGAGGACGGCGTAGGATGCTTCTCGCCGCGCCCACACAGGAATAGCGTAGTGTTCGGAAAATGCGGTGGCCATCTACGTGCCAAACTATTTGATTGGGTCGAGATTCAGAGGGCAGATGAAGTCCACAGGGCTTGTACTTATTATTTCTTTATTTTTCAGTCTCATTTACCCAATCGAATTCCTATTCCGATCAGGACTAAAACGTAGACCGTTTACAGTGTAGCGGTTTCAATGCAGTCAAATATCTTAAACATCACCGACCTTTGCCAACGTCTCCAGAATGGCACGAGATTGCGTGAAGACCACGTCTGGGTTTTGGCAAAGCAGGCTTTTCCGCAGCTCTGTTCGACAAACAATACATCAGGAAGACGCTTTGGAGCACTTCTCCAGGCAAACGCACTTCTTGATGCTTTGCTTTTCGCCGTGTCGGCGCTGCGTCCGTCTGTTTGCCTCGAAACCATGCGGAGAACAGGTGACGGCTGGATGTGCTCGGCCTCTTTTGCAAATGACGCGGCTTCCTGGAAGGCAGTCGGCCGACATGCAGATTTGGAGGGGGCCGTTTTTATCGCACTCTTCGCCATCCTGAAGCGCCTGCGGAGAATTGAAATGAAGACCATTATCAATACCGTCAAGGAAGTCTGAAATGCAGAGAACTTTGCACGCACATCATCGTTTTTCAGGCCCGATGACCGCCCTGATTACGCCGTTCCGCGGGGGTGGTGTCGATTATGCTGCATTCGATCATCTAGTGGAGTGGCAGATTGATCAGGGGATGAGCGGCCTGGTGCTGAACACTTTGATAGCGGAGGGACCAACCCTCAAAACTGAAGAGCGCCGGAGTTTGATCAGTCGCTGCGTTCACCTGACAAGAGGCCGAATTCCGGTTATAGCCGCGACAGGCACCAACAGCACGGCCACAACAATTGAGAGGTCGGTCGAAGCCGAGAAACTCGGTGCTGACGCCATACTCGTGGTTCAGCCGTATTACAGCCGGCCAAGCCAAAACGGCATCATTCACCATTTTCAAGAGGTGACGAGGAGCGTCCAGCTCCCCGTTTTCATCCACAACGATCCCCGCCACGCCGCTGTCGAAATCGCCATGTGCACCATGGCAAGACTTTTGCAGATTCAGGGTGTCATCGGTCTTGTTGATGACACCTGCATTAGCGGGCGCAACGCCCAATTTGGAGATTTCGTCTATCTGTCTGGCGATGATCTGGCAGTCGAGGACATGCTGGCAGTCTCAAATGGATCGATGTCTGCTGTGGCCAATCTTTGTCCTGCAACGGTGTCGTTGATGCATCGAGCAATAAGGATGGGTGATTTGTACCAGGCACATCAGGCACATCAACAACTGCATGTATTGGCAGGAGCGCTGTCGTTGGAAAGCCCTCCTGCATCGGTCAAGCACGCATTGTCTTGTCTACGCGGTATCGATGATTCAGTGCGCCTGCCAATGACGAACATCAGCGACGCTACAGCCGATGCCATTATGAGAGCGCTGAAGCCACTGCGGTCGGCACCCGTCAAGGTTCCTCAATCGCATTTGATCTTGGAAGCAAGGACAGCACGCACTTCAAAGGCCCATGGTGCGTCATTCTGAAGGTTTCTTACGCCGATACCTTCCCTGCCATCAACGCCACGATCTTGAAAAATACCTCCTGCATCAGGACATCTCGCAAATGCATGAACGATTGGGATTTTACTACAGGCTGCAGTCAGAACTACGGCGGAGAGTTGTCTCAGACCAGGCAGAGGGAGACAAAGTGCCCCTCAAACGTGCGCCAGCGGTGACCGAGTTAACGATGTTCGTTCGTCTGGTGGCAGTCGTCGGCGGGCTGATCCTTGCGGTGTCGCTTATCATGGGCAGCATTCAGTAACGGAAAACGACCTGTCCTTTTATCATCAAAAGCAGAGAGCGATTTCTGCGCAAAGGAAAAGACAAATGGAACGGCAAAACGAACCTGACCCATCACCACGAAGTCGGTTCACCATCGGCTGCAATAAAAACGGACGCTGGCTTGTCTGTGACACGCTAGGGCTTGTGGGGGGCATATTTATCGACAAAGCGTCGGCCATTCGCTTCGCACGGACGGAGAGCGGCGGACGGTCGAGTCATGTCTGTTGGAGAATCCGGAGCCAAAATTTGGAGGTGAACGATGTCTTCAGAGTTGGCTCAACGATGCGCTACTCAAGCTGACGACAAGACGATGATATCGCAGTTTTAGGATTCAACGTAAATCATCATGAAAGTAAAAAACCTGTATGCTTATCAACTCGAAAACGTTGAAATAGCGTGGAACAACCTTGTCCGATGCGAGGACTACCGCAGCAAACTCGCCAACATCTATGCGTTGGAACAAGATCAAGAGCTTCGACAAACCCACCTTGCAAAACTTGTCAAACTCGAAGAGTTTTGTGCAGCTGCTATCGAAGCTGGCCGGAGCATCGGCTCAAAGGGGCACTTTCTCGTCAAACCGCATTTCGGCTTCGTCCCCACGAGACATTGTATGTCGGTCTATTTGATTTGGACGGATGACGATCACGGTAGCATGTATGTGGTGTCGCCTGTCGAAATGCCTCATCTGGAAAACTAGCCATTTCAGTCTTTAAGGCTCTTCGAATTCGTCCCCTGAATCGAAAAAAGCCCCGAACTAAGTTCGGAGCCTTTTGGGGTCTTGACCGTTATGCCCGGTCGATGACGTCTTTGACTTTTTCTTTTGCCTCGCCCTTGGCCTGCTGTGCATGCCCCTTGGCTTCCTGGGCCGCACCCTTGGCTTCCATCTCGCGGTTGTCGGTCGCATCGCCTATTGCCTGACGAGCTTCGCCAGCAACTTCGTTGACCTTGCCTTTTATCTTGTCCATGGTGCTACCCATTATCGTTCTCCTTTTAGAGCCGCATTGCTCGATTGGTAAAACAACGGACAAAAGCGTATTATGGTTCCTCGGAAATTTCGCTAGTCGCGCCGACTTTGCCAATCCTGACGTTGTCGACGGTGTGTCCAACCTGTGCCGGCAGAATTTAGTCCCATTAAACAATGAACCGATCCAACCTACATCTTCTTGTCTCACCACTAGAGGACTGAGTTTGAAATGCCCATGTTTTGCAAGAGGGTCCATTCGCGGTAGCGTTTGCGGCCCTTCTCAAGATGCGTTCTCATGGCCGCTCGCGCCTCGAGAGAATTTCGCGATGTGATAGCCTCATAGATTCCATAGTGCTCCGCATGGACTTCAGCCAAAAATTTACGGCGGTCGTCTTCGCTCTCGACCGACGTATCTAGCACATGGCGCGGAATGAGCAGGTAACCAAGGTCGTCGAGAAACATGAGGAATCGGCTATTTCCGGTGGCGATGGCGATCTCCCGGTGGAAAATGCGATCCGTATTGCTGCCGCCGGACACTGTGAGTGGATCATTTCCAGCGGACCTCAACGCGGACTCCATACGCAGGAGGTGTGTTTCTGTTCGCCGCTCGGCCGCGAGGGCCGCAGCTTCGGTTTCCACACTCATTCGCAGTTCCATCATTTCAAGAACGGCGCCTGCGTCCTGAGGCTCCTGCATGCAAAGTGAGTTGATCCGCGGCCGTTCGGCCAATCTTACAAACACGCCGCTGCCACGGCGAGACCAGAGCAACCCTTCTGCGGTCAAGCTGGCGACCGCTTCCCGGACTACCGTGCGGCTAACGCTGAACATTGTGCAAAGCTGTTCGGCAGTCGGCAACTTAGCGTCGGCAGCAAGACCCTGCTCTTCTATCATCTTCACGATTCCGGCCTTCACCTGATCAGTAAGGCGGGCCGGTACGGGCGGGTTCATGGAATTTGACACCTCTCAAATTTCAAATGGTTCATACTTCTTAGGGCATGCAGTTACAACAACCAACTGAAGCGTTTCATGCGTGACATGCGACAGCCAAGGCAGCGCATGGCGCTCTGTCACTTTGTCGAGGTCCTTCCGCAAATATGGGGCGCAAGTCCCGCGACAGCGAACCCGAAACTGAAGATTCCGTCCTTTTCCATACCAGGCAGCCCCTAATCCAGACTAGTGACGTAGAATTTGCAAACGTCCGGCCCACCGAAGCAAGGCATGGTTGCTCCGAGGAATTCGACGATGTGATCCGTGAGTTTGGAAGTCGCTGAAAAACATTCAACGGCCACCTCCGCAATATTCAGCGCCGGCGTCAATCATCGGGACAGGCGATTCCGAAGATTGACGCTTACGGAAGGGGGAAGTCAAACGGACGCCGTTAAAGGAGTAATACAGAAAATAGCCATGGATCCTCAAAATTGACAAGGAATACGATTTATTTAAAAGTAGTAATATTTATTATTGACAGGGGTGCTGGCAGTTGCCATTCATAGGCCACCGGCGGGAGGCGGTGCAGATGACGATGATACTACTGACGGGCGCAAGCGCCGTTTCAGCGATGCACCTGCATGCACATATGCTGGCTGCTGGCCGTCGTGTTATCGCCACCGATGTTCGCCTTGCACGCGATCCGCATGATGTTGTGGAAATAGATCTCGTCAATGCCAACACCGTGGATAGCGTCGACGAAATTGTGCACTTCAGCGCCATCTCGAACGAGAAGAGCTGGAGTTTCATCCAGTTCGAGAACATTGAGCGTACGCGCAATATTGTTGAAGGCGCGCGCGGGCACGGTGTCATGGGATTCCTTCCAACGGCTGATGTATCCATTCGCCTCAATGCGCCTGTCCGGCCTGATACGATGTACGCGGTCTTTCCGCCCAAGTCGTCGAGAGACACTCGCAATTTCTACGATCGGGACGATGTCGCGCGCCCTGTGAACGGCGGACTTGATATGCGGGACCTTGGTTTCCGCACCGTTTATGCTCTCTCGGACAACCCCAATCCATTCTGCGTCAACGAGCCTGATCCCGGCCTTAGAAGGCTACAGGCATCATGCCAGGTCTATGCCGCCATCGCTCGGGAAGGGGAGACCAATTTCGAGGATTCGGTCAATTGCATGATCGATGGCGCTTTCGATCACCACGACAGTCGTTCGGAGAAGAACCGAAATTTGCTTCAGGAGGAGAATGATGTCTAAACTTGTGAAGGGTTTATTGCTGGCTGTAGTGGCCAGCGTCCCCCTGCTCGCATCAGCAGCGTTCGCGCAGGACAAGGTGACGCTGCGCTTGGTCTGGTGGGGATCGGAGGGCCGCACGAGTGCGACGCTTAAGGCGATCGAGCAGTTCGAAGCACGCCACCCAGATATCGATGTTCAGGCCGAAGCCTTGCCATTCGACGGATATATGGACAAGGTTTCCACCCAGATCGCGGCAAATGATGCACCCGACGTGATCCAGTTGCCGATCGAATATGTGTCGCAGCTTGCATCTGGCGGCGCGCTGCTCAATCTCGATGCGGTCGATCTGGAAAAGCTGGATGCCGCCACCACGCGGGCCGCCAATATCGACGGCAAGCAAGTGGCCGTAGCCTCAGGCCTGTCTGCAACGGCAATCGTTGCCAACAAGAGCCTCTTCAATGCCGCCAATGTACCACTTCCGGACGATGCGACCTGGACGTGGGATGACTTTGCGGCCACGTCCAAGGCCATCTCGGAAGGCAGTGCGCCGGGTGTCGTTGGCACCCAGGCTCTTGGAATCGATCTTACCTCGTTCGAAGCCTATCTTCGGCAGAATGGCTCCCAGGTGTATGATGCTCAGGGTAATATCCTCATCGAGCCTGAAGATGTCATCCCCTACCTTGAACTAACCAAGAAAATCATCAAGGAAGGCGGCTCTTACGGCGCTGAAACCTCGTCGGAAGTCATCGCACTCCAGGTCGAGCAGACACCTTCTGCGACCAATACCGCGGCAATGGGTTTCTGGGCTTCAGCACAATTTACCGCTCTTGCCAAGGCATCGGGCAAAGATCTGATACTCCTGCGTCTGCCGAGCATGACCGGCAAAGCCGGCACCCATCAGATGTCGATCGGCGTAGCGCAGTATTGGTCGGTCTCGTCGCGCTCAGCCCATCCCGCTGAAGCCCAGGCGCTACTCGACTTCATCGTCAACGACGTGGACGCTGGCAAGACCCTGCTGATCGTGCGCGGAACGCCGCCAAACAGCGATGTCCGCGACGCGATTGCCAATAATCTTTCCCCCAACGATGCGGTTGCCGCCAACTTCATCGGCACGTTGAGCACAGAAGCCGTTTCTGCTCCACTTCCCCCTGCCGGTTACGGCACGTTCCGCGATATCTTCCGCCGTTACACCGCTCAGTACCTCTTCGGCCGCCTTTCCGCCGAAGATGCTGCCAATCAGATGATCGGCGAACTCAAGAACAATATCGTTCAGTAAAAATCCTGGCCCGGCCCCTCGTGTCCGGGCTTCCCACCGTGCATCGGCGCGGTCACCCCTAATATTGGTAACGCTAATGAGTGCCCTTAACGAACTGCGCTCCCTGGGTAGCCAAAGCCGTCGCGGCAAGGGCAACACGCTGGTTGCCTATGCTTTTCTGCTGCCTTGGCTAATCGGCCTTGTCGTCCTGACCCTCGGGCCCATGATCGCTTCGCTTTACATTTCCTTCAGCAAGTACAATCTGATTCAGCCTCCGCGCTTTATCGGCTTTGACAATTACTTGCGCATGTTCTCGGATCCGCGGCTTTTCAATTCGCTCCGCGTGACATTCACCTATGTTCTGGTCTCGGTGCCGCTACAGCTGCTTTTCGCCCTGATGGTCGCCGTCGCCCTCGATCGTGGCATGCGTGGACTGGCCCTCTACCGGTCGATCTTCTACCTCCCGTCTTTGCTTGGTTCGTCCGTCGCCATTGCCATTCTGTGGCGTCAGCTGTTCGGCACTCAGGGATTGGTCAACCAGGTGCTGGGGATGGTCGGAATTCAGGGAATGGGCTGGATCTCGAACCCCGACACTGCCCTCGGCACGATCATTCTGCTCAATGTCTGGACTTTCGGCGCGCCGATGCTGATTTTCCTGGCAGGTCTGCGTCAGATTCCGTCTCTTTATTATGAGGCGGCCAGGGTCGACGGGGCGTCCAAGCGGCAGCAGTTCTTCACGATCACTCTACCTATGCTGACACCGATCATCTTCTTCAATCTCGTGCTGCAGATCATCGGCAGCTTCCAGTCCTTCACCCAAGCGTTCATTGTTTCGGGGGGCGACGGCGGACCGGTGGATTCCACCATGTTCTATACGCTCTATCTTTATCAGAAGGGGTTTGCGCAGCTCGACATGGGCTACGCATCGGCGCTGGCTTGGGGGCTCGTCTTCATCATTGGCGCCTTTACGGCCATCAACTTCTTCGCGGCTCGCTATTGGGTGTTCTACGATGACTGATCCAACTGTAACTACTGTGGCCCGGACTCACAATTTACCTTGGTACGTTTCGTTCCGCCGACACGGTGTCATGATCGCGGCAAGCGTCGTGATGATCTATCCGCTGCTCTGGCTATTGGTCAGCTCACTGCGTCCGAGCGACGAAATCTTCCGTAACCCGAGCATTTGGCCGCTGTCTTTCGACATCAGCAATTACGTCAACGGGTGGACGGCGCTGCAGAGCCCGTTCGGCACTTACCTCGTCAATTCCGCAATCGTCACTATCGGCTGCGTGATTGGCAATCTGTTCTCCTGTGCATTGGCGGCATATGCCTTTGCGCGCATGGAGTTCTTTGCGAAGCGAATCATGTTCGGGATCATGCTTGTGACCATCATGATCCCGATCCACGTGATCATAGTGCCGCAGTATATCATGTTCGCTCAGATGGGCATGGTGAACACATTCTGGCCGATCATCCTGCCAAAGTTCCTTGCGACCGACGCCTTCTACATCTTCCTGATGGTGCAGTTCATCCGCGGCATTCCCCGGGAACTTGATGAAGCTGCCCGCATCGATGGTGCCAATCACTTCCGGATTTTCTTCCAGATCATCCTGCCGTTGATGATGCCGGCACTCGCGGCGACTGCCGTTTTCACTTTCATTGGCTCCTGGAATGATTTCTTCAGCGCCCTGATCTACCTGACAAAAAACGAGGTTCGCACAGTTCCTGTGGCGCTGCGCGGTTTCATTGACGCAACCGGATCATCATCCTTCGGACCGATGTTCGCAATGTCGATTGTGTCTCTGGTTCCTGTCTTCTTCGCTTTCCTTTTCGGCCAGAAATATTTGGTCAAAGGAATTGCCACCACCGGTCTCAAGTAAGCGGCGCGCTTATCGCCAGCGACGCAATAGGATAAACGTATGTCCCAGAACACCGTCTCCAACGGCACCCGTGCCGGAATTTCTCTCAAGTCCATCCGCAAGCGGTTCGGCAGCCTGGAAGTCATCCACGGCCTCGACCTCGAAATTGAGGGTGGCAATTTCATCGTGTTTGTCGGCCCCTCGGGCTGCGGTAAGTCCACGTTGTTGCGCACGATCGCCGGGCTGGAAGATGTTTCGGAAGGCACGATCATCATCGACGGGGCCGACGTCACCGATGCAGAACCGGCCAAGCGCGGCATTGCGATGGTATTCCAGTCATACGCGCTCTATCCCCATATGAGCGTAAGACAGAACCTGGCCTATGGTCTTAAAGTCACAGGCACACCTAAGGACGAGATCGAGCGTCAGGTGGAAGCGGCCGCCGAGGTGCTGCAGATCACCAAGTTGCTTGACCGCCGCCCGCGTCAGCTTTCTGGCGGTCAGCGCCAACGCGTGGCAATCGGCCGCGCCATCGTACGCAAGCCCAAGGTCTTTCTCTTCGACGAGCCACTGTCCAACCTCGATGCCGAGCTGCGCGTCAGCATGCGCATCGAAATCGCAAAGCTGCACCAGCGGCTCGGCAATACGATGATCTACGTGACGCATGACCAGACAGAGGCCATGACGCTTGCTGACAGGATCGTCGTGCTACGCGATGGACGCATCGAACAGGTCGGTAGTCCAAAACAGGTCTACGAAGATCCGGACAACGAGTTCGTCGCCGGCTTCATCGGCTCGCCACGTATGAACTTCCTGCCCGGCAGCGTAAAAGCCGGGGGAACAATCATCTGCCAGGGCGCAGAAGTCGCCGTTCCCGTTTCCGGCGCGCAGCAGGAAGGCAATACGGTCCGCTTGGGTATCCGGCCCGAACATCTGTTCGTTACACCCGCAAGTGCGGCCACCTTTGCCGTTCGCGTCGACTACGCGGAATATCTGGGTACCAACGGCTACCTGTATTGCACCACCAGGGACGGCGAGCCGATCGTCGTCGAACTCCGCGATACCGAGGCGCCGGAACAGGGCGTCGAGGTGTATTTGGGGTTCGATCCGGTCAAGGCGCGTCTCTTTGACACTCATGGACAGCGCATCCGCTAAGGACCAGGATTGATCATGACAATTGTAATCAACATCGCACCGGGTTCCGCACCCGATCACCTACAGGGCGAAATAGACAAGCTCTCCGCCGCCGGTGGCGGACAGGTCAGGCTGCTCCCCGGCCAGCACGTCTGCGGCCCACTGCAATTGAAGAGTGACATTGATCTTCACCTCGAGGACGGTGCCGTGCTCTCACCCGTTCCTGATCACGCTCTGTATGAAGCTAACATCTCAACCATGCGTGTCGAGGGAAGCGAGAGATGCATGATCCTCGGTCAAAATCTTGAAAACGTTTCCATCACAGGCCTCGGCACGATTGATGGTGGCGGCTCACATTTCGTGGCCGGCGACGACGCCGAGGCTGGCGTCTATATTCCCCTTGAGCCCAGGTTGCGGACCGTGGTTCTGGAAGAGAGCAGCAACGTCCGCATCGAGCAGCTGACGCTGCGCGAAGCCTCCAGCTGGACCATGCATCTCATCCACTGCACCAACGTGACTGTCGATGGCTACAAGGTGCTCAACGACATGCGAATGCCCAATACAGACGGGCTCGTCCTGGATGGATGCGTCAACGTCAGTGTTCGCAATTCCGTAATCCGGACAGCAGACGACGGCGTGGTTCTCAAGACCTGCCAGAGTCAGCCGCAATGGCATTGCACCGACATCTCGATCACCGACTGCATCATCGAAAGCGGCAGCTGCGCTATCAAGATCGGCACGGAAACGTTTGGCAATGTTGAGCGCGTCAGCGTCGACAATTGCACTCTAGAGGGATGCAACCGCGGCCTCGGTATCCTGTCGCGCGATGGCGGGGAAATTTGTGACATAAGCTATCGTAATGTCGATCTGGATTGTCGCGAGACCCCTTTCGGCTTCTGGGGCTCGGGTGAAGCTCTGACCATTACGCAGCTCGACCGGCGTTCTAGTGTTCCTGCCGGCAAAGTGCGCCGCATCCTCGTTGAGAACATGACAGGCGTGCATGAAGGGGCTGTCAATTTCTATGCGGCCCGGCCGGGTGATATTGCTGAGGTCACGATTAATGGTGTTAGGCTCACTCAACGTCCGGGCGTCTTGGGCACCGGGCAACAGCAGGATATTCGGCCCACCGAGGCAGACCTTACCCCGTCCAAGGACGCCGCGGGCCGTGTTGGCGCCTGGGTACGTGACGATAATGGCCGCATTATTGGTCTCAACGATTATCCGGGCGGCATGCCGGGCCTGTTCAGTTACAATGTCGCCAACCTGTCACTGTCCGATGTCGAGATAACGCGACCATCGCCAGTTCCGGATGGCTGGAACCCCAATGTCATCGTCATCAACTGAAACTTCCCCGAGCCGTGATGAGGGAGGTGGAATACGATTGTCGGTCCACCTTTCTCTCCTCAAACGAGTGCCCCATGACCAGTGCCGCCGAGAATTTCTTCCTGTTCAGCTATTTTACCAATTCGGACGATGGAAAATCGGGCATGAGGCTCGCGGTCAGCGATGACGGATTGACCTATCGGCCGATCAATCAGGGCCGCCCCTTATTGGAACCGGCAGTGGGTGAATCGCAGCTGATGCGGGACCCCTTCGTGCTCGCGGATCCCAACAGCGAAGTCTATCATCTGGTGTGGACCACTTCCTGGAGTGGCAAGACCATCGGCTACGCTTCTTCGCCCGATTTGGTGCGATGGTCCGAGCAACGTTCGTTGCCGGTGATGGACGCCATGCCCGGCGTGCGCAATTGCTGGGCTCCCGAAATCATCCACGACCCGACATCGAACCAGTTCGTCATCTTCTGGTCGAGCACCGTTGTCGATGACCGAGGCGGGGTATACACCGGCACGAACATCCGCGATCACCGTATTTACTGCGTCACCACGCCCGACTTCATAACTTTCTCGGAGCCACGTCTTCTGTTCGATCCGGGTTTTAATGTGATCGATGCCAGTTTTCTGCGTACGGCAGATGGGTTGGTGCTGTTGATCAAGGACGAGCGCAGTATGCCGGAAAACAAAAACATCCGCTGGACTGCGGCCCGAAGCCCATTTGGGCCCTTCGGACGTATTTCAGACCCGATCACGAAAGATTGGGTGGAGGGGCCTACTGCTGTCCGCCTTGGTGATGAGACGATCGTCTTGTTTGATCAGTATCGACTAGGCAAGTATGGTGCTGTCGCAACCCGCGACTTTGAACACTGGTATGATGCGACCGACCGCATCTCGATCCCCGAAGGGGCCAATCACGGCAGCATCATGCCCATCAATTACGCCACCTATCTGCGACTGACCGCGCTATAGCCCCAAAAGAAAGACCATCAAGTGATCCTGCGGCGTAGGCTTGGCGAAATCGATGGTGTAGAAGTTTCGGGTTTTCGCCTTTCAGGCGAGGACACGGACATCGAAGTGATGAGCTTTGGGGCGACCTTGACGCGGCTGGCACGGACAGTCCGCTTTGGCACGGTCGCCGATATCGTCCTTTGCTACGACGATCTGGCCAACTATGCAACGGCACCTGCCGTGGGGGGGGGAGCCATCTGCGGCCGGCACGCCAATGGCCTCGCGGAAGGTCGGCAGATGTCACGCTCCTTGGGCTCCAGTGTGCCGATGGGGTGTTTGTCAAAATAGATATCTCCGTCGCTCGTATTTACCAATACGCTCAGGATGCGAAGCGTGTACTTGCGCTCCTTTATTTGAAGATCAAGAGACCGAAGCACCTTGAAAGAGCCCAGTCTCTTAGTAACTGTACCCAATGTAATCTTTAGCGCTGTCTCTCCCCCAAGACTACGATCTCGGTAAACTGAAAGGGGTCGGCCACGCAAACTGCGTTATCGATAGCGTTGGGTAAGGATCGTGATGCCGGAAAAATTAGCACGGCATCCGTTCAAGGAAGAGGTGGGAATGGTTTCATACCTCCGGCGCGTGAACCACCTCCATAGGACGTTCCAAAGGCCGTCGGTTTTCCGAGATTGACGATGCGATCGAAAGCCGAGTGCCGGTCAAGCTCGGTAGCGTCACTGGCCTTCGTCTGCACGAACGGCACGTTCATCATCTTAGGCTGGGCCACCGATATGACCATCCCCGGCCAAGGGAGAATTACAGCTCTGGCATTCGGCCCCCACCAGTTCAAGGAATTCATCGGATTCTGGCGGCCGCAGATCGGGATCGCCCCGGCGGTCAAGGCAGCCCTGATCTACATGGCGATAAACAACGCGTACTCGACCTCCAGAACATAGATCAAACCATCGGTCTTTTTGCCGTCCACAACACGCATGTCACGCCGGAATCCTGAATTGGCGCGTCCAAACCACCTGGCTTGCATTTGATTTCCCTTTGGATTTTATTTTTCATGGTTTTGCAACAAACTCGACGAAATATAGATCGCCCTCGCTACGGGCCTGGCTTGCGTCGGCAGCATGACACACACGTCCCAGGTGTGTGACAGCTTTGGGCTTTCTCACCTAGTCAGTGGATTCTACAGCTATGGTCGGGAACTGTGTTTCTCTTGCAAGCCTTGCAGCCTGCAACGCTTTCGTCTTCTTTCGGTTTGCAGTAACCCGCTCATCTTCTGCATTCGTTGCAGATGTTTTGGTGGTTTCGAAATCGCCACGAGGCGATTGGCCCCTGACATATTCTTTGCGTGGTTGTTTTGTCATGTGCGTGCTCCAGATCGAGTTGCATAGAGGCCGATAAATGCATGAGATCAGGAAAGGGTTGCGAGTGTGTCGCGGAGACTCGCGAAGATCGTCCGGAAGCATTGAGGTCAGGTGGCAAAATGGGCCGTCGCCGCTGACCGTCAAAATTACAATGATGTCCGTCTGAGAATATTCGCGCGATGACATGATTATCTTCTGCGCAACAAAAAAGGCCAGACACGGCTGACCTTCTTTGGTGTTGTTTAACGCGGGTTCATCTGCGGTCAAGATATAGGGAGTCATCACGTCGCAGATATGTACATTGCGAAAAGCGTTTTCTTCGTAAACAATAAGACAGGCCTCCTTTGATTAGGGAAGGCCTGTCGTTTTAAGATGAGCGACTACTTGTTGTAGTTCAGACCGCCCCAGATCCGACCCTCATCCCGGTGGCGACCGCCATGGACCGCTCCGATATAGGCAGCAGCAGCCGATATGAGGGCCGAGGCAGCGAGGAGGAACGCTGAGAGAATACCAGCAACTCTCGCCTTTTCCGCTGCGTCAGCGGCCTTGGTTTTGGCTTCTTCAAGCGCCTTAGCGGCTTGAGCCTGCAAATCTTCGATTTGCTTTTTGGCGTCATCCACCTTCTTTTGTGCGTCAGTCCTGATAGCCTGTATCCGTCCCACCGTCTCGTTCACTCTAGTTTGGGCATCAGCTTGGCTGATCGACGTGCGCGCTGCAATCTGGTTTGCAAGCCATGTCCGATCGGCATCGGAAATTTCGCCCGTAGTAAGGAGATTGGTAAGTACGCCGCTAGCCTGGCGCTGGAAATCCACGACATTCTGGTCACCAGGTTGCGTGGTTTGGGGATCCGTGCGCAACAATACGTCAGTGAAATAGTCGACAGGGTTCGACTTCGCGCCCTGGGGCAGAGCTTGTTCGATAGTCGGCGCCGCGGCTTGGCCTGCACCCTGTGCAATCCCACCAACTGCGCTCCCGGCTGCTGAGGCGATACCGCCAGCCAACTGACCAGCGCCTTGTGCTGCGCCACCAACCACAGATCCCGTCGCCTCAACCGCAGTCTGCGCTACGCTTCCAACTGCCTTTGCTGCACCGGTGACGACGCTCAATGCCAGAACAGCGGAAACAACGGTTCCAAGGCCCCATACGACGAGGCCGTTTACACCATCGCGGATCGTTAATTCATTTCGGTCAGCTGACCCGGCTGGCCTGCGCATGCGACCCGTTATATAGCCGCCGAGCATATAAGAACCAACCATCGAAATAACGACGAACAGCGCCGTGATGATCAGCCATATCGTGCTTATGTCTCCGCCGTCATTCGCAGAGATCGAGCTGAGACCCAGTCCCCCGGCAAAAGCGGTGAGGACTGCTACAGCGCCTGATGAGATCGCTGCACCTGCAAAGATAGCAGGCCAATCGACATAGCTGCGGTTGTTGTTTGGTTCAATACCGGTCGAATCTACCATCAACGTAGCCCCAAAAGTGAGAGAACAAACAATACGACGACGACTAGCCCCACCAAATAAATGATTGAGTTCATACAGGATCTCCTCGGAAGATAAAGAACCCACCGCGTGGCGGGTTACAAAAGCAGGTGTAAACCGTTGAGGAAACTCCCCTTGCTCAAAAAGGTTGCATCTCTCTTTAATCACACTAGGCGAGTGGATTAAAATGAAGTGACCACACCAAGAGAGGCGGCCTTATCGGGGGTCGGTCAGAAATCAACTTGCCTTCTTTTCCGATACGCTACACGGTGGTATCCGGAGAAGTCGGGAGTGCGCCGTAGAGATGATCAGACCTTGTCGTACGTAAACGATGTCAGAAGCGTCGTCACGAAATTGCTGGCCTTTTCTTTAACGAGAACCTCGGTCCATTCATCGGTACCTCGCAGCATCAGCCCGGTATAGATGCTGTCAACCGCTGCCTCTTCGATGCGTTTGATATGCGCGTGGAAGGATGCTTCGTCCCCGGATTTGTAAACATCGCGGACGACCATCCTGAGGATTTCCTGAATGGCGATCTGCCAGGCCGTGTTGATCGCCTGAAGTTCGTTGGCTTGGTCCGTCATAGGAACCTCCTGGTATTGCGGCACATGATCAACCTTCGTGAGCTGCATAGCCATCACGCACAAAAAAAGGCCAGGCAATCTGCCTGACCTCATTGGTAATTCGCTTTCGACAGTGCCAGTACATCCGTGGTCAAAGGAAAGCAGATACCGATTTAAGCAGCCTGAAGATTGCAGGCCGACATCTTGCCCGACTTATTGTCGCGCTCCAAGTCGTAGCTCAGTTTCTGGCCTTCAACGATTTCGCGCATTCCGGCGCGTTCTACGGCCGAAATGTGAACGAATGCGTCTTCGCCGCCGTTGTCAGGCTGAATGAAGCCGAAGCCCTTTGTGGAATTGAACCATTTAACTGTGCCAGTGGTCATGATGAACCCTTTCATAGAAATATATAGAAGACCGCCACGCGTAAGCGTTGCGGATGATGATGCGATTGTCTTAAAGGGAGGGTTCGTTCAGGGCGCGGTGCCAGTCGCGCAATAACCAAAGCTCAGCAAGAAAATATCGACACTTGAATGAATATGACCATTACGGCCTTTTGTCAACCTTTAGTTTTTCCTCGGCGTATATCTACCATTGGATGTACCGCGCAAACCACTCTTTGCCTACACTGACGATCGCCGGATACCGAGGTAAGACGACCGCCGTGCATCCGGTCGGAGTTCCAGCGGAGAGTAGTATGACAATATGGCTTTTCCTACGGATCATTCCATCGCTTGGCGCGTTACAAGAGTTCGTCCGACATATAAAAAAGACATACCAACGGCACAAAGGGGCAGGGGATGGTGAGGGATGGCGCATAATGGGATCACGGTGCTCGTCGTTGAAGACGAAATTCTCATTCGCATGGACATCACGACGTTCCTAGAGGATGAAGGGTTCACCGTACACGAGGCGGCTGACGCCGATGAGGCGATCGCCATTCTTAATAGAAATCCCGACATCAAAGTTATGTTCACCGACGTTGACATGCCGGGCACCATGGATGGTTTGAAGCTCGCGGCGGCGGTGCGGGACAGATGGCCACCGGTACAGATCATTGTGACGTCTGGTCATCAGCAGTTGAGTGACGACCTGCTGCCTGTTCAAGGCCGGTTCTTCAGCAAACCTTACGACCGTTCCCGCGTCATCAATGCCATCCGGGAGATGGTGGCCGCTGGCTAAGCAACCGGAAGCGGGGAATTGGCTGCCCTCACAGGCGCTCCTTGTGTATGAAGCTGTCAACGCGAAATCAATCCATGCAAACCAATTGATGCAGTGCTGTAGCAACGGTCGCCCACCCATACATTTAATATGACCGAACTGCTCACGAGGCGTGTTATGGTAAGAATGTCGACGTTGGCACTGTTGCTGATCAGTTGATCTGCCGAGTGATGACTCGCTCCGTGAGTCTCCGGCCCTTGAGGGCCCTATGCCAATGACCCCGACAGCACATTTCGAAGCGGCGAGCACGTTGGCCGTCGTTGTTTCATCCAACGAGCCGTTGCTTTTCCTGTCAGACGACCAGACGGTGATTGCGGCGAGCGCTTCGTTCTGTCGAGCCTTTGGCATCGATCCCGCGACGGTTTGCGGTAAAAGCCTCGGTGACCTTGGAAACGGCGAATGGGCAATGCCGAAGCTGGCGTCGCTGCTGAGCGCGACCGCATCGGGAAGTGCAAACATCGAAGCCTACGAAATCGATCTCAAACGGCCAGACCAGAAGACACGGCAACTGGTGGTCAATGCTCAGAGACTCGATGACGGCGATGTCGACCGAATTCGTCTGCTTGTGGCCATAACGGACGTCACCGAAATGCGGGCGGAAGCGCGTTTAAAAGAGGACCTCGTTCGCGACAAGGCCATGCTGCTCCAGGAGGTTCAGCACAGGGTCGCAAACAGCCTCCAGATCATCGCAAGTGTTCTGATGCAGAGTGCGCGCCGCGTTCAGTCGGACGAGGCCCGCGGTCATATCCAAAACGCCCACCACCGGGTGATGTCGATCGCAACGCTGCAACGGCAACTCTCTGCGACCGACGGCGGCAACGTGGAACTCCGCCCCTATTTGACCCAGCTCTCCCAGAGCCTTGGGGCATCGATGATCGCTGATCCTGACAGACTCTCGATCCAGGTAACGGTCGATAAAAGTGTCGTTGGAGCGGACGTTTCCATCAGCCTGGGGCTTATTGTCACCGAACTTGTCATAAACGCCCTGAAGCACGCCTTTCCCGATGAGCGCACGGGTTTGATCGAGATCGCCTATCATTCGACCGGCGATGCCTGGACGCTTTCGATCTCGGACAACGGCGTCGGTATGTCTGTTGGCGACGAGGCGCCCAAGGGCGGACTTGGGACGGGCATTGTGGAGGCGCTTGTCAAAAAGCTGCAAGGAGAGATACATCTGACGGATGCTGGCCCTGGTACCATCGTCACGATCAGCCACAGGGACTCCGCAGATTCCCAAACAGACCTCTCCACGGCTGCTTAGGAAACGCTTGCTCCCGCAGAACGACACCATGTTACTTCGATTTGGAGCACGTCCACAATAACATGGCGCGACGTATCCGGTCTCGAGTCACTTAAGATATGTGTACCGACCGACCGGTTTTTTGCGCGCCCGGCCCATAACACCAGCCTCTTCCAACGCTTCGATCTGGGTTGCCTGATGCGGCTTCTTCTGATCCACAGGCCAGCCCTTTGGGATGATCCCACGACCGGTACCTCGCGACGTTATGAGAAGAACCTCGATATCAGACCCGTCATGTGTTTTCTGATAGCATATGGCGCCATACTGAAATTCAAACGCACTACTGAACAGCTTGTCAGGCATAGCGGCAAGCCGCTGCAACAAGGTTTTGGATTGGGCAGTGGGCTGCTTCATTTTCTTAGTCACTGCGTTGTCAAACTTTTGTTGACGTCCCAGGCTGTTTGTATAGTGACGAGTCAATGCCGCGTCGTAGAGTGGCGACCATAAGCAATGTGAGGTGCTCAGACCGGGAGACTACGAAACTTTTCGGAATTGACCTAACTTGCTGTCCTTTCAATCAAGTCGACAACAGCTAGAAAGCCGTCTCTTAGTGCTTCATTGCCACAATATGAAATCCATCAGCTACATTGGACCCAAGTCATCCAAAAAATTCGAAAAGCAGAATGAATGGCTTCTGCGCAGAAGCCGCCTTAGGCACTAGCCGCCGGGTGGCATCCTTTTGGAAAGTAAGGCTCTGAGGAAATTGCCTGAATTCGACCGACCCCTGCGGGTCTTCGGTTCGATGTGTGTCAGGTTGCGGAACAATTTTATTCCTCTTTTGTTTCGGCGTGGGTTTCTCGCTCGCTCTTCGCGTCACGAGTCAAGTTGTCCTTGAAGCGCGCGCTACTCTTCTGTCATCGTTTCCTACAAACAGTGTCACAATGATACAGGCCGTGAAACTGCCAATAATGAAACATTAGTTATATCTTATTATTAGGGATTTCAATTAAAGGAAATACTTATATATTATTTCTTCCAGTGGGTTAGCTTGCCTTTATGTGTTCAACGAGACCCACGAGGAGGAGAGAACCATGCGAAAAATATCATCTTCTTTGTTTTTGACCGCCTGTCTTGCGTTGCCTTTCAACGCATATGCGCTGGATGTCAGCGTTGGGGGAGTGAGTGCGAGTGTCGGCGGCAACGACAGGGGCGGAGTAAGCGCCAGTGCGTCTGTTGGGGGCAGCGGTGGTGTTAATGCCGGTGCCGATATAGGTGGGCGCAGCGGTGGCGGTTTGGGCGCTGATGTCAATGCATCGGTTGGCGGTCGAAGTGGTGTCAATGCGGATGTAAACGCGTCCGTGGGTGGCAGAAGTGGCCTCAACACGAACGTCAATGTCGGCGTTGGTGGAACGACGGGAGTGGGCGTTGGTGTTGGCGTGGGGATTGGCACGCCGGGTACTCCGGGCGCTCCCGGAACAGCATCTCCGGGTGCGGTTCGTAATGCCATCACCGCTTACAATGATATGTCGCGCACCGAGCAGCTCAGGCTTGCAAAACGTTGCGTCGATATTCTGGGTGGGGGATATGACGCCGCGTTGACGCAGCTATGTCGCATGATCCAGACAGCGTCTCGCTGACATCTCATGAAGCGAAGAGGGGCGTGAAGCCCTTCTTCCTTTTTGCACCTTATGTCGTTCCGCTGCTCTTGCGGCCCAATGACATAATTCTCTCCCGCAGCATTTTCGCGAGATTGCGGGTGTTTCGATACATATGAACCTGTGCTGCGACCTGTCTCACATCGCGGTCACTATTTTGCGAAAGACCGATGACCAGAGTACCCATTTCGTGGGCCTCGCTCCAGAAACCATTGAGAATACCGTCTTCATCGGCAGCACAACTGTCTGTTCTCAGAATGTTGGCGTCGTCCAGATGCCACTCGGTCAGTTTCTGCATCAACATCCGGTCGATGGAATGACGGGAATGATCCTCGTTAACAGCCATTTTCCAAAGATAGGCCTCACCCATCGTCATGAATACCACCGCGGATGCCACGGCCTCACCATCAAGGTTGAGGGTGTGAATACGCACAGCATCAGTCTCTGCCAAGTTGGTGATGGCTTCACGCGCAAACGCTGCTCTGTAACGGTCACTGACGAGTGCGGAGCGCTTGCGGCCTTTTGAACCGCTGGCCTCCAGTGCCAGAAACTCCTCCGTGCGCAACCTGATGTCCTGAGGCTGTCGGGCAACCTCGTGAGAGAGAGTTCCTGCTGCCTCCAACTGACGCCAGTTCTGCTGCATCTCTTCCCACCGTTCTGAGGAAAGATTTTTTTGCAGATAGTCGTGGGCGTCCACATCGCTCTCCAGCATCACCCGGCGGTGCGGCTCAGCAGTCGCCAAGGGAAGGTTGCGGCTGAGTGCTATTGCCTTGATCATGCGAACGAAAGTTCCGTCCAGCCGCAAAGTGGGCAGTACAAGAACATTCGGTAAAAGAAGCTCCGGCTGGGCCAATGCGTCAAGCAGATTGTCAATCGTTTCCGCAGCACCTTCGGCGTCCACAAGCGGTGTGCCAAGTGGCCCAAAGGGATTGGACCAAGCGCGCAAAATGGAAGGCCCGACGGAAAACCCAGGCTTTTCGACTGTGAAGGGCATCAGAAAACGCATACGGCTGCGAGAGCCATTCTCATCGCGCATCAACGCAAAACGGACTGAGCGGTCATCCACACGCGGCATGGCGGGAGCCAGAAGCTTGCCGGTGAAAAAGATGTTTGGCTCCATCACCCGGTTTGACAGAAAATCCAGTTCTTCCTGAAGCTCATAACCAAGTTGTGCCGGATAAATGCAAAATTCGCGACCCGGACCCCCGACGCGAATGCTGCTGTCGGCTTCGGGGCGATCAGCCCCAGCCTTTGCCAGCAGCATTGCAAAGCGATTGTCTCGCATATCTGGATCGTTCGGATCGCTTGCCATGCCGGTTTTATACCGTCTTTCTCATGCGTTTGGATGTCACGGTAGCTACAGAAATCAGCTCTTTTTGCGGTACAACTTATCAGCGAGAGCCGATCTTTATCACATTTTTCATCGTCAGACCCAGGGTATTTCAATCATACATCGAAACATCCCAGATGTTGAGACCCCTTTTTCAAGGAAATACTCATATATGTTGAGCGATTTTTGTCTGAAATAAACTTATGGCAGCATTGTTACGGCTCTGCGCTTCGGAACCACGCCCAAAACAAACATGCAACCAAGAATGATAATAGCTGCCCCAACGAACTGAATCGCAGAAAGTGGCTCATCCAGAATAACCGCGCCGATGATGACGGCGATGACCGTTACAACGAATTCGACACTGATGGTTTTGGTCGCACCGATTGCCGACACCAATTTGAAGTAGGTGATGTAAGTGAGAGAACTCATGCCGATCGCCAAGCCGAAAAGATAGGCGATATCCATGATGCTGGGTGTGGATGGAATAGGCACCACGATCAGAAATGGCAGTGTCAGGATGCCACCGGCAAGGAAGGAACCGATGGTAATTTCCCATGATCCCGAGCCTTTAAGGTAACGGCTGGCATAATTGCTGCCAAACGCTGCACAGATACAGCCAAGCAAACAGGCAACACAGCCGAGGATGAAGGCTGTTGTGACTGGCACTGCGGGAAATCCAACAAGAATAATGATGCCGCTGAAACCCAGAAACATACCAAACATGCTTTGCAGTGATATCTTCTCAAGTCCCCAGATTTGACTGATTAGCATAGAAAACAGCGGTATGCTCGCGACGAGAATGGCGGCCATGGCCGTTCCAATCACCGGTGTTGCGTAGGACAAGCCGATCAACTGACCGGCCACAGTGGTGGCGCCAACAGCTGCGAAGGCGCGCCATCCTGCGCTGAAATCCAGTTTGCGCCTCGCCATGCGAGCGATGGCAATCAGTGTGAAACTGGCAATAAAGCAACGCAATGTCACCGCGCCGACCCATCCGAAGGCTGCTACGGCATGCAACACGAGCAGAAACGATAATCCCCACGCAAAGGCGAGAAAAATATAGGCGGCCAGTTCACCGGGTTTCATGTCGTGATGTCCAATAATGGTATGAGCAGAAGCATAGGGTTATGAAAGCCGACGCTCGCCGTCAATCGAATTTTGCCGCTGCTTTTCCTGCGCGTGATCTGGCCGCTTTCGCGCAATGGATTGGGGCCAGATCACCAACCCATACAGATTATTCTTCGATCGTGTATTCGCCAAGTTCGCACAGATTCTGCGTATCTGTCGTGGTGTCCAAATCGGCGCTGCCCTGAAATTCGAAGCGCATGTCGTATTTGCAGACCTTGCGACCATCAGCGATGGTGATTTCGATGCTCTCGCCGGGGTCAAGCGTCTGCTTGCCAAACACATCGCCTTCCCAGCTGTCTTCGCCAACCGGCGATGTATAGAAATGGGTCAGGACGGAGTTCGTGCCGTTCTTCAAGCTAAAGACGAGGTCTTCCGCAAAGGAAGGGCTAGCGATGGCAATTGAAGCCGCTGCCGCAAGACATGCAATTTTCAGATTTTTCATTTTTCTCTACCCAGATTTAAGACGTCTGATCTTCTTTAGGCAGAAAAAAGATTCCCGGTAAGTGCATTTCGAGCGCTCGACGTGACCATTTTTGGCACAGAGCGATCGCTCTGATTTTTCACTAAAAAGGCCCGCAAATAAATTTGCGGGCCTTTCTTGTCATTTATATTCAACCGTTCGATCAAGCCTGCTCAAACACACCGTGGCAATGCTTGTATTTTTTGCCTGAGCCGCAGGGGCACGCCTCGTTGCGGCCGATTTTTCCCCACGTTTTGGGATTGTTCGGGTCGCGTTGTTCTGGCGGCACGAACACCGCAGAGGTGTCGAGGGCATGTTCGGCAAAGTCATCTTCGCCCGTGACCGGGTCAAGATGATGCGCGGTCATTTCCGGCAATTCAGCAGGTGGTGGGGCGTCACGCACCAGTTCCACACGCATCAACTGTGCCGTGACTTCTTCACGCAAGTTGGAGAGCAGGGCCTGGAAAAGCTCGAAAGCTTCGGCCTTGTATTCCTGCAACGGGTCGCGCTGGGCATAACCACGGAAACCGACGACGGAGCGCAGGTGGTCGAGGTTGACGATATGCTCGCGCCACAGGTGGTCGATGGTCTGCAAGATTACGGAACGTTCAACATAGGTCATGACCTCTGCGCCGAAACGCTCGGTCTTCTCAGCTACGGCCTTGTCTGCGACTTCGGTTACACGCTGTAGAATATCGTCTTCGGCAATGCCTTCTTCCTTGGCCCACTCATCGACAGGCAAATCAAGGTTGAGGAACCGCTCAATGCCAGCCTTGAGGCCAACGATATCCCACTGCTCGGCATAGGCATTTTCAGGCACATGCTTGGTAACAAGAGCTTCGATGACTTCGTTGCGCATGTCACTTGCGGTTTCACCGATATTGTCGGCTTCCATCAGTTCCAGACGCTGATCGAAGATAACCTTACGCTGATCGTTCAGCACGTCGTCGTATTTCAGAAGGTTTTTACGGGTTTCGAAGTTGCGTGCTTCCACCTTCTTCTGGGCCCGTTCCAAGGCCTTGTTGATCCAAGGATGGACGATGGCTTCGCCTTCCTTCAGACCAAGCTTCTGCAACATGCTGTCCATGCGGTCAGAGCCGAAGATGCGCATCAGGTCATCCTGAAGCGATAGATAGAATTTGGAGCGACCCGGATCGCCCTGACGGCCAGAACGGCCACGAAGCTGGTTGTCGATACGACGGCTTTCGTGACGCTCGGTAGCGATGACGAAGAGGCCGCCTGCGGCAAGCGCCTTGTCTTTCAGAACCTTGATCTCTTCGCGGATCGCCTTTTCCTTGGTGTCGCGCTCTTCACCGGGCTCAATGCCCTCAAGCTCGCGCTCAAGACGCATATCGACGTTGCCGCCGAGCTGAATGTCGGTACCGCGACCCGCCATGTTGGTGGCGATGGTAACAGCGCCCGGCACACCGGCCTGCGAAACGATATAGGCTTCCTGCTCGTGATAACGGGCGTTCAGAACCTGGAAATTCTCAAATCCGGTCTGGCGCAGCATGGTTGCCAGAAGTTCGGATTTTTCGATCGATGTCGTTCCGACGAGAACAGGCTGGTTGCGTTCATGGGCAGATTTGATCTCTTCGATGATCGCCTTGAACTTTTCTTCGCCGGTGCGGTAAACTTCGTCGTCTTCGTCGATACGCTGGATCGGCAGGTTCGTTGGAACCTCGATAACGTCCAGACCATAGATGTTGTTGAATTCTTCCGCTTCGGTCGATGCCGTACCCGTCATGCCGGCAAGTTTTGCATACATGCGGAAGTAGTTTTGGAAGGTGACGGAAGACAGTGTCTGGTTTTCCGGCTGGATCTGCACCTTTTCCTTAGCTTCGAGCGCCTGATGCTGACCTTCGGAATAACGGCGACCTGGCATCATACGGCCGGTGAATTCGTCGATGATGACGATTTCATCGTTGCGGACGATGTAATCCTTGTCGCGCTGGAACAGCTTGTGAGCCTTCAACGCGTTGTTGATGTGGTGAACGATAGCGACGTTCTCGATATCGTAAAGTGATTCGCCCTTGAGAAGCCCCGCATCACGCAGCAGATTTTCGAGCTTTTCGGTACCGTCTTCGGAGAAGTTGGCAGAGCGCTGCTTCTCATCGATCTCGTAATCTTCCGGCGAAAGCATCGGAATGAACGCATCGATGGTGTTGTAAAGTTCAGAGCGGTCGTCCAGCGGGCCGGAAATGATGAGCGGTGTGCGCGCCTCATCCACCAGAATGGAGTCAACTTCGTCGACGATGGCGTAGTTGTGGCCACGCTGCACCATCTGCGGCTTGTCGTATTTCATGTTGTCGCGCAGATAATCGAAGCCAAGCTCGTTATTCGTCGCGTAGGTGATGTCGCAGGCGTAAGCAGCACGGCGCTGGTCATCGTCCAGACCGTGTACGATGACACCGGTTGTCAGGCCGAGGAAGCTGTAAAGGCGTGCCATGGTGGCGGCATCGCGCTGGGCCAGATAATCGTTGACCGTGACGACGTGAACACCCTTGCCCTCCAGGGCATTGAGGTAAACGGCGAGCGTTGCGACCAGCGTTTTACCTTCACCCGTTTTCATCTCGGAGATGTCACCGGAGTGCAGGATCATGGCGCCTGTCAGCTGCACGTCGAATGGGCGCATGCCAAGAACACGGCGCGATGCTTCGCGGGCCACGGCAAATGCCGGGACGAGGAGGCTGTCGAGCGACTTGCCGTCGGCAAGCTGCTGACGGAATTCCACCGTTTTCGCCGTCAGCGCCTCGTTGGACAGGGCTTTCATCTGCTCTTCGAGCGCGGCAATGGCCGTGATATTGCTACGGTAGGACCGGACACGGCGATCGTTTGCCGAGCCGAAAAACTTGCGGGCTATTCCGCCGAGACTGACCATCTTAGTGGCCCTTTCTGAAATTCCGTTTCGCCGTGGCATTTTCCGTCTGACGCCTGCAATAACGCACAAATGACAGACTTCACCCTGAAACGTATCTGGACGCGAGGTTACGCGACAGATAAGAGGGGGGGCAAATGATGTCAACGGTTCTGCCCGTTACAGAATGGCCACATTCCGGTGTTTGGAAGTTTTTTCAGCCGGAAAACCACGTCTGGAGCCGGCAATGTCTCCGAAAGGTTTAATATGTTGCGCTATAATAGAATTGCGGCGGCTGTCATCGTGGCAACGCTTGGTCTTCAGTTTCCCGCTTTTGCGCAGGAAGATGTTGTTGTCGCAAAGGTCGGCAATCTAGAGATTCGCCAGTCCGAACTTGATCTCGCGATGAGCAATCTCGATCCGCAGCTTGCCCAGCTTCCCGACGAGCAGAAAAAAGTTGCTGCTCTCTCCGGCGCTATCGACGTGAAGCTCCTGGTAAAGAATGCTTCTGCCGAAGGTCTGGAGAAGACAGAAGATTTCAAGAAGCGTCTCGCTTTTATTTCCGATCGCGAATTGCACAATGCCTATTTCCGCAAGCATGTGGTTGATGCCGTGACCGATGCAGAGGTGAAGGCGCGCTACGACAAGGAAGTCGCAGGCTTGCCGCAGGAAGAAGAAGTCAAGGCTGCCCACATTCTCGTTGCGACCGAAGAGGAAGCCAAGGATGTGATCAAGCAGCTGGACGCTGGCAAGGATTTCGCAGCACTGGCCAAGGAAAAGTCCACCGATTCCAACAAGGATGATGGCGGCGATCTGGGCTGGTTTGGCAAAGGCCGCATGGTTCCGGAGTTCGAAGAAGCTGCTTTCAAACTTAAAAAGGGCGAGTACACAAAAGAACCGGTCAAGTCGCAGTTTGGTTTCCACGTTATCAAGCTCGAAGACACCCGCGTAGCGCCGCCACCAGCTTACGATCAGGTTGAGGCACAGGTTCGTCAGTTGGTCATGCGCGACAAATATGTTGCCCTGATCGAGAAGGCCAAGGCCGACCAGAAGATCGAAATTCCTGATGAGACGCTGCGCAAGGGCTATGAAGAAGCCAGCAAGCAGCAGGCTGAGCCGCCTGCACAGCAGTAAGTCTTTTGCGATTGAGGGGGCGGCGGCGAGCCGCCCCGTTTTCATTTCATCTCTTCTCGTTTGAATGCAGGTTCCGCCAATATGTCCGCTGCCGTTTCTCCGCTTGCCCCCAAATCCTATCCTGACATGCCCGCCCTTCGCGGTGTGCGTATGGCAACGGCTGCCGCGGGCATAAAATACAAGAACCGCACCGACGTTTTATTGATCGTTTTTGATAGGCCAGCCAGCGTCGCAGGCGTTTTCACAAAGTCGAAATGCCCCTCTGCCCCTGTTGATTTTTGCCGCGTCAATCTGGCTGGCGGCGTTGCCCGTGCGGTTGTCGTAAATTCCGGCAATGCCAATGCCTTTACCGGCGTCAAGGGTAAGGCCGCGACCGAGCTGACAGGAAAATCCGCTGCCGCCGCTGTAAATTGCGCGGAAAACGAAGTGTTCCTTGCTTCCACGGGCGTTATTGGTGAGCCACTGGATGCCACGAAGTTTTCAGGCGTTCTCGGCCAGATGAATGCCGATGCCTCTGGTGATTTCTGGCAGGAGGCTGCCAAAGCCATCATGACCACGGATACATATCCGAAGATTGCTACGCGCACTGCGGAGATTGGTGGCGTGACGGTCACGATCAATGGAATCGCCAAGGGTGCAGGCATGATAGCACCGGATATGGCGACCATGCTTTCCTTCGTCGTGACGGATGGGGATATTGCTGCACCGGCATTGCAGGCGCTTTTGTCTGCGGGCGTTGGGCCGACATTCAATTCCGTGACGGTGGACAGCGACACGTCTACGTCCGACACGCTGATGCTGTTTGCAACAGGTGCTGCCAGTGCCGACGGACAGGTCCGCGTTGAAGACCCTGCCGATACAAGGCTTGGCTCGTTCCGCGAAGCGTTGAATGATCTGTTGAAGGATCTTGCGCTTCAGGTGGTTCGCGATGGCGAAGGCGCGCGCAAGATGGTGGAAATCACTGTGACTGGTGCCGAAAATGATGCGGCGGCCAAAAAAATCGCCCTGTCCATCGCCAACTCGCCGCTGGTCAAAACCGCTGTGGCGGGTGAAGACGCCAACTGGGGCCGTGTTGTCATGGCCGTGGGTAAGTCCGGCGAACTGGCAGATCGTGATCGTCTTGCCATTTGGTTCGGCAATGTGCGCGTTGCGGTAAACGGCGAACGTGACCCTGATTATTCGGAAGCGGACGCCAGCGCCGTTATGAAAAACGAAGATATTCCGGTGAAGGTGGATATTGGTCTGGGCAACGGCACGGCCACCGTCTGGACTTGTGATCTGACCAAGGAATATGTCGAGATCAACGGCGATTATCGGAGCTGATTGGTGGTGGCTGTCGATATGCACGGCAATGCCGTTAATCTTCCCCTTGTGCGGCGTCTGGAAGCGGTGAGCTTTCGGGCCTGGCCTGCGTCTTCGATTATCTATGATGGTAGCTGGCAGATACGTTTGACGGGTTCGCATCCATCCAAGCGAATCAATTGTGTCGTGCCGCTTGACCCATCGGATTACGGCAACAGCGATGTGCGGCTTGAAAAGGCCCGCAAGCGTTTTGAAGATTTCGGACGCCCGCTGGTCGTGCGTGAAACGGCTTTGATGCCGCCGCAGCTTCGGGCTCATCTCATTGATGACGGCTGGACCGTTTTCGAGGAGGTGAATGTCATGACAACAGACCTCGTATCTGCGGATTTGCCGGAAATCATGTCCTATCTTCCCACGCACGATATCGGACGTTTTGTCGATGCCAGCCTGAAAGTCGGCGGCGAAGATCAGTCGCTGCGTTCTCCAATTGCCGAGATCGTCAGCTCCATCAAGCCGACGCTTGGTCTCTTCATAAAAGAAGAGGTGGAAGGCGAGCCGCAGGCGACGGTGATCTGCGTGCAGGATAATGATCTTGCAGGCATTCTGTCACTCGACGTGGCACCAGAGACGAGACGTCAGGGTGCCGCAACGCAAATCCTGACTTCGGCGCTTCGCTGGGCACGGATCAGCGGCGCAAAAACCGCCTGGCTTCAGGTCGTTACGACCAACGCTCCGGCCATCGCGCTTTATGAGAAATTCGGTTTCTCGACGGCTTACACCTACCGTTATTGGCAAAAGGATACTGCGTGATGGAGGCCACCGGCAGAACAATACTGCTCGTTGCCGCATGCGCGTTGCTTGATCAGGATGGACGCATTCTTCTGGCGCAACGGCCAGAAGGAAAATCCCTTGCCGGTCTGTGGGAGTTTCCCGGCGGCAAGGTGGAAAGCGGTGAGACGCCGGAAGAAACGTTGGTCCGCGAGCTCGATGAGGAACTTGGTATCAAAACCAAGGTTGCCTGTCTCGCCCCGTTGACCTTTGCCAGCCATACCTATGAGACATTTCATCTGCTGATGCCGCTTTATGTCTGCCGTCGTTACGAAGGCATTCCACATGGCGCGGAAGGCCAAGCGATCAAGTGGGTAAAGCCAAAAGCGCTGAGAGATTATCCAATGCCTCCCGCCGACGAGCCGCTTATCCCGTATCTCCAGGATCTTTTGTAAAAGCATTTTGTGGAATAGTGGTTTCCCACAGCCTCGCCGTATCAAAACGGGGCGGTATTAACCTTTCGTTTAGCAGCCTCTGGCAAATTCAGAAGCTGAACAATTGGTAAATGGCGCGTAGCGAGGCCTGATATGAACGAGGATTTCTGGAAAACTGTTGAGGATCGCCAATCCTATTCCGAGAAATCGCGCAGGATCGGCGTGTTGAACGTCGCCTTGCTGTTCGGCATGGTGGCGATTGCGCTGTCACTGATCGTGACACCCATGCTGGCAGGCAAGACGCCGCCTGCGCGCTTTGCGCAGGTGCCGGATAATTTCGACATGATCAGCACCGGCTCGATCAATCGTGGTGACCAGCCCAAGAAATCCTACAGCATCCGCCGCAGCGTCACACAGCCCATGCCCGGTGCGGTCTGCATCGTTGAAGGCTACGCTAACGACCGCGATTGCTGATCCTCCCGAACTGAAAATTTATCCTGCGCTATCCCTCATTCCTGTCTTTGTGACAGAAATGAGGGAACATGCAGAAACGCCGCAGACGATGTCTGCGGCGTTTCTGTTTCTGCATCAGGGCTCTATCGGTTTCGCCTCATCTGGAACGGTGTGTTCCTCCGGTCTTTTCGTTCTCATCAATTTCAGGACGAAGACGAAAAATGCCGGGACGAAGAAGACGGCGAGGACCGTTGCCGAAATCATGCCACCAAGAACACCGGTGCCGATGGCGTTCTGGCTGGCCGCGCTTGGGCCCGTTGCGATGGCAAGCGGCACCACGCCGAGTGTGAACGCAAGTGACGTCATGATGATCGGGCGGAAGCGGACCTTTGCGGCCAGCACGGCGGACTCCAGCAGCGATTTTCCTTCGGCGTAATAGTCCTTGGCAAATTCCACGATAAGGATCGCGTTCTTTGCCGAGAGACCGATGATCGCGATCAAGCCCACCTTGAAGTAGATGTCGTTGGGCATATCCCGAAGGATAACTGCCAGCACCGAACCCATGACCCCAAGCGGCACCACGAGCATAACGGCAAGCGGTATCGACCAGCTTTCATAGAGGCCCGCGAGCAGCAGGAAGACGAACAGAATGCTGAGGCCGAAGAGGAAGGGCGCTTGTGTGCCCGACTTGATCTCTTCCAGCGCCTGGCCTGTCCATTCGTAGCCGATGCCACCGGGAAGTTCCGACGCGAGACGTTCCATTTCGGTAATGGCTGCACCCGTTGAGTTGCCGGGGGCAGGGGCGCCTGCGATACGGATCGTTGGATAACCATTGTAACCGACGATCTGCGGAGAACCCTTCTGCCACTGCGCAATCGCAAAGGAACTGAGAGGCACCATGCCGCCGCTGGCGTTGCGCACGTTCAGCTTTAACAAGTCCTCGACCTGAAGACGGTCGCGGTCCTGCGCCTGAACGATAACACGCTGCATACGACCGGAATTCGGGAAGTCGTTGATATAGGACGATCCCATATTGGCCGTAATGGTGTTGTTGATGTCCGCAAAAGTCACGCCAAACGTGTTGGCCTTTTCACGGTCGATTACCAATATGATTTGAGCTGCATCCGGCAGACCTTCGATACGCATTCCAGCAAGGATCGGGCTTTGGCCTGCCTTCTGCATCAATTCTCCGGCAGCAGCCGAAAGGGCTGCCTGACCGATGCCGTTGCGGTCCTGCAAGCGGAAGGAGAAGCCGCCGGACGTGCCGAAGCCTTCAATTGGCGGTGGAGACAGAGCAAAGGTCTGGGCATCTTTCAGGCCAAACAACTGCATGTTGGCGCGGTTTGCGACATCCTGCGCGGAGTTTCCAGCGCCGCGTTCACTCCAGTCCTTCAATGTTATGAAGGCCAGAGCTGCATTTGCACCATTGCCGGAGAAGCTGAAGCCCTGAATGGCGATGACGTCCTTGACCGCAGGTTCAGCCGCGAAGATTTTTTCGATCTGCTTGATCGAAGCGATCGTGCGGTTCGCACTGGCTTCCGGTGGTCCCTGAATGTCAACTATGAGATAGCCTTGGTCTTCTGCCGGCACGAAGCCGCCGGGAAGGTTGATGAAGAGATAGCCAAGGCCTGCCACCAACGCCAGATAGACGACCATCATGCGGCCTGCGCGGCGTGCGCTTGTGGTTGCCGCCTTGGTGTAGCCTTCTGTTACGCTATCGAACTTACGGTTGAACCAGCCGCCAAGGCCGCGCTTCTCTTGGTGTCCATTTTTGATCGGCTTGAGGAACGTGGCGCAAAGGGCAGGCGTGAGAGACAAGGCAAGGAAGGCCGAGAACAGGATCGACACAACCATCGTCAAGCTGAACTGACGATAGATGATGCCTGTGGAGCCGGGGAAAAACGCCATGGGAATAAACACGCAGGCGAGAACCAGCGTAATACCCAGAATGGCGCCGGTGATCTGGCTCATCGCTTTTTGCGTTGCCGCTTTCGGCGAAAGTCCTTCTTCCGCCATGATGCGCTCGACGTTTTCGACGACCACGATGGCGTCATCCACGAGGATACCAATGGCGAGCACCATGGCAAACATGGTCAGAACGTTGATGGAAAACCCGGTGGCATACATGACCGCGCAGGTGCCGAGCAGTGCCACGGGCACAACGAGCGTGGGAATGACCGTGTATCGGAAGTTCTGAAGAAAGACGAACATCACCACGAACACGAGAATGACAGCTTCGATAAGTGTGCTGACGACCTTTTCAATCGACGCCGAGACAAACGGGCTGGTGTCATAGGGAACGGCATAGGAGACGCCGCTGGGGAAGAAGCGCGACAGTTCTTCCAATTTTGCCGAGACGGCCTTGGATGTGGCAACCGCATTGCCAGCGGAGGAAAGCTGGATACCGACGGCGGCACTGGGCTGACCGTTCAGGCGGCTGGAAAAGTTATAGGTTTCCGCACCGAGTTCGAGGCGGGCGACGTCCTTGAGGCGAACACTGCTGCCATCCGGGTTGGCGCGCAGCACGATGTTGCCGAACTCTTCCGTATCGCTCAGTTGTCCCTTGACCAGAACGGTGGCGGTAAGATCCTGCGTGACGGGGTTTGGGGCCGCGCCGATCTGGCCTGCTGCGACCTGCGCATTCTGGGCGGTGATGGCGCTGTTGATATCGGCAGCGGTGAGGTTGAGGCCGACCAGCTTGTCAGCGTCGATCCACACGCGCATGGCGCGTTGTGCGGAAAACAGTTGCGCGCGTCCCACGCCTTCGATACGGCGCAGTTCACCCAGAACGTTTCTGTTCAGGTAATCACCCAGCCCCACCTCATCCATCGTGCCATCGGTGGAGGTAAGCGTGATGAACATGAGGAAGCCGGAGGCGGCCTCTTCGACCGTTACGCCTTGTGCGGCAACGGCGGAGGGCAGGCGTGCCTCGACGCGACGAATGGCGTTCTGTACGTCGACCGAGGCCTGATTGATGTTCGTGCCAGCCTGGAACGTGGCGTTGATCGAGACCTGACCTGAAGTGTCCGAGGTGGACTCGAAATACATCAAGCCTTCCACACCGTTCAGCTCATCTTCGATCAGCCGGGTGACGCCCTGATAAATATCCTGCGGCGAAGCGCCGGGATAGGTGGTCGAAATCGTCAGCTGCGGTGGCGCAACCTTCGGATACTGCGCAATCGGCAGAAACGGCAGGGCGATTAGCCCTGCAATGGAGATGAACAGCGCGAAAACCCAGGCGAGGATTGGCCGTCTTATGAATAACTGTGCCATGGGAGAACCTTATTGCTTGGGCGCTTGTGCGGGGGCGTCAGCGGTTTTTTCCGGCTGCCAAGGTTCCGGCGCGATTTTTCCGCCCGGCTGAACCTTTTGTGCGCCGTCAACCACGACCTTCTCACCTGCAGTCAAACCCTTCTCGACAACCCAATCCGCGTCAATCGTCTGACCAAGCTCGATGGGGCGGGCTTCGGCTGTGTTGTCAGCCTTGGCCACAAACACCGATGGCTTGCCATCCGCTGCGCGAACAATGGATCGCTGTGGAACGGTAATGGCGTTCTCACGAACGGCTTGTTCAATTCTCACCCGCACATACATGCCGGGCAAAAGATCGCGGTGTGCATTCGGGAACTCCGCGCGCAGCGTGACTTGACCGGTGGTAGAATCGACGCTGGCACTGGCAAACAGCAGGCGACCCGCATCGGCGTAGATAGTGCCGTCATCGAAGACCAAGCGCACGCTGGCCTGATCAGGGGCGGGGCTGGCAAGCTTTCCTTCCGCAACCGCACGCTTTAGCGCCATCATATCTTGCGCCGACTGCGTAAAGTCCGCGTAGCTTGGATCAATCTGCTGGATCAGCGCAAGGTTCTGTGTGCCATCGGCGGTGACGAGCGCGCCTTCGGTAATCAGTGCGGCACCGATAATGCCAGTAATCGGAGCGCGAACCTCGGTATATTCGAGGTTGATGCGTGCTTCTTCCAGTGCTGCCTGCTGAAGCAGCACATCTGCATCAGCCTGCGCGAGATTGACCGCCGCCGTGTCGAAATCTATGCCGCTTGCGACATTGCGTTCGCGCAGGTTCTTTTGGCGCTCAAGCTGCTGGCGGGCATTGTCTTGCGTTGCCTTGGCACGCTGTAAGGAAGCTTCGGCACTCGTCACACGCACTTTGAACAGTCGCGGGTCGATACGGTAGAGGACATCGTCCTTCTGAACGAGCGTTCCCTGCTGGAACACGCGCTCCAGCAAAATTCCGGAAACCCGTGCGCGAACTTCGGCCACGCGGGTTGCAGCAATGCGGCCTGGAAGTTCATTGACAACAGGAACCGACTTCGCGGTCAGTTCCATGACGCTGACGCCGGGGGGCGGCATCTGCATGCCCTCCTGTGCGTGCGCCATGGTTGGTGCCAACACCAAAAGACCGGCAGTCATCAAGGTTAGCAGTCTCGGCAGAGCTATTCTGCTGTGCATTGTATAGTCCTCGTCATATCACCCAAGGTGATCGTCATGTTTCGTCGGGAGAAGTGGTGTAGATTTCACGTATACTGTCGAGAATGGCCAGCCTGGATTCTGTTTCCCATTGGTATAAATTAAAATATTCGGTACAACAAAAACCGGTCAGAGCAAGATAAGCAATCAGGGCTGCTTTTGGTCTAGCGCCCTTGCCTATGTCTGCCAAGTCTTTGCGTGTCCATTCACGCATTCTGTCGTGAAGCTTTTCTTCGCTGGACACCGCCGCGCTGATGGCAAGGCAGACGGCTTTGTCAGTGTCATCTGGCGCTTTTTCGGCAACGGCAATCCGTCCGAAAAGCTCGGGATGCGATGTGTCGGAATTGCTTTGCACAGATGCGCGAACGCGTTGCTCCTCAGCATTGAGGCGCCGATCGATCAGCGCTTCGAGAAGGGCCGATTTGGACTTGTGATCATAAACGACACGCGATTTGCTGATGCCAGCTTCCTGCGCCACCGCGTCAATGGAAATACCAGCGGCACCGACGCGAAGGATCACGCGCTCGGCTGCGTCCAAAATCTCGTCTGCGGTAATTTTTCGTGTTCTGGCCATAGTCGTCCACAATCTCGGAAGTTGATTTAAATACGAACGTTCGTGTTTTTAATCAAGCGGAAAAAATGTAGCTGACTTTTATGGATGCTATTCAAGGTCTTGTGGTGGGTGAGGCTTAGGGATCAAGCGGTGGAGAGTTGTCTAATCCGTTCCGAGGAGCGACGGATAACCTCGGATATCTGGAGCAGCTGGGCAGTCAACGATGTTGAGTTGCGCCAGATCATTCCAATGGTGCGGACAGGCGCTGGTGCATCGAAGCGCGATATCGACACATGCGCGGAGCGCGTTTCCATCGGCACGGCCATCTCGGGAATAAGCGTGATGCCAATGCCTGCGCCGACCATCTGGACCAAAGTGGACAGCGAACTGCCCTCCATGACTTCGCGCGGTTGGGATGAGCCGACATGGCAGAAAGACAGCGCCTGATCGCGAAAGCAGTGTCCTTCTTCCAGCAACAGCAAACGCATGTGCGGCAATGCGGTACGGTCTGGCACTGGTTTTCCCTCGTCTTCGTGCCGTCTGACCAGCACGAATTCCTCATCGAACAAGGTCAACTCGGTAAGGGACGGTTCGGAGATTGGCAAGGCGACGATCGCTAGGTCCAGATCGCCTTGTTTCAGTTCCTCAATCAGTTTTGCAGTCTGTGTTTCACGAACGCGGATTTCTATACCCTGGAACGCATTGTTCAGATCGTTTATAACAGTGGGCAGAAGATAGGGTGCGACGGTTGGAATGATGCCGATCCGCAAATGGGCCAGAAACGAGTTTTTCGAAGCGCGGGCCAAGTCACCCAACTCATCCACGGCGCGCACGATTTCGCGAACTCTGGATGCAAATATCTGGCCAAAAGCGGTGAGTTTGACATCCCGCGCACTGCGCTCGAACAGGTCGTGTCCTACGTCCTGTTCCAGCTCCTTGATCTGCATGGAAAGTGCCGGTTGGGAAATGGCGCAGGCATCAGCTGCAATTCGGAAACGTCTGTGGCGCGCAAGCGCTTCAAAATAACGGAGCTGTTTCAGCGTCAGATTTGTCATAATCTTAGCTTATCGTATTGATCAGTAAATCCAACTTAAATTTATGAGCATCATTCGTTAAAAGGACATGACGGAAGCGTAGGTATTTCAAGACATGGCGGGCGAACCATTTTCGGCCTGTCGATTTAGTCAAGTAAGCTCTCTTTCAAAGCCTCGTATGAATGAAGTTATATGGAGAAAATCATGGACCAGAAAACCGATAGCGCAGGCAAGTGTCCCGTGGCCCACGGCCAGATAGCGACATCGACGCCCAAAAGTGGCAGATCGAATCGGGACTGGTGGCCCAATCAGTTGAATGTGCAGATTCTTCATCAGGGCTCTTCCCTTTCCGACCCGCTGGGTAAGGATTTCGACTACGCCGAAGCGTTCAAGGCGCTCGATCTTGACGCGTTGAAGCAAGACCTCCACGCACTGATGACCGATTCTCAGGATTGGTGGCCAGCGGACTTTGGCCATTACGGTGGCCTTTTCATTCGCATGGCGTGGCACAGCGCGGGCACATACCGCATCACTGACGGACGCGGTGGCGCCGGTGCCGGTCAGCAGCGTTTCGCGCCGCTCAATAGCTGGCCTGATAACGCCAATCTGGACAAGGCGCGCCGCCTGCTGTGGCCGATCAAACAGAAATACGGCAACAGCATTTCCTGGGCGGATCTGATGATCCTGACCGGTAATGTGGCGCTGGAATCCATGGGCTTCAAAACCTTCGGTTTTGCCGGCGGTCGCGCTGACGTCTGGGAGCCGGAAGAGCTTTTCTGGGGACCGGAAGGCACATGGCTCGGCGATGAACGTTATAGTGGTGAACGCGAATTGTCCGAGCCTCTGGGCGCCGTCCAGATGGGTCTGATCTATGTCAACCCCGAAGGACCGAACGGCAACCCCGATCCGTTGGCCTCTGCCCGTGACATTCGCTCTACGTTTGCGCGCATGGCCATGGATGACGAGGAAACGGTTGCGCTGATTGCCGGCGGCCATACGTTCGGCAAGACACATGGTGCAGGCGATCCTTCGCTCATTGGTGCAGAGCCGGAAGGCGGAGACATTGAAGATCAAGGTATCGGCTGGAAAAGCAAATTCGGCACCGGCATTGGCAAGGACGCCATTACCGGCGGCCCGGAAGTGACATGGACGCAAACACCCACGCAATGGAGCAATTTCTTCTTCGAAAATCTCTTCGCTTTCGAATGGGAACTCACTGAAAGTCCTGCGGGTGCCAAGCAATGGGTCGCGAAGAACGCCGAAGCCTCCATTCCCGATGCCTATGATCCATCGCGCAAGCATCTGCCCACCATGCTGACATCCGATCTGGCGCTACGTGTCGACCCGGCCTATGAAAAGATTTCGCGCCGGTTCTTAGAAAACCCGGACCAGTTCGCAGATGCCTTTGCCCGCGCATGGTTCAAGCTGACCCATCGCGACATGGGGCCGAAGGTTCGCTATCTCGGACCCGAAGTTCCGGCAGAAGACCTGATCTGGCAGGACGTTATCCCTCCGGTCGATCATCCGCTAATCGATGATACGGATATTGCCCACCTCAAGGCCAAAGTGCTTGCAACGGGTCTTACCGTGCAGGAACTGGTTTCCACAGCCTGGGCCTCTGCTTCATCGTTCCGCGGTTCTGACAAGCGTGGTGGTGCTAACGGCGCTCGTATCCGTCTTGAGCCACAGAGAAATTGGGAGGCCAACCAGCCCGCGCAGCTCGCAAAGGTGCTTGGTATTCTGGAAGGTGTTCAGAGTAATTTCAATGCGGCTCAGACAGGCGGGAAAAAAATATCGCTTGCCGATCTGATCGTCCTTGCGGGTGCTGCGGGTGTCGAGAAGGCTGCGAAAGCGGGCGGGCATGATGTTACCGTGCCATTTACGCCGGGTCGTACAGACGCCTCTCAGGATCAGACGGATGTTGCGTCCTTCGCAGCTCTTGAGCCACGCGCAGACGGTTTCCGCAACTTCGTCAGCACAAGCCGACACCAGTTCATGAAGCCAGAAGAGGCGTTGGTTGATCGCGCTCAGCTTCTGCGATTGACTGGACCTGAGATGACGATCCTCGTCGGTGGTTTGCGTGTACTGAATGCAGGAAACCCGGAGAATGGTGTCTTCACTTCCCGCCCCGAAGCTTTGACCAACGACTTTTTTGTCAATCTGCTCGATATCGATACACAGTGGGCGCCGGTTCCCGGCAAGAACGGTGTCTACGAAGGGCGTCACCGCACCACCAATGAAGCCAAATGGACTGGCACCCGCGTCGATCTGATTTTCGGTTCGCACTCCCAACTTCGCGCTTTGGCGGAAGTCTATGCGTCTGCCGATGCGAAAGCGAAATTCGTGAAGGATTTCGTCGTGGCGTGGAACAAAGTGATGAATGCAGATCGGTTCGACTTGAACTAACGTGAAAAGAATGCCGGGCGTGATGAAAAAGCACGCCCGGTAAATACGAATTTGATTGCACGAAAGATATTTTCACGTTTTATTTGTAATTATTGGAGATTTTGGTAGGCCGTGACTGCGGTATCGAACTGAGGTTTCATAAACCACTAAAATACCGATCAAATCTCGGTAACAATATTGTATTGATTCCTGATATAAGACTCATGCGCCGAACTCGCATATTGGCGGGTTGCTAGCTTTTGACGTCTTTCGAGGGACACAAACAATGAGCTTTTCGCGATTAATCATTACTGCGATTCTGTCAATAACATGGCTCTCCTGCGCTCAAGCGGGTACATTACCGAAGCCCGCAGGCAAAACCATTCTGACGATATCTGGAAACATCGCCAACACCAACATCAATGGCGCGGCTCAGTTTGATCGTGAGATGTTGGAATCTATTGGCGTCGTGGCCGTAGAAACAAATTCACCATGGTATGACGGACGGGTACGTTTTGAGGGTGTACCGCTCAAGAAATTAATGGCATTCGTGGGCGCCAAAGGCACCATTGTGACGGCTGTTGCCCTGAATGATTATGTCAGTACGATTCCGATGGAAGATTTCAATAAATTTAATGTTATTCTCGCTATGAAGCGTGATGGAAACTACATGGAAGTCCGCGAAAAAGGCCCCCTGTTTGTCATCTACCCCTACGACAGTTCCCCCGAACTTCAAACCCAGACCTATTACACACGCTCCGCGTGGCAAGTTGCAAAGCTGATAGTCGAGTAAAGGTGCCGTTTGCGAAAGATACTTGCGGTTATCATTTGCTGCTTTGTGCTGGCAACAGGCTATTTCGCCTACGTCATTGCACAGCGGCAAACTGCGCTGCAAAAATTCGCGCGGTACAATGATTCTTGGGCGGTAAGCCAAACCGTCGCCGAATATTTGCGCCTTCAGAACAAGCTGTCCGGTTTCGTGCTGGACCCGGAACGGATAAGCCGGGATGATTTGCGCCTGCGTCTTGATCTGATGCTGGGCCGGCTGGAGCTTTTAAAGAATGGAAAGCTGGGCGCTTTTATCGGAGAGCATCCTGACTCGCGCGATTTGGTCGCACAGCTCAATAAAATTCTTTTCGATCTCGACAAAAATCTCGAAAATTTGCAACCTGCCGACGTTGCGCCTCTCATTCGGTCCATGAGCGCTCTGGACGGACCTTTGACCACGCTGGCGTCGTCATCGGTGGCTTACGATGTTGATCTTATTGATGCTGCCCAGTCTGAAGTTCGCAGGCTTCACATCATTTATACCGCCTTGGCGGGCGGTCTGATTGTCTGCGGCGTTGCGCTGATCTTCCTTTTGAATCGGCACAATAATCTGCTGGACCGTGCGCAAAAAGATATGCGCGGTTTGACCGACGATTTGCGCGCGGCGACATTGGAGTTGCAAGCAAACAACATTCGGTTGGCGCATGATGCTTATCACGACGCGCTAACCGAACTGCCAAACCGCGCACTGTTCAGAAGAGAGCTGAATGAAAGGCTTGGTTCCGCAAGCGGAGAAACGGCCGTCATTCTGTTGCTCGATCTGGACGGGTTCAAAGACATCAATGACACACTCGGCCATGACGTCGGTGACGCCCTGCTCCAGTCCGTCGCCTTGCGATTGTCTGCCCTGCATGACGATGACGATATGGTCTGCCGCCTTGGCGGCGACGAGTTTGCGGTCATCTCCAGCGGTGAGAATGAGGACGAAGCGCTTGATCTTGCGACTCAACTGATTTCGCAGATAAGCCAGACCTACAATCTGGGCGAACTGGAAATCAAAATTGGCACCTGTGTTGGTATTGCCGTGTCCTGTGGCGATATGAATGCCGACGAATTGTTCAAGCGAGCCGACCTGGCGCTTTACGAAGCCAAGGCACTTGGCCCTGGACGCGCCAGCGTCTTTCAAGTCCACATGCAGAGGCAGTTGACGGAAAAGAGGTCGTTTGAGGCCGATCTTCAGATGGCGCTTCAGAATAATGAGATGGAAGTTTATTACCAGCCTCAGGTGCTGACACCCAACCGTGAGATTTGTGGTTTCGAGGCGCTTTTGCGCTGGACGCACCCTGTGCGCGGCAGTGTGCCGCCGTCGGCGTTCATTCCTGTCGCTGAACGAACAGGCCTGATCCATTCGCTGGGAAAATGGGCTATGGAAACCGCATGTCTGGAAGCCACGACATGGAGTGGAGACTTCAAGGTGGCGATCAATTTGTCACCGGTCCAGTTTCACAGCACCAATCTCATCCACAATGTCGTTAGCGCGCTGGACAAAAGTGGTCTCGACCCCAGCAGGCTTGAGCTTGAGATTACGGAGTCTGTACTGCTTGCGAAAAGCGATCAGACCTTGGATACGCTGCGCAAACTGAAAGCCGTCGGCATACAGATCGCCATGGATGATTTTGGCACGGGATATTCTTCACTCGGCAATCTAAGAGGCGTGCCTTTCGACAAGATCAAAATCGATCAGTCTTTTCTCAGAGACGTCACGACGGATACGGACGCGCTTGCAATCGTTGAATTCGTGGTGGGAATGGCGCGCAGCCTGCGCATGACCACGATAGCAGAAGGTATCGAGACCGAAGAGCAATACCAATGCCTCTCTCGTCTTGGGTGCGATCAAATGCAAGGCTATTTGATCGGCAGGCCTATACCAGCGGAAAAGCTCCATGTTTTTGGCATTCGTTCGGGCGAGAATGGCCGCAATGTCTCTTGAATGTTCGTCATTGAACGTGTCGTTAAGCGAGCAGAGCAGTACTGCTGCTTGCGTCATGGTTGGTCATTAATTAGGGATTTTTGAATGGAACGGCTTGAAGTGCATGGCGTGAAGCTGGAGCTATCGCGAGATGAGGTTTCGCCAATCATCTGGCAGGCGCTGGAAGATGGCAGCTATGAAGCGAAAGAAGCCCGCAGCATTCTAAAAGCCATCAAGCCCGGAGATCGCGTTCTTGAACTTGGTTCGGGTATCGGGATCATCACATCCATCATTGCCGGAATTAAAGACGTGTCGGTTTGGGCGTTCGAAGCAAACCCCGGAACCGCAGCGCTGGCCGAGCGGGTGATCCGGGAAAACTGCGAGGATAACGTTGCCTTTTCCCAAGGGCTTCTGACTGCGCACGCGCCACACACACATGCGTTTTACGTTCGTAAAGACCTCTGGATGTCATCCATGGATGAGCAACAGGGGCCTTATGAGCATCGCATCGACATCCCCTCTGAAAACATCGATGAGTTTATCGAACGCCACAAGATCAATGCGCTGGTGATGGATATCGAAGGCGCTGAGCATGATTTGCTCCAGAACGCCAAGCTTGAAGGTGTCGAGCGCATCTTCGTGGAACTGCACGATCATCTCTACAGCCTGTCTGGCATCCGGGACATCACCCAAGCTCTGGCGGCGAAGGGATATTCCTATGATCCGCGTGGCTCTCGCGGACCCTGTGTTCTGTTCACCAAAGACGACGGACCTCGGGAATATGATCCCGAGGTGGATTGATATAGCTTAATCTATGAAGGCGTTTAAGAATTTACGCCTTCATATTCCAGCGATGCGCCGATGAGTTCGCGGGCGTAGGGGTGCGTTGCACCGTTGCGGGCAATGGCTTCACGCGGAAGTATTTCTGTCACTTCGCCGCGCAACATCACTGCAAAACGATCGCACATATGGTCGACGACCGCGAGATCGTGCGTCACCATGATGTAGGTGAAACCCCGTTCTTCGCGCAGGCGCTGAAGAAGGTTCAAAATTTCGGCCTGAACCGAAACATCAAGTGCCGATGTCGGTTCATCCAGCAGCAGCAGCGACGGTTCAAGGATCAGCGCACGGGCAATCGCCACACGTTGACGCTGACCGCCGGAAAGCTGATGCGGAAAACGATCCAGAAACGAGACCGGTAAGCCAACATCGGTGATGACCTTGCGCATCCGCTCTTCTTTGTCGCCAAGCTTGTGGATGGTCAGTGGTTCGCTGAGCACAGTTCGGACAGACTGGCGCGGGTGCAACGAGCCATAGGGGTCCTGAAACACCATTTGCAGTGTGCGGCAACGGTCGATCAATGGCATGTCGCGCACGGATTTTCCGTTGATCAGTATGTCGCCGCTCCAGAAATCCGTCAGCATGGAGACGCAGCGCAGGACGGTGGATTTGCCCGAGCCGGATTCACCGACGAGGCCAAAACATTCGCCCGGATTGACGGAAAAGGAAACGGAAGGCAGGACTTTTATTGCTGTGGGACCGGTGCCGAAGCTAATCGACAGGTCACGGATTTCAACAGAAACTGACATTAGACGTTTTCCTCCATCCATTCCGGGCGGCGGTCCAGCACGGCAAGCTGTGAGCGTGAGCCTCCGATGCGGGGCTGAGCTGCCAGCAGGCCGCGTGTGTACGGATGTTGGGCCTTATCCAACTCGCCGGCAGACAGGGTTTCAACGACCTGACCGGCATACATGATGAGAACGCGATCACAGAAATTGCGCACGAGATTGAGGTCATGGCTGATCATGATAAGGCCGATGCCGCGGTCTCGAACCAGACTATCCAGAATGTTCAGCACTTGCAGGCGAACAGTGACGTCCAGTGCCGAGGTTGGCTCATCGGCGATGACCAGATCGGGGTCCGCGAGAAGCATCATGGCGATCATGATGCGCTGGCCCATGCCGCCGGAAATCTCATGCGGGTACTGCGCATAAACACGCTCGGGATCGCGGATTTTCACCGCTTCCAGCATCGCAAGCGCTTTTGCCTTGGCTTCCGATTTTGCGCATTTGAAATGCCGCAGATAGGTTTCCGCTACCTGATCACCAACGCGTCTGATGGGGTTAAGCGAAAACTTCGGATCCTGAAGGATCATCGACATGCGTCTGCCGCGAACCTTCAGCATTTCCTTTTCCGAGAGGGAAAGCAGTTCAAGCTCTTCGAAACGAAGCGTATCGGCAGTGATGGTAGCACCCGGCAGGAGGCGTAGAAGTGCACGACCAACGGTGGACTTTCCCGAGCCGCTTTCGCCAACGATGCCCAGCCGTTCACGGCCAAGTGTGAAGGAAACGCCGCGCACGGCTTCTGTTTCTGAGCCGCCATAGCGGATGCGGAGATTTTTGACGTCCAGTATTGTCCGTTCCATGGCTTATCTCCGGTTCATCTGCTTGGGATCGAGCGCGTCACGCAAGCCATCACCCAGAAGATTGAAAGCAAGACTGACGGTCAGGATCGAAATGCCCGGAAATGTCACCAGCCACCAATTGTCCAGCATGTAACGACGACCCGTTGCGATCATGGCGCCCCATTCCGGTAATGGCGGCTGCGCGCCGAGGCCAAGGAATCCAAGACCAGCCGCGGTCAGAATGACCGTTGCCATGTTCAGCGTGAGGCGAATGAGCACTGAAGGCAGGCACATAGGCATGATTGACTTGACGATGATGCGGACGGGCGAAGCACCTTGAAGACGGGCAGCTGCAATGTAATCGGCGTTGCGGAACGTCATGGCTTCTGCGCGTGCAAGACGTGCAATGGGTGGCCATGATGTGAGAGCAATCGCGATGATCGCATTGTTGAGGCTCGGTCCAAGCGCCGCAACGAAGGCAAGCGACAGGATCAGACTTGGGAAGGACAGAAAGATATCGGTAATGCGCATCATGACCGTATCGAACTTTCCACCGAGATAACCCGAAGCCGTGCCGATGATAAGGCCGATCGGGCCGACCACGATGGACACCAGAAAGATGATGGTCAGCGTGATACGTGCGCCATAAACCAGACGGCTGAAGATATCGCGGCCCAGGTCATCCGTGCCGAAGAGATGTCCGTCGCCGGGCGCCTTCAGCACATTTGCCAGGTTTTGCACATAAGGATCATGCGTGGCAATCAACGGCGCGAAGACTGCGACGAAGATGAGGATGGAGAGAACCACCAAGCCGAATGTTGACGTTGGACTGCGCAGAAGGAAAAGAATGATGTTCTTCAACGCATTCACGGAGGCTGGCAGCCTGATTTTTTCTGCTTTCGCGGTCATCAGCGTGTCCTCGGGTCGAAGAAGCGATAAAGAATGTCGGACAGAAGATTAAGGCCGATGAAGATGACGCCGACGATCAACACGCAGGTCATAACGGCATTCATATCGCCAATAATAAGATTGTTGGTCAGGTACTGACCAAAACCGGGCCATGCAAACACGGTCTCAATCAACACCGCACCCTCAAGCAAGGAGCCGTAAGCAAGGGCGACAATGGTAACGAGTTGGACGCGGATATTGGCAAAGGCGTGCCGCCAGATGGTCTGTCTGCTGGAAAGACCTTTCACACGCGCCGTCGTCACATATTCCTGACCAAGCTGGTCGAGCATGAAGCTGCGGGTCATGCGAGTGATGTAGGCAGACGATGAATAGCCCAAGAGCGATGCAGGCAAGATCAAATGGTTCACGGCGGACCAGAAGACGTCCATATCGCCAGCCAGAAGACTGTCTATCAGCAGGAAGCCGGTGCGCTCGTCAATAAGGCCGATGTAGAACTGGTCCATTCGTCCGCTTCCGCCGACGAGGTCGAGTTTCGCGTAGAAAACAATCAACGCAATCATGCCCGTCCAGAAGATCGGCATGGAGTGGCCGAACAGGCTAATGACGCGAACGAGGTGGTCAGGCCAGCGATCCTTGTTGACGGCCGCAAAGACGCCCATCGGTATGCCAAGCCCGGCACCGATGATGATCGCAAATGTCGCAAGTTCCATCGTCGCAGGCATGACATGCAGGATATCCTGAATGACAGGTTGGCCCGTGCGGATGGAAGTACCAAAGTTGCCGGTAAAAACATCACCGAGATAATAGAAAAACTGCTCCCAAACCGGCCTGTCGAGGCCCAGTGACCGGAAGACCTGTTCATAGGTTTCACGGGTCGCATCTTCACCGACGATAGCGCGAACAGGGTCCGCAGGCATCAGGCGTCCGATAAAGAAGGTGAGCAAAAGCAGGCCGAGTAGCGTGATGGCAATAGTACCAACCTGCCCGGCCGCGCCAGCAAGGCGCGGGCTTCGTATGTGCATAATTCCTCCCTCTGTCAGTCTTCAGAAAGCGAAAGGCTTCATGTCTGACAAATTTCCCAAAACCTGTCACATGTTGTCGTATCTGTCAAGCGCGGGCGTGCTGGGTTGCGATACATGTCAGGTGAGATTGATGTGGAAAATCGATTTCACTCTCTCTATATGCGTCTCAGACATGGTGAGACTTCGGCGCGAAGCTTGATGAGATCGTTTGATCTAATTGAGTGGGGGGTCCGCAAAGCAATAAACACTATTTTATGCGGTTGGGCAGACGCTAGGCCTTGTCTTCCACGTTGGCGGTCTTGGATCTCAACAGCACCTTATAGCGCTCAAGACTTCCACGCAGGTGAACGCGCATTTGCTCACGCGCGGCTTCTGCGTCGCCTTCGATGATCGCATCGACGATCCGCCCATGCTCTTCCTGCAAGTGCAGGTTATAATCCTTGGGGCGAGCGCCGGGTGCCGCACCCTGCAATTCCCCGCGGGGAATGATGCCCGACCTGATCAACCGCAAAAATTCGGGAAAACGCCTGTTTTGCGTGGCTTCTGCGATCTTGAAGTGCAGGTCGAAGTCCGAATCGCGGGTGGACTTCCCTTCCGCGAGACAGGTGCCAATCTGATTGTGGGCGTCAAGAATGGCTTCGATCTGAGTGGCGGAGCGTCTGGACGCAGCTAGACCGGCGGATTCAACTTCGAAAACCGTTCTCAATTCAAGAAGCTCAATGACGGAGGATATCCGCTCTGTCGTTAAATCCTTGAAAGGCTCGTCTTTTGCTGGCTGGATCTGGAGGGCGAAAATACCAGCACCCTTGCGGGCTTCCACCAATCCATCCGCGCGCAGAATGGCAATAGCCTCCCGAACAACCGTTCGACTGACGGAATATTCCCGCGTCAGGGCGCTTTCGCTGGGAAGCCTGTCGCCAGGACGGAAAACACCGCCGACCAGATCGCGCCGCAATGCGGTGCTGATTTTGGCTGCGAGTGATGTTCCTTGCTCGTATGTGCGCACGGCGTCCATTTTTGCCCCATCTGCTTCCTACTTGTCTGATATGTTAGCAATTCGTTGCAGCAATGCAAGTTTTCTTGTGACGAGGCTTGAATCACAGACAGCAACGGTTGCGGAAATAATATGATTTATTTAATCAACTTTGTTGGTTCCGAGACAGAGTGATGCTACAGCATTTTGTATCGTGCGATCCGAAACACCTCAAAGTTGGACGGGTCGCCTTGTTGCGATTCCGCGTGTTCAGGTTGTCCTATGGGCTTGGGTAAAAAGAATGAATGGTATGCCATGTACCTGCAAAACCGCAGGGCACTGGTGGACTATGCCGCCCCGCTGACCAAATCACGGGATGAGGCTGAGGATGTGGTGCAGGAGGCATTTCTGCATTTCATGCCAAAAGAACACGACCAGCCGGTGCCGCCGAAAGCATATCTGTTTCGCATCGTGCGTAATCTGTCGTTCAACCGGAAGCGCCACCAGAAAGTGAAGAATGCCGCCCACCCCGATGACTTGCCCTGGTGGACGCAATATCAAACCGTAGACACGCCGGAGGACCATCTCCTTTTTTGCGAGCAGGTCAGAATTGCGGCACATGTGCTGGAAAATCTTCCGCCACAAATGCGCTTGGTCATGGAGCTCTATCGTTTCGAGGGGAAAACGATGGAAGACATCGCGGAACGCATGGATATTTCCATATCCACGGTGCATCGACTGCTGAAAGAAGCGATGAAGACGATTAGGGAAAAAATGGCGATTGATCTTTGAAAAGGCAATATTTCATAAAAATTTGCGTTGCCGTGAAAAAAATCCCTCGCCGAAGTGTCTATTATCATCCGGACACTGAACTTTGAAAAGTTTGCAAGATGACATCCGATCAAGACAGCCAGCGCATGCAAGCAATCGCAGATGAGGCAGCCGACTGGCTGATACGGATAAGGGAAAACCCTGATCTGCAAGGTTTGCGTGCGGAGTTCGAAAGCTGGGTTCTTGCCTCCCCGCAGCATCGTCGTGAATGGGAAAAGACCTGCCGAATGTGGCGGGCCGTCGGTGAGATACCGCAAGATCAGCAGAACCGTTCCTCGGTGCCGGTTCGCTCAAGACGAAAGTGGATGTCGCGCGCGGTCGGCGCGGTTGGTGCAGCGGTAATCACAATCTGTCTTGTCGCCCTCGCGGCACCCACATTGTTGCTTCGTTTCGAAGCCGACTACACGACTGCCACCGCGCAAACGCGGGAGGTGGTGCTGGCAGATGGCAGCAAAGTTTTTCTTTCACCCGCAAGTGCGCTCGCCGTCGATTTTTCTTCAGGCGAAAGAAAGGTCAGACTGTTGGAGGGCGAAGCCTATTTCGATGTGGCGCCTGACACAACAAAACCGTTTCGTGTCGAGGCTGGAAAGCTGACGGTTGCCGTTCTCGGCACCGCTTTCAACGTCAGCCTGACGGGTGAGAACACCCAGATCGGGCTGGAACATGGCTCGGTAAAAGCCACGGGTGAGGTTGCGGGCGCGGTCATAGACCGGGTACTCGTTCCCGGTGAGTTGCTGACGGTAGATCGCAGCACTGGGGCTATCAGTGACGAGATGATCGGCGTTGCTGGCATCGGCGCGTGGCGGACTGGTCGCCTCATCGTCACCAACGAAAAAATCGGCACAGTCATTGAGCAAATTCAGCGATATCATCCGGCATGGATTTCAACTCCGGATATTTCTCTTTCACAGCAAAGGGTTAGCGGAATCTATAATCTGGATGACCCAGAAAAAGCGCTCGGAGCCCTGGTTGATCCCTATGGTGGAAAAGTGCGTAAAGTCTCTGATTTCGCGCGCATCGTAACCCGGTTTTGAACTGCATAATAAATTTGACAATAAAAATCATGATTTAGCGATTTTTTCGCTCAGACGGTGAAAAAACGGCTTCGACCAAGTGTCTATCACATCGGAAGCACCCATGAGGCGGTGCGGATGTGGGGATACCAAGACGTTATGAAGTGCCGGTCAGTCAGTAAGCGTGTTGATAGTCAAAGATTGATAAAGGCGAAACGCGCCTTCTTGTCTGGTTCTGTTGCACTTGCCGTTTTTGCCAATATCAACGGCGCTGTCGCGCAAACAGCAATGGGATCGCAGACGCCGCAACAGGCATCCCCTGTCGCGCGGGATTTCAACATTCCAGCCCAGCCACTCCAATCCGCACTTCTTACATTTAACCGCCAATCCGGTATGCAAATCACCTCCGCTGCCAACGCCACGCAGCAGGGTGTGAGGGTCAATACCCTCAGCGGACGTTTCACACCGCAGCAGGCGCTGGAAAAATTATTGGCCGGTACTGGCGTTAGCTTCTACTTCACTGGAAATGGCGCAGCCGTTATCGGTGAACGCCAGACGGTCGGCGGAGCGCAGACATTAGATGGCTCAACCGTCCTCGAAACCATCGTTGTCACCGGTAAAACAGACCGCAACGCCGCGACGGGGTCAGGCTTTCAGGGAACACCCGACTGGGTCTACGAAGCACCTGCGAGTGTGAGTGTGGTTTCGAAAGAAGCCATTGAAAACTCTGGTGCGCGCAGTGCGCGTGATGTGCTGGATCATGTGGCCGGTGTTCAGGTCAACCGTTCGGAATCGCAGAAACCCGGCGTTCAGGTCAACATTCGCGGCCTTCAAGACAATAACCGCGTTGTCGCTATGATCGATGGCGCGCGACAGAATTTTCAACGCGCCGGTCATGGTGGTTCGCAGCAAGTATTCGTGGACTCTTCGTTCATCCGCTCCGTGGAAATCGAAAAAGCCACAGGCTCTGGCGTTGGCGGTGCAGGGTCGCTTGGCGGTTCAGTCAACTTCCGCTCAGTTACCGCAGATGACATCATCAAATCCGGAGAAAAATGGGGTGGCACGATTACCGCCGGTAGCGGCACCAATGCCTTCGACTTCGATGGCAATGTTATCGCAGGCATTCGTCTCTCAGAGGATTTTTCCATCCTTGGTGGCGTCAGCCACAAGAGGCTGGGCGAATATAAGGTCGGTAAGCGCGACAGTAAGTTGATTGAATGGTCGACGATTGTCGGGGACGAAGTTCTTTCCACCGGTTTTGAAAGTGTTGGCTCCCTGTTCAAGATGGAGGCCACGCCGGTTGATGATGTCAAGATCGACCTCAGCTGGATGCGATACGATATTACCTCGTCGCTTAGCGAAGGTACACGTATCGATGACGAAGACTATCTGAACAATACAATTACATCGTCTCTTTCGTGGGATCCAGAATCGGCACTCGTTGACCTCAAGGCAAAACTTTGGTTCTCCGATACCAAGAATGACGAAGTCCGCAATTACACCATCCCCGATCCTGTGTCCTACGGCATGAGAAGTTGGGGTGGCAGTATTGAAAACACCAGCCGGTTCGAATTGCCTGTCGGCGCGTTTTCTCTGAATTACGGAGTGGAGGCATTCCGGGATAGTGGTGAGACCGACGCAATAGCCCGCATCAACGCCTCAGGTATTGACGAAGCGTATGGCTACAAGGGCATGAACCCGTCTGGTCGCGCCGATATGGCGAGTGGGTTTCTCAATGCGACCTTAGAGCACGATGACTGGCTGACCGTTCGGGGCGGACTGCGTTATGATCATTACCGTTTGAAAGGCGCTACTCAAATAGCGGGTGTCGGAAAATCGTTTGTCATCAGTCCAGCGGGCTGTGAGTTATGGGACGATTTTGATCCGACATTTTGTATCATCGAAATCGATGAGCAACTGGGACAGGAGCCTGCTCCGTATACAAATTTTGAGATCGATAAGTCTGGCGGGGCTTGGTTGCCATCGGCCTCTATCTCCATCAAGCCCTTCGACTGGTTGCAACCCTTTGTCAATTATAGCGAAAGCTATCGCCCCCCTTCGATCATGGAGACGCTCTTTTCGGGCGGGCACCCCAATACATCGCCTACAGCAAATATGCCGAACCCTAATTTGCGGGCTGAACAGGCCAAAACCTGGGAGCTCGGAGCCAATATCAAGACGGATGGGCTATTATCAAGTGATGATAGCTTTCGCTTAAAGGCCCTCTGGTTCCGTCGTGATATCACCGACTATATTGCTATGGCGCGAGGTTACTATGCGCCATTCGAGAAGGTCTACGACGTGAATGTCAATCTCGATGGAACTACGCGTATGCGTGGCCTGGAACTTGAGGTGAATTACGACATTGGGCTTGCTTATGGCGGTGTGTCGTACACCAGAACCAATACGGATCTAGCCAGCACTTACACCTATGATGGCCCAAGTGATATCAACGCGACGCCGGGGAGTGGAAACGAAATTCGTTCGTCTGTGATCTTTGTCGTGCCCAAAGAACGTTTCTCACTGGATGCTGGTGTTCGCATGTTGGATGAGCGTTTTGTGCTCGGAGGACGGATGACCTACGTTCAGCAAACCCAGCCGACCGTTGGCGTGCTTGCGCCCACGTACTCTGCTTATGCCTATAGAGTTTATGACATCTACGGTTCTTATGCTTTCAACGAAAATACCAAGCTGCGTTTTGCGGTGAACAATGTCACGGATGAAGCCTATTGGCCCTCGCTTGGGACGAGTGCAATTCCGGCACCAGGAAGAACATTCACTGCATCGTTGAGCGTGAAATTCTAGTGCAATCTTGGGGTTTAAAAAGCCTGCGTTATCGTTACGATAGAGATGTCGTGGCCCGGAGGTTCGCCAGAAGGCGAACATATGAAGAGAAGTGTGAAAGCACGAAAACTAAAAGGATAAGGAAATGCCAGTCGTCACAATTAATGCCGCAGCGGGAGCAACCAGCTTCAATCTGGTTCAAAGCCTTACGACATGGGCGCAAGGTCTCGGTTCCTACGTTGGCAATGGTAACTTGGTTGCTGCCCCTGCCGGTTCGGGCTATGCTTATTCGCAATGGGCCGAAGGTGTATCCGGCGGAAGCGGTGCGATCTTCGATGGTCAATTCAGCTACGGCGTTGGTGGAGCTTTCACCGGAAGCGTCAACAATCTGTATTTTGGTACCGGTCTTTCCGGCTCGGCGAGCACTGGTTATAGCCTCGCCAATACCGGTGTCAGCGTTAACCTGGGTGGCGGTGTGCCAGATGCCTCATTCCGTGGTGCGATCTATTCACTGACACACAATGCAAATCAGGCATCTGACCCACTTCTTAGCTTCACAGGTGTTACAGCTGCAAGTGGTAACCAGCAAGCCGGTCTATTTGACTTCTTCGGCAACAGCGGAACGGTTCAGAACGGTACTGCTGGCAATGACGTACTTTACAGCTTCGATGGCAACGATACGCTGAATGGTGGTGCCGGACGTGATCGTTTCGTCTTCGACCGAGATATCGATGGCGCACTCTCCAGCACGGTCGGTCACGACACAGTCACAGGCTTTACGGCTGGTGCTGGTGGTGATTGGATCGATTTCCGCGGTATTGAAAGTGCTGCGTTCGATACGTTTGCAGAAGTTTATGCTGCGTCATCGCAGGTTGGTTCCAACACTGTCATCGATCTCGGCAGCCTTGGTTCGGTAACGCTTGAAGGCGTCACGAAGACAGCGCTTGCAGCAAGCAACTTCCTGTTTACGCCCGCTGCTGCCTTGGCAGAAGCCGCCTGAGGAACGCTGTAGTGTCGCAAGCGCCACAGCAAACGTCGTCGCAGCTTTTGGCTGCGACGGTCGTTTCACCCCTCAGACGAGCGTCTTTCGGAATAGCTCTGATAAGCGGTTTGGTCAATGTTCTCGCATTGACCTCGCCCATCTTCATGTTGCAGGTCTATGACCGCGTGCTGTCCAGCGGCAGTGTGCCGACGCTGGCCGGGCTCGCAATCCTCGCGGTCGGACTTTATACTGTTCAAGCCGCCCTCGAAATCATCCGTGCGCGTGTGCTGCTGCGCATTGGTGAGCAGTTCGACAATCAATTATCGGGCAACGTTCACAACGCCGTCGTGCGTTTGCCGCTGTTGACGCGGATGCCGGGAGATGGGCTTCAGCCGTTGAGGGATCTGGATAATGTTCGCGGTTTCTTGTCGGGGCAGGGTCCGACCGCGTTCTTTGATCTGCCTTGGATGCCGCTTTATCTCGGCATATGTTTTCTCTTTCATTTCTGGATCGGCATTACTGCGCTTGTCGGCGCTGTTATTCTTGTCGCGCTGACGCTGTTGACGAATGCGCTGTCGCAAAAGCCTATTCGCGATACGATCACGCACAACATGAAACGCAATGCCCTGCTTGAAGGCGCGCGGCGCAATGCCGAAGTCGTTCAATCCATGGGCATGGGCAAGCGTATCGCGTCCCTTTGGGGTAACGCCAACGGCGACTACCTTGCGGCCAACCGGGCGGCGGGTGATGTTTCCAACGTGTTGGGTGGCATCTCGAAAACGCTGCGAGTCATGCTGCAATCGGCAATATTGGGTGTCGGGGCTTATCTCGTGATCCGTCAGGAAGTCACCGGCGGCGTCATGATCGCAAGCTCCATCATGATGGGGCGAGCATTGGCACCGGTCGATCTGGCCATTGCAAGCTGGAAGCCGTTTTTGATGGCGCGCCAAAGTTGGGCGCGGTTGCAGGATTTGCTGGCAAAAATCCCGCAAGATTTGCCCGTCACCGCTTTGCCTGCGCCGATAAAAGAACTTCGTGTCGAAGGCGTTGTTGTCGTGCCGCCCGGCGAAAAGAAGCCCACGGTCATGGGGCTCAACTTCGCTGTTCGGGCGGGCAGTGCGCTGGGTGTTATCGGGCCATCCGGTTCTGGAAAGTCGACACTGTCACGCGCCCTCGTCAATGCCTGGGTGCCAGCCTCCGGCAAGGTGCGGCTTGATGGGGCAAGTCTTGACCAATGGGACCGTGAGGTGCTTGGTCGCCACATCGGCTATCTGCCACAGGGCGTTGAGCTTTTCGACGGCAATATCGCCGAAAACATCGCCCGGTTTGAGGAGGACGCCGATGCCGAAGCAATCGTGGCTGCTGCAAAGGCGGCAGGTGCGCATGATCTCATCCTGCGTTTCGAGAAGGGGTATGAAACCCGCATCGGCGAAGCTGGATCGGCGCTTTCGGCAGGCCAGCGGCAGCGCATCGGGCTGGCACGCGCTCTTTATCGTGATCCCTTCGTTGTGGTGCTGGACGAACCAAACGCCAATCTCGATGCCGAGGGTGAGGCGGCGGTTGTCAACGCGATAGCGTCGGTTCGGGCTCGCGGCGGTATTGCCATCGTGGTTGCGCATCGCCCAAGCGCTATAGGGGTCGTCGATCTCGTTTTGATGATGGATAACGGTCAGCAAAAAGCGTTCGGTCCTCGTGATGACATTCTTTCGAAGGTTCTCAAAGGCGGTGGGGCAACTGCACCGGCGGCAAAGGGCTTTCCAGTGACGGGCTATGGAATGAGGCCGCTGCGTGCTGTTGCACAGCCGACCGCACAGCCTGAAGACGTTGAAACGACTGGACCGGACACCGAAGAGGCAAAAGATGTCAAACACTAAACCCTTTGATGTTTCCCGATCCATTCGTCACCATTTGCTTGCAGGTGTTGTTGCGGGCGTGGTGTTGGTAGGCGGGGCCGGTGCGTGGGCGTCTGTCACGTCACTGTCCGGTGCCGTTGTCGCGCCGGGTCACTTCGTTGTCGATTCCTACGTCAAGAAGGTGCAGCACCCGACGGGCGGTGTGGTCGGAGAAATCCTCGTGGGCGATGGCGATGTGGTGAAAGCCGGTGACGTACTCATGCGGCTTGATGCCACGCAGACCCGCGCCAATCTCTCGATCGTTACAAAACGGCTGGATGAAATGAACGCTCGCCTTGCAAGGCTGGAAGCAGAGCGTGATGATCTGGCCGAGATTGTTTTTCCCGAATCCATTCTCGCGCGCCGTGCCAACGTGGATGTGGCCTCTGCCATCCATAGTGAAACGCGCCTCTTCGAATTTCGCAAGGAATCCCGGCAAGGGAAAAAGGCACAGCTTTCGGAGCGCATCGCACAATTTCTCCATGAGATTGAAGGGCTGAAAGCGCAAGAGGCTGCTTACAGAGACGGCATGGAGGTTCTGAACAAGGAAATCACCTCTCTGACCGGCCTTCGAGAACAGGGTGTCGTGTCCGATCAACGCTTGAATGGTTTGAAAACGCAGGTTGCGACCTTCGGCGGGGAACGTGGGGAGAAGATCGCATACCAGGCTCAGGTCGCAGGGCGTATATCCGAGACCAAGCTTCAAATTCTTCAAATCGATCAGGATTTGAAAAGTGAGGTTGGGCGCGAATTGAGAGAAGTTCAGGCGCAAATTGGTGAATATGTCGAGCGTAAAGTCTCTGCAGAGGACAATCTGAAGCGCATCGATATTATTGCGCCTCAGTCCGGTGTGGTCCATCAATTGACGGTACACACGGTGGGTGGTGTCATCAGCCCAGCAGAACCGATTATGTCCATCGTGCCGGAAGGAGACGATCTGGCGCTTGAAGTGCAAATCGCACCGAAGGATATAGATCAAATCAGCATTGGCCACACGGTCGTGTTGCGAATGTCTGCTTTCAGCCAACGAACCACACCGCAGTTGAATGCACACGTCACCCGTATTGCCGCAGACCTGACGACGAATGAACGAACCGGCATGTCCTATTATGTCGTGCGTCTTACCGTTCCGGAGGCCGAATTGGCAAAGCTGAGAGAACTGACGCTGGTTCCGGGAATGCCGGCAGAGGCTATGATCCAGACCGGAGATCGCACCGCGCTTTCGTATCTTATGAAGCCGCTGTCCGACCAGATCAACCGAGCATTTCGTGAGGAATAATAATAAATTTGTAGTCAGAAGCTCTAGCTTAGCGAACAAAGTCCACGATCCTGACCTTACTTGTGATGCTAAGCCGATTTCTCGACCAGCTAAAGCTTACTGGCGGTTCCAAAAGTTCGGTCCACGCCCAGGGGCAAGCGTTTTATGGGGATTTCGCTATGACCTTGAATATCGTAAATGGACATATCGATATGGTTGCGGGGTATGTGCCGGATGACTGCTAAGGAAAAGACGGACGACAAAGAAAAGCAGACGCATCGTCGCGGATTTGGCGTTTCGACCGTCTATGAAACCCTGCGCAATGAAATCATCGAGCTTAAGCTTGCGCCGGGAAGCCCGATTGATGAGGTTCAACTTTCCGAACGCTTCGAGCTTTCAAGAACCCCAATCCGTGAAGCCTTGGTCAAGCTGTCTTCTGAAGGGCTGATTACCACACTGACGAACCGCGCAACCATCGTTTCACAAATCGATTTCTTGGGCCTACCGGAGTTTTTTGACGCATTGACGTTGATGTACCGTGTAACGATCCGGCTTGCCGCTGCACGGCATACACCCGAGGACATCATCAACATCCGTGCATTTCAAAAGTCTTTCGAGACGTCTGTGGATGAACGGGACGTGCTAGGCATGATCACGACGAATCGTGATTTTCATGTCGCCATTGCCGTGGCCGGTGGCAACCGCCATTACATCGAGCTTTTTACCCGATTGCTGGACGAAGGCCGGCGCATTCTTCGGCTCTATTACTCGTCATTCAGCGATGTGTTGCCGCGCCACTATGTGACGGAGCATGAGGATATGATACAGGCGATCATAGAGCGCGATGTCGAAAAAGCCGACCGCATTGCCATTGCTCACGCTGACCAGATCGTTCAGCAGATCCGCTCATATATTGCAGCAGACTCTCGCCAAAGTCTAAGCCTTTCGCTTTAATCGATCTGCGCCAACCGTGCCGTTGCGGCCCATCTTACAGTCCGTGCGCTGCTGATTTCTGCATTAAAATCTTTTGTATTTTATTTGTCGACAAAATCTTACTCTGGTGATAAATAACAAAACCAGATTGGTTCTGGCGTTCACGCCACTTGTTACACGAGGCTAGAGAAAATGGCTGATACGATTTTTACGGGATGTATTCCCGCTCTCATGACGCCCTGCAAGGCAGACCGCACGCCCGATTTCGATGCCTTGGTGAAAAAGGGCAAAGATTTGATTGCTGCTGGCATGTCGGCGGTGGTTTATTGTGGATCGATGGGTGACTGGCCGCTTCTGACAGATGATGAGCGTCAGGAAGGCGTGCGTCGCTTGGCGGAAGCGGGCATTCCCGTTATCGTCGGCACCGGCGCCATCAATACGAAATCGGCCGTCAGCCATGCGGCTCACGCTGCAAAAGTTGGTGCGAAGGGCTTGATGGTTATCCCCCGTGTGCTGTCTCGCGGCTCTTCCTCTTCCGCGCAGAAGGCACACTTCTCGGCCATTCTTGAAGCGGCGAACGGCTTGCCAGCGGTTATCTACAACAGCCCTTATTACGGCTTTGCCACACGTGCAGAATTGTTCTTCGATCTTCGCTCGCGTTATTCCAACCTGATTGGTTTCAAGGAATTCGGCGGCAAACAGGATATGACCTATGCTGCGGAAAATATCACCGCTGGCGATGATGATCTGACGTTGATGGTCGGTGTCGATACAGGCGTCTACCATGGCTTTGTCAATTGCGGTGCAGGCGGTGCTATCACCGGCATCGGCAATGCGCTGCCTCAGCAGGTTCTGCACCTTGTTTCACTTTGCGAAAAGGCTGCCAAGGGTGACGCAACGGCACGTCGCGATGCGTTGGAGCTGGAAGAAGCGCTCACCGTGCTTTCCAAGTACGATGAAGGCCCTGACCTCGTTCTGCATTACAAGTATCTGATGGTGCTGAACGGCGACACGGAATACACGCTGCACTTCAATGAAACAGATGAATTGAGCGCTTCCCAGCGTCGCCAGCTTGAAAATCAGTATTCCTTGTTCAAGGCTTGGTACGCATCGCGTTACCCGAACTGATTGAACATGTTATTTGCCACTCGGTGCATAACACCGAGTGGCAAAGCAGACTGAATGTCCTTTAGGACATGATAAGCCCGCCATCGACATTGATTGTCTGGCCGGTGATATAGGCTGCATCTTCTGAAGCCAGAAATGCAACGAGCGCTGCAACTTCGGCAGGTGTTCCGGCGCGGCGCATCGGAATATTGCGCACCCATTCCGCCATCAACTCGCCGGGTTTGTAGTCTCCCAGCATTTCGCCCCAGACGCGGTCATTGTAGTCCCACATTTCGGTTTGGATAATGCCGGGGCAAATGGCGTTGACGGTAATACCCTCTGGTGCCAGTTCTTTGGCAAGGCTCTGCGTGAGACCCAAGACGCCGAATTTCGAAGCCGCGTAATGCGGCGTATAGATGAAGCCCTGGCGTGCCTGGCCGGATGCGGTGTTGATGAGACGTCCCTTGGTGCCGCTGGCGCGGAAACGTAGAATGGCTTCCTTGCAGCATAAAAATGCGCCCTTGGTGTTGACGTCGAGATTGAGGTCCCACTGTGCTTCGGTCAGTTCCTCAATCTTGGAGATGGTGATGACGCCCGCATTCTGCACAGAAATAGACAATGCGCCCAAGACATTTTCGGCCTCATCATAGGCTGCGCGTACCGCTTCGGCATCCCGTACATCAAGGGTGATGCCGGATGTGGCAACGCCGGTGTCTTGCCCCAAACGGGCGGCGATGTCCGGTGTGTCTTTCTCCACGGCGGCGATTGCCACCTTGGCGCCTTCTTCGGCAAAACGCCGGGCGATGCCATACCCTATGCCCTTGTTGCCGCCGCTAATGAAAACGGATTGACCTTCAAAGCGTCTCATCTCTCCTCCTCATGGAAATCTGTGTTGTGTCTATGTGCCGACCAGTCGTTCAGCTGTGAATTTGTCGGTGACGAGAACGTCGATCACACCGGTTCGGAGTGCGCCTGCTATCGCCTCGGTTTTCTTGGCGCCGCCTGCCAACGCTATCACGCGGTCGACGTTGGACAGATTTTCAAGCGGCAGCCCAATCACCCGCTCGTCCAGTGGTGTCTTGACGGGTTTGCCGTCCTTGTCGAAAAAGCGCAGCGAAATATCGCCAACCGCACCCGCATGTGAAAGATCGGCCAGTTCCTTCGCCGAGAAAATGTTGCCGGAGCGGGCAAGAAGTTCGGACGGTTCCACTGCACCAATGCCAACGATGGCAAGCGTAATCGTGCCGAAAAGATCGATGGTTTCCCGTACGTAAGGATCAGCCAGCATCAGTAGTTTGGCTTCACGCGACGTCGAGACGCCGGGAACCGGCAGCAGTTTGGGTTCTGCTTCCGTCAGCCGTGCCAGCCGCGTGGTAATCTGTGTGGCGTGTGTCTGCACCGATGGATCACCCATGCCGCCCAGCGTCTGCACGATGTATTTTGCCTTCGCACCCTTCAGCGGGTGGATGTTCTCCACCATCTTGAAAATGGTCTGGCTCCAGCTCGAAACGCCGATAACTTCATTTTGCGAAAGCGTCACTTCCAGAAAATGCGCTGCCGCCTCACCGATACGCGCCATGATCGCGCCGTCGCGGTCCTCGCTGCAATCCACGACGATGGCTTCCGGCAGATTGAAGCGTTCGCGCAGGCGTGTTTCCAGATCGCCAAAGGTGCCGACCGGCGGAATGATGCTGGTGCGGACGATGCCCTCGGCTTCGGCACGTTTCAGCATCCGCGAAACGGTGGCTTGCGAGAGATGAAGATGTTCGGCAATTTCTGCCTGTCGCCTGTGCTCGTTATAATACATCTGCGCAACGCGCGAGATGAGGCGCAATTCGTTGACCCTACCCATAAGCCCTCCATGGTGAATTTTTATTCACCATTAGACGAGGCCGTCGGTAACGTCGAGCGGGCAATTGCATCGGCCCATGTGGCAAGTCGTTCATTTCGACTGGATGGTACCGGTTCAATCGTGTTGCCGCTAGAATTGAGACTCGCGATGGTCTCAAGATCAGACCAGATGCCCAGCGCAAGCCCCGCAAGGTAAGCCGCACCAAGGGCCGACGCTTCCGGCGCGTCACGCTGAATAACGGGATGTTCCAGCATATCCGCCACGCATTGCATCAGAAAACGGTTCTGACTGGGGCCGCCATCCACGAACAGGCGTCCAAAACCGGTAGGCGATTGCGCGCCCATGGCGGCAAACACGTCATGGACCTGAAAAGCGATGGAATCCGTGACCGCACGCGCCATCTGTGCACGGGTTGTGGAGAAGTTAATTTGCGAGAACAGGGCGCGGCTGTCGGAATCCCAATAGGGTGCGCCGAGGCCGACGAAGGCAGGCACGAAGCCGGGACCGCCCGGTGCTGCCGTTGCGGCAAGATCGACGAGCGCTGCCACATCTGGCAGTCCCAGAATTTCCACCATCCATGGAAGCGAGGCGGCGGAAACCAGAATATTGCCTTCGAATGCGAAGGTTGGCCTGCCGCCCAGCCGCCATGCAACGGTGGTGGTGATGCCACGTTCAGGCGCGATGAAGTGGGGCAGCGTGGTCATGACAGAAGAGCCGGTGCCGAACGTCACCTTGCCATCGCCGGGGTTGAAGGCGCCGTGGCCAAACAATGCCGCGTGGCTGTCGCCAATCGCGGCCAGAATGGGCGTGCCGTCCTTGATGCCCGGAACGTTAAGTGTCGTGCCGAAGTCACCACTGCTGTCGCGAACCTGTGGCAGAGCGTCGAGATCGATGCTGAACAGATCGCAAAGCTCCTGGCTCCAAATTTGCCGGTTGAGGTTCAGCACCTGACTGCGGGCGGCGTTCGAGGCGTCGCAAGCATGGACTTTGCCGGCGGTGAAGCAGTGAATGAGCCAGCTGTCGATCGTGCCGAGCCGCACTCTACGTCCCTTTGGAGCACGATCCAGAAGCCAACGCATTTTAGCGCCGGGAAACATCGGGTCGATGGGCAGGCCGGTCAGCGCCATGACGCGTTCGGAGTGGCCTTTGTTGATCAAATCTGCGCACTCATCCGCCGTGCGGCGGCACTGCCAGCTCAAAACCGGGCCAAGCGGCTCTCCGGTTTCGGCATCCCAGATGGTAACGGATTCGCGCTGATTGGAAATGGCGATGGCTTCGACGGTGATGTCGTTCGGTGCCGTTTTAAGGCAAGCGGCAATCGCTTCGCAGACGGATGCCCAAATGCGCGTGGGGTCTTGCTCAACCCAACCCGGTTGCGGGTAGGTGATGCCGACAGGTGATGAACCTCTGGCCAGCAGTGCGCCCTTCTCGGACACAAGAATAGCCTTGGAGTTTGTCGTACCCTGATCGACGGAGAGAATAGCGCGCATCAAAATATTCTAGCCTTGAACTGGAGCAATTCGAAGAAGGACGGTCACAAAAAAAAGGGAGCCGCCACGCATCGGCAAGACACGCAGCGGCTTGGGAGAGACCTTATTTTCTTTTCAGCAGAGCCACGGCAGCATCCGCGATTGCGGCTGGCGCCATGCCGAACTCATCAAGCAGCCATTCTGCGGAGCCGGTGTGAGCAAACACGCCCGGTACGCCGAGACGCTTCATGGGCACGGGAGCATGATCCACGACCACCTCGGCAACAGCGGAGCCGAGGCCACCGAAGATCGAATGTTCTTCTGCCGTCAGGATTGCGCCGGTTTCGTTCGCCGCGGCAATAATGGCAGTTTCGTCAATCGGGCGCACGGTTGCCATGTTCAACACACGCGCCTTGATGCCCCGTTCTGCCAAAAGATCGGCAGCTTTGACGATGCGGTGTGTGAGCGTGCCATTGGCAATCAGTGTAATGTCTGAACCGTCACGCAACAGATTGGCGCGGCCAAGCTCGAAGACATGGCCCTCCGGCAGAAGATCCGGCACACCAACACGCGAAAGGCGCAGGAAACAGGGGCCAGCATATTCCGCAGCCCATTTGATCGCCGCTGCGGTTTCGATGCGGTCACACGGTGCGATCACTGGCAGGTTGGGCAGAACGCGAGTCCATGCAAAATCCTCGATGGAATGGTGCGTCGGTCCAAGTTCACCGTAAGCCATGCCGGAGGAAATGCCGACCAGTTTCACATTCGCATTGGAATACGCCAGATCAGCCTTGATCTGCTCCAGCGCACGGCCCGTCAGAAAGCAGGATGCGCCGCAGACGAAAGGCAGTTGCCCGCCATTGGCAAGACCAGCACCGACGCCGACCATGTTTTGTTCAGCAATGCCGACATTGATGAGGCGTTCTGGAAACTTCGATTTGAAACCGCCGAGTTTGGAAGAGCCGACAGAGTCATTGCAAACGGCAACAATCCGCGGGTCGTTGGCTGCAAGCGTTTCCAATGTTTCGGCAAAGGCGTCACGGCAATCATAAAGCTTGGCGGCAGATACGGGCGCGTTCATTATAATGCCTCCGAAAGTTCTTTGACGGCAATGTCATATTGTTCCCTGCTCGGAACCTTGTGGTGCCAGTCCACGCGATCCTGCATGAAGGAAATGCCGTGGCCCTTATTTGTATGCGCGACGATGCAATGCGGGCGCGTGCCACGATGTTCGAGTGCTGGAACCACCTGCGCCATGTCGTTGCCGTTGATTTCGGTTACTTCCCAGCCAAAGGCTTCAAGCTTGGGGCGCAGCGGTGCAACATCATTGGTATCGGAGATGGATGCTCCCTGCTGGAAGCGATTGTGGTCGATGATCAGCGTCAGGTTGTTCAGTGCAAACTGCGCGCCAGCCATAATGGCTTCCCAGTTGGAGCCTTCCTGCATTTCACCGTCACCGGTCATGACGTAGGTGTGGTAATCTGCACCAGACAGCTTGGCGGCCTTTGCCATGCCGACGGCAACCGGCAGGCCGTGGCCGAGTGGACCGGTGTTGGTTTCCACACCCGGAACCTTATTGCAGTTCGGATGGCCGTTGAGACGGGAATTCGGCTTGAGGAAGGTTGAAATTTCCTCTTCCGGAATGAAGCCACGCTTGGCGAGCGTCACATAAAGTGCGCAAGCCGTGTGACCTTTCGACAGCACGAAACGGTCACGGGCCGGGTTTTTCGGCTCATCCGGCCAAATACGCAACACACGGAAATACAGTGCGGTCATGATGTCGATAGCTGACATTTCTCCGCCCACATGACCCGCGCCAGCTTCGAATACGGCTTGAACATCGCGCAGACGAATCTGTCGGGCGACGCGTTCCAGCTCTTTGGGTTCCATGGCATCCTCATTATGATACATGTGTGAATATTTATACATATGCCTATATAATTGCAAATTTGGAAAGCCTGTCAAGCTTAATCCATATTGGTCAGCCCATTTTAATTCCTTTTCCGCCGCCACCATAACTATTGACAAGCCTCTCAAAACTGCTTTATGCATGTTTCACCGACTGTGAATAAATATTCTAATCGGTTTAAAAATCGCAAGTATCGTCAAATGGTGGGAGGAGTTATGTCTGTGGTAGAGCGCAAGGACGCGGTCAGTCAGGTCAGAAATCCGCTCGCGTGGTTGAGTGGTGCGACCGGACCATTGGTGGGCCTCGTGCTGCTATGTTTGTTTTTGTCCTTCGCCAGCGACAATTTTCTGTCTCTGCGCAATGGTCTGAACATTCTCGACCAGATCACGGTTCTCGGCATTATGGCCATCGGGATGACCTTCGTTATTCTGCTGGGCGGTATCGACCTTTCGGTCGGTTCGGTTCTGGCTCTCTCGATGATGATCATGGGCTGGACGGCAAATATTGCTGGTATGCCCATGGGCGCTGCAATCGTTCTGGCGCTTCTCGCCTCAGCCGTCTGCGGCCTGATCGTCGGTGTTCTCGTCACGACCTTCCGTGTGCCGGCGTTCATCGCAACACTTGCCATGATGTCTGTGGCGCGTGGCGTCGCCAATATGATTACGGACGGTCAGCAGATCGTCGGCTTTCCAGACTGGTTCATGATGCTCGCCATCGACCGCCATTTCGGTGTTTTGACAGCAACCGTGCTGTTGATGCTGGTTGTCTCGCTGGTGTCGTGGCTGTTCCTGCGTTTTCGTGCGGAAGGTCGAACGGTTTATGCGGTTGGCGGCAATGCTGAGGTTGCTCGCCTCGCCGGTATCAACGTGCAACTGGTGACGATTTTTGTTTACGTGGCCTGCGCCGTACTGGCTGGTCTCGCCGGTATCGTGCTTGCGGCGCGTCTAGACTCCGTGCAGCCCTCCAGCGGTTTCGGTTATGAACTGGACACGATTGCTGCGGTGGTCATTGGCGGCACGTCGCTTTCCGGCGGTGCAGGCGGCATCGGTGGCACGCTGATTGGTGTGTTGATCATCGGCGTGCTGCGCAACGGCCTTAACCTTCTCAACGTTTCCCCTTTCTTGCAGCAGGTTATCATCGGCGTGGTCATTGTTCTTGCCGTGGGTGCTGAAACCTTGCGCCGCAGAAAGGCCTGATCCTACAGCTTTGGCGGAGAGTTTCTGCCTTGGAAGAACCATCTCCCCGGTTGGGGAGAGGATAAACGGCCAGAGGGGAGGAGGCATAGTCTCCCGAAGGCCATAACAAACCGGAGGAATAACAATGAAATTTTCGCGCATCCTGCTGACATCCGCAGCACTTCTGGCACTGTCTCTCGGTTCCGCAAACGCGGCTGAAGTCAAAAAAATCGGCCTGGCCGTTGCCAACCTGCAAGCAAACTTCTTCAACCAGATCAAGCAGGCGGTTGAAGCTGAAGCCAAGACCCGCGGCATTTCTGTCGTGACCGTTGATGCGAAGGGCGATGGCCCAACGCAGGTCAACCAGATCCAAGATCTTCTGACGCAGAACATTGATGCACTGATCTACATTCCTGCCGGTGCAGCAGCAGCCACCGTTCCGGTCAAGCTTGCCAAGGCTGCTGGCGTTCCAGTGATCAACGTTGACCGCAATGCGGACGGCGCACCGGGCGATACGTTCCTGGCAACCGATTCCGTCACATCCGCCAAGGCTGTTTGCGATCACATCATCAAGGAAGCGGGCGGCAAAGGTAATATGGTCATCATCCACGGCCAGAAGGGCACGACGCCGGAAGTGGACCGCACCAAGGGCTGCATGGAATCCGTCAAGGCCAATTCTGGTGTGAAGGTTGTTGCAGAACAGTGGTCGAACATGTGGAGCCAGGACGAAGGTTTCCAGATCATGCAGAACCTTCTTCAAGCAAACCCTGACGTTTCCATCGTGTTTGCACAGGCGGACGGTCTTGCGCTTGGCGCAGCGCAGGCCATCAAGGTTGGCAATCCTTCCCAGAAGATCATCGTCGGTGGTTTTGATGGCGACACGGCTGCTCTGGAAGCTTTGAAAAATGGCGTCTTCAACGTCACAGCCACACAGCAGACCCAGAAGATGGGCCGCACCGCGGTTGAAATGGCCGTGAAGATCGTTGCTGGCGAGAAGGTTCCTCCGGTTCAGTTGATGGATGCGACCTTGACAACCAAGGATAATGTTGCTGGCTTCATCGCCAACCATCCTTAATCTTTTCAAAGCGCCGCGCCTTCTGTTGAGGTGCGGCGCTTCGATGTCTTGAAGCCCCGTCTCACGAGATGTGAGATCGTGGCTCTTCAATTTGAAGTGCTCAAGGGAGGTTCCCCGTCATGCGTGAGCCGGTTCTTTCGCTCCGTGGCATCACCAAACGCTACGGCCCGCTCGAAGTTGTGAAGAACGTCGATCTCGATGTTTATCCGGGAGAGGTGCTTGCTCTGCTGGGTGAAAACGGCGCGGGCAAGTCAACGATTTCAGGCATTATCGCGGGTTCGCGAGAGCCGTCCGAAGGCACGATGACGTGGCAAGGCCAGCCTTACGCGCCCGCTTCTCCGCGGGATGCCATCGACAAGGGCGTGGTCCTGATCCACCAAGAACTGAAGCTTCTGCCGGAGCTTTCGATCGCCGAAAACGTGTTCATTGGCCGTTGGCCCATGAAGAACGGCGTGGTGAACCGGGCGGAAATGGTGCGTCGTGCGCAGGAGCAACTGGCGCGTCTCAATCTGCACATTCCCGCGACCCGTAAAGTGGCAGGTCTTTCGACCGCCAATCAGCAGCTTATCGAAATTGCCAAGGCACTGGCGCTCAATGCCAAACTTCTGATCCTCGATGAGCCGACGGCGGCTCTTGGCGGTGCAGAAACGCAGGCGCTTTTCGAGCAGGTGCGCAAGCTGCGCGCCGAGGGCGTGGGCATTATCTACATTTCCCACCGCATGGAAGAAATCCGCCAGATCACGGACCGCATCGTCGTGCTTCGGGACGGCCAGCGGGTTGCCGAATTTGCCGATAGCGCAACGCCTGTCCGCACCGTAGTGGAAAGCATGGTTGGGCGTTCGCTGGAGCGCATGTTCCCCGCATTGCCGCAGCCGCAAGACAAGCTGGTGCTGGAGGTTAAAGGGCTGACGGGGGCAAACAATGCTTTCCGCAATGTCAGCTTCAGCGTTCGCGAAGGTGAAATTCTGGGTATTGCCGGTTTGATCGGCGCTGGCCGCACCGAACTGGTGCGGGCCATTGCCGGTGCAGATGCGATCAGCCAAGGGCAGATTTTGCTGAACGGCAAGCCGCTCGCGCTAAAAAGCCCAGCTGACGCCATCGCGGAAGGCATCGCCATGGTGCCGGAAGATCGTAAGCTTCAGGGGCTGGTGGTCGACCATGAGATTGGTGAGAACATCATTTATGCCAATCTCGATCAGTTGGGCACATGCTGGGTCACGCCCGGCGTCAAGCGAAAATTCAGCGCGGCTGCTATTGCCAAATTCGGCGTGAAAGGCCGCAGTGAACAGTCGGCCTCCGATCTTTCCGGTGGTAACCAGCAAAAGGTCGTGATTGCCAAATGGCTGGCGCGTCATCCGCGTGTCGTTGTTCTGGATGAACCGACACGTGGCATCGATGTCGGCGCACGCGCAGGCATTTACGACATTATCGTTGATCTGGCGAAACAGGGCGTGGCTGTTATCGTGGTCAGCTCTGACCTCGAAGAAGTGCTCGGCGTGTCAAATCGTATTCTGGTTCTTGCCCAGGGAAATCAGGCCGGCATCCTCAACCGCGACGAAGCCAATGACGTTTCGGTCATGGAACTGGCGACAATCTAAAGAAGGAAATATCGATGTCCAACATCACGCTCAATGCGCCAAAACTTTTTGATCTGTCAGGGCAAGTCGCGCTCGTCACCGGCGCAGGCTCCGGCATCGGCCAGCGCATTGCCATGGGTCTGGCGCAAGCCGGTGCCGACGTGGCTTTGCTGGATCGCCGCACCGATGATGGTTTGGCGCAGACGGCAGATTTCATTGCCAAGGCTGGCCGCAAATCCGTGCAGATCGCTGCCGATGTGACAAGCAAACAGGCGCTGACCGATGCGGTGGCCCGCACGGAAGCAGACCTTGGGGCGTTGTCGGTGGCGGTCAACGCGGCTGGTATCGCCAACGCCAATCCGGCGGAGGAGATGGACGAAAGCCAGTTCCAGACCATGATGGACATCAACCTGAAGGGCGTTTTCCTGTCCTGTCAGGCGGAAGCGCAGGCCATGCTCAAACACGGTCGCGGTGCCATCGTCAACATCGCGTCCATGTCCGGTGTCATCGTCAATCGCGGCTTGATGCAGTGCCATTATAATGCGTCCAAGGCGGGTGTCATTCACATGTCGAAGTCCATGGCCATGGAGTGGGTGGCTCGCGGCGTCCGCGTCAACACCATCTCTCCCGGCTACACCGCAACGCCAATGAACACACGGCCCGAGATGGTGCACCAGACAAAGCTGTTTGAAGAACAGACACCCATGCAGCGCATGGCGAATGTGGACGAAATGGTTGGCCCGGCGATCTTCCTGCTGTCGGATGCCGCAAGCTACGTTACCGGCGTTGATCTTTTGGTGGATGGCGGATTCTGCTGCTGGTAACGCTGTAAACAATTATCGAAATGAAAAATGCGCCCTTAAAGGGCGCATTTGCTTTTCAGGCTTCGATCGGATCAGGCAACCTGCTTTTCAGCAATGTCGCCGTGCTCACGCACAGTGAGATAATCGACCAGATCCTTGATCGTCACCACCAGCAGACCATGGCGGTCGGCGAAGACTTCCAACTGCGGAAGACGGGCCATGGTGCCGTCGTCGTTTGCAACTTCGCAGATTGTTCCGCTAGGGAACTTGCCAGCGAGGCGGCAGAGATCGACAGCAGCTTCCGTGTGACCTGTGCGGCCAAGCACGCCGAGAGGATTGGCGCGCAGCGGGAAGATGTGGCCGGGCCGTGCAAAGTCATCCGGCTTGGTATCTGGCGACACCAGTGCACGAACGGTTTTGGCCCGGTCGCTTGCGGAAATTCCGGTCGTCGTGCCTGGAATATAGTCTACGGAAACGGTGAATGCCGTTTTGTGAAACTCGGTATTGCGGGGCACCATCAGTGGAATATCGAGTTCGTCCAGACGTTCGCCCGGCATCGCCACGCAGATGAGGCCACGCGCGTGGTTCATCATGAATGCGACCTGTTCGTGAGTGACGCTATCGGACGCGACGATGATGTCGCCTTCGTTTTCACGATCTTCATCATCCACGACGATGACCATGTCACCGCGTGCAATGGCTGCAATCGCATCTTCAATTTTAGAAATAGTCATTTCATGCCTTTCAAGGGTGATGCTGTCTCCAGCACTTTCGCGTTTTTTGAAAACGCCAAATTTCCCTTGGGCGAACAACGTAACATTGCCCCGCTGCGTGCGGGTCTCTGCCACCTTGTTCTCTTCCATCCGGACTATACCGTCGGCTCCGGCATCTCACCGGATCTGCTGACCCTCCGGTAGAACCGGAAGCGCTCGCGGGCTCCGGGAAAATCCCGATACCGCCGGTGGGGAATTACACCCCGCCCTGAGAACAAAGTGAACATAAGTCATTGATGTGATGTGAAGCAAGAGGCAAAGCTTGCTTGCAAAGGCGGGTTTGGGAAAAGAATTTGCGTGATGCGGCATTAGGCGAAAAATCACAGGTGTCTCACCGCGATCACATCCGATTAAATCCATAATCGCGCTTTTTCCTCTTGCAGCTCTAGTTACTAGAGGTCGTAAGACGTGGGTATAAACGAAAGGAATGCCCCATGAGCACGGCTTTACAGACCAGATTTCGAGTGGAGGGCATGGATTGCGCCTCCTGCGCCGCCAAGATCGATACCGCAGTGCGTCGTATGCCTGGTGTCGAGGATGTGTCCGTGTCCGTCACCGCAGGGACGATGACCATTAGCCATGATGAGAAGAGCGACCTGACAGCCATCGGGAAAAAAGTCGGCGGACTTGGGTATGCCGTTCAGCAACTCGGGGCTGGGACTTCTGTAAAGACCGAAGAGCACCATGATCATGGTGCCAGCTGTAACCATGATCATCATCACGATCACACATCGCACGGGTCGGCCGCGGCCAAAGCCGATGTCGAGGGTCTGCATGGTCACGACCACGGCCCAAGCAGCGGGCCATGGTGGAAAGGCAAAAAGGGGCGGGCGACCATTTTGGCTGGTCTTTCGCTGGTGGTGGCATATGGCGTCGGCCATCTGTTTCCGTCCATTCAGCTTTATGCTTTCGCTGCCGCAATGCTTGTCGGGCTGGTGCCGATTGCACGGCGCGCCATTATGGCAGCGCTGGCAGGGACGCCATTTTCCATTGAAATGTTGATGACGATTGCCGCCATTGGCGCACTGGTCATCAATGCCACGGAGGAGGCGGCAGCCGTTGTTTTCCTGTTCCTTGTCGGCGAGTTGCTGGAAGGCGTTGCCGCAGGCAAAGCACGCGACAGCATCAAATCCCTTGCCGCCCTCGTTCCCAAAACGGCTTTCTTGGAAGAAAACGGCAAGACACGCGAAGTGCCTGCGGAAAGCCTCGTCGTTGGATCAACCATTCTCGTTCGCCCCGGCGATCGGATTTCCGCAGACGGTGTCATTGTCTCCGGTGAAAGCTCTATCGACGAAGCACCGGTGACGGGTGAAAGCGTGCCGGTTCACAAGGTGGTTGACGACGTCGTTTTCGCAGGCACCGTCAATGGTGATGCGGCTTTGCGCGTCCGGGTAACCGCTACCGCGCAAGACAACACCATCGCCCGCGTGGTGAAACTGGTGGAAGAAGCGCAGGAGAAGAAGGCGCCGACGGAACGCTTCATCGACCGCTTTTCAAAATATTACACACCAGCTGTCGTCGTCGTGGCCGCATTGGTCGCGATCATTCCGCCGCTCTTTGCGGGCGCGGATTGGAATGAATGGGTTTATAAAGGTCTTGCCATTCTCTTGATCGGTTGCCCCTGCGCGCTGGTGATTTCTACACCTGCCGCCATTGCCGCATCACTTTCCGCCGGTGCACGTCGCGGCCTTCTGATGAAGGGTGGTGCGGTGCTGGAGGGTCTCGGCAAGCTGACGGCAGTTGCCCTGGACAAGACCGGAACGCTGACGGAAGGCAAGCCGAAGGTTACGGACATCGTGCCTTTTGATTTGAGCGAAGGAGAAATCCTCCGCCTTGCCGCCGCCCTCGAAATAGGCTCTAGCCATCCCCTTGCGCTTTCCATTCTGGCCAAGGCGGAAGAGAATGGTGTGGATGTTCCGCCTGCCAATGATGCGAAAGCCTTGGGTGGCAAGGGTGTAACGGCTGTCGTGGAAGGGCAGGAAATATTCCTCGGTTCACCCAAAGCGGCTGCCCAGCGGGTGATGATACCGGAGCAGCATCTGACCACCATCGCCGCACTGAACGATGAGGGCAAAACGGTTTCGGTTCTGCTCGTCGGCGACAAGCTGGCCGGTGCGATTGCCATGCGGGATGAGCCTCGCGCCGATGCCGTTCAGGGTCTGAAGCTGCTGAAAGAACGCGGTGTCAAGATTGTTATGCTGACAGGCGACAACAAGCGCACGGCCACGGCCATCGGTGAAAAGCTCGGCATCGAGGTGCGGGCCGAATTGATGCCGGAAGACAAGCAGCGGATTGTTGGCGAACTGAAAAGCCAAGGCTTCGTGGTTGGCAAGGTTGGCGATGGTATCAATGATGCGCCTGCACTCGCCGCTGCCGATATCGGCATCGCCATGGGTGGCGGAACGGATGTGGCGCTGGAAACGGCGGATGCCGCCATTCTGCACGGTCGCGTTGGCGATGTCGCCCGGATGGTGGATTTGTCCAAGCGCACCATGCGCAATATTCACCAGAATATTGCCATGTCACTGGGGTTAAAGGCCGTTTTTCTGGTGACGACAATTCTCGGCATCACCGGCCTGTGGCCTGCGATCCTTGCCGATACAGGTGCGACGGTTCTGGTTACGCTGAATGCTTTGAGGTTGCTGCGCAATCCAACAGCTTAAAACTCTGCAACCTTGCCCCAGACCGAGGTGTTCAATCGGTCTGGGCGGTAGGGAGCAGGATCGACAATTGGCGTTGCTCCGGTGACGATATCGGCCACCAGATGACCAGCCCCCGGTCCTATCCCGAAACCATGACCGCTGAAACCGGCGGCTAGGATGAAGCCGGGTATGCCCTCGACCTCGCCAATGGCGGGCACACCGTCCGGCGTGCTGTCGATGAAACCAGCCCAGGCGCTGGCAATTTTGGTCTTTTGCAATTCAGGCAACAGGCTTAGAGCACGACGATATGTTTCGTCGATCTGTGTCCGGTCTATCTTGGGGTCGAGAATACGGTTTTTCTCCATCGGTGTAACCGCATCCATACGCCACTTGCGCAATGTTTCATGCCCCGCTTTCCAGCCCTCCAAGCCGCCAAGAGCGAGACTTTTGCGTCGCTTGAGAAACATGGGAACGAACTCGCGGGAGAAACGCAGTTGCTGCGGCGAGGGATCGACACGCGCCCGCCCACTGATGGCCAACGTATAACCGCCATCGCCACGGCTGGTGATAGACACGTCCGCCGTGTGCAGCGCATCCGGCAGGCCTTTCGCACCGGGCGTGACCGAGAGGATGGAAGACCGCACCGAGGCCTGCGGAAAACGAATGCCCTGTTGGTGGCAAAATGACGACGCCCATGCACCACCTGCCAGAACCACGACTTTTGTGGCGATGGCTCCGTTTTCAGTGACAACGCCGCTGACGCGACCACCTTGTAATTCCAGACCACGCGCAGCGCACATTTGATGCACCGTGCCACCCATTTTCAGAATGGCGCGCGCCACGACGGGAGCCGCCCGCGATGGATCGGCAATACCATCAGTGGGCGAAAATACGCCGCCCTTCCAATCGCGATTGGTCGCCCGGCCTTTTTCCCTCGCCTCGCCAGCACTCAACATGTGGGTCGTGACGCCCACTGTGCGGGCAAAATCGCGCCAGCGCGCCCAGCCTTCCAGCTCTGCCTCATTGTTGCTGAGATAGAGAAGGCCGCAACGGCGAAAGCCGGTGTCTTCGCCCGTTTCTTCCGCAAAACGTTCCCAAAGCGCCAGACTGTGCGTGGACATCGGCAATTCGCGCGCATCACGGTTCTGCTGGCGGCACCAGCCCCAGTTTCGGCTGCTCTGTTCGGCGCCGATCAGCCCTTTTTCCAACAGAGCTACTTTCATGCCGCGCTGCGCCAGATAATAGGCTGAAAACACGCCAGCGATCCCGCCGCCGATAACCACCACATCGGCTTCTTTCGGCAATTGTGGTGAGGTTTCGATCCTGTAAAGCGGTGCGGGCATTGTGTTCTCCTGTCGACGCGGCATTCTAACAGCCTCGCCGGTTTGCGACTGCCGCAAGACGCAATGTTCGCAGCATTTTATTCTGTAAGCCTGCGCGCCGCCGCATCATTCTGCCAAATTTGATTTTTTCGGGTATTACCATCGTTCCATATGAGCGGTTTTGCTTGCGCATGAGGCTGCGCCGCATATTATGCTGTCGTGTGATGCAAAAGCAGGATGTTTGGTGATATGAAACTCGACCGGATCGATGTCAAGATTCTCCATGAACTCCAGAAGAACGGTCGCATCACCAATGTGGAACTGGCCGATCTGGTGAACCTTTCTCCCAGTCCCTGCCTTATGCGGGTCAAAAAATTGCAGGCGGAAGGCTTCATCACCAGCTATTCCGCGCAGATCAATATCGGCAAACTTGGTCAGACACTGACTGTTTTTACCGAAGTGACGCTAAAGAACCACCGGCAGATCGATTTTGCGCGGTTTCTGGCCGCTGTTGAGAAGCTGGATTCCGTCATCGAATGCCACCTTGTTTCAGGCGGTTATGATTATTTGCTGAAATTCGTCACCGGCAGCATCGGTGAATATCAGACGATCATGGAGCGGCTGATCGATATGGATATCGGCATCGACAAATATTTCAGCTTCGTGGTGCTGAAATCGCCCATCGTCAAACCGCATATGCCGCTCACCAGCCTTTTCCCGATGTAACGCTCTATTTTTGTTTATACGCATGTCGTTATCGCAAAACCGCTGCACACTTTTGCGCGACATGCTTTAACGCTGCGCGAAAGCCTTCACCAGTTCCGGGTCGCGCTCCAACCCGTCCAGCCAGCCGGTATTGAGCTGTGGAACGGAGGAGAAGAGAAGTTTGGAATAGGGGTGTGAGTCGGCTTTGCCGATAGCAGACGGCGGCATTTGCTCGACCTTCTCGCCCGCATACATCACTGCAATTTCATCACAGATGGCCTGCACGACCGACAGATCGTGGCTGATGAAGATGTAGGAGAGTTTCAGCTCACGCTGCAATTCCTTCAGCAGATCAATGATGGCAGCAGCCACCACCGTATCAAGCGCGGAGGTGATTTCGTCGCACAGGATCAGCTTGGGTTCTGCGGCAAGTGCCCGCGCCAGGTTGACGCGCTGTTTTTGCCCGCCGGACAATTCGCCGGGTCGGCGGTATTTGAGCGTGCGCGGCAGCCGCACCATGTCCATCAACTGGTCGACCCGCGCCTCGCGGGCTGCCCTGTCCATGTCATGATAAAAAGCCAGTGGGCGCTCCAGAATATCGCCAATCGGCTTGGACGGATTGAGCGCCGTATCGGCAAACTGAAACACGATCTGAAGCTTGCGAAGCTCTTCCCGCTGGCGCTGGCGCGCATCTGGCGCAAGTTCCTTGCCGTCAAAAATGATATGGCCGGAAACAGGCGGTAAGATTCCGGCGATAGCGCGGGCCAGGGTCGATTTTCCGCAGCCGGATTCACCAATAATGCCGAGGTTGCGGCCTTCTTCCAGCGAGATATCGACGGATTTCAGAGCCAGCGCCAGCGGCATACCGTTCGGCTGGATTGGGCCGTAACCGGCGACAATGCCCTTGGCCTCAAGCAGCGGCTGCTTTCTGAGTGTCTCGACGTTGTTCGCTGCGCTAGCGTGGATATGGGGCTTGAAGGCCGCGAGCAGTTCCTGCGTGTAAGGGTGCTTGGGGGCGGTCAGGATTTGCTCGGTCGTGCCGATTTCCTGCACCTCGCCGCCCTTCAAAACGACGATGCGGTCGGCAATCTGAGCAACCACTGCCAGATCGTGCGACACGTAAACACCCGCAAGGTTTCCGGCTTTCATGACGGATTTGAACGCGCGCAGCACTTCAATCTGCGTAGTCACATCAAGTGCTGTTGTCGGTTCATCGAAGATCACCAGCCGTGGATTGCCGATCAGCGCCATGGCGGCGGAAAGTCTTTGAAGCTGACCACCGGAAACCTGATGCGGGTAACGTTGGCCGATGGTGTCCGGGTTTGGCAGCGCCAAGGCGCGGAACAGTTCGACGGCCCGTATTCTGGCCTCGGCGTCGCTCATCAATCCATGGATGCGAATGACCTCAATGACCTGATCCATGATGCGTTGCGCGGGGTTGAAGGCTGCGGCCGCGCTTTGCGGCACGTAGGCGACTTCCGTACCACGCAGTTTCGACAGTGCCTTTTGCGACGTCGCCGCCATGTCGTTATCGCCCAAGCGAACCGAGCCGCCGACGATTTTGCAGCCGGGGCGCGTGTGACCCATCATGGTCAGGGCGATTGTGGTTTTGCCTGATCCGCTTTCACCGATCAGCGCGACGATTTCACCATCGGCAATATCGAAACTGACACCGCGAATGATTTCCACCGTGCGACCAGTGTCGGTTTTCGCTTCGACCTTAAGGTCACGAACTTCAACGAGATTGGCCATCAAGCACTCCGGTCCCGAATTTTCTGCGGCAGATTATCGATCAGCAGATTGACGCTGATGGTGAGTGTCGCGATTGCCAGCGACGGAAACATCACGGCAGGTGCGCCGAATGGCAGTCCGCCAATGTTTTCACGCACCAAGGCACCCCAGTCCGCATTGGGTGGCTGCACGCCAAGCCCAAGGAAGGACAGCCCAGACAGCAACAGCACGATGAAGACGAAGCGCAGGCCCAGATCGGCAAGCACTGGTCCAAGAATATTGGGCAAAATCTCTGAGCGGATGATGTAAAATACACCTTCGCCGCGTGCACGGGCAACCGTTACGAAATCCATAGTGTTGATATTGACGGCCAGCGAGCGGGCAAACCGGTAGGAACCGGGCGTGTAGATAATCGCCATCGTCATGATCAGCACCGGAATGGACGGCCCCATGGCGGCAACGATAACGAGACCGAAAAGCTTGCTCGGAATGGAAATCAGCGCGTCAAGAAAGCGCGACAGGCACGTATCGAACCAGCCACCGGTAACGGCTGCGCACATGCCGAGGGTGACGCCGCTGAAACAGGCGATGGCGACCGACGCCAGAGAAATGCCGACCGTGTAACGGGCACCCATCAAAATGCGCGAGAAGATATCGCGGCCCAGATAGTCCGTTCCCATGACGAATTGTTTCGACATTGGCCCGAAATAATCGAAATCCACAATGTCGCCCACGGGGTAGGGGATCAGCAGCGGCGCGAATATCGCGATCAATGCCCAGAAAACGATAATGGTCAGGGCAATCGCGCCGACGGCGTTGAAGCGATAACCAAGCCTGCGGGGAGAAAGAGCAAAATGTGCCATGGTCAGCGAAGCCTCGGATTGGCGACGATGGCGATGATGTCGGCAATGGTAATCAAAACGAGATAACCGATACAGAAGATCATCGAGCATGTCTGGATGAGCGGGAGGTCGCGTGTAGAAACGGCGTCCACCATCAATTTGGCAATGCCGGGATAATTGAAGATCGTCTCAACGATGATGACACCACCCAACAGGTAGGACACGGAAAGCGCCACCGCATTGACGATTGGCCCCAGTGCATTGGGCAATGCGTGACGCAGCACCATTCTGGAGCGCGATGCGCCTTTCAGCAACGCCATCTCCACATAAGGCGTGTCGAGCGTTTCGATAACGGCGGCGCGAGTCATGCGGATCATCTGCGCGGAAATGACGAAGCTGAGCGTTATGACCGGCATGGCAAAGACGCGCAGCAATTCGCCAAACGAGTGAACTTCGTTGGCAAAGGCCAGCGCGGGTAGCCATTTAAGGTAGACGGCGAAGATCAGCACAGCGGAGGTCGCCACCATGAATTCCGGCACGGAAATGACGGTGATCGTGATGGTCGTGACGATGCGGTCATAAACTGTGCCGCGCATGATGGCAGCGGTGATGCCCAGCGTCAGCGCCACGGGAATGGAAAACAGGGCGGTGACGGCGGCTAGCTTCATCGTGTTGGCGAGGCGTCCGCCGATGAGATCGGCAATTGCCATGTTGTTGGCGTAGGATTTTCCAAGGTCACCCACGGTCAGGCCAGCAAGCCAGCGCAGAAAACGCAAAAACGCCGGTTCATCGAGATGCATGGCGGTTCGCAGGCCCGCCACCGCTTCTGGCGTTGCGGATTGGCCGAGAAGGATTTGCGCGACATCGCCCGGCAGCATCTCGGTCGCGAAGAATACGGCGAAGGCGACAATCAGCAGAGTAATGATCGCCACCAAAAGCCGGTTCATCACTAGTGCAAGGACGTGTCTGTTCATGCGGCCTCTCTTTCAGAAACGATCCTGTCTTCCTCAAACATCATTGTCCGGCGAATTGGCGCCGATAGCAATGCGAGGCAAGCAGCGGAGGGTGCCCGCCGCATGTATAGCGGCGGGCGAAGTTCCGGGATCAGGCCTCAAGCCATACGTGTTCAGCGAAGGCATAACCCATCATGCCGCCGAGCGGGCTGGACTGCAGACCCTTGAGCTTGGAGGAAATGCCATCGACGTTGGAGATGTAGACAGGAATGACCGTACCGGCTTCTTCTGCCACCATCACCTGCATTTCGTTGTAGATCGTCTTGCGCTTTTCGACGTCGAGCAGGCCACGGGCTTCCACCAGCATCTTGTCGAACTTCTCGGACTTGTACTGGCTTTCGTTCCACGGTGCATTGGACGCATAAAGCAGCGAGAACAGAATGTCCGGTGTCGGGCGCGGGTTGATATTTCCGAAGTGGATCGGCGCTTTCAGCCAGTAGTTGGACCAGTAACCGTCGGAAGGTACGCGCTGGACATCGAACTTCATGCCAAGCTGCGCGCCTGCGGCCTGCACGACCATTGCCATGTCGATCGAGGAGCTGGCAGCTTCGGATGCGACAATCGGGATCGATTGACCGATGAGACCGGCTTTTTCGAAGTGGAACTTCGCCTTGTCAGGATCGAAGGCTTTCGGCTTGAGATCCTTGTTGTGGTACATGTTGGCAGGCGAAACCGGCTGGTCGTTGCCGATTTCCGCAAGGCCACGCAGCACGGATTTCTGGATTTGCTCGCGGTTGATCAGGGACTTCATGCCCCGCACGAAATCGGCCTTGTTGCCCGGTGCCATGTCGAGACGCATGTTGAGGTTGGTGTAGTTGCCTGAAGTCGTCTTGGAAATAACGACGTTCGGCTGACCTTCCATCAGGCGAATGGCGCGTGGGTTAACGGAGGCGGCGAGCTGGATATCGCCAGCCAGCAGTGCGTTGACACGGGCGGTATCATCCGAAATCGCGAAGAATTCGAAGGAGTCGAGATAGGGGCCTTCGGACTTCCAGTAGTTTTTGTTCTTCGTAGCAAGCGAACGCACGCCCGGCTCAAACACTTCGCAAACGAAAGCACCGGTGCCGTTGGCCTTGGTGAAGTCTGTCGTGCCATCGGCAATGATCATGAAGTGATGCAGCGCCAGAATGGTGGGCAAGTCGGCGTTCGGGTTTTCCAGCGTGATTTCAATCGTCAGATCGTCAACGGCCTTGAAGCCGGTCATCTGTTTGGCAACAGAATTGACCTTGGAGCCAACAGCCGGATCAAGGTGACGCTTGAGGGAGTAAACAACGTCTGCTGAAGTCAGGGACTTGCCGTTGTGGAATGTCACGCCCTTGCGCAGCTTGACGGTCCAGACCTTGGCATCCTTACTGTCGATGCTCTCGGCCAGTTCCATTTTCGTTACGCCTGCCTGATCGAGAGTCGTCAAGCGGTTGTAGAAGGCGCAGCAACGAACGTAATCCGTGGAAAGCGATGCTTTTGCCGGGTCGAGTGTGTCAGCCGTGGACGAGGACCAGCCTGCGGCCTTCAGCGCACCACCGGAAACCGGTGCCGCTGCGAGCGCTTGACCGGCGCGGCCGAGAATGGCCGAACCTGCGGTCATGGCAATGCCACCGGCCATCAGCATCTTGAGAAGTTCGCGACGGCTCGCGCCACGGCGAATGGCGTTCTCAACCATCGCATCGTCTGCGGAGGTCCAGTTCATGAGTGTGTTGTCGGTCATGTTCATTCCCCTTTTTGTTGATCTCATTCGGGTTGAACGGCTTATGGACGCCGTCTTTACCCCTATCGGGCAGGCTCTAGATATGCGCATGTCGTTACCGCAAAACCGCTGCACACTTTTGCGCGATATGCTTTAAGCGTCCGCTTTCTCCTCAACCGCGTCGGCAAGAGCCGCCATGGACGTGAAGTGAAAGTCAGGTGTCGTGAGGTTTTCAGGCTCTATCGTGCCGCCATAACCCTTTTGCGCATGGCGTCTTTCGATCCAGCAATTGGTCATGCCGAGTTTTCTGGAAATGCCGATATCGTGGTACTGGCTCTGGGCAACATGCAGAATGTCGGCTTTCGAGTTGCCTTCGGACTGAACGAAATCGAAGACGTGGTCGAAGAAGGCAGGGTCCGGCTTTTCCGTGCCGGTATCATCGGCGGTAAAGCCTTTGTAGAATGGGTTGCCAAGCTCCTGTGCGAAGCACTCGAAAGCCCAGCGTTGTGCGTTGGTCATGGCAATTAGTTTGTAGCGTTTTCCAAGGCGGGCAAGGGCCTCGACGCTATCTGGAAATGCCTTCCAGCTTTTGGCGGATTCGCGAAGTTGCTCACCAAATTTGCGCTCGGTTGGCAGGCCGAGATCAGCCGCGATCACCAGGTAAACACGCACCAGATCATCTGGGAACAGGCCGACTTCAGGCAGATAACGGGCTTTGCGATAAAGCGCCAAAGCCGCTTCGCCATCGACAGCAACGCCATGTTCTGCGCCGATCTTCTGCAAGCACGTCGTCAATCCGCTTTCGAAATCGATCAGCGTACCAACCACATCGAAGCTCAGATATTTGAAATCTGCAAAACTCTTGGACAAATCAATGCTCCTGTTTTTAGCGGTCTGCGGACTGTCTTGTGGGCGTCGCAGAATTCTATGCTGCAAAGCCAACCCGCAATCGCTGTGTTCCCAGCTTGGCGGTGGCCATGTTTTCCATGTAATCCGCCTTATTGAGATTAATCATCTCAAGAAACTGTCACTGAATTCGCTGAAACACCAAAGTCCTGCGGCACAATCTTCTGAATATCACCGCAAACCGGTATATCCAGCGCAGACTGTGCTTCACGCCATGGCAGCGCGGACGTCCGGGTCTTCCAATGTCTGGTCGAGTGTCATGCGCGTGCGCTCCACAATCGCGTCGATTTCGCTCTCCGTGCAGCACAAAGGTGGTGCGTATCCGAGAACACCATTGCCGAAAGCGCGGATGACCAGGCCATTGTCCCAGGCGCGGTCAAAAATGCGGCGTGACGGATCGGCAGCGGCAGGCAGCGGTGTTTTCTTCTGTTTGTCGGTTACCAGTTCAACGGCCGCCAACATGCCACGCCCACGCACATCGCCCACCAAGGGGTGATCAGCCAGGCTTTCAAGGCCAGTCATCAAACGTGCACCGGCTTTGCGCCCGTTTTCCAACAGACCGTTTTCGTAAAGCTTCAGAACTTCCAGACCAACGGCAGCACTGACCGGATGGGCAGAGTAGGTGTAGCCGTGGCCGACAGCGGCGCTGCCTGCACCATCGGCAATGGTATTATACACCCGGTCAGACATGAATACAGCGCCCATCGGCACGTAACCGGAGGTCAGACCTTTCGCGGTGGTCATAAAATCTGGAACGACATCGTCGTCCGAGCAGGCAAACAGAGGCCCGGTACGACCGAATCCGGTAATCACTTCATCGGCAACCAGCAGAACATCATACTCTTTGCAAACCTCATGCATTGCCTTCAGCCAGCCGTTGGGTGGTACGAGAACGCCACCGGAACCCTGAATGGGCTCTACATAAAAGGCTGCCACGCGCTCTGCGCCAATTTCCTCGATCTTCGCGCGGAGAGCGGCAACGGAAGATGCGATAATGGCCTGCGGGTCGTTGCCGACCGGGTTGCGATAGGCATAGTGCGACGGAATTTTATGCTGCCAGTCAAACGGCAAGCCAAAACCGGCATGAAAGACCGGAAGTGCGGTGAGGCCCGCACCGACCGTGCTCGAGCCGTGATAACCCTGTTCCAGCGAAATGAACTGGTCTTTCTGCGGCGTACCTTTTGAGTGGTAATAATAACGGATGAAGCGGATCGTGCTGTCCACCGCATCGGACCCACCCAGCGTGAAATAAATGTGGTTGAGATCGCCCGGTGCGCGGTCCGCCAATTCCGAGGCGAGGCGGATTGCCGATTCCGAACCGAGGCTGAAATAGCCGGTGGCGTAGGGCAGTTCCCGCATCTGCTTTGCTGCCGCTTCGACGATGCTTTCCTGCCCATAACCAGCATTGACGCACCACAGACCAGCAAAGCCGTCGATCATCTGATGGCCGGTGCTATCCGTCACAGTTGCGCCTTTGGCCGATTTCAGCACACGCACGCCAAGTTTTTCATGGCCTCTGTACGATGCGACGGGATGAACCAGATGGGCGCGGTCGAGTTCGATGAGGGAATTGCTGAGCATAACGATCTCCAGGATCAACCGAGGGCCTGACTGGCCAGTGCAAATGTGTGAATGGTGGTGTTTTCACGCGGCGCCGCGTTGCGTGTCATGGCGATGCCGCCGCCGACATGGGAAAGGCCACTTTCGGTAAGCCAAGTGGCAAGGCCGCTGTCATCATAGGTGTCGACACGCAGAAAATTGCCTTCGCGTCCGGCAAGCAGGAAGGACAGCAGATTTTTGGCGTCGGCAGCATTATCTGCCACGACCGGACCGGCCAGTTCGCCGCGCCCGAAGCTGCGCAGTACGCCGAAACCAGAAATATGGCCGTTGCGGCGGATGACGGCGAAGCGACCATGTTCGGCCAGCAAAGCAAAAAGGTTACGGCGATTCATGCCGCATGCGGCTTGGTCCAGCGCGGCAAATTCTGCCACATCGGCAGCGGTCGCCCATTCCACGCCTTGAGGGGCAGATATGGCGGCGATTTGGCCCTGATGCTGAACAATACGGGCGTTTTCGCGAAAGCCGAGTTTCTCGTACAGCGGCAAACCGTCTTGTGTGGCGACCAGCCTGCATTCACGATCTGTTGCGGCATCCAGCGCAAAATCCATCAAACGCTTGCCGATGCCAAGCCCGCGCATCGCTTCATCGACGATGACCATGTTGATGGTCGCGACGTCATCTCCATACAGTGTCGCCATGGCAGTGCCGACCACGCGACCATGGCCGATGGCCGCCACGCCGCGGCTGAGGGAGAGGACCATGGCCCAATCTTCGATGCGATGAGGCCATTGCGCCTGTTGCGACAGCATCAAAGCGCCTTCCAGGTGCGCGGGTGTAAATTCAACGAGCTCGATTTCGCTTGCCAGCATGGCGTATTCCCTCGCGGCATGTTGCTTTTCTATGTGATAGCCCGTGGAGCGAAGAAGATCGTCCTGACCTCAGCCACGGTTCGATATGTTTACACTGTCTGCAACGGTGGCCGCCGCATCTTATGCTGCGCAAGGAAACCGGTTGGCCATGGCGGGCGTATGGACGTGACTTCGCGCAACTCTCTGCCAAAGCAGCGCACTTATACGGAACAATCTGCTTTGGTTGAGGGCCATTGCGGTGACCGCAATGGGATTCCCCCACATATTATAGTGGTCATAAACAGCCGCACGGCCAATCCAGAGGATATGAAGATATGAGCCTGTTTCGCCCCAAGTACATTACCTTCGATTGCTACGGCACGCTGACCAACTTCCAGATGGCTGAAGCAGCACAGACACTGTATGGCGACCAGCTGGATGCGGAAAAAATGGCGCAGTTCATCAAGAACTTTGCGGCCTATCGTCTGGATGAAATTCTGGGTGACTGGAAACCCTATAATGAAGTGGTCCACAATGCCATTGAGCGCACCTGCCGCAAGAACGGTGTGACCTTCAAGGATGAGGACGCCCGTTTCGTTTATGAGCAGGTGCCGACATGGGGTCCACATGCGGATGTTCCGGCAGGCCTTGCAAAAATCGCCCATGAAATTCCGCTGGTCATTCTTTCAAATGCCATGAATGAGCAGATCATGCACAATGTCGAGAAGTTGGGCGCACCGTTCCATGCGGTTTATACGGCCCAGCAGGCCAACGCCTACAAGCCGCGCTTCCAGGCCTTCGAATATATGTTCGACATGCTGGGCTGTAATCCGGAAGACATTTTGCATGTCTCCTCGTCGTTCCGCTACGATCTGATGTCGGCACATGATCTGGGCATCAAAAACAAGGTCTGGGTCAATCGCGGTCATGAGCCGGCAAACCCTTATTATGGCTATACCGAAATCAAGGATATTTCCGGTCTGCCCGGCGTCGTCGGGCTTTAACGCGGTTTACAGGGAAGAATGAGAACGATGCAGTTCAAATCCTACTGGCACGACACCGCTCTGGTTTTCACCTCTGCCGCACCGGGACAGGTTGAGGGAAGTTTTGATGTCGCCATCATCGGCGGCGGATTTACCGGGCTTTCGGCAGCCCGCAGTCTGGCAAAGGGTGGTGCGAAGGTGGTGGTGTTGGAGGCGCAGCATGTCGGCTTTGGCGGCTCCGGTCGCAATGGAGGACATCTCAACAACGGCATCGCTCACAGCTTCATTTCCGCAAAACAGCATCTGGGCGTAGAGCGTGCGAGCGCGCTCTACCGGGCCTATGATGATTCCGTCGATACGATTGAAGCCATTGTGGCGGAAGAGACTATCGATTGCAGTTTTCGGCGTGCGGGTAAATTGAAGCTCGCTTCAAAGCCGGGGCATTTCGATGCGATTGCGAAGAACTTTGAAGTCGTTCATCGCGAAATCGATCCCGATACGGCGCTACTTTCGAAGGCAGAACTGAAAGGCGAGATTGGTTCGGACAATTTCCACGGCGCGATGCTCTCGAAGAAAAGCGCGATGATGCATATGGGCCGTTTCGTTCATGGCATTGCGGAAGCAGCGGTACGCCACGGCGCGGTGATTTTCGAGAAGGCTCCCGTCACGGGCCGCAGTGAGCAAAGTGGCATCCATCGCCTGACCACTCCACGCGGCTTTGTCGAGGCACGCAATGTTCTCGTTGCAACGAATGCCTATACGTCCGGCCCCTTCGATTATTTCAAGCGGCGCATCATTCCGGTTGGCAGTTTTCTCGTCGCAACACGTCCATTAAGCGACGCGGAAGTTGCCTCGGCCATGCCGGGCAACCGCACCTGCGTGACCTCTATGAACATCGGCAATTACTTCCGGCTGTCGCCGGATAACCGCCTGATTTTCGGAGGTCGAGCAAGGTTTTCCTCGACCTCCGACGCCAGTTCGGACGCCAAAAGCGGAACGATCCTCAAGGAGACCCTGAGCGAGATTTTTCCGCAGCTTCGTGGCGTGGATATCGATTATTGCTGGGGCGGTTTGGTGGGCATGACCAGCGACCGTTTCCCGCGTGCAGGTGAAGTCGAAGGTCTGAATTTCGCAATGGGTTATTCCGGCCACGGCGCGCAGCTGTCGATTCACATGGGAACGTTGATTGCTGATAAGCTGCTCGGCAAGCCGGATCGCAACCCTTTGAAGGGGCTGGATTGGAACGCGGTGCCGGGCTATTCCGGCAAGCCATGGTTCCTGCCGATGGTCGGTTTTTACTACAAGATGCTCGATAAATTTCAGTAAGCATCTGGAATTTAAAAGGCCCGCAACGTCACCGTTGCGGGCCTTTTTGTGTCAGTTCAATCCACCGATGTGGAATGACTTCATTTCCAGATATTCCTCTATACCGCACTGCGCGCCTTCACGGCCAAGGCCGGATTGTTTGACGCCGCCAAAAGGTGCGACTTCCGTGGAAACGGAGCCTGTGTTCAGGCCGACCATGCCAAATTCCAGTGCTTCTGCTACCCGCCAGGAGCGTTTGAGGCTTTCCGTGTAGAAATAAGCGGCAAGACCGAACGGCGTGCCATTGGCAATGGTGATCGCTTCTTCTTCCGTCTCGAACCGGAAGAGCGGCGCAACCGGCCCGAAGGTTTCTTCTTCTGCCAAAAGCATATCGGACGTTGCCCCCCCGAGCACGATGGGCGCTGTAAACTGCGCGCCCTCAGGCAACGTCGGACGCGTTGAAATCACCGTCGCACCCTTGGAAAGCGCGTCTTCAATATGGCGGTTGATCTTGTCGATAGCGGCGGCGTTGATCATCGGGCCGATATCGACATTCGCATCCGTTCCGGCACCAACCTTCATGGCCGATACTCTTGCGGAAAGCTTGGCCGCGAAAGCATCATAAACGCCGGCCTGCACCAGAATGCGGTTGGAGCAAACGCAGGTTTGTCCGCCATTGCGGAATTTCGAGGCGATGGCGCCTTCGATGGCGAGATCGAGATCCGCATCATCGAAAACGATGAACGGCGCATTGCCGCCAAGCTCAAGGCTCAGACGCTTCACGCTGTCTGCCGCGCCGCGCATCAACAGCGAGCCGACGCGGGTGGAGCCGGTAAAGGAAATCTTGCGCACCGTTTCATTGGCCATCAACTCATTGCCGATTTCCGTTGGCATGCCAGTGACGATGTTGATCACACCTGCCGGAATACCGGCGCGTTCCGCCAGAACGCCAAGTGCCAGCGCAGAGTAGGGCGTGAACTCGGATGGCTTGATGACGACCGTACAGCCTGCGGCAAGGGCGGGGGCGACCTTGCGGGTGATCATCGCATTCGGGAAATTCCACGGCGTGATGATTCCGCAAACGCCAACCGCTTCTTTCAGCACGATGATGCGACGGTCGGCCGTGGGGGAGGGGATGGTGTGGCCGCTGATGCGGCGGGCTTCTTCAGCGAACCATTTCACGAAGGAGGCGCCATAGCGAATTTCGCCCTTGCTCTCAGTGAGCGGCTTTCCCTGTTCCATGGTCAGCAGCAGGCCAAGATCGTCTTCGTGTTCGATCATCAACGCAAACCACTTTTCCAGAAGCGCTGCGCGCTCTGCATGGGTTTTTACCTTCCATGGGGCGAAAGCCTTGGCGGCAGCGTCGATCGCGGCGCGTGTTTCCGCACCGCTGACATCAGGCACCGTGCCCAGGACTTTCTGCGTAGCAGGATCGATGACATCGACCGTTTTGCCCGATGCTGCATCAATCCACTCACCGCCGATCAGGCATTGTTGACGGAACAAACCATTGTCTTTGAGAAAACCCATATGACTGCCTCCTATATCAGCGCTGCCAGCACGGCTGATGTAATTACGTCTGTTTTGTCTTTGCCCGGCACGGTGCCGATGCCCTTTGCCGTCGCAGCCTCGATGGCGGTGATCACATCGGCGGCGGCTTGTTTCTCGCCCAGATGATCCAGCATCATCGCGCCAGACCAGATGGCGGCGATGGGGTTGGCGATGCCGAGATGGGCGATATCAGGTGCTGAACCATGCACAGGTTCGAACATCGAAGGGGCGCTGCGATCCGGGTTGATGTTGGCGGATGCCGCAAAGCCAAGTCCACCTTGAATGGCAGCACCCAGATCGGTCAAAATATCACCGAACAGGTTGGACGCGACGACCACGTCCAGACTTTCCGGCGCCATGACCATGCGCGCTGCCATGGCGTCGATGTGATAGTTCGTCACTTCGACTTCCGGGTATTCGGCGCTGAGTTGCGCGGTCACTTCGTCCCAAAACACCATCGAGTATTTCTGGGCATTGGATTTTGTGATCGATGCCAGTTTCTTCCGGCGTGATTGGGCCTGCTCAAACCCGAAACGAAGAATGCGTTCAACGCCGGTGCGGGTGAAAATCGAGGTTTCTACCGCCACTTCGTCAGGGGTGCCGACATGTACACGCCCGCCGGCGCCGGAATATTCGCCTTCCGTATTCTCGCGGATGCAGAGAATATCGAAGCCTTCCTTTTTCAGCGGGCCATGAACACCCGGCAGCAGCCGGTGCGGGCGAATATTGGCGTATTGCACGAAGGCCTTGCGGATGGGTAGCAAGAGGCCGTGCAGCGATACAGAATCCGGCACTTGAGCAGGCCAGCCAACGGCACCGAGCAGGATGGCATCGAAACCGCGCAACGTCTCGATTCCATCCGGCGGCATCATTGCCCCGGTTTCCTTGTAGAAGGCGCAGGACCATGGAAACGTCGTTTCCTTCAAGGAGAAGGTGCGATCTTTTTTGGCCGCTGCCTGCAAAACCTGCCAGGCCGCTTCGGTCACGGCGGTGCCTATACCGTCACCGGGAATAAGTGCGATGGAGTGATTTTTCATGTCCTGCATCCGTTCTAAAGATCGATCAATACGCTTTTCGATTTGCGGTTCGCCATATAGGCCTCACGTCCCAAGTCCTTGCCAATGCCGGAGCTTTTATAACCGCCGGTCGGCAGGATATGGTCGCGCGAACGACCATAACGATTGACCCAGATCGTGCCAGCTTGCAATTTTCTGGTGACGCGAATGGCGCGGGACAAATCGCGAGTGAAGAGGCCAGCGGCCAAGCCGTAAGTCGGGTGGTCTGCCAGCGCCAGCGCTTCCTCCTCGTCTTCGAAAGTCTGAAGCGTCAGTACCGGTCCGAAAATTTCTTCGGTCACGGCAGGCGAATCCTGCGTCACATTGCCAAGCAACGTGGGGGAATAGAAATAACCTTCGCGGTCCATGATCTGCCCGCCGGTCAGGCATTCGGCACCGGCGCCGATGGCGGCACGCACGATGGCGTCGATCCGCTCAATCTGCTTTTGCGAAATGATCGGGCTATATTGGCTTTTTTCATCCCATGTCGGGCCAGTCTCGACCCGACGCATGATGGCGGTGATGGCGGAAATCAGCTCTTCGGCAATTTCCTTGGCGACGATCAGCCGGGAGCCGGCCACACAGGCCTGTCCCGCATTGGAAATAATGCTCTGCGCAACAGCTTTGGCCGTCCGCTCAATATCGGCATCGGCAAACACCACCTGAGGGCTTTTGCCCCCAAGCTCAAGTGTCATCGGCTTGATGCCGGTTTTGGCGACGTTCTGCATGATGGACGAACCGGCGGCAGTGGAGCCGGTAAAGCTGACTTTGGAAATATCAGGATGACCGGTGATGGCGCTGCCCGTGACCATGCCATCGCCCAGCACGATATTGATGAGACCGGCAGGAATGCCCGCTTCAATCGAAAGTTCGGCGATGCGCAGCGTCGAAAACGGCGTCATCTCGGACGGCTTCATCACCACGGCATTGCCCGCCGCAAGGGCTGGTCCCAGTTTCCAACCCGCCATGGACAGCGGAAAATTCCAGGGCGTGATGGCACCGACAACGCCGTAGGGTTCGGTCACGATCATGCCGAGGCTGCTATCGGAAGTCGGCACAAGATCGCTGCCTTCCTTGTCCGCAAACTCCGCAAAAAAGCGGATTTGCTCGGCCGTTACGGCAATATCGCCTGCAACGAGATGACCGACGGGGCGGGTGGAAGACACCGCCTCAAGCTTTGCCAGATATTCGGCATCGCGCTCGATCAGATCGGCCCATCGTTGGAGTGCGCGCGTGCGTTCACGCGGCCGCACGCCACCCCAATTGCTGTTTTTCAGCGCAGCCTTTGCAGTCTGCACTGCGCGGTCCACCAGACCGGCATCGGCAATCGGGCAATCACCAAAGGCAACGCCATCGGATGGACGATGCATGGCAATGCCCTCGGTGGCATCCACCTTTTCGCCGCCGATGAAATGATAGTGCGGCAGCGAAATTTTGTCGGGATCGAAACTGAGCGTCATTGCCAGATCTTTCTGATTGGACTGCGCGGCGTTATGCCGGATCGGTCACGGTCACATAAATCTTGCGCACGGTTTCGATGGTGCGCCAAATGCCAACGAAGCCCGGCTTCATCATGAAGCTGTCACCGGCGCGGTACGTCACGGTTTCGCCGTCCTTTTCCACCAGTTCGATAACGCCGGAAATGATGTGGCAAAACTCGTATGTCGTGCCTTTGATGGAGTGGGTTTCGCCGGGCGTTGCTTCCCAGATGCCGGTGTGGACAGTGCCGTCACGGCAATCGTCCAGCGCCCATGTCTTGAAGGACGGATCACCGGAGATGAGACGCTCAGCCGTTGGCTTGGCATCTTTGGGTGTGGTCTGCGGGTTGGTATCGATACGGGTGATAAGCGACATGGAAAGTCCTTTCTGTAATGTTCAATAACCGCGGCTGCGATCAATCAGGCCAATGGGCTCAAGCCCGTTCTGGTGGCGGCGAATGTTCTCAATCGCCGCTTTCGCTGCTGTTTCCGGCTGCGTGACAGAGGCGATATGCGGGGTGATGATAATGCCGGCGTGTCTCCAGAGCGGGTGATCTGAAGGCAATGGCTCCGGGTCGGTGACGTCTAAAACTGCACCAGACAGATGGCCGCTATCGAGCGCTGCGATGAGTGCCGACTGATCAAGCTGAGGCCCGCGACCGGCATGAATGAGCGCTGCACCCTGCGGCAGCTTTGCAAAGAGTTCACCGTTCAGCAGACCACGTGTTTCGGGCGTTAGCGGCAGCAGGCAGATGAGAATATCGGTGTTGGCCAAAAAGCCATCGAGTTGATCTGCACCGTGATGGCAGGTCACGCCATCAATCTCATGGGCGCTGCGGCTCCAGCCGGAGAGAGGAAAGCCGAATGGCCTCAATTGCTCCAGCACAGCTTTGCCAAGATGGCCGAGACCCAGCACACCGACACGGCGCTCATGCGCCTGTTTTACCGGCTGCGGTTTCCATTCGGCTCGCGCCTGCTGCGCCAGATATTCCGGCAAGCGACGGTGCAGGGCCAGAACGCCGAGCGTCACATATTCCCGCATCATGCGAATAATGCCGCCTTCCACCATACGCACCAGTTTGACATGCGCGGGCAGTTTGGACGCGTCGAGTTGGTCAACGCCCGCACCAATCGAGAACAGGATTTCCAGGTTGGTGTAGCGGGCAAGATCAGCCGGTGGAGTCCACGTCATCAGATAGCGCACGCTTTCAGGATCGACCAATGCTGGATCGGACGCAAAAGGCACTTCCGGCAGGTCTTTGGCGAATTGTGCTGCGAAGACTTTCGCGCGTGCTGCGTCGGAATTGAACAGAAATGTCATACGCCGGTCCCTGCCTTGATGTGTGGTCAAAGTTGGCGCATTTCGTTCGGCAGGATGCACTGAAGCATCAACACATCACAGCATATCTGACCGATTTGCGGGTGTCAGATGCTCAATCGCGTTCCGAGGTTGAGCATCATCGTGTAACAGGCGGCCAGCTCATCGCGTAGGATGTACTCGTTGGCCTTATGGGCACGGCCAATATCACCGGGACCGCAGATAATGCTGTCGATACCAGCGGCCTGATAAAGCCCAGCCTCGGTGCCGTAACTGACCGCCGCAAGTGGTTCGATGCCAGTCAGGTCACGCATCAGGGCAGTTAAAGGTGCGTCAGCGGAAAGGGAAAGAGCGGGATATTCGCTCAGGGTTTCGAATGTTGTGTCGAAGCCTTTTGCCCTTAGCGCCTCGGTTGCCTGTCGCAGCGGATCAAGCAGGTTGGCAGGCGAAACACCAGAAATCGCCCGCGCTTCGATATCCGCAACGCAGAGATCGGGAATGATGTTGACGGCTTGCCCACCACTGATGGTGCCGACCTGTAGTGATGAATACGGCGGCTCGAAATGACTATCAAACGGTCCTTGCATCAGGGCGCTGGCTGTATTCACCGCGCTAGCCAAAACCTCGCTCATGGCATGGATGGCATTCAGGCCTTGATCGGGCCTGGAGGAATGGCCTGAGCGCCCGCGCAGGGTAATGCGTGCCGCTGCTTTACCCTTATGCGCGCGAATGGCAAGCAAACCGCTGGGTTCACCGACGATACACATCTCTGGAAGCGCGCACAGTGAAGGGATCAGTTTGATGAGATGCGGCGCGCCACGGCACCCGGCTTCCTCATCGTAAGAAAAGGCAAGATGTACTGGGCATTTCAGCGGCATTTTCGCGAGTTCGGGCAGTGCCGCGAGCGCGCAGGCCAAAAAACCTTTCATGTCGCTGGTTCCACGCCCAAAAAGCTGGTCGCCATCGGCGCGCAGCGTGAATGGATCGCTGGTCCATCCCGCCTCGCCAGCCGGAACTACATCCATGTGGCCGGCAAGGATGACACCTGGCACATCGCGTGGGCCGATGCTGGCAAAGAGGTTGGCGCGGTCGCCTTCCGGTCCCATCTCCACCGTGACATGCGCCCCGTGGCTCTGCGCGTAATCACGAACCCATTCAACGATGTCGGCATTGGGCTGTCCAACGACGGAGGGGAATGAAACCAGCCGTTCCAGTATGTCGTGTTCCGTCATGGTCGCCTCTTGCCGTTTATCTCAAAATACGCTGCGATTGCCTCAAATGCCGCCGAAAAGCTCGTCGCTTCAGTGGAAACTGCTGAAATACCTCGCGATTCAAGAGAAATATTTGCTTGAGATCGCTTAAAGCTTGAAGAATGGATTTTTAGCAACCGGCAAGATGGAAGATGCGGGCCGTGCGCAGATGGCGCAGGAAACCTGCAAAGGGGGTGCGGTGGCCAATCATGACACCATACAGCTTGAAGCCTTTGAACTGACACTTCAGGACATTGCGACTGTCGAAATCGAAAAACTGCATGCCCTTTCCATTGGCGTCGGTTGGCCACATCGCCCCAAGGATTGGCAGATGTTGCTGGAAAACGGCAAGGGCGTTGTGGCGGTCGATGCCATTGGGCGGCTGGCGGGTTCGGCCATGTGGTTTGAATATGGCCCTTCATTCTCCACCCTCGGCATGGTCATCACACCGCCGCGCCTTCAAGCCAGAGGTGCAGGCCGCTGGATGATGCTGCATATCATGCAGCAAGCGGGCAAACGACGGTTCGGCCTTAACGCGACGCGGGCCGCAAAACGGCTGTACCAGTCCATGGGTTTCACCATTGAAAAAACGGTGTTTCAGTGTCAGGGCGAGGCTACACCGGTTGCAACCCCGTCACTGCCCGCCGGTGCCCAGTTGCGGGCGATGACACCTGCCGATTTTAATGCGGTGATTGCGCTGGATGCGCAGGCTTTTGGCGCGGGCAGAGCCGCTTTGTATGGCTCTCTTTTGCCGGTTTCCAAGGGTTTGGTGTTGGTACGCGGGCAGCGTATCGAGGCGTTCTCGCTCTGTCGCCGTTTTGGGCGCGGGGCGCTGATTGGCCCGGTCGTCGCATCCAACGAGACAGACGCGATTGCCGTCATCCACCCACACATCGTCGAACATGCGGGCAAATTCTTGCGCATCGATACGCGCGAGGAAACTGGCGCATTTGCTCACTATCTCGCCCAATCAGGCATGACGGTCTACGACACGGTCACCACCATGTCGTTAGGCGGCACATGGATGCATGATGGTGAAGCCGAGACCGGAGCGGCACCGAAAACATGGGCGCTTGCCAGCCAGGCTTTCAGCTAAATCAGATCAACCCGTCGATGCCACCACCATGTCGATAAGGACATCCGCTTTTTTAGCGTCAGACGCGTTTGTCTGACGATGCCGGAAATCGAGAAATTTCAGGCAAACAATGCTGTCATTCAAGAAGTAATAAAAGCTTCAGATTTTTATTGAAAGAATGAAAAGGCCTCGTTAATAAAACTTGACCTTAATAGTCTTGTATAAAAAGCAAGCGCTCCCAGCGATATGAAAGCCCTCCCTCTCCATGGAGAATGATGCAACTCGGCTCGATCTGATTTTTGTCGATATGCAGAAGACTCTGTTTAAAAGGTTGCTGCGGATCGTTGGCGATATAGCGATTGCCGAGGAACTGACGCACGAGGCTTATCTCAGGGCCCGACGGGCTATCGAGGCGACTGTGCCGCAGAACATCGAGGCATTCCTCTGGACAACTGCGCGCAATTTGGCCTTCGATCATATTCGGCGTGAAAAAGTCCGATCACGAGGTAAATCGCCGGACAATGATTTTTTCGAAATCGAAAATATAGCCGATGAAAAAGCTTCGCTAGAAGAGCATTTGATCCACAAAGAGCATGTTCGGCTTTTGCGTGAGGCGTTGGAAAAACTGCCGTTGCGTGCCCAGAATGCGTGGTTTTTAAGCCGTATGCAGGCGTGGCCATACCCCAAGATTGCTGCGCATCTGGGTGTGTCGCCCAACACCGTTTTCAATGACATCAAGATGGTGATGGCTGTTCTGTACAGTCTTCGCGCAAAGCTGGAGAGATGAGGGGAGAGAGAGGAATGCCGACCCAAACACAGATATGTGTTCACTGTCCGGATAAGAAAATTTGTGCATTTTACCCCTCTCATGCGTCTTGTATGACAAGAGAGCAAAAATTGCATCGATTCGGATCACTACCATGAGCAGCAATATGCCAGACACAAAAGACGCGGTGGGATATCGTCATGCCGATCCGATCGTCGATCAGGCTTTGGATTGGGCCGTTTTGCTGAAGGCGAGCGGCAAGCCGTCGGTTGAAACAAACAACGCGTTCGAAGCCTGGCTTAACGAAAATCCAAACCATAAAAGTGCTTGGGAAGAGATTTCCGGGATATGGGCGAGCCCCGAGGTTTTGCTGGCATCAGCTGGCTTGGGAAATGCACTGCCACGAAATCCGCCAATACCGCCTCGTTCACGCAGAGGCTTCTCCATGCGAACAAGAGTGCGGGTTGGCGCATTGGCGGCAGCAACCGCTGCCGTGGTGTTGATTGGTGGCCAACCGATCTTGAACGCTGTCTCAATACGCTGGCAGGCGGATTACCGGACGGATGCTGGGCAGTTGCAGGAGATTTCCTTGCCCGATGGCTCGCGCATGCTTCTCAATACCCAAAGCGCGGTCGCTTTGGATTTTGAAGGAAACAAGCGCGGTGTGCGGTTGCTGAAGGGCGAGGCGTGGTTCGATGTGGTTCACGATGCCTCTCGACCCTTTCATGTCGCTGCGACATTTAGCGATGTCGAGGTGAAGGGTACGGCTTTTGCCGTGGATGTGCGCGCCGGTGTGGACACCATCGTTCTGGAGCGTGGCGCGGTCGTGACCAGACACGAAAAACCTGACATCGCGCCCGTCAATCTCCAGCCCGGACAAATGGTTCGCGCATCAAGCACATCGCTTTCCGAGGTGACGACCTTCGATCCGGATGAGGCTCTTGGCTGGAAGGATGGAAGAATTATTCTGACCGGCACGCCGCTGCGTGCGGCACTGGAGCAGATCGGTGCGTACTATCAAGGCAAGATCATTACGCTGAATCCATCGCTGGCAAATGTCACCATCAGCGGCAACTATCGCATCGATAACATCGAGGCGGCGATAGACAGCGTTGTGGCCGCTGCTGGCGGCAACACAACGCACTTGCCGGGCGGCTTCATAATCATTCGTTAAATTCTCAACTTTTTTTGTGAGATCGCCTTAACTCAAACGTCCACGCTACTGAGAGCCTAAAAAACAAAGGCTCGGAGCAACCCGGGATGGATCCGGGCAGTAGTGTAGTGTGGGGTTAAGGGCATGGCATTTCGGGCGAACGGTCGGTGGGCGACACGCACGGCATTTTTTTTGGTATCAACAGCATTTCAAATTGCACTTGCTGGCACAGACCCCGCATCTGCCCAAGCAAACAGAAGCATAGTTTCGGCCTCTGAACAGGTCAATTTTTCCATTCCGTCGCAGTCTCTGGCATCCGCATTGAACGCTTTCGCCCGCGTAACCGGCTGGCAGTTGGGATATCAGAGCGCGATGACGGCAGGGCGACAGTCGACCGCGATTGCGGGCAACTACGCGCCGGTTGCTGCGTTGCAAGCCATGCTTTCCGGCACCGGCATCACCGTTCGCGTGACCGGCGCAGGCACCGTTTCACTCATCGAAGCATCGGCGGCCCAGACGAACTCAGCAGATGGTTCTACCGTCCTTGAAACAATCACCGTCAAGTCGGCAGGCAGCGGCGTCGCGCTTGGAACGAGCAGCATTGCCGACACCGGCACAAGTACGATTTCCGGCGGGCAGATCGCCGCGCGTGTGGAGGGCAACGACGCCAATGGCATTCTGCGCAACCTTCCGAACATACAGTACCAAAATGATGTTTCGGAAGATGCGGGTGTGACGGACCTCAGTGTTATCGATCTGCGTCCACGCGAGGTTTCGATCGCAGGCGCGCGTCTTTACGAAAACAACTTCATCTTGAACGGGATTGCTATCAACGATGTTACGGGAACCCAGGAGGGATACGGTTCAGCTTCCTTTGATACTCTAACTGACACTCTGGTGCTGAATGACGCTCGAATGTACGGTCTACACTCCCAGACAATTTATGTTCCTGGGGATTTTTTGTCCGAAGCAACCGTGATCGACAGCAACGCCTCGGCTCAGTACGGCAACTTTCAGGGCGGTGTGGTTTCATACAGGTTGGAAGATGCGAACAGGAAGAAACTTTCCGGCAGTGTCAGCACAGAATACACCACAAGCGACTGGGCGAATTATCACATCGCCACAACGACAGGCCTTAATCCAAATAACGTTGCTGAGCAGGAGTTTCTAAAGCGTCGCCTGTCTGTGTCCGTTTCAGGCCCGATAACAGAAAATATTGCAGTTCTTGGGCAGTACAGCAAAGAAACTGCTGTAACGCATAAGGCCAAATATCCACAATATGTGGAGGGAGGCATGATTGAAGAGGACTCGGCTAACGAATTTTATCGGGGGCAGGTGATAGCTGATACAGACCTGGGGACGTTCACCGTTGAAGGTTTCTATACTGACTACAACATGGTTTGGGAAAGCGCCGGATGGCGCGACATGAATATCAATCTTGCGAAAGATTCATTCACATCCAAAATCCAGAACGATTACGAGTTCGAAGATTTCAGCATTGGCGGCGTTGAAATCTCCAACGTCAAGCTGACGTCCAAGCTCAGTTACAGTCGTTCCAAGAGTATGAACGATTCAAACGCAAATGTTGGCGGAGTTATAAGAACGGGCAGTAATCGTATAGATTCAATTTCCGATTGGTGCCAACGTATTGCCGGTATTACTGCCTATACAAACTGCTTTTATGGTGCTCTGGGAGACTTAGAGCAGTCTCAAGACCAGACAAGCTGGTCTCAGGATATTAATGGCGATATTGGAAATGGTTCATTCAAGCTGGGTGGAGAATATACTCACACCGAGGCAAGGCGCCGTCGACCTGAAGAGGTGACGTATTACGCGGCTTATACAGCCCAACCGCTTTCCAGCACGTCCAACTATGTTTGCAATACTGTCGTGGAATGCAATGCAGATATGTTCGCCAGCTCAAGGGTTACCCGTCCAGCTTTCGATGTCAGTGCAGTTTTGAATGAGTTCAACACTTATGCGGAAATTGATCAATCGTGGGACTGGTTCAATTTGAGAGCGGGCGCGCGCTTCTCTTATAATGACTATATGAACAATCTGGACGTGGCGCCTCGCATTGTGGGCACCGTCACACCCGGAAACGATCTTTCATTTTCCGCCGGCTTCAACCGCTATTATAATGCCAACAGTCTGGCCTTCGCAATTCGCGATCAGCAGCCAAGACAGGTTACTTCCACCAGAACTGCAGCGACAGGAGGGGTCGTTAGCGATAATTGGACCGTGGGCGCTCCTCCTACACCGTACAGAACGATCGCAGCCGATCTCAAGACGCCCTACAATGATGAAATTACCTTAGGAATTTCCGGCAAAGATCCGTTGATTGGCGGCGACTGGCGCCTGCGTTATCTCCATCGTTTCGCAAAAGATCAGTTCGCGTCCGATAAAACGAACGCCAATTATTATACTCTTACAAACGATGCGTCTGGCACCTATAAGTCTGCAACGGCGGAGTATTCGAAGCAATTCGATACAGGTTCTGTGCCGAAACTCGATAGTGTTACATTCAACACGTCGATCACTTGGTCTAAATCCAAGGTTTCAAGTGATAGTTATTATGAAGATGACTATGAAGATGATAATATTTGGTACAACGATACGTCCTATACGAAAGCAGGTTTCAATGTTGTGACCGGCAATCTGGATATCCCCTTGCGTTTTCAGACGGGCATTTCGACAACTTGGCTCGAAGAGCGCCTCTTCGTTGATCTCTCTGGCAACTATAACTTTGCCTATAAGGGCGTGAGAGATACAGAAACGGGTATCACAGTGAGTGGGATCAACCATACCATATGGGAGGATTTTAATTTCAGCCCCACTTTCACCGTCGATCTTTCCGCGAGATATGTCGTCTATCAGAAAGAGGACACAAATCTTGCTCTGAATTTCAAGGTGTTGAACCTGTTTGACGATGCTGGTAACGCGACCGCCAGCACCGTAAATCCATGGGTTATCGGACGCACCGTATGGGTTGGCGCGAAGGCGGCATTTTAAACATGCATATCTTTGCCGGTTATAAGGTCGTCATGTCTACACGTGATAGACGTTCTTTCATTGTGTCCTTGTTCTGCTTGCTGCTGTCAGCGCTCATATCTCCGCCTGCGTGGGGGGATGATATGACATGGGACAAGCGCGTAAGGCACGGTACGCTTCCCAACGGTTTTTCCTATTATCTCTATGATAGTGGCAAAACCGATGAGCCGTTTAACATCCGGCTGATCGTCAATGCCGGCTCTGTGGATGAGGATAAGCCGAGTGGTGTAGCGCATATTTTGGAGCACATGGTTTTTCAATCCACCAAGGCGCATCCGGAAACTTTGCATCGTTATTTCCAGCAGATTGGCTGGCGTACCGGCGTGCAGGTCAATGCTGTAACGCGCGAGACAGAAACCCAATACATGATCCGGACCCGGCCGGAAGATGCGCTGGATATAGAGGGCGCTCTCACGTTGGTGGCCGATATGGCGTTTGGTGCGCAATTGCTTGATGCGGACTGGCAGAAAGAGCGTTCGGTTATTCTTCAGGAGTTGGGTCAGGGCAACAGTGTTGCGGACCGCGTCAACAGACAGAAGAAGGAACTGCTTCGCATTGGTTCGCGCTATGTCGACCGCCCGACGATCGGAACGGAAGAAACCATCAAAGCGACGACCATTGAGGATATTCAGGCGTTTTATCAGCGTTTTTATGTTGCATCCAACATGTCGCTTGTCGTGTCCGGGCGGATAGATCAATCCGCTGCCGAAGCAGCAATCGTTCGTCTTTTCGGGTCTGCGCCGAAAAAGATGCCTCCAGACCGATCCTATGTCATTCTGCCGCTGGATAATGAACTCAAGGTTGGGCTTGTGCAGGATGCGCAAGGCTCGACCTCGCAGGTTACCTATGCGTTTCGGACCGAAATGCCAGCGCGGGCAACTACAGAGGGTCAATTCGCCTATCTTCAAAAATATCTTCTGTGGAAGCTCATTCGTGATCGCGTACAGGCGCTCGCGCCTCATTATGCCAAATCTGCTGGAAGCTTAGGGTTCGTGGCGCAGGAAACCACTGAACAGCGCCTGATTTTGGCTTTCAATGCCCGCTCCACGCAGCATGATGTCTCTCTGGACGCGCTTATGGAGGTCATCGAGAGATTGAGGCGGGAAGGCCTCGCGCCGGACGCTGTGCAGCGAGAGATTGCTGCCGCCAGAAAAATAAACGAAAACAATATCGAAGCGGCGTCCGGCCGGACGTTTGCCGAGTGGGAAGACAAGATTACCTCGGCCATTTTGATGGGCGCGGTACTGGAAAGCCCACAGGAACGTTCGTTTCGGACACGCGAACTGCTCGACCGCATGACAATTGATACTCTCAATCAAACTTTGCGCCAAATGCTCCGCGCATCTGATCAGGTTGTTTTGTTTCAGGCTGGAGGGAATGCGGATGTTCAGCTTCCTCAGGTCGAAGATGTTATGTCGCGGCGAGAAACCTTATCGAAACTTGCCACCTTGCCTGCACTTGCAGCGCTTCAAGACGCGCCAAAAGAAAGAGCGGAAGCGTCGCTTCCCGCATGGCCACAGGACGCGCAATTGTCGAGCGACGGCCGAATTGTCTCTGAAAAGATCGCCGATAATCTCGATATTAGTGAGTGGACGCTGTCGAATGGCGATAAGGTCGTTTGGCTTGCGCGCAATAATGCAGATGGAAAAATCTATCTTTCTGGCCAATCCCATCCCGGCTTCCAGAATGCCGAGTTTGGAAGTGCCACCTCGCAGGTTGGCGTGCAATTGTGGACGCAGAGCGGATACCGCTTCTGGTCTCAGGATGATTATGACCGCTGGCGCAAGGCGCAACCCGCCTCATGGAGTTTCGAGCTGAAGGCTGGGTCGCTTGATGCAGGAATCGCCGTGCTCCCCAAACACCTGCCGGAAATGTTGAACGCTTATGCGTCAACGGTTGCCTTCGGTCTCGTGAGAGAGGATGCGCTGGACGCATTGGGACTGCGAAAGAGTGAGAGTGTGCCAGGGTCTGAACCCGATGATTATGCGCAGTTGCTTTATGGCGAGGACCATGCGATTTCGGCGGTCGAAGAATTGAAAGATATCAAGCAACAGCAGCTTGAAGATGCCGCCCGCCATTTGCTCGCCCAGCCTGTTACCTGGTTTGCGGTTGGACCAAAGCCCGGACCTGAAATTCGCGACGCTTTTGGCGGCGTTATCGGCGCAGTTTCGCGACGCGAAGGGGTGACGGCGAATGCGGCGTTGCAGCGGGGCGGTACTCACACGGCCACGGTCAAGACGATGTCTCAAGACCGTGCGCAGGTGGACATATCCTTCTTCTCGGACATGGAGTGGACACCTGAAAAGGCATTTGCGGTCTCAACGCTCACGCCTATCGCGCAACAGGCGTTGAAAAACGAACTGCGGCTAACGCTTGGTGGCGTTTACAGCACGAAGTTCGAGCTGCGTCTTGATCCCGACACCAATCGCGCAATAGGCGTTCTGTCTTTCAATTGCGAACCGGAGCGCGCAGATGAACTCAAGAATGCAGCGCTGCGCGTTTTTGAGCGCATGCCGGAGATCGTGCGCAGTGCGGATATAGACCGGGTGCGGGCGGATATTGTGTTTGCAGAACACAGCAAGCAGGATGATCCAAACCTTTGGCTGCGGCGAATGGCGCTCAGCTACCGGCGGTACGACGATGCGCGATATCTGCAAACGATGCGCGGCATTGCTGATCGGCTTGACGTGCAAACTCTCCAAGCGGATGCGGTTCGGATTTTCCAGACCGACAATATTGCGACGATGATCAGGCTTCCCCGCGATGCGGTGGTGCAATGAACGCCAGGGCAGCAATTACGTCGTAACATTCCAATGTGTTCAGGATAAAGGCTGCATTTTCAATGTTATCGTTGGAAATGCAGCCTTTTTTATTTCAGTCAGTCGCGATTAGGCTGTCCACACCGAGACGGCCTGTGGTTCAAGCACATCACGTCCAAGCACCAGTGTCACACCTGCTGGAATGCTCCATGCCATAGTACCGTAGTTGAAGGCAAAGGTGAGATTGCCGCGACGGCGGATACGGATGTAATCCGGCAAGGCAATCGTATCGAGACCAGCTTTCTGGGCTACGAGGGCGATTACGTCTGACAGCAGGGCTTCATCTGCCCAGCAGGCCAGATAGAGCATATTGTCGTTTTCCGTCAAAGCCGGATCGCCGTTCGCAAAATGCGCCAGAACGTTCGATGTGGTCTGCACGGTTTCACGCCAACGGATTGCTGCGCCGGATACCTCTCCAGCCACCGCGTCCGATAGGCCGGGGCGCAGAGTGGAAACCTGAATGACCCGGTTGCCCGTGCGTTCGCCCAATGGACCCGGCGGGAGGTTGTGGGGAATGACGAAATTGCGGTCGCGAGAGCCGGTGCGTGCACCAACCAGAATCTGGCCGGTGGCTTTGCGAAGCGCTGCTTCCGTCGCCACGTCCACTTCCGTCATGCACGGCACGACGATCAGAGCGTATCCTTCAAGCGAATTGCCCGGACGAACGAAATCAATATCCAGACCGAGACGGCGAAGGGCTTCGTACCAGCGGAAGCACAGTTCTTCGTAACGGAAATCCTTGCCCTGCGGCTGGATCATCGTTGTCCAGTAGCTCTGATAGTCGAAGACAAGGGCGACCTGTGCCTTGCCGCTTTCAGGCAGCGCAGCAATCGCCTTGAGTTCTTCGCCAACCTGCTGCGCTTCCATTCCACCGGGGGAAAGCTCGTCCAGACCGGACATATTGAGGCCGGCGTGCATCTGCTCTTGCGCAAACGGTGCCTGACGCCAGCGGAAGTAGCTGACGACCTCCGCACCATGGGCAAGCGCTTCCCACGTCCACAAGCGGACCATTCCCGGCTTCGGCACCGGGTTCCACGGTGCCCAGTTGACCGGGCCGGGCTGCTGTTCCATCACCCAGAATCGGCCTTTCCCGACACCGCGATAGAGATCGTGGTGGTAGGAGGCGATATCGGGATGGGAGGTTTCTGCCCAGCGATTGCGCTCGTCTTCCGTAAACGGAAACTTCTCGACAAAACCGATGGGGTAGCTGTCCCACGATGCCAGATCGAGATTGTCGGCCACCTTGAAGTGGTCGAAATCCGACACGAAGCCCATGAAATTATGGGTGATCCAGCGATCAGGCGAATGCTTGCGAAGGATATCGCATTGCATTTTGTCATAGGCGGCGACCTGATCGGAATGGAAGCGCCAGAAATCGAGCCGCGTGGCAGGATTGGCTTCTGTAACCGTGAGGTTCGGCAGAAAAACCTCGTCGAAGCTGTTCACGTCCATCGACCAGAAAACCGAGCCCCAAGCCTCATTCAATTGCTCGGTGGACTGGTAGCGCAGCCGCAGCCAGCGCTTGAAGGATTTCAGGTCTTCTGCGCCCCATGAAAGGGTGGTGTCATGGCAGCCATATTCATTGTCCGTCTGCCAGCCGACGAGGCCGGGGTGTTCGCCATAACGCTTGGCGATGATCTCGACGATGCGCGCACTTTCGCGCCACCATGTGTCGGAGGAAAATGTGTAATGACGGCGGGAGCCGAAGCCGCGCACTTTGCCCTGCTCGTCATAGGGCAGAATGTCAGGATATTCATCCACCAGCCATTTTGGTGGCGTGGCGGTGGGTGTGCCAAGCACGATCTTCAGGCCTGCGGCGGCAAGCACATCCATGGCGCGGTCCAGCCAGCCAAAATCAAAATTGCCGCGCGAGGGCTCCAAACGGGACCAAGCGAACTCACCGATGCGCACGAAGGAAATGCCCAATTCACGCATGCGGCGGGCATCGTCTGCCCAGCGCTCTTCATTCCAGTGTTCCGGATAATAACATACACCCAGCATTATCGCGTCAAATCCCCGTTGATGACGGCATGGCCATCCTTGTTGAACAGATGGCAGGACTTGGCATTGATGCCGAGCCTCAGCGTGTCACCGGGTTTGGCACTGGCCAGACCGTCAGCCTTGACAGAAATGTCCGAGCCATCAGCAAGCGTGACGAAGAACAGCGTTTCCGAGCCGAGATATTCCGCAAGCCGCACCGTTCCTTCGATGACGACATCGCCTTCACCGGCGGCACTGATGTGTTCCGGGCGAACACCAAAAGTGGCATCGGAAATCGTCGCACCATCCGGGGCATCTAGCAGAAGCGATACGCCACCCGGAAGCGCGACGTTGATTTTGCTGCCTTCCGCCTTTGCCGTAACTTTCAAGAAGTTCATTTTCGGCGAACCGATAAAGCCCGCAACGAAGAGGTTGGCAGGACGGTGATAAAGCTCGAGGGGTGTTCCCACCTGCTCGATTTTTCCGGCGGACAACACCACGATCTTGTCTGCCATGGTCATGGCTTCGACCTGATCATGCGTCACATAAATCATCGTGGCCTTGAGGTCCTGATGCAGCTTGGAAAGCTCACTGCGCATCTGAACGCGCAAGGCGGCGTCGAGGTTGGAGAGCGGCTCATCGAACAGGAAAACTTCCGGGTTGCGAACGATGGCTCTGCCAATCGCAACGCGCTGGCGTTGACCGCCGGAAAGCTGACCGGGCTTGCGCTGAAGAAGCGCATCAAGCTGCAACATTTTGGCAGCGGTTGCCGTGCGCTCCGCGATGATGTCCTTGGAATGACCGGTCATCTTCAGGCCGAAGCCGATGTTTTCAGCCACGCTCATATGTGGATAAAGGGCGTAGGACTGGAAGACCATGGCCACGCCGCGCTCTGACGGGCCGATTTTCGTCATGTCCTGTCCACCGATCGACAGCGCGCCGGATGTGATTTGCTCAAGACCGGCAATCATCCGCAGCAGCGTGGACTTGCCACAGCCGGATGGGCCGACGAAAACGCAGAATTCTCCGTCCTTGACGTCGAGATCCACGCCCTTGATGACGCTGAGTGCGCCGAACTCTTTCTTGACGTTGCGCAGGCTTACGTCAGCCATGGGTTTTGCCTCCCTTTACAGGTTCCAGTTCAAGGAGCAGTGCGCTTTCCGGCTTCAGCATCGGCAATGGCAGGCCTGCAAGGCCAGCACTTGAAAGCGCGAAACTGATGTCGCCGGACAGCAGCTTTGTCTGCCCCTCGGAGATACGAATGAATTCCGGCTGTGCCGGAAGCGTGTTGGTGATTTTCCATGTGCCGCCGAGTTTCGTCACGCTGTCCGGCAGCTTCAAAGGTGCTGGCTGTTCGCCCACCATCTGCGGGCCTTGAGCGACGATCACGACGATTTTCTCCGCGTTGGCCGCACCCCAGACATAACGACCATCCAGAGGTTCCAGCCGGAAACCAGAGCCAGACGCATGAAACAGACCTCTCAAGCGCTTATAGGTTTCAATATAAAGCTTGAGTTCGGCACGCTCTTCGTCTGCCAATTCCAGCGGGTTCAGCTCGACGCCCAGATGGTAAGCGATGGCCACCAGTGCGCGGAATGAAAGCGTGTGACGCCGACCTGTCTGGTGATTGGGTGATGCGGAAATATGGCTTCCGAGGATTTCCGGTGGCACGAACATCGTTGCGCCACGCTGAATTTCCAGCCGTTCAAGCGCATCGGTGCAATCCGATGTCCAGACGCGGTGGGTGCGTTTCAGCGCGCCAAAATCGATACGCCCACCACCCGATGCGCAGCTTTCAATCTCGACATTGGGGTGAGCGGCGCGAACGCGGTCCATCAGCGCATAAACGGCGCGGGTCTGTGCGGCGATCTTCGCTTTGCCGTCGCGACCGCCCGCGTGGGTCAGATCGCGGTTCATATCCCACTTCACATAGGAAACAGCGTGGTTGGCCAGAACGGCGTCGATCTTGGCAAACAGATAGTCGGACACGTCCTGTCTTGTCAGGTCCAGCACCAGTTGCGTGCGGGATTCCAGAAGCGGACGGCCTTCGATTTGCAACGCCCAGTCTGGGTGCGCCTTATAAAGCTCCGAAACGGGATTGATCATTTCCGGCTCGAACCAGATGCCGAACTGCATTCCAAGCCCGGTAACGTGATCGACCAGTGGCGTCAGACCGTGGGGATATTTACGGGCATCGATGTCCCAATCGCCAAGACTGGTCGTGTCATCATCACGCTTGCCGAACCAGCCATCATCCAGAACGAAACGTTCAATGCCAAGGTCAGCCGCAGCCGTCGCTTGAGCTTGAAGCGAATCCATCTGGTGGTCGAAATAATTGCCTTCCCAGGTGTTGAGCGTAACAGGTCGCGGTGACATCGTGCCGCCCGGCCACGTGACAAGCTCTTCACGAACGAAAGCGTGGAATGCTTCTGTGTCCGCGCCCGCATAGGCAACAGGGCTGCTATAGCTTTCGCCCGAGCCAAGGTTCATTTCGCCTGGTTCGAACAGTTCTCCCAGATGGATCAGTCGCTGGCCATCATCCGTGCGGTCGATGACAATCTGGTGGTTGCCGCTCCAGCCTAGAGTGACGCCGAAACGCTGGCCGGCGCCTTCGATAAAGAGGATCGGAAAACGGTCATGCGAGGTGCGACCGCGACGGCTTTCCTGCGACCATACGCCATTGCCGAGAACCTCCCGGCGTGTCTGGAACTCGCGTCCCCACATGCCGGTGAAGCTGGTGAGTTCAACCTCGCCAGCGGGTGCGAGAAAGGTTGCGGCCATGCAGCGGTCCAACTGATAGTCCGTGTCGCCACGATTGGTCAGAACTGTCGCGCTCGAAATCAGGCCCGTGTCGTGTGTGGTCAAAATGATTGCGATATCGATCTTTGCAATCCGATCCACACCTTTCAGTGTCGTGATCTTATCTTCATTTGCAACTGTCCACTCCCCGAATTGAAGCGTGAAATCGCGCCCCTGACGGTGGCCTGATATCGCAGGCCAGCCGAAAAAACCCAGGCCGCCAGTTGGCAGCAGTACCGAAGATGGCACGGCGATATCCATGCCGTTCACACGGCTGGAACGTTCGATATCGAAAAGGGCATCCGTAGCAACGGCTTCTGCCCCGAAGGACAGGATTTCCGGCATTCCGAATGGAGGCAAGCGAAGGCTAAGCGCAAAGCGGCCTTTGCCGATTGTGAGTATTGTGCTCATCCCTTGGTCGCTCCCAGTGTGAGGCCAGCAATGAAGTGTTTTTGCATCAGGAAGAACATCAGAACTGGCGGCAGTGCCGCGACAAGCGACCCGGCGGAAACCAGATGCCATGCGGCAACCCACTGGCCGTTCAGCGCATAAAGACCGGCGGTGACGGGCATGGCGTGCTGGCCTTGCACCAGAACCGTTGCCCAGAAATAGTCATTCCAGACGAAGGTGAAGACGAGAACGGACAGTGCAGCAATGGCGGGGCGCATCAAGGGCAGAACGATGTGGCGGAAAATCTTCCACTCGGACACGCCCTCGACGCGGGCGGATTCGATCAGTGCAAAGGGCAAGCCCTTGATAAAATTGCGCATGAACAGCGTGCAAAATCCGGTCTGGAAGGCGACATGGAACAACACAAGGCCGAGTGTCGTGTCATACAGACCTGCCCGCAGCGTCATATCCCGCACCGGCACCATCAGAATCTGGAATGGGATGAAGTTGCCCGCAACGAACATGAAAAACAGGATGAGATTGGCCTTGAACTTGTAAACCGCCAGCGCAAAGCCGGTGAGGCATGACAGTCCCACTGCACCGATGACGGTGGGGATCGTCACTTTGAACGAGTTCAGAATATAGAGACCAATCGGGGAATCCCGGAAGACCGCGGTGTAGTTTTCAACCCCTGCAAAGCCGGATGGAATTCCGAAATAATTGCCAGCGGCAAAATCGCCAGCGGGTCTGATGGAGGTCAGCGCAACGCCGATCAATGGCAGAAGCCAGAGAATGAGCGCCACAGGCAGCAAGATTTTATAGCCCCGCTGGATCAGGGGGGATGCTGTTTGAATGGGTGCGGGGAACATCAGGAGTTCCTTTCCTGGCTGAGCATGCGCACGATAAAGAGAGAGATGAAGACCATCATGATCATGAACAGCACGACGGCGATGGCCGCGCCGTAGCCCATGCGGAAGCCATATTCTGAAAGCGCCTGCTCATACATAAAATAGGAGAGGACCGTGCTGGAGCCATAAGGGCCGCCAGCCGTCATGACCGAAACGAGGTCGAAGGAACGCAGCGAACCGATGACGGTGACGACCATGGCGATGAACGTCGCGGGCCCGAGCTGCGGCAGAATGATGTTCCACAACAGCTTAAAGCCCTTGGCGCCGTCCATGCGCGCTGCTTCGACCTGCTCGGAATTGATGTTGTTAAGGCCGGTCAAATACAGGATCATGCAATAGGCAGTCTGTGGCCAAAGGCCTGCGATGATGATGCCGTAGGTTACAAACCGCTCATCCGCGAGGATTGCGATTTGTTGGCCGGTCACCCATTCCAGCAGCTTGGAAAACAGCCCGAAATCCGGTGCATAGAACCACGTGAACATCAGGCCGACGACGACCTGACTGATCACGAACGGGAAGAAAAACAGTGACTTGTAGAGCCTTATGCCGCGCACATTCTGGTTTAGAAACAGCGCTACTGCGAGGCCTGCCGGAATGGACAGCAGATAAAACACCAACCAGATGAGGTTGTTTTTCAGGGCGACGTAAAAGGTGTCGTCGTTAAGCAGCTCGGCATAATTGCCAAGGCCGATCCACGCCATATCGCCCATTCCGTCCCAGTCATGAAAACTGATCCAGATCGATTCGAAGATCGGCACCAGTACGTAGATGACGAACATCAACATGCCGGGCGCAAGGAACAACAAAGGCGCTAGCTTTTGCTGATTTCGCTTCCAGAAACTGGGCGATAGTGAAACGGTGTTGCTCATCGCGGCACCTTTTAAAAAAAAGAATGGAATTGCGACCGTGTCCCGTGAACGATGCGTTCACGGCACACGCTGCTGGGAGGATCAGATATTATTTATAGACGCGGGCGCGGATCTTTTCGAGACGTGCGAGGATGGCGTCGATCTTGTCTGGCTTGACCATGAATTCCTGGAAGCCTTCCATACCTGCCTTTGCCATTTCTGCCTGTGCATCACGGTCATAGAACTGCGCCAGCGCATGCGCGTTGGAGAGCATCGTGAAGCCTTCCGCAAGGAACACGTCCTTCGGCTTTTCCGCCTTGTTGTTGACAGGCAGCTGGCCAAGCGTTGCGTTCATTTTGGACTGCACGTCAGGAGAGGCAACATAGGCGAGGAATTTCTTCGCGTCTTCCTTGTTTTTCGCACCTGCCGGAATGTGGAACGTGTCGGTCGGTGCTTCTTCAGAAACCGGAATGCCGGGGGTGATTTCAGGGAATTGCAGGAAGCCGATCTGCTCTTCCTTCAATCCGCCGTTCTTGAACGTTGCCACTGCAAAGTTGCCCATCAGATACATGGCGGCCTTGCCCTGCACCAGTTGTGGCACGGCATCCTGCCAGTCAATGGCGGCATGGTTTTCAATGAAATAGCCCGGCTTGACCAGCTCGGCCCACTTTTCAAACACGGCTTTCACACGTGGATCGGTGTAAGGCACCTTGCCGGATGTCAGCTGCATGTGGAAATCATACCCGTTGACGCGCAGGTCGAGGTAATCGAACCAGCCACCGGCTGGCCATTGTGCCTTCGTGCCGATGGTGAATGGCGTAATGCCCGCATCCTTCAGCGTCTTGGAGGCAGCGAGAAGCTCGGCCCATGTCTTTGGCGGTGTAATGCCCTGCTGCTGGAAGATATCCTTACGGTAATAGATACCCCACTGGTAATAGGTGTAGGGCACGCCCCACTTCTTGCCTTCGATGGTCATGGAGGGGGAGGCGGACTTCAATTGATCGCCGAGTTTATTGGCGTCCCATACGTCCGTTACGTCAGCAAACAGGCCAGCCTTGACGAAAGGCTCCATGCGGTTGCCCGCATACCAGGCAACGACATCGGGCGCATCGGCGGTCAGGAAGTTGCGGATGGCAGACTTGTAGCCTTCGTGGTCAAAGTTGTTCCACTTCACCGTCACATCCGGATTGGCTTTCTGGAAGTCTGCAATCAGCTCTTCCATCGCCTTCTTCGGCACGGGATCGGAATGATCCGAATTGATGGTGATCTCGCCTGCAAAGGCAGATGAGAACAACGCGACAGAAAGCGCAAGCCCGCTAAGGCTTTTCAAAAGGGTCATGTTTTCCTCCCTATGACCGTTATGCTTTGCCCGTGACGAGTGCCGAATTTTGCGCGCACGTCATGAGCGTGAATAATAGTTCGTATTGATCATTGTCTTGAAACCCGCAATAATCTACCGAGTTTTCGGGTATTTTTTCTAGGATTCTAAGTTTATGGTGGCGTTGCAGCCTATTCCGCAGGATGAATCGGTGCCGGTTCATCCCAATCATGACCCCCGCCATCCGCTGGTTGTTTTCGGGGATCATCGCTTTTGCGGTGGCGAAGCATCTTATGTTCAGCTCATGCCCGGCCCGCACATGCACAGCCAGGTGGAGCTGAATTTCGTTCTTGAAGGCCAGATGACCTACTGGTTCGATGGGCGCGAACTGACGATCGACAAGGGGCGCCTCTGCCTGTTTTGGGGAATGATTCCGCATCAGGTGATTGCCCGCGCCGAGGGCACGCGGTTTGTCTGTCTTTATGTGCCGATGTCCTTCTTTCTCGGTCTCGCCAGCCTCACACGATTTAGAGACGCGGTTTTTCGCGGTGCTATGATCGAGGCGCTGGAGTTGCGTTCGTATGACAACGAAATCTTCCAGCGTTGGCGCGATGAGTTGCGCTCAGGAGATGAAGGCCTGATCGAAATCGTTCGCAATGAACTGGGCGCCCGCGTACTGCGTATCGAGCGCGACGGATGGCGTGATTTGCGGGAAGAGGGCTCGGCTATTGCAAGCCTCGGCATGAACGATAGCGAACGGATCGAACATGTGGAGCGCATGTTGCGCTACATTGCCGAAAATGCGCTTAACGATGTTTCTGCCGATGATGTAGGTCGAGATGCGGGGCTGCATCCCAATTATGCGATGTCTGTGTTCAAGCGCGCCGTGGGCATGACGATCAATCAGGCTATTATTCGGCACCGGCTGGATACCGCCCAATCTCTGCTGATCGCAACTGATCTGTCGATTACAGATGTGGCTTTCGAATCCGGCTTTGGTTCTGTGTCCCGTTTTTATCAGGCATTTTCGGAGCGATTTTCGATGCGCCCAAAACAGTACCGGGCAAGTATGCGAAGCAAGGTATAAGAGAGCAGGTATTCAGCTCCGCAAATTGTCATGCTTCAGAAACAGAATTTTCTCATTGAGAGCAAAGACGTACTCGCGCTGAAAACCGGCGTTACAGCACGCCCCACGCTCGAAAACGTCCGCGCCCTGTCATTTCGCGCAGTTCCAGTTGATTGGCGAGGCCGACTGCGCCTTGCGGTGTCGTGCCTAAGGCCTTGACGATCATCGATGTGGACACGACCGGACGTGCCAGAACGAGCGCGATGAGGTCTGGTAGACGCGAGTTTGATCTTCTTCCCACCAACCGCCGTTCCATGCGGCTTTTGGCATTCAGCAGGCGATCATGTTCTTTCATGCCAAGAGTTGCTGCCTCGTGGACGCCGTCCAGAAAAGCAATCAGCCGTTCAGTCTGACCGGGTGCATGTCGGCGTTCACGAGGGATGGCGCGTAAGCCGATATTGAAGGCGGTGAGATGGGCAAGGGTAAGCATCTCTTCTCTCAAAAGTCCTGCCGCAAGTTGTCGTCCAAGCCATGCGCTTCGCTGTAGAACCTCAAGTCTGTGCCAGGCATCGAGCGCGATCGCGGCGCGCAGTGTTGGAGGAAGGCCGTTGGTGGCCTTCAAGACTGCCCTCCATGCATCCAGCCTCTCGTCCTCGTTCCAGTCTGGGTCGCGGATGATCGTATCTGTGTTGGACGATTGTGAATGCCTTTGTTCTGTCGCGATGGAGTCCAAAGTTGCAGAGCTGCGCGCAATCAGCTTGTCGATTTCGGAAAGTTCGTCGCTCAACGGGGCGTCATCATCATCAGGATCGCTTATAGTGACCTGTGACGTCACCATTTTTTCAGCTTTTGTTTCATCGCCACGCAGACGAGACAGGCCAGCTGTGCTCAATGCCCATTTGGGTTCATTGCCAATGATCTGCCTGCGTGTCCGCAAAATCTGGTTTGCGATGGTCATTTCATGGGTCGGCGCGCGAATATCCATATGCGCATCGTGGAGAACCAGATCTTCGATATGCACCAGTTCTCCATCGACCCAAAGGGATGACACCGCATCGGTAAAATCTTGCCGCTCCAGGAAACCCTGTTTGAGCGGCGAACGGGAAATGCGTTCATCCAACCGTGCCAGCGCTTCCGTTGCGCGAACGCACGGCGAAATCAGTTTTTGAAGTGGCAGGTGGTGGACGTCGTAAAGCATAGAATTTGATAGAATACGGCGCATATGAAAGCAATTTAGGATTTGGCTTTCATATGTTTTTGCCCCGTCTTTTTACAGCTTGGGGAGCAGTACTCTCGCTTCAAAACCATCGCTGCGGTCAGCGGCAGGAGATGCGAGAACAAGTGAGCCGTTCATGCGCTCAACCAGATGCTTTACAATGGCGAGCCCTAGTCCCGAGCCGCTTGCCTGTGTCGCGCCTCGCGTAAACCGGGTGGTCAGTTTGGGCAAAAGTGCCGGCTCGACAACGGCTCCATGGTTGATGACACGAAGTGCATTGTTGTCGTCAACATGAATATCGACAAAGCTGTCCTCGGGGCTGTGGACCAGTGCATTTTCCAACAGATTGCGTACCACGATCCCGAATGCGTCGGGATTGATCATGCCGGATAGCTTGCCATCGGTTGCAAGATGCAGCCGAATGCGACCGCCGCCTATTTCAGAACGGCCAATATCCTCCAAAACCAGTTCGACAATGGGCAGAAGGTCGACTTCGGTTTCGAAAGCGCCGATCCCCGCTTCGGCGCGCGACATTTGCAGAAGCTTTTCAGAAAGTTGTGCCAGATGAGACAGCGAACGTTCGATTTGGTGGACGCGTGGCGCAAATTCCGGCGGAATGTCCGCTTGCAATCTCTGCGCCTGCGCCAATGCACCAGCGATCGGCGTGCGAAGTTCATGGGCGCTATTCGAGGCAAAGGCTCGCTCTGATTCAAGCGCGGCCCGCAGGCGTCCCAGCAAAAGATTGACCGATCTGGCAATGGGGTGCAGCTCGCCGGGAAGGTGGATGGCATCCACGGGGGCCATATTGCCGCTGTCCTTGCTGCCAATTTCATCCCGCAATGTCTGAATAGGCGCAAGCGTGCGCCTGACAACCAGAACAACCGCAATCATGCTGGCTGGAATAAGCAGAAGCAGTGGCAGAATTAACGCCGTTCCTGCCTCGACAATCGCTTCGCGTCGGTTGGCAAAAGCATCTGCCAACTGAAGATAAAGGCCACCATCCGGTGTGCCGACGGTGTAAATGCGTTGTGTTGCCGTATCGGCAAAGCCTGGCGTCAACGGAACATCGAATGGCTCGGAGGCGCCGTCGTGGGAGTGCAGCAAGACCTCACCTTCACGGTCCCGAACCTGATAGGTCAGGTACTCATGTCCGTTGACCGGTTGCACGAGACGGCGTTCAGCCTCGGGGCTGCGTTCCTTGAGATCATCGGCGATCAATGGCAGCAAGCGTTCAGCGGTTTCCTGCACGCCGCTGTCGAAAATCTCCGCAAACTCGTCCTGCATCACCATGATGCCGAGACCAGATGCGACCAGCCATGACAATGCAACTACGCTGGTCAGTGCAATCACCATTCGCCGGGTCATGCTGTTGCTGCGTTTCATGACATTACCTGATCGTGTAGCCAAGGCCGCGCACCGTTTCTACTCTGTCTGCGCCGATTTTCTTGCGCAATCTGCTGACATAAACCTCGACGGTGTTGCTTTCGATTTCCGCACCGAATTCATAGAGAGTTTCATGCAGCTGCGCCTTGGAAACAACGGCACCCGGTCTTTCCACCAGCTTGTCCAGAACGGCCCATTCGCGCGCGCTCAACGTCAATGCCTGGCCGTTGACGACGATATTGCGGGCGATCTGATTGATTTCTATGCCGGGTAACTTCACCACCGGCGCTGATCTGCCGTCATAACGGCGCGAAACTGCGAGCATGCGTGCGGTCAGCTCACCCAGATTGAACGGTTTGACAAGGTAGTCGTCGGCGCCCGCGTTCAGGCCCTCTATGCGGTCGGAAACCTGATCATGCGCGGTGAGGATGATCACCGGGGTAGGATTGTTCTTCTGTCGCAAGCCCCGCAACACAGAAAGACCTTCGCCGTCCGGCAGTCTTAGATCGAGAAGGATCAACCCGTAGCTCACCGTTTGCGTCGCTGCGATGGAATCTGCAACCGTCTTGAACCAGTCTACGGCATGGCCCGCTGCGGCCACATGGTCACGAAGTGCCTCACCCAGTACATAGTCGTCTTCGACAAGGAGAACACGCAAGCCTACCTCACTTCCAGACCCGATTACGGATAATTCAGGATAGTGGGTAGGCTTTGCGATTTGTTCCGTCAAGCGTCGTATATCCTAAGCAGCCGGTCTGCGTTTGCATCCACTGAAAACATCCAGAGACGGATCATAAACGGATGTCGAGACGTTCATCATGCTCAAAATGCTGTGGAAGAAGTCGTCGTGAGAACGACCACCAGCTTTGGCTTCTTTTGAAAGACATGCCGCATCAAGTCCCATCGACTTGGCAAAATCATCGTCAAACCAGACGATGAATGGCACATGGGTCTGCTCTGCGGGTGCCAGAATGTAGGGGGCGCCGTGCAGGTACAGCCCGTTTTCTCCCAACGATTCTCCATGGTCGGATGCGTAAATCATACCTGTCGCAAGCTTGGCAGACCGTGCCTTCAGCTTGTCGATGATACTGGCAAGAAAATGGTCCGTGTAAAGGATGGTGTTGTCATAGGCGTTGACGATTTCCGAATCCTTGCAGTTGGCCAGTTCCGCCGTCTGGCAATCCGGCGTGAATTTCCTGAATTCGTCCGTGTATCGCAGATGGTAGGTTGGGCCATGACTTCCCAACTGGTGAAGAACGATGACACTGTCTTTCGTTATGCCGTCGAGCCAGCTGTCCAGCCTGTCGAGAAAAATATCGTCACGGCACTCGCCGGTCGGGCAGAATTTCGGATCCAGGGTCGCGTTCAGATCGAAATAGGGAACGCGATCGGCGACATTTTTGCTGCCGGTATTGTTGTCCCACCAGCGTGCATCGACGCCAGCGTGCACGAGAACATCGAGCACGTTTTCGTTCGAAAGTGCTTTGCTGTGGCTATATTCCGAGCGTGTGAACCGGGAGAACATGCAAGGTATGGAAATGGCCGTGGCCGTGCCGCAGCTTGTCGTGTTCGGGAAGTAGGTCACATTCCGCATTTTCAGTTGCGGGTTCGTCTCACGAGCATAGCCGTTGAGAGAAAAGCTGGCAGCACGCCCTGTTTCACCCGCCACGATGACAGTGATCCGGGGTTTAGTCACGCCGCCCAATGCGGGCATGACCTTTGCATCTTGGCCTGTTGGTGTGACCGTGAGGTTGGCTTCATGATCGACCTGCGAGACATAATGATACGTGGACGAAATTGGAGCCAGCGGGTTCAGTGTTTTCGCGATGTCTTTGTGCTGGCGCACCGCAGTGGTAAATGTCTTGGAATTTGCGGCGACAATGGAGCCCGCGATCACAAGACAACCCAGGATGCCGATCGTATTCCACAACAGTTTGCCGAAAATCGGTCGATGATCGATACGAATAAAGATGAGTATGGCAATGGGAATGCCTGCGAAAATCGCAAGATGTAAAGCAAAGCCCGGCGTCATGAGATTTCCCGCCTCGGCGGTTGTGGTCTCGGCAGCATTCCGGATCATATCGCTATCGATGATCGCACCAAAACGGTCCATGAACCAGGACGATACGGCGGCGATGATAATCAGCACCGCAAAAACTGGTTTGGTGATGTACTTTGCGGAAAAGAAAATGAAGACTGCGGAAAATATCGCGCTCATGGCGACGTAAAGCGAGAAGATCGCAACCGGATACGGCGATAGATAGGTGTGAATCTTGGCCCAGAACGTGTGATTTGTAAAAAACAACAAGTATAATGCTGATAGAATACTGAGCGTTACGCTGCCGATAACTGGCCTTTTGATTGCACTGCGACCGCTTCTGTTTGTTATAAATGTGGATGCCATGTTTATCTTCCCGCTGTGCCGACAGGCAGATGTGCAGCGAACACCACACATGCGCAAAAATCGGCGATATGAAAACGGGCTTGTGTCACGTAGCTGACATGAAGCTGAACGTTCGCCATTTGCAAAGCATGTGTGCGTCAAGGAGACTGCACAGGAATTAAGCAGACAAATGATTGCTAAAAACGACCATTAAAAATGCGTGGTTTTCCTTTGTCGTCATATCTGTAAGTTTCACGTTTATGTGAGCTTCGGTTTTTACCGCCGTTTCGCACTTTCAGGTCGTCCTCTTGCAACCCTGCTTGTCCGCCGCATTGAACGGAATTTCAGATGGCTTCGATCACGCTTTTGAAAAAACTTTTTTTGATATCGGTCCTTTTTCCCGCCGTTGCTTTTGCGGTGGAAGACGTGCCGAGAAAAGATCAGATTGAGTTGATGGCGCAAGCCAAGAGAAGCCACCTTGTCGGCATCGCCAGAAAAACCAAGGAAGTGGATGCCCGCCCGGCCTCTCCGGGCGAAATTGTTATCACCTTCATCAAGGGACAAGGGGTGGAGACTCGCTCCAAGCCCGCTGAAAAAGGCGACTGGGTTGTTCGCAATCGCTGCGAAGAAACCGGCAACGAGGAAATTCTCGTGAAAGCGCGCAATTTTTCGACACGTTATGGGGAGCCACTTTCAAACGCCAACGCCGCAGGCTACAGCGCCTTCAAACCGAAGGGTGTGGAAATGAGCTATTTCATCGTCACGGATGACATTGGCCCGTTCAACTTCAGGGCACCTTGGGATGAGCCAATGGTGGCGCTGCCGGGCGATGCTATCGTGCAGGTGCCGACCGATGAAAGTGATACGTATCGCGTTGCCGAAGCAGCCTTCCATTGCACCTATGAAATTATCAATCCCGCAAAAGTCATTGTTGATGCGGCACTGAAGTAGTTCAGGGCAAAAAGTCCAACAACCTTCGCTCATCGGCTTTTAATCCGGCGATGGATTTTGTTTCCATACTCATGATTTTTTTCAAGTGCTTAACGGATTTTTCCTCCGTCGCAAGGTCCAGTACCGCCGGGTGGACATAGCTTTTTCGGCAGATGGCTGGCGTATTGGAAAGCTCTTCGGCAGCGGCCTCGCACATACCTTTTATCGTGGGCAGCTCTTCACTGGCAAGCGCTCTGGTGGCGTAACCGAAAGCTGCAAGTGTGCCGCCCCATGTGCGAAATGTTTTGGCCGAGATGCCTTCTCCCGCAATCTCTGAAATGTAGGCATTGAGAGCGCTGGAATCGACAGGATGTACGAAGCCTTCTGCGTCCTGCCATACGAACAATTGTTTGCCGGGTAGGTCAGCGATGGTTTCGAGAATACGCTGCAAACGTGGGTGCTTGAGCTTTCGTTTCACGCGTTGTCCGCCTTTGGCAGCAAAGCGCAGTTCGATTGTTTCACCAAAAGAAATGTGTTTTTTCAACAGCGTCGTGGCGCCATAGGTGCCGTTGGTTTCGAGATATGTCTTGTTGCCAACACGCAAATAGGCCGCATCCAGAAGCAGTACGAGGGCAGCGAGGGTGACGTTTTCGCCATGGACATGTTTGGCGATGTCGGACGTTGCGCGCCGCCGGATTGCGGGCAACGCCTCGCCGAAGGATTTCAGTTGATAAAACTTCGTTTCACCACGCAGGGCGTGCCAATTGGGGTGATATCGATATTGCTTGCGCCCGCGCGCATCATACCCTGTCGCTTGCAGATGACCGGTAGGGTCGGTGCAAATCCAGACTTTTTCATAGGCTGGTGGGACGCCCAGCGATTTCAGCCGTTTGATCTCGACCTGGTCTGAGAGGACCATGCCATCGGGCATGCGATACGAAAATCCTTTGCCGCGCCGCAAGCGGGAAATGCCGGGTTCCTGATCGCTGACATAGGTAAGCCCGACCTTGTTCAGAATGCGTATTGGAAGCTCGTTCATTGTTGTTTTGGCTCCTCATTGTCGTGAGGAATAATGCGTCAAAATCCCGTCTGTTCCAGTTTGCCCGTCGAATTGGCGACAGCGGAGCCGCGAAGAGGCGGCTTCGCCGAAAACATGTTTAAGCGCCGGGTGTGAGCTTGAGGATTTGCGATTTTCCACCGCCACGCTGCTCGGTCACGGCATAGACAGAACCATCGCTGCCAACCTTTACATCGCGGATCCGTGCTTCAAGCGGCAGGCGTCCTTCGGACACGACCTTGTCGGCTTCCACCTTCAAAACAACGATACCCTGGCTGACGAGACCGCCGACGATCAGCGAGCCTTTCCACTCAGGAATGGCGTCAGAGTCATAATAGGCCATGCCGGAAGGACCGATCACCGGATCCCAATAATAAACCGGCTGTTCCATGCCGTCCTTTGCCGTGGCACCCTCTCCAACCGCTCCGCCGCTATATTCGACGCCGTAGGTGATGACCGGCCAGCCGTAGTTCAGCCCGGCTTTTGGCAGATTCAGTTCATCGCCACCTTTAGGGCCGTGCTCCACGGTCCAAAGGCGTCCTTCACCGTCGATTGTAGCGGATTGCATGTTCCGGTGGCCATAGCTCCAGATTTCCGGCAAGGCATTCTCCTTGCCGATAAACGGATTACCCTCGAAAGCCTTGCCTTCGGTATCGATGCGGAAGACTTTTCCAAGCCCGCTGGAAACGTCTTGAGCCTGAACGCGGGGTTCCTTGTCGGACCTCTCACCAACCGTGACATACAGTTCCTTGTTCGGGCCGAATGCGAGGCGAGAGCCGAAATGCTTGTCGCCGTCATAGGTCGGCATCTGGCGGAAGATCACCTTTGTGTTTTCCAGCGCAGCCTTGCCGCCGCTTTCGACCAGTTTTGCCGATGCAACGGAGGTGCCGTTGCCGCCGTCACGCGGTTCTGAGAACGAGAAATAAATCATTCCGGATGTTTCAAAATCGGGTGCAAGTGCGATGTCGAGCAATCCGCCCTGTCCGGCAGAGGCGACCTTTGGAACACCTTCCAGAGCCGGTCCTGCCTTTCCATCTGCTACGATGTGCATGGCGCCCGCATTGGCGGCAACCAGCATTCGACCATCCGGGAGAATTTCCATGGACCAGAGTTGCGGCAGATCATCTGCAACCACTGTCTTTTGCAGTGACGGCATTTTGGCCGGCTGCGGCGCGCGCGTCTGTCCTTCGAATGCGGGTTTCTGATCAGGCGCGTTCGCCTGCTTTGTTTCGGCGGGGCCGCTCGATTGCGCACTGACCTGCGTAGCAATGGGTGCGATCATGAGCATCGAAATAACAGTGGTCGTAAACAGGTGCTGAGCGCGGAGCATAGATCTCCCTTCCATTTGTTTGTTGCGGGCGGCAAACATGTGGGAGGCATTTTCGTTTCATCCACCTCTCTCAACAAAACTTGAAGACGCCGTGTAAATTCACCGCTTCTCATATTTTGCGGGTCGAAATTTGGATGGAACTCCCAGTTTCAAAGCGCGTTTTTCTCAGTTGAAATTTGTTCGGAGGAAAGTGTCATGCAAATCATAGACAACAGGGAAATCGAGGCAACCGAGATCAAGCCAATTCAGAGCGTCGTCGAATTCTGCCACCGTTATCGGCTGGATGAGGCTGAAGAAGCACGTCTTCGCACATTGTTCGGGGACTTTGCTTCCCGCCACGAACTCTTGATGAATGCGCAGCGAAAACCGACGTTTCGCTGATTAGGAGTGCTCTGTGTTCGTATTGTTTAAAATCATAAACACGTCATATCGGGTGCTTTTGCCAAGAAGTTGATGGGAAGGCTTGCGGATGCCGGGCATTGGCTCGGCACGCAGCGGCCACTTCAAAACCACCCGCTTGCTGGCATGGGCCAGCGCAACCTCCATAAGTTCAGTCTGGTCCGGGTCGGAACCAACCAACTCCCGCAACACCCGCATTTCTTTTTTGACCAAAGCCGTATTGTGACGCGGCGGGTGCATAGGGTCGATCAGCACGACTTCGGGTGATAGCGTGGGAATAAGCGTGCGCGAATCTCCGTGCAGCAATGTCATTCTGGACACGATTTCTTCATAGATGCCACCCTTGGCCCGCGCACGTTCAATCGCTTCGGCCAGCATGGCGTGCATGTCTGGTGATCGCTCTACCAGCGTGACGTCCGCGCCGAGAGATGCGAGCAAAAACGAGTCCCGCCCAAGGCCTGCTGTGGCATCGACGATTTTCGGCAGCTTGCCTTTTTTCAGTCCCGCCGCTTTTGCCAGGGCTTGGCCGCGCCCTTCGCCGGAGCGCAAACGATGGCCGACGGCACCGCCCACAAAATCCACAATGAAACTCTCGTCGCGATCTTTTTCAGGCATCATCTATCTCAAAAGGGGCAGGGGACCGTGAACGTGACATCGCGACCGTCCGGGTGGCGAAAGCTCAATTCCTGGGCGTGTAACAGCAGCCGGTTTGAGGCGGCGAGAGCTACACCATCGGCATAAAACTCATCACCGAGGATGGGATGGCCGAGGGCTTTCATGTGGACACGCAACTGGTGCGTTCGCCCCGTCAATGGGTGAAGTCGCACCCTTGCGGCAGGAAGCGGCAGGCGTTCCAGCACATGCCAGTCGGTCTGCGCGGCGCGGCCGTTTTCATGGTCGACACGGTGGCGCGGCTTGTTGTCCGGGTCGATGGCAAGAGGCAGATCGATATGCCCGCTGTCACCAGCGACCTCGCCATAAACCACGGCAATATAAGACTTTTGCGTTGTTCTGTTCTCGAACTGCAAAGCTATCGCAGCATGGGCTTTGCGGTTCAACGACATGAGGACAATGCCGGACGTGTCTTTGTCCAGACGGTTGATCATCAGCGCCTTGGGAAACTGTTTCTGCACCCGGGTCGCAAGGCTGTCAAATAGGGCAGGATTGCGACCGGGGACGGAAAGCAAGCCGCTTGGCTTGTCCAAAACGATAAGGTCATCGTCCCGATATAGGATCGAAACGTATGGCTCCATCGGAGGATTATAGACCGGGGTAACAAGCTCGAATGTCATGCTGCCTCATAGCATGGATTTTAAAAATGGCGAGGTTTCCAACCGTTCTCTCAATCGGGAAGGGGCATGGTCACGCGACCATTGCTCAAATCCATCACCATTTTGGCAACGTCGCTGGCATCAGACACGGGAACGAACAAGCTCAGTGTAGCGCCATCAGCGGTAAAGGTTTCCGTTTCGATTTTGAGATTTGGTACGGCAAGCAGCCTTGATTTGACGAGCGCCAGATCGGAAAACCCACAGGCGATTTCCGTTGAAATCGTCGGGATAACCAATGTTTTTTCGGCTGTTCGCAAACAGGTTGCTGCTGTTCCCCCATAGGCGCGCATCAACCCGCCGCTGCCCAAAAGAACGCCGCCGAACCATCGCGTGACAACCACGACGACGCAGTCGAGTGATTGTCCGTCTATGGCTTGAAGAATTGGTTTGCCCGCAGTGCCGGACGGCTCGCCATCGTCGCTAAAACGGTATGTCTGTCCCACCCGCCATGCCCAGCAATTGTGGTTGGCCGTGGCGTCTGAATGCTCGGCGATGAAGCGTTTTGCCGCGTCTTCGTCTGCAACGGGTGCCGCAACCGCGATAAACCGGCTTTTCTTGATGTCCTGCGAAAATGTTTCGAGACGATTGAGCGTGAACATGCCACGTCATTAGCGCATGTACGCCAGCGGGCAAATCGTTATAAAGCGCAGAGATAGCAACGACGTCGGAAATATTTGAGTTATGCACGGCAAGCAAGTGGCGATCATTGGTGGCGGACCGGCGGGGCTTATGGCCGCCGAAGTGCTGTCTGCGGCTGGCGTGCGTGTGGCCGTGTTCGAGGCCATGCCAACCGTCGCGCGCAAACTTCTGATGGCGGGCAAATCTGGCCTCAACATCACCCATGCTGAGGACTATGACCGCTTCGTCACCCGGTTTGGGGCAACGCAGGATAACGTCCGCCCTGCGCTGGATGACTTCACGCCCGATATGCTGCGCAATTGGGCGCTCTCGCTCGATCAGGAAACGTTTACTGGCACGTCGGGTCGGGTGTTCCCGACCGCGATGAAAGCATCGCCGTTATTGCGCGCATGGCTGAAGAGATTGCACGACCAAGGCGTTGAGATAAAAACCCGTCATCGCTGGACAGGCTTTGAAGGTGACGCATTGCGGTTTGATACGCCTGACGGAAACGTGCTCATCAAAAGCGATGCCGTTTTGTTGGCGCTGGGTGGTGCAAGCTGGCCAAAACTGGGTTCAGATGCTGCGTGGACGCCGTGGCTTCGAGAGAAAGGCATCGCGATCAACGATTTCGAGCCTGCCAATTGCGGTTTTGACGTGCCGTGGAGCGATTTTTTCCGGGAGAGATTTGCAGGTGAGCCGCTGAAATCCGTGGCATTGACGTCGAATGCTGGTCGTTTCGAAGGTGAATTTGTCGTCTCACGTCATGGCATTGAGGGCAGTTTGGTCTATGCCCATTCCGCCTCGCTTCGCGATGCTCTCAACAATGGCGAGACGCCGACTTTGACGGTCGATCTTGCTCCGGGTCGAACGGTAGAGCGCCTTGCCAACGATCTTGCCCGTCACCCACGAAAAGACAGTCTTTCGAACCGATTGCGAAAAGCTGCCGGTCTGTCTCCTGTAAAGTCCGCGCTGTTGCGAGAGTGTATGCCCAATCTGCCGGAACTCTCTGCCCCAGAAATGGCGGCGCTGATGAAAGCATTGCCGATTGTCGTCACATCCCCGCGTCCCATCGCTGAAGCTATCTCCAGTGCTGGTGGCGTTGATTGGAGGGATATCGACCAGCGTTATATGCTGACATCATTGCCGGGGATTTTTGTGGGTGGGGAGATGCTGGATTGGGAGGCGCCAACCGGCGGGTATCTGTTAACCGCTTGTTTTGCGACTGGAAAAGCAGCGGCCAAGGGCATGATCGAATGGCTGGGAAAACCGGACTGAGCATACCGCAAAATGCGCTATTGCGTCGGCGTTGAAAAAACGCTTGATAAGAATCTTCGAATAAGTCGACAAAGTACCGGTTTCGTCGGTCAAAATGTCTTAGTGGACGGGAGCTGAAGCTTCTGTTGGTGGTCTTGCATGAACAATGTATCTGTAGTGGGCCAGTGGCCAATTGGTGGTGGCCAGACCGGTGATCTGGTGCGTAGCTTCGATTGGTCGAAGACCTCGCTTGGTCCTATTGCGTCATGGCCTGCAAACCTTCGCCACGAGGTCGATTCGCTCGTCAATTCCCCCATTCCGCAGGTTTTGATGTGGGGCGAAGATCACGTCATGGTCTATAATGACGGGTACGTGGAAATCGCTGGAAACTACCATCCCAAAGCACTCGGCGGCACCGTTCCGGGAATATGGCCTGAAATATGGGACTGGAACAAACAAATCCTCGAAGCGGGTTTTCGTGGGTTGGTGCAGTCTTTCCGCGATCAGAAGATGGTTCTGAACCGCAATGGCAAGCCGGAAGACGTCGTCTTTGATTTGTTTTACACACCCATTCATAACGACGCCGGAACTGTCGATGGTGTCTTGTGCACGGTGCTTGAAAACACCGACAGGGTCAAAGCCGTTGCCGATCTGGCAACAAGCCGGGAAGAGCTGAGCCGCCTGACTGCGGCGCTGCCTATCCTTGTCGGCTTCATCGATCACGATCACATATATCGCTTTGCAAACCAAGGTTATCTGGAGTGGTTCAACCAGCGTCCTGAGGATGTTTTGGGCCGAAAGGTCGCAGAGGTCATTGGTGAGGAGTTCTACCATAAACGTTTGCCCTTCATCCGCCGTGCCCTGGCTGGCGAAACGCTGATCAACGATTCGGTCATCAGACGTCCGGACGGCAGCGTCCGCGCAGCCGAAATCCGCTATGTGCCGCGCTATACATCCAAGGGCGATATCGATGGTTGCTATGTGCTGATCATCGATATCGAAACACGCAAGCGCGCAGAACTGGACTTGCTGGTCAGCAATAATCGTTTTCGTGCGGCGGTCGATGCGGTTCACGGTGTGCTTTGGACCAACAGCCCGGATGGAAAAATGCTGGGCGAGCAGCCGGCATGGTCTGAACTGACAGGCCAGAGATTTGAAGATTATCAGGGGTATGGTTGGGCAGACGCCGTACATCCGGCGGATCGCGAAGGTTCTATCGACAGCTGGAACAAGGCCGTCGCGACAAAGTCCACCTATGTCTGGGAACACCGTGTTCGTCACCACACTGGTATCTACCGCACCTTCGCCATTCGCGGCGTACCGATTTTCAATCCGGACGGCGCTATTATCGAATGGGTCGGGGTTCACACCGATATTACCGAGCAAAGAGAGGCCGAAACCGCCCTTAAAGAGCATACGGCCAATCTGGAGCGGGAAATTCGCCACCGCATTCGCGCAGAAGAACAGCTTCGGCAGCTGAATGAGGGGCTTGAAACCCGTGTGGCTGCCGAAATCGCAGAGCGCCGTCATACGGAAAAAGCGCTGCAACAGGCCCAGAAAATGGAATCCATCGGTCAACTGACCGGCGGCGTGGCTCATGACTTCAACAATCTTTTGCAGGTTGTTGCGGGCAACCTCCAGCTTCTGGCAAAAGATGTGGCGGGCAATGAGCGTGCCGAGCGGCGGGTTGGCAATGCTCTGGCAGGGGTCAGCCGTGGTGCCAAGCTTGCCAGCCAGTTGCTGGCCTTCGGTCGCCGTCAGGCACTCGAGCCACGCGTTATCAATGTCGGTAAATTTGTTGTGGGTATGGATGACCTTCTACGCCGGTCTATCGGTGAGGCGGTGGAAGTCGAAGTCATCACGGCGGGTGGTCTTTGGAACACCTATGCCGACCCGACGCAGGTTGAAAATGCGTTGCTCAATCTTGCTATCAATGCCCGTGATGCGATGGCAGGTTCTGGAAAGCTGACCATCGAAGTCGGCAATGCCGCACTCGATCAAGATTATGCGCGCACCCACGCGGAAGTCGAGCCTGGCCAATACGTCATGCTGGCGGTCACGGATACCGGCTCCGGTATGCCCGCCGAAATTCTCGACAAGGTGTTTGAACCATTCTTCTCCACGAAAGCAGAGGGCAAGGGCACCGGGCTTGGCCTTTCCATGGTCTATGGTTTCGTCAAACAATCTGGCGGACACGTCAAGATTTACAGCGAGATGGGGCAGGGAACGACGGTCAAGGTCTATCTTCCGCGTTCGCTTTCGGACGAGGACCGGGAAATTGTCGTGCACGCCGGGGCGATCGTCGGCGGCAGTGAAACCATTCTTGTGGTTGAGGATGATGATGAGGTCAGAACCATCGTTGTCGAAACCCTGTCCGATCTTGGCTATCGGGTCCTTACGGCGCGTGATGCCCAAGCTGGCCTGACCGTTGCAGAAAGTGGCATTCCTATCGACGTTATTTTCACCGATGTCGTCATGCCCGGACCATTGAAAAGCAGTGAAATGGCGCGGCGTGCCAAGGAGCGCTTGCCTCATCTCGCCATCCTTTTCACATCGGGCTACACGGAAAACTCCATCGTACACGGCGGCAAGCTGGATGCCGGCGTGGAACTGCTTTCCAAGCCCTATACGCGCGAAGCGCTTGCAAGGCGGCTGCGGCATGTCATCGCCAACCAGAAACAACGGGTAGAGGCGAGCAAGGACCGGTCTGCGAATGAGGATGCTATCGCAAAACTGCGGAACAAAGTCGCGATGCGGGTTATGCTGGTTGAAGATGACGAACTGATCCGCATGAATACCAGCGATATTCTGCTGGAAGGTGGCCACATCGTTATTGAAGCCGCCAATGCAACCCAAGCCATTGATCTCATCGAGCGCGAAGACATTGATGTGCTGGTGACGGACGTTGGGCTGCCGGATATGAGCGGTGCCGATCTTTCCGTGCTGATCAAACAGCGCAAACCAGCCATCGGCATCGTGTTTGCCACAGGAGATAATTTCCTGCCGAGCAATGCACCGGCAGGCTCTGTTCTTCTCTGCAAACCTTACAATGAAAGCGACGTTCGCTTCGCTATTGCGCAGGCCATGAGTGGTTGATTGTCAGTAACCGCGGGCCATGTCCACGGTTGCTGGCAGCTCTCCGGTCTCCCGCCATTTGACGATATTTCCCGCGACAATAGCGACAGATGTTTTGCGATTTGTCGGGGCGGAAATGTGGGGAAGTACCGTGACGTTCGGATGCTGCCAGAACGGCGATTTTCCATCCAGCGGTTCCTGTTCGAAAACATCCAGCACGGCGTGAGCGACATGTCCGGCATCCAGTGCCTTGAGCAAGTCATCCGCAACGATGACCGCACCGCGTGCGAAATTGATGATGGATGCTCCCTTCTTCACCTGCTCAAGACGGTCCGCATTCAGCAGGCCTTTGGTATCGGCGGTGAGGGGAACGAGGCAAACGAGAATATCGCTTCTTTCCAACAGGGCGGTGAGGCCATCCTCGCCAGACAGAGTTTCAACACCCTCCAGAATCTTGGGAGAGCGGCTCCAGCCGATGACGTTGAAACCGGCGTGGCGAAGCCGTTCCGCAGAAGCCGATCCGAGCGCGCCTAAACCCAGTAGACCAACGGTCACGTCGTGCGGATGCCGATATTGCAGCTCCTGCCACAGCGCTTTTTCCTGCTGATCACGATAGGCGGGCATGTCGCGCTGGAGATAATAGGTCCATGCCAGCACCGCTTCTGCCATGACGCGTGTGAGTTCAGGGTCTGTCAGGCGAACGATGGGCGGCGCTGTTGGGCCCAGTTCGGCAACCAGACGCTCCACACCGGCCCAGAGGCTGTGGATCCATTTCAGGCCGGTCAGCCTGGCGATATCGGTAGGATCGGGATTGGCAACGATGGCGATTTCACACGCTGCGCGCTGCTCTTCCGTCATAGCCTTGATGGGCAGTATCGTTTCGTTGGGTAGGGCGGAGGAAAGAATATCGATCCATTCTGCCTCATTGGTTTCGGTTGTACGGGAAACGAAAGCAATGGGCGACGGCATGATGAGGCTTTCCGTGTTGATATCGATAGCCGACATCAGTGCGGAAAAATGCGCTTTAAATCTACCCCGATATCAAAAAGAAATGCCCGCACATGGCGGGCATCTCAGTGATCAACTTATGCCGGTTCGGAAACCGGCTTTTTGACATCGCCATAATAGGCCGAGAACTGCTCGTGATAATGTTCCGAGCCGCCCGGACCGGCATAACGCTGCAATTCGGTCATGTCGGTTTTGTTCAGCACGATACCGAGCGTCTTGTTGGCGATCTGCGGCTCGTGACTCATCAGATTCTGCACCATCTGGATTGGGGTCTTGCCCCATTCGGTCACGAACACGAAGCCATCCACCTGAGAGGCGAACGCCTTGGCATCGATAACCGGCACCACCGGCGCAAGGTCGACGATGATGTAATCGCACGCCTCACGCGCTGAATCCATGAATTTGCGCATGCCGGATGAGGCCAGCAATTCGCTGGAATGGGCAAACTGGTTGCTGGTGGAAACCGGCAAGATGCCCATTTTGGTGCGGCTATCGACCTTCACGGCCTTCGTCCACGGCACCTCATCCAGAACCACCTCGACAAGACCTGCGGACTGGCGGGTCGTCAACATGCGGCTGAGGCCAGGGTTACGAATATCGGCATCCACGACCAATGTGCGTTTGCCGGTCGTTGCAATCAGCCCCGCAAGGTTCAGCGCAACCACGGACTTGCCTTCATTGGGCAGGCAGGAGATGACGCCGATCACGCGGCACTGACGTTCCTGTATCACCACATCCGCTGTCAGTTTCACGTTGCGCAACGTCTCGGTGAAGCTGGAGCGCGGACTGTCGACGGCCAGCCGCAGCATTTTCTGGAACGAGACATGCCCGTTATCCTCGATATTGCTGTCGGGAATCTCCGGTGTCGCGGCCCCCGTTTCGGACTTTGCGGTTTCCACGCCCTTTTCACCGATGAATGGCAGGTAGCCGAGGAAGCGCATACGCAGGTTGTCCCGCACATCATTTCCGGTGTGGAAATACCTGTCGCGGAATTCCAGAACAGCGGCAACACCGCCGCCGAGCATAAGACCAAGCACAATGGACAGTGCCATCGTCATCGTCTTTTTCGGGCTGGACGGCGCGGTTGGTAGACCGGCTTCCGAAATCACACGCGCCTTGGCAATCGGGAAGGACTGCTTTTGCGATGCTTCTTCAAAACGACCGAGATAGGATTCGTAAAGCGTCTTCAGCGCCGCAGCCTGCTGTTCCAGCTCACGCAGCTTCACCATCGTCATATTGGCTTCGGAATTGCGCCCGGCAACGCGGTCGATATTTTCACGCAGCGACTGCACGCGGGATTGCGTGACCTCGAAGTCATTTTTGAAGCTGCCAGTCAGTTGCTGAAGCTCTTGGAAAATCTGGCGGGCAAGGTCGCCCTTTTCACTTTCAAGCGCGACTGCCTGTGGGTGATCTTTGCCGAACTGTTGCACCACGCCGCGTTCACGATCTGAAATCGCGATATAGCGTTTGCGAAGGTCTTGGATCACGGTGTTGTCGGTATCGCGGGCGGAAACAATGGCGTTATTGATCGCCCCGTCCGGCCCCTGATCCGTGATGAATTTATACTGGTTGTAACGTGCGGACGCCGTGGCGGCGTCGGCTTGCGCGGCAATCAACTGTCCGTTCAAATCTGCAAGCTGGCTTTCAGAAATCAGCTCACCGCGTGACGAGACGATGTTGTTTGTTGCCTTGAATTTTTCAACAGCGAGCAGGGATGCCTGCGAGCGCTGGTTCAGATCGTTCAACCGCTCTTGCAGCCATACGGACGCCCGTTCCGTGGCATCGAAATTCGCATTCAACTGCTCGGTCAGATAGGAATTGGCATAGGTCTTGGCGATCTGTGTCGCCAACTGCCTGTCCGTCGAGCGGATGGAAATTGCGATTACCGAGCTTCGCCCGACGCGCTCCACCGTCAGTGCCTGCTGAATGACAGCAGCCGCCTTTTCGCGACGTCCATTGCGCATGGCTTCATCGGATGCGGGCGGAGAGTTTGGTGTCAGAAGATCAACCACGCCCTTGACCGAGGATTTCACCAGATCGGCAGGCGACATGGGTGGATTGACGATGGTTTCGTTGTCGTCAAGCCGCGCCTTATCAACCACCGTCAGCGCCATTTCCTTGGACTTGAGGATTTCAACAGCGCTGGCAATGCGGTTGTCGACGACCTGAGCGGCGGGAACCGGCGTTTCCTCTTCGGCGTAGCGCGAAAGGCTGTCGTCTAGCAGCACCTGCGTCAGCGCCGTGTAAACGGGTGTCGCGAGAACGAGGTAAAGCCCCGCCAGAACCATTGTCGCGATGACGCAAGCGGCAATGATATTGGCGCGGCGCAGCACGGCGGCCCAGAGGCGGTCGAGGTCGATAAATGTGTCGGAGTCCTTGGAAGACTCCGGGAAATTTATGTTCGATCTAAAGGTCTTGTGGTGCATGGACCCACCTTGTGTTTAAAAATGGTGAGCGGGAAGGCACGTTCTTCATGCCTCCCCGCCGCCTGTTATTTTACGTTTCAAGCCGCTTTGACATGGCCTTCGTGGTTCAAAACCAGTTCCTTGATGGAGGCCAGAACCTGAGCCTCCATGTCGGACCGCATCAATGAAAAGGCGACATTTGCAGCGATGAAACCCTGCTTGCTGCCGCAATCGAAGGTGCGTCCACGAAATTTCTGCCCATGAAACGGCTGGGTCTCGGCAAGGCGTTTCATGCCATCCGTCAACTGAATTTCATTCCCCGCACCGCGCTCTTGCCCCGCGAGAATATCGAAGATTTCCGGCTGCAAGATATAACGGCCATTCAGGTAATAATTGGACGGGGCCTTGGAAGGTTCCGGCTTCTCCACCATTTCGGTCACGCGGAAGCCGTGGCCCACTGTGTTGCCCGTGCCAACAATGCCGTAAGACGAGGTTTCTTCGGGCAAGCATTCCTCGACACCAAGGATGTTTCCGCCCACTTCATCATAAAGCTCCATCAATCCGGCAATGCAGCCGCGCGCGCCGTAAGAGACCATGTCGGGCAGAAGAAGCGCGAAAGGCTCCTTGCCCACCAGTTCGCGCGCACACCATACGGCATGACCGAGACCCAAAGGCACCTGCTGGCGCGTATAGCTGACCGTGCCTGCCACCGGCAGCATCTTCTCAAGCTGAAGCACCTGCATCGTCTTGCCGGATTTCGTCAGCGTATTGACGAGTTCTGGCGCGCTGTCAAAGTAGTCCTCAATGGCTGTCTTGTTGCGGCTGGTCACGAAAATAATGTGCTCGATACCGGCCTGCATCGCCTCATCGACGGCGTATTGCACAACGGGCCGATCAACGATCGTCAGCATTTCTTTCGGCATTGCCTTCGTGGCAGGCAGAAACCGTGTTCCATTTCCTGCAACGGGAATAACAGCTTTTCTGACAGTCCTTTTAAGGTCCATAGAATTCTCCTTGTTTGAATGTCTTATTGGCAGGCCACACAAAATTACGAGGTCTGCCTTTTTGCTCTTGTTGGTATTGCTGATGTGAAGAACGCGTCACGCAGCTTTTTGAGCCGCACTTCGATCGGCATTTTTAAATGCCGCAGCGCCACCGGATCACGCACTGCGATTTTTAGAACGCCTGAAAGCGAACGGCGCTTGATGCTGTCGACCAGCATCAGAAAATGCCGCGCTTCAATCAGGCTGCGGTTTCGCTGTTTTTGTGCATCCATGGCGGCAGGTAAAAGTGTGTACTTGGCCAGGAAATCCTGATCGGCGGCAATCATCGCATCGACATGGCGAAGCTCCAGCACGCGGGAAATCGACCCCTCTCGAATATTATAAACATAGCCGGGTGATGGCTCGATGGCGCACAATCCGCCAACTGCAAGCGCGGATGCGAGAAGGAGATAATCCTCTCCAATCCGCAAGTCCTGGCGGAAGCGCAATTCCTGCGCATTGAGAAAATCGCGCCGGAACATCGGCTTCATGTAGCCGAAGTTGAAAGTGGAGCGGAAAAGGATGTTCGAGGCGATGAAGTCTTCAAGGGTCAGGCGGCCACGCTTTTCCAGAAATTCTCGGGTGAACATCGTCTCCGTCGAACGGCCATCGGTGTAGACCACATCCAGATTGTCGACCGTGATGTCTGCGCCTGCCTGCTCGGCGCGGGCAATCATGTTGGCGGTTCGGTCAGGATAAATGACGTCGTCGGAATCCAGCACGGCGATCCAACGCCCAGACGCCGCATCGATTCCGGCATTGCGTGCGCCGCCGGGTCCGAGGTTCTGCTCAAGCGCAATCAGCCTCACTCGCGCATCGCGTTCGCTTAACGAACTGACGATCTCGCGGGTCGCATCGGATGAGCGGTCATCCACGACGATGACGTCCAGCGTGACGGAATTTTGCGCCAGCGCGCTTTCAATCGCCGGAACGATGGTGTCGGCGGAATTATAGGCGGCGATAACAAACGTGACGTCGGGCTGCGTTGCGTGTTCCATCATGTCGCCTCCGCTGTGCCGTATTGGCGGATTTCCTTTACGCCGACAGCGCCGCTGACAGACCCCATGTGCAAGGCGGCGCGCAGCAGTTGGCGGTTGCGGCGCACCGGATCGAAAAAGGTGAGGGCCGAAAGGGAAACGCAATAGCCAACTTTGGCTGTGGCTATTGCAATTTGCGCAACGCGACGAAGGCCGGGCCTGCGTTCCGCCAGCAATCGTCCGTGCGTCTGGCCGGAGCGGAAGCGGCGTTTGGCAAGCCACATGAAGCTGGCACGGGTGTCAGGAACAGGTTCGGACAGCACGGCTTTTTCTGCATAGGCAATGCGCCCTCCGGCGGCGTGCATGTGCGAGAAGAAATGCGTGTCCTCACCGCCGCTCTGACCAAGCGACAATGCAAAACGACGACCTGAGACGGATGGCGCGTTCATGCGCAGCAGCGTGTTGCAGGTGTAGCCGGTGATGATGTCGCCATTCACGAAAACGGGAAAGGTGGAGTGAAAATCGCCCGTTCGTATCCAGCCGGGTACGTTGCTTTTGTAGATCGCGGTCACTGGCCCGAGGACCGCTTCCGCACCGGTTGCCTGCGCGGTTTTCAAAAGCTCGGACAGCCATTCGCGTGGTGCCGTTTCATCATCGTCGATAAAGGCCAGATAGTCGGCCTCACACGCGGACAGGCAGGCGTTGCGCGCAATCGAAATGTTGGATTTCGGGCAATGGATGTAGGTGATTTCGAAGGGCGCGTGTTCGCGCAAATGATCGATGGATGCTTGCGCACTCGGCTCTGCATCATTGTCTGCGACGATCAGGCGAACGTTCACGCCGTCTGGAATGTCCAGCTTGAACAGGGACTGCAACGTCGCGACCACGGCGGGGCGGCGATAGGTGCAGATGCCGATATCCACCTTGATCGGCTGTGAGGCCAGAGGGTTCTGCCTATCGGTCATGACACAGCCTTTCTCGTGACGAGACTTGGCGCACCACGCGCAGTGAGAAGTTCAAGCCAGAAACCTGTCGACCATGCAAAGTGCATGACCATAGCGGAAAGGGCGGCAAGCGGGCCGTAGGAATTTTTCTGGGCAATAGCCATCCACAGCCCGTAGCCCAGGCATGCGGCAATCCAAAGGCAGAGCGGAATGAGCGCTACCCAATGAAAGACGCCGAGCAAGGCGAAGAGCGCGATTGGCATGACCGAAAGCGGAATCATCTGGCGGATTTTCGGCAGGGAACGGTGCTTCAACAGGTTTTTTGCCCGTCCGCGCCCATAGGCAAGATATTGCTTGAACAGCGGAGTAACGTTGGCACGCGGGTAATAGGTCATGCGGGTTTTATCGGTCATCCATATGCGGAAACCGGCTTTGCGCAGCCGGTAATCCAGTTCGGCATCTTCGTTATGACTGAAGCTTTCATCGTAACCACCCACAGCCGTAAACGCAGATATGCGCATCAACGCGTGATGGCCGTGATCGATCCAATGACCTTTCGCACCTTCGCGATGTTTGGAGCCGCCATTGCCGAGTTTGGAGTTCTGGGCGACGGCCGTGGCCTTTTGAAATGTGCCGTGGCCGACCGTATCCATGGCGACAACCACGGAATCGGCACCCGTCTTCACCGCATCTTCCAGAAGGCGATGGCAATAATCGTCAGGATAATCGCCATGCGCATCGATGCGGATGAGGTAGTCGTAATCCTTGCCGAACATTTCGACGGCAAGGTTGATGCCCGCACTCTGGATGCGCTTGGGGTTGGCGAGCAAAATCACGCGTGGGTCTTGCCGGGAGAAATCGGCTACGATGTCCCGCGTGCCATCCGTGCTGCCACCATCTGCAACGATGATGCGGTCTGCCGGATTGTTCAGCGTGCTGGAAAACTTCAGCAGAAGATCGTCTATCGTCCTCGCCTCGTTGAGACAGGGAATGACGATCAATGTTTTTACATTCGGAATGATCTGCAACTTCATGGTTTGACCCCCATCAAACGGTTGAGAGTGTCGCTTGCACTGCGCGGCCGTTGTGCGGCGCTGCCAGTGAAGCAAGTTTATGAACGAGTTGAACGCAGTCGTGGCGATCCGTTACCCACTGGTTCCGGTCGACGGCTGCAAGGTTTTCGAAGGCGTCTAGATATGACTGTTCGCTCATACCTCTGAAAAGCGCCTCAAGCGTGTCGGGATTTGCGGACGGTAGGACATGGCCGATATTTCGCGTGTCCAGAAAACGGGCGGTTTCCGTGCCTGCAACGGCAATGGGGATAGTGCCATAAAGGCATCCCTCATAAAGCCGGTTGGGCAAGAGCCAGCTCGAGTTTTGGCCTTCCTCGAAGAAATCGATGGCCCATGTAAACTGAACCTCGTTGTAGATCGCGGCCAGATCCTCGGGATTTTTATAGGGACCATGGAAGCTGAGATGCCGCGCATTGGCAACGAAACCGTCAAAGTCAGCAAACTCCGAATAGGCTGGACGCCCGCGCAGGATGATTTCGACCTTGCCTTCCATGCGACGTGCGAAATCAGCAAGAATCTCAAGAGATTTGCGGCACCGCAACGCGCCGAACCAGCCGATTTTCCATGGTTCGCCCGCCTTTGGTGCCCGCGGAGCAGGCGCCGCTTGCGCCGTTGCATCCAGCGCCAGAACCTTGTTTTCCTGCAACAGTACAGGCAGTTCCAGCCCGGAGCGCGGAGCGAAGTAATGCGCCACGAATGCCGGTGAACTGGTGATCAGCAGCTTCGCGTTTTTCGCAAAATATCGCTGTGCCGAGTTCACAAGCTTGCCCACCATGCCATCGTTCAGCAACAGCCGGTGAATATCGAGGCACTCATAAACCACAGGAACATCGCGGCCATAAAGTGCGCAAGCGCGGCGAGCGAGCGCCAGCATTTCCAGATTGCGGGCGATGATGACATCTGGTTTTGCAACCGAGTTCAGTGCACCTGCCAACGAGATGCTGGACTTTACAATGGACATTATCCTTTGAGCAAAACGGCCATCTGCCGTTTCGCCAAGCACGATGGGGGGCACGCCATCAATCGTCGCAAGCGTGTTTTCCCCGCGGGTAAATCCCGCAAGGCTAACCGTCGCTCCACCCGCCTGCAACGTCATCACACGCCGGCGGATGGCCGGGTCGGCTAGGTCATGAGCGAGATAAAGAACATGCGTCATAAAAACGTCCTGAAGCGAAGTTGATGGCGGCTTAGTTTGAGAGGCAGGCGACGGATTCCGGGAACTGGCAGGCATCGCCGAGTGCGGTAAATGCCATCTTGTCCACCGTCATCGTGATGGGTCCGCTATAGGCAAACTTGCCCATCCAGCTTTTCAACGTGTCGGTGCCCCACAGGCTGAAGAAAATTTTCTGGGCGTTCTGCGGAATTTTGGATGGGTCGGTCACCTCGTGAACCAGCTTTCCGTTCACGTAATAACGCAGGCGTTCAGGCTCCCAGGTGAAGGCATAGTCGTTGAATTCAGTATCTGCGCCGCCTGCGACATCGACCAGTTTTTCATTGCCGCCTTTTGCGGAAATATATTGGTTGAGCTGGACCTGAGAGCTATTCTTGCCCAGCACTTCCATATCGATTTCATCATGCGGCTTTTTGTCTGTCGGGCCAATGTAAGTGAAGAAAGCCGAGTTCAGGCCGGAACCGGGCGCGGATTTGATGCGCGCCTCATAGGTGCCGTAACGGTAACGGCCTTTGGTCTGGATTTCACCACAGGAGTAGTTGCGGTCGCCCGCCTTGCCTTCCTGAAAGCCCAGCTGCAACTGTCCATCTTCGACCTTCGCCAGCTTCTTGGACCAGGTGCAGTTCTGGTGAGGGCCGTTGTTCCAGCCGTCCGACACGTACCAGAAAGAGCGGTCCAAGTTGTCGAAGTTTTCGACAAAGGATTTGCCATTATCTTCCTGTGCCAAGGCAGCAGGTGCGCCGAGGCCGAGGGCCAGAAGGGTGGATGCAAACATGCGCGACTGAACGCGGGTGATAAAGGTCGTCATGGGGTCACCTCTGTCGTTGCGGGATGATCGTCTCTGCGGGTGGCGGCGTGGGTGCAGCCTTCGCAGACGATGCGTTTTGATGGATGGACTTCGGCTTTCCGCTGCGGCTGCCAGTTAACAGGGCATAGACGGACGGAAGCTTCGAGCGGACCTGCGCATTGCTGACAATGAGGATGACGAAAGCTATCACAATCGCCCCGACGTAGAATGCGGGATAAAAGTCCGGGCCACCCTTGTTCCAGACCATCCACATGATGACCAGCAACGGGTAATGGGCGCAGAAAATCCAGAAGCTGAGGCTTCCCGTTTCTGAAAGACGTCTGCCGGTGCGGCTTTTGATTAACAGCGAAGAGGAAGCCCACAGACCCATGGCACCGAAAATTGCCAGCAGGTTTCGCAGCAGGTTCAGTTCAAATGTGAACTCAGGTCCGGTGAAGTAAAGGCCGGTTGCCAAAAGCGCTGCTGCAATCAAAACCAAGATGGTCAATTTGCCTGCATAGGGATCCAGCGTTTTCAGATCGATCTTATGAAGTGCAAGAGCAATGCCGAGAGCGAAGCTGAAAAGGATCGATTTTTTCTGCACGATCAACAGCGTCAGGTCGGGCAGGGCGGCAACAATCAGCAACAAGGCAAGGGTCGGCAGCGCAAAACGGCGCACGAAGAATGCGAGAATCGGCGATAGCAGGATGCAAACGAACAAATCGCGCAGAAAATAGAGCGGCACGTTGACCGGCAGTTCTTCGATGGCAGCGCCATGGCTCATCATTTCACGCGGGCTTGCATTCCACAAATCCGGGAAATAGCCGATGCCGACTTCAAACCGCTGAAAGAGCAGAACGGCAAGAAACAGCGCACCATTCCACAGCAGGAATGGAAGCAGCACCGTTCTGGTTTTCGATTTAATCGTGGCTGGATAATCAAACCCCTTCATGCCACGACGAAACAACAGGTAGCCGGAAATCGCGCTCAGGCACGGCACACCGATACGAAACAGGGTGTCGCCTAAAAACACGCGGATCCAGTCAAAGAAACCATAGAGGCCCAGAAAGGGGCTGGTTTCAGGATTGTGCGGCACATGAACAAACACGATGCCGGATATCAAAAGTATGCGCATCAAATTGATACGGGAAGATAGGTTCTGATCAAAAGTCACATCAGTTCCCCTTATTGGGCGGTGTCTCCCCCACACCGCGTTGCAATCAGAGCGAACGTAAGCCCGGCCTGAAGTGTCGTTTTTACATGAGGGTAAAATGTGGCAGCGCGGGAAAAACGCCCCTCAAAATGTAAGGGGTAAATCTCTGGAGGTTGATTTCGACGACCTGAAATTTCGGATTATATCATTGATTATAAATAGTTTTATTCAAGGGCCGGAGTCTCGATGCCAACATATTATGGATGACAAAGAGACCCGTATTTTGTTGCACTGCAAAAATAGATCACACGTTTCATAACGTCATCGTGAAAAGGCCGACGAAAAGCTGGCGGATTTGTGGCGATAATGTGTCGCCGTGCCTTAAACGGCTGTCTCCGTCGTTGCCTGCTGCGCTTTCCGGTTTTTTACGAGGCCGATAATCTTGCGTAACAGAGCTCGTTCCGTCAGCAAAATAAGGACGCCATAAATGACACCGCCCGCGGCTGCGCCGACCAGCACCTGCATGTAAGCGTGCGGCAGGCTGCTTTCGAAAACATGCAATATGTAGCGTACCGACAGCGCCATGATGAAGGCTGAAATCATTGGGCGGCTGCTGACATAGAGACCTTTGAAAAACGGCGTTTCGCTGGCCTTGAAGACTGCCCATGAATAGGCAATCAGCGTGACCGCGTTGACGATGCAGAGCCACACCATGGCGTCGATGAGCGTGCCATAAATCGCCGCAAGCCAGACGGCAGCTGTGGTGACGACGGCGCGAATGGTGGCGGACCAAAACAGGACACGGCCATATCCAGCGCCTTTCAAATAGGGAATGAAGGTACTGCATGGTGTCAAAATGGCTTTGGAAAGGGCAAGCAGACCAAGCACAGGCCAGGCATAGGCCCAGTTTGGTCCGAAGATGACCAGCATACCCGGTTCCGCAATGGCCCACAGCCCGAACATCATGGGCGCCAGAAGCACGGTCAGAACCTGCGTGCTGAACATCAGCGCATCCCGGCGGCGCTGTTTGTCATCCATCATACGGCTGAACGCGGGAAACAGAACGCCCATAACGGCGGAAAGAACGACCTGATTCGGGATGCTGGCAAAGCGGTTGGATGCCGAATAGGCACCGGCATCGGCAAGGCCGAGATACCGGGCGATGATGACCATCGGGGACTGAAAGGTCACGAAATTGGCAATCTCGGACCCCATCAAACCCGAGCTGAAGCCGAGAAGAGGCACGAGGCGCTTTGGCTTCATGACAAAGGCAGGCTTGTAACGCGAGACGGCATAAAGGCCGACGAGGCGAATCAGGGCTGCGGCAAAAAGCTGGATAATGAGAGCCCAAACGCCGTAGCCCGCCAGCGCGAGGATAACGGCAAGCACGGCGGCGGCACTTTCCGACGTCATGCTCCAGATGGCGTCCTTGCTGAAATTCATGCGCCGCGCCAGCAGCGAATAGGCAACATCACCTGCCAATTGCAGCGGGATCAGAAAGGCCATGATTCGTAGCAGATAGGCGCTTTCAACCGCGCCAAGCAGGCCACCGAAGAATTCCGCGCCAAAATAGAGAATTGCGGCCATGGTGCAAGAAATCGCCAGATTGGCCCAGAAGACGGTATGGATCGTGTCCATATCCTCTTCCTTTTCCACGATAAGCGCAGATGTGAGGCCTGCCCCGGCGATCATCGTCAAAAACTGCACGACCGTCAGCCCGACAGCGACCACACCAAATTCTTCCGGTGTCAGCAATCTTGCCAGAATTGGGACCGTGACAAATTTAAGCCCGAATGTGCCTGTCTTTGAGAGAACGCTCCAACCGACATTTGCGGTAATCGTCTTGACGCTCGGAGCTGGGGGCATACGTGCATCCTATATTTGGAGGCCAGCAAGTGGTGGGCTGGCGGGAGGTTTGCCACTCATCGGGGCCGCTCTTTTTATCGGGCCCGACACTTCTTGATCAACACAAGGGGCGAAACAATGGCGAAATTTACAGTCGTTATTCCTTATTATCAAAAACAGCATGGCGTTCTTGGCCGCGCACTGACATCGGTTTTTTCGCAGACGCTTCAGGATTTCGATCTCGTCATCGTAGACGATGAATCGCCCTATCCTATTGAAAATGAAATTGCAGAGCTGAACGAAGCTCAGCGTGACCGCATCAAAGTCATAAAGCAAGCCAATGGTGGGCCGGGTGGGGCGCGCAACACTGGTTTGGACAATGTTCCGGCTGAAACGTCCTATGTTGCGTTTCTTGATTCGGACGATATCTGGACGCCAGACCATCTCAAGAACGCCGCTTACAGCCTCGAAGCTTTTGGTGGGGAGTGCTATTGGGCATCGATGCAGGCGAGCGACGAATTCTATTATCACTTCGCCATTTCGGAACTGGAAAACAATGAGGGCGCGACCCGCCTTTCAGAATCACCCAAGGTTATCGAACTGCCGGATCTAGCGACCGTCATGCTGCGCAACTGGAGCTTCCTGCATCTGTCCTGCATGGTCATCGGCAGGCCGTTGTTTGAAAAAATCCGCTTCGATCCTGTGTTGCGACTGGCTGCGGAAGACGTTCTGTTTTTCTGCGATTGCATTATGGCGTCGAAACGTTCGCTGCTGTGCGACGATGCCGGTGCCATGCGCGGCATGGGCGTAAACATCTTTCACAGCATCGACAACACCTCGCCAGAGTTCCTGCGCCAGCAGTTCAACACCTGGGTGGCGCTCGATACATTGCAGAGCCGTTTTGCAAAACGTCCGGCCGATGTGGCATCGATTGCATCCTACAAGGACACGGCGCGCAAACAGGCGCTCTGGAGCCAGGCGGGCAAGCTGAAACAACGCAAGGCACCGGAACTTGGTCTTTTGTTCAAGTGGATGATGCGTGATCCGGCGATCGTGCGCGCCGCATTCGAGTTGGGTGCGGGCAAATTCGCACGTCCGAAGTGAGCCACGCCATCATTCGTATTGTCTTATTCAGGAGTAATCCATGAAACCATATCACTGGGAATCGCACCACGGTAATTTCGGCGATGACCTTAATCTCTGGCTCTGGGATTTCCTGCTGCCGGGCCTGCGTGATGTCCACCCGGATGTTTTGCTTGTCGGTGTCGGCACGGTTCTCAACGACGTTCTTTTTCCGCCCGGTCAGCGAAAACTGATCATCGGCAGCGGTTATGGCTACGGTGCGGTGCCGGATATTTCCAACAAAGAACTGTGGGATATTCGCTGCGTTCGCGGCGAGATGACTGCGGCCAAGCTTGGTCTGCCCGCCGAAAAGGGCATCGTAGACCCAGCCGTGATGCTGACGGACATGCCGGAGTTTCAGAACCTTCCCAAAATCCACAAGAAGACCTTCGTTCCCCATTGGGAATCTGCCGAATTCGGCATGTGGGAAACCGTTTGTGAACCCGCCGGATTGACCTATCTTGACCCGCGCGGTGAAGCGAAATCGGTCATCAAACATATTGCCCAGTCAGAATTCATTGTCGCTGAATCCATGCATGGCGCGATTCTCGCCGATGCTTTCCGCGTGCCCTGGGTGGCTGTCAGCACCTCCACCTCCATCAACAGCTTCAAATGGAGCGATTGGGCAGGCACCATGGGCGTGAAATACGAGCCGCGTTATGTGCCGGTTTCCACCCGTGCGGAAGCTGCAAAGAAGGGCTCGAAATTCTGGGGCATGAGCTTCCCACCACCACCGCCCGCGGCAATTGTTGAGCATGGTGTGACTGAAGCGTCGCATGACGGTGAGTTGCTCGTGCGCACGCATCCTGAGCCACGCTCATTGCGCAAACTGGCCAAGCAGGTTTTGGCGGCCCCATCGACGCTGGCGTTGTGGCAGGCCAGCCGTGCGGAGCCGCGTCTTAGCGCCGATGGTCGGCTTGAAGAGCGCAAGGAGCGTTTTCAGGCCGTGCTGGAGACAATCAAGCGCGACTATTTCTGAAAATAGTAACGCCGCTCATCCTCAAGGATTGAGCGGCGTTGATTTCAGCAGATAGCGAATATCAGACACCTGTTGCGGCTTCGGGCGAAAACGCTCCGTTTTATCCAGCCATAGTCCATGTGTAATAGCGGGAACTGCGGGCAAACGCGCCAGCGCATGGCTCATAGCGCCACCCAGTCCACCCTTTGCCTTCGCATCCAGAAAATCCCGCAACTCGAACTTTTCGCGAATATGCCGCTCGTGTTCCTGAAGAAGCGATTTTTCCTGTTCGGTCAGCGAGTAGACCTCCATGATTCTGCGGTCGGCCTCATACAGCTGGCGCAAATCTTCGGTCCGATGCCGTCCGCTGAGGGAATCGCCGCGAACAATCGCACCATAACCGCAATTGCGAATGACCTTGTAGCGCGCACCGCAGGCCAATGCCCGCACGTAAAGCTCGTAATCCTCGCCCAGCCGCAACGCCTCATCATAACGCAGCCCGTGGTTTTCAAGAAAAGCACGTCGGATAACGGGTTTCAAAAAGCCGGTTTCGCCGCGCTCAACACCGCGTTTTGAAATGTTGCCTTCCACGAATTCGGACAGCGCCAGAAAATGCTCTTCCGGCGCAAACCGCGCCGGTACGAGGGATGACGATCCGGATACCGATTGCTGGATAAAAGCGATGTTATCTGCCACCAGATCCCAGTCATCATTCTCCAGCATCGCGGCAAAGCGCCCTTTGAAAAAGAAATCGTCCGCATCGAGAATGCTGATAAGGGGAGCCGAGGAAATGGAAATCGCATGGTTGCGGGCCGCAGACGGACCACGATTGACGTCGAAACGTTCGACTTTCAGACGACCCGTTCCATCGTCACAAGCCTGCGCAATTGCCGCCGTTGCGTCCGTCGATCCATCATCGATCACCACGACTTCACCGACCTCTGGCTCAATGAGAGCGGAAAGGATGGCTGTCGAAATGGTGTCGGACGCGTTCTTCGCAGCGATAATCACGCAAATGGATTGCGAACCCCAAGTCATACCGTCTCCCTTGCTTCGTTACGTCGCTGTTTTCTCGACGTAGAAAATGTCAGGGATAAGGAAAAACCAAGACTATTTCGCACCTGCGAAAAGTTTGGTGGGGTGGCGATTAAGCTGCGTCAAAAATCTGTCAGCTTGGCATGATGGTGCGGTACCACTGTTATATTTTCAGTGACCGACTGTTCTGCGGCGGGTGGTGTTTCTTTTTGAAAACCAAGTGTTTCCCGCATCTGGCGCTTTTCGCGTGCCACAAGCACAACGACGCCGATGAAGTAACCAACCTGAATAATGACAAGACAGATGATGGTTTGGATGAAGGCCGTGTAGAAAGAGCCATGGATAAAATATGTTGCAACCGCAAACACCAGCAAAGCACACATCATGCTGATGAAGACGCGCGGGGCGTACATATTTCTCTCCTCCTCTAAGCAATTTCCCCCGATGGAGAGCTGCATTTTTCTTGGCCTTGTTTTAATTGGAATATATTACGAAACGGATGCTGTTTCAACACAGTTATACTTCCATTAGAACGCGCCGAATGAAATTTCTGTAATCTTTAATGGTAAAATTTACGCAAATTTGCGGTATTTTTTGCTGTCCACGTTTCTTTGTAACTGAAACGGCGCAGACATCAGGGTTGATAAATCATGAATACTGGCTTGCTCATATCGTTACATTGGCGGCGTTCCCAACGATTTTGGGAAGAACAAAACACCATAATCGCGCGTCTGTAGACTTCGTTAACCATGTCACCGGTAAACATAAGATGTTGATTCCCAAAGCAGTAAGGTGTGCGTGTGACAGAGCGTTCAGAAGTAATTGCGTTTCCCGCCAAAAACCGCGTCGCTGATATCAAGCGGTGTGTCAAAATGCTCGATATGCTTCATGGAGATGAGGCAAGCCGCTTCTGGCGAGACGAGTGCCGGGCCCTCGCCGCTCATCTGCTCAATCTCGGTTACGATGATTCCGCGATGCGACATGAAGTTATGGAGTTTCAAAACGCTGTTCAGACAGAGCTATGGGCCGCGTCGCAATACGAAGAAACCGCAAGGCGCGAGACCTATTGATCTTTCTGTCGCCTATGGATGGAACGCCCGACGTGCGGGTGGACCAACTGAGTTTCTGACGATCAATTCAGGAGTCAGCAATATTTCCGGCTGGCCGGATTGCTGGCCATCCAAAAGCTCCAGCAACAAAGCCATGGCATGTTTGCCAATAGACGTGCGGGGCTGGCGGATGGTGGTCAAGGCCGGTGACATGAAGACGGCCTGCGGAATGTCATCAAAACCGGTAACGGAAAAATCTCGCGGTATGTCGTAACCACGTGCGGCAAGGCCGATCATGACGCCGATGGCTGTCTGGTCGTTTACACACATGAACGCAGTTGGCAAAGTGTCGCGCATGAAGAGTTGCTCCACGGCCAGACGCCCGCTTTCAACCGTGCCATCACCCTCCAAAATCATGCCCTGCGCGGCACGCAAACCCGCCGCTTTTAAGCCGTCGTCGTAACCCGACCGACGGCGACTATAGGCAAGGCGGACACGGGAATCGCCGATGAAGGCGATGCGCTCATGGCCTTCGGCAATCAGCATATCGGCAATTTTCCGCGCGCCTGCAACATCGTCCACGCCCACATAGGGTATGCCGCCATTGTAGATCGGCTCGAACACGCCGACGCTTGGCGGAAGGCGCGCGGTCATTGCCTGATGGCCGAATGGCAGAATGCCGGTGAACAGGATAAGACCGGCGGCCTGGTTGGAGTTGAGAAACTTCAGATATTCCAACCCGCGCTGCGCATCGTTCTGCGTATGGCCGATCAGAATGCCATATCCATGTGCACGCGCTTCGTTTTCAAGGCCCACGAGAATGTTGGAAAAATTCGGATCGCCAATATCCGGTGCGACCACAAGAATCATGTTGGAACGACCCAGCCGCAGGCTGCGCGCCATGGCGTTTGTGGTGTAGCCTGTTACCGCAATGGCCTGATTGACCTTCAACCGTGTCGAGGTTGCGACCTTTTCCGGCGTGTGAATGGCTCTCGATACCGTTGCGATGGACACTTCCGCAATTCGGGCGACGTCTTCGATTGTGGCGGGTGAAGGAATGGACAATGCGGGCCTCGATATGTGCGCGACCGGACACTACACAGAGTTTGCTGCCCGTCAAATGCGATCAATCAAATCTGCGTCATTGTACAAAATGTAAACCTTTACATAGGCGATGTAAAGGTTTACATTTTTGGCAGGTGGTGGGAGTCGCCTGGAGGAAATCATGGATATTGAGACGGCTGAAGGCAGCGGTGCTTTGCTTTCTGCGCGGCGTATTTCGAAGTCGTTTAACGGCGTGCAGGTGCTTTTCAGTGTCAATTTTGACCTGAAGGCGGGTGAAATTCACGCGTTGATGGGGGAGAATGGTGCAGGTAAATCCACGCTTGTCAAAGTGCTGTCCGGTTTTGAGCAGCCAAGCTCCGGTGAAATTTTGCTGGACGGTAAACCCGTCGTGCTTCCACCCAATGGCGCTGCCGAGGCGCTGGGAATCGTTATCATTCATCAGGAATTCAATCTCGCCGAACATTTGACAGTGACGGAAAGCCTGTTTCTCGGGCGAGAAATCACGCGTTTCGGGATGCTGGATCGCAAGGCGATGCGTGCGGAAACGCGACGCGTGCTTGATCTGCTCGGCTGCCATGTCGATGAAAATGCCATGATCGGCACGTTGTCCGTGGCTGAAAAGCAGATGGTGGAGATTGCCAAAGCCATTAGCCGCAACGCCCGTATTGTCTTTATGGATGAGCCGACGGCGGTTTTGTCGCGTGAAGAAACCAACGCGCTTTTCCAGCAGGTGCGCAAGTTGCGTGATCAGGGCACCAGCTTCGTTTTCGTGTCGCACAAGCTGGATGAAGTGATGGAACTGACAGACCGCGTGACTGTCCTTCGTGATGGTCACTGGGTCAAAACTGCACCGACCTCGATCCTTGATGGCGAAGCCATTGCCCAGCTCATGGTTGGGCGGGAGCTCTCCAGCCTTTATCCTTCCAAACACGAGCCTGATGTGGATGAAAAAATCGTTCTGAGCGTCAGCAGTGTTTACACGCGCTACGTGAAGGATGCCAGTTTCGAGCTTCGCAAGGGCGAGATCATTGGTTTCTCCGGCCTCATCGGCTCCGGTCGTACGGAACTTGCAGAAGCAATTGTTGGGCTGCGTGACCGCACTTCGGGTGAAGTCCAGGTCAATGGGCAAGTTTTGCCGCCGCATGATTTACATGCCGCTATCGATGCCGGTCTTGCCTATATGACGAAGGATCGCAAATCCAAGGGCCTGCTTTTGAACGCTGGCATGGGGCTTAATCTCACGTTGCAATCATTGGAACGTCACGGCAAGTTCGGTTATCTCAGCTCTTCCAGCGAGGCGAAATCGCTGGAAACAGCGCGTCGCCGTTTCGATATCCGTGTTCGGGATGGCAGCGTGGTTGTCGGGCGCATGTCCGGCGGCAATCAGCAAAAGCTGTTGCTGGCCAAGGTCATGGAGACCGAGCCAAAAATCATCATCATTGATGAGCCGACACGCGGCATCGATGTCGGCACCAAACAGCAGATTTATCATTTCATTTCGGCGCTCGCACGAGACGGTCACTCCGTCATCGTGGTGTCATCGGAAATGCAGGAAGTTATCGGGCTTTGCACCCGTGTGGCGGTGATGCGCGAGGGGCGCATTGTCGGCATTTTGGAAGGCGACGAAATCAATGAACGGGAAATCATGCGCTATGCGGCCGGGCTTAAAACGAAGTCGGCAGCATAAGCGCGGATAAACCTGATCGAAATGGCAGGACGGGAGGTCTGTTTTGGGTATGAGCGTAAGTGAAGACAGCAAGGAAAAAAGGGTAGGGCGGTCGCTGCGCGATATAGATCTGCGCGCCGTGGCACCTTTCGTCGCCCTGTTTCTGTTGCTGATCGTCGGGGCACTGGTCAATCCCAACTTCATCAGCGTCAATAATCTCGCCAATGTTGCCACGCGCAGCGCCTTTATCGCGATCATCGCCGTGGGCGCGACCTTCGTGATTTCGGCTGGCGATCTGGACTTATCGGTTGGTTCGATGGTGGCCTTCGTCGCCAGTCTCATGATCCTGCTGATGAACTCCGGTGCCGTTGCCGATCCGGCGCTGATGCTGGTTCTTGCCGTTGTTTTCACCATTGTCGCCGGTTCCCTCTGCGGGCTTGCCAATGGTTTGATTACGACGGTCGGCAAGATCGAGCCGTTTATCGCCACGCTGGGAACGATGGGTGTTTATCGCGGTTTGACGACTTGGCTGTCTCAAGGTGGGGCGATCACGCTTCGCGAACCGCAACTGCAAACCATGTATCGCCCGGTCTATTTCGGATCGTTCCTCGGTGTGCCGATCCCGATCGTCGTCATTCTGGCTGTAACCGCTATTGCAGCGTTCATTCTGTACCGAACACGCTACGGGCGCCATGTCACCGCTGTTGGATCAAACCGGGACGTTGCCAAATATTCCGGCGTTGCTGTCAACCGCGTTCGCACCATCGCCTTCGTCATTCAGGGCATCTGCGTTGCAATCGCCGTTCTTCTCTATGTGCCGCGCCTTGGTTCCACGTCCGCGACAACCGGCACGATGTGGGAGTTGCAGGCCATCACGGCGGTGGTGGTGGGCGGCACGGCGCTGAAGGGCGGGGCTGGACGCGTCTGGGGCACGATCTGCGGTGCGTTCATTCTGGAACTCGTCGGCAACATCATGCTGCTGTCGAACTTCATCAGCGAATATCTGATCGGCGCGATACAGGGCGCAATCATCATCATCGCCATGCTGGTGCAGCGGTCCTTGATGCGGAGATCATAAAGTTACCGGGTAAACAGGTCGCCCGGCTGGATAAACCGAGACCTTAATCTGTGTGGGAGGAAAACACATGCGAAAGAGACTGTTGGGAGTGGCTGTGGCGCTGGTGGCGCTGGCGGGGGCGGTGCAGGCACAGGATAAAAAGGTGACGATTGGCGTCTCCATTCCAGCCGCCGATCATGGCTGGACGGCTGGTGTGGTGTTTCACGCCGAGCGCGTGGCAAAGCTTCTGATGAAAGAACATCCGGGCCTCAACGTCATCGTCAAGACATCGCCGGATGCTGCGACGCAGGCCAACGCGGTACAGGATCTGGAAACACAGGGTATCGATGCCCTCGTCATCCTGCCATCCGACCCCGATCCCTTGGTCAACGCCATCAAGGAAGTGAAGGGCAAAGGCAAATTCGTGGCGCTCGTGGACCGTGCGCCGAGTGTGAATGACGATTCCGTTCGCGATCTTTACGTTGCAGGTAACAATCCTGCATTGGGTGAAGTTGCTGGCAAATACATCGCGGACAAAACACCGGATGCGCAGGTCGTTATCATTCGCGGTCTGCCGATCCCTATCGATCAGCAGCGTCAGGATGGCTTTGATAAAGGTATCGCCGGTTCCAAGGTAAAGGTTCTGGATCGCCAGTTCGGCAACTGGAACCGCGACGATGCCTTTAAGGTCATGCAGGATTATCTGACGAAATATCCGAAGATCGATGTCGTCTGGTGTCAGGATGACGACATGGCTGTCGGCGTTCTGCAAGCCATCGAGCAAGCCAAGCGCAACGACATTAAATATGTCGTTGCCGGTGCTGGGTCGAAGGACATGATCAAGAAGGTCATGGACGGCGACAAGCTTATTCCCGTTGACGTGCTTTACCCACCGTCGATGGTGGCAACAGCTATGCAGCTAACTGCTGCCAGCTTCTACGATCAGGTTCCCGTGCGTGGCACCTATATTCTGGATGCAACGCTGGTCACCAAGGATAACGCGAAGGACTTCTACTTCCCGGATTCCCCGTTCTGATATTGGAATATTGTGTTTAAGGCCCGCTCAAAAGGCGGGCCTTTTCCGTTTAGTACTCAGGAAAAACGGCTGGCGCGGAAGGGATCGACGGAGATCGTCGTTTCGGTGCCGCTCACAAGATCAGTGACCAGCCTTGCGGTTGCCGCAGACTGCGTCAGCCCTAAATGGCCGTGGCCGAAGGCGTAGATCACCGAGTTGCTGGCGCGGGATGGACCGATAACGGGCAGGCAATCCGGCATGGATGGCCGGAAGCCCATCCATTGTTTGCCGCCTTCGGTTTTCAATCCGGGCAGGAACTGACTGGCTTTTTTCAACAGCGCGTCAGAGCGACGGAAGTTCGGCGGCAGATCAAGACCACCCAATTCGACTGCACCACCAACGCGAATGCCGGACGACAGGGGTGTCACGACGAAAGCGTGGTCGTTGAAATAAAGCTGTCGTGTCAGATCGAAGGAGCCGACGGGTAAAGTCGTATTGTAGCCGCGTTCGGTTTCCAGCGGCACAGTATTGCCCAGCGACGTTGCCAGCGGCTTAGACCACGCACCTGTTGCAACAACCACCTTGTCAGCGTTGAGTTTCTCACCGCTTGTCAAAGTTACGATTGTGGTTTCACCCACTGTCTGGATTTGGCTGGCCTCGCCCTTGCGCAAAGTTGCACCGCGCGAGATGACGAGATTGGCAATTGCCTTGGTGAACTCGTAAGGATCACCAACCTGCAAACCGCCCGGCGTAAACATGGCGTGCTGGAACTTAGGTGCGAGACCCGGTTGCAAGCGCTCTACTTCTTCGCGGCCAATGCGCTCGAACGTAAAACCTGCCCGCCCTTTTTCTTCCCAGTCTTTGCTCGCGGCGTCGAAGCTGGTTTTGGTGTCGTAAAGATCGAGTGTTCCGGTATTGGAAATGTAGTGCGTAAGTTCGGGTATAGCGGCAACATGCTGCATCTCGCTGGCGGCAAGCTGATTCATCGCCGTCAGCACTTTCAGGCCATGCTGGAACTGACGAGGGGAACTCGCCGTCCAGAACCGCCAAAGCCAAGGTGCGATTTTCAGAGCATAGGCTGGCGGCACGCTGAGTGGGCCGAGCGGATCGATCAGCCATTTCGGCGCTTTTTTCATGATGCCCGGAGCGGGGATGGGGATGATTTCCGGAAACGCCAGAATGCCAGCATTGCCCGTGCTTGTGCCACCCGCAATCTCGCTGCGCTCAAGCAGGGTCACTGACTTGCCAGCATTCATGAGATAAAGAGCAGACATGACGCCAATAATGCCGGTGCCGATAACCAGGACATCGCATTTTTCTGAAGGGTTCATCACAAGCATCCCGAAGATTGATGGCTACTGGTATCATAGCTAAATGCAAACTGTCGACAAGAACGATGGTGGTGCCCGGTCAAGTTTCAGCTGGCTGTTTATTTTTTGATATTTGCGGGCCTTACGATTGCGTAATTGAAGCGGAGCTTCTTATTTTCAATGGGATAGTACAGGGGGACGTCGAATGTGGAGACCTGCACGTTTTGAACATCCGCCTTGATCTGGTCCTTAAGCCAAGCGGTCATTGATGCGACCTGATCGCCACCGCTGTCGCCCGTCCAGGCCATGACGATCGGGCGCTCATTGGACACGTTAAAGATGGGATCATAGTCGTCATACGTAACCGTTGCGACAGGCACATCCTTAAATACAAAACGCAAGTTTCCACCGGACGGCCAATTCGGTGTGATGATCACCGACGGCGAAATCTTCTCGTTCTCGACGATGTGGTTATGAAACGCTTGCCAATCGTAGTTGGAGCTTGATGCCCTTCCAGTGAGGGAAATAAAGGGTTGAGACGCCAGCAAGGCAATCGGAACAAGCACCATCATCACGAAAGGGATAGCCAAAAACCTGCCGACAAACTGATCCGTGTCGAACCCTCGCCCTTCCAGCAACAATGTCGCCAGAATGGGAAAAGGCATCAGCAAGGGCAGCAACCACCTGTCGCGGAGTTCTGTCATCGTCGTGATGAGAATGACGAGGATCATCAGCACGGCGATAGCCATAAAGTAATGGAAAAAGAAACGAAACCAGCTGCTTTCCGATGCTGGCGAGTGGGACTTTTCGCGCCGCGCCGTCAGCCAAAGCAACAGGGTCGGCGCCGTAATTATGATTGTCGATCCTGCAATGAAGCGACCAAGTCCACGCCCGATTTGGAGAAGCCTATTGTCTGGCGCATCTTCAGCCATTCGCTTCAAGGTCACATCGGATGCAAAACCGAGATTGTTGAACAGCCAGAAAACATGCGGCAGAAACACGATGAAAGCCGTAAGAATGGTCAGAAGAAAGCGACGGTCCAATATCCGCGTTCTACCCTGCGGGTGCATCCAGACTGCGAATAACAGCGCAGGCAGAATGAGCGCAAAATTGTATTTCGACAACATTCCAAGGCCTGCGGCCAAGCCCACCAGCAGATAACCGATGGTCGTCGGGCGCTGGATGAGCCTGATGCTGACATAAAGCATCGAAGCAAATGTCAGCATCAGCATTGCGGTGTGCGTGAGATCGCGCTGTGCCTGCCAGAAGACCTGCGGAATGACGTAAAGCGACAGAGCAGCGACGACAACCAAACGCTTGTCTCTCAGCACCAGCTCGGCTGTTTTGGTATAAACAGCGAATGTCAGAAACAATATGAAGTTTTTGGCAAAAGCCAATGTCGCCATTGAGGTGCCGAAAACGCTAAAAATTACGTGCTGATACCAGTTGTAGAGTGGTGGCTGGGCATCATAACCCAAAGCAAGCCATTGTGCGAAAAGCACTTGCTGTGCCTCATCGATGCGCAATGCAGGCGGTACAAGTTGGCGAACAATGGCTTGGACCAGAAAATACACACCAAACAGCGCAATCACTGCATTTGGATTTCCCGACAGGCACAATGAAAGCCTCTTGAAAAATCCCGCATTCGTCGCGTCCAGCGGCCTCGCTGCTGTGTTTCCCGAAATATCCATGCCCCGTCCATATCGCTCAAAGCGGCAGAATCGACCGTCACTGGTCTGATCGCGCTGACCAAACCAAACTATGTGGCCGAACCATGGATTTTAAGATGCCGTGCGAATTATCTTTCGAAGTTCACAGGATTGCACCTGTCATCGGGACGGACGCCCCTTTTGAAAAGGGGCGCCTTCCAATCAATAACCGGCGTTATAGGCCGCAATCGCCGCCATGTTGACGATGTCGCTGTCCTTCGCACCCATCGCCGTAATCTGCACGGACTTGTCGAGGCCGACGAGAAGCGGACCGATCACTGTCGCGCCACCCAGTTCCTGCAACATCTTGGTGGAAATCGAAGCGGAATGGATGGCTGGCATAACCAGCACATTGGCCGCACCGGACAAACGCGTAAACGGATACTGGCTCTGCATCTTGTGATGGTTGAGGGCGACATCTGCTGCCATCTCCCCGTCGACCTCGAAGTTCACGTTACGCTTGTCCAGAATGCGAACGGCTTCGCGCACCTTGTCGGAACGTTCACCAACTGGATGGCCGAAGGTGGAATAGGCAAGCATGGCAACACGCGGTTCGTAACCGAAACGACGTGCCAGACCGGCTGCTTCTTCGGCGATATCCGCCAGATCTTCAGCCGATGGCATGTCGTGAACCGCCGTGTCGGCAACAAAGACCGTGCGGTTGCGCGAAACCACCAGCGAGACGCCGATGACGCGATGGCCGGGCTTGGTGTTGATGCAACGGCGCACGTCTTCAAGTGCTGTCGAGTAATTACGCGTCGTGCCTGTCACCATCGCGTCCGCATCGCCCATCGCTACCATGCAGGCTGCGAAGTGGTTGCGGTCATTGTGAACAAGGCGCTGCACATCACGCAACAGGAAGCCTTTGCGTTGAAGGCGCGCATAGAGATAATCGATATAGGTATCCACACGCTCGGACAGGCGGGCATTGGTGATCTTGATGTTCGGGCGGTCAAGATCGATACCGGCGCGCTCGGCATTGGCCTTGATGATATCGTCACGGCCCAGCAGAATGGCCGTGCCAAGACCCTGCGAGGTGAAGGAAATGGCCGCGCGCATGACCTGTTCTTCTTCGGCCTCTGCGAAGACGACGCGCTTGGGAGAGCGACGTACGCGTTCATAAAGGCGCTGCGTTGTCGATGCCATGGGATCGCGTCGAGCCGAAAGCTCGCGGCCATAGGCTTCCAGATCGTCCAGCACGCGGCGCGCGACACCCGTTTCGATGGCGGCTTTGGCAACCGCAACCGGAATTGCGGAAATCAGGCGCGGATCGAACGGGACGGGAATGATGTATTGCGGCCCAAAGCGCGGGCGCACGCCTTGATAGGCAGCGGCAACATCGTCTGGCACGTCTTCGCGGGCAAGGTCGGCTAGCGCCTGTGCCGCAGCGATCTTCATCGCATCGTTGATCTGGCTGGCACGGACATCCAGCGCGCCGCGGAAGATGTAGGGGAAGCCGAGAACGTTGTTGACCTGGTTTGGATAATCGGACCGGCCGGTTGCCATGATGGCGTCGTCGCGAATACGGGCCACTTCTTCCGGCGTGATTTCCGGATCAGGGTTTGCCATCGCGAAAATGATCGGGCGTGGCGCCATGGAGCGGATCATCTCTTCGCTGAACGCACCCTTCTGCGAAAGGCCGAATACAACGTCCGCACCCTTCATGGCTTCCACCAGTGTCCGATTGTCGGTTTTCACCGCGTGCGCCGACTTCCACTGGTTCATGCCCTCGGTGCGGCCCTGATAGATGACGCCCTTGGTATCACAGAGCGTGATATTGGCAGGATTGAAACCCATGGCTTTGATCAGGTCCATGCACGCAATTGCGGCAGCACCTGCGCCGTTACAGACAAGCTTGGTCGTTTTGAAATCACGGCCCGTCAGGGCGATGGCGTTGATCAGACCCGCCGCCGCGATGATCGCGGTGCCGTGCTGGTCGTCATGGAAAACCGGAATATCCATAAGCTCACGCAAGCGGCTTTCAATGATGAAACATTCCGGCGCCTTGATATCTTCCAGATTAATGCCGCCGAAAGAGGGGCCGAGATAGCGCACGCAGTTGATGAACTCGTCTGCATCTTCCGTATCGACTTCCAGATCGATGGAATCCACATCGGCAAAACGTTTGAACAGAACGGATTTGCCCTCCATGACCGGCTTCGACGCCAAAGCGCCGAGATTGCCAAGGCCAAGGATGGCCGTGCCGTTGGAAATAACCGCGACCATGTTGCCACGGGTGGTGTAGTCGTAGGCGGCATCCGGGTTTTCAGCAATGGCCTTTACCGGAACGGCAACGCCTGGAGAATAGGCGAGTGAAAGATCGCGCTGGGTGGCCATGGGTTTGGTCGGCGTGATTTCCAGCTTGCCCGGACGACCTTGGGAGTGAAAGTCCAGAGCCTCCTGGTCTGTCACCGAAGTCTTGCCGGTTGCGGATTTAACGGTCTCGGACATGTCCCCCACCCTTTTCTCGTTGATTGCAAAATGGTGGTCGTTGTTATGGTATTTTTTATGAGACTGCCAAGCGTTGAGTGCCAATCATATCGATAAATCGAAAGATACATGGGTCTTGCGAACGCTTCAATCGATTAGGCGTTCGGAAAACTTCGGAACCCTGCGCCCTTTGCGCCGTTGGGGACTGTGTCTGGTCGTTTTGCTTGCAAAGTTTCAAGCCATAAACGGTTGTGATCTGACGATGATACGACCTTGGCAGATGTGTTCACACATGGTTTGTTGATAGCCGTCAGAATGATATGAAATTGGAATTGGAAGGGTGAAATACGTGATCGAGCAGGTTAGAAAGATTATCCCCGTACTTCTCGCAGGCGGGGCAGGGTCGAGACTATGGCCGGTATCACGCGATCAATTGCCAAAGCAGTTTCAGCCGCTCGTCGGAAGCCTTTCCACCTATCAGCAAACATTGCAGCGTGTGAGTGACGCAGCGCTCTATGCTGAGCCGCTTGTCATTACCAACGAAGACTTTCGTTTCTTTGCGCGCAGACAGGCAGAAGAAGTCGACATAATCGCGACCGTGGTGCTGGAACCCGCCCGCCGCGACAGCGCCGCTGCGATGGCCGCTGCCGCCGTGCTGGCAGAACGTCGTGAAGCGGGTTCGCTCGTTCTCGCGCTCGCCGCAGACCACGTCGTTCTGGACAATGATCGTTTTTCCGATGCCGTAAAGCTGGGTGCGGAGGCTGCGGAGCAGGGCAATATCGTGGTTTTCGGCCTCACACCCACAGAGCCGCGCACCTCCTATGGCTACATCAATCCTGGTGAACCGATTAACGGCAACGAAGACCTCTGTGTCGTTGAGGCATTCGTTGAAAAGCCGGATGAAGAAACGGCCATTTCTTATGTCGAGAAGGGTTATCTCTGGAACTCCGGTAATTTTCTGTTCCGCTCCGATGTGATGATCGCGGAGCTGGCGGCACATGCGCCGGAGATTCTGGAAGCCGTGACCCGTTCTGTCGATGAGCAGGAAAGCGATCTGGGTTTCGTGCGTCTGCATAAAGAGAGCTTCGAAGCTTCTCCAAAAAATTCGATTGATTATGCGGTGATTGAAAATACCAAGCGCATGGCGGTGGTTCGTGGCCATTTCCGTTGGTCGGACATTGGCAGCTGGGACGCGATCTGGGAAATTGCTGACAAGCAGGAAAACGGCAACGCCGTTGAGGGGCAGGGCATATTTGTCGATTCAGAAGGGTGCCTGATCCATTCCAACAGTATCTTGACCACGGTTGTCGGCGCGAAAGATCTGGTCGTGGTGGCAACGAAAGACGCCGTTCTGGTCACCCCAAGAGATCGCGTCCAGAGCGTCAAAGGACTGGTCGAGGCCTTGAAGGATAGCGACCATATTCACAAGACCGAGATACACCGACGCGCTTATCGTCCCTGGGGCCATATAGAGCAGACGGATTCAGGCCAGCGATATCGTGTTAGTCATCTCAAGGTCGAGCCGGGCCACAGAATATCCCTGCAACAACACTACCACCGCTCCGAGCACTGGATTGTGGTGCGTGGAACAGCCACGGTAACGATTGACGATCAAACGCGCCTGCTGACGGAAAACGAATCCATCTACATCCCGCTTGGCAAACCACATCGGCTTGCCAATGAAGGACAAATTCCTCTGGAACTGATCGAAATCCAGACGGGGTCGTATTTTGGAGACGACGATATCATTCGCTTGCAGGACGACTATAAGCGTTCGTGAGGTTTATGCCGCGGTTGAATAGCGTGCTGCGGATTGCACGGGCAGCAATCTTAAAACTTCCTCGGCAAAGGCGTTTGCATTGTGCAGCGCCTTGTCGAGATTGCTGACCTGTGATGGGCTCATCATGTTGAGATAACCGCTGAAATCGAACATGTCGCGAAAAGCGGCGCGTTCGATGATTGGCGTGTCCAGCACATGGACATTGCGTTTCGCGAGAAGCGCTTTTGCCGAGATAAGCGCGCGTGTCGTCACCATGGAATTGACGCGCGACAGCACGACCGAGTGCGGAATTTTGATCGAGGCGCGATCGTCCAGATAACGAAGCAGTTCCAGAACCTGTGCACCGCCTTGCGCATCCATCGTGCTGCCCTGAACCGGTATCAATACATGGTTGGACAGACCGACCGCCGTAGCCAGAAGCGGCGATTGGGCGCCGGGAAGATCGATGATGACGTGGTCGAATTTTTTGCGGTTATCCAGCACATGGTGCTGAAGGCTGGATGCGGAGACGTAGGTAATGACGGACAGATCAACACGGTGATCCGCTGCCTCACGCCATTTGGAAAGCCAGCGCTGCGGGTCGGTATCGATGACGCAAATCTTCAGTCCACGCCGCGAAAGCTCGGATGCCAGCAACAGAACCGCCGTCGTCTTGCCTGCTCCGCCTTTTGTATTTGCAAAGGTAATGACCGCCATAATGGACCCGACAAGAGTTGGAGGCGATCATCGCTTCGGTGACGCACCGCAATCATGGCGCGTCCCAATCATTAAACATTATGGTTAACAGTTGCTTAATAAATGACGATTCGCTTTTTATCGGCGACGGTCTTCTGCCAGAATTTCGCGGGCGATATGGTCCAGCGACAGGACTTTATCGACACCCCCGTGGGCAATTGCTTCCTTGGGCATACCGAAGACAATGGATGACGCTTCATCCTGAGCCACGGTAAATGCGCCAGCCTGGTGCATTTCCAGCATTCCGCGTGCACCATCATCACCCATTCCTGTCATGATAACGCCCATGGCGTTCGAGCCTGCCGAACGGGCTGCGGAGCGAAACAAGACATCAACGGATGGGCGGTGGCGGGACACCAGCGGACCAGTGCGGACGGAAACCTGATAGCGCGCGCCTTGGCGTTCCAGAAGCGTATGTTTGTCACCCGGCGCAATCAGGACGTGTCCGCGCAGCACAGGATCGCCATCCTCCGCCTCCTTGATCTCGACCTCGCAAAGTGTATTCAACCGTCTGGCAAATGCTGCGGTAAACTTCTCCGGCATATGCTGAACGATGACGATGCCGGGGGAGTTTGCTGGCAATTTCTCCAGCATTTCGCGCAATGCTTCGGTGCCGCCTGTCGACGCTCCGACGCAGACCACCATCTCCGTTGTGCGCGCCATTGCCTTGCCGGATGGCGGTGGCAGAACGGCGTCTGCCGTCAATCGCGCCTGTGGCCCGCTTGCGGATGCAGAGCGTGCACCTGGTCTGATGCCTTTTACCCGCGCGTGTGCGGCGCTTTTGACGACCTCGCAGATGCGCAACGCCGAATCTGCCAGATGATCGGCAGCGCCAATGCGGGGTTTGAGAATAATATCGACTGCACCTGCTTCCAGCGCCTGAAGCAAAGTCTCTGAACCCGCTTCCGTCAATGATGAGCACATCACCACGGGTATGGGATGTTGCGACATGATTTTGCGCAGAAACGTGATGCCGTCCATACGCGGCATTTCCACGTCCAGCGTTATGACATCCGGCATTTCTTCCTGAATCTTTTTCGCAGCCATGAAGGGATCGGACGCAACGCCGATCACCTCAATGGCCGGATCAGACTGCAGCACTGCGGTCAGCGTTTGGCGGACGCTGGCGGAGTCATCGACAATCAGAACGCGTGTCTTCTTCACCATAAGGAACCGTTACTGTTTCATGAATACCGTGTTGGCAACCTGTTTGACGGGCAGATTGATACCCGTCACCGTTTCCGAGTGGCCGATCAGAAGATATCCACCGGGCATCAGACATTTGCAGAGTTGCGTCAACACATGCGCCTGCGTTTTCTTGTCGAAATAGATCAGCACGTTGCGGCAGAAAATAATCTGGTAGAGGTCGCCGACACTATAGGTGGGGTCCATCAGATTGAGCCTTGCATAACCGACTTTCGCGCGCAGCTTCGGTGTTATACGGACCTCGTCGCGTCGTTTGTCTTTCGCCTGCATGACGTATTTTCGTGCCAGATCAGCGGGGACAGGCTCAACCAGATCCCTTGAATAGATTCCGCTATGGGCCTTTTTCAGAACGTCCGTGGAAAGGTCCGTGGCAAGAATGCTGAAGTCCGAGATCACTTTTTTCTCGACGGCTTCGGCCATAACCATGGCCATGGTGTAGGGTTCCGCACCTGTAGAGCACGCAGAACTCCAGGTTCGAACACGTTTGTGCCCCTTTGCCGCCAAAGTGGGCAATGCCACCTTTTCCATGAATTCGAAATGGTTGGGTTCCCGAAAGAAGTCTGTCTTGTTGGTCGTGACGACGTCGATCAGGAAAATCGTTTCGGTGTCCATGCCGCCGTGTCGAAAAAGAAAATCGCAATAGGAGCTGAACGTTGGATGACCCGTGGCGCGCAAGCGTTTGCGCAACCTTCCCTCGAGCATGGAGCGCTTCGAATCCGGCATCTTGATGCCGCAATAATTATAGATGAATTCCGACAGCTGACGGAAATCGCGCGTGCTCAAACTATCATCGAAGGTCGTATAAGCGGGTGCATTCAACGGTCTCAACTCCATTACGCGGCGCGAACCGGGTCATTTTTGACTTGGATCAGGCTCCCCGCTTCATGGGAAAAGAGCTCCGCGAGGTCGATGATGACGACAAAATCACCCTCTCGGCGCACGACGCCAGCGATGTAGCTGGAATTCCAGCGAACACCGATATCCGGCGCCGTTTCGATGTTCTCGCGGCTGAAAGGTGTGACTTCGAACACCTTGTCAGCAACGAGGCCCAGTGCCAGAAGCTTTTCGCCAATGGGAATGTCCAGAACCAAGATACGAGTGTGCGGTGTCTTCACCGTTCTGCTCATGCCCAAGCGCAAGCGCAGATCGATGACCGGAACGCCTTGGCCGCGCACATCCCTGAGACCCAGCAGGTAATCCGGCCCGTGAGGAATTTTGAACGCCTCTTCGTGGTCGAGAATTTCGCGCACGACATCGACGGGAACGGCGAAGACCTCCTCTCCAAGACTGAATGTGACAAACTGGGTATCAGAAGATGTGCTCGCCATGGTTTACGCGCTTTCCCGGAAATCCGCGTCGCTTGCGTCAGGTCCGCCCATGGACATGTCCAGTGCAAAGCCCTTGGCGCGTGCCTGCTGGCTGGCAATGGAATTGTCTGTTGTCGGACGGCGGGCTGGTGCGGCTTTATGGGCTGCATGGGCGACAGGTGCCTGTCGCACGGGTGCACGAACATTGGCCGGAGCATGGCTTGTACCAGCGCGGTCCACCTTGAAGAAAGCAATGCTTGCCTGAAGCTCTTCGGCCTGTGCGGCCAGTTCTTCAGATGTTGCAGACATTTCTTCCGACGCGCCGGAGTTCTGCTGCGTAACCTTGTCCAGTTGCTGAATTGCTTCATTGATCTGGCTTGCGCCGATGTCCTGCTCGCGGCAAGCGGCGGAGATTTCCGACACCAGTTCGGCCGTCTTGCGGATATCGGGAACCAGACGGTTCAGCATTTCGCCGGCTTCGGTGGCAACCTGAACTGTTTCGCCAGAGAGCGACGAGATTTCGGCAGCAGCAGCCTGGCTGCGTTCTGCAAGCTTGCGCACTTCAGACGCAACAACCGCAAAGCCCTTGCCATGTTCACCGGCACGCGCTGCTTCCACAGCGGCGTTCAGGGCCAGGAGATCGGTCTGACGAGCGATTTCCTGAACGATCGAAATTTTCTGTGCAATGGTCCGCATGGCAACTACGGCACGACCCACGGCAGCACCACTGGCTTCTGCATCCGTCGAAGACTGGCGGGCGATCTTTTCTGTCTGGGCGGCGTTGTCGGCGTTCTGCTTGATGTTGGCTGCCATCTGCTCCATCGAAGCGGATGCTTCTTCGGCAGACGAAGCCTGTTCCGTCGCACCTTGCGAAAGCTGTTCGGAGCTTGCGGACAGTTCCTGGCTGCCGGAAGAGACGTTGTCGGCTGCGGCAAGCGCATCGGCAACCACGCCACGAAGACGCTCCACCATGCGCTGGAGAGAGATGCCCAGCGTATCCTTGTCTGAAAGCGGTCTTGGTGTGATGGTCAGATTGCCATCGGCGATTTCGTTGGCGACGCTGGCGGTCGTGCGCAGATTGCCGGTCATGACGTTGATACGATTGACCAGATCTTTGATTTCGTCATTGCTCTTGATGTCGACGTCCTGATCCAGATCGCCCACAGACACAGCCTCGGCGACCGTCATGATCTTGCGCAGGCCGCTGCTGATGCCGATCGCAATCCAGAGTGCCGTGGCAACAGCAATGAGTACCGCGATGATGGAGGCGGAAATCAGCAGCAAGCGGGTCTGCTCGTAGTCGTGGCTTGCCGCCTGTTTGGCCTCTTCCAGACGTGCCCGGTTCATCTGGACACCTTCATTGAGCTTCTGTGTCAGAGCGTTTGCCGCTGCGCGTCCTTCGCCGGACGAATAGGCTGCGGCGGCAGGTGTATTGCCGTCATTCACATATTGCCGTACGCGGTCGTCGCTGTCTTCGAAGGTCTTGGCAATGGTCAGCAGTTCGGTCCAGAAGCCGCGGGTCTGCGCGCTGGCAGTCGCGTTCATGTCCTGCACCATCACATTCAGTTGCGCGCGGCTTTCATCGCCGGTTTTTTTGATGGTGTCGCGTTCCGCTGGCGTTGTCGCCAGAATGAAGTTTTTCTGCGCACGCACGGTCACGAGCGACAACGCATTCATCTGGTGAACTTTGTCGAGGCGGACCACCGTTCCTTCCACGACTTCATCCATTGCGTCTTTCGCAAGACCGAGGCTGTAAATACCGTAACCCGCGGTTCCGGCCAGCATCACGATCAGAAATCCGAACGCGACGGCCAGTTTCATCTTTATTGTAAATCGCATGTCAAAATTCCTTGGAGAGTTCGATGACGTTGTTTCGAGACAGGTTTTTGGAGGACGGCGTGTCCCGCTGAGCAGTAAAAATAGCGATGAGATTCGGCATGATGACGAATTGCGCGCCACGCTTTATGAGGCAGTGAATGTAATCCGGTCTCCACCGCATACCGATGCTGGGTGGTGGTTCACTGGCCGACTTGGAGAAGTTCGTAACCTCGTAAACCTTGTCCGTGCGCAAGCCGATCAGCGTTCGCTCCCCTTCGAGCGGAAGCTCGATGACGATGATCCGGCTGTCGATGGTTTTTTCCGCAGCACCCATGCCGAAGGCGAGGCGAATGTCTGCCAGCGGAATGACCTTGCCGCGAAAATTGATGACGCTGGCAACGAATGGCTTGGCGCCAGGAACGGCGGTTTCCGGCAGAAGATCGACGATTTCCTGAACACGGATGGCCTCGATTGCGAAGGTTTCACCCTCGATGCTGAAGGTCAGAACTTCGAGATCATTGTGGTCGCCCCACAAGTCGTCTGTTTGTTTCAAAAGCGGCTGGTTCATCCGGCAATACGCATCTGCGCCTCCTGCTGCTGTCCCGCCGTCACCAGGTGCCCGACATCGAGGATGAGAGCGACACTGCCATCGCCGAGGATTGTGGCACCGGAGAACGTCGCAACATCATGGTGCAGTTTCGACATGGCCTTGATGACGGTCTGGTGGTCGCCGATGATCTGATCGACGACGAGGCCGACCCGTTCCGTGCCGGTGGAGATGACCACCACTTTCTGATACTGATCGGGCTTGGTTCCGGTGTGGAAGAGCTCGCGCAGACGGATGAATGGAACGAGGCTTTCGCGCAGCGAGATGAATGAGCGGCCGCGTGATTTGACATCGTCTTCGGGCGAAAGCTCAAGGCATTCTTCGACGGCAGCCAGCGGAATGACGTAGCAACCTGTGCCGACACGCACCAACAATCCATCGATGATCGCAAGCGTCAGCGGAATGGCAAGGGTGATTTCGGACCCTAGGCCGGGTTTGCTGGTCACGTTGATGGTGCCGCGAAGCGCTTCGATTGTCTTCTTCACCACGTCCATGCCAACACCACGGCCAGACAGGTTGGTGACTTGGGCCGCCGTGGAGAAACCCGGCTCGAAAATCATCTGCAACAGATCCTGATCGGACAGCACTGCACCCGGTGCAACAAGACCGGAGGACTCTGCCTTGGCACGAACCCGTTCACGGTCAATGCCGCGACCGTCATCACGAATAGTGATGGTGACATCGCCGCCAGTCTGGCGCGCAATCAGGGTGACATGACCCGCCGGGTCTTTGCCTGCGGCAATACGTTCTGCCGGGGTTTCAAGGCCGTGGTCGCAGGAATTTCGAACAAGGTGGACCAAAGGATCGGCCAGTCGCTCGATAACGGCCTTATCAACCTCGGTGCTTTCACCCTCTGTCATCAGTTCGATCTGCTTGCCGGTTTCCCGCGCAAGGTCATGGGTCAGGCGACGGAAGCGGCTGAAAAGCTGGGCAATCGGCACCATGCGAAGCACCATCATGGTATCGCGCAGTTCCCCGGACAGGCGCTCTACATCTTCGGAAACCGAGCGAAGCTGAATATCGACACTGGTATTGGCAAGCTGAGAAAGGCGCGATTGCGCGATGACGAGTTCGCCGACCCGGTCCATCAATTCATCAAGGCGTTCGGCCGGGACACGGACATTTTCCGCACTTTTGTTCTGCACACCATCGTTTGCGGCCTGTGTTGCCGCAGGATTTGCTTTCGCTGCTTCCTCTATCGGTGAGGGAGGCGGTACGATGTCGACAGAGGCGGCTTGCTGGTCTGAAAGTTTTTTGACGTCGATTTCCATATCGTCCATGACGAAGATGAAAACGTCATCAATGGCCGAGCGCGGCTGATCGGTTGTCAGCGTAATCGACCATGAGAGATAAAGATTGGTTGGATCGATGGTGTCGAGGGGTGGGATTGCTGTCGTATTCGCGGCAATCGTGCACTCACCCAACTCGTCCAGTTCATCCAGAAGGCCCAACGGGTTGGTGCCATTGGCCATGGCATTTGCTGGCAGGCTGAAGTTGATCTGCCATGTTGCTGTCGCGGGTTCGTCGAGCTTTACGGTCGCTGTCGGCTGCGTATGGTGTTGCGGCGCGCTTGCGCCGGTTCCAACTGCGGCCTGCAACTTGGCCAGTAGACGGTCTCCCGTTTCAGGAAACGCCGTTGCGGGATTATCAACGAGGCGTCGCATGTGGTCCTGCGCTTCAAGCACGGCTGCGATCAGCTCGCTGCTGGCAGGGACTTCACCTTTGCGCACGCGGTCGAATGCGGTTTCGCAATGGTGCGTGAAAGCTGCCAGTGCTTCGAAACCAAACATGGCACCGGACCCCTTGAGGGTATGCAGGCCGCGAAAAACGGCGTCGATCTGCCCTTGATTGGACAGATCATGCAACAGATCCAGCAGGCCGCTTTCGATCTGCTCGAAAAGCTCCCCTGCTTCTGTTCTGAAAACCTGAACGGGGTCCATTAATGTCATCTACCAAGAACCTTCTTGACGATTTTGACCAGATGTTCTGGATCGAACGGTTTGGTGATCCAGCCCGTGGCACCAGCGGATTTCGCCCGCGCCTTCATGTCTGCATCGGATTCCGTGGTCAGGAAGATGATCGGAATGCCGGTATGGGCAGGCGATTGGCGCAGCGCCTCGATCATTTCCAGCCCGTTCATGTTGGGCATGTTCAGATCGGTAACGATCAGGTCGAAGGGACCGCCTTTTGCCTTGGTCAGACCATCAGCGCCATCGACCGCCTCCGTCACCTGATAGCCTGCATTCGTCAGGGCGATTTTTGTCGTCATTCGGATGCTTGCAGAATCGTCGACGGTGAGAATGTTGGCGCTCATTGAATTTCCTTTCCGTGCAGCCAGAAGAGGCGAGACGCCTCATCCATGGTCGTGAGAAAACCGCCGCGCCGCAGCGTCTCAAGGACGCCCGGTGAAGCCGGTTTCGTGAGTGTGATGTATTTGCCCTCGGTGCGGGCATAGAGCCGCGATGCCTCTATCAGCTGAATGAAACTCAAATCAGCCTGGGCATCGTCCGGGATATCGAGAGTGATCGCCTTGTTGTCTTTAAGGGCGGCAAGCAGGCTTTCGTGGACAGAGGTTATGCCACGTATGAAAAGCGAGGAAGGGAGAGTGAGTGTCTCTGGTGTCATCAGTTTTCCTAAATTGCCTGGACTGCCGTTGAAGTTGTCGCCCTCAGTGACGGATATTTGATCGAATTGGCTTCTGAAGCTCGACCGCCCACCCATCGCAAACGGATGCGCTGGATACTTGCCAATACTTGGAAACTCGGTGTTGGATCGTTGTGCCACGACCGAAACGAAATGCAGTTTCGTGGGCAAAAATTGCAGACGTGCCAGTGTCTACCAGTACAAGTCTCACAACATACTCCAGTTATAGTCACAAATAGACATAGCTTCGCTGTCTCCGCGAACCGGGCAAGCGTCCAAATCAATGCATTTTGGAAATACGGGCTGGCGTCATGCAGCCCGTCACAACAGAAGGCGCATATCCGACAAAAACGTCGCTATATGCTTTGCCTGCCTATCATATTAGCTAATTGGTATGCGGGATTGGTTAATCCAGAGTTAACTGAGGTTGCGATTAATCGTTGATATTTTAAGAGTTGTGGCAATTCTGCCTTAATCACGCAAGAGTGACCCTATTACGTTTTTCTGCTACCCTAAATATACGTTGTTCGAATGTAAGTTGTTCATGTCGATTCAAGTTCAGAGAAATTTTCACGTCGGCATTCGAAAACTGAGATGGTGCCGGAGTTTCGTCAAAACGACGCTATGTCTCAGATGTCTGGCTATCAACCGGCGTTCATCGGGCAAAAATTCAACGACAAGCATTTTTCCTGAAAGTTTTCGTTCCCGCTCTCAAAAAACCGGGATTTTCTTGGTATTCGACAATCGCGCGGTTTCAAAAAATAGCATAAGTTATTGTTATAAATAGTTAATTTTAGTTATAAATTATTTATCGCTGGTGCTGTTGCAGAACCAATATGATTCGCATAGGTTTTTACGGCAACGTTTCAGTGAGGGAGGAGACTCATGCGCATTCGTTCTATTCTAGCTGCTTTGGCAGCGGGTTTTGTGCTGCCGGTAACTACGGCCGGGGCGACGGACCTTGAAGTCACGCATTGGTGGACATCGGGCGGAGAAGCCGCTGCGGTGGGGGAACTGGCCAAGGCTTTTGATGCAACCGGAAATAAGTGGGTGGATGGTGCGATTGCCGGTTCCGGTGGCACGGCAAGACCTATTATGATCAGCCGTATCACCGGTGGCGATCCCATGGGTGCAACACAATTCAATCATGGGCGGCAAGCAGAAGAGCTTGTTCAGTCTGGTTTGATGCGTGATCTTTCTGCTGTTGCCGAAAAAGGCAAATGGAAAGACGTCATCAAACCTGCAAGTCTACTTGATAGCTGCACTATTGATGGAAAAATCTATTGCGCACCGGTTAACATCCACTCCTGGCAGTGGCTGTGGCTTTCCAATGCGGCTTTTAAAAAGGCTGGCGTGGACGTTCCCAAGAACTGGACTGAATTCATAGCTGCCGGACCTGCACTTCAAAAAGCCGGTATTCAACCTCTCGCCCTTGGTGGACAGGCTTGGCAGGCCAACGGTCTGTTCGACACCCTGGTTATTTCTTTGGGCGGCAAGGACCTTTATGAAAAGGTCTACAAGGACAAGGACGCCGCAGTCGCTGCCGGGCCAGAGATGCAGAAGATCTTTGTTGCAGCTGACGCGGCCCGCAAGCTTGCAAAAGGGTCGAATGTTCAGGATTGGAACCAGGCAACCAACATGGTCATCACCGGTAAAGCGGGTGGTCAGGTCATGGGGGACTGGGCGCAGGGTGAATTCCAGCTGGCAAACCAGAAGGCAGGAACAGATTACACCTGCTTGCCGGGTCTTGGTCTGAACGAATATCTCACCACGGGCGGCGATGCGTTCTATTTCCCTCTTCTCAAAGATGAGGCGAAGTCGAAGGCGCAGGACGTTCTTGCCGAGGTGATCGTTGACCCCAAGACGCAGGTTGCGTTCAACCTGAAAAAAGGTTCGCTTCCCATCAGAGGCGACGTTGATCTTGCTGCGGCCAATGATTGCATGAAAAAAGGCTTGGCCATTCTGGCAAAGGGCAATGCCCTGACCAGTACGGACCAGCTGATTTCTGCCGATACCCAGAAGCAGAAAGAGGATTTGATGTCGGAGTTCTTCGCCAACCAATCCTTGACGGTCGAAGCTGCACAAAAGCGCTTCGCTGACATGATTTCTGCTGCCGATTGATCGTCAATCGTTTGTAACCGGCAGGTGTGATGCCTGCCGGTTACGGCAATTCATTGCCGGATGGTGCGAGGTGATTGCCCATCCAGTCCGACGTACCGCAGGATGAGCGTCAAGCTGCCCGCTGTACGATCAACGATTACGATTACGATTGATAAGGAGTGGAGTATGGCGGTTAAAAGCCATTCTGGTCGTCCCAACCAGCTATTCCGCAATCTGAATTCAAAGATTGCATCGATACCCATGATATTGACCGCCATGGTCATCTTCCTGGGCGGAACGATCTGGACAGTCGTTTATTCCTTTACCAACTCGAAGCTTTTGCCGAGGGCGAACTTTATCGGGATTGAGCAATATGAGCGCCTGTGGGCCGCACCCCGCTGGATTATTTCAATCCAGAACCTTGCGATCTACGGCATTTTGTCTCTGATTTTCAGCCTGCTGATCGGCTTTTTACTGGCGGCGTTGATGGATCAGAAAATTCGTTTCGAAAACACATTCAGAACCATCTTTCTGTATCCATTTGCTCTTTCCTTCATCGTCACCGGCCTTGTGTGGCAGTGGCTGTTGAACCCGGAATTCGGCATCCAGTCTGTCGTGCGGTCGATGGGGTGGGAAAGCTTCACCTTCGATCCGCTCTATAATTCGGATCTTGTGATCTACGGCATTTTGATCGCAGCGCTGTGGCAGGGGACCGGCCTTGTGATGTGCCTCATGCTCGCCGGTTTGCGCGGCATTGATGAGGACATTTGGAAAGCCTCCCGCGTTGACGGCATTCCCATGTGGAAGACCTATATTCTTATCGTCATTCCAATGATGCGCCCCGTCTTCATCACCACGCTCGTCATCATCGCCAGCGGCATCGTCAAGGTTTACGATCTCGTGGTGGCGCAGACCAGCGGCGGGCCGGGTATCGCATCCGAAGTGCCTGCGAAATATGTCTATGACTACATGTTTCAGGCGCAGAACCTTGGCCAAGGCTTCGCAGCCTCCACCATGATGCTGCTGACCGTCGCCATCATCGTCATCCCCTGGGCCTACCTTGAATTCGGAGGGCGCAAACGTGGCTAATATTTCTACGCTCAATACTGTTGCAGCCGGTGCCGGCGCTGTCTCCGACAAGCTGTCTGGCCCGCGCGGTCGCAAGCCCAAAAAGACCTTGTCGCGAAGAAACATCATTCTTTACGGCTCGCTTTTTGTCGCGGCTGTTTATTACCTGCTGCCGCTTTACGTGATGATCGTGACATCGCTGAAAGGTATGCCGGAAATTCGCATGGGCAACATTTTTGCCCCACCGGTGGAAATCACCTTTGAGCCTTGGGTCAAGGCATGGGCAAATGCCTGCACCGGCCTGAACTGCGATGGGCTTTCACGCGGGTTCTGGAATTCGGTGCGTATCATGGTGCCGTCCACCATCGTGTCGATCCTGATTGCATCCATCAGCGGTTATGCGCTGGCAAACTGGAAGTTCAAAGGTTCGGAATTCTTCTTTTCTATTCTCATCATCGGCGCGTTCATTCCCTATCAGGTGATGATCTATCCCATCGTGATCGTGCTGCGCGAATTGGGCGTGTACGGCACCCTGACGGGTCTTATCATCGTGCACACCATTTTCGGTATGCCGATCCTGACGCTGCTGTTTCGCAATTACTTCGCGGGCCTGCCGGAAGAATTGTTCAAGGCGGCACGCATCGACGGGGCGAATTTCTGGCAAATCTATTTCCGCATCATGCTGCCCATGTCGCTGCCGATTTTCGTGGTCGCCATGATCTTGCAGGTGACGGGTATCTGGAACGACTTCCTGTTCGGCGTCGTCTTCACCCGACCGGAATATTACCCGATGACGGTTCAGCTCAACAACATCGTCAACTCGGTGCAGGGCGTGAAGGAATACAACGTCAATATGGCGGCAACCCTTCTGACCGGCGCCGTTCCGCTGTTCGTCTATTTCGTTTCAGGCAGGCTCTTTGTCCGCGGCATCGCCGCAGGCGCAGTGAAAGGTTAAGCCTCATGAATAAAAGCGTTTCCATTCGCGATCTGTCATTGTCATTTGGCGCGGTCACAGTGCTTTCCGATCTCAACCTCGATATTTACGAAGGTGAGTTTCTGGTTCTTCTCGGCTCATCCGGCTGCGGAAAATCGACCCTGCTGAATTGCATTGCCGGACTTCTGGAGCCAACCGAAGGGCAAATCTTCATCAAGGATCGTAACGTGACCTGGGAAGAGCCGAAAGACCGCGGCATCGGCATGGTGTTCCAGTCCTACGCGCTTTACCCGCAGATGACGGTCGAGAAGAACTTGTCCTTCGGGCTGCAAGTGGCGAAAATACCCAAGGATGAGATAGACCGGCGCGTCAAACGCGCATCGACCATTCTCCAGATCGAGCCACTGCTGAAAAGAAAACCCGCCGAACTGTCCGGCGGTCAGCGTCAGCGTGTGGCGATTGGTCGTGCGCTGGTGCGTGATGTGGATGTGTTCCTGTTCGATGAGCCGCTGTCCAACCTCGATGCCAAGCTGCGCTCGGAGCTGCGCGTTGAAATCAAGCGTCTTCACCAGTCGCTCAAAAACACGATGATCTACGTCACGCATGATCAGATCGAAGCGCTGACACTGGCAGATCGCATCGCCATCATGAAAAGCGGCGTGATCCAGCAACTGGATAATCCGGTTTCGATCTACAACAGGCCAAAAAACCTGTTCGTGGCAGGCTTCATCGGTTCGCCATCCATGAATTTTCTGCGGGGCGAACTTGCAGAACGAGATGGCAAGGTGGTGTTCGCCACCAACGGCGTCAGCTTCAGCCTTGATGGTTATGACACGTCAGCCCCCCTCATCCCGGGAACGCCGGTGGTGCTGGGCGTTCGTCCAGAACATGTGCGGGTCGATGCCGATATCACTGGCGGTGAAGTGCACGAAGCCGTGGTCGATATTGAAGAGCCGATGGGTGCCGATAACCTCATCTGGCTTAAACACGCCGGTCACACCCTGTCGGTTCGCGTTGGCGGGCACCGAAGGTTTGCGCCCGGAACCAAAGTCAAACTCGGCCTTGATTTGAGCATGGCCTCACTTTTCGATGCGGCAACGGAAGACCGCATTTAACACACCACAATCCCACCCGGACACAGTCCCAATGTCAGGAGAGACAGATGACGAAACTTGGCTTCCAGCTTTATAGCGCGCGTAATTTTCCGCCGCTTTCCGAGGTACTGAAGAAACTTGCAGCGGCAGGGTATTCGCATGTCGAAGGTTTTGGCGGCATTTACGGCACGTTGGATGATGCTGGTTTGAACGCTCTGCGCAGCGATCTCGACGCCAACAATCTGACCATGCCCACCGGACACTTCGGTCTGGATATGCTTGAAGGTGAGCCGCAAAAGGCGCTGAATATCGCCAATATCCTGGGTATCAAGGCGATCTATTGCCCTTACCTTCTGCCGGATCAACGCCCAAGCGATGCCGCCGGATGGTTCGCGTTTGGCAAGCGTCTTCAGGAAGCAGGCAAGCCGTTTAAGGATGCCGGTATTTCCTTCGGATGGCACAACCATGATTTCGAGTTCAAAACGCTGGACGACGGTTCTACCCCGCAGGAACAGATCCTTTCGGGCGGACCTGATCTGGAATGGGAAGCCGATATTGCATGGATCATCCGTGGCGGTGCCGATCCCCTCGCGTGGATCGAAAGTTACGGCAAGCGCATCACTGCGGTTCATGTGAAAGATATTGCACCTGCCGGTGAGAACACGGATGAAGACGGCTGGTCGGACGTCGGCCACGGCAACGTGGATTGGAAAGCGCTGGTAGAAGCACTCAGAAAAACGGCGGTCAAATATTACGTCGTGGAGCATGATAACCCCAACGATGCAGACCGGCTGATTACGCGGTCCATCGCGTCCTTCAAAACCTACTAATACCGATAAGCACGGAGTGACAGACATGGCCAAGGAACTTGGCGTCGGCATCATTGGATGCGGCAATATCTCAACCACCTATTTTTCACTTTCACCGCTTTTCAAGGGCTTGAAAGTGTTGGCCTGCGCCGACCTTAATCGGAGTGCGGCCGAACTTCGGGCCGAGGAATATGGTGTCAAAGCACAGTCCATCGAAGAGCTGCTTCAGAACGACGAAATCGATGTGGTGGTGAACCTCACCATTCCCGCGGCTCACTTCGCCGTTTCCAAATCGATTCTCGAAGCCGGAAAGCACGTCTATTCGGAAAAGCCCCTCGTCCTCACACTTGAGGAAGGTGAGGAGCTGCGGCGCATCGCGACGGAAAAGAACCTTGCCGTCGGTTGCGCACCGGATACATTCCTTGGTGGCGCGCACCAATTGGCGCGCAAATACATCGATGAAGGCGGAGTAGGGCGCATTACATCAGGCACATGCCATGTCATGAGCCCCGGAATGGAAATGTGGCACCCCAATCCCGGCTTTTTCTTCCTCGCCGGCGGCGGCCCGATCCTTGATCTTGGTCCGTATTACGTTGCCAACCTCATCAATCTCATCGGCCCGGTGAAACGTGTTGGCGCTTTGACCTCCATGGCAAACCCGACCCGGACCGTCACCAGCCAGCCGCTGAACGGCCAGATCATCCCCGTCGAGACGCCAACGAACATCCACGCCCTGCTGGAATTCGTCAACGGCGCGACGATCACGCTGTCCGCCAGCTGGGATGTCTGGTCTCACCGCCACGCCAATACCGAGCTTTACGGCACGGAAGGCTCGATTTTCGTGCCGGACCCCAACTTCTTCGGTGGTGTGGTCGAGGCCAGCGGTCGCGACAAGGATATCAAGCCGCTGGAAGATTGGGATCACCCCTTTGGCATCGCCAATCAGGAAAGCCCGCAAGGTCCACGCGCCAATTACCGTACAGCGGGGCTTGCGGACATGGTCACGGCGATTATCGAAGGCCGCGACGCGCGTTGCTCGCTGGATCGCTCACTGCACGGCATCGATGTGATGACGTCTATTCTGAAATCCGGTGAAGAAGGCCGCTTCATAGAATTGACAACGACCTGCACACAGCCTGCGGCGCTGGGTATCGAAGAAGCGCAGTCCCTGCTGCGTTGATTTGAAAAGCCGACTTTACGAAAGCGGGTGCCACCATGGCATCCGCTTTTTTCCATCCGATTAACCGGCGAGAATGTCGGTTCTGATTGCAGCTTTCAGCGGCAGATGGTCGGATGCGACGCGGGAGAGGGCGCTGTCATGGGCCTTAACGCCGTCGATCAGCCCTTCACGATTGGAAATGATCCGATCCAGCGCCAGCACGGGCAGGCCCGACGGAAAACTCGGGACGGCGGGCGGCAGGGTGCCAAATGCCTGACGGAACGTGTTGAGTGATGACCCATTGCCCAGCCGCCATTCGTTGAGATCGCCCAGCAGGATTGTCGGCTGCTCCTCGCCGGTGTTCAGCAACTCCACCAAGGCCTTTGCCTGTTGCGCCCGCGAGTGGCGCAGAAGACCAAAATGGGCGGCGATGATGCGCAGGCGTCCGCCTCGTTTCAACTCAAGTTCCACCACCAGCGCACCGCGTGGTTCCAATCCCGGAAGTTTCAGCGGGTGGACGTCGCGAACCGCACCCTCTTTGAACAGAACAACATTGCCGTGCCAGCCGTGAGCCTTTGCGCCACTGGCAATCGGAACCGGTGCCAGACCGCACTCCCGTTCCAGCCTGATGAGGTCCAGCAAGCCGGTGCGTTCTCCAAACCGGCTGTCCGCTTCCTGCAAGGCAATGATATCTGCGCCGATTTCCTGAATCACATGGCTGATGCGATCCGGATCGAATTTGCGATCTCGCCCGACGCATTTGTGAACATTGTAGGATGCGATGATGGGAAAGTCGGTATCCCCGGACGTGTCACTCTGGCTCTGGCGTTTCTTGCGATTGCGGATGGATGTCATCAGAACGGCAGAGAGGCTCTCGGATTTCGTTCTCATCTATCTCTTATCTCGCATCAACAATCCCACTTCATCCAAGTCTCTTGTCAAAGATAAGGCGACGCCAGCCATAATACCCGCTCAAAAAGTCTTAAGGCAAAAGGCCGTGCGCGCAACTCATCCAGTTTCACCGGGGTCGCATTTTCCATGGCGTCGGAGACACGCTCGGAAATTGCATTGGCGAAACCCTCATCAATAACTTCGATGTCCACCTCAAAGTTCAATCTTAATGATCGAGGGTCGAGATTGGACGAGCCGACATAGGACCAGCGATCATCGATGACGAGAAGTTTGGAGTGGTTGAAGGGGCCGGTGGCGCGCCATATGCGGCAATAACTTTCCAGCATCTGGTCGAACTGCGCCGTCATGGCGTGGTCGACAAGAGTGAGGTTGTTGTTGGCCGGAACGATGATATCGACCTTCACCCCGCGTCGTGCGGCGGTCGTCAAAGCGGAAATCAGTTCCCGATCCGGCAGGAAATAGGGTGACATGATACGGATCGAAGACCGCGCCACGGAAAATGCGCCCATCAGCATTTTGTGGCTGGTTTCTATGCTGTAGTCAGGCCCGGAGGGCACCACACGCGCCAGCACCGGCAAACCCGGTTCGCCCTCGGGCACGGTAATGTCCCACATCGGGCCATCCAGCAGTTCACGCGTGGTAAACCGCCAGTCTTCGGCGGCAACCGTAAACAGGTCCGCAACCAGCGGGCCTTTGACCTGAAAATGCGTATCGCTGGACTGCCGTTCCCCGGCAAATTCTGCCGTGAAGCCTTCGCGAATGTTCATTCCGCCGGTAAATGCCAACCGTCCGTCAACAACCAAAATCTTGCGGTGCGTTCGCAAATTCGCATAGGGCAGGCGCAAGCCCATGATAACATTGCCGTTAAAGACACTGGCTTTGATGCCTGCTCTTTTGAGGCCAGGCAGAATGCTCGGAACGGAATAGCGCGCTCCGACGGCATCGATCAGCACCCGCACTTCAACGCCACGCGCCACTGCATCCGACAAGGCCTGCACAAACCGAAGCCCGATCCTGTCCTGATCGAAGATGTAGGTTTCCAGAATGATGGATCGTCTGGCGCTTTCTATACCTTCCAGCATGGCAGCATATGCAATATCGCCGGAGGCTAACGGCTCGATGGAGTTGCCGGTCGTCAGCGCGTTGTGCGTGACCCTGTCGCCCACCGTTTTCATCGCCACGAAACGGCGGCCATACCGCTCTATCACCAGAGAGTTTTCGGCATCGAAAAGCGCGACACGATCCATGATCGTTCCATGCATCAACGAGCGCTGCTGACCGAGCGTACTGCGGCGAATGCGGTTTATTCCGGCAATCGCGTAGATGAGCGCCCCGACGATCGGCGACAGGAGAATGACGCCCACCCAGCCCAGCGCCGTGCGAACTTCCTCCTTCGTCATCGTTGCGTGGATGGCCGCCGCGGCGCCCATAATGACAGACAATGTCGCCAGAATATGCGGCCAATAGGCACTGATAAGATCAATCATAAAGGGAAATATAGTCGAGATCGACTTCGCTGCAAGACGTTTGCTGACGCTGGCGGGTAGCGATGTGTTAAGGCTTTATCAGCTATATTGCGGAGAAGAATTTTAACGAAGCTGACGACGTGATGAGAACCGATCAGGAAAACTCTGCCGGAAATGGGCTATCGATGTTCAATCGACAGACTTGTATTCAAATCCGAATTATTTTACCACCATACCACTTCGTGAAAACCGGTGAAACGCCATGCGTTTGAGACATATTGCGCTTCTTGCCTGCACCGCTCTCATGCTTGCAGGCTGCAACGAGACGCTCGAAACAGTCGAGCGGGACGTTTCGCATGTCAAGAATAAGGTCGAATACCCCCTGGCTCCGTCCATTCTCGCAGAGATGGACAAGAAAAATATGGATCGCAATGCGCCGATCATGATCCGTATTTTCAAGGAAGAGGGTAAGCTCGAAATCTGGAAAGCCAAGCGCGACAACCGGTTCGACGTCATCGCCTCATACGATATTTGTGCGTGGTCCGGTAAGCTCGGACCCAAGGTTAAAGAGGGTGACAGGCAGGCGCCTGAAGGGTTCTATAACCTCACGCCTGCGCACTTGAACCCCAACTCTAAATATTACCTCGCCATCAACACCGGCTTTCCCAATCGCTACGATCAGGCGAATGGCCGCAACGGCACGAACCTGATGATCCATGGCGCCTGCTCGTCATCGGGTTGTTATTCGATGACCGATGCGCAGGTACTGGAGATTTACGGCTTCGCGCGCGATGCCTTCAAGGGTGGCCAGAAGTCCGTTCAGCTTCAGGCACTGCCGTTCCGCATGACAGCGGAAAACATGGCACGTCATAGCAAAAGCGAACATTCCGAATTCTGGAAAATGCTCAAGGTCGGCTACGATAATTTCGAAGTCACCAAACGGCCGCCTGAGGTCAATGTTTGCGAGAAGAAGTACGTCTTCAACCAGCAGGTCGCGGGTGGCCAGTTCAATGCTGCCGGTGCTTGCCCGCAGATGAGCACACCGCCGGCGCTTGTCAGCGCTCTTTCCAGCTACGAAAAGACCTATGAACTTGCCTATGCCAAGGAGACGAAAAAGCTCGACGGCATGGTGTGGTATGATCCAAGCGAAGGTGAGCGCAAGGCAATTGTCGCTGAAAAGCGCAAAGGCCGTGACCCTGCTTACGCACCAACTGGGTCTGCTCTCAAGGCAGGCAAGTTGATGAAGGAAACGGAATTTGCCGCGTTGATGGAAAAGAAGGCGGCGAAGGGTCTGTCTGCTCCAGCCACAACGGCCATCGCATCTGCTGCCAACCCGCGCATAACAACGCCGCAAACTGTCATGACGCAGCCGACAGCGGCACGTCCGGTGGTGGCGCCTACGATCATGGCGTCTGCGGCACCTGCACCCGCCCCTTCAATCCAGCCCGTGAATGCCGGCCAAAGCGTACCGGTCCCAACCGTCAACCCGCTGGCCTTTGCCGGGACGACGCCGCCTGACGACGCCCAGAAGAAACCGTTCTGGAAGTTCTGGGCCAAGCAGTGACGGATATCATTGCCGAAATTTACGATTTAAGGGGGCTGAAATGCCCCCTTCCTGTTTTGAAAAGCCGCAAGAAGCTTTCCCACATGAAAGCGGGCGCCGAGCTCTGGGTTGAAACCAGCGACCCCCTGGCCGTCATCGACATTCCGCATATGTGCCATGAAGATGGGCACGCGTTGCTGGACACCGTTTCCACCGGTGCAGGCCACAGGTTTCATATTCGCAGAGGCTAAGCATGTCGCGCAAAAGTGTGCAGCGGTTTTGCGATAAGACATGCGCAAAACAAAGACTTAAAGCGTGCGTTGTGAATCCTTTTTCACCCAACACGCTTTAAGTGCCTTCAAACGCCGCGTTTGTTGCCCCAAAGCAGAACATGCAGCTGCGGCAACACCCGCACATCGAACCAGCGGTCTTCACTGACCTTGTCCACCAGCCACAACATGCGATCCATGATGCCATCGATATCGACCACCGCGTCCTCGTCATCCGGTGGCGGGGGCGTGTGGTTGCCGGGTTGGAGATAGACCGGCAGATGCGGATAACGCGCAGCCGCGTCTTTGGCGTAAGCGTAATCCGTGTCGTCAAACACAACGAATTTCAGCGCTGTTTGCGGGCCTTGACCTGCGGTGGAGAGACATTTTTCAAATGCTGCCCAATCGGTGTCCATGCCGCTGGACGGTGGTTTTGGGCTAAGAACCAGATAATCGAGATCGGCAAACCAGCTTTTGGAAATACTGCCCTGTGTTTCCAGCGCAAAACGATAGCCCTCGCCATGCCCTCTTTCGAGCAGTGGACCGAGCGGCTGAATCGCCGGATTGCCGCCGGAAAGCGAAACGGTCAGCGGCTTGCCGCCGGAAAGCGTCGTGACCTGCTGCCAGATCGCATCTGCTGACATGGGCTTCCAGTCATCGCGGTATTCGCTATCGACCGCGTGCAGCGTATCGCACCAAGAGCAGCGATAATCGCAGCCGCCGGTCCGCACGAAAACAGTCGGCAAACCAATCAACAGTCCTTCGCCCTGAATGGTTGGACCGAAGATTTCGCTGATACGGACGGGTGTGTCTTTGGCACCGCTCATGATGTGCGCGAAGGGCGGTATTCCGCCCATGTCTTTGCTGTTTCGCTGACCCGCACGGCGCTGGTTTCCGGCAATCGCTCTTTGCACCAGTCATAGAAATGTTGCGCCAGCCGTTCAGCCGTCACCATGTCATGCCCCAGCACGTCATTCAGATGGCGGTGATCGAACTGGTCGTCGATATAACGCTTCAACGGCGCAAGCTCGTGATAATCCCGCACGAAGCCGTAGGCATTCAGCTCTTCGCCCGAAAGCTCGACTTCGACAATGTAGTTGTGGCCGTGCAGCCGCGCACATTGGTGATCTGCGGGCAGGTCTTTCAGCTGGTGCGAGGCGGAAAAATGAAATTCCTTGGTAATCCGAAACATCACGTCACCTCCTGCGCCGCATAGGCACTGGTGGCCACGACCCAGAAATCCGGGTCTTCGTAGTCGGTCGGATCGGTCACGCCGGCCAGATGAAACGCCTCACGTCGTTCCACACAGGTGCCGCACCGTCCGCAATGGCGCAGGCCGCCCTTGTAGCAGGACCATGTTTCGGCAAAAGGCGTAGCGTGTTTTGCGCCGTCGGTAACGATATCCGCTTTTGAGCCTGTGACATAAGGCGCCAGCAATTTCACATTGGCGTAGCCATCCAAGGCATGGCGCTGCATGTCGTTGAAACTGTCGATAAAGCCGGGGCGACAGTCGGGGTAGATGAAGTGGTCGCCGCCATGCACGGCAATTGCCACAGCATCCGCCTGCTGTGCCGCCGCCAGCCCGAAAGCGATTGTCAGCATGATGGCATTGCGGTTCGGCACCACGGTGGACCGCATGGTTTCTTCGGCATAATGCCCATCCGGCACCTCGACATCATCCGTCAGTGCGGAGCCGGTGAGATGTGCGCCAATGGTGCGAATGTCGATGATGTGATGCGGAACGCCAAGGCGTTCTGCGCAGAGCGCTGCAAACTCAAGTTCCTTCTTGTGGCGCTGGCCATAATCGAAAGAAACGAGAGCAAGAAGGTCGTTTTCCGCTGCTATCTTGTGAGCAAGCGAAACAGAGTCCAATCCGCCGGAGCAGATGACGATGGTTTTCATAGTTTGATATCCCTTGTTTTGACCGGGTGGGCTGCGACCGGATTACGGATGCGGCTTCTAAAGCAAAGCGGAACATTTGTGAAGAGGCGCGGCGTCTTCAATGGTCCAGCCGGTCTAAAGCATTGTTTTAAGGGATATCAATTTTTTAAAAAGCGGGGCGCAGTCCGCTTGAGACCGCGCCCCGCAAAGAGGTTCTTGTTGGTTATTCAACCACGACGAAAAGGCTGGCGCCGGTGTAAACAGGCCGGATTTTGACGGCATCAGACTCTATCGAGGTGAAGGAGCCGCTCAGCCCGTCTGCTGCAAGAACTTCGAACCTGGAGCCTGCAGCTGGTACATCGCCATTGAAGCTGAGATGGAGGACTGTGTTGCTGATCGTCGCTTTACCGGTGATCCGCAGGGGCGCTTTCGCGTCCAAGGCCAAGGTTCCACCGGTCTGGGTATAGTCTCCACCGATATTCAGACCTTCAGACGCGTCCAGTTTCAATGTTCCGCCAGAGACCAGAACATTGCCGGTTCCAAGTGCCGTTTTGGAAGAGGCCGTCAGCGTTCCATCCGTCAGAACCGTGCCGCCGGAATAGCTGTTGTTGCCATTAAGACCAAGCGCTCCGCTTCCCGATTTCACAAGACGGCCCGCGCCGGAAATATCGTTCGTCCACCGGTCCGCAGCGCTGAAACCGTCAGCGGCTGCATCCAGTGTCACAGTCACATCGCCATGGAACGCGCCATAACCGGCGGCGGCGGCAACGAGGTTGATGCGGCCCCAGCCATTGCTGTCATCCAGCAAGGGATAACCGGATTCGATGCCGGTGGAGAAAAGAACCGCACGACGCTGCTCGGCATTCAGATAGGGTAGACGTGTTTCCAGCAACACTTCCGCGCCCTGCGGCACGATCATCGCAGCGTCCGGTGCGGCGGGATCACGGCTGAACGAGAATGTCATGCGTTTGCGGAAATCGGTCTTGTTGACGGCCTCGTCTGCAAAGCGATCTTCGGAAAGTGCTGCGCTGTGCGCAAAGCTCTCCAGCGATTGTCCTTGCGGCAGGCGCTTTTTGAAATAGGCCTGCACGTCGTCATAAGCCGCCTTTTTGACCTCCGCGTTCTTTGCGTCCTGCAACATGGCAGCGGCCATGGCTGTTGCGGTAATCCGTCCGCCGATCACGTCAAGCGGTGAATGCATACCCGCGACGACGCGGCTTTCACCGAGTTCAGACGCATTCGTCAGCAATTCGGCAAAGCGCTCCGGCACGGCATAGGCGTAGGCGATGGCTGAGAGATAAGCGGCATTGGTGTGACCACTTGGAAAACCACCATCTTTCAGACGGCCACGGTTTTCACGCGCGTATCGCAAGGCTGGTACGGTAACGTCCGCTTCCGTTTCATAACGCTCGAATGTCCGGTCGCCGATTGTTTCAGTGCCGGTTTCGATCACTTCGCCCTTGGCGTTCATGCGCCATGGGCGCGGCGTCGAGTAGAAATATTTCGCGGGCGATGTCGTGCCTTCAGGACCACGGATCACCTTCATGAAGGTCACGAAGTTCTTCAGTTCGGAGTCTGGCGAACCGGCTTCCGTGCCTTTGTCGTCTTCCTTTTTTGTGATGACTTCATTGACGTTGAAGTCTTTCAAAGTGTGGTTGATGGTCGTCGTTGCTCCGGCCCCTTCGCGATACCAAGCCGCCAGCGGCCCCATGCCTTCAATCACGCTATAGCCCTGCGAACGGCGATCGTTCAGATAGGCGTCCAGCGCGGCCGCTTCCGTGCGGTTTTTGCCCGTGACCGAAAGGACGTAACGCATGTTTTCGGCCCAAACGTCGGCATTCAGTATTTTTACCTTGCTGAAATCTGTCGGGCCATCGCCATTGGCACCACCATCAGCCCATTGTTCATCACCAAGCGTCCAGATGCGGTTGAAGCCGGACAGGATTTCGATGATGGGATTGTCTTTGTCGTCATAAGCGCGGACGTCTTCGCCCCTGGCATTCTTGCCAGTCTGGTTGCGGTAGTTGTCCACCATGGGCAGCGGATATTTGACGGCGGGCTCCGGCACGGCAATGGTGTAGCCAAGGCCTGAAGGCGCGTTGGTGTCAAATGCTTGCGCATGTGAAGCGATGCCGAACACAGCGACGGATGCAAGCAGAGTGGAGCGCAGCAATGGGAAATAGGCGCACAGATTGGCCATGACAGCTTCCTTATTCATTTTTTGCGAAGTGGGTTTGCAAAACAGGGTTGTCGCCAGACAGTGAGTCGACGCCCGGCAAAATGCCTCGGGTCGGTGACAGTTTTTTTACAAGCGCTGACGAATGAAACGCACGGGGCGGGAAAGGCCGCCCAGCCGGTGCAGGTTTCTGAATAAAACAATGATTTGCCCGACGTGTCCTGCGGGCAAATCATAGGTTGGGGGCGAAACTTCGTAGCGTCTATCGCGCCGTTTCGCCTCTGTCATCAGCCGCGATTATTTCTTCACCGCCACGGCGTCGTTGATCTTTGCAACATCATCTTCCAGAACCTTATAGGTCTGGTCCAACGTCAGTTCACCGACGATGAGCTGGCTCATGCGCTGAACGATCTGCTGGTAAAGCGCCGATCCGCCCTTGGTCTTTTCGAAATCACGCGCAGCGGACGGCACGTTTTTCTTGTTGTCCAAAAACACCTTCATGGATGCTTTTGCGCTTTCGCTTTTCAGCTTGTAGTTCGGGTTGACGATCTCCGCGCCGGTCAGGATCACGTAGTTCTCAGCGATTTCACGCTGAACCTTTTCAGAGCCCAGAAACTCGATGAAGTGAGCCACGTCTTCAGGATATTTGGTGCGCTTGAAGCCAACGATGGCCGTTGCGCCCGGCATTGCGGAGCAGGCCGCTTCGCCGCACGGCGCGTTGATGGCGGTCCATTCAAAGGCATCGCCAATCTTGGTCTGGAACGGATTAACCATCCAGTTGCCTGCAAGATAGGTCACGACATTGCCGTTGACGAACTCGTCACCCATGCCCTTGTACTGGGAGCCACCTGCGGCGCCCCACATTTCCTTGGGGAAGCTGCCGTTCTGCGTCCAGGAATAAACGTCGGAGATGTATTTCTTCGCCGCATCATCCGGGAATGTGAACTTTCCGTCCTTCACATATTTGGAGCCATAGGCAAAAGCGCCGCCGGAAAAGCGGTGGCCGGAACGGTCCATGGTGAAGGGAATCTGCACGCCCGTCGCCTTGGCAACGCGTGCGGATGCTTCAACAATCTCGCTGAGTTTTGCCGTGGGGCCGGGCAGGGGTTCGCCCGCCTGCTCAAACAGCGTCTTGTTGACGAAAGGCAGGTTCAGGGTCTGCGATGCCACATAACCATTGATGGATTTTGGATCGTTGATGTTGGGCAGGCGAAGCTGCTCAAGGCTGACGCCATGGAGCTTTGCGTAGGCTTCGGCGTCCTTCATGTAAGGGCGCATGTCGAGATAGTAGGGTGCGAGCTGCCAGTCGGTAATTTTGGCAACATCCGGGCCTTCGCCAACAGCCAATTGCACTGGCAATTGTTTGGAAACGGCGTCGTAACCGGAGGAGATGAAATTCACCTTCACGCCGGGATTGGCTGTCTCGAACTCCTTGCTCAGCTCGGACATTCTCTGCACGTAGCCTTGGTCGTCATCCGTAAAGAGAAACGTGATTGTTCTGGTTTCTGCATGTGCAGTCGCAAGACCAGCGACCGACGCGATGACTACGGCGCTTACGCCTGAAAAATATTTCAGCATTCAATCCTCCCAATGAAAACAATTTCATAAATCGAGGCGTAGCTCCTCTGCTGTTCTCGATTTCTTTTGTTTTGCGACTTGACACAGCGAACGTCAAGCTATTTGTTTTGCCTCAACGCGACATTTTGATGTGTCGGTCAAGAGTTTCAGTTATGAAAATAATTTCATAAAGATCGACGGGAGGCGATCCATTATGACGAATGTGCATGTGGCCAAGGCAAAGTCTGAGCCGTCTTATATCGTCCGCAAAGGCGAGACGGTAACGGCGTGGATGGTATCGGATTTACTGGAAACCAGCTATCCCGGTATTGCTGCGCCAGCAGAAGATCGCGTCAATTACCGCTTTATCAACGGATTTGTGGATGTCGGCGATTTGCCATGCCGCAAGGCGTTTCAGCAGCATATGATCGGGCGCGGCATTGCCGCCGAGGCCGACTGGCATGTTTCCCATTTGAATTTACCCGGCTCCAACCGCCGCGTGGAGTTTACCGGATTCTGGCATGTTCCAACCCATGTCCGTCGCTGGCTGAAGGGGACATTCCACACCGACGCTGCGCGCAAAGCCAGTTTTCGACTTTTCACCTGTGGCGGCGTCAGAATTTGGGTCAATGGCGTGGAGCAGGTCCGTTTCGAGCCGTTCATTCGCAATGTCGAAAGCAAGAGCGATATCGTGCTTGAGCTTGCCGCAGGCGACAACGAAATTCTGCTGCACTGCGAAGATCTGGCCGAACGGGATATTATCTGGTTCTTCGAGCTTGAAGTGACCGATGAGACACCTCTGGCGGTCGCATTGCCGGTTGCGCTGGACCAACAGGAAACGAAACGTCTTGCCGATCTGGTTCGCGATATCAGACCCACACAGGACGTTTTCGCAGGCGAGCCGTTGCAACTTATATTCGATGTTGCCCCGACCAAGGATTTGCCGGTCAATGTCATGGTCAAAAGCCATGGCCACGAACACGCCGTGCTGGTGAATGTCGACAGGGGCTTGGCTGCGGGCCAAACGTCGCTAACGATACCGGAAACGCTGGGCATCGCAGAGGGATATCACGGCGTCAAACTGACCATCGGTTCCGGTTCTGGAACCGTGGAGCGGTCTATCGACGCTGCGTTCATGACCGACGTGTCCGCGACTGCCGGACCAGCGGACATTGCGCAGAGAAAGAACGCGGCACTGGCGTTCAGCGCGCGTTTCGGTGCATGGCGTATCGGCCGCGCATTGGCGATGATCGCCGTCGGTGATGACGATATCGAAACGATCTCTGGCATTGTCGATTCCACGCTGAACTCCATCGACCGCCGGGAAGATTGCTCCGATTTCATTCTCGTGCCATTGCTCTGGCTGGTCCGTGCCTATGGAGACCGCCTGCCTGCGGACATGCTGGAACGGATCAAGACCTCCATCATAAATTACCGGTATTGGGTCGATGAACCCGGCAATGACGTCATGTGGTTCTGGAGCGAGAACCATGTTCTCTGCTTCCACACCAGCCAGTTGCTGGCAGGGCGTTATCTGCCGGACGCCGTATTTTCCGCCTCCGGTCGCACCGGCGCGCAGCAGGCGGAATTGGCGCAAGAACGTCTCGATCGCTGGTTCGACAGCGTTGAGGCACATGGATTGGCGGAATGGAATTCCGCTGCCTATTATCCGGTCGATTTCATCGGTCTTCTTGCCATTGAACATTGGGCCGAGCCGGGCCTTGCTGCACGCGCCCGTCATCAGCTCGATCTGATTTTCGAGATGATCGCCCTCCATACATTGGGCGGCGTTCCATCGGGGTCGCAGGGGAGATCCTACGACAAGGAGTTGCGCGCTGGACCTCTGACCGAACTTGCGCCCTTTGCACAGGTGGCATTTGGCACAGGCTGGCTTAATGGTGGCGTGGCCTCGCTGCCGATGTTGTGTTGCGGTGACTATGTGCCGCCCGCCCATCTGGCCGCACTTGCGCAGCTGGAGGCAGGTCGCGTCGTTGAGGCGCGGTACGCTCAGGGGCTGGAGCCGGGAAAACTCGTGCTGTTCAAAAACGAAGCCGCACAGCTTTCCACCGTTGTGGACCACAAGACCGGCAAAAAGGGACACCAGCAGCATGTTCTCGACATCAAGCTGATTGGCCACCCCATGGCGCGGCTGTGGGTGAACCATCCCGGTGAGGACGATCCTTGGGGATCGCAACGCCCATCCTATTGGGCGGGCAACGGAATTCTACCGCGCGTCGCACAGCACCGTGACCTCGCATTGATGGTTTTCGACACGGACAGTCACCGCAATGACTGGACGCACGCTTATCTCGGAAAAGACGGGCTGGATGACGTTTCCATTGAAGGCAACTGGCTGATTGTTCGCGCTGGACGCGGTTTTGCAGCGCTTTACGCCACAAACGGCCTTGAATTGATCACCACCGGAGCAACAGCCGGACGAGAAGTGCGATCCCACGGTCAGCGCTGCGGCTGGATCGGCGTTATCGGGTGCGGCAGCGTGGAAGAATTTGCGACCTTCCGCCAGAAAATTCTCGCCACCGATGTTCGTTTCGATGCGGAGCGTCGCCTGTTGTCAGTCACGCCGCCGCAAGGGGGCGACGTTTCCCTGTCATGGGATGGCACCTTCACCGTGGGCGGCAAAGCCGTGGCATTCGACCATGTTCAGCCCCACCCCGAAATCACCTTCGACAGTGCCAGGATCGCGGGCAGCGATCCTGTGCAGTCTTTCTATTCATGAGCGGAATTCAAACAATGAACCATATCCCTATTCAAAAAAACGACCTTCGGACGACCATTGATAAGGTCGCCGCTGCTTTCAGCCGCCTGAAGGGCATTCAGGAAGGTCTTTCCAGCGGCGGTGCCGACGGAAAAATCCAGTTCGATGAGTGGGATTGGGAAGTCGGCGTTGGTCTTTACGGCTTCCTGCGCCGCGCGCTCGCCGCCAATGATCGCAAGGCAATTGACAATCTGGTGGAATGGTATGGCTGGCAGATCGAACGCGGTCTGCCACCGCGCCAGATCAACAGCTCAGCCCCCATGCTGCCGCTGGTCATCTTGACGGAACATGTGGACCGCCCGGATTTCCGGGCATTGGTCGAGGACTGGGCAGAGTGGCTCGTTCATGAATTGCCGAAGACTGAAGACGGTGGTTTTCAGCATGTGGTCAAGGAGCGCCTGAATGATGGTGAGCTGTGGGATGATACGCTGTTCATGGCCTGTTTGTTTCTGGCCCGCGCCGGTGTCGTCTGCAAGCGTCAGGACTGGATTGATGAAGCCGTCTATCAATTTATGATCCACACGCGTTATCTGTCCGATCCCGTCACCGGGCTGTGGTATCACGGCTGGACGTTCAACGGACGCCACAATTTTGCACATGCCTTCTGGGCGCGGGGCAATTCGTGGATCACCGTTGCCATTCCTGAACTTTTCGAACTCGTGCCGACGCTGGACGGAAAAGACAAGCGTTTCCTCTCCAATGTTCTGAGCAGCCAGGTGCGCTCTTTGCTGCATTACCAGCGGGAAGACGGCATGTTCCACACGCTGGTGGATGATCCGACCTCGCCTGTCGAGACTTCTGCTACATCAGGTATCGCCTACGGCATTTTGCGCGGCATCAAGGCTGGTATTCTGAGCGCCGACAGTCGGGAACCTGCCGATCGCGCGTTAAAGGCCGTGCTTGCAAATATCGATGCGGAAGGCGTCGTTCATGGTGTGTCCGATGGCACGCCGATGGGGCATGATCTGGAATTTTACCGGCGCATTCCCAACCTGCCCACCCCTTATGGTCAGGCACTGACGATGCTGCTGCTGACCGACGTTTTGCTTGAAGAACAAGTGCCGGCATGAGCACACAATTGGAAATCGCCATCGAGGCGAAAAGCGATGATGCGACGGCAGACATTCAGCAGGCGATCGATGCGGTGTCGGCAAAGGGCGGTGGTCGCGTTGCTCTTCTGGCCGGTCGCCACATCAGCCGTGGATTGCGTCTGGCCAGCGATGTGGAATTGCACCTCGCAAGTGGCGCGATTCTCGCTCCTGTTCCTGATTACGAGGCATATGTCGAAACATCCGTCTCCGTCATCGCCGAAAAATCCAACCGAGGCATGATCATTGCCAGGGGTGCGCAGAACATCAGCATCACCGGGCCGGGAAGCATCGAAGCGGGCGACAAAAGTTTCATCGTCGGCAATGATGAGGCGATGGGAACGTATATTCCAGCCGCCCTGCGTCCGCGTGTTCTGGTGCTGGAATCCTGCCGCAATGTTCGGCTGCAAAACTTCACCGTCACGGGTTCACCCATGTGGACGCTGCATCTGGTCAATTGCGAATATCTCACCATCAGCCACGTTCGTATTCTCAATGATCGCCGTTTGCCCAATACGGACGGTATCGTGCTGGATGCTTGCCGCCGCGCCGTGATCGAGGATTGTGAAATCTCGACGGCGGACGATGGAATCTGCCTCAAAACCAGTGCCGGTGTCGATGGCCGTGCCGTAGGTGTGTGCGAAGATATCACCGTTCGCCGTTGCAGCGTTTCCAGCCTCAGTTGCGCTTTGAAACTCGGCACCGAATCCTTCGGTGACTTTACCGACGTCACCTTTGAAGACTGCAAAGTCATCGATTCCAATCGCGGTCTTGGCCTGTTCTCGCGCGACGGTGGCCACATGCGCAATATCCGCTTTTCAAGGATCGATGTCGATTGCCGCGAAACGCCGGATGGCTTCTGGGGATCGGGCGAGGCGCTGACGGTAACGGTGGTGGACCGCAGGCCCGATCGACAGGCTGGCCGCGTGGAAAAACTGGTTGTGGAAGATTTGACGGGCCGCATGGAAGGCGCCATCAATCTGGTCTCCACCTCGCAAGCCGGTATCCATGATGTGAACCTTCACCGCATTTCTCTGCGCCAGACCCCCGGCGCTCTCGGCACGGGTCTGAGATATGATCTTCGTCCCACCCATGCGGATATCGCGCCAAGTGCACAGGCAGCAGGCCGCGCCAATGCATGGACGCTTGGCACCGACGGTCGTGTTGTGGGGCTGGAAGATTATCCGGGTGGAATGCCCGCGATTTATCTTGGCAACGTTGACAGACTGACGACAAGCGATGTCGCAGTGAAAAGAACAATTCCCTTGCCAGCCGGGTGGAATGAAAGCGAAATCGTTACAATGAATAGCATGCCTAAAGGGAGCGAGTAATGGGAAGTCTGAGGCTTACAAAGCTCAACAAGGCATTTGGTGCCGTCCACATTCTGCACGACATTGACCTGACCGTGGAAGAAGGCGAATTCGTCGTTTTCGTGGGGCCATCCGGATGCGGAAAATCGACGCTGTTGCGTATTATCGCCGGTCTGGAGGATGTGACCTCCGGCGGTATTGCCATTGGGGATCGCGATGTCAGCGCGCTTTCGCCAGCAGAGCGCAAGATTGCCATGGTGTTTCAATCCTACGCGCTTTACCCGCATATGAGCGTGCGGAAAAATCTTGCCTTCGGTCTGGAAAATCTGCGGTTCAAGCGGGCGGAAATCGAAAGTCGCATCAACGAAGCGGCACGAATGCTGGCCATCGAGCCTTATCTGGATCGCAAACCCAAACAGCTTTCCGGTGGACAGCGCCAGCGTGTTGCGATCGGCCGTGCAATCGTGCGCGAACCAGATCTCTTCCTGTTCGATGAGCCGCTCTCCAATCTGGATGCCGCCTTGCGTGTGCAGACCCGCGCCGAAATCACCCGCCTGCACCGCGACATCAAAACCACGATGATCTATGTCACGCATGATCAGGTGGAAGCCATGACCATGGCGGACAAGATCGTGGTGTTGCGTGCCGGACGTGTAGAGCAGGTGGGCAGTCCGCTGGAGCTTTTCGACCGTCCCCGTAATCTCTTCGTCGCTGGGTTCCTCGGCTCCCCGCGCATGAACATCATCAAGGGCACCGTGTCGAGCGTGAGTGTAGAAGGCGTCGTTGTCGATGCTGGATACGGCGTGCATTTGCCGACGTTGATTGATCCGGCCTCCGTCAAGCAGGGCCAAGACGTTCTGGTCGGCGTGCGGCCATCGCACTTCACAGTAACCCAAGGTCAGGGGCTTCCTTTCGAGGTGCAGTACCACGAGAGCCTGGGCACGGAGACCTACATTTACGGCAATATGCAGGGCCAGAAAGAGCCGATCATCGTGCATCAGGCCGGTCACTTCGCACCCGTACAAGGCGCGATACTGAAGATCACGCCTGCACGCGAACGTATTCACGCTTTCGATCCGGTCAGCGAACTCGCATTGCCCCGTTTGGCAACGCAAGAGAGGAGCTGATATGGCGAATGAAAAAATTGCCAATCTGGCAGACCGCGCCCTAGAAGGCGGCATGGCACTTGTTGAACGTCCGATCAATGTCGTGGAACGGTTGATCGGCAAAAAGCGTATGCCCTATCTGTTTTTGATGCCGAATATGATTTTGTTTGGCATCTTCACCTTTCTGCCCATCGCCATTGCTGTGGGTTATGCCTTCACCGGCGGTACGGAACTTCTGATTACGAACCGTCCCTATGTCGGGTTCGAAAACTTCGGCAAGCTGCTGGATTGCACCAGTTACATGGAGCCGGGAAGCTGCCGGGAATCCCTGTTCTGGACGGCCATCTGGAACACGCTGTGGTTCGTGAGTTTCAACGTGGTGGCCACGCTGCTGGTCGCGCTCATCACAGCGCTGATCCTCAATCGGGCCATGGCTGCGCGTGGATTCTTCCGTGCCATGTTCTTTTACCCGGTTCTGCTGTCGCCCGTTGTCATTGGCCTGATCTGGAAGTGGTTTCTGGATCGCAACGGCCTGCTGAATGCCTTTTTGCAAATGCTCGGCGTGCCACCGGAAATCTTCCTGCTGGATGTGGGCTGGTCACGGTTCTTCGTGGTGGTCGTCTCGGTCTGGTTCCATATGGGCTTTTACACGCTCATCCTTCTGGCCGGCCTTCAGGCTATTCCGAAGGACCTTTATGAAGCCGCTGCCATCGATGCCGCATCACCCCGGCGCACGCTGCTTCGCATCACCTTGCCGTTGCTTGCTCCCAATCTGCTCGTGGTCCTCATCCTGCTGATGATCCGGTCCGTGCAGATTTTCGATGAGGCATGGGTGCTGACAAATGGTGGTGGCCCCGGCACGGCCAACACATTCGTCGTTCAATATATCTACCAGATGGCCTTCGGCAGCGATCTGCGGCTGTTTGGTCTGGCCTCTGCCGCATCGGTTCTCATGGGGCTAGTTCTGCTGGTGCTGACCCTCGTGCAACTGCGCCTTGCTCGAAAGATGGAGTCCTGATCATGTCCGGCAATCTCAACGCAGTTGGTTTTTTGACGCGAACGCGCCGTCCAGGCCGTATCGGCCTCACCGATATTCTCTCCTGGGTCTGGCTGATTGGCGGGACGCTGGCGGTGCTGGTCCCGGTTTTATGGGCGGCCATGTCCTCACTCAAACCCGAAGCGGAAATTACCCGTTTCCCGCCGACCCTTTTGCCAAGGGCTGCCATTCAGGTGGAGGTGCAGGGCTACGATAAGCCGCTCAGCCTGTGGAATGCGCCGGTGGATGGCCAAACCAAAGAAATGGCGATGGTGCGGCGCGTTGGCCTGCGCGCGCAGATGGTCGATCCGGCCAATCCGGGACCGCCCATCAACGTCGACACCCGAGAAATCACGCCCGTTCAACGGCTGACGGTGGCAACGCAGAACTTCACCGATCCCCTGACGAAGTTCAGCTTTTTCACCTTCCTGAAAAACTCGGTTTTCGTCACCGTCGTGGCAACCATCCTGACGCTGATCGTCAACGCCATGGCGGCGTTCGCGCTCTCGAAATACAAGTTCCGAGGCGACAAGGCGATCTTCGTGCTGATTATCTCGACGCTGATGATCCCGCTCACCGTGGTCATGGTGCCGGCCTATCTGGTCATCGTCGGGGTGGGGCTGGTCGATAATCTCTGGGGCGTCATCATTCCCACCGTTGCCACGCCAACCGGTGTGTTCCTGCTGCGACAATACATGCTGACCATCCCCGATGAGCTGATCGAAGCAGCCCGTGTGGATGCCGCCAGTGAATTCCGTATTTTCTGGCGTATTATCCTGCCGCTGACGGCACCGGCACTTGCGGTTCTGGCAATCTTCTCGGTGCTGTGGCGGTGGAACGACTTCCTATGGCCGTTGATCGTTCTCAGCAGCCGTGAAAACTTCACCCTTCAGGTTGGGCTGAATGCTTTCCAGGGCGAGTTCTCGGTGCAGTGGCACTATATTCTGGCCATGACCTTCCTCAGCTTGGCACCTGTTACCTTGGTGTTCCTGTTCCTTCAGCGCTACATCACCACCGGCATTGCCGGAACGGGCATGAAGTAAAGCTCAGCGATCCTATCTCGGGGGTGGCGCGATGCTATCCCTGAGAACCAGACGGCACCCCAGCTCCAGCCGATGGGCTGGCCGTGATGGATCATTGGCGATCAGCCGTTGCTCCAAAAGCGAAAGTGCCGCTCCGCCCAACCGGTCGGCTGGCAATTGTATGGTGCTCAGCGGCGGCGCGCTGAAGGCCGCTGGCATAATATCATCGAAACCCAGCACGGAAATATCCTGCGGCACGCTGATCCCGGCATCTGACAGCGCTTTCAGACAACCAAGCGCCAGATTATCGGCAGCGCAGAAAATCGCCGTTGCACCGCGCAGTGGCGGGTTTTCCTGAAGCAAATGGTGGATTGCCGCTTCGCCCCTGTCGGGCTCGTAACCTTCGGCCTCGAAAATCATATCCACCGGCGCGGCAAGACCAGCGCCGAGAAACGCATCGCGATACCCATCATAACGGCGCTGGATCGTGGTGCGGCCTTTCCACGTAATGTGCAATATTTTCCGGTGGCCAAGATTGAGCAATTGCTCGATGCCCAGACGCGCACCAAAACGGTTTTCCGCTGTCACCGTATCGACAATCATCGCGGGGTCTTCGCCGTTGATCAGCACCACCGGCCGTTGTTGTGCCGCCAGTGCCTGAACCAGTTGTGGCCTGTCATCGTTCAAAACGACAATGCCATCCACACTGCCCGCGTCCGCCGCTTCGCGCACCTCATCGGGATCGATCCTGTTGCTGCCGCTGACGAAAGGAACGATGCGAACACCGCGTTTTTCGCATTCGCGCCTGAACCCGTTCAACATCGTCCAACTGACCATGTTGAGATCGCTCTGCGGCGCGGCATCCTGGGTCATGGCCAGCAGCACGACGCGCAAGGTGCTGATCGTTGCTTTCTGCCTGCGATTTTCCAGATAACCAAGGGTGCGTGCCGCTTCCAGCACCCGCTCGCGAACATCCACCGTCAGTTTGGCTGTGCCATTCAGTGCGTGAGAGGCGGTGCTGAGGGACACGTTCGCCGCCTGCGCCACATCTTTCAGTGTGTGTTTTTTGTCCACAGTCATAAGGCCCGTACTTGTAGAAGGTATCGCGGGCGGCATGGTGTTGTATTCACTGCGGTGAACTTCCAGAATGCTGTGTGATTTATCGTTCCAAGCTACAGCATCGGTTGCAGAAACGGAATCTATTTCTGCGCCGCGAAAGTCACTTCTGTCGTGTCCTCGGCTTCTGATGTCATGCGGTGTCGACCAATGGGCAGCATGATCGGTCGGCCAGATGTGGGGTCTGCGATAATGCGGCTTTCAAGGCCAAAAACATCGCGCACATTCTGTTCGGTCAACACCTCCTGCGGTGTGCCAGTGACATGCAACCGGCCCGCCGCCATCGCAACCAGATGGTCTGCATAACGCGCCGCAAGATTGAGATCGTGCAGCACCATGACGATGGTGGTGCCGCGACCATGGTTGAGGTCGGTCAACAGGTCCAGAACCTCGATCTGATGGCTGATATCCAGAAAGGTCGTTGGCTCATCCAGCAGCAGAATTTCTGTTTGCTGCGCCAGCGCCATGGCAATCCAGACCCGCTGGCGTTGCCCGCCGGAAAGCTCGTCCACCGGGCGTTCCGCGAGCTCGAAGGTTTTGGTTGCTTCCAGTGCGGTCGCAACGGCCTCATCATCCTTTTTCGTCCAACGGGATAACATGCCCTGATGCGGATGCCTTCCCCTGCTGACGAGATCAGCGACTGTTATTCCCTCCGGCGCGATGGGGGATTGCGGAAGCAAACCCAACGTTCGCGCCAGTTTGCGCGGTGCCGTGCTGTGAATGGATTTGCCATCGAGAAGAACATGCCCATGCCGAGGTGCCAGAAGCCGCGACATGGTCCGCAGCAACGTGGATTTGCCGCAGGCATTGGCACCAACAATCACCGTTATCTTGCGCGTCGGAACCGCCAGGTCGAGATTTTCGAGAATAACACGGTCGCCGTAACCGGCGGAAAGCTGGCTGGCGATAAGAGAGTGAGCGGTCAAAGCGAACCTCCGGTCCGGTTGACGCGGACAATCAGATAAATCAGATAGGGCGCACCCAGCGCGCCCGTGACCACGCCGACCGGGTAGCGGCTTGGCAACAGAAACTGGCCGATATAGTCGCCCGCCAGCACAAGTGTCGCCCCGACCAAGGCTGCGGGAATGAGCAGCGAGCCGTTGTTGCGAACAATGCGGGCCGCAATCGGGCCTGACAGAAACGCAACGAAGGCGATTGGCCCGGTTACGGCCGTTGCGAAGGCGATCATGCCGACCGCTGCAACAATCACCACCACACGGGTCACGCCAACCCGCACGCCAAGGGCTGATGCCGTGTCATCTCCGAGCCTCAACGCTTCAAGATCACGGGCGCGGCTGAGCAGCAGCGCGCCGAAAACAAGCAGGCCCAGCAGCAGCGGCAGAACTTGGGAAATCTGCGCGCCGTTCACACTGCCCGTCAGCCAGCGCATGGCTTCTTGCAGGCTCCATGCGGGCGCGGTCGATAAAATGTAGGCGATCAAGCTTTCCAGCATGGCGGATACGCCGATGCCGACGAGAATAAGCCGTGTTCCGGCAACGCCGTTGCGGGAAGACAGCGCATAAACCGAAAGCGCGACACCCAGCCCCGCAACCACGGCAAAGACCGAAACGATGGGTCCTTTGAGCGACAAAACGACGATTGCAAAAACCGCTGCGGCGCTGGCACCGGAACTGATGCCGATAATATCGGGGCTGGCGAGGGGATTGCGCAGCATGATCTGGAAGGCAACGCCACCAAGACCAAAGCTTAATCCCGCCAGAACCGAAAGAAGCGCGCGCGGCAACCGCAATTGCCCGACGGTGAAACTCGCCCCCGCAACATCTTCACCCAGCAGGACACGCACAACATCGCCAGGCGGGGTGAAAGACTGCCCCAGCACCAGCGTCAGCGAAAAAATCGCGACCAGAACAACCACGAGACTGGCGATAACCACCCTGCGACGGCGCACATGGATGCCACGGTTTTCAACGATGGACGCGATGATAAGGGACTGTGCTGTCATAACTCACGCACCCGCTGACGTCTGACCACCCAGATGAAAAACGGTGCGCCGATCAGCGCGGTGACGATGCCCACATCCAGCTCGGCGGGGCGAGAGACGATGCGCCCGACGATGTCGGCGGCAAGCAACAATCCCGCCCCGCTTAGTGCTGAAAACGGCAACAGCCAGCGATGATCGACCCCCACCAGCAAGCGGCACAGATGCGGCACGACCAGCCCCAAAAAGCCGATGGGTCCACACACTGCCGTCGTCGCGCCGCAGAGCGTAATGGCACCGAGTGCTGCAAAGGCGCGGGCAATCGCAACACGTTCACCAAGTCCTGCGGCCAGTTCATCGCCCAAAGCCAGTGAGTTCAGCTTTCGTGCGGACAACAGGCTGATGATGAAACCAACGGCGAGAAACGGCAAAACATGGGAAATGCGGTCGAAGGTGGCGCCGCCCACGCCGCCGATCTGCCATGAGCGAATCCCGCCAGCAATATCGTTTCGTGGCAGCACCACGGCGATGACCAGGGAGGAAAAAGCGACGGAGGTTGCGGCACCGGCCAGCGCCAGTTTGAGTGGCGTTGCCCCGCCGCGTCCAAGAGAGCCAATGGTGTAAACGAAAACAGCCGAACACCCCGCACCGATAATGGCGGTCCAGATATAGGCGTTGGCCGACGCGATGTTGAACCATGCAACACCCAGCACAACGGCAAGCGACGCACCCATGTTGACGCCCAGAATACCCGGATCTGCCAGCGGATTGCGCGTCACACCCTGCATGATGGCTCCGGAAAGACCAAGTGCGGCACCCGCAACCACAGCCAGCACCGTGCGCGGAATACGCACCGTAACAGCCGCTTGGCCGATATTATCCACACTGCCGCTCAATGCGGCCAAAATGTCGCCCCAGGCAACGTCCCGCGTGCCGATTGCCACGGACAGCATACAGAGAAGAACAAGGGCGGCCAGCAGAGCGAAAAGCCAGAGCGACCTGACGCTGTTGGACCGCCGCGGGAGCGCGACCGGCGCGCCCTGTCTGGGAGGCCTGAACGTCATTATTGTTTTCCAGTCGACTTTTCTACCGCTTTGGCCAGCAGTTCGGCATAGTCCTTCAACACCCACGAAATCGAAAGCGGCGTCGGGTTCGCAGCCGTACCAAGCGGGTTTCGACCCAGCATGACAATGGAATTATGTTCAACTGCGGGCATTTTGGACAGCAATGGGTCGGCCTTCACGGCATCCAACAGTGGCTGGCCACCATAGGTTACAACGATATCGACGTCGTCAAAGGCGTCCACCCGTTCGGCACTGACACCGACCGCAAACTGGCCCGGCTTGGTTGCCTCGCGCACGCTTTTGGGGGACGTCAAACCCAGATCCGCGAAGAATTTTACGCGCGTGTCATTGGCGGTGTAAAAATTCACGGTGCTGAGATTGGTCGCGTCCAGATGCGTGACGAACATGGCCGACTTGTTTTTCAGCTGAGGATATCCGGCCACCACCTCGGCAATCTCACCGTCGATGCGCTTGATCAGAGCCTCGCCTTCCTCGCTCATGCCAAGTCCCGCGCTGTTGAAACGGATCATCTCGCGCCAATCGGTTGCCCAGGAGGACTGCGGGTAAGCGATGACAGGGGCAATCTGGCTTAACGTGTCATAGTCGGCTTGGCTCAGCCCCGAATAGGCGGCAAGGATCACATCCGGTTGCGTGGCTGCAACGGCCTCGAAATCGATGCCATCGCCCTCATCGAAAAGCACCGGCTTTTCAGCGCCAAGCGCCTTCAGCTTTTCCGCCACCCATGGCAATAGGCCATCACCATCGTCATCGCCAAAATTGGCAGCGGCAAAACCAACCGGTACGATGCCAAGCGCCAATGGAACTTCGTGGTTGGCCCATGCCACGGTCGCAACCCGCTCGGGCTTCTTCGCAATCGTTGTCGTTCCCAAGGCGTGCTTGATGACGATGGGGTAGGTGGTGGTTTGGCCAGCCCATGCGCAGCTGAATGCAAAAAGCGATAGAACCGTAGTCATCATTGGCGCAAAAGCGCGGACGAAGCGCAGCATTGGCGACACTCTCTCGACGTTAAAAGTTGACTTCACGTCTCAGCTTCACCACTCAAGGTCAAGACTGATGTGATCGCTCGTCACGAAGAGCGGCGAAGTTTCCGTGGTTTCGTACAAAACCGTGGGATTTTACAATACCGGATAAGCTTACTCAAGTTATCAGGCAAAACATAGGGCATCGGTGTTTCTACCGAAATTGCCACCGACCGCAACGTGACTTCTGGAATTTGATCATGACAATCAAGACGACAAGCAGCACCCATGGGCAATCGCGACGCCGTTACCGGAACGCAATATTACTGGGATGCACAGCGCTCGTCGCTTTGACGCCAATCCGGCTGCTGGCGCAAGATGCAGGAAATCAGGGCGCAAGCACGGTTCTTGAGACGATTACGGTTCAGGGTGCGGGTGGCGATGATGACGCAAAATCGATTGTTGCGCGGCAGACGACGGGCGCCGGAAAGATGCCGAGTGAAATCCTGACGGCACCGGCATCGGTTTCCGTCATCACTTCAAAGGAAATCGAGGAGCGCGGAGCCAGCAGCGTCGAACAGGTGGTGCAATATACGGCTGGCGTCGTCACTGATTTCTACGGTTCGGATGACCGTTACGACTTCTTCGATATCCGCGGCTTCACGCCTTATACGTATCGCGATGGATTGGGCATCGGCAGAACCTTTGCTGGGATTCGAGAAGAACCCTACGCTTTCGAGCGCATCGAGGTGCTGAAGGGCGCCGGTTCTGCCGGCTTTGGTGCAGCCGAACCCGGCGGCTCGGTGAATTACGTGACGAAGTTGCCAAAGAGCGAGCGCTTTGGTGAAGCCTATGTCACCGGCGGATCATTCAATCACAAGGAAGTCGGCCTCGATTTCGGTGACAACATCACCGAAGACGATACTCTTTCCTATCGCTTGACTGGGAAGCTGCAAGGTGCGGACGCCGAGTACGATTATTCCAAGGATAATGAGAAGTTCATCATGGGCGGACTGACATGGCGCCCGACGGATGCGACAAGTCTCTCATTCGTCTTTGACCATCTCAACAAGGATGGTGTGCCAGGCAGCGGTGGCCAACCGCTCGGTACGGACTTCGATAGAGACAAATTCTTCGGCGAACCGGGCTATTATTTTAGCAACACGAACCGCAATACCTATAGCCTGATGTTCGATCATGATTTTGGCAATGGGCTGAGTTTCGGTTCCAATGCCCGCTATAATAAGTCGAACGACGCGTTCGGTAGCGCTTATCTTTCCAATACGCGCACAGATGGATCAAATCTGGCGGATCGATACTTCTTCGGTAGCGACAAGGCGACCGAACAGTTCATCATCGATGCCAACCTGATTTACGAAACGAATTTCGATAACGTGGAAAGCCGCACGCTTGCCGGTATCGAATACAGCAATTTCGAATCTAAGAATTACGGATTGTATGATCCCAGCGCTCCCCCCATAAATTGGGTGAACCCGGTTTATTCGGGTGGCCCTGCCTCGACAGCGCCGACCTATGGATCGAAAAACGATCAGAAGACGAAGTCAGTTTATTTGCAGCAGGACCTAACCTTTTCCGACAGGTTGACGGTTAGCCTCGGCCTGCGCAATGACTGGCTTGATCTCAGCGAGACTGACCTTTTCGCAACGACGAACGCCACAAGCACAGGCGATCATAGCGAATTCACCAAGAAGCTTGGTGTGAGCTATAAGCTTACCGAGGAACTCGCGGCTTATGCCAGCTACGCTGAGTCCGCAGCCCCTCCCGGCGTTGGAACCGAGCCGACCACGGGTAAGCAGTATGAGGTTGGCGTAAAGTATCGGCCAGAGGCTTTCCCTGCCTTGTTCACTGCGTCTGTCTACGATCTGACGAAGGGAAATATTACCGTATATGATAGCGTTACCTACTTACCCGCTTCGGTCGAGAAGGTTCGCCATCGTGGCCTGGAACTCGAAGCCAAGGCGGAGGTCACTGACAACATCAACCTGATCGCAGCCTACAGCTACATCGATTCCAAAATTGAAGAGCCGGGCGGCGCAAATGATGGCAACCGTCTCATGCGTGTTCCGAAACATCTGGCTTCGGTGTGGGCGACTTATACACTGGACGGTGAAGGCGCGCGCGGCGACATGACCTTCGGCGTTGGTGCTCGCTACACCGACAGCTACTTCACGAACATCCAGAATACGATCGCCTCGCAAAGCGCGATCGTGTTCGATGCGGCATTCACATACAAAATCAAAGAAAACACGACGCTGCAACTCAACGCCAGCAATCTGTTCGACGAGAAGCATATCGCCAGCCAAGATTCTGGCGGGCAATATTATAATCCGGGCCGTGCGGTCTACGCGACGCTACGCCAGACCTGGTAATACAAACGCTCCACCTGCATTCATACGGGTGGAGCGTTTTCGTCACTTCGTTCGCTGAATACGACGCCATGCGGCAGGTGTTTCACCCGCGACTTGCCGAAAGGTCTTGGTAAGGTGGGCCTGATCTGAAAAACCGAGCTGTGCGGCAATGGCGGCGACGCTGAGATCGCTGTCCGTCAACATGTTCTGCGCAAGGTCAATGCGTTTGCCAAGTTGCCATTGCAACGGGGTTTTGCCCGTGGTCTGCTTGAACACATTGGCAAACCAGCTCTCGGATAGACCAACCGTATCGGCCATCTCACCAACTGTCATCCGGTAATCGGCCCGGGCCTTTACCACGGAGATCAGCCTGTTCATCTGCGCTTGCGTCAGGCGGGCATTGGTCTGTTCAACCGCTTCGCCGTCGATATCCAGCAGACCGGTGACGATGCTGCCAACGAGGCTTTCGGCATAGATGGCGTGTTTGGACGGGTTTGAAACCTCATCGACCAGCAAGCCGGCCAACGCTTCGATCGCGCCCGCATCCTGAATTTCCACCGGGCGGCGCAGCGCTGAAAGAGCGACCGATGTTCCGACGGACGGCGACAGATATTTCAGCAGCCGATCTTTGTGCAAATGAATATCGAGGTGAGAGAAGCGGTGAAACGATGCAAAGCTGGTCCAGAGCGGAACGCCGGCAGGCACATAAATCGCCCGTTTCATAGGGCGATAATGATGTATAAAGCCGCTGTCGCGGTTCGACATGCGAATATGTGACGATACGTCGTTGAAGAATATGACGATGCGCGGATCGGGCGAGAGATAATATCCTGTTGCGCCCGCGTGCCCCTCCGCATCCCAATACACGCTGATCAGCCCGTCCAGGCAACGCCATTTGGCGGGCGCAATGGCTCGAATACCGTCCGTAAAACATGTCATCTCGTGGAGGTAGGCCAAAGTCGTCAAACAGTCCCATTGGGTTGAAGATTGCATACAGGCGCCAGGCGTCTGCGGTATCGCGCTGGTCGGATAGTTTCTATTACAGCAACCATCATGCGCGATATTATATTATGATGATAATTATCATGTTTATATCTTATGGCAAGCCGGGCATTTGAGCGTAATCGAATGATCGAGCCGCTTTTGCAAGATTGGAATGCGAAATGCCTGTTATCCCCTGACGTAATCAGGAAATTTTTCGCTGATCAGGTCGGTGATCGAGAGCGTTCCAGACAGGTGTTTTCGCAAAGCTTGCGTGGCCTGCGCGGGATTTTTGGAGGCGATACCGTCGATGATTGCCTGATGGTCATCAAGCACGGTCTGCATTTTCCCCGGCATCGGCAGGTTCAAACGGCGCAAACGGTCGAGGTGGACGCTTTGCCTGCGCACATTGGTCCAGAGGTCGAGAATACCGGCGCGCTCATAAAGTTTGCGGTGAAAGTCCCGGTCCGTCGCATCGAAAAGGTCGTAGGATTCCGGTGACGCGAAAGACGTCTGCTTTGCGAGGATGTCAGAAAGCTCCGACGCCGTTTGGGAAGGGCTTTCTTTCGTCAGCTTGCTCACGGCTTCCAGCTCCAGAGACAGCCGCAGAAACTGCGCCTGCTGCGCGTGGCGGATATCGATCTTGGCAACAACCGTTGCGTATTGCGGATAGACATCCACAACGCCTTCTTCCTGCAAACGCATAAGAGCATCTCGCACCGGCGTCTGGCTGACGCCGAATTCCAGTTGCAGTGAGGCGCGGGACAATATCGTGCCCGGCACGAGTTCGACGTTCAAAATGCGTCGGTGCAAAATCTCGTAAATCTGAAGCGCGACCTGCCTTGAGCGGTCCAACTGCGTATCTCTGATGATGGCTGCCATGACACGGTTCCACGAAGCTCTTGTTATCGAAGTTCACTAGATCACACTTTTGGCATTGATGCACTGATGTTTTAGTGCTTCAATGCATTATCGTCTTGAGGAGGACAGGGGACTGTGCCGGATCTCGTCGGAAGGCACTTCCCCGCATCAATTGTCAGAGCAAAATCATGGAAAAAAAGAAGACTGCGGATATGCTGCGAAGCGCACGCTGGTTCGCGCCGGATGATCTGAGAAGTTCAGGCCATCGATCCCGCACCATGCAGATGGGCTATGCGCTGGAGGAGTGGATGGGCAAACCCATCATCGCCATTCTCAACACATGGTCGGACGCAAATCCCTGCCACGCCCATTTCAAACACCGGGTCGAGGATGTGAAACGCGGCATCTTGCAGGCTGGCGGTTTTCCCTTGGAATTGCCCGCGCTTTCCCTCTCGGAAAGCTATGTGAAGCCAACCACCATGCTCTATCGCAACATGCTGGCCATGGAAGCCGAAGAGCTTTTGCGTTCTCATCCCGTCGATGGCGCCGTGCTGATGGGCGGCTGCGACAAGACCACGCCGGGTCTGGTGATGGGCGCGATCAGCATGGGTCTACCAATGATCTATCTGCCGGCGGGGCCGATGCTGCGCGGCAATTATCAGGGCAAACCCCTTGGCTCCGGCTCTGATGCATGGAAGTTCTGGGATGAGCGCCGCGCCGGTCAGTTGACGGAACAAGAGTGGGTGGAGGTGGAGGCAGGCATTGCCCGCTCTTACGGCCACTGTATGACCATGGGAACGGCCAGCACCATGACGGCCATTGCCGAGGCATTGGGTTTGACGTTGCCCGGTGCAAGCTCCATCCCGGCACCGGATGCCAATCACATCCGCATGTCGTCTGCCTGTGGGCGGCGCATCGTGGAGATGGTCTGGGAAGACCTGACACCGAACCAGATTGTCACCGAAGCGTCCGTCAACAATGCGGTGGCGGTTGCCATGGCAACGGGCTGTTCCACCAACGCGGTCGTGCATCTGCTGGCCATGGCGCGCCGCGCCGGTGTCGATCTGACGTTGGACCATCTGGATCGCGCCGGTCGCAGCACGCCCGTCCTCGCCAACATTCGCCCCACCGGCAAGACCTATCTGATGGAGGATTTTTATTACGCCGGTGGCCTGCGTGCGCTGATGGCGAAGCTCGGAAACATCCTTGATCTATCAGCCCTGACTGTTTCTGGCCTACCGCTGGGCGAAACTCTGAAAGGCGCTGAATGTTTCAACGATGACGTTATCCGCTCTTTGGATAACCCCGTTTATCCTGAGGGGTCGCTTGCCGTTTTGAAAGGCAATCTCGCACCCAATGGTGCCGTCATCAAACCTGCAGCCTGTGAGCCACGGTTTCACAAACATCAGGGCCCGGCACTCGTGTTCGACAATTACCCGGATATGAAAGCGGCGGTGGATGACGAGAACCTCGATATCACCGCGGATCACGTCATGGTTCTGCGAGGGGCAGGGCCGCAGGGTGGGCCGGGTATGCCGGAATGGGGCATGTTGCCCATCCCCAAAGCGCTATTGAAACAAGGCCATCGCGATATGCTGCGGCTTTCCGATGCGCGCATGAGCGGCACGAGTTACGGCGCGTGCATTCTGCACGTTTCGCCGGAGTCCCATGTCGGCGGCCCTTTAGCGCTGTTGCGCAATGGCGATATCATCAAGCTCGATCTTCAAGCCCGCACCATCGATATGCTGGTGGATGAAGAAGAGCTTGAACGTCGTCGCGCCGAATGGGTCAGACCTGCCGACAAAATCGGCCGTGGTTATGGCTGGATGTTCGCCCGCCATGTGGCGCAGGCCGATACAGGCGCAGATTTCGATTTTCTGGAAACCGGCTTTGGTCCAACCGCCGCCGAGCCCGATATTTACTGACAAGAGGAAGACCAATGACCGATTACGTATTGAGCGATGAAACCCGCCAGAAACTGATGGGCGTCGCCACACCGACGATTGCGACTGCACTTTATAAACGCGGGCTACGCAGCCAGTTCATTCAGGATGTCCGCCCATTGTCGGCGAAAAAGAAAAACATGGTCGGGCAGGCCTTCACGCTGCGTTACATTCCCGCCCGTGAGGATTTGAACCCGCTCAGCGTTTTCCAGAATCCGGAGCACCCGCAACGCGCCGCCGTGGAGCGCTGCCCTGCGGGCCACGTACTGGTTATGGACAGCCGCAAGGACGCCCGCGCCGCCTCGGCGGGCTCCATTCTCATCACCCGGTTGATGGTGCGCGGCGTTCTGGGCGTTGTCACGGATGGCGGTTTTCGCGATAGCCCCGAAATTGCCGATCTCGATATTCGCGCCTACCACAACCGCCCATCCGCCCCCACCAATCTGACGCTCAATCAAGCCATCGATATCAATGTGCCAATCGGCTGCGGTGATGTTGCCGTCTGGCCGGGCGATGTTGTTGTGGGGGATGATGAAGGCGTCATCGTCATACCGGCCAGCATTGCCGATGAGATCGCCGACGAGGTCGTTGAGATGACAGCCTACGAGGATTTCGTGACAGAAAAAGTGCTCGGCGGCGCAACCATCATCGGTCTTTACCCCGCCACGTCAGATGCACCCCGGCAGGAATTTGCCGAATGGCGGAAGGCAAAGGGACGCTAATCCTCTCACCGATCCCTCTTTGACAACGGATAAACCGCGACTTTTCGGTCGCGGTTTATCGCATTCATAAATCCTGCGGAACCAAACCCCATCTTCTGGTGTTGAAGCGCCACAAAAGCTCAATGCATTCAGGAGATTGTCGATGGGACGGGTTGCCGTTGGTGCCGCGTTAAGCGCTGTTTTATGCCTGGTCACACCCGCCATCGGTCAGGATATCGAGGTCAGCAGTCTCGATATCAGCCACAATACGGTTGAAACCGAAAGCCTTCCACTCAAATCCGCACAGCCGGATGATGGATACATCGTCGATGTGAGCGGAAAGCGCGTTCGCGTCGTCGGCGCCCGTTTTCTGTCTGATACGTCAAACGGCATCGAAATTTTCGGTCGCCGACAGGCTTTGGAAAGAGAAGCAGCCCGTTCCCAAATCGCAGCCCGATAGTGTGTTACACTTGACCTGTTGCGAGGGGACATAACAACTATGAAGAAAACCACGGCGACGTCGGGTGCAAAAAGCGACCCGAAATGGCGTCTCATCCGGCAGGATGATGCCGAAGCGGGTAAGGCCACATTCCCCGAGCTCTTTTTCGACCTCGTTTTTGTTTTTGCGCTCATTCAACTGTCCCACACCCTGGCGGAAAACTTCGGTTCCACGGCGCTGGTGGAAGCGGCCATTCTTATTTTGGCCCTCTGGTGGCTGTGGGTTCACATCACCTGGCTTACCAATCTTTTGAACACCGAGGCTGGTCCCGTCCGGCTGTTCCTGTTTTTCATGATGTTTACCGGTGTGCTTCTGGCCATTGCGCTGCCGAAAGCTTTCGAAGGGCATGGGCTTGTTTTTGCGTTGATTTACAGCGGGATGCAGTTGGTGCGTTCGCTATTTGCGCTCTACGTTTTTAAAGGCGTAGACCACGAAAATTCGCTGACATTTTCACGCATGGGCCTATGGCTGGCCTTCTCCAGCATCTTCTGGCTGGCTGGCGGCATGTCGTCCACGCTGGAATGGCAGCTCGGTTTTTGGGCTGTCGCAATCGGTATCGAATATGCCGGGCCGCTGGTAAAATATTATTTCCCCGGCTTCAAAACCGGAAAGAACGAACGGCTGCATTTGTCGGGAGAACATCTGGCAGAACGGTGCGCCCTGTTCGTCATCATCTGCCTTGGTGAGACCATCCTCACCACGGGCCGCACCGCGACAGACCATATGAATTCCAGCCTGACTTTCGTGGTGTTCTGCTCGGCCTTCGCCAGCACGGTTTTGATGTGGTGGATCTATTTTCATCACGGACAGGAAAAAGTATCCGAGAAAGCGGAAGGGACGGCCGAGCCGGAAAAGATCGCCCAGAACCTTTTCAACTATGGCCATTTGCCCATCGTCGCGGGCATCATATTGACGGCTGTGGGAGAGGATTTCAGCCTCTCACACAGCCATGAAGACTCGACATTGCGAGAAGCGCTGGCAATCGTCGGCGGGCCGATGCTGTTTCTAGCGGGCAATATCGGAGTAAAGATCGCCTCTTCTTTTGTCCGGCCCATTTCCCATTTCGTCGGCATTGCTGTGCTTGCCGTGCTGCTGTTTTTACCGGGAATGCCGCTCTATATTCTCCAGATTGCCAGCGCCAGCATCCTCCTTCTCGTTGCCGTGTGGGAGTACGTCGCGCTCAGAAAACATTCGCCGTCTGTGTCTTAGCAGACGGTTTTGAACCGCTCGACCACAGTGGACAGCACCTCATCGATGGGGCGTGAATTCCAGTTGTGCGAGAATATCTCCACTTCCTGCGGGCCTGAAAAACCGGCCTTTTCGATCATGCGGCGAAAGCCTTTCAGATCGATCACGCCATCACCCATCATGCCGCGATCGTTCAGCGGATCGGTGGTGGGCACCAGCCAGTCGCAGATGTGATGCGCCAATATCTGGCCGTTTCGACCAGCGCGGGCGACCTGTTCTTTCAGGTCCGGATCCCACCACACATGGTACACATCAATCGCCACACCCGTTCCTGCGCCGAGTGTGTCGCACAGGTCGAGGGATTGTTTCAGCGTGTTGAAGCAGGCGCGGTCGGCGGCATAAAACGGATGAAGCGGTTCGATGGCGAGTGGAATTCCCGCCTGTCTGGCATAGGGCAAAAGCGCCGCCATGCCATCTTCCACCATCTGCCGCGCACCTACGATGTCTTTCGAACCGGCTGGCAATCCACCCACGACCAGCACAAGGCAATCGGCATTCATGGCTGCGGCTTCATCGACAGCGCGTTTATTGTCCTCAATCGCGGCCTGCCGTCCTTGTGCATCCGCGGCCGGAAAAAAGCCGCCCCGGCAATGCCCGCTGAGGCGAATTCCGTTTTGGGAAACGATGCGCGCCGCTTCCTCCAGGCCAACGCCGTGTACCTGTTCCCGCCATGGAGAAATGGTGGTGATGCCATGGGCAAGGCAGGCATCCACCAGTGTGCCGAATGATCCACCCTGTTTGATCGTGGCGAAATTGACCGAAAGACCCTCAACGCTCATGCGGAAACCTCCCCGTTTTGAAATGCTTGGAATATTGCTTGCGCAGCACCCTGGCCGTCTTCCGCCACCAGCGAGACGAAAACCTGCCCGGCCTCCGTCACGGTCGCCGCGCCGAAGCGAAACGGCATCCGCATGGTCAGACGGCGCTCGAAAATTGCGACGTCCTTGACCCTTAATAGGGGAGCGCCAGACATCTCAATGCACACCCCGAACGCTGAGAAGCGCCTTCATCCGGTGCGTTGCATCATCGGGGTCAGCCAGCACGTTGGCCTTGTCCGCCAGCCGGAAAAGCTCGGCAAAATGCAGCGTCGAGCGGGTGCTTTCCTGCCCGCCGATCATCGTGAAATGGTCCTGCAATCCGTTCAGATAGGCAAGGAACACCACGCCGGTTTTATAAAATCGGGTCGGCGCTTTGAAGATGTGGCGTGACAGAGCAACGGTCGGCTCAAGAATGTCGAAAAACTCGTTGTTTGCACCGCTTTTCAGGCTGGCTAGCGCCTTGGAGGCGGCAGGCGCGATGGCATCGAAAATGCCGAGCAGCGCGTCGGAATGCCCATGCTCATCACCGGCAATCAATTCCGCATAATTGAAATCATCGCCCGTATACATCCGCACCCCCGGTGGCAGGCGGCGACGCATGGCGATTTCTTTTTCCTTGGACAGAAGCGAAATCTTGATGCCGTCGATCTTGTTGGCATTGGCCGCGATCATCTCAAGGCAGGTGTCCATCGCAGCCATGTGGTCGCTGGAACCCCAATAGCCTTCCAGCGCGGGATCGAACATCTCACCCAGCCAGTGAATGACGACTTTCTCGTTGGCGTGGGACAGTACCTTTGCATAGGTCTCCAGATAATCATCTGGTGACTTGGCACTCGCGGCAAGCGCGCGGCTCGCCATCAAAATTACTTGCCCGCCTTCGCCCTGCACGAAATCAAGCTGCTCGTGATAGGCATCGACGATCTGGTCGAGGCTGTAATTGCTGCCGATCAGGCGGTCCGTGCCGACACCGCAGGCAATCAGCGCGTCCTTGCGGGTTGCGGCTTCTTTTAATGCGCGGGAAATCAGCTCCTGCGCCTGTGGCCAGCCAAGTCCCATACCACGCTGGGCGGTGTCCATGGCTTCTGCCACGCCAAGGCCCAGATCCCACAGGCGGTGGCGGAAACGAAGCGTGGCGTCCCAGTCGATGGCGGGTGTCAGCCACGGATCATTGTCCGCAAACGGATCAGCCACCACATGCGCTGCCGCATAGGCCACGCGATTGAAATCCGCTGCGCTGCGTTTTTCCAGCGCAATGGGCGTGCCGCTCAGGAGGTAAAGCTCGATGGAGCGGTCGTCTTTCGGCAATTTCAGTGCGGTCATTGCCGTCTCCTCAGACAATCGCCGGAACGTCGAGCCAGCGGCGCTCCTTCCAGGATTGCAGGCCGAGTTCGGCAAGCTGTACGCCCTTGACGCCTTCCATCAGGCCATAAGGCCACGGGTCGTTGTCCACCAAATGGCGCACGAACATTTCCCACTGCGCCTTGAACCCGTTGTCGTAAACAACGTTGTCCGGCACTTCCTGCCATGTCCTGTAGAAATCGATGGTCTGTGGCTGGTCGGGGTTCCAGACCGGCTTTGGTGTGTTGGTGCGGTGCTGTGTCCAGCATTTGGTCAGGCCCGCCACCGCAGAACCATGGGTGCCATCCACCTGAAATGTCACCAGATCGTCCCGGCGAACACGCACGGCCCAGGATGAATTGATGTGCGCGATCACGCCGCCTTCAAGCTCGAACGTGGCATAAGCGGCATCGTCGGCATCGGCCACATAAGCATTGCCCTGCTCATCAAAACGCTGCGGAATATGGGTTGCACCAAGGCAACTGACCGCTTTGACTTCGCCAAACAGATTGTCCAGCACATAACGCCAATGGCACAGCATATCGAGAATAATGCCGCCGCCGTCTTTTTGGCGGTAGTTCCATGATGGGCGCTGCGCCGGTTGCCAGTCACCTTCGAAGACCCAATATCCGAACTCGCCGCGCACCGAAAGAATCTTCCCGAAAAAGCCGCTGTCGCGCAGCATGGCCAGCTTGCGCAGGCCCGGCAGAAACAGCTTGTCCTGCACAACGCCGTGTTTGATGCCAGCGCTTTCCGCCAGCTTTGCAACGGCGATGGCTTCTTGCGTATTGTCGGAAATCGGCTTTTCGCAATAGACGTTCTTGCCCGCCTTGATCGCCTTGGTCAGCAGGCTGCCGCGCATTTGCGTCGTTCCGGCATCGAAAAACAGCGTATCGTCCGGGTTGGCCAGTGCAGCGTCTATGTCCGTCGTCCAGCGGGCAACATTGTGCTTTTTGGCAATCTCTTCGATTTTTTCGGCGTTGCGACCAACAAGGATCGGGTCGAGCATGACCTTCTCACCGCTTTTCAAGGTCACGCCACCCTGATCGCGGATGGCGAGAACGGAACGCACGAGGTGCTGATTATATCCCATGCGGCCCGTGATGCCGTGCATGATGACGCCGATACGTTTCATGAAACTTCCTCCAAAAGCGCCTCACTCCCGTCAAGGCGCGTTCTTGTCACATGTCAAACTTGTAACCATTTGGTTATTTGTGGTCGCGAAATCTGCTTCATGTCAAGCGGAATTTGCTGTGAAAATTTGCGCGGGGATTTCCATGCGCGGCTGTGCCAACGCCATTATCAGATCGATAAATATTCTGGATTTCGCATATGCGAAGGCGCTGGCAATTGTTCTTGTTGGGTAATTTGGAACGGTTGCTCAGAATGGCCGCAGTGCAGCAATAACCGTATTGACGATGTGCTGGCCCCAGCGTTCCAGTTCGGCGGGGGCGGCGAGATCGCGCTGGAAAATGGTCGACAGCGTAAATTTGTTCGACAGATAGAAAAAGCCGAGCGAGGCAATCGTCAGATAAACGTCGATTGGGTCCAGTCCCGCACGAAAGTCTCCGGTCTCCTCGCCACGGCGCAACACGTCCTTCAACTCGGAAATGAAGTTGGAGTGCATTTCCGGTATGCTGGAGGATTGGCGCAAGTATCTGGCTTGATTAAGGTTTTCTGTCGCCAGAATACTTAAAAATTCCGGGTGATCCAGAAAATAGTGCCAGGTGAACAGGGCAAGTTCCCGCAGTCCCTCGACGGGTGGCTTGCGGGTCAGGTCCAACCGGTGCTCGGCATTGCGGATGTGCCTGTAGGCATCTTCCAGCACGGCCAGATAGAGCGCGTCCTTGTCACCGAAATAGTGGTAGATCATCCGCTTGTTGGTGCCGGCGCGTCTTGCCACCACATCGATACGCGCGCCGGCAAGACCTTTTGCCGCCACCTCGCGACGGGCTGCTTCCAGAATGGCGGCGCGGGTGCGTTCGGGATTGCGAGACTGGACGGCAGGTTTTTTGCGCGTCGATCCGGCCGGTTTGCCGGTGCCACCGTCCGTCTCTTCCAAAAGAGTTTTGGTCGTCTCATCCATCTTCAATGGCCGCTTGACAATGTTCGTTATCAGTGTTCCCATGTAACCAGATAGTTATAAAACGGCAAGCATTGTTTGCCACATCATTCAATTTGGCAGTCAATTAGGGAGGAGTTGCCAATGTCCATGATGCTTCAAAGACGTGCGGTTTTGTCCGCAGGTCTCGCTGCACTTTCGCTTGCAACAGTGGGTGGAGGCCCCGCTTTTGCACAGGCGGCGCGTTTGCGTCTTTTGTGGTGGGGCTCGCAGGAGCGCGCAGACCGCACCAACAAGGTCATCGCAGCCTATAAGCAGGTAAAGCCGAACCTTGATATTGCCGGTGAATTTGCCGGTTGGTCGGATTACTGGCCCCGTCTGGCAACGCAGGTTGCCGGTCGCAACGCGCCAGACCTGATCCAGATGGATTACCGTTATATCTTCGAATATGCGCGGCGCGGCGCTCTTGCTCCGCTGGATGATTACCTTGGAAAAGGTCTGAAGATTGACGATTTCGGCACGCCGAACATCGATTCTGGTCGTGTGGATGGCAAGCTTTACGGCATCAATCTGGGTGTGAACTCCAGTGCGGTCTTTTACGATGCGGCAGCCTGGGAAAAGGCGGGCGTCAAGGCGCCGTCTGCTGGCCAGACATGGGAAGAGTTTGCCAAAAACGCCGTCGAGTTCGGCAAGAAGAAATCAAAGCCCGGTTATTTCGCAACGGCGGATGCCAGCGGTGTCGAACCCAGCTTTGAAAACTGGCTGCGCCAGAGCAAAAAATCGCTGTTCAGTGAAGAGGGCGGACTTGGTTATAATGCCAAGGATGCGGGCGAGTGGTTTAAGATGTGGGCGGATATGCGCGGCGCTGGTGCCTGCGTTCCAGCCGACATTCAGGCGCTCGACCAGCTCAACATCGAAAGCAACGCCCTGACAACAGGCAAGGCGGCAACAGCCTTTGCACACTCCAACCAGTTTGTCGGTTATCAGGCGGTCAACAAGGCCAAGCTTTCGATCACCTCATATCCGAAAGTCTCCAAGGATTCGCCATCGGGTCATTACCTGAAGCCATCCATGTTGATGAGTGTTGCCAAGGGCAGTGCCGGTATTGATGCGGCGGTGGATTTCATCAACTTCCTCGTTGCGGTTCCTGAAGGCGTGGATATCCTCGGTGTCGAGCGCGGTGTTCCGGCGTCGGAAGCCATGCGCAACCAGCTGAGCCCCAAACTCAACGATGTCAGCAAGGCCATGGTGGAATATATCGCCGAGGTCACGCCCGGCGTTGGTCCTCTGCCACCCGCTCCGCCTCCAGGTGCCGGCGAGTTCGCATTCGTTCTGAAACAGACCGCGGAAGAAGTCGCTTTTGGCCGGGTAACACCGGAACAGGGCGGTGAGCGTCTTGTGAAGGAAGCGGAAACCGTCATCAAGCGGAAGTAACGACCCATGGCGTTTCGATCCGATACGATACAAAGGGAGGGCCGCTCTGCGGCTCTTCCGAAACAGGGCAGGTTGCGCAAGATTTTCGACCGCAATTTTCACGCCTATGTTTTTCTGCTGCCTTGGCTCGTTGGCTTTTTCGGGCTGACGCTCGGCCCGGCACTTGCCTCGCTTTATCTGTCCTTCACAAATTATGATCTGCTGCAATCGCCAGATTGGGTCGGTGCATCCAACTATGTCCGCATCGCAACGGCAGACCCCAAATTTGCTGCAGCCATGAAGGTGACCTTCACCTACGTCCTTTTGTCCGTGCCGTTGAAGCTGATGTTCGCGCTCATGGTGGCGATGGCGTTCAATCGCGGCATCAAGGGACTAACGCTTTACCGCGCCATCTTTTATCTGCCTTCCCTGCTCGGTTCCAGTGTTGCGATTGCCGTCTTGTGGCGTCAGCTTTTCGCCTCTGACGGGCTGGTCAACATGGTGCTGTGGCAGGCGTTTGGGTATGAAGGACCAAGCTGGATTTCAAACCCCAACTATTCCATCTACACGCTGGTTCTGCTGTCCGTCTGGCAGTTCGGCTCTCCGATGATCATCTTCCTCGCCGGTCTTCGTCAAATTCCGCAGGATATGTATGAAGCCGCCGAAATGGATGGTGCGGGCAAAGCCCGGCAGTTTCTGCGCATTACCCTGCCGTTGCTCACACCCGTGATCTTCTTCAACGCGGTTATCCAGACCATCGAAGCCTTCAAGGCCTTCACGCCTGCCTTCATCATCTCCGAAGGGTCCGGCGGGCCGATCAATTCGACGCTGTTTTACACGCTCTATCTTTACCAGGAAGCATTCGGCTTCTTCCGCATGGGTTATGCTTCGGCGCTGGCCTGGATCTTGGTTGTGATCATTTCTGTCTTCACGGCATTTTCCTTCCTCAGCGCACGTTATTGGGTGCATTACGATGACTGATGCTGCAAGTGCACTTCGTCCCGGTCAGGCTGTCCAGCGTCCGCTCTGGAAGTCGGTCCTGCTTCATGCGGTCCTGATCGCAGCTTCGATTGGCATGATGTATCCGATCCTGTGGATGATATCGGGGTCTTTCCGCCCGCAGGAAGAGCTGTTCGGCTCGTCCTCTCTCATCCCGTCAGCGATTGATCTGGGAGGGTATGTTCGTGGCTGGACCGGCCTTCAGGTGTCCTTCGGGCAGTTTTTCTGGAACTCGTTTTTCATCGCGGTTCTGGCGACGATAGGCAACGTCGTCGGCTGTTCGTTAGCAGCTTTTGCTTTCGCACGCCTTCGTTTCGGCGGTCGCAATTTCTGGTTCGCGCTGATGCTGGGCACGCTGATGCTGCCCTACCATGTGGTGCTGATCCCGCAATATATCCTGTTTCTGGAAATGGGCTGGGTCAACACATCACTGCCGTTGATCGTGCCGAAATATCTGGCCACAGATGCCTTCTTCATCTTCCTGATGGTGCAGTTCTTCCGGGGTATTCCGCGTGAACTGGATGAGGCGGCGGTCATGGATGGGTGCAGCCCCTTCCGCATCTACTGGAAAATCATGCTGCCCTTGTCTTCGCCGGTGCTGGCAACTGCGGCCATCTTTTCCTTCATCTGGACGTGGGATGATTTCTTCGGACCGCTGATTTACCTCAATGATATCAACACCTACACCGTGCAACTTGGCCTGCGCTCCTTTGTGGACAGCACCGGCAGTTCGGATTGGACGGCGCTGTTTGCCATGTCCAACCTGTCGCTGGTCCCCGTCTTCATTTTCTTCCTCTTCTTCCAGCGCCTCCTTATCGAAGGCATTGCCACGACGGGCATGAAACGCTGAAACACCAAGGCATATATGATGAAACCCGTTCGATTTGCGACAATCGGTATCAATCACAATCACATCTATGGACAGACAAATTGCCTTTTGAATGCAGGTGCTGAACTCGTTGGCTTTCATGCCATCGAGGATGATCTGGCGCGTGACTATGCCGGGAAATATCCGGGCGTTGCCCGCGTGGATGACAAGCGCGCACTGATCGACGATCCTTCGATCGATCTCATCATCAGCGCCGCTATTCCCGATGAACGGGCCGGTATCGCAATCGATGCCATGCGTGCGGGCAAGGATGTGATGGTGGACAAACCCGGCATGGTCACCCTGTCCCAGCTGGAAGAGGTGAAAAAAGTTCAGGCGGAAACGGGCCGCATCTTATCCGTGCTGTATTCCGAACATTTCGAAAATCGCGCCACCGTCAAGGCGGGCGAACTGATTGCGGCGGGTGCCATCGGCAAGGTGGTGTCGACCGCCGGTTTCGGGCCGCACCGCCTGCGTGCCTCCACACGGCCAGAGTGGTTTTTCGAGCGCCAGCGTTACGGCGGCATTCTAGTCGATATCGCCTCGCACCAGTGCGAACAGTTTCTGTTTTTCACCAATGCGAATACTGCGGATATCCGCTCCGCGACCGTCGCCAACCGCGCAAATCCGCAATGGCCGGGCTTGCAGGATAGTGGCGATATTCATCTGTCCACGAAGGATGCGGACGGTTTTATCCGGGTTGACTGGTTTACGCCGGAGGGCTTGCCGAGCTGGGGTGACGGGCGGCTGTTCATCACCGGCACGCAAGGCACAATCGAAATTCGCAAGAACGTCGATGTGGCTGGACGCGCCGGTGGAAATCACCTGTTCCTGACGGACAAAACCGGTGTTCAGTACATCGATTGTTCGGATGTAGCCTTGCCCTACGGGCCGCAACTTCTTGACGATATTCGCAATAGAACCGAAACGGCCATGCCGCAGGCCCGCTGTTTTGCGGCTATGGAGCTTGCATTGAGCGCTCAGCACATCGCGGAGGGCGGCACCCATGGCTAAGCGTTACAAGATCGGCATCATCGGCTGCGGCATTGGAAGAAACCATATTCTGGAAGGATATGCGGCACATCCGGATAAATACGAGGTTGCCGTTCTGTGTGATCTGGATGAGATCAGGCTCAACGCGGTGGCGGATGAATTCAACGTCGCCGGTCGCACCCAGTCCTCTGACGAATTGATGGCCATGCCGGATATCGACATCATCGATATCTGCACCCCGCCTGCCATTCACACGAAGCTCACGCTTCAAGCTCTGGCCACGGGAAAACATGTGGTGTGCGAAAAACCCCTGACCGGCTCGCTTGCCGAACTGGACCAGGTGGTTGCCGCTGAACAGGTCTCCAAAGGCGTGTTGATGCCGATTTATCAGTACCGTTATGGTGCTGGCGTTCAGCAGGCCCGCCGCATCATTGAAAGTGGTCTGGCCGGAAAACCCTATATCGGCACGGCTGAAACCCTGTGGAACCGGGGCGCGACGTATTACGATAATCCATGGCGTGGCCGGTGGGCCACGGAGCTTGGCGGGGTGTTGATGACCCACGCCATCCACCTGCACGATATGCTCACCTATCTCATGGGGCCGATAGACCGCGTGTTTGCGCGTACGGCCACCCGCGTAAATCCCATCGAGGTGGAAGATTGCGTTTCAGCCAGCCTGTTGATGAAAAACGGCGCGTTCGTCTCGTTGACGACAACGCTCGGTTCGCTGGAGGAAATCAGCCGTTTGCGGTTGGCGTTTGAGAATGTGACCTTTGAGAGCAACAATGCGCCCTATGCACCGGGGGACGGTCCCTGGAAAATCATCCCTGCCAATGAGGAGATTGGCAGCAAGATCGATGCGCTGCTGAAGGACATGCCCCCGGTTGGCCGCCGATTCAACGGTCAGATGGAGGCCTTTTACCACACGTTGGAAAAGGGTGAGAAACCGCCGGTTACGACGACGGATGCACGCAGTTCACTGGAGCTTCTGGCGGCGATTTATCACTCGAACGATACCAATACGGATGTCGCCCTGCCCATCAGCCAGGGCCATCCAAAATACATAAGCTGGCGGCCTTAGCGCATTTCCAGCAAAAGTGCGAAGCGGTTTTGCGTCCGGACAATGCGTTAAAACAAAGAGATAGAGCATTTTCGCGTTTCGGAGAAAGGCGGAAATGCTCTCGATAACAGGCGGGAGGAACGATATGGCAAGCAGCATCACTCTGGAAAAGATCGTCAAGCGTTTCGGCGCATTTCCGGTTGTCCACGGCATTGATCTGGAGATCGAGCCGGGTGAATTCACCGTTTTCGTCGGCCCATCCGGCTGCGGAAAATCGACGCTTTTGCGGATGATTGCCGGGCTGGAAGAAATATCGTCAGGCGACCTGCGTATCGATGGAGAGCGGGTCAATGAAACCGCCGCCTCCAAACGCGGCATCGCCATGGTGTTTCAGTCCTACGCGCTTTACCCACATATGAGCGTCTACAAAAACCTCGCTTTCGGTCTGGAAACCGCCGGGTATAAAAAGCCGGAAATCGAGGCGCGGGTTAAAAAAGCCGCCGATGTTCTGCAAATCAATCCGCTTCTCCAGCGCAAGCCCAAAGCGCTTTCCGGCGGCCAACGCCAGCGCGTTGCCATTGGCCGTGCGATTGTGCGCGAACCGAAAATCTTCCTGTTCGATGAACCGCTGTCCAACCTCGATGCCGAACTGCGCGTGCAGATGCGCGTGGAAATCGCCAAACTGCACCAGACGCTTGGCAGCACCATGATCTATGTGACGCATGATCAGGTGGAAGCCATGACCATGGCCGACAAGATCGTGGTTTTGCGCGAAGGCCGCATCATGCAGGTCGGGCGTCCGCTGGATCTCTATAACCACCCTGCCAACCAGTTCGTGGCGGGCTTCATCGGCTCACCGAAAATGAACTTTCTCGACGCAAAACTATCGGCGTCGGACAGTTCCCGCCGCACGATTGAAGTCGCAGGCGGGCAAATCGTTCTTGATCGTTCCCTGGACGCGAAGGACGGCGAAGTGCTGACCTTCGGCATTCGCCCCGAACATATTCAGCCGCAGGACCAATCGGCCAGCTTGGGCGATGGCAATATCCAGCTTGTCGAACATCTGGGCGGATCGACCGTGATCTATACCAACACGGCAGATGGTCAGGCGGTGACGGTGATCCTGGACGGCCAGAAACCCATGCGCATCGGCGATAAAATCCCGCTCGCGTTCAATCTCGCCAATGCGCATATTTTCGGAGAGGACGGTCGCCGGGTTTGACCAGATCTTGGTGGTGGAATCCGCTTTAAGAGTTAGTAGGAACTCGGCAGATTCACATGCTTTCTAAATTGGGGCAGGTCAAACGCCCGCCGCTCTATCGCGGCTATCAGCATTTGCACGGTGGTCGGTAGTGGTACACCGATGGCCGTGATGACGCCCCAGTAAAACGGAATATGAAATTCCAGCGGAAGAACCTTCAGCCCATCGATGGGCAGGCCAGCAATGGTGGTGGATTCCACGATGGCGACGCCCAGGCCTTTTCTGGCCAATGACAGCGAAACATAGGTCGCATTGCTGTCGATCACGCCGCAGGGTTCAATCGCATGTTCTTTCATTGCCTTGTCAATGCGCATCCGCAACCGGTATGGATTTGCGGAGGCGATGAGCCTGCGCCCCTGAAGATCGGAAGCGCGGAGCATGTCGTTGTGCGCCAGCGGATCATCATCGGCAACAACCGCAACACACGGCACCTCGCCAATCCAGTGAACGTCGATGCCGGGATTGTCGAGCGGAAGGCTGGCAACGCCCACATCTGCGGTTCTGGCAACAACGGCCTGCACGACATTTTCCGATGCGGCGCTGTGCAGGTGGACGTGATGCGGGAACTGTTCTTGTGGAAGATCACACAATGCCAGCGGCACAATGCTGGCGGCAAGGGCTGGAATGGCGGCAATTTCGATAGGGCGGGCTTGCGCCTTTTCGATTTGCCGGGCTCTTTGGCTGATGGTTCTCAGCCCGCCCAGAAACAGTTCCGCCTGCGCGAAAAAGGCAACGCCCTGTTCCGTTGGTGCAATGCGCGGGCCGTTTCTGTGCAGGATTGAAAATCCAAGTTCCTGCTCCAGCTCTTGGATCAATCGCGTGATAACAGGCTGCGATTTGCCCAGAGCCTTGGCAGCGCCGGTCATGCTGCCGATGGACATCACCGCAATAAAAGCTTCCAGTTGTCGCGTATCAAGATAATCGGGTTGCATCGAAACCCCTGAAGTCGCCGCTATCGATGAACGTTTCCAGCATCTCCCGGTGGGGCGTTATGTCGATATCGTTTTTCGCCAGCCATTCGGGGTTATAATAGGTGGCCGCATAACGGTCGCCGCTATCGCAAATCAGCGAAACCAGCGATCCTTGCTTGCCTTCCTTCAGCATCGCAGCTGCAATCCAGCAGGTTCCGAAGAAGTTGGTGCCGGTAGAGCCGCCAACACGGCGAAACAGGCGGTCGGACAGAACATGCATTGCCGCGATGGAGGCCGCATCCGGTATCTTGATCATGTGGTCGATAACGCCGGGAATGAAGGATGGCTCGACGCGGGGGCGGCCCACACCTTCGATTCGGGAGGGCGTCGGGCAGGTCACATTGCGGTCGCCGGACATATAGGATGCGTAGAAGGCCGAATGCTCCACATCCACCACACAAAGGCGGGTGGAAAGATTGCGGTAGCGAATGTAGCGGCCAATGGTGGCAGAGGTGCCACCGGTGCCTGCATTCATCACCACCCATTCCGGCTCCGGGTGTTCTTCGCTTTTCATCTGCTCGAAAATGGATTCGGCAATGTTGTTGTTGCCGCGCCAGTCCGTCGCTCTTTCGGCGTAGGTGAACTGGTCGAGATAATGCCCGTCCGCCTCGGCAGCCAGCCTTTCGGCAACGGTATAGACTTCGGAAGGCTTGTCGACGAAATGGCATTTCCCGCCAAACCGCTCAATGGCTTCCACCTTCTGGCGGCTGGTGGAATGCGGCATCACGGCAATGAAGGGCAGATCGAGAAGATGCGCAAAATAGGCTTCGCTGACAGCCGTGGAGCCGGATGAGGCTTCCACCAGCGTCGTGCCCTGCGCAATCTTGCCGTTGCAGATGCCGTACAGAAACAGCGAACGCGCCAGCCGGTGCTTGAGGCTGCCCGTCGGGTGTGTGGATTCGTCTTTCAGATAGATCGAAATACCGCGCAGACCTTTGAACACGGGTTTGACGAGGTGCGTATCGGCAGAACGGCGGCCATCGCCCTGAAGAATGCCAATGGCGCGGCGGGCCCATTCACGGTCTTCGCAAGCGGGCAGGGGGGTGATTGGCGGGATGGAGAGGCATTCGGACATCATGCTCATCGCGATCATCCCACCCGTTCACAGAGCGTTGCGGCACTGTGCGTTTGCTGTGTGGATAGAGGGATGCCGGTCATAACGTTTTGCCTCTCGCTGAATGGCTTTATGGAATATCTTTCCATAAATTTGTCCTATCTTAGAAAGTATCGGTCGCCAAGCGGAAAAACCCATTGTCGATATGCAGGACAATAGGAACGTCTTTGGTGACGCTTGGCCTAGCACCAGCGGGGCGGCCAGGGCGAAATCCGTCACCCCACCGGTGGTTTGAAGATCCGCTCAGAACGCCTTGCGCAGACCAATCAGTTTCTCCACCGCCACCACCACGGCGATGGAAATCAGGATCAGAATAACGGACAGCGCCGCGATCTGCGGATCGGTCGAATATTCCAGATAATGGTAGATTTCAGTCGGCAGTGTCGAGGCTTTTACCGAGACGATGAACAGTGAGATCGTCGCTTCATCGAACGAAATCAGGAAGGCGATCACCGCACCGGCAATCAGGCCGGGCCGCACCAGCGGCAATGTTATGCGCCAGAACACCATCAAAGGCGAAGCGCCGTGAACCAGTGCGGCCTCTTCCACACGCGTATCGACCGCCATCAGGCTCATGTTGATGGTCCGCACCGTGTAGGGAATGGTAATGCCAAGATGCGCAAGCACGATGCCGGGGTAACTATCCAGCAGGCCAATCGGCGCAATCACCAGCATGATACCAACGGCAAGCACGATGTGCGGCACGAGAAACGGTGCGAGGATCAGGAAATTGACGGCGTCTTTGCCGCGAAATTTGTACCGCACCAGCGAAAACGACAAAAGCATACCCGAGACGACGGCCGTGGAGCCGACAATGAGGCCTATCATCAGGCTTCGCCAAAACGCGGAGATGAACTTCGCATTCTCGAACACCTTCACATAGGAGCCGAAAGACAGGCTTTCCGGCGGAAAGGCCAGATATTGCCGCGTATCGAAGGATATGATGAACACGATGATGATCGGTGCCAGCAGAAACAGATAGAGCAACGCGATGAGCGTGTTCCAGGCAATGCGACCGAGGAGATTGCTGTTGTGCATCGTCCGCCTCATGCCTCCAGAGCGCGCAGAGCGCGCTGGTAAACCACGATGATGCTGCTGAACAAGGCCAGCAGCATGACGGAAAGCGCCGCGGCCAAAGGCCAGTTCAGGGTTACCGTCGCCTCGTTGAAGACTTCCGTTCCCAACACGAAAACGCGCCCGCCGCCCATCAGCCGCGGCGTGACGAAAGCGGAAATCGCCAGCACGAAAACAAGCAGCGCTGCCGTCAAAACGCCGGGCAGGCTCAGCGGCAAAACGATGCGGGTGAACACCTTGAACCGGTTTGCTCCCAGCATGGCCGCCGCCTCTTCAAGCTGCACGTTCAATCGTCCGAAACCGCTCAGCATGGCGAGAATGGCGTAAGGCATCAGGATTTCGACCAGAGCAACTGTGGCGCCGAAGCTGTTATTGGTCAGGCGAATAACGCTGTCGGTGATGTTGAGCGATTGCAAGGTGCTGTTGATGACGCCCTTATCACCCAGAATTACCATCCAGCCATAGGTGCGCACCACAGACGAGGTCAGCAGCGGCGCGACCGCCAGCGCCGTCAACACACCCCGCCACCGGCTTTGGGTGCGCGCCAGAAACAGCGCAATGGGATAGGAAAGAATGACGGCGAAGATCGCCACGTTGAAACCCAGAACAAGTGTGTTGCCGGCAATACGCCAATAAAACGGGTCAAACACCACGGTGCTGTAAGACTGCAATGTCCAGTTCCCGCCGCTCAACGCGCTCATGGTGGAGGTGGCGAAGGAGGCGCGGAACAGCCAGATCAGCGGCAGAACGAAGGTGATAATGAGAGCCAGCAACCCCGGCACCAGCAACAGCAGCAAAATGCCTTTCGGTGCACCAGAGGTTTGAGTGCTGCCGTTGGCTGTTGGCGCGGCTGCGCTCATGGTGAAACCTCACCGATCAACGTCAGGTCTTGCGGCGCCACGGCAAGCACGACCTCACTGCCCTTGTCCGGCAGCGAACCCGCATGGGTCGGCAAATCGGCCTGCAAAAGCCGCCCGCCGCACCGCACGTTGAGTGTCAGAATCTGGCCGCGATAAACGATGTGTTCGACGGTGCCTTTGAACGTGTTGGGCCCGCCCTCGTTTTGCGCGAGGCGCAGGCGGTGAGGGCGGATCATCAGCTTTATTCGCGAGCCGACCGGCACGTCGCCAACAAACCGCAAGGTCTGCAAATCATCCACCAGCGCCAGCCCCGGCTCGACAACCTTGCCCTCAAACAGCGTTCCGGCACCGATAAAGGAGGCCACGAATTCGGTTTGCGGGCGGTCGAAAATTTCACGCGGCGTGCCGATCTGTTCCAGCCTGCCGGCAGACATCACGGCCAACCGGTCGGCCATCGACAGCGCCTCGTCCTGATCATGGGTGACGAAAATCGCCGTCACGCCGGTGCGGGCCTGAATGTCGCGAATTTCATCGCGCATCTCGTCACGGAGTTTAGCATCGAGATTGGACAGAGGTTCATCCAGCAGCAACAGCTTCGGCTCGATCACCAGTGAGCGGGCAATGGCCGCACGCTGTTGCTGCCCACCGGAAAGCTGGCTGACCTTGCGTTCGCCAAGTCCGGTCAGTTTAACAAGGTCGATCGCTTTTTTGACCCGCTCTTCGCGTTCCGCACGCCCCACCTTGCGCATTTCGAGGCCAAAGGAGATGTTTTGCGCGACGCTCATATGCGGAAACAACGCATAGGCCTGAAACACCATGCCCAGATTGCGCTTGTAAACCGGAATGGACGAGACATCCGTTCCATCCAGACGAATGGCACCGGATGTGATGTCGATCAGCCCTGCGATCATCCGCAGGATCGTCGTTTTGCCGCAACCGGAAGGGCCGAGCAGCGCCAGCATCTCACCGCGTGGCAGGGAGAAGCTGACGTGATCCACAGAAGGCTTCTGGGCGCCCGGATAGGTCTTCACGAGATTGTCGATGATGACGTGATGATCAGCCATGGCGTCCAGTTTTCCTATCAAGATCAGTTGAGTGCGATGACTTCGCGGTTGATGCGCTGAATCCATGCCGAGTATTTTTCAGCGATGAAGTTCCAGTCTAACGAGGACTGCGCAGCCTGCGCTTCTTTCGAGCCATAGATACGCGCGGCAACGGCGTCCGGCAGCGTGACCTTGGTGTTAACAGGGCCGTAGAAGCTCTTTTCGGCGAAAGTTGCCTGCGCCTCTGCACTCAACGCGTAATTCACGAAAAGCTGCGCTGCCTCGGCATTCTTGGAGCCTTCCACAAGACCGATCGTGTTGGTCTGGCCGATAGAGCCTTCCTTGGGTGCCGCCACGGCGATCTTGCCGCCCTGCGTATCATGCAGATATTGGGCGCGACCGTTCCAGCAAATCGAAAGATCGACTTCGCCGCTCTGCACCACGGCGTAGCAATCCGGTGCCGGTTCCCAGGTGGACACGTTGGGGGCGATTTCCTTCAGCTTTTCAATGCCGGGATCGATGGTGTTCTTGTAGTCGGCGCCTTGCAGCTTTGCGAGGATCGGCAGCAGAATCACGCCGCGTGTATCACCCAGCTTTGCGGCAATCTTGCCCTTGTATTTCGGGTCGGTCAGGTCGTTCCAGCTTGTCGGTGGTTCTTTCACCGCATCCGTGTTGTAGAGGATCGCCAGATTGTCCTGCGAGAAGGCAATGGCCTTGTCACCTTCGATGTGCGCCCATGCGGGTGCATCGGCAATATTCGGCACTTTGGCCGCATCCAGCTTGGCAAAAATGCCTTCCTTGCCAGCCTTGATCGCAACGGACACGTCGATCAACGCCACATCGATCTTCGGTTCTGCGCGCTGAAGCGTCAAGAGGGCCAGCGTTTCCGCCGAGTTCTTGCTCTGCTGGTAGGTGACGTCGATGCCCGGATATTTTTCCTTGAACGCATTGATGATGAATTTCTGATAGTTATCGGCAAATACGCCAGAGAAACCGACAATATTGACGGTTCCCTTCGTCGCCGCATCCTGAGCCGATGCCGTGCCCATCAATGCCGCAAAAGCGGCCACAAGCGCGCCAGCGCGAATGAATGTCCTTGAAATTCCGGTCTGCCCATCTCTCGTCATGTCCGCTCTCCAGCTCCGTTTGTGACGATATCTCGCCCATATCTATGGTTTATCGAAAACAATACTGCAACTTCAGGCGGTTGGCGTCCATGCCTTGTCCAGCACGCGCAACCAGTTCTTGCCGAGCAATTTCGCCACCAGTTCCTCGCTCCAGCCCCGCGCCACCATGCGCGCGGTCAGGTTCGGCATGTCGGTGATGCGCTCAATGCCCTTGGGCTTGTTGATTTTGACATCGCCAAATTCGGTCAGCTTGCGGGCCGTGCCCTTGTCCTTGTTGGCCCACAACAGCCAGGGGCCGGGGCGCGGTCGATCCAGCGAAAAGTCGGTGCCGATCCCGACATGGTCTTCGCCCACGAGGTCGATGATATAAGACATGGCATCGAGATAATCGTCCACCGTCGCATCATTGCCTGCGGCAAGGCCGGGGGCAAACAGGCTGACGCCAATCAGGCCGCCTTTTTCGGCGCAGGCCAGAAACAGATCGTCCGGCTTGTTGCGTTTCACATCGCGCAGCGCACGCGGCAGAATATGCGAAATGCAAACCGGCGATTTCGATTGGGCGATCACATCGGCAGAGGTCTTGTCCCCCACATGGCTCAGATCGCACAACACGCCCACACGGTTCATTTCGGACAGAACTTCCTTGCCGAAACCGGTCAGGCCGCTGTCCACCTCTTCCAGATATCCCGCACCGGAATAATTCTGGGTGTTGTAGGTCAGTTGCATGATGCCGACGCCGAGATCCTTGAAAATCTCGACGTAATCCAGCCTGTCCTCCAGCGGCGAGGTGTTTTGCCAGCCAATGATGATGCCGGTCTTTCCCTCGGCCTTGGCGGCATGAATATCGGCAACGCTGCGAACCGGGCGCAGAATGTCGTCATTGTCTCGCAGAAAACGTTTCCATTCCGACACATAGGCAATGCCCTCGCGGAAATTTTCCCACAGCAGAGACGACACGTTCACGGCAGTGAGCCCGCCTGCGCGCATTTCCTCGAAAATCTCGCGGCTCCACTGGCAGGTCTGCAAACCATCCACGATAATCGCGTTGTCGTGCAATTGTTTCGCGTCGGTCATTGGGCAAGTTCCTTCAGGGTTTCGCAGTTCTTTTTTTGAAGCTTCAGAGCGCGGTCAACGAAATCGAGGCGATCCTGCCCCCAGAAGACCTCGTTGCCAACCACGTAGTTCGGCGTGCCGAACATGCCCAGCCGTTCCGCTTCCGCCAGATTATCCTGCCACTCACCCACGATCGTGTCGGGCTGCTGTTCGACAACAAGTTTTGCAGCGGCCGTGCCTGCTGTCACTTTGGCAATCTCGCGCAACGTGTCGATATCGGCAATGTCCCGGTCTTCTGCCCACAGCGCCTGCTGTACGGCAAAGGAAAAGGCGATGGCATCACAGCCCACATTTTGTAGCGCGATGACCGCCTGTGCCGCCGGCTCGATGGTCCGGCAGGGATAAAATCTAGGCTTCAGATTAAGCGGAATACCTAGATAGTCCCGCCAGCGGCGCAGCTCGATTTCGTGATAAAGCTGGCGCGGATCAGGCCGCTGCCGCAACGGAATGCCACCATTGGCCTCGATGATGCGAATGGGCCGAAGCCGGATTTTCACGCCGTTATCCCGCGCAACGGCAACAGCTCTTTTCGCGCCGAAATAAGCCCATGGCGAAGAAATGCCATAAAAAATCTGAAGCGGTGGCAATGCATTATCCGTTGGCATGGGTCATCTCCTCAGTCTGGTCGGCATCGTTCCATTCATCGCCAAACAGTTCAGGCGTATCGAAGGTCTGGAAACGGTCGAGGTGGTAAGCGCTGTCTTCCACGAAAAGCGAGCGGGCAAGACCGGTGGAAAGACGCACGGCGCCATCGCTGATCGACGGAATGCCGCTGGTGATTTTGCCGTGTGACGGTACGGCGGGGTAAGCGAAACAGGCAATGCGGGAGATCGCCTCCGTCGTTTTTGCGTCGAGGCCCAGTTTTGGCGTAAATTCGAACGACGGGCCGAGATAGGGCATGGCGCCAATGCCCTCATGCTCCCAGCCGGGCGGTGGCGTATAGGCGTCGCGCCACAGCAGGATTTTATCTGCGAGTACCGAAAATTCTGGGCGCTTTGCGAAATCCACGGAAAAGCCGGTGGCGAAGATGACGAGGTCGGTGGCGTATCGTCCCTTGGGCGTCACGACGTTGACGTGGTCGCCGCTGCAAACAAGGTCGTCCACCGGGCTTTCCAGATGAAAGAACGCGTTGGCGTGTTTCGAAACCCGCAACACACTGTGGCGCGGCGGCGGTATCTGCGCCCTCTCGCCTGCAACCATATACGTCCATTTGTCCGCGTCCGGCAGACCGAGATAACCTTGCGTCATGCCTTGGCTGCCGACGCCGGTGAACTTGTCGATACGGGGAATATCCGCACGGCGCACGAAAATATCGACGCGGGCTGCACCGGCTTCCAGGGCAGCCGCAGCATTGTCCATGGCGGATGCACCGGCACCGACGATGGAAACACGCTTGCCTCTCACCGCTGCCATATCGATGAGGTCTGCGCCGTGGCGCACGAAATGCGAGGGTACGCGGCTGGCCACGGCCGGCATGTTTGGTGCACCCAGACCATCAAGTCCGGTTGCCAGCACCACGCGCCGTGCCAGAACTTGGCCGTCGTTATCGCCACTGCGCAGCGACAGCGAAATCAAGCCGTCATCACGCACATCAATCCGCTGAAGGGCCGTGTCATTGGCAACATCAAGCGCAAGAACACGTCTGTACCAGATGAGATAATCCATCCACAGCGGACGGGGTATCAGATCCATATCCAGATAGGCCTGCGCACCAAACTGTGCCTCAAACCATGCGCGAAAGGTCAATGATGGAATACCAAGGGCCGGACCTGCGGCCTCCTTGCGGGTGCGCAGCGTTTCCATGCGCGCAAACGTCACCCATGGGCCTTCGCGGCCTTGCGGTGCGCGGTCGAATGCGCAGGCATTCTCAATGCCGAGTTTCTTCAACGCTGCCAACGTCACCAGTCCACAAAGCCCGGCGCCGATCACGGCAACATCAAGCACACTCTTCCCGTCGACATTGCGCTGCGGCACCCACGCCTTTGGCGGCAGGTTCAGCCACAAAAGATCGAGTTGAAGCCGCTGTTCGAGCGCCTCAAGAGATGCCGGGCGGTGGTTTTGAGCGGAATTCACCCGTAAGCCTCATTATTCGGAAAATGCATTATGGCAATGCTATGATAGCTTATTCGAAATGTAAACGTTGATTGATGAGAAAATTAGCAAAGAATAATATTGCGCAAATATGCGGCATATTGGTCTTCCGTGCTCAAATCCGTCATTTTGTTAGAATGCATCCGTGATGAGAAAAATGCAATTATGTCGCCGGATATGAAGAGCTATACTCAACTTTCTCGTGTTTTAACGGGTCAATCCCACAAAAAAAGCGGGTTTCATTGGAAACCCGCCTTCAATCCACAGCCCACTCAATTTGAAAGCCTAGGCCGTTCCGTCCACAAGAATGAACGGCTGTCCGCGTGAACATTTTTCGATACGAGCAGTGACTTTGTAGATATCGCGCAGCATGTCCGGCGTAATCACATCTGCCGTCTTGCCGCTCACGGCCATTTCGCCGTTGGCGATTACGAGGGTGTTTTCGCAATATCGCAGGGCGTGATTGAGGTCATGCAGGGCAATCAGCACGATCATGCCGTTGCGGCGGGCAAGGTCCGAAACGAAGTCCAGAACTTCCACCTGCCGGTGAAGGTCCAGCGCCGATGTCGGCTCATCCATCAACAGAACTTCGGGCTTGCGCACCAGCGCTTGCGCCAGCGACACCAGCTGCCGTTGTCCACCGGAAAGCTCTCCAAGGCCGCGGAATGCGAGGCTGTGGATGTTGAGCGCTTTTAAAATCGCGTCGATTTCTGCCAGCTCATCATCATGCACCTTCCATCCGCCGCCCTGTTTTGCAGAGAGAAGAATGGATTCGTAAACCGTCAGAACCGCGTTCGCGCCGGTGTCCTGCGGCATGTAGCAGATGGTGCGGGCGCTCTGTTCCGTCTGCGACAGCGTCACGAGGCCGGGGCCTTTGATCAGCCCGGCGATGCGCTTGAACAGGGTGGATTTTCCGGCCGCATTCGGGCCGATCACTGCCGTTATGCTGCCGGCCTTCAATGTCTCCATGGTGACATTGGACAACACGGTGGTGCGGCCATATTTTGCGCCAACCTCTGCAAGAGCAAGGGCTACCATGCGCGCCTCCTGTTGGAGAATATGAGGACGAAAAAGAACGGTACACCGACAAGAGCGGTAATAACGCCAATCGGCAAAATGGCGCCGGGGATCAATATCTTGCTGACAACCGACGTGACGGACAGCAGCAACGCACCGCAGATGACAGAGCCGGGCAGGAAGAAGCGCTGATCTTCACCCACCACCATACGGGCGATGTGGGGGCCGACGAGGCCGACGAAGCCGATGGTGCCGACGAAAGACACGGGGATCGCGGCGAGCAGGCTGACAGTCAGCATGGTGTGCAGGCGCAGGCGGCGCACATTCACGCCCATGCTGGCAGCCTTGTCATCGCCTAAACGAAGTGCGGTCAAGGCCCATGCGTTTTTCATGAACATCGGCACGGTCACAACCAGAATTGCAGCGGTGACGTAGACCTTCATCCACGTCGCTTTGGTCAGGCTGCCCATGGTCCAGAACACCACGGCGGCAAGCGCCTGTTCCGAGGCCAGATATTCCAGCAGCGAAAGCGCGGCGTTGAAGGTGAAAACAAGGGCGATGCCCAGAAGCACGATCGTTTCGACAGAGACACCGCGCATGGTCGACGCAAAGTGAATGAACATGGCCGCCACCATGGCCATCAGAAAGGCGTTGATCGGCACCATATATTCCACGGCACCCGGAAAAATCGCAACACCGCCAACCAGCGCCAGTGCTGCACCGAAACTTGCCGCTGCGGAAATACCCAATGTAAACGGGCTGGCCAACGGGTTGGACAAAATGGTCTGCATCTGCGCACCCGCGACAGAAAGCGACGCGCCAACCGTGACTGCCATCAGTGCGATGGGCATACGAATATCCCAGATGACGACACGAAGCTGGTTGCCGACGGCAGCCGGATCGAAGATCGCGCCGACGACTTCCGACAGCGTATACCGTGCCGGGCCAAGCGCCATGTCGGTGGCGAGGCTGAGGCAAAGCGCCAGCACAAGGCCGATCAGGATCAGGATGCGTCGACCAGCCAGAGCGCGATATTGATCGCCCCCTGTCTTTTCGATGTGCGTCTCACTCAGCGAAGCCATTTAATTCGAACCTTTTTCAAGTGAGGCGAAATATCCCGGCTTGTACGTCACAGGCAGGAACCTTTGGTGGAAGTCCTCAAAATTCTTTTCGGGGTCCATATCCGCAAACAGCTCTGGATGGAACCACTTGGCAAATTGTTGGATGGGGAAGAACTCATAAGGTGCGCCATAGAACTGGTGCCACACGGCATGAACATCGCCGTTCTTGACCGCTTTTAAGCCAGGGAAGGGCGTGCGTGTCATCAGCTTCGCTAACCGCTCACGCGCCAGCGTCATATCCGCGCCGCGACCGACAGGCACGAACTGGTTGATGTCCGATTCCGCAGCCCAGTTGGAGCCGGTCACGATCACATGGTCCGGGTCAGACACGACGAGCTGTTCGGGGTTCAGATCACCAAAGGTGGTTTTGAAAACGTCAGAGGCAATGTTGTGGCCGCCCGCCTGTTCCACCATCGCACCGAAATTGACCGGGCCGAATGTGCGGCAGCAATTGTTTTCACCGGAAATACCCGGTGCCCGTTCGATGAAGACCTTGGGACGCTTCACGTCCTTGATGGAGGCCAGCTTGTCCGTGACCAACGCAATCTGGGCGCGGCGGTAGGCAATGAACTCTTCCGCCCGTTTTTCGGCACCGAAAATCTGGCCAAGGGTGCGAATGGAGTTTTCGCTGTTCTTGTCCGGGTTCAGACGGAAATCGAGATAAACGACCTTGATTCCGGCTGCGGCAGCCTTTTCCTCAAAGCCGCTTTCCTTGGCGGTTTTTTCCACTTCCAGATTGAGGGTGATGACGTCTGGAGACAGCGCAATCGCCGATTCAAGGCTGAAATCGCCCTGTGGAATATAGCCGAACAGCGGCAGTTTGGCGATCTGCGGAAAACGGTCGATGTAAGCGGCGTAGGTGTCCGGGTCTTTTTTAACGAGGTCGTCGCGCCAGCCGACAATGGTGTCGAAGGTCTTTTCGCCTTCCAGCGCGGCGATCACATGAATCTGCCGGGCTTCGCCCACGATGACGCGTTTGGCCGGAGTTTCAATCTCAACCTTGCGTCCGGCGGAATCGATAATCTCGGCGGAAAGTGCAGGCGTCGCGATCAGCGCGAGTGCGAAAGCGGCGATGCGCGCGAACGTGTTGATGGGCATGGGCGGTCCTTTCGGTCTTGAAACAGAAGTGGCGAAGCCGTGTTTTTCGGCTTCGCCTGATGTCCGATCAGCGCCTCCCTGCGCCGTCTTTGTCTTTTACTTTGCGTCCTTCAGGGACACGAAGTAACCGGGCTTGTAATCCAGCGGCAGGAAGCGTGCGTGCAGTTCCTTGAATGTCGCTTCAGGATCGAGGTCCTTGAACAGCTCCGGGTGCAGCCACTTGGCAATTTCCTGAATGGCCACGAACTGGTACGGGTTGTTGTAGAACTGGTGCCAGATGGCGTGAACATTGCCGTCTTCCACCGCCTTGACGCCGGTGAAGGCAGGGCGCTTGGTGAGGTTTGCCAGCTTGCGGCGGGCTTCCGTCAGGTCTGCACCGTAACCAACGCCAACCCAGTTGCCGCCGGGAACATAGGCGTCCCACTTGCCGCCGGTGACGATGATCTGGTCCGGGTTTGAGGCGATAACCTGCTCCGGATTGACGGTGCCGAATGTGCCGGGAATGATGCCCTTGGCCATGTTGATGCCGCCAGCGATCTCAACCATCTTGCCGAAGTTTTCGTTGCCGAAAGACATGCAGCAATCGTCGGAGTACCCGCCTGCGCGTTCAACAAAAACAACAGGCTTCTTTGGATTTTCTTTTGCCAGAACATCCGTTACGCGTTTGATGCTGTCGGAGCGGAACTTGATGAAGTCTTCGGCGACAGCTTCCTTGCCCATCAGCTTGCCCATGACGCGCATGCTAGGTTCGGTGTTTTCCATCGGCTTTTCACGGAAGTCGACGTAAACGAGTGGAATGCCGACCTTGCCGAGCTTTTCGATGTAACCGGCTTCTTCCGTCGCGGTCTTGGCATCGATGTTCATCAGAATAACGTCTGGCTTCAAGGCAACGGCCTGTTCGATATCGAACGTGCCGTCCTTCATGCCGCCGAATGTCGGCAGCTTGGCAATGTTTGGATACTTTGCGAGGTAGGCCTCGTAGGATTCCGGGTCTGCCTTGGGCAGATCATCGCGCCAGCCAACGACGTGTTCGAACGGGTTGTTCTTGTCGAGTGCGGCCAGGAAATAAATCTGGCGGCCTTCGCCCAGAATGACGTGCTTCACAGGCACGTTGACCTCAACGTCTCGACCCGTCACATCCTTGATCGTCACCTTTTCGGCGAAGGCGGGCATGACTGTGGAAACAAGAAGACCCATTGCAAGAATGGCGGATTTGCCTGTAATTCGCATTAACATCGTTCTCCAGTAAAACTATTGGCGCTTTAAGGTTTCATGAGTATATAAGTCAAGTTTTATCTTTTAGAGCGTTTCGAAACTGGCAGTCGTGAAGGTTGGACATTATGAGTGGCGTACACAATTACGGGAATAACTTTGGTCTTCGCGATGAGATCAAGGCCTATTGGTCTGCACGCGCCACCACGTTCGACCTGTCTCCCGGTCATGAGATTTTTTCGGAAGAAGAGCGCGCGGCATGGCATCGCCTCGTCATCAAACATCTCGGCAAGGGTGATGGAAAAAGCGCCCTTGATCTGGCCAGTGGCACCGGCGTCATCTCGCATCTGATGGATGATCTCGGATATCGCGTCACCGGTCTGGACTGGGCAGAGCCGATGCTGGAGCGCGCAAAAGCAAAAGCAAAAAGCCGCAATCGCACGATTTCCTTTCGCATGGGCGACGCCGAAAACACGATGGAGCCGAACGCGGCCTACGACGTGATCATCAATCGCCATCTGGTCTGGACGCTGGTTGATCCCAAGGCGGCATTTGCGGAATGGCTGCGGGTTCTGAAACCCGGCGGCAGGCTGCTGATTGTCGATGGCGATTTCGTCAATGTCAGCTTTGCGGAAAAACTCCTGAAGGGGCTGGCGAACTGGTTGCAGAAACGCGGGTTTCTAAAGCCCGATACGGTGCATATGCCTGCCGACCTTTCCGGTGTGCACAACAGCATTCTTTCGCGGGTTTATTTTTCGCAAGGCGCGCGTGCAGATGCCGTGGCGGAGTTGCTGCGTACGACGGGGTTCGAACAGATCGTGGTCGACACGGACCTTCGGGATATTCACAAAACGCAGGCGAAGAACTGGAATGTGGTGAAGGCTGCTGCGCGGGGCGTGCAGCATAGATATGCGATTTGTGCGGTGAAGCCGCGGTAAGTCGAACTCCGTCCTCTATTGTTGCGCTCCTCGCCGCTTGCTCCGCCCTCATGCATCATCTTGGGCTTGTCGAAGGAGCGGTGCTTTGGCCAAATGCCAACGCCACGAAGCATCCGTTGGTTGGCGCAAGCGTCCCGCATCCCTCGTCCTTCGAGGGTCGCTTTGCTCCCGCCTCAGGATGAGGTATGCTGCCGTTGCGCCCTTAGCCACACCCTCCGCCCTCATGCTGAGGCGGCGCGCAGCGCCCTCGAAGCATCCGGCCACGCACTCAGCCCGTAACCCCCGTCCTTCGAGGCCCCTACGGGGCACCTCTCCTTCGACAAGCTCACGATGATGGATGAGGGTTACTCCCTTCCACCTAAATCCAATCCTGTCAAAAACCCCGGTCCGCTTATACCCACGCTTCGCCGTTCACGCGGCGCCATGCGCCCGTGCTTTGCGTCAACCTCAACCCGGAGAACACACGCAAATGCGGAAATGTCTCTGGTATGGTGTAGTTCACTGGCTCCGCATTTGCGTGGCCTCTGGCATTTCGTTCATTCAGTTCCATGTCTTGCCCAGACCGGATCTTGCGGAAACCGGTCTGAGCGTGACAGGCAGTGTCCGATCGAGCCGTTTCGCCTCGGACTTTCCGAAAGCCTTTCAGGGGCCTTTCGCGTCGAGGAAATCAGGTTCCACCGGGCTTACCCTGACATGGCAGTCCTGATGGCTGGCCACACGTCTGCGGCAAGCCAGCAGCCTCCAACGCCTTTGATGTCTCGCGAAACATCCGGGCGACGGAAGTGGGAGCATTATGCGGGAGGTTTTTGGGGTGTGGAGAAAGTTGCGAAAATAAATTTTTGATATTTTTGCGGATCAGGTTTGGCCGAAACTCCGCACCTATCCGAGCATTCCAACGTCATCCTCCGGCTTGTCCCGAGGATGACGTTGGAACGGGTGGAACGGGCTGTGAGTAGCCGAAACCGCAGAGGCAAGAGTCTTTGCCGCGCAGACGCGCGGCACTGGATGCCGGATCGGGTCCAGCGTGGCGGAGTGTGGGTGTCTGTTCCTCAGAGATCAGTTCTCAAGAACAATGAGCACCAACAAAAAAGCCCGGTCGAAACCGGGCTTTTATCACATCTCAACCGGCTTTCGCCAAAGCCTTTGCCGCCACGCGGGCGCGGATGGAATCCACGTCCGACTTCGGCGTCGCGGCGAAGAGCGAGCGGGTGTAGGGGTGTTGCGGGTTGGAGAAGACCTCGTCGCGGGTGCCGTATTCCACGGCTTCACCGAAATACATCACCATGACTTCGTCAGCGATGTATTTGACCACGGACAGGTCGTGGCTGATGAAGACGTAGGTGAGGCCGAACTCGTCTTGCAGGTCGGCGAGGAGGTTCAGCACCTGGGCCTGCACGGAAAGATCGAGCGCGGAGACCGGCTCGTCCAATACCAGCAGTTTCGGGTTGAGCATGAGGGCACGCGCGATGGCGATGCGCTGGCGCTGGCCGCCGGAGAACATGTGCGGGTAGCGGTTATAGTGTTCCGGACCCAGGCCCACTCGCACCAGCATGTCATTGGCTTTTTCGCGGCGCTCGGCTGCGGACATGGTGGTGTTGATGATCAGCGATTCACCCAGAACGTCGCCAATTTTCTGGCGCGGGTTGAGCGAACCATAGGGGTTCTGGAAAACGATCTGCACCTTCTGGCGCATGTCTGCCGTCAGATGGCCGGGGCGGGTATCAACCTTCTGGCCGTCGATCAGAAGATCACCGGAGGTCGGCTCATCGATGAAGGTCAACATGCGGGCCAGCGTGGACTTGCCGCAGCCGCTTTCGCCGACGATGGCCAGGGTCTTGCCGGTTTCGAGCGCGAAAGACACGCCCTTGACCGCATGAATGGTCTTGGCCTTTTTCATAAAGCCGCCGGGAAGGTAATAATCACGCTTCATGTTGCGGATTTCGAGCATGGTTTTGCTGTCGGTCATGCTGTTTCTCCCGCAGAGGTGGGCGCAGGCGCTGGCGTGCCATCGAAGAACTGCGACACGGTGGTCAGGCGATCGCCCGTTGCGTTTTCGGGAAGGGCTGCCAGCAGAGCCTTGGTGTAGTTGCTTTTGGGGTTTTCAAACAGGGACAGCACATCGGCTTCCTCCATTTTCTTGCCCTTGTACTGCACAATCACGCGGTCGGCGGTTTCTGCCACCACGCCCATATCGTGGGTGATCATGATGAGGCCCATGCCGTTTTCGGCCTGAAGCTTCATCAACAGATCGAGGATCTGTTTCTGGATCGTCACGTCGAGCGCGGTTGTTGGCTCATCGGCAATGAGAAGCTTCGGATTGCAGGCAATCGCGATGGCGATCATGACGCGCTGGCACTGGCCACCCGACATCTGGTGCGGGAAGTGCTTCAGGCGTTCTTCCGGGTCTGGCAGGCCGACGAGCTTGAACAATTCGATGGCGCGCGCGTGGCGTGTCTTCTTGTCCATGCCCATGTGGATGCGCAGGACTTCCTCGATCTGGAAACCAACGGTGAAGCACGGGTTGAGGCTGGCCACAGGCTCCTGAAAGATCATGGCAATGTCCTTGCCGATGAGCTTGCGACGCTCGGATGCGCCGAGTTTCTGGATGTCTTTGCCCTGAAACAACATGCGGTCGGCGGTGATGCGGGCTGTCCATGGCAGAAGGCCCATGACGGCCAGCATCGACACCGATTTTCCGGAGCCGGATTCGCCGACGATGGCGAGAACTTCACGCGGATTGACGGAGACCGAAACGCCGTCCACGGCGCGGAACCAGCCGTTTGCGGTTTCGAATTCGACGGTGAGATTATCGATTTGCAGAAGTGCCATATCAGGACCTCTTCAGTTTCGGGTCAAGTGCATCACGCAGACCATCGCCCACCAGATTGATGGCGAGAACGGTGATGAGGATGGCGATGCCGGGGAAGGTGACGACCCACCATGCGCGCAGAATGAACTCACGCGCTTCGGCAAGCATCGTGCCCCATTCCGGTGCCGGTGGCTGTGCTCCCATGCCGAGGAAGCCAAGGGCCGCCGCATCCAGAATGGCGTTCGAAAACGACAAGGTGGCCTGAACGATCAAAGGTGCGGTGCAGTTTGGCAGAATGGTGCGGAACATCAGCCGGAATGGGCCTGCGCCGGCCAGACGCGAGGCGGTGACATAATCCTTGCTTTTTTCGGCCATGACGGCGGCGCGTGTCAGGCGCACGAAATGCGGCTGGAGCACCAGCGCAATTGCAATCATGCCATTGGTGAGACTGGGGCCAAGAATGGCGACCAGAACCAAAGCCAGAAGCAGGGACGGAAACGCCAGAATGATATCCATCAGGCGCATGATGACCGTGTCGATCCAGCCGCGGTAATAACCGGCGATAACGCCGATGATGATGCCGGTCGAGAGCGACAGGGTAGTGACGAACACGCCGATAAAAAGCGAATATTGCGCGCCATAAATCAGGCGCGACAGAATATCGCGACCAACGGCATCGGTGCCCAGAAGGTAAGTCAGGCGTCCGCCCTGCATCCATGCGGGTGGCAGGAGAGCGGCATCACTGTACTGCTGGAACGGCGAGTGTGGTGCAATGATCGATGCAAAAACGGCAACGAACACCAGTGCGGCAAAAACATAAAGGCCGATGACGGCACCTTTGTTTTCGGAGAAATAGAACCAGAATTCCTTCAACATCTGCTTGCGCATGGCGAAAGAGGACGCCGGTTCGGCTGTCTTGGTAATGGCGGTATCGGCCATGAAACGGTCCTCTTCTTTAATGCCTGATGCGCGGATTGATCAGGCCATACAGGAGGTCAACGATGAGGTTGACGACCATGATGATGCCCGCAATCAGCAGGAGACCGCCCTGAATGACAGGGTAATCGCGGCGGAAGACGGAATCGACCATCCATTTGCCGATGCCCGGCCATGAAAAGATCGTTTCGGTGAGGATGGCACCCGCCAGCATGACGCCGATCTGGAGGCCAATGGTGGTGATGACCGGGATCATCGCATTGCGCAGCGCATGAATGCCGATGACGCGGAACGGCGCAAGACCCTTGGCGCGCGCGGTGCGGACGTAATCTTCCGACAGCACTTCCAGCATTGCCGAGCGTGTCTGGCGGGCGATGACGGCCAGCGGAATGGTGGCCAGCACGATGGATGGCAGGATCAGATGGCTCAGCGCCGAGCTGAACGCGCCCTTTTGCCCTGAAAGCAACGAGTCGATCAGCATAAAGCCGGTAACAGGCGGGAAATAGTACATCAGCGAGATGCGGCCAGACACCGGTGTCCATTGCAGGATGCCGGAGAACAGGATGATGAGCAGCAAGCCCCACCAGAAGATCGGCATGGAGTAACCGACAAGGGCGACACCCATCAAAGACTGGTCGAAGAACGACCCGCGCTTGATGGCGGCGATGATGCCTGCGGGAATGCCGATGGCGATGGCCAGCAGCATGGCGCAGAAGGACAACTCCACCGTTGCGGGGAACAGCGCCTTGAACTGGGTGAGAATCGGCGCCTTGGAGACGATGGATGTGCCAAAATCGCCGGTCAGAACGCCTTTGAGATAATCCAGATACTGGATGACCATAGGCCGGTCCATGCCGAGGGCCGCGCTGATCTGCGCGTGCCGCTCTGGCGACATGACACGTTCACCCGACAGAAGGGCAACCGGATCACCCGGCAAAAGCCGTATGAACAGGAACGCGATAATGGAAACCCCGATGAACGTGGGGATAAGCACGGCTATGCGCCGCACGAGAAAGCCAATCATGAAAAACCTTCGATCTGTTCCGCCTGGAACCTATGCGCTGGCAGTAGCGACCTTTTCGGTCTGCTTCTTGGTTGTTTAGTGAGTGTTCTTATAACGCAAGTGCCGCGCGCCTTGAGACAAGACACGCGGCATTTTTCGATGCGATAATTTTACTCGGAGATGTCTACGGTTTCAAACGTAAAGTCGCCAAGCGGGCTCTGAACGAAGCCGGAGACTTCCTTGCGCATTGGAACAACGGCAAGCGAGTGGTCGATGGTGGCCCAAGGTGCTTCTTTCTTGAAGACAACCTGTGCCTGCTCATAGAGCTTGGTGCGTTCGGCCTGGTCTGTCGTGACCTTTGCCTTCTTCACCAGATCGTTGAACTCCTTGTTGCACCACTGAGCGCGGTTGTTGCCGCCAACGGCTTCACAGCCGAGAAGCGTATCAAGGAAGTTGTCCGGATCACCATTGTCGCCGGTCCAGCCGAGGAAGACGGCGCCGTCACGGTCCTTTGCCTTGGAACGGTCGAGATATTCGGCCCATTCGTAAGACACGATTTCAACCTTTACGCCGATCTTTGCGAAATCGGCCTGAAGGATTTCAGCGGCACGGCGGGCGTTGAGCATGTAGGGACGCGAGACCGGCATGGCCCAGACCTTCATGGAAAGGTCTTTTACGCCAGCGTCGGTCAGCATCTTCTTGGCAGTGTCAAGATCGTATGTGTCGTCTTCGACCTTGTCGTTGTAGGACCACATGGTTGGCGGCAGTGGGTTCTTGGCAGGTGTTGCCATGCCCTGGAACACGGAATCAACGATGGCCTTCTTGTTGATGGCCTTGTTGAGAGCCTTGCGCACTTCAGGCTTGTCGAAAGGAGCCTGTGTGGTGTTGTAGGCGAGGTAGGCAACGTTCAGGCCTTCCTGTTCCAGAACCTTCAGGCTTGGATCAGACTTCATGGACTGAACATCGGCAGCGTTCGGGAATGGCATCAGGTGGCATTCGCCAGCCTTGAGCTTCTGGTAACGAACGGCTGCATCGGAGGTGATTGCGAAGACGAGATCGTCGATCTTCGGCGCGCCGCCCCAATAGTCCTTGTTGGCCTTGTAGCGGATGACGGCATCCGGCTGGTAAGCAACGAAGGCGAATGGACCTGTGCCGACCGGCTGCTGGTTCAACTGCGCCTGCTTGCCTTCAGCGGCCAGCTTGTCCGTGTATTCCTTCGAAATGATCGAAGCGAACGGCATTGCAAGGTTGGCAAGGAACGGTGCTTCAGGGCGGTTCAGCGTGAACTTGACCGTCAAATCGTCGACTTTTTCAACAGACTTGATCAGCTCAGGAAAGCCCATGCCAGCGGCATATTCCCAGGACGTGCCAGGAACGTACTGGTGCCAGGGATTTTCTTTCTTGATCTGGCGATCGATCGACAAAACGACGTCGTCGGCGTTCAGCTCGCGTGTTGGTGTGAAGAATTCAGTGGTCTGGAACTTTACGCCCTTGCGAAGCTTGAACGTGTAGACAGTGCCGTTCTCGGAAACTTCCCAGCTTTCTGCCAGGCCAGGAACGGGCTTGGTGGTGCCTTTTTCAAATTCCAGCAGGCGGCTGTAAACTGTGTGAGCGGAGGCATCGAATGTGGTGCCTGCGGTGTAAAGGCCGGGGTCGAAACCTTCCGGGGAACCTTCAGAGCAATATACGAAGGTTTTTGCGCTTGCTGCCGGTGCAAAGCACGTCGCCGAAAGCAGGGCGGCAGCGATTAGGCCAAGTTTATATCTCATTATTGAGCTCCCAATTTTTGTATCCGGCTCGCTTGTTCCGCGAATACCGATGGAACGTGGTTATAAGAAACTCTTTACATACTCAAGCGGGCATCTGAAACGATCCCGACGATTTTTGATCAATTATTCAACTTTTTCGATTTTGATACTAATTTAGGCGTCGATGTTAGAATCTTATATTTGTGAAGATCGCGAAATGAGATGATATCGACTTATGGCACGCTTTGTGCACCATAAACGAAAACGCCCTGACATATCAGGGCGCTGCAACGATAAAGTGTAGTACTGGTTCAGGCCTGTGCGATTTTATCACCAACAACACGCCAGTTCACGAGATTTTCAAGAACAGTCTTGATGTGTTCCGGCTTGCGGTTCTCGTAGTCGACGTAATAGGCGTGTTCCCAGATGTCGATGGCAAGATAGGCCGGCCTGCCAACGGCGACGGGGTTGTTGGCGTCTTCGTAACCCACAAGGGCAAGTTTGTTATTGTCATCACGGGTCAACCAGACCCAGCCGGTGCCGAACACCTCGTCCGATGTAGCGACGGCTTTTTCGATGAATTTGCTGTAGTCGCCGAACGCCGCGTTGAATTCTTCCGCACCCTTGCCTTCCGGGCGTTTGGGGCCGCCGGGAACGAACTGATCCCAATAGACGACGTGATTCCAGGCCTGGGCAGCATTGTTGAAAATCTTCTTGTCGGCGGTTTTGCCGGCCGAGCTTTTGACGATCTGTTCAAGCTCCATGTCTGCGTAAGGCGTGCCTTTGGCCAGCGTGTTCAGCTTGTCGAAATAGGCCTTGTGGTGTTTGCCGTAATGCAGGCCCACGGTTTTCGCGGAAATATGCGGGGCAAGAGCGTCTTCCGCAAAGGGCAGAGCGGGTTGTTTGAAGGGAATTGCTGCACTGGCAATGGAGGGCGCGGACAGGGCTGATGCTGCTGCCGTTGCTGCGGTTGCCGCCATGATGGCGCGTCGTGTCAGTAACATTGTTCGGTCTCCTACATGAAGTTCCACATGCAAACCGGTTGAGTGACGAAAAGTTTCTTTTCGACCTTGCTTATTCAACCACTTCCCGATTTTGTTATCGCAACGATGCAGTATTGAAGTCGAGGAGGACCGAATGCAACGCCAACAGACATTGGGTGAGGAGCGTGCGCTCGTTCTGGAAGAAAAGGGCAAATTGTCCTTGCGCGAGTTTTCGCTGGAAGAGCAGGTCGGGCCGAATGATGTGCGGATCGCCATCCACACCGTCGGCATCTGCGGTAGCGATGTGCATTATTACACCCACGGCGCCATCGGCAATTTCGTGGTGCGCGAACCGATGATCCTCGGTCATGAGGCATCCGGCACCGTGACGGAAATTGGCTCCGAGGTTAAAAATCTGGCGGTGGGTGACCGCGTTTGCATGGAGCCGGGCATTCCCGATCCGATCAGCCGCGCCAGCCGCATCGGCCACTACAATCTCGATCCCGCCGTGCGCTTCTGGGCGACGCCGCCGGTGCATGGCGTGCTGCGGGCATCGGTTGTTCATCCGGCTGCTTACACATTCAAACTGCCGGATAATGTTTCTTTTGCAGCCGGTGCGATGGTCGAGCCATTGGCGGTGGGCGTGCAGGCGGCGACGCAGGCGCGTGTTCAGCCGGGCGATATTGCCGTCGTTATCGGGGCTGGTCCGATTGGTCTGGTCACGGTGCTGGCGGCGCTGGCTGCCGGTTGCGCACGGGTGATCGTGTCCGATGTCGATCCCGTCAAGCTGGATATGGCGCGCAAGCTGGGGCCGGTTGAGACCGTGAACGTGCGGGAGCAAAATCTGGCCGAGGAGGTTTTGAAAACCACTGCCGGCTGGGGTGCCGACGTGATTTTCGAATGCTCGGGCGCGGAAGCGGCGATTACCAAGGTATTCGAGCCGTTGCGACCGGCAGGAACGGTGGTTCTAGTGGGTATGCCAACGAAACTTGTGGCCTATGATGTGGTGGCGGCGCAAATTCGCGAAGCCCGTGTCGAGCATGTTTTCCGTTACGCCAACGTGTTTGGCCGCTGCGTCGACATGCTGGCTTCCGGCGCCATCGACGTCGCGCCGCTGATTACCCGCACGTTTGATTTCAACGACAGTATCAAGGCCTTCGATACGGCTGCTTCCGCGCCTGCGGGAGAGGTGAAAATGCAAATTATTTTGCCGGGCTGATTATTGAGGGTTGCACGAAAATTATGAGCGGTTAGCTTGGGCACCGTTGATCGGGGGAGGTTGTAACCGCTCAACTGTATCGATGCAGGAGGATCAAATTCATGAAGACGATCAAAGGACCGGGACTTTTTCTCGGTCAGTTTGCAGGTGATGCTGCGCCGTTCAATACGTGGGATGGCATTACCAAGTGGGCGGCGGAAAAGGGTTATCTGGGTGTGCAGGTTCCAACCTGGGCCGGACAGTTGATCGACCTGAAAAAAGCGGCGGAATCGAAGGATTATTGCGACGAGTTTGCCGGTGTGGCGCGCCAGAACGGCGTTGAGATCACCGAGCTTTCCACCCATCTGCAAGGCCAGCTTGTGGCGGTGCACCCGGCTTATGACGAAGCCTTTGACGGTTTCGCAGCGCCTGAAGTGCGCGGCAACCCCAAGGCACGTCAGGCTTGGGCCGTGGAGCAGGTGAAGCTGGCGCTGAAGGCGTCGCGCAATCTCGGCATCAATGCCCATGCAACGTTTTCCGGTGCCTTGGCATGGCCGTTTATCTACCCCTGGCCACAGCGCCCCGCCGGTCTGGTGGAAGCGGCGTTTGACGAACTTGCGAAGCGCTGGACGCCAATCCTCGATTTTGCCGATGAGCATGGCGTGGACGTCTGCTACGAAATTCACCCCGGTGAAGATCTGCACGATGGCGTGACGTTCGAGATGTTCCTGGAGCGCGTGAAGAACCACAAACGCGCCAATATGCTCTATGATCCGTCGCATTACGTGCTGCAATGCCTGGATTATCTCGACAATATCGACATCTACAAAGACCGCATCAAGATGTTCCACGTCAAGGATGCGGAGTTCAATCCGACTGGCCGACAGGGCGTGTATGGCGGGTATCAGGGCTGGGTCAACCGTGCTGGCCGTTTCCGCTCGCTGGGCGATGGGCAGGTGGATTTCGGTGCCGTGTTCTCCAAAATGGCGGCCAATGATTTTGACGGCTGGGCCGTGGTGGAGTGGGAATGCGCGCTGAAACACCCGGAAGACGGTGCTGCTGAAGGCTCGGAATTCGTCAAGGCGCATATCATCCGCGTGACGGAAAAGGCCTTCGATGATTTTGCATCGAGTGGCACCGACGACGCGGCCAACCGCCGCATGTTAGGGCTTTAAAAGCATTTCCAGGAAAAGTGTGCAGCGGTTTTCCGTTCGGGAATGCGCAAAAAATGTTGAGGATATTTCATGGCAATTGAAGGAAAGACGACCGACAAGGCGAACAAACGGATTCGCCTTGGCATGGTGGGCGGTGGTGCTGGCGCATTCATCGGCGGCGTGCACCGCATGGCGGCACGGCTGGACAACCGTTTTGAACTGGTGGCCGGAGCCTTGTCCTCGACACCAGAAAAATCTAAGGCCTCCGGGCTGGAGCTTGGGCTGGACGAAGACCGCTGCTACGGCTCCTTCGAGGAGATGGCAGAGAAGGAAGCTGCGCGGCCTGATGGCATCGAAGCCGTTGCGATCGTCACGCCAAACCATGTGCATTACCCGGCGGCGAAGGCCTTTTTGGAACGCGGCATCCATGTAATCTGCGACAAGCCGCTGACCTCCAATCTGGAGGACGCCAAAAAGCTGAAAGCGGTGGCCGACAAGGCGGATGCGCTGTTCGTGCTGACGCATAATTACACCGGCTATCCCATGGTGCGTCATGCGCGGGAATTGGTGGAAACCGGTGCGCTTGGCGATATCAGGCTGGTGCAGATGGAATATCCGCAGGACTGGCTGGCAGAACCCGTGGAGCAGACTGGCGCGAAACAGGCCGTATGGCGCACCGACCCGGCGCAATCCGGTGCCGGTGGATCGACCGGCGATATCGGCACACATGCCTATAATCTCGGCTGCTTCATTTCCGGGCTTGAAGCCGATGAACTGGCGGCGGATGTTCACACCTTCGTGGAAGGACGTCGTCTGGACGACAACGCCCATGTGATGCTGCGCTTCAAGGCAACAGGCGGCACAGCGCCTGCCAAGGGCCTGCTGTGGTGCAGCCAGGTGGCTGTGGGCCACGAGAACGGTCTCAAAGTGCGTGTCTATGGCACCAAGGCCGGTATCGAGTGGACGCAGGCTGATCCCAACTATCTGTGGTTCACGAAGCTTGGCGAACCGAAGCAACTGATCACCCGTGGTGGTGCAGGGGCTGGAGCGTCTGCGGCCCGTGTCAGCCGCATCCCATCCGGCCACCCGGAGGGCTATCTCGAAGCCTTTGCGACGATCTATACGGAGGCCGCCAATGCCATCGATGCACGGCGCACAGGCACCACTGTCGACAAAGCGGTGATTTACCCGACGATCGATGATGGCGTGAAGGGCGTGGCTTTTGTGGAAGCCTGCGTTGCTTCATCGAAGCAAAATGGTGGTTGGGTGAAGTTGTGATGTATGACGGAGACCGGGGCGCGGTGTGCGCTTCGGTCAGCTTGTTTCCGTAGACCTACTTTTCCGTCATACCGGCCTTGAGCCGGTATCCAGCAGCCGCGCGTCGGCGTGGCAAAAGAGTCTTCCGCAATCAAGGACTTGATTGCACTGGACCCCGGATCGGGTCCGGGGTGACGGAGTTTGGCGAAAGGTATTTGCCAAACTCGCAAAAATCTACCCTAAATCACCGGATACAGCGACCAGAAGAACAGTTCGTGTTGCTGATCACGGTCGTGTTGTTCCGACTCGTCTTTTGTTGGTTTTGATTCCGATTTGACGCCGCTCTCGCGTTTGAGATTATCTTCCTGCGCCTTGCGACCAAGTCCGAATAGGTCGAATGAAAGCATATTGAAGCCAGCTACCATTTTCGTTCCCTCTGTCACATTGTTTAACAACGTGTAAAGTTTTGCGCGTTGCCACGATTTCGTCAAGATTGTCTAGGGAATTAGTCTGTTACGGTTGTGGATAAATTTGAGAGATTTATTTCGAAAATTGACGAATCTGCGGAGCTTCATTCCACGCTGTCGAAATCGCGTACATTAGAGAATGTGATTAGAGCGATAAATTTCCGTGATGGTTTCGAGCGCTTTGGTGAGAGTGTTACCGTGTCCATGGGCATCAAGCGCCTGTGAAAAAGCGGTGAGATTTGCCACAACGGCCTCTTCGGTGGCGCGCTGTCCGGTGTGATTGAGGCGAACGAGCCGTTCCGTGCCGGGACCAACGCCGACGGTTAAATCCGCACCGGCAATGTTGCGGCGTGACAGAAAGCTTTCCCTTTTGACATCGGCTGGCAAGACGGCAGTGGTGACGAGGGCGGAGGCGGAATGGTCCTGCGCCCACAATGTTACACCCAGTGCCACAAGTCCGGCCCGCGTTGCCTCTTTGGCGACGATGTGGCGCTTCTGCACGTTCTCTATGCCCTCCGCTTCGATCCTGTTAAGGGCTGCTTGCAGGGCGAAAAATTCTACGGGCGATGGCGTGCCGGGCAGGGCGTGACGGCCGGTGTCGAGCCATTGTTCTTTCTGGTCGAGCAAGGACAGCATTGAAATGCGCGGTGCCTTATCGTGCTGCAACAGGCGCCATGCTGTTGGGCTAACGGATAAAGCAGACAATCCCGCCGGTCCGCCAAGGGATTTTTGCGGGCCGATGACAGCGATATCGATGCCGAGGTCATCGATATCAAGCGCATGGCCGCCGATGGAGGCCACCGCATCGACGATGGTGACGATGCCACGCGCCTTTGCCAATGCAACAATGTCTTCCAGCGGGTTGAGAATGCCGCTGGCCGATTCGGCATGGACGAGGGAGAGGATGTCGATCTCCGGGTGGGCATCGAGATGCGCTGCGACCGCTTCCAAAGCGATTGGGTGGGCCGGCTCTGCCACCAGATTGAAGACATCAGCGCCGCCGCGCTCCAGCCAGTTGCCGAACCATGTGCCATAGGGGCTGGTGACGATGTTGAGGGCGCGCAAGCCCGGATGCGCAAGGCTGGTTGCCACGGCTTCCAGTGCCAGAACCGCCTCTGCCTGTATCAGCAAAACGTCGTTGTTCGTGCCCAGAAGCGCTGCCAGCCGGTCTGCGAGAAGGGCATAATGTCCTGCTGGAAAGGCGGGAATGTCGAGCAGGTGGCTCCAGTCACGGTTGGGCATTGTCATGGTCCTTATGGGTCTGAAGCCGGGGAACGGCGGCGATCAAACGCCGTGCGGTTTGCGATTGCGGGGCGGAAATAATGTGCCGGGTTTCCCCATGTTCCGCGATGGTTCCGGCATCCATGATGGCGACGCGGTGGCAGACGGCGCGGATGACGGCGATATCATGCGAAACGAAAAGGCAGGCAAGGCCGGTTTCCCGTTGCACGGACACGAGCAGTTGCAAGATCTGCGCCCGCACCGACACATCCAGCGCCGAAACGGCCTCATCCATGACAAGCAGGGATGGGCGCGTGCTGAGTGCGCGGGCGATTGCCACACGCTGCCTTTGCCCGCCGGACAGTTCAAGCACGGGGCGCTTGGCAAAATTTGCGGGCAGGCCGACGCGCTCCAGAAGTCTTGCGATTTCGGCGGTGCGATGTCTGGATGGGACGATGTTGTGGATGCGGAGCGGTTCACCGATGGCGGTTTCGACTGTGGCGCGGGGATTGAAGGCGGCATGGGTGTCTTGAAACACCATCTGCATGTGTTGGCGGTTCTGGCGAAGGTCCTGACCCGAGAGGCTCAGCCAATCCTCATCCTCAAAACGAATGCTGCCCTCATCAGGTTCAACCAGCCGCATGATGAGGCGGGCAAGTGTGGATTTTCCACAGCCGGACGGCCCGGCGAGGCCGAGCGTTTCGCCTCGGTTGAGGGTGAACGAAACATCGCAAACAGCGGGCGTGTTTCGCCCTTGGGAGCGATAGGTTTTGGACAGCCCTTCAACGACAAGCAATGGAGCCATCAGCGCGCACCTTCGATCAAGGGTGGTGTGGACAGGTCCAGATGCGCCGCAATCAAGGTTTTGGTATAGCTGTGGGTGGGGTCTGACAGGAGAGTGGACGCCTCTCCCCATTCCACCAGCCGCCCGGATTTCAGCACGGCGATATCGTCTGCCAGCGAAGATGCAAGGGCGATATCGTGAGTGATGAAAATCAGCGTCATGCCGTTTTCACGCACCAGACTGTCGAGAAGGCTTGCGATGGCGGCTTGGGTGATGGTGTCGAGCGCACTTGTGGCTTCATCCGCAATCAGGATTTTCGGGCTGGCAGAAATGGCCGCGGCGATGGCCACGCGCTGGCGTTGGCCGCCGGAAAGCTGGTGGGGATAGGCCTTCAGCAACAAGGATGGATGCGGCAGATGGACCTGCTCCAGCAGATCGCGGGCATGGGCCAGCCCCTGTTTCCATGACAGGCCGAGATGACGCACAGCCCCTTCCGCCACCTGCTCGCCAATGGTCAAAACCGGGTTGAGGCTGGCGCCGGGGTCTTGGAAAACGTAACCGATATCGCGGCCTTGACGTGGGGGTGCCGAGTTCCAGTCGATACGGCCAGACGATATGGCATCGCGCGGCAGCAATCCGGCCAGCCTGCGGGCCAGCGTGCTTTTGCCGGAGCCGCTTTCGCCGATGATGGCCAGACGGCGATTGGCGAAGAGGGAGAGGGAAATGCCGTTCAGCGCGGGCTGGGTGGCGCGATGATAACTGACGGTCAGCTTTTCGATGGTGCAAAGCGGCAGGAGGCTCATGGGTTTTCCACCCTTGCTGCCAGTGCCTTGTTGATGCCTTCTCCCAACAGATAAACGCCGAGCACCGTGACCAGAAGGCCGAGGCCGGGAATGATGGAGAGGTAGGCGGCGGAGCGCAGGACATTGCGGCCTTCGGCAATCATCGAACCCCATGTGACGACATTGGGATCACCCAGACCGAGAAAGGACAAGGCGGCTTCGGTGAGGATGGCTCCGGCAACGATGATGGCCGCCAGCGCCATGACGGGCGGCAAAGCATTGGGCAGGATTTGCCGGAAGGCGATTTCCAAAGGGTGCATGCCGATGGTGCGGGCGGAGGCCACGTAATCGCGCTCGCGGATGGACAAAACCTGCGCCCGCGTCAACCGCGCCGGGTCTGCCCATGCACCCAGTGCGATGGCCAGAACGACGATGGGTGTGGATGCGCCTATCGTGCTGACGAAGGCGAGCGCCAAAAGGAAGCTGGGCACGATCTGGAACGCATCGGTCACACGCATCAAGGCTTCATCGATGAGGCCACCTGCAAAACCGGCGAGCGTGCCCATGACCGTGCCGATGAAGATTGCCGCCGCAGCAGCGCTGATGCCGACGGCCAGCGAAATGCGTGCGCCATGGAAAAGACCGGCGAGGACATCGCGGCCAAGGCTGTCGGTGCCGAAAGGCAGCGCCGAGTCGATAAAAGGTGGAATGAGCGGTGCGCCGACAATCGATAGCGGGTCTTTGGGAAACAGAAACGGCGCGGCGATGCCAGCGGCAGCGATGGTGACGAGAATCAGCAGGCCGAGAAAGCCTTCCGGGCTGCGCGGAATTTGCCGAAGCAACCTCATGCACTGCCCTCCTGCGCGCCGATGCGCGGATCGAGGACGGCATAGAACACATCGACAATGAGATTGACGAGGATGACGAACACGGCGCTGGTCAGAATGATGCCCATCAACAGTGGCGTATCACGCCCGCTGACGGCTTCCTGCGCCAGCCTGCCGAAGCCGGGAACGGCAAAGACGCTTTCGATGACGACGCTGCCACCCAGCATGGCTGCGGATTGAAGACCCAGTACGGTGACCAGAGACAAGGCCGCATTGCGGGCGACATGGCGCAGCACGATGCGGCTTTTCGAAAGTCCTTTTGATTGCGCGAAGGCGACAAAATCCAGCCGCCAGATATCCGCCATGGCGGTACGCATGACGCGCAGAAACAGCGCCAGATAAATGAAACCGAGACTGGCGACGGGAAGGACGAGGTGCCGGGCGATATCCAGAGCGCGGTCCAAGCCTTGTTTGCCAGATGCGATGGTTTCGATGCCTGACGTGGGCAGCCAGCGCAATTTCACCGCAAAGGCGATGACCAGCACCAGACCGAGCCAGAAACCGGGCATGGCGTAAAGCGCCAGTGACAGGGTGGACAAAGTGCGGTCCTGAAAGCTGCCGGGTTTGGCTCCGGCCACGATGCCGAGGGCTGAACCGAGCGCGAAGGAGAGGGCCGTTGCCAAGCCCATCAACAACAGCGTGTTGGGCAGGCGCTCAAGGATGAGTGACAGGACCGGGCGGTCAAAGGCGGTGGACCAGCCGAGATCAAGCTTTGCGACGGAAGAGACATAAAACCAGAGCCGTGCGAGCATGGATTGGTCTAGCCCGTATTGCGTGCGCAGACCTTCCCGCAACATCGCATCGCCGCCGCCGATGGACACGAGATAGGCATCGACGGCATCACCAGAGGCGTTTTCGAGCAGCAGGAATGTCAGCAGAAGCACGATGACCAGCACCGGAATGGCGCTGAAAATTCGTCGGCTGACAATGCGGGCTGCTCGGTTCACCACTATTCCTGCACGGCGGTATCCGCCCAGTTCGACACGGCCCAACGCGGATTGCTGGCGACGTTTTTCACACTATCCCGCGCAACGGTGATAAAGCCCCATTCCGCAACATTGATGAGGGGCAGGTCTGCCGCCACCTTTTTCTGGAAGTCTTTGTAAAGTTCGGTGCGGGCTTTTTCATCGATGGTCTGCGCGGCCTTGTCCATCAGCGCGTCCAGTTCCTTGTTTTCGTAACCACCCTGATTGGAGAAGCCGACGCCCGCTGGCGTGCCTGACTTGACGAGGATGGTGGTGGAGATGGCCGGATCGCCACGGAAAACCGGTGGTGCCACGGCCAGATCGAAGGCATGGTCGGTGTAGACGGCCTTCTGGTGCGCGGCGGAATCATTGTTGACGAGTTCTGCTTCGATGCCGATTTCCGCCAAGGCCTGACGCAGATAAGCGCCGAACTGTTTGGTTTCGTTGAAGTATGGCGCGGGCAGCAGCTTCAGCGAGAAGCGCGTCCCGTTCGCACCGCGCTTGTAACCAGCCTCATCCAGCAGGGCATTGGCCTTCTCCACGTCGAAATCATAGGTTTCCACGTTGGACGTGTAGAATTGCGGCGCGTTTTTCGGCACCGGACCTGTGGAGGCCGTGGCGTAGCCGAGGAAAACGGTATCGATCACCAGTTTTTTGTTGATGGCGTGGGCAATGGCTTGGCGTACCTTGAGGTCTGCCAGTTCCTTGCGGCGGTGGTTGATTTCTACAACGAGCTGATAGGTCAGCGCCTCATAACCATCGGCAATGACCTTGATGCCGGGTTCTTTGGCGAGGCGCGCCAGATCGGACAGCGGAACGGCGGAGAAGGCCGCAAGCTGGATCTCTTCCGCTTCCAGCGCAGAGGCCGCACCGGCGCGATCCGGCAAGATGCGGTAGATGATTTCGTTGAGCTGTGGTGCGTCCTTCGCCCAATATTTCTCGTTGCGCGTCAGGCGGTAATATTCGCCCGGTTTGTATTCGGCAAAAACGAAAGGTCCGGTGCCGACTGGCTTGGTGTTGGCCGGGTTGGTGGCGATATCCGTGCCTTCATAAAGGTGTTTTGGAACAACGCTGGTCACGACCGGCAGGGCGTTGCGGATCAATTGAAACGGCGTTGGCTTGGAGAAGCGGAAGATCGCGGTGTGATCATCCGGCGTATCGACCGAAGCGAGGTTGGCGAAAACGAGGCGGCCAAGGTTCTGGAGCGGCTTCCACACGGAAAGCGCCGAGAAGGCAACGTCTGCCGAAGTAAACGGCTTGCCATCGTGCCATGTCACGCCTTCACGCAGTTTGAAGGTGGCGCTGAGGCCATCGTCGGACCCCTTCCATTCGGTGGCAAGGCGCGGTTCCAGCCCATCTTCGCCCTTGAAGGAGGCTTCGGCCAGAGGCTCGACGATCTTGCTGGAAATGTAAAACACGCCGTTGGAGGCAACGATGGCCGGGTTGAGGTTTTTCGGCTCGGAATCCGCTGCGACCACCAGCCGTCCGCTGCTGCCTGCCGCCCACGCGAAATCCGAACGCACAAGCGTTGTGGACGCCGCCAGCAATGCAGCGGTTTTAAAAAGCGAGCGGCGGGAGAGCGGGGCAAACAGCATGGGTAACTCCAGACATGGAACGGCTTGGCGGGGGTGCCGTCAGGCGTAGTCTAAAGCCTCGGCCATCGCAGTGTCCATTGGAAATCAGTGCGTTGACAGCAATGATTTTACGCAAGCGCAACCTGGGTAAAATGATTATTGCGGGCCGCAAACGGCACGGGGAAATCTTTACCCGCCAGACAATGGATTGAAGCCAAGTGCGGCCATTATCGTTTCTCTGCGGCATCCACCATAAAACGATAACCGACACCCGGTTCGGTTCGCACGATGGCGGGTTGGGTTGGATCTCGTTCGATTTTCTGGCGCAGTTGGCCTATGAAAACCCGCAGATAATGCAGATCATCGCCATGGGCCGGACCCCAGACGGATTTGAGCAAGGTGCGATGCGTGACCACCAGCCCCGCGTGGCGGGCAAGCAGCGTGAGAAGGTCATATTCCTTGGGCGTCAGGTGAATATCGGTGCCCTCGCGCCGAACTGTTCGTTGCACCATATCAATCACCAACCCGTTGGAGCCGATGGTTGCCGAGGATGTATCCGCCGTTCCCCGGTGGCGCATGGCAGTGCGGATGCGCGCCGTCAGCTCGCCGATGCTGAAGGGTTTTTCGATATAGTCGTCGGCTCCCAGATCAAGAGCGGCGATTTTTTCGCTTTCGCGGTCGCGGGCAGAGAGGATGATGATGGGAATGGTGGACCAGCCGCGCAGGTTGGCGATGACATCTTTCCCGTCCATATCCGGTAGGCCGAGGTCGAGGATGATGACATCAGGCGCAGCCGTCGCAACCGCCTTCATGGCATCCGCGCCGTTTTCCGCTTCCACGACATCATAGCCTGCGGCAGCCAGTGCCGGACGCAAAAAGCGGCGGATCTGCGGTTCGTCATCAACTATCAGAATTCTGCCTGCCGTCATGGTTTCTGTTTGCCTTCGGTCTTTTCGCTTGCCGGAAAACGCATGACGATGCGTGTGCCTCGTTTTTTAACCGCCGGGCTTTCGGCGTGAATGGTGCCGCCCATGGCCTCCACAAAACCACGCGCGATGGAAAGGCCAAGCCCGGTTCCCGGCGCACGCCCATCCGACTTGGAACGACGATAGAATTTTTCAAAGATTCGGTCGAGATCATCCGCCGGAATTCCCTTGCCGAGATCAGTCACCGACACGACGATATCGCTGCCATCATGGCGGGCATAGATGTTGACGGGTTCGCCGCCGCCGTATTTTGCGGCGTTGTCGAGAAGATTGAACAGGACTTGCCCGAGCAAAACACTATCGGCGCGGATGACTGGCAGGTCACGCGCAATGCCGGTTTCAAAAGGCTGGGCGGGAAAATATTTGCGGGCCCGTTCCACGGCAGAGCGCACCACATCGGCAACGTCCACCCAATCAAGCTTGGCACGCAGCGTTCCGGCAGTGATGCGGCTCATATCCAGAAGGTTGGCCACGAACCGGCTGAGGCGTGCGCCTTCCTCTTCGATGGATTGCAGCAGATCATCGCGGCTTTCCGGCGACATGCGTTCGCCCAGTTCCCGCAGACTGGTGACGGCGCCGGTAATCGTCGCAAGCGGGGTGCGAAGATCATGCGAAATGGAGGACAGCAAGGCCTCGCGGTAACGTTCGCCCTCAAGGCGGGTGGCCTGTGCTGCACTTTCTGCGGACAGGCGGGCGCGGTCGATGGCGGTGGCCGCCTGATCGAGAATGGCGGACAGTTTGCGCTCCGAATTGGGGTCCAGCCCCTCATCGCCGGGCTCGAAACCGCACACGCCCACCACGCCGTGCGGGCTGGTGAGCGGGCGGAACTGGAAGCGGCAATTGGGAAGCGTGCCGGTGCCGGCACCCGCAAACTCATTGCGGTCTTTCGCCCAGCGTGCGGCGGCGATTTCAGAGACGCCGAGGTCCGTGTCCGGCGGCCATGCCGCCACCATTTCCAACTCGTCACCCTGCGGAAGCAGCATGACGATGTGGCGGCGAATGCTGCTTTGCAATTGCGTCACGGAGGTCCAAAGCACCTCTTCCGGCTTGGCTGTTCCCGCCAGCTTGCGGGAGAAATTGTAAAGCGCCTGCATGTCGGACGCCCGCTGCCGGGCGGCTTGCGCCTGTTCGCGAATACGCGAGGCAAGGCTGCCCGCGATGATGGCCGCGACGACGAACACAGCCAGCGCAAAGACTTCATGCGGGGAGGCGATGGTGAAGGTTTCAACTGGGGCTATGAAGAAGAAATTATAGGCCATCGCCGAGAGAAGTGCGGCCAGCAGCGCCGCGACAAAGCCGGCGGCGCTGGCGGCAGCCAGCACCGCAAGCAGGAACAGCAGCGATATGTTGGGCAATCGTGTCGCAAGAGAAATCACCAGCCCGATGATCGTCATGACAGCGACAGAGATGAATGCAGCAGCGAACGAGCGCGCAAATGCGGGCAGATTGGGCAGGCGCGGTCGTTTGAGCTTGCGCGGTTGAGCCGGCACGTCAGCCGTGACCAGATGCAGGCCAATGCCGCCTGCTTCCCGCGCCAAGGCATCCGCAAGACTGGCACGCAACGGGTTTTGGAACCACTTGCGTCGGTGCGAGCCGATGACGATCTGCGTTGCATGTTCGCGCCGGGCCAGTTTTAGAATTTCGGTGACGAAATCACTGCCTGTGACGTGTTGTGTTTCCGCCCCCAGCTTTTCGGCAAAGCGGAATGTCTCTTCGATGCGGCGAAGGCTTTCCTCATCCATCGTTTCCTGATCGGACCGGGCGATGCTGGCAACCGTCCACGGCGCGTTGAGGCCGGATGCCAGCCTGCTTGCCACACGCACAACCTTGTCGGATAGCTGATCTGCGCCGATGCAGACAAGCAGCCGCTCGGCTGTTGCCCATGGTCCTTCGATTGCGTTTTGCCTTAGATAATCGACCATTTGGTCGTCAACGCGGTCGGCGGTGCGGCGAAGCGCGAGTTCTCGCAACGCCGTGAGGTTTCCAAGGCGGAAGAAACGATCGACGGCGCGGGTGGCGCTTTCCGGCAGATAGACTTTGCCTTCCTTCAACCGCTCGATCAGTTCGGCAGGCGGCAGGTCAACGAGAATGACCTCATCGGCCCGTTTAAGGACCGTGTCGGGCACACGTTCGCGAATGGTGGCGCCGGTGATCTGGGTGACGAGATCGGACAGGCTTTCAAGGTGCTGGATGTTCATCGCGGTCCAGACATCCATGCCAGCCGCAATCAGTTCTTCGATGTCCTGATAGCGTTTCGGATGTCGGAAGCCATCCGGATTGGAATGCGCAAGCTCGTCCACGACGATAACGCGCGGCTTGCGGGCAAGAGCGGCATCGAGATCGAATTCACACAGCATCTTGCCGCGATATTCGATGTTCAGCCGTGGCAGAATGTCCAGGCGGTCCAGCAGTGCCGAGGTTTCGGCGCGCTCATGCGTTTCGACAAGGCCGATCACGATATCGACCCCGTCCTGTTTCAAGCGGCGGGCGCGGGCAAGCATCGCGTAGGTTTTGCCGACGCCGGGTGCAGCACCCAGAAAAACAGTCAGCTTGCCCCGGCGGTCTTTCTCCGCCAGGGCAAGCAATGCGTCAGGGTCGGGCCTGTTTTTCCCGTCACGTTCGTAAGATGCCATTCGTCTCAGCTCTCTATAGCATTTCCAGGAAAAGTGGACCCGGTTTTCCGTCCGGAAATGCGACAAACAAACGCTATAGCGCATCCAGCGCGATGTTAAGCTCTAGCACATTCACACGCGGTTCGCCGAATATGCCAAGCGCTGGTCCCGCTGTTTTTGTCTCCAGCAAAGCCCTAACATTTTGTGGCGGAAGATTGCGGGCCTGCGCGATGCGCAGAACCTGCGCCTGCGCATATTCCGGCGAGATATGCGGATCAAGACCGGAGCCGGATGTGGTGACCGCATCGGCGGGAACGGGTGTCGTCATGCCGGTGCCTTTCAACTTCTCGACGTCGGCGGTCACTCTGTCTTTCAGCTTTGCCGAGGTGGTGCCGAGGTTGGAGCCAGAGGATGCGGATGCGTTATAGGCATCCGGACCCGTGGCCGAGGGGCGGGGCCAGAAATAGCGATCCGAGGTGAAGTTCTGGCCGATCAGCGAGGAGCCGATGACGGTGTCACCATTGCGGATCAGCGACCCGTTTGCCTGTTGCGGCATGACCGCTTGTGCGATGCCTGTGACGGCGAGTGGATAGCCAAGCCCGGTCAGTAGGATAAAGAAACCGAGGATGACGAGAGCGGCGCGAATTTGGTTCAACATGATTACACCAGATGAAGTGCGGAAACCGCAATGTCGATGATTTTGATCCCGGCAAAGGGCAGCAGCAGGCCGCCGAGACCGTAGATGAACAGGTTGCGCCGCAGCAGGGCAGCAGCACCCGATGGCCGGTAGGAAACACCCTTCAAGGCCAGCGGAATGAGCGCAACGATGATGAGCGCATTGAAGATGACCGCCGACAGAATGGCCGATTGCGGAGAGGCAAGCGCCATGATGTTGAGACCGCCAAGCGCCGGATAGGTCGCCACGAACAAGGCCGGGATGATCGCGAAATATTTGGCAACGTCATTGGCGATGGAGAAGGTGGTCAGCGAGCCGCGTGTCATCAGCAATTGTTTGCCGATCTCGACGATTTCGATGAGCTTGGTGGGGCTGGAATCCAGATCCACCATGTTCGCAGCTTCGCGGGCGGCTTGTGTGCCGGTCTGCATCGCAACGCCCACGTCGGCTTGCGCAAGTGCCGGCGCATCATTGGTGCCATCTCCGCACATGGCGATCAGCCTGCCGCCCTTTTGTTCGCGGCGAATATATTCAAGCTTGTCCTCCGGCGTTGCCTGGGCGAGAAAATCATCCACGCCTGCCTCGGAAGCGATGGCCGCAGCCGTGACCGGATTGTCGCCCGTGACCATGACCGTGCGAATGCCCATGGCGCGCAGTGCTGCAAAACGGTCCTTGATGCCGGGTTTTACCACGTCCTTCAGGTGGATGACGCCCAGCAGGCGGTTGCCATCTGCGACGCCCAGTGGCGTGCCGCCAGTGCGCGCAATTCGGTCGACGGCCTGATGAAATTCGGCGGGAGCGTTGGTTTCAGAATTGCCTGTGAACTTCAAAATCGCATCGATGGCACCCTTGCGCAGCGATTTGGTGCCGATATCCACGCCGGAGAGGCGTGTCTGTGCAGAGAAAGGCACAACGGCATCAATCTTGACCTGAGGCGTCTTGAGACCGAATTCGCCCGTGGCGAGAGCCGCGATGGAGCGTCCTTCGGGTGTCTCATCCGACATGCTGGCCAGCAAAGCCGCCTCTGCCACCTGGTTGGCTGTGACCCCCGGAACAGGGATGAAGTCTGCGGCCATGCGGTTGCCGAAGGTGATCGTGCCGGTCTTATCCAGCAGCAGAGTATCCACATCGCCTGCCGCTTCCACGGCGCGGCCCGATGTTGCGATGACGTTGAAGCGCACGAGACGATCCATGCCGGCAATGCCGATGGCTGACAGAAGGCCACCGATGGTGGTGGGAATGAGGGTAACCAGCAAGGCGGCGAGCACGGTGACGGAGATGAGCGTGCCGGAATAACCGGCCAAACCCCAGACGGTGACGACGACGATGAGGAAGATGAGGGTGAGGCCGGACAGAAGGATCGAAAGGGCAATTTCGTTCGGTGTCTTCTGGCGTTCTGCCCCTTCGATCAGCGCGATCATGCGGTCCACGAAGCTTGCGCCCGGTGGTGTGCTGATGCGAATTTTCAGGCGGTCGGAAAGCACTTGCGTACCGCCGGTGACGGCAGAGCGATCGCCGCCGGATTCGCGGATGACAGGGGCGGATTCGCCGGTGATGGCGCTTTCGTTGACCGAGGCGACACCGTCGATGACTTCACCATCGCCGGGAATAAGCTCGCCCGCATCGACCACCACGACATCGCCAACCTTGAGCAAGGTTGCGGCGACTGTTTCTTCTTTACCATCCGAAACCAGACGGCGGGCAACGAGATCGGAGCGGCTGCGCTTCAAGCTATCGGCCTGAGCGCGGCCACGCCCTTCGGCCACGGCTTCTGCAAAGGTTGCAAACAGCACGGTGAACCACAGCCACGCGGCAATCTGGCCGGAGAATGTGGCAGTGCCGTTGGCGGCAAAGAGATCACGGATAAAGAGCACCGTGACAAGGGCCGCCACGACTTCGGTAACGAAGATAACCGGATTGCGCATCAGCAGGCGCGGATCGAGCTTGATAAACGCGTTTCCAATGGCGGGGACGATGATTGCCGGATCGAAAAGCGCTGGTTTTTTGGGTGTGTTGGACATGGTTTCGCCTCTTAAAAAGTCTGGCCAGCAAGCATCGCGAAATGTTCGACGATGGGGCCAAGGGCAAGGGCCGGGAAGAATTGCAATCCGCCGAGGATGAGGATGATGCCGACAAGAAGGCCGACAAAGAGGGGTCCATCCGTAGGGAATGTGCCGTTGGATGCTGGAACGCGAACCTTGGCGGCGAGCGAACCTGCAATGGCCATGACCGGAATGGCATAGGCGAAGCGGCCAAGCAGCATGGAGATGCCAAGCGTGGTGTTGTACCACGGCGTATTGCCGGAAAGCCCACCGAACGCCGAGCCATTGTTACCGGCAGACGAGGTGAAGGCGTAGAGAATTTCCGACAATCCGTGCGGACCGGCAGTGCCAATGCTGGCAACGGCAACGGGCAGCATGGCGGAGATGGCCGTGAAACCAAGGATGACCATGGGGAGGATCAGCACGGCCAGCATGGCGTATTTCATCTCGCGGCCTTCGATCTTCTTGCCGAGGAATTCCGGTGTGCGACCAACCATCAGGCCAGCCACGAAGACGGACAGCAGCGCGAAGACCAACATGCCGTAAAGGCCGGAGCCGACACCGCCGGGCAGAACTTCACCCAACTGGATCAGGAACATCGGCACCAGACCGCCAAGCCCGGTGAAGGAGCCATGCATACCGTTGACGCCACCATTGGAAAGACCAGTGGTGACGGCGGCATAAAGGGCGCTCATGGCCTGTCCGAAACGGACTTCCTTGCCCTCCATATTGCCTTGGGCAGCATCGACACCCAATGATGTCAGGATGGGATTGCCTGCGGTTTCAGCCCAGTAAATGACCGCCACACCGGCGATCAGAAGAATGGACATGGCGGACAGAAGAACCCAGCCCTGGCGACGGTTTCCGACCATATGGCCGAATGTGTAGACCATGGCTGCGGCGATGGCGAGCATGGCGAAGATGTTGAGATAATTGGCAAAAGCCGTGGGGTTTTCAAACGGATGGGCGGCATTGGCATTAAAGAAGCCACCGCCATTCGTGCCAAGCTGCTTGATGGCTTCCTGCGTTGCGACAGGTCCGAGCGAAATGACCTGCTGGCTGCCTTCCATGGACATTGCGGTGACGCTGGCATCCAATGTTTGCGGCAGGCCCATGGCGACGAAGGCAAGTGCGACGATGATGGCAAGCGGCAGCAGCACATAAAGCGTGGCGCGGGTCATATCGACCCAGAAGTTGCCCAGCGTGGTTGCACTGGAGCGCACAAACGCGCGCGTGATGGCAATGGCAAGCGCCATGCCGACGGCGGCAGACAGGAAGTTTTGAACGGTCAGACCAGCCATCTGGCTGAAATGGCTCATCGTCGCTTCACCGGCGTAGTTCTGCCAGTTGGTGTTGGTGACGAAGCTGACAGCCGTGTTGAACGCCAGATCCGGCGGCACATTGGCAAACCCCTGCGGATTGAGCGGCAGGAAAGCCTGAAGGCGCAAGATTGCGTAAAGGGCCAGAAAACCGGCGAGGGAGAATGTCAGCATGGCAAGCGTATAGCCAAGCCAGCTTTGCTCTTTTTTGGGATCGACCCCGGCAGCAGCATAAAGACCGCGCTCGACGGGTGAAAAAACCGGCGATAGCCATGTGCGCTCACCGGCAAATATCTTTGCCATGTAAAGGCCAAGAGGTTTGATGACGAGCAGCACGGCGATGAAGAGGAGGCTGATTTGCAGCCATCCGAGAATTGTCATGATGGTTCTCCCGGATCAGAAGCGTTCGGGACGCAGGAGCGTCACGATAAGATAGATGCCAACCGCAAGAGCGACGGCCAGACCAATGAGGGGTTCAAGCATGGTCTTTTCCCCTCAAAGCCGGTTGAGGGCGCGTGCGTACACGGCAAGCAAAATCAACGTGCCAGCGCCGATGGATATGAAGAGGATGTCGAACAATTTTTTATTCTCCTGTTGAGACAAGAGAAATTCTAGACCCGCACCGCGTCAGGTTTCGATTGGCAATGCGCCGGTCCGACATAAAGAAAAGATCAAGATCGGCATAAAGATGCCGATCGTTTCGTTAGGGCGAACTGGCCAGAACGATGGCGTCCGCGACGCTGTCCCACTTGTCGTCATCCAGCGTGGAGGTGGCGATGCGGACGTGATCTCCCGGCAGCAGCGAGAACTTTCGGCCTGCATTGATGGCTATGTTGCGGGCCGCAAGTGTCACCATTGCGAAGGGTTCCGACGCGACAGGCAACCAGAGACACAGGCCGCTGCCGGGGCTGATGTGCACGCCGCGCACGCGAAGTGCGTTTGCCAATCCGTCCCGCCGGTATTGATAGACGGCGCGGGCTTTTGCCACCGTTTCCCAGCTTTGCGGATTGCGCAACAGCCATGCGGTAGCGCCCTGCAAGACCCGGCTTGTCCAGCCGGCGCTGAAGGCGCGGTAGGACTGGATTTGCTCGACAATGGCGGCTGAGCTTGAGACAACCGCGAGGCGCAAATCCGGCCCCAATGTTTTGGAATAGGACAGGATATGCACGGTCCGGTCTGGAAAACGCCCCCCGAGCGACTGTGATGGCAAGGGTGAAATATCGCCGATGCCATCGTCCTCGATAATCAAGGTGTCGCTGCCTTGCAGCAGATCACCCAGTTCGGTCAGTCTTTCCGGGCTGACGGTTTGGCCGGTGACGGAATGCAGGCGCGGTTGGAACACAAAAGCGGCGGGACGCTGCTGAAGTGCGGCACGTAGCGATGCTGGTGTCGGCCCGTGATCGTCACAGGTGACGGGTATGATGGTGACGCCAAAATCTTCGAGAATGTCCAGAAGTCGCATGGCGGTTGGGTTTTCTATCGCCACGGCAGAGCCGGGTGAGACAAGGGCACGAAACGCCGTGTAAAACGCGTTGTAACCGCCATTCGTCGCCAGCATCGCCTCTGGTTGGTACGGCCAGCGCTCCAATGCCACGTCTCTAAGCTCAGGAATGATACGGCTGCGCTCATAATCATTGAGCTTTTCCACGGTTGCGGCATGGGCCAGCGCTTCTGCGAGCGGCGGCAGCAGGGATGTGTCAGGGACAGCCAATGTCAGATCAAGGACATCTAAAGCGTAGTGGCCGGCACTTGTGAATCGCTCCGGCTTTGCAATGAAGCGGTCTTCGCTGACCCATGTTCCGTTTCTGCCGCGCCCGGTGATGATCTTGTGGCGGCGCAAATCCGACCATGCCTCGGACAGCGTGGCAGGGCTGACGCCGAGTTCATAAGCAAGATCGCGGATGGCGGGCAGACGTGTGCCAACCGGCAAAACACCTGCCCTTATCAGCGCGCCGGTTTCGAGTGCTATCCCTCGAATACTGCGATCGGCTATTTTTTCAGCAAGCCATTTTGCGGTGTAGATATCGCCCAATATTTTATCACCTTTAAATGTTCAATAACGTAATAACATTTGCCGTTTGTATTTTGAACATTTATCTTCGGCTCATCGGGAATTTTTGTGAGTTTTTCGCATGACAGTGACGCTTCGCCTCGCACTCCGTGATTGGGACTATATGACGCCCCTGATCCTTGGAGATATTTCCTCGCCTCGGCTCGATATCAAAGTGGACCGGGTCGGCACGCTGGTTTCCAACGTTGCGACAGACCCCGCCTATGATGCCGCTGAAACGTCATTCAGCCGATATGCGCAGATGCGTCACGATGGTGATGAGAGCGTTGTCGGTATGCCCAACTTCATCATGCGCGGTTTCCGCCATCGCTGCATCATCACCACCAAGACCAGTTCCATTCGTCAATTGTCCGATCTCGCAGGCAAGAAGATTGGCGTTACCGGCTGGCGCGATAGCGGCAACACATGGACACGCGCCGCCGTGCGCCGCGAAGGTGTCGGCGTCGAAGACGCGATGTGGTACGCTGGACGTCTGACCGAAGCGCATCCGATTACCGACCGTCTCGACGGTTTTGGCCGTCCGGGCCGTATCGAAGCTGCACCCGGCGAACGCCCGATGGTGGACCTGCTTCTGGATGGCGGGCTGGATGCTGTTTTCACGCCGTTCATGCCGAAAGGTTTCTTCGATAAGGATTCGGCTTTGCGGCAGGTTCTGGATGATTATCGCTCCGCTGAAGTCCAGTATTTTCAGGATGTTGGTTATGTTCCGGGCATGCACCTGATCGGCTTCAAGGCTGAAATCGTCAAGGAACATCCGTGGATCATGGATGAGTTGAGCGAACTCATCGACGCTTCGCAGGCCATGTGGCTGGAAAAGCGCGAAAAATACGCAGACACGACACCGTGGATGATCGATGAGCTGCGCCGTTGCGCCGCCGATCTTTCGCCCTCGTGGAACGTCAACGGCTTTGACGTGAACGAGACGATGATCTCCGATTTCGCCGTGGAACTTCACGAGCAGAAAATCCTGCCGCGTCTTCTTTCGCCCGCAGATTTGTTTCCCTTGCACGCCAAGGGGCGCTGATACGACGACGACACATTATTCGAGCAAAACCAAAAAAGGGGAATACCAAATGTACTCGAAACTGACCACTTCCGTTGCTTTTCTCGGCCTGCTGTTGGCTGGCCCTGTGCTTGCGCAGGATGTCGCCATTCCGCAGCAGACCGTCAATAAGGAACTGAATGCACGCCTTCCAGAGAAGGTCCGCACCGAAGGAAAGATGATTTCCGTCAACAACGGCTCTTTCCCTCCCTATGAAATCGTCACCGGCACGGAACTGACCGGGGCCAGCGCCGATCTGACCGACGCGATTGGGCAACTGCTGGGCGTCAAGATTGAACATGCCACGGTTGGCGGCCTTCCGGCTCTGCTGTCCGGCGTCAATTCCGGCCGCTACCAGTTTGCATTCGGCCCTGTGGGCGATTTCAAGACCCGTCAGGAAGCCAATGACTTCGTGGATTGGGTGCAGGAATTCGTGGTATTCGCCGTGCAGAAGGGCAACCCGAAGGGCGTCGTTTCGCTCGACACGGCATGCGGAACCCGAATTGCGGTGATGGCGGGCGGTTCGGCTGAAAAGGTCATCAAGGCGCAGGCTGAAAAATGCGTTGCGGATGGCAAGCCAGCGGTTGAAGTGCAGTCCTACACGGACCAGCCAAGCTCGATCCTGTCTGTTCGCTCCAAGCGCGCCGATGCATTCTTCTCATCGCAGGCACCACTCACCTATTTCGTTTCACAGGCCAATGGCCAGCTGGAATTGACCGGCATTGGCGAGAAAAACGGTTTTGACGATCTGTTTCAGGGCGCGGTTGTGCCAAAGGGATCACCGCTTGGTGAACTCCTGCGTGATTCCGTTAAAGTCCTCATCGATAATGGCACCTATGGCATCATCATGAAAAAATGGGGTCTTGAGAACAACATGATCAAAACCCCCGGCATCAACCTCGTCGGAGTTGAAAAGAAATGAGCACGGCTCAGGCTCACATCGCATCGCCTCCGGGCGGTGCGGACCCTCGTGATGTCGCCAATGCGCACCGCCCCTTTCAAACGGGGCGTGTGACGCTATGGCTGCTCACCATCGTCATCGCGGCCAACTTCGCCTGGATCGTGGCGAACAACGAAAACTTCGGCTGGCCGGTCGTTGCGCAATATTTCTTTGACAAAACCGTCATGCAGGGCCTTTCCGTCAGCCTGGGACTGACCGTTGTGGCGATGCTGATCGGCGTGGTGCTTGGCCTTCTTCTGGCGGTTGCGCGCATGTCGCAGGACGTTCTGGCAAGCTCGCTGTCCGGGCTTTTCGTCTGGTTCTTCCGGGGCACGCCGCTGCTGGTGCAGCTTATTTTCTGGTACAATCTCTCCACGCTGTTTCCAGAAATTTCGATTGCCATTCCCTTCGGTCCTACGCTCATAAGCTGGGAAACGAATTCCGTGATTACGCCGATGACGGCAGCTATCGTGGGACTGGCGCTCAACGAAGCGGCCTATATGGCGGAAATCATTCGCGGTGGCCTTCTGTCGGTCGATAGAGGACAGTCGGAAACGGCAGAAGCCTTTGGCATGACGAAGGCGCGGGCGCTCTGGCGCATCATCATTCCGCAGGCCATGCGTTCCATCGTTCCGCCAACCGGCAACCAGCTGATCAGCATGATCAAGGCAACATCGCTCGTCAGCGTCATCGCCATGGCCGATCTGCTGTATTCCGTGCAGTCGATCTATAACCGCACCTTTGAAATCGTTCCGATGCTGATGGTTGCGGTCATCTGGTATCTGTTGATCACCTCTGTTCTCAACATCGGTCAGGGTTATATCGAGCGTTATTACGGTAGAGGCGACCGTCGCACTGCCATGGCACCAAAGCCCACCGAGCAGCAGGAGGCAACCCATTGACCACTGCAAATACCACAAGGGAGCCGCTGGTTCGCGCCCGCAACGTCCACAAGTCCTTCGACCAGCTGGAGGTTCTCAAGGGCATCGATCTGGATGTTTTTCCAGGTGAAGTCGTGGTCGTTCTTGGGCCTTCCGGCTCGGGAAAATCCACCTTCCTGCGCTGCATCAACCATCTGGAATCCATCAACCGCGGTTCGATCGAGGTTGCCGGAGAGCAGATCGGATATCGTTTCCGCAATAACAAGCTGGAAAAACTGTCAGGCAATGCCATTGCTGCGCAACGGCAACACATTGGCATGGTGTTTCAGCAGTTCAACCTTTATCCGCACATGACGGCGTTGCAGAACGTGATCGAAGCACCTGTCGGCGTGCATGGCGAGAGCAAGGCGAAAGCCACGGCCTATGCGCGGGAGCTTCTGCAGAAGGTTGGACTGTCTGACAAGGCGGATAATTATCCGCGTCAGCTTTCCGGCGGGCAGCAACAGCGTGTAGCCATTGCCCGCGCGCTGGCCATCAAGCCGAAACTGATGTTGTTCGATGAACCGACATCAGCACTCGACCCGGAACTGGTGGGCGAAGTGCTGGCCACCATGCGCGATCTTGCAAAGCAGGGCCTGACGATGATCGTCGTGACCCACGAAATCGGCTTTGCCAAGGAAGCCGCAGACCGGGTTGTGTTCATGGATGGCGGCCATATCGTTGAGATGGGCACGCCCGAAGAGGTGATCGGCAATCCGCAGCAGCCACGCACAAAAGCCTTCCTGTCGCGTTTTCTCTAAGTGAATGAAGCACTGCCCCGGCTGATCGTGCCGGGGCAGTGTCCGTTTTTGTATTATTTTGCTGCTTCTGGACTGGAGTTCCCATGACCGTGCTCGACAATGCCTATGCCCGCGTTTCCGATTTCGATGACGTCAAAGCCGAACTGACGCAGACGCGCCAGCATCTTCACGCCAACCCCGAACTGTCCTTCGAAGAGGCGGAAACCGCCCGTTACGTGGCGGAGAAGCTGGAAGGCTGGGGATATGAAGTCACGCGCAATGTGGGCGGCCATGGTGTCGTCGCGCGGCTGACGGTGGGCGACAGCAAGAAGGGCATCGCCATCCGCGCCGATATGGATGCGCTGCCTATTCTGGAAGACACCGGCGCGCCTTATGCCAGCAAGGTGCCGGGCAAGATGCACGCCTGCGGCCATGATGGACATACCACCGTGCTTTTGGGTGCCGCGCAATATCTGGCGAAAACCCGCCGTTTCAACGGCACGGTCACGCTCATCTTCCAGCCGGCGGAAGAGGCGGGCAAACCGAGCGGCGCGCAGAAGATGATTGCCGACGGACTGTTCGAGCGGTTTCCATTCGATGCGATTTTTGGTCTGCACAACCACCCCGGCGCACCGGAAGGCGCACTTTTGCTGCGTTCCGGCCCAATGATGGCATCATCGGACACAGTCAGCATCACCATCAAAGGCAAGGGCGGCCATGCCTCGCGTCCTCACCTCACGATCGATCCGATTGTGGTGGCCTGCCATCTGGTCGTCGCGTTGCAGACGGTCGTTTCGCGCAATATCGATCCGACCCAGACGGCTGTTGTGACGGTTGGAACGATCCATGCGGGTGAAGCGGTCAATGTCATTCCCGAATCGGCCAAGCTCGCGCTGAGCGTCCGCTGCTTTGAACCGCGTATCCGCGATCTCTTGCAGGAACGTATCACCAAGCTGACGAATTCCGTGGTCGAAGGTTTCGGCGCTTCGGTGGAGCTGAACTATGAGCACGGTTATCCGGTTGTCGTGAATGCCGAGGCGGAAACCGCTTTTGCCCGCACCGTGGCGGAAGAGCTGATCGGCACGGAAAATGTCTCGACCTGCCATCTTATTCCCGGCAGCGAGGACTTTGCCTATTTCCTCGAACAGAAACCGGGTAGCTTCTTGCGTCTTGGAAACGGCATGAATTCCGCCATTCTGCACAGCTCGAAATATGATTTCGCCGATGCCAGCCTGACGGTGGGTGCTGCCATGTGGGCAAGACTGACGGAACGGTATCTGGCGTAAGGGCAGCGAGCCCTTCGCCTGTCTTCGCCAAGATGACTTGACGCTGGGTGCCGCCTTTGTTAGCGGCACTTGCGTCTATCATGACGCGTCCTGCAAGGAGCTGTTGCGTGATCGTCTGTTTCGACATTGGCGGCACTGCCATCAAAGGTGCTGCGGCGTGGTCCGTGGATGACGTGCGGCCGGTGCCGCGACGCCAGACGCCGATCCATGATTTCGATGCGTTTGTGGCAGTGCTGAAATCGGTGATTGCCGAGATTGGCAGCGTGCCCGACTGTGTGGTGTTCTCGATTGCGGGAATTATTGATGCCGATACCGATCGGACAATCATGGCCAATATTCCTAGCGTTCACGGCAGGCTGCTAAAGGCCGATCTGGAAGCGGCACTTGGTCTTCCGGTTTTGATTGCCAATGATGCCGATTGTTGTGCCTTGGCAGAATATGGTGCAGGTGCCGGTCGCGGGCATCGTGTCGTGTTTGGCGCGATACTCGGCACGGGCGTCGGCGGTGGTCTGGTTATCGACGGCAAGCTGATCAACAGCGGGGGCGGTTTTGCTGGCGAATGGGGCCACGCGCCCGTGGCCGCAACACGCGCCGGAAAGCCGTTGGTGGAACTGCCACGCTTTTCCTGCGGCTGCGGACTGGATGGATGTCTCGACCCCGTTTGCAGCGCACGCGGCATGGAAAGGCTGCATAGCCATCTGGCAGGAAAGACCATGACCGCCGAAGACATTCTCGACGATTGGCAGGCGGGCGAGGCAGAGGCTGCCCGCACGATAGACATCTACATCGATATGCTGTCGGGGCCGCTGGCCCTGGTCATCAATGTCACCGGCGCGACCATCGTGCCGGTTGGCGGCGGACTTTCCAATTGCGCCCCGCTGATCGATGCGCTGGATGTGGCTGTGCGCGGACGCATTTTGCGCAAGTTCTCACGGCCTTTGGTGGTGAAGGCCCAATGCACCATAGAACCCGGTCTGGTCGGTGCAGCCGTTCTCGGCCTTGATTTTGTGGATCGATCAAAGGCGTCGTGACAGGCGAAATCCAGTCACGACATTTGGCGATTGTTCCGCTCCAGCAGCGCCGATTTCGTTACCGCACGCTCGCATACATGCCGGTGCTGCGAAATTCGCTGGGATTGATGCCGTAGAGCCGCCGAAAGACCTTGGAGAAATAATTCGGGTCTTCAAAACCGCAGCGCACGGACACTTCCTTGATCGGCATATTGGCTGCCGTAGTCAGAAGTTTGGCCGCGCGCCGCAATCGCTTTTGCAGAACGAATTCGGCAGGCGGTAAGCCTTCATTGGCAGCGAAGATGCGGGAAAAGTGGGCGCGGCTGAGACCGGCGACGGCGGCCAGATCATTGACCGAAAGGCTCTTGTCCAGATGGCTGTCGATGTAGCTCAACACCTGCTGCATGGTACGGTATTCGCCACCGAATGAGGGGTGAGAGCCGAACACATCGTCGTACAGAACCATTGCTGCTTCATAGGCGACGGCAGAGGCTGCCCCCGGCGTTTCCGCGCCATTGACGAGGCGCGAGCAACAAAGCGCGAGATGATCCACGGTCTCCGGCTGAAGCTTGAGGACAGGGCCGGTCACGGCCTGAATATCGCGGTGAATGCGCAGGGCTTCCTCGCCATTCATGGAAATCCAGAAAAACTCCCAGTGACCGTTCTCCTCCAGCCAGTATCGGTGGTTATGGGGAATGAGCAGCAGTAGGGTTTCGCCAGCTCCGACGCGGTACGTGTTGTTCTCGTATCGCAGGTTTCCTTCACCGCTGATGCAATGTTGCAGAACTGTGAAAGGGGTCTGTCCGCGCCTTCGTCCATCCCAGTCATAACCGCTGCCGTGGCGGATTTCGTAACCGCTGCTGGTGGGCATTGTGTGCAAGGTTTGCCTGCCGCGCGGCAAAGACACGGTCCGCATGGCCGGTCCCTGATCGATCAAATCTTGCAGCACAAAATTACCCATAAAAGCATAATCCTTCTCTGGCCCTTGCGGTTATTATCAGCATAATCCCGCTTCGAGGAGACGATCAAGGGGAGGATATGGGAGGAGAATCCATATTATTCGGCTATTGTCCGATTTTATCTTCTTTCCCTCATGATCGAGTTGCCTGCCTGTCTTTCGCATTCATTTCGCAAACGAAGGTGCCAACATGAGTTTCAAAATCGCTATCATTGGCGCAGGAAGTGTCGGTTTTACGAAAAAACTGTTCACCGATCTCTTGTGCGTACCGGAATTTCGCGATGTGGAAGTCGCGCTGACGGATATCAGCCAACACAATCTCGAGATGATCAAAGCGATCCTTGATCGCATCGTCGAAGCCAATGGTTTTCCGGTCAAGGTCACGGCCACGACGGAGCGCCGCCGCGCTCTGGAAGGCGCAAAATACATCATCAGTTGCGTGCGGGTTGGCGGCCTTGAAGCCTATGCGGACGATATTCGCATTCCGCTGAAATATGGCATCGACCAGTGTGTGGGCGATACGATTTGCGCGGGCGGCATTCTCTACGGCCAGCGCAACATTCCGGTCATTCTGGATTTCTGCAAGGATATCCGCGAGGTCGCAGCGCCGGGTGCCAAGTTCCTGAACTATGCCAACCCCATGGCCATGAACACCTGGGCGGCGATCGAATATGGGAAGGTCGATACGGTCGGTCTTTGCCATGGCGTTCAGCACGGCGCGGAACAGATTGCGGAAGTGTTGGGTGCCAAGTCCGTTTCTGAGCTGGATTACATCTGCTCGGGCATCAACCACCAGACATGGTTTGTCGATCTGAAGCTGAATGGCCGCAAGATCGGCAAGGATGAACTGATTGCTGCGTTTGAAGCCCATCCGGTTTTTTCGCAACAGGAAAAGCTGCGCATCGATGTGTTGAAACGCTTTGGCGTCTATTCCACGGAAAGCAACGGTCACCTGTCGGAATATCTGCCGTGGTATCGCAAGCGCCCGGATGAAATTGCCCGCTGGATTGATATGTCCGACTGGATTCACGGCGAAACCGGCGGTTATCTGCGGCACTCGACGGAAACCCGCAACTGGTTTGAAACGGAGTTTCCGCAATTTCTGGAGCAGGCGTCGAAGCCTGTGGATCCGGCCAAACGCTCGAACGAACATGCCAGCCATATTCTCGAAGCGCTGGAAACGGGGCGTGTCTATCGCGGCCACTTCAACGTCAAGAACAATGGCGTCATCGCCAATCTGCCGCAGGATGCGATCATTGAATCGCCCGGCTTCGTAGACCGCTTCGGCATCAATATGGTCTCTGGCATCACCATACCAGAAGCCTGTGCGGCAACCTGCATGGCGTCGATCAATGTTCAGCGCATGTCGGTTCATGCGGCCGTCAGTGGCGATATCGATCTTCTGAAACTCGCCGTTCTGCATGACCCCTTGGTGGGTGCTGTTTCGACACCGGAAGAGGTGTGGCAGATGGTCGATGAGATGCTGGTCGCGCAGGCGCGCTGGTTGCCACAATATGCGCACGCAGTACCAGCCGCGAAGGATCGTCTTTCCAGATCCACCGTCAAAACACGCGATTGGGCAGGTGCTGCACGGCGCAATGTCAGATCGATTGAAGAATTGCGGGCCGAAAAAGCGGCATTGAAAAAAGCGGTTTGATTTATCTGCGGCAGCATCGGCGCGAGGAGGCGTCGGTGCCGCCAGTTTCCGGGAACCATCAGGGAGGGCGTGCTTGGTCGCGCCATTGGGAGGACATGACGATGCAACATAAACGCAAGATTTTCTTGAGTGCATGCCTTGGTTTCGGTGTTTCGCTGATCGCGATGAATGCCCACGCTTTTCAAACATCAGCACCGCCTGAGCCAGCGAAGTTTCCTGCCGAGGGCAAGATAAAATATGTGGAGCGCGATTCCATTCTGGAATTCAAGGCGCTGCCAAATTACAGCGAGCCCGACTGGGTTTCTGAAAAATTCGAAAAGACCGGCAAATTGCCGCCGCTCAAAGAACGCCTGCCGGAAGAGCCGCTGGTCTACAAGACCGGGAATATGCCTGATGGTATCGGCGTTTATGGCGACACTTTGCGCCATGTCATCGGCGGGCGGCCAGAAGGCTGGAATTATATGGCGGGCCAGACACAAGGCTGGGGCGGCATCGATATTGCACTGTCGGAATGCCTGACACGCACCGCGCCGCTGTTTCAGGTGGATGCCAAAGATACCGAGCCATTGCCCAATCTGGCCAAAAGCTGGGAGTGGTCTCAAGATGGTCACAAGCTGACGATGCACCTCGTCAAAGGTGCCAAATGGTCGGATGGCGTGCCTTTCACGTCTGAAGACATCATGTTCTATTGGGAAGATGGTGTGGTCGATCCGAATGTCTCGCCGCTTGGCGGTGGCGCGTCACCGGAGGCCTTCGGGGAGGGCACGACCCTTACCAAGATCGATGATTACACGGTTGAATGGACATTCAAGAGCGCGTTTCCCAAGCAATATCTCTACACCATGGCCTATCCGAACTTCTGCCCTGGCCCGGCGCATATTCTGAAACCGCAACACCCGAAATATTCGAAAAACACCTATAACCAGTTCAAGAATGCCTTCCCGCCGGAATATATGAACATGCCGGTGATGGGCGCGTGGGCGCCGGTGGAATATCGCCCGGATGACCTCATCGTGCTGCGCCGCAACCCCTATTACTGGAAAGTTGACGAGAAGGGGCATCAGTTGCCTTATCTCGACGAAATTCACTACAAGCTGTCCACCTGGGCGGACCGCGATGTGCAGGCTGTGGCCGGATCGGGCGATTTTTCCAATCTGGAACAGCCGGAAAACTTCGTGGCCTCTCTCAAGCGCGCTGCGGACGAAAAGGCACCCGCCCGTCTGGCCTTCGGCCCGCGTCTGATTGGCTATAACCTGCAAATGAACTTCTCGGGCAATGGCTGGGGTGCGCCGGATGAGCGTGAACAGGCCATTCGTGAACTGAACCGCAATCAGGATTTTCGCGAGGCGGTGACCTCCGCAATTGACCGCAAGGCTGTTGGCGACTCGTTGGTCAAAGGCCCGTTTACGGCAATCTATCCCGGCGGTATTTCCTCCGGCACAAGTTTTTATGACCGCAACTCGACTGTGTATTATCCCTATGATCTTGAAGGGGCAAAGGCTGCTCTGGCCAAGGTAGGCCTGAAAGACACGGACGGCGATGGTTTTGTGAACTTCCCGGCGGGCACGGCAGGTGGCAAGAACGTCGAGATCGTTCTGCTGGTCAACAACACCTACACGACAGACAAGAGCCTTGCCGAAGGTCTGGTCGGGCAGATGGCAAAGCTGGGTCTGCGGGTGGTGCTGAACTCGCTTGACGGCAACCAGCGCGATGCCGCCCACTATGGTGGCCGGTTCGATTGGCTGGTGCGCCGCAATACGACGGAGCTTGCCTCTGTGGTGCAGAACACAGAACAGCTTGCACCCGTTGGTCCTCGGACCAGTTGGAACCACCGCGCACCGGAAGGCAAGCAGGTGGACCTGATGCCGTTTGAAAAAGAAATGGTCGATCTCGTCAACCGCTTCATCGCCTCGCAGGACAATGCGGAACGGGCCGAACTGATGAAACAGTATCAGAAGGTCTACACGCAGAACCTCTACACCATCGGCCTGACGGAATATCCCGGCGCGCTGATCATCAACAAACGCTTCTCCAACGTGCCGCAGGGAACACCGATCTTCATGTTCAACTGGGCGGAAGATTCGATCATGCGCGAACGGGTTTGGGTCGCTGCCGATAAGCAGGGCAAATACGAACTCTTCCCGCAGCAACTGCCCGGCAAGCCCGGTGACAAAGGCCCCACAAACTAGCTCCCTCCCGGAGATACCATGACCGGTCGCGCGTGAAGCGCGGCCGGACGGGGAGGAAAAGCGGAACCGATCACAAGCCGGGCCGCAATGCAGGGAGATATTTCGTTATGCTCAGGTTCTTTTTCGTTCGCCTCAGCTCCGCGGTGCCGGTGATGCTGATCCTCAGTGTCGTCACATTCGCCATCATTCAGGCACCGCCCGGCGATTACGCGGACTATATTCGCTCACAGCTGATGAACCAGGGTGGCGCATCGTTCGAACAGGCCGAAGCGCAGGCGCAGGCCTACCGTATCGAGCATGGTCTCGATCAGCCGATGGTGGTGCAGTATTTCAACTGGATTGGCGGTATCGTGACCCGCGGCGATTTTGGTTACAGTTTTTATTATAACAAGCCGGTTGCCGAAGTGGTGGGAGAACGCCTGCCGCGCACCCTTCTTCTGGCGCTGGTCTGCCATCTTTTCGCGTCCATACTCGGCATTACGTTCGGCATATGGGCCGCGACACGGCAATATTCGTGGGTCGACAATCTCCTGTCCGCCATCGCTTTTCTGGGCATGACGATCCCGCGGTTTCTGATGGCGCTGATCATGGTCTACCTGATGGTGTTCCATTTCAATGTCGCCGAAATCGGCAGCTTCTTTTCTCCGCAATATGGCGGCGCGCCGTGGTCCTGGGCGAAATTTGTCGATCTTGTCAGCCATGTCTGGCCGGTCGTTGCCATCGCCACATTCGGCGGGCTGGCCTACAATATGCGCGTCATGCGCGGCAATCTGCTGGATACGCTGAACGCCCAATATGTCGAGACGGCCCGCGCCAAGGGGCTTTCGGAAGGCGCTGTCATCATGCGCCATGCCGTGCCGAATGCGCTGCACCCGCTCGTCATGTATCAGGGCGTCGTCCTACCCTATATGCTGACCGGCGAGATCGAGACCGCCATCATCTTCGCACTGCCAACCGTCGGCCCCGCCATCGTCGGCTCCATGGCGGTTGGCGATGTCTATGTCACCGCAACCTTCATGATGGTTCTGGCCGCAACGCTGATTATCGGCAACATCATCGCAGACATCTTGCTTGCCTTGCTCGACCCGCGTGTGCGCGAATTGGGGAGGGCGTAAGATGGTTGCCGTTCATTCTTCCACGGGTCAGGAACAGGTCGTCAGCATTGCCGAGCAGCGCGCAAACGAAAGTTACATGGCGCTTGTCTGGCGCCGGTTGCGACGCTCGTTCACCGGCATGGTCGGGCTGGTTCTCGTCGTACTTCTCATCCTCATCGCTGTTTTTGCCGATTTTTTCGCGCCTATGGACCCAAAGGAAACGGGGGCCAGCTTCACCCCGCCGCAGGGCATCAGCCTTACGGAAAAAGATGGCAGCCTCAGCATCTGGCCGCGCGTTTATGCCATGGCGGAAACGGAAGAGCTTGACCCGGTAACCTTCCAGCCCATCGTGGGACCGAATTACGATAATCCCCATTATCTCGGCTTTTTTGTAAAAGGTGCGCCTTACGACCTCTTCGGCCTCATTCCCATGCAAAGGCATTTTTTCGGCGCCGTGGATGGTGAAGCCGTGCATTTTCTGGGAACCGACAAGTTCGGTCGCGATGTGTTGTCGCGTGCCATTCACGGCTCACGGATTTCTCTCGCCATCGCGCTGAGCGTGGTGTTCATCGTGACCGTGATCGGCACCAGCGTCGGTTTGATATCGGGTTACTTTGGCGGCTCGGTGGATGCGTGGGTGCAGCGGTTTGTGGAAATCGTTCTCGCTTTCCCGCAATTGCCGCTCTATCTGGCACTGACATCGCTTATCCCCGTTACCGCTCCGACCAACGTGTTCCTCACCTTCGTCGTGGTCGTCATGTCGGCGCTGGGCTGGGCGCAGATGTCGCGTGAAGTGCGCGGTAAAACGCTGGCGCTGGCGCGTATCGACTATGTGCGGGCCGCCATGGCGATTGGCGCTACGGACCGGCGCATCATCTTCCAGCACATTCTGCCCAATGTGATGAGCCACGTCATCGTTGCCGTTACGCTGCATATTCCAAGTGTCGTGCTGCTGGAATCCTTCCTTGGTTTCCTTGGCTTTGCGGTCAAACCCCCGCTGATTTCGTGGGGGCTGATGTTGCAGGACACGGCGACCTATTCGGTCATCGGTTCCTATCCGTGGATTCTGGCTCCGGTCGGTTTCGTTCTGGTCACTGTCTTTGCCTTCAACGCGCTGGGCGATGGCCTGCGCGATGCTGTCGATCCCTATTGAGAGGAGACTGAAATGGTGACGTCCTCGCTTGCATCATTTGCGCCCGATATTCGCTTCGACCACGCATCGCGCCAGGATGCGCCGATCATCGATGCCCGCAACATTGCGGTCAATTTCAAGGTGGAACATGGAACCGTCGATGCGGTGAAAGGTGTGTCGTTCCAGCTGTATCGCGGCGAAACCATCGCCATTGTCGGGGAATCCGGTTCCGGCAAATCCGTCACGGCGCGCACCGTCATGGGGCTGTTGTCCAAACGGGCCGTTGTTTCAAGTGGCGCCTCCGTATCCTACGAGGGCAAGAACATTCTGAAATTGCCGGAGCGTGCGCGCCGCGCCATGCGCGGCAATCGCCTGGCGATGATTTTTCAGGAGCCGATGAGTTCGCTGAACCCGATCTACACCATCGGCAGCCAGATCGTTGAAGCCATCCGCGTTCATAACAGGATGAGCCGCAAGCAGGCTGAGGCGCGGGCGCTGGAACTGCTGAAACAAGTGCATATTCCAGACCCGGAAGCCCGGTTGAAACAATATCCGCACCAACTTTCCGGCGGGCAGCGTCAGCGTGTGATGATTGCCATGGCCCTCTCGAACGACCCGGACGTGCTGATTGCCGATGAGCCGACAACGGCGCTGGACGTGACGGTGCAGGCACAAATCCTCAACCTGATCCGCGAGTTGCAGCAGGCCCGTGGCATGGCCGTCGTTCTCATCACCCATGATCTGACCATCGTTCGGAAATTTTCCGATTATGTCTATGTCATGCAGCATGGCGAGGTGCGGGAGCACAATACGACGGAAGACATCTTCACCAACCCGCGCCACCCCTATACCAAAAAGCTTCTGGATTCCGAGCCGCAGGGGCAGGCTCAACCGCTGCCGTCCGGCTCCACCATTCTGCTGGAAGCCAGTGATGTGCGGGTGTCCTTCATGTTGCGGCATGGCGGTCTGTTCAAGCCGCAGCTGAAAGAGCTGATTGCGGTCGATAGTCTGGGACTGACGTTACGCCGTCACGAAACGCTTGGCATTGTGGGCGAATCCGGGTCTGGGAAGACAACATTCGGGCAATCGCTGCTGCGGCTGAATGAGCCGCAGGGTGGTCGCATTCTGTTCGACAACGAGCCGATCCATGGCAAGTCCCGCACTGAGATGCGGCCCTTGCGGTCGCGGATGCAGGTGGTGTTTCAAGATCCGTTTTCGTCGCTCAACCCCCGCATGACCATTGGCCAGATCATCGAGGAAGGGCTTATTGTCAACGGGTTGGGCGCGAACAAGGCGGAGCGGCTGGAGCGGGTGTGCGATGCGCTGTCTGCCTCCGGTATGCCGACCAATATTCTGTCGCGTTTCCCGCATGAGTTTTCCGGCGGCCAGCGGCAACGCATCGCGATTGCCCGTGCCATCGCGCTGGAACCGGAGTTCATTCTGCTGGATGAGCCGACATCCGCACTCGACCTTTCAGTCCAGTCTCAGATCATCGCCCTGCTGCGCAAGCTGCAAGACGAAAGAGGCCTGAGCTATCTGTTCATTTCGCATGATCTGAAGGTGGTGCGCGCGCTCTGCCACCGGGTCATCGTCATGCAAAACGGTCGCATCGTGGAAGAGGGGTCAGTGGAAAACGTGCTGGCCAATCCACAGACCGCGTACACCCAACGGCTTGTCAAAGCCGCATTTGAAATCGCCTGACCTGCTATCGGAGACACATATGGCAAGAAATCCACGGATCACCTTCATCGGCGCCGGATCGACGGTGTTCATGAAAAATATCATCGGCGATGTGCTGCAACGCCCCGCATTGTCCGGTGCCAAGATTGCACTGATGGACATCAACCCGCAGCGGCTGGAAGAAAGCGCCATCGTCGTCAACAAGCTGATTTCGACGCTGGGTGCCAAGGCGACCGTCGAAACCCACACGGATCAGCGCAAGGCGCTGAGCGGCGCGGATTTTGTCGTGGTCGCATTCCAGATTGGCGGATACGAGCCGTGCACGGTTACGGACTTTGAACTGCCCAAGAAATACGGCCTGCGCCAGACCATCGCCGATACATTGGGCGTTGGCGGCATCATGCGCGGACTTCGCACCGTTCCGCATTTGTGGAAGATTTGCGAAGACATGCTTGCCGTCTGCCCTGATGCGATCATGCTGCAATATGTAAACCCGATGGCCATCAACACCTGGGCGATTGCCGAAAAATACCCGACGATCCGCCAGGTTGGGCTTTGCCATTCCGTACAGGGCACGGCGATGGAACTGGCTGAAGACCTTGATATTACCTATGAGGACATCCGTTACCGTTCTGCCGGCATCAACCACATGGCGTTCTTTCTGGAATTCGAACATCGCCAGCCGGACGGCAGCTATCGCAACCTCTACCCCGATCTTGTGCGCGCCTATCATGAAGGCCGCGCGCCAAAACCCGGCTGGAACCCGCGATGCGTCAACAAGGTGCGGTACGAGATGCTGACCCGCCTCGGCTATTTCGTGACCGAAAGCTCGGAGCATTTTGCCGAATACACGCCCTATTTCATCAAGGAAGGTCGCGAAGACCTGATCGAGAAATTCGGCATTCCGCTGGATGAATATCCCAAGCGCTGCATCGAACAGATCGAGCGCTGGAAAGGGCAGGCCACGGCCTATCGTTCGGCAGAGAAAATCGAGGTCAAGCAGTCCAAGGAATATGCCTCATCGATCATCAATTCCGTCTGGACCGGTGAGCCTTCGGTTATCTACGGCAACCTGCGCAACAATGGCTGCATCACCTCACTGCCAGCCAATTGTGCCGCAGAAGTGCCGTGCCTTGTTGATCACAATGGCATTCAGCCCACCTTTGTCGGTGAACTGCCGCCGCAACTGACGGCGCTGATGCGCACCAACATCAATGTACAGGAACTGACGGTTGCAGCGCTGGTGACGGAAAACAGGGAGCATATTTTCCACGCCGCCATGCTGGACCCGCATACGGCAGCGGAACTCGATCTCGACCAGATCTGGTCTCTGGTCGATGACCTGCTGGTTGCCCATCGCGACTGGCTGCCAGAGTGGACGCAAGTGCCAGTCAAGCGGGTGACGGCGGCTTAGACGTCCGTTTTTCCGAAAATCGCTGACGCGCAATGTCTTGGCCTTACGGCCAAATCACCGTGCCCATGATTGAAACAAGAGTGCTCATCGGCCCGATCAAGGGTCGGTGAGCATTCCCGCCACCATCTGCCGGATGTCCGGCAGCAAAGCATTGCAGTTGTTCTCGCCTCCGAGAACCGGCCTTTTGGCTGCGCCGTTCATCGCACCGTATCGTGATCTACAGACCCTCATCATATGATGTGTTATAGGAACTTACATGTCGGACGGTGACGAAACTCCATAAGTTATTGTCCATATCTGGTTTTAAGCAGCCATTTTTGATGTATTTCCGACTTGGATTGTCAATCTCGACAGCGTGAAAAATTCATACTATGTCATATGTCAACGGAGGAGAAACGACATGTATGTAGGAACTCAACTGGCTGCGCGTGACGACGATGATTATCGGATTTGGTCGCAGCTTGGGGTCAACAACATCTGCGCTGATCCAGATGGCCCCTTGAACAGCTGGGGTCTCGATGACCTCAAGCGTTTGCGCGAAAAAGTCGAAAGTTTTGGTCTGACGCTGGACATGATCCAGCTTCCCTTGCCTTCAAGCCCCATTGAAACCGCCACATATCCAGACATCCTGCTGGCCGGTCCCAACCGTGATCGCCAGATCGACGCGATCTGCAAACTCATTGAAAATCTTGGTCAAGCCGGCATTCCCGCCGCCAAATACAATCTCAACCTCATCGGCATTCCGCGCACCCCCGACGAATTGGGAAGAGGCGGTTCGAAGAACGCCTCCTTCCGCTGGGATAAGACCGATCAGAATGCAGCGCCGGGTCAGGCTGGCGTTCTGTCGGAAGAGGAAAACTGGGAACGGATCGACTATTTCCTTGAACGGGTTGTGCCCGTTGCGGAAGCCAGCCGCGTTCGCCTTGCTTGCCATCCGCATGACCCTTACACGCCGCCGGGCTATAAGGGTGTAACCCGCGTTCTGGGAACGGTGGACGGGCTGAAGAAATTCGTGACGATGCATGAAAGCGCCTATCACGGCCTGAATTTCTGCCAGGGAACGGTTGGCGAAATGCTCGATAATCCTCGTGAGGAAATCGACGACGTCATTCGCTGGTTCGGCAGCCGCAACAAGATTTTCAATCTTCACTTCCGCAATATTCGCGGCAAGAAACTGTCCTTCATGGAAACCTTCCCGGACGAAGGCGACATGGATATGGCCCGGTCTCTCAAGGTCTATAGGGACGTGGGTTACAAATACATGATCATGCCGGACCATGTGCCGACCATCTCTGGCCGTGATCCGCAAGGTGTCGCTTTTGCCTATTGCTACGGTTACACCGCGGCGCTGCTTCAGGCGCTGGATGTCTACGGAGCTTAAACGGCTTTGATTTTAAGGCGAAATCCCGCACATGTTCATGTGCGGGAAGAGATTGCCAACGCCGGTCTTATATTGAGACCAGCTATGTTGAATATTTAAAATCGCATACCGGGCACGGCGAGTGGGTTGTCCGTCACAGCCTGGCGGTCTGGCGTGTCGATCCGCGCTGCACCTGTGAAAGCACCGAACAGGTCTTTCACGAAGACTTCCGGCAAATCCTTGGTAATCAGAACCATGCGGGTGCGCTTGTCTGATGCATCCGGCCATGCGGCGAGGCGCTGCGGCGGATGGAAAATGGACTGCACGCCGTGCAGCACCACAGGCCGGTCAGGATTGTCCGAAAGCTGCACGATGGCCTTCATGCGCAACAGCTTTTCGCCGTGCGCAGACCGCAGCAGATCGATAAACATTTCGATTGCGACAGGATCGATGGGCCGATCGTGCACAATTGAAAAAGAGCGGATGGATGCATTGTGCCGGTTCACATCATGGTGGTGATGGTGGTGCCCTTCATGCCCGTGATGTTCGTGGTCATCATGGTGGTGGTCATCATGGTGGTGGCCGGCGTCTTCATCTTCCTCACCCAGCCAGCGGCTGACATCACCAACCTTGTTGGAGGCGTCATAAAGGCCGTTTTCCAGAAGGGTTGATGCATCCCAGCTTTCGCTGTCGCCGTCTTCGATGGCTGCGCGTGGATTGAGCATGGTCAACTTTGCGATCAGCGCTTCAACCTGAGCGTCGTCCGCAAGCTTGCGCTTCGTCAGCAACAATCGATCCGCAACGGCCACCTGCTTGACTGCTTCTTCGTGATTCTCCAGCGTGGAAGACCCGTTGACCGCATCCACAACGGTGATCATGCCGTTCAGCACGAAATTCTGGGCGATCACCGGGTTCCCCATGATCGACTGCATCACCGGGGCAGGGTCGGCAAGACCGGTGGTTTCGATCACCACCCGTTTGACTGGCTTCAAGCGGCCTGTCTGAATGCCATCCATCAACTCGGCCAGCGTGTCCACCAACTCACCGCGGACGGTGCAGCACAAGCACCCTTCGGCAAGCTCGATGATGCCGTCGCCAGAGCTTTCCACCAGCAGGTGGTCGATGCTGACATCGCCGAATTCATTGATGATGATTGCGGCATCCTGCATGACAGGATCTTTGAGCAGCCTGTTGAGCAGCGTGGATTTTCCCGCGCCGAGAAAACCCGTGATAATGGAAACCGGTATGCGATCGAGTGCCATGAGGCGACCTGTAGCGTTAGAACATTACATGCTAAGCGGTGCTTTATAGCAATAAAAGCCAAAAGCGGAAGCAAGGATTTGCAAAATCATGCAACGGCTCATTCATGGAACGAGCCGTTATGGCCCATCAGAACGTTGGGCGTGGGATAGGGATTGGCACATTGGCCACATCGCCCTTGCTCTTCGTGTTGGCCGCCACCGTCGTTTCGCTGCCGGGGATCAGGCCAGCATAGGAATAAACCGGCGGGCGCGTCATTTCCTGCACGAAAGGTGACTTGATAATCATCCGGCCAGCTTCGTCGCGGCTTTCGCTGCGCACCTGGGCGGCCTTCGGATTGCAGATATCAGCACTGATATCGTTCACAAATTCCGTCTCACCGTAAGGTGCAAGCGATGCAAGCGACACGCCCTGGCTGGATGGTGCAGTCAGGCCCAGTTGCAACAGGTCGGCAGACTGGTCGGTGCGCCCCGCAAGGCTGTCGGCACCCAACACGACGGTCACGACCTGACGCCCGTTGCGAGATGCTGACGATACCTGATTGAAGCCGGAGGCGCAGATAAAGCCGGTTTTCATGCCGTCTGCACCGCTAAAGCGGCCGACCAGCATGTTATAATTGGCATAGTTCTTCTTGCCGGTGCTGACACCTTCCAGCGAGAAATAACCTGCATATTCAGGAAACTCACGCTTGAGGATCAACGCCAGCACGGCCAGATCGCGCGCTGTGGTATATTGACCCTTGCCCGGCAGACCGTTCGGGTTGATGTAGTGGGTGGACGACATGCCAAGGCGGGCGGCCTGCGCATTCATCTGATCGACGAAGTTTTCGGTCGTCCCACCAACGGTTTCGGCGATGGCCACGGCTACGTCATTGGCGGACTTGATCAGCAGCAGCTTCAGCGCGCTATCCAGTGTCAGCTTGGAGCCGGGTTTGAAATACATCTTGCTGGCAGGCTGGTCGGCGGCCTTCTTGCTCATGACCACTTCTGTATTCGGGCTGAGCTTGCCTGATTTCATGGCGCTGAAGGCGATATAGGCCGTCATGAGTTTGGTCAGCGACGCCGGATACCACTTGCGAAATGCTTCCTGATGGGAAATCACCTTGCCAGTTCTCACATCCACCACCATCTTGGGGTTGGCATGGGCGAAAGATGTCATCGCAATGATGCTGGCGGAGATGGCAGCAATGGTTTTTACGAGCCGCCCTGCGGCACGGTTGGGTCTGCATTCGTTCTGCAAGGCGTATCCTCAAATTCCCGTCGTCGTTTCGGGATTGGCAATATTCACCATATATGTCCAAGCAATGGCAAAGTACATTGATCGCGTCAATCATGAGGCGCAATATCCGTTGCGGAGGAGCGCGATTCATGGTGTTGAGAGTAAAAAAGTCAGGGATAAATGAATGCCAATTTTAAATAGAGCCGCCGAATTGCAGGCAGAGGTCAGCGAGTGGCGGCATTATCTGCACGAAAACCCTGAGCTTCTTTATGATGTCGAAGACACCGCCGCATTTGTGGCGCAGAAGCTGAAGTCTTTCGGCGTTGACGAAATCGTGACGGGAATAGGTCGCACCGGCGTCGTTGGCATTATTCATGGCAGAACGAAGGAAGGCCGCACCATAGGACTGCGCTCCGATATGGATGCACTTCCGATGGTCGAAGAAACCGGAAAGCCATGGTCCTCTAAGGTTTCTGGCAAAATGCACGCCTGCGGCCACGATGGGCATATGGCCATGCTGCTGGGTGCTGCAAAATATCTTGCCGAAACACGCAATTTCGATGGTTCCGTCGCGCTGATTTTCCAGCCCGCCGAAGAAGGTGGCGCGGGCGCGCTTGCCATGGTCGAAGACGGGTTGATGGCCCGATTTGGCGTGGATGAGGTTTACGGTATGCACAACATGCCGGGCATTCCGCTGGGGTCATTCGCCATCCGCAAGGGCGGCATCATGGCAGCGCCGGATAAGTTTTCGATCATCGTCAAGGGGCGTGGCGGCCATGCGGCGCAGCCGCACAAGACCATCGATCCCATCGCCATCGGTGCACAGATCGTCACTAATCTCCAGCTGATCGCGTCACGCAACACGGACCCTATCCGCTCTGTCGTGGTGTCTGTCACCCGCTTTCAGGCTGGTTCCAGCCACAACATCATTCCCAATGAGGCACTGATTGCCGGCACCGCGCGCACTTTGGATGAGCAGGTGCGCGATATGACCGAGGCCCGCATTATACAGGTGGCGGAAGGCATCGCGCTTGCCAATGGTGCCGAGGTTGAAGCCGTGTATGAACGCTACTGCCCTGTCACCGTCAATCACGCTGAAGAAACCGAACATGCCATCCGCGTTGCGCGTGATGTGGTGGGCGACAAGAACGTTGACCCGGATGTCGATCCTTCCATGGCGGGAGAAGACTTCTCCTACATGCTCAACGAACGGCCCGGTGCGTTTATTTTCCTGGGAAATGGCGATAGCGCTGGCCTGCACAATGCAAGCTATGACTTCAATGATGAAGCCATCGCCTATGGTATTTCCTATTGGGTCAAGCTTGCCGAGGCGCGATTGGGGAGCTGAATTTTAAGCGATAATCCTGGGCGAACCAAAGCATTTCCAGCAAAAGTGCGAAGCGGTTTTGCGTCCGGATAATGCGTCAAAAAAACAATAGAGCATTTTCGCGTTTCGGAGAGAGGCGCCAATGCTCTATTGCTTATTCGCCCACGGCGCTATCCAGCGCTCAAGCCATCTGGCCAGCACTTCCAGTAAAATGGCAATCGTCGCGATAACAAAAATCCCGGCGATGACCACGTCCGTCACCAGAAACTGCGCGGCGGACTGGATCATGAACCCTAGTCCGCGCGATGCCGCAACCAGTTCCGCAGCCACCAGCGTCGACCAGCCGGTGCCGAGCGCAATGCGTGTGCCGGTGAGGATCGATGGCAGTGCGGATGGCAGAATGACGTTCAGCAAAACCTGCTTGCGGGATGCGCCGACCGAGCGGGCGGCGTTGATGTAATCTTCCGGTGTGGCCCGCACACCTGCTGCCGTCGCAATGATGATGGAGGGCAGCATGGACAGCGCAATGACCGTGACCTTCGATGCTTCGCCTATTCCAATCCAGATGATGATGAGCGGCAGATAGGCAAGCGGCGGCAGGGGGCGCAGAAACTCGACGATGGGGTCGAGAACGCCCCGTCCCACGCGGCTGGTTGCAATGGCAAGCCCCACCGGAATGCCGATAGCAACCGAAACCACCAGCGCTGCCGACACACGCCCGAGGCTTGCGAGCGTATGCTGCGCCAGCGTCGAGTCGACAAAGCCGTTCACGACCAGCGAATAGAGAGATTTGACCACCACAAGCGGCGAGGGCAGAAACAGCGGCGGCAGCAACGAGGCCAGCGCGGCAATCTGCCATGCACCCAAAATCCCGACCACCGTAATTGCCGAAATGACCCACACGGGCAACGAACGGCGCGGGACTGTTGTGTCTGCGGCTTGCGGCTGAAGCGTTTCGCCGGTTTCAGGCAGTTCAGATAGGAGCGTCATGCTGCGGCCTCTTCTTCCGGCGAAAGACTGTGGATGAGATTGGTCAACCCTTCTTCCGTGTGCTTGAACAGCGGTGAGTTCCTGATGATCTCCGGCTTTGCGCCGCCGAGCAATTCTTTCGAAAAGTCGACCTCCAGATCGGTCGCGAGCCGTCCGGGGTTGGGGGAGAGAACGACGATTCGGGTGCCGAGCATCAAGGCTTCGTCGATGCTGTGGGTGATGAGGATCGCGCCCGCCTTGCTCCTGCTCCACACATCCAGAAGAAAACCCTGCATACGGGTGCGGGTCAGGGAGTCGAGCGCACCGAGTGGCTCGTCCAGCAAAAGAAAGCGCGGTTCTGCGGCAAGCGCTCTGGCAATGCCAACCCGTTGGCGCATACCGCCGGAAAGCTCCCAGATTTTTCGGTCACCTGCATTTTGCAGCCCAACCACGGCAAGCAGCTCATCAGCTTTTCGGTTTTGCTCGGATTTGCCAAGCCCCTTTATCTTCAGCGGAAATGCGATGTTATCCCGTGCGGAAAGCCACGGGTACAAGGCATCATTCTGGAACACGACGGCGCGCTCTGCACCGGGACCGGTAATGGGCTTGCCGTCCAGCAGCACGGCACCGCTTGTAGGCTGATGGAAGCCAGCAGCAAGGTTCAACAGGCTTGTTTTGCCGGAGCCGGAGCGGCCAATGACAACAACGAACTCACCGCTGGCAACCGACAGGCGGATATTGTCCAGAACCAGTTGTGGCTTGTCCCGTTTCGTGCGCGGCGGGTAGGACAGGCTCGCATTGTTGAACGTCAGCACGCTTTTGGCTGTCATCGTCATCTCCATAAAAACGCGGTGCGGAGAGTGCTGCACCGCGTGTTGGCACTTCACGTTAGAAAGAGAGTTTCGTTGCCTTTTCGACCCAGCGTGGAGACACATATGGACCGTAATCAGCCAGCGTGGACGGGAGCTTGCCCTGCTCCTTCAGGAAGGCCGAGGTCTCGGCAACGGCCTTGACCGTGCCGCCGCCCAGAAGGTCGGCCCCGGCCTGTTCTTCAAGCGTTGGGAAGATGTAGCCCTTCAGCAGTTCTGGCACTTCATCCTGCTTGGCGCCGGTCAGGCGGGCGATTTTTTCGGCCTCGGGTGATTTCGCATCCCATGCTGCCGGGTTGGCGCGATAGGCCGCCGTGGCATTGCCGGTGACTTTCACGAAGGTCGCAACTGCGTCCGGGTGGGCATCCGCGAACTTCTTGCTGACGATCCATGCGTCAAATGTCGGCCCGCCCCACTTGGCAACATCCGCAGAGGTGGCAAGCACGGTGCCTGATTTCTTGATGCTGGCCAGCACCGGATCCCAGACATAGGCGCCATCAATATCGCCACGCTGCCATGCGGCTGCGATTTCCGGCGGGCGCAGGTTCAGAATGTTGACCGTTTTCGGATCGATGTTCCAGTGCTTCAAAGCCGTCAAAAGGCTGTAATGCGCCGTGGAAACAAACGGTGTTGCAATCTTCTTGCCGACGAGTTCTTCCGGCTTGGTGACACCACGAACAGCCAATGCTTCCGCTTCGCTGATCAGGCCAACCAGTGCGATTGTTTCAATGGGCAGTTCCCGGCTGGCAGCGGCTGCAAGCGGCGAAGAGCCGACATAACCAATGTCCAGCGAGCCGGATGCGATCGCCGCGATGACGTCTGCGCCGCCATCGAACTTCTGCCAGTTGATCTTGGCGCCGGTGGCCTTTTCATAGGTGCCATCGGCCTGCGGTACGCGGGATGGTTCAACGATGGGCTGATAGCCAATGTTGATGGTGAGATCGCTCGCGTGAGCGCTCATCGAGGCGGTGAGTGCAAAAAGTGCGGCAGATGCAGTGAGGCCAGCAAACCGGCGACGTGTGAAAGACATTTTTTTCCTCTCCTATGACATGGACCCTGAGACATAAAATGCCTTAGTCGGTAGAAAGAGTAGAGAGAAAGACACCCCCATTTGCAGGGGTTTTGGCGCTTAGTTTTCTGTGTTTCTGCGGTGTTTGAGCACTGTCATGCCCTTGTTCCCCCTCTTCACGCCGACGGGACATGTGCGTTGCTTTTAAAAATGGTGGCGAAGGGTTAGAATATGCACGCCCTAACTGTGCCTCAATGCGCTTCTAGCTCGTTCATGTATTCTTAACCGCCACGCACGCTTTGCATAACGTGTTGCCTGATTGGATCGATTTGCGGGAACAAACGTTAGTGGTGCGCCATTCATTATCCCAAGAGCCCAAAAGGGCCGTGCGGGTTGAGAGTTGAAACAGGAGAAACAAAATGAAAAAGACTTTTGCCGTTACCTTCGCTGCAATGACACTCGGCCTCGGCGGCGCTGCAAGTGCAATCGCTGCTGACCTTGCGACCTATCCTGAAGTTCAACAGGATCAGGACGATCGCAACGGCGTGAAAATCGGTTATCTGACCTGCGATGTTGGTGGTGGCGTTGGTTATGTTGTTGGCTCTGCCAAGGAACTGGATTGCACGTTCCAGTCCACGGTTGGCGCACGCCGCACGGACCATTATAGCGGTGCCATTCGCAAGCTCGGCGTAGACCTCGGCTTCACCACACAGGGCAAGCTGGTCTGGGCCGTCTTCGCACCGACAGCCGGTTATCACCGCGGTTCGCTCGGCGGTCTGTATCAGGGCGCGACAGCGGAAGCCACAGTCGGTCTGGGTGTTGGTGCAAACCTTCTGGTGGGCGGCACGTCCGGCTCCATCCAGCTCCAGACAGTCAGTGTAACCGGTCAGGTTGGTCTTAACCTTGCTGCAACCGGCACGTCTGTGACACTCAACCCTATCAACGGCTAAGTCTTTTCTGACCGTCTCAGGACGGTCAATCTGACGCATGGTTATGACGCCCTTTTCGTTGTGATAGACGGAGAGGGCGTTGTATTATCTGGCACCTGTAATCGGTGCGCTCGGATATGATGAAATTTTTGACAGGACTCTGTTTTCTCCTCTCTGCGTCTTCGTTGTGGGCACAGGGCGATGCTGTGCAAGGAGAACAATCTTTCAGCAAATGCTCCGCCTGCCACAACATCGAAAGCCCGCGCACGCGTCTCGGCCCGCATCTGATGGGTGTCGTCGGGCGACATGCCGGGTCGGTGCCGGATTATAAATATTCGCAGGCGATGACAGATGCCGGGGCCAGTGGCCTGATTTGGGATGAGGACAAGCTGCGGGCTTTTCTGTCCAGTCCCAAGAAAGTCGTTCCCGGCACATCCATGCGCTTTTTCGGTCTGTGGAGCGAAACTGAAATCGACAATCTGATCGCCTACCTCAAAACCGTATCGGCTCCGCAGTAATCGATCCTAATGCGGGCTTTCGCCATCCAGAATGGCCTCCGCCTCTTCCAAACTCATCGCATAGACTCGATTGGCGATCTCGAAACTGTAGCCGTTACGTGCGAAAGCAGAAATCTCTTTTGCCATTCTTTTCTGATCGGTTTCTTCACGCCGGAATGGTCCGAAACGGCGCTTTCGCGCCATGATGACGGCGGATGAAAGATCATCGGTCTCGCTCAGAGCCTGCGCCGAAATCTCTTTGCTGATGCCTTTGACGCTGAGTTTCTGTGCGATGGCCCGGCGTGATCTTCCGCTGCGAATGGCGGAGCGTGTCGCGCTTTCGGCGTAAGCGACATCATCCAGCGCTTTGATATCATAGGCGAATTTCACGGCGGCTTCTGCCAGAGCCTTGATTTGCTCGGGGGTGATGTCCTCGAATTTCTGCTTGGCCTTGCGGGTTATGGCATCGAACAATTGCCGCTCGGTCATCATCCGCCGTTCCAGCCGGTAAATGGTGGAGTTGCGCACCCAGGTCAGCATTCTGGCCGTCGGGGTCACCGGCGCTTCCGTCTCGTCACTCAATGAAACCGTTTCCCTGTCGCGCATCTCAAGCTTCAGCATTCACCGTGCTCGTGTAGGGCAAAACACGGCAACTGTGAAATCCAAATTGCCTTGCCGGATCAATTCACTCCGCCATCAAAGCGTAGACATTGATGGGATGTTCCAAACCTCTCAGTGTCTGCGCGCCTATGCTTTCGAAATTTGCCGCGCGGCCCGCCAGTTCAACGAATTTTTCCGACAACAGCACGGGTCGCCCGGCGAGTTTGGTGAGAGTTTCCAGCCGTGATGCGATGTTGACGGCAGGACCGATGACGGTGAAATCCAGCCTGCTTTTGGAGCCTATATTGCCATACATCACGTCACCAACATGCACGCCGATGCCGTAACCGAGCGGGTCATGACCGCGCTCCATATTTGCCGCATTCAACGCCTGCAAATTGATTTGCGCTTCGCGAATGGCGGCGATGAGGTTGGTGGAGGCGTCTGGATTGCTCAGTGGAAAAATCGCCAGCAGGCCATCACCCATAAATTTGAGTATTTCCCCGCCGAATTTTTCGATCGGCTCCGACATGGCATCGAAATATCCGTTGAGAAGCTCAATCACATCATCGCGCGGCCATAGGTCGGAAATCTGGGTGAAGTTGCGCAGGTCACAAATCAGAATGGCGGCACCCACCGTCATGCCACTGCCGCGGCGCGTCGCGCCATCCAGAATGGCCTGACTGGCGTGCGGCCCCACATAGGTTTCCAGAAGTGTCCGCGCCATGCGGTTTTTCAGGCGAATTTCAGAGACAAGTGCGATGGCGGGAATAAGGCTTTTCAGCGTGTTTATCTCGCTCTCGGCAAAGCCACCGGGCGTATCGCTGCTGAATGTGATGACATGGCGTTTGCCCAATGTGTGGTTGAGCGGCCACGCACAATATTCCGTCAGCCCTTCGGCGCGCAGCTCGGCGTAAATATCATAGTCCGGCACGTCGATTGTCGGGTCGTCGAGGCGATGGCGGATTTCGGCAGCACCACTGTGGATCGCATTCAACGGACTGTTCAGATATTCCGGCGTCGTTTCCGTGCCATAGGCATAGGTGGTGAAGGACGCTTCGGTCTGGCCTCTGAACCACAACATGCGTGCGCCGCGCCATTGCGGGTGCTGGATCATGAAATTCATCGATGCTCTGGCCACGGAAACGCCGCTGTCGTTCAGCCGTTGGCAAAGTTCAACGAAAATATTGTCAATGAAACGCTGATCGCTGGTTTCCAGCACAAGCCAGTTCAATATGTCGTTGGGATGTGAGGGCCAAAAGGCCTTGGGTGCGTAATGATTGGACAGGCCAGCAAGATTTGCTTCTGTCATGAGAGTGTCCCCGCAGTTCAGTCATGTCTATTAGAATATTAGTGATGTGGTGGGCGGGGGAGGTGTTTTTAAGGGGGAGCACGAAAAGGAGCGTCAATGGCCAAATAATTTTCTCGCCCGTCGAGGTCAGAGTTTCAACTCTGGAGCGACGGGCGAGAAAAGACCCTGAATAGCTGTAGGCAGTGCTGCTAATCAGACGATGCTGGATGTTGGAATTTGCAGAGCGGCAGAAACACGTTTGATGTGGGATGGATTGTTATCCGAGCCGTCTTCGAGCGCTGCAATTTCCTGTGCGGTCAGTCCACACGTCACTGCCAACTGTTCAACCGTGTAACCGGAATTCGTTCTGGCAGCTGCGATTTTCTGTCCGAATGGTGCGTGGGTCTGATCGCCGGAATATGGCTGAGAAATGGATATTGTCATTATAATCTCCCTAGAATGGACATTAATGGAACCGGGGTCCATTGGAATTACCGGCATCTCATGCGACCGCGTTGCATAAGGAGAATGCATGCTGCAACGCAGCAGAGAAAATAGCCATGTTTGGCCCGCGAGCAATAGTTAAATTTTAGTAAGGAATTTAAAGGGCCAGTTTCGCGGGTGTTTGTGACACCTGACAACGGGCATTATGGCTTTTTAAATCAATGCTTTCTCGGCAATGCGGTGGGCCGGACATCAGCCCACCGTTTCCGCGCCTCTAACCCGATTTAGATGCTGAGGCAGAGGTATTTGATCTCAAGGTAATCCTCGATTCCGTATTTGGAACCCTCACGGCCCTGACCGGATTGCTTGATGCCACCAAAGGGTGCGACTTCCGTGGAAATAAGGCCGGTGTTGATGCCGACCATGCCGTATTCCAGCGCCTCGGCCACCCGGAAGATTTTCGACATGTCTTTCGAATAGAAATAGGAGGCAAGACCGAACTCGGTATCGTTGGCCATGTCGATGACCTCGTCTTCCGTCTCGAACTTGAAGAGGGGTGCGACGGGACCGAAGGTTTCCTCGCGCGCAACTTTCATGTCGGTGGTGACGCCGGTGAGAACTGTTGGCTGGAAGAATAGGCCTCCGCGTGCATCCGGCTTTCCACCCAGCGCCACGGTTGCACCTTTTGAAACGGCATCGGCAATGTGTTCTTCGACCTTTTCCAGCGCCTTATCCGTAATCAATGGGCCGGCATTGACGCCAGCCTCGAAGCCGTCGCCCACTTTCATGGCGGCAACTTTTTCGGTCAGCTTCTTGGCGAAGGCGTCGTAAACACCAGACTGGACATAAATACGGTTGGCGCAAACGCAGGTCTGGCCGTTGTTGCGGTATTTGGACACCATTGCGCCATCCACCGCAGCCTCCAGATCGGCGTCATCGAACACGATAAACGGCGCATTGCCGCCCAGTTCCAGACCAAGCTTCATGATCTGGTCCGCACCCTGCCGCATCAAAATTTTGCCGACATTGGTGGAGCCGGTGAAGGTCAGCTTGCGCACCTTGTCGTTTTCCGTGAACTCCTTGCCTATCGACGACGAGTCCTTGGAAAGAATGATATTGAACACACCGGCGGGCAGGCCTGCGCGTTCTGCAAGCAGCGCAAGGGCGGATGCCGAAAGCGGCGTTTCTGCTGCCGGTTTGGAGATCATCGCGCATCCGGCGGCGATGGCCGGGGCAAATTTGCGGGCCAGCATCGCATTGGGAAAATTCCAAGGCGTGATGGATGCAACAACGCCGACCGGCTGTTTGATGACGATGATGCGTTTGTCCTGCTGATGACCGGGAATGGTGTCGCCATAGACACGCTTGGCTTCTTCACCGAACCATTCCACATAGGATGCGCCGTATAGCACCTCGCCTTTGGCCTCTGCCAGCGGCTTGCCCATTTCGGTGGTCAGGATCGTGGCAAGGTCATCGGCATTGGCCACCAACAGGTCATAGAGCTTGCGCAGCACCGCTGCGCGCTCTTTACCGGTCTTTGCTGCCCAAAGTTTTTGAGCCTTATAGGCCGCGTCGATAGCGCGGGCGGTCTCTGTCCGACCCATATCGGGAAGCGTGGCGATCACGTCGCCGGTGGATGGATTGGTGACCTCGAAGGTCTTGCCTGCATCGCCTGCTGCAATCCACTCTCCGGCAATCAGAGCCTTGTCTGTGGCAAGGGATTTATCCTTGAGTTTCGATAATAACAGGTCCGAAATCGTCATGGATCAAGCCTCCGCCGCGCATTCGCGCAATGTGTTTTCCAAAATTCCCAGCGCTTCGCTGAAAACATCATCTTCAATTGTGATGGGAGCAAGGAAGCGCACCACATTTCCATATATGCCGCAGGTCAGCAGGATCAGGCCCTGTTGCAGCGCGCGTTCACGCACCTTGTTTGTGAAGTCGGCATTGGGTGTCTTTGTGCCGGGCAGGTTGAATTCCACGGCATTCATGAAGCCGGGTCCGCGAATGTCGGCGATCTGCGGCACCGCGTCGCGAAGCGACTGTAATTTCTGCTTCAGGCGGTTGCCGAGCAAAATCGCTCGGTCATTGAGATTTTCTTCCTCGATAACATCCAGCACGGCATTGCCCGCCGCTATGCCGATGGGATTGCCGCCATAGGTGCCGCCGAGACCGCCGGGTCCGGGCGCGTCCATAATCTCTGCGCGGCCCGTGACGGCGGCAATCGGGAAGCCGCCTCCCAGGCCTTTGGCCATGGTTGTCAGGTCGGCGGCAACGCCGTGATGCTCCATGGCAAACAGCTTGCCGGTGCGGGCAAAGCCGGTCTGCACCTCGTCGGCAATCAGCAGAATGCCGTGTTTGTCGGCAATTTCGCGCAGCTTCTGCATGAAGGCACGCGGCACTTCATAAAAGCCGCCTTCGCCCTGAACGGGTTCGACGATGAAGGCCGCGACGCGGCTTGGATCGACGTCCGCCTTGAACATCTTGTCGAGAACCGAAAAGCTGTCCTCTGCCGTTTGGCCGTGTAGCTCGACCGGGAAAGGAACATGGAAGACATCCGGCATCATGGGGCCGAAGCCGTTTTTATACGGTACGACCTTGCCGGTCAGGGCCATGCCCATGAAGGTGCGGCCATGGAAACCGCCGGTAAATGCGATGACTGCGGAACGGTTGGTGGCCGCGCGGGCAATCTTGACCGCATTTTCCACCGCTTCCGCGCCTGTGGTGACGAAGATCGTCTTCTTCTTGAAATCGCCCGGAACCAGATTGTTCAGGCGTTCTGCCAGCCGAACATAGTTTTCATAGGGCACAACCTGATGGCAGGTGTGGGTGAAGTGATCCAGCTGATCCTTCACGGCCGCAATGACTTTCGGGTGCCGGTGGCCGGTGTTGACGACGGCAATGCCTGCCGCGAAATCGATAAAACGTCGGCCTTCGACATCCCAGATTTCAGCATTCTGAGCTTTTTCCGCATAAATCTGCGTTGTTACGCCCACACCGCGAGAGATCGCGGCTGACCGGCGTTCTGCAATTTCAAGATTCTGCATGACGATATCCCCTAACTCATCGCGGTAATGGGTGTTTTACCCTTTTAATAATAATACCTACATTTTTTCTGTAGGTTTGCAATATGCCTTTTATGGTTATGAAAACCTGGTCAGGCTTCATATTTATGGTCTGGGGATGCCGGTGTTGAGGATGCCAGAGACGGTCTAAACGGCGCTGTTGGAGCGCATGTCGCGGCGAAAATCCGATGGTGACATTCCCGCGACCTGCCGGAACGCCTTGTTGAAGGCGCTGACGGAACCAAAGCCACTTTCCATGGCCACATGCAGAATATTGTCGTTATCCTTGATCAGCATGGCTTGAGCGCGGGAAAGTCGCAGCAATGTCAGATATTTGATCAGGGTCATGCCCGTCGACTTTCGAAACAGGTTCATGGCGTATTTCGGATGCAGGCTTGCGGAACGGGCGATGTCCGTCGCATCGATGTCGTCCAGAAAATTCGCAGCGATAAAATCGCACATACGCACGACGCTGACAGATGGAGAGCCGTCCGCATCGTTTGTTTCGCCAGCGTAGGCGGAGGAAGATATGACCGTGTAAGGTTCCAGAAACATGCGTTCGACGCGCAGCAGCAGTTCTTCCACGGCATTCTCAGCCTTGAGCGGATCGCCCGAATTGACATAGCGAAACCAGCGGGCAAAGTTTTCATCGTCCGATTGGTCGGTCACGGATGTCAGCATGGTCGCACCGCCCACCAGCATTGTGGAAACCGCGACAGGCAGCCGCATACGGAAAAAATGGATGAGCGGCAGATGGGCTCCGGCGTAAAATGAGTCAGGCGAAGATTCATCCATCTGGTGCGCCTGCCCACCCCAGAACAGGCACATTTGCCCTGCGTTGAGGCGCAGTGAATGGTCGCCCATGCGGTAATGCACAGTGCCGGAAATCACATAGTTCACTTCGACCTGCGCGTGCCAATGCGGCATGGACATGATGTAGGGGTGCGCGCGAAAAAACTGGAGCTTGGTGGGGGAGCCTTCGATGCTGCTTGCACCGGGCTGATAGACCGCTCTTTCACCTATCTTACTATCCGACAAATCCACATTCCCTTTTTACGAGACAGATTTCCTCGTGCCGCTAATCTGCATGTGTCGTTGGAGGACGGCAATTGAAAAGGGAGGTTTTCAATGAATTTTAAATTTATCGGTGCATCGGTATCGCTGGCACTTCTGGCAGCAACACCTGCCGCAGCACAATCAACCACCATTACGATCTGGAGTTGGAATGTTGCCGCATCCGCATTGAAATCCACGCTTGAAGGTTTCAACAAGAAATATCCCGATATCAAGGTGGATGTTCAGGATCTGGGCAACAACCAGGTTTACGACAAGGCGATTGCGGCCTGCGCTGCCGGTGGAGAAGGTCTGCCAGACATTGTGACCGTTGAAAACTTTGAGGCCGAGGTTTTCTGGAACCGTTTTCCCGATTGCTTCACGGACGCAACGAAACTGGGTTATACGCCTGAAAAGCAGGCGCTCTTCCCGGACTTCAAGCGGACGGAGCTGGAAGTGGATGGCGTTGCCTATGCCGTGCCATGGGACTCCGGTCCGGTCGCCATGTTCTACCGTCGCGACTTTTACCAAAAGGCTGGCGTCGACCCGGCGACGATCAAAACCTGGGACGAATTTATCGCAGCGGGCAAGAAGGTCATGGACGCCAATCCCGGCACTGTCATGACGCAGGCGGATTTCAACGGCGATAGCGAATGGTTCCGCATGATTGCCAATGAGCAGGGATGTGGTTACTTTTCGACCGATGGCCAGAGCATAACCATCAATCAGCCAGCCTGTGTTGCGACGCTTGAGAAGCTCAAGCAGATGAAGGATGCAGGCATTATCACGGCTGCGATCTGGGACGAAAAAATCCAGTCCAATACCTCGGGCAAAGTCGCCACGCAGATGTATGGCGGCTGGTTTGAGGGATCGGTGCGTTCCGGCTCCCCCGATCTGGCCGGTAAGTGGGGCGTCTATACCATGCCGAGCCTGACAGCAGATGGTCCCCATGCTGCCAATCTCGGTGGCTCGTCGCTCGCCATAAGCTCTTCTTCACAACACAAGGAAGCGGCGTGGAAGTTCGTTGATTATGCCCTTTTGACCAATGAGGGGCAGGTCACCATGCTGAAATCGTTCGGTCTGGTGCCATCGCTCCTCAGTGCTGACAAAGAACCATTCGTAAAAGAACCGCAGCCCTATTGGGGTGGTCAGGCCGTCTGGTCAGACATTCTCGCCACGCTGCCGAAGATCGTGCCGAGCCGTGGCACGGCGTTCCAGTCGGATGCAGAAGGCATATACCGCGTCACGCAGACCAAATATCTCGCGGGTGGTTTTCCGGATGCCAAGACGGCTCTGGACAATGCCGCCAAGCAGATCGAAACCGCAACAGGGGTTCCTATAGCGCAATAACTTCCCAAGCCGACCGTTGCCGGGCGCTCGTGTTAAGGGCGTCCGGCCCCCATCACTCTCTGGCTTTGTGAGGTCGATATGCCTTTGCGCACCAGGGTCGCGTATGCGTTCCTTGCCCCATATCTGTTGATCTTCGCCACATTCTGGCTGTGGCCGATCATAAATTCGTTTCTGCTGTCGTTTCAGAACACGCGCATCAATCCCTGGCGGTTTGCGCCGTCCATGAACTGGGGGCGACTTGTCGGTGACCCGGCATTTTATAACGCGCTTCAGAACACGCTCATCATTCTGGTCGTGCAGGTTCCGGTCATGATCGCACTCGCCACGATCATGGCAGTGCTATTGAATTCCCCACTTTTAAAGGCGCGCCCCCTGTTCCGCTTCGCCTTTTTTGCCCCCGTGGTTGTTGGGGAAGTGGCATATGCAGCCGTTTTCCGGCTGATGTTCAGTACCGATTTCGGCATCGTCAACAAGCTCATCACATCTGTGGGCCTGCCAGCCGTCTCCTGGTTCGATAATTCGACGGCAGCCATGGCGCTGATCATCATTGCGGTGACGTGGCGCTGGGCCGGTTACAATGCCATCATCATTCTGGCAGGCCTTCAATCTATTCCCGGCGATGTGTACGAGGCGGCGACGCTGGACCATGTCAGCAAACGCCAGCAGTTTTTCCACATCACGCTGCCACTGTTGAAACCCATCATCATGTTTTGCGTCGTGCTGTCGGTTATCGGCACCATGCAGCTGTTCACCGAACCGTTTTTGATCACCAACCGTGGCGGTCCCGGTGGGGCGACGGAGACGCTGGGCATTTTCCTTTATCGCCAAGGCTTTACGGCGCTGAATTTCGGTTACGCCTCGGCCATCGCTTACACGGTTGCGGCGCTTGCCGTCGTTATCTCACTGTTCAATCTATGGATCGGGAGGGAAGCGAAATGAGATCGAAGTCCAAATCCATTCTCTGGCAGAAAATCGCGCTTCACGCCGCATTGACGCCGCTTGCCATCATCTGGCTGTTTCCCATCTGGATGATGTTCGTATTCTCGACCATGCCCGACAACGGCATTTTCAGCCCAAATATCGAGCTGTTGCCATCGACGCATTTTCTGGAAAACTTCCGCAACCTTCAGGCCGACACCGACTTTCTGCGCGCTTTGTTCATCTCCATCTGCGTGGCGGTCATCTATACGGTGTTGTCCGTGATGCTGACATCCATGGCGGGCTGGGCGCTGGCGCGTTATCGTTTTGCCGGGCGGTCCGTGGTGGTCGCCATCATTCTGGGCACGATTACCTTGCCCTATGCCGTGGTCGTCATTCCGCAATTCATCATGGTAGCGCGGGAGTTCAAACTCGCCAACACGTGGGTAGCGCTTATCGTGCCGCCGCTGTTCAACTCACTCGGCGTTCTGTTCATGCGGCAATCATTCTCCATGATGCCGACCGAGCTTTTCGATGCAGCGCGCGTCGAAGGTGTCAAGGAATGGCAAATCTTCCTGCGTATCGCTTTGCCGCTGGCAAGGCCGACCATGGCTGCATTGTCGATTATTCTCTTCCTTGCGTCATGGAACAACTATCTCTGGCCGCTGCTGATCAACTCGAAACCGGGCATGATGACGGCTCCTGTCGCATTGGGCACGCTGATAGGCCTCACCAAAGTCTCCTGGGGCGGCATCATGTCGGGGGCCATGCTCCTGACCGCCCCCATTCTCGTTATTTTCGTGCTGTTGCAGCGCCATTTCATCGCCGGCATTTCCGCCGGCGCCGTCAAGTAATCCGGGAGGAACCGCATGGCGGAATTATCGCTTAACAATGTCGTCAAACGTTATGGTGCCCTCAACGTTATCCATGGCGCCAATCTGGACATTGCCGATGGGGAATTCGTTGTCTTCGTCGGTCCCTCGGGCTGCGGCAAGTCGACACTTCTGCGCGTGATCGCCGGGCTGGAGGATATCTCCGGCGGCGACATCAGTATCGGCGGCAAGGTGGTCAACGATGCCGAGCCGACGGACCGTGGCATTGCCATGGTGTTTCAGTCCTATGCACTTTATCCGCACATGACGGTTGAGGAAAATCTGTCCTTCGGCCTGCGTATGAATGGCAACCCGAAGGCCGATACGGAACAGCGTGTTCGGCGCGCAGCCGATATCTTGCAGATTGACGAGTTGATGCACCGCAGACCCAAACAGCTTTCGGGCGGTCAACGGCAGCGCGTTGCCATCGGGCGCGCCATCGTGCGCCAGCCGCAGGTATTTCTGTTCGATGAACCGCTGTCCAACCTCGATGCCGAACTGCGCGTTCAGATGCGTGTGGAAATCTCGCGACTTCACAAGCAGCTTGGCACCACCATGATCTATGTCACCCACGATCAGACGGAAGCGATGACGCTTGCTGACAAGATCGTGGTGCTGAGAGCCGGGCACATCGAGCAGGTGGGCGCGCCACTCGATCTTTATGACGATCCCGCTAATCGTTTTGTCGCCGGTTTCGTCGGCTCACCGAAGATGAATTTTTTGCCCGCCGAAGTCGTGGCCCAAGGGCCGGACGGCGTTACGGTTCGTCTGGTGGACGATCCCGGTGTGCAATTCGTTCTTCCGCTGAAATCGACGGTCGCGGAAGGCAGCGAGGTTGCCCTTGGTATAAGGCCTGAACATTTTGGCGAGGCAGGCACCGGCGATACCGATCTTGGCGTCGACATCGATGTGGCCGAGCATCTGGGCAATACGAGCTACGTTTATGCGCGCATGGCGGGCGATACGCCTCTTATCATCGAGCGCCCGGAATCACGACATTCCACCCACCAGCAACGCCTGACGGTGGCGATTTTCGCCAACAAGACCTTCCTTTTCGACAGCACGGGTGCCCGCCTGCGCTGAAACACACTCTCACGACAATGCTATGAGGATTTGCATGACTGACGTTCAACCGATCCGTTGGGGCATCATCGGCCCCGGAACAATCGCCCGCACCTTTGCGGATGGTATTGCCCATTCAAAAACCGGAAAACTCGTGGCAATCGGCACACGCAACCCGGATAAGCCCGGCCTTGCCGATGGGTTTGCCGGCGCGCGCATCGTTCATGGATATGAGGCGCTGCTGGCCGACCCGCAGGTGGATGCGGTTTACATCGCAACCCCGCATACAGGCCATGCGGAATGGGCCATCAAGGCGGTTCGTGCCGGTAAACATGTGCTGGTCGAAAAGCCGATCGGGCTGTCTGCCTATGATGCCGACGCGATTTTTCATGAGGCGAAGAAGGCCGGTGTTTTTGCGGGTGAGGCCTATATGTACCGCCTGCATCCGCAGACGGCAAAGATCGTCGAGCTTGTGAAAAGCGGTGCGATTGGCGAAGTCAGGATTATTCGCACCAGCTTTGGTTTCAACATGGGTCGTTTCCAGCCCGATCATCGCCTGTTTGCCAATGATGCGGCTGGCGGCGGCATTCTGGATGTCGGCGGATACCCTGTTTCGATTGCGCGGGTGATTGCAGGAGCTGCGGCGGGCAAGCCGTTTCTGGAGCCGGAAAAAGTCTCCGGCGCCGCACATCTGGGGCAATCCGGCGTAGATGAGTGGGCCTCAGCCGTTCTGAAATTTCCGAACGGAATCGTTGCCGAAGTCTCATGCTCCATCATGGCGCAGCAGGACAATGTGCTGCGGATCATCGGTTCAGAAGGCCGCATCGAGGTCGAAGACTTCTGGTTTGCCTCCGGTCACAAGGGCGGTGTCGGCAAAATCGAGATCATCAAGGGCAAGGACCGCGAGACTGTCGAGGTGCACGAAGATGGCTGGCTTTATGCCTTTGAGGTGGATGCGGCGGGTGATGCCATCCGTGGTGGTCAGTCTCAGTTCGCATATCCCGGCATGAGTTGGGCAGACAGCCTTGGAAACCTGCGCGTCATGGATCAGTGGCGAGCCTCTGTCGGGCTGGAATATGGCGTGGAAACCTCTGCCAAGCGCGTTCTCAACATTGCTGGCGGCAAGGTCGTTGCCGGTAACGCGGTGCCGAAAAGACAGATTCCCGGTCTTTCCAAACCCGCATCCGTGGTGGCGCTTGGTTTCGAGTTTTTCCCGAATTTCGCATCCGCCTCTCTCACGCTCGACAGTTTTTATGAAGCGGGTGGCAACCTGTTCGATACGGCCTATGTCTACGGTGCCGGCAAGACCGAGGCGATTTTCGGAGACTGGCACACCAGCCGCAACGTGCCGCGAGACGAGATCGTGCTGATCGGCAAGGGCGCACATTCACCGCTATGCTACCCGGACATGATTGCCAAGCAACTGGATCAATCGCTTGAGCGGCTGAAAACCGATTATGTCGATGCCTATTTCATGCACCGCGATAATCTTGCCGTCCCGGTTGGCGAGTTTGTGGATGCGATGGATGCGGAGGTAAAGCGCGGTCGCATTCGCGGAATCTTCGGTGGCTCCAACTGGACGCGGGAGCGTATGGATGAGGCCGCAGCCTATGCGCAGAAAAACGGCAAAGCGGCACCTGCCGCCCTTTCCAACAATTTCTCGCTGGCGGAAATGCTGGACCCCATCTGGGCCGGGTGCGTTGCGGCGTCCAACGACGATTGGAAAGAGTGGCTGAACAACCGCCAGATCCCGAATTTCGCATGGTCCAGCCAAGGCCGTGGCTTCTTCACGGAGAGATCCGGGAGAGACAAGCTCGATGATGAAGAAATCGTCCGCGTCTGGTATTCGGAGCGCAATTTTGCGAGACGCGACAGGGCGATCCAACTGGCGCAAGAGCTTGGACGCAACCCGATCCACATCGCTCTGGCCTATGTTATCGCGCAGCCGTTTCCGGTCATCCCGCTCATCGGGCCACGCACCATTGCGGAGCTGGAAGACAGTCTCTCGGCACTGGATATAAAGCTGACACCCGAACAGGTGCGTTGGCTGGAAGCCTGACCATCAGAGGAGACCACCGCATGACATGCGGTGGTCTCATTTTAAGACTGGAACGTCTCGTGCTACTGCAAATCTCGCTTAAGCACGTCTTCCGCTTCATAAATGGCGCAGACGATGTGGTAAAACGTGCTGGCGGGCGCTGGCTCCTCGATCATCGGCGCATCATCCGGCCATTTGTCGAACCACAGTCCTGAAACGGGTGTGTCGAAGAATGGCTGGAGTGCGCCGACCGCGCGCAAGGCCGATGTCAGGTAGCGATGGCGTTCTTCGCCCTGTGTTGCGGCGGCAAGCTGCATCGCGGCCTTCAGCCATTCGGTTTGTGGCCAGAGGCGGGCGAGCGGATCATGGACGGTGAAATCATCATAAAGGCTCATGATCGCAACCTTACGGCGCGGGCAGATGCCGTATTTCTCACCGATGTCGAACAGTCGCTTGGCTTTGGCAATGGCGTCGGCGCTATTGCGCAGCTTGCCCCACCGCGTCAGCAACCATGCCCATTCGAACTGGTGGCCGGGCTCCATGATGCGGCCTTTCTCACCGGACATCGGGTTCCAGTCGCGGTCGAAAAACTCCCGAAGTCCACCGGTCTTGGCGTCGATGAATTTCGACATCGCCAAATCCGCGATGTCGTCCGTCAGTTGATACCATGGCCCCTCAGGATCGACCTTTTCCCATGCCAGCATGGCCTCAAAAAAGTGCATGTGCGGATTTGAGCACAGCGGCTCCACAGGCGGGTTGGCTTCCTCGAAGCCAACGACGGGGTGGGCATATTCGCGCTGCAATGTGGTTAGGATCTCAACGGCCCGCTCTCGCATCTCAGTTTTCCGTTCTGGAAAAACCATAGCGGTCTGGGCGGCGGCGAACAGTGCGAAAGCCTGATTATAAAAATCGAATGTCGGGTCTATCAGTTTGCCGGACGCATTGGCCAGGTTGCCGTAAAGCCCGTTTTCAAGCCTGTAGACTTTCTCGAACCAGTGCAGGCCGTGATTGACCGCTTTTTTCCAATCTCCGGTCCAGCCTCTTTGTCCCGCAGCCGCATAACAATAGGCCTGACGCGGTTGTACGCGGGAGCGGCGATTGTCTCCCAGCATCGGGTTGGCGTTCTGATCTATGCGCTCGTAAAAACCGCCATCTGGCTTACCGGCGCCGATATCCCACCACATGGGCAACGCATCGTCGTCCAGCCAACGGCGTAATCTTTTGACTTCGTCTGAAAGCTGGCTTGTTGCGCTCATTGGTTGATCTGCCATGTCCATCCATTTTCTGACCGGAGTTTTATGGCCGGTTCATTAACACTGCATCAATGCCAATCCGGTTGCGCGCACAAAGTTCCATTGCTTTTGATGAATGGTGGTCCCGACGTTCAGGTCGTTATGCTCCGCAACATAACGTGTGAACGAGATTTAATATTGCTTAATTGTTATGCTCACGTATTTCATAGCAATGGTCTGGTCACATCTGATTCGTTATGCACGCGACCTTGCCGACATTGGTTATGCGGCAGGCGTGGTGGCAGTTAAAAACGCTGCCTTTGTTCTATTGCCGGGCATTGCCGTCCTGCTGTCCGCTTGCAACAACCCCGGTGGCATAAGACCGTCTGGCGCGCCGAAAATGCTGCCGCCAGAAGAAGCGATCATCTTTCCGCCGCCCGGTGGGCCGGAAGTGATCAGCGTTATCAGCCGCACGTACTCCAATGCTGTTCAGCAAGATGTCATCTTGCGGTCCGACGCGAGAACGCCGGGCCAGAACTACATTAAAGTGGAAATGTTTGGGCCGCAGCGCGCCGAAGATACCGGAAAAGACGGACTTTCCGGCGGCAGTGTGCGGGCCTCTTCCATTTCGCGTGAAATCCGCTCCGCTTTTCCGGGCGTGCAGGTCGCGACATCCGCTGAATATTTGCAGAATGCCTATGGCGCATTTTCCTATGCGTCGGGCAAAGGGTCTGGCGACGATACCTGCATTTACGCGTGGCAGCACATTCGCTCCCCAGAAGATATGCGGCAGGGTTTCAAGAACCTTGGGCGCATCAATGTCACGCTCCGGCTTTGCCAATCTGGCGTAACGGTGCGCGATCTTCTGACGGTGATGTATAACTATACCATCACAGGCAGCTACGATTCAGAGGGCTGGAACCCCTATGGGACGGCGCAAAGCCCACCGGAAGGCATGGGCCGTTCTGGAAACCCCATCTATCCGGTGACAGCAACGCAATTCCCGATGCAGCCGGGCACGCAAACGCCAGAACGCCAGCCGATCGCCCACACCACCAGACCAGTGGTTCGCGCGGCCGTCGTGCAGCCGCAACCTCAGTTGCCGCCACCGCCTATCGTCGGGCAGGCACCGTCCCGCGTCGTCATACCATCACCATCTGTCACACCAACCAGTGGAGCGCGTCCTGCGGACGTTCCTCCACCTGCCAACCGTGTTGAAACGAAACGGGTTGCAATTCCGTCCCCCGCTTGTACGTCCGGCGGAGACGGAGGGCAAAGATGCAATTAACCAATTCGGAAGTGTCTTGAGCAATAAGTCATCGCGAGACTGTTATGGTCGTGAAGCTTTAATACCGATGTCGAGGCAATTCGCCTCTGGCTGACTTCAAAGCAAGGGTTGCAGATGAGCAAGGCCATCTCTGTCATCGTCTGGATGTTCGTTTCGGTCTGCGTTTTGGTGATTGTGACGCTGCCTGTCAGTTTGCAAACACACCTCATTGCGACGGCCATCTCGCTTGGTCTGCTTGCCACCATAAAGTCCTTGAATGGCAGGGGCGTATGGCGGCTGATTGGTTTGGGCTTCGGCACGGCCATCGTGCTGCGTTATGTGTATTGGCGCACCACAAGCACGCTGCCGCCCATCAATCAGCTTGAAAACTTCATTCCGGGCTTTCTGCTGTATCTTGCCGAAATGTACAGCGTGCTGATGCTGGCGCTCAGCCTCGTCATCGTGTCGATGCCATTGCCATCGAGAAAAACGCGGCCCGGATCTCCAGGATACGTGCCGACCGTCGATATTTTCGTTCCGACCTATAATGAAGATGCCACGCTGCTGGCCAACACGCTGTCGGCGGCAAAGAACATCGACTACCCGGCAGATAAATTCACAGTTTGGCTGCTGGATGATGGCGGCACGGTGCAGAAGCGCAACGCATCCAACGTACCCGAGGCGCAGGCCGCCACACGGCGGCACAATGAGTTGAAAAAGCTCTGTGACGATCTCGGCGTGAACTATCTGACCCGCGAGCGGAATGTGCACGCCAAGGCGGGTAATCTCAACAACGGACTTGAGCATTCGACCGGCGAACTCATTACCGTTTTTGATGCAGACCACGCACCAGCACGTGATTTTCTTTTGGAAACCGTGGGGTATTTTGAAGAGGATGAACGGCTCTTCCTCGTTCAGACCCCGCACTTCTTCCTCAATCCCGACCCCATCGAGCGAAATCTGCGAACGTTTGAAACGATGCCGAGTGAGAACGAGATGTTCTACGGCATCATCCAACGTGGTTTGGACAAATGGAACGGCGCGTTTTTCTGTGGTTCTGCCGCCGTCCTGCGCCGCACGGCGCTGAAAGAAACCGATGGTTTCAGCGGCGTTAGCATTACGGAAGATTGCGAAACGGCGCTTGCTCTCCACTCGCGTGGCTGGAACAGCCTTTATGTCGACAAACCGTTGATCGCCGGGCTTCAGCCTGCAACATTCGCAAGCTTCATCGGCCAGCGCAGCCGTTGGGCGCAGGGCATGATGCAGATTTTGATCTTCCGCCAGCCATTGTTCCGCCGCGGTCTGTCGTTCACGCAGCGCCTTTGCTACATGTCGTCGACGCTGTTCTGGCTTTTCCCGTTTCCGCGCACGATCTTCCTGTTTGCGCCGCTGTTTTATCTGTTCTTCGACCTCCAGATTTTTGTCGCCTCTGGGGGAGAGTTTCTGGCCTATACGGCCGCATACATGCTCGTGAACCTGATGATGCAGAACTTTCTGTATGGCCATTTCCGCTGGCCGTGGATTTCCGAGCTTTATGAATATGTGCAGACCGTACATTTGCTTCCGGCGGTGGTTTCGGTGTTGTTCAACCCCAGCAAGCCGACCTTCAAGGTCACGGCGAAAGACGAGTCCATCAGTGAAGCGCGTCTGTCTGAAATCAGCCGTCCATTTTTCGTGATCTTCGCGGTGCTGATCATTGCGATGATCTTTGCGATCTACCGTATTTACGCCGAGCCTTATAAGGCCGACGTGACGCTTGTTGTGGGAGGCTGGAACCTCCTCAACATCATTTTCGCAGGCTGCGCTCTCGGCGTGGTGTCTGAGCGCGGCGAGAAATCGGCATCACGCCGCATCACCGTCAAGCGCCGTTGCGAGTTGCAAATCGGGCAGAGCGAAACGTGGTTGCCCGCGACAGTCGAAAATGTGTCGGTGCACGGTATGCTCATCACGATTTTCGAACAGGGTCTGGCAACCGTCGACAAAGGAACAACCGCCACGATCCGTATCAAGCCACACAGCGAAGGTGTGCCGCCAACCATGAGCATCGACATCGTCCGTTCGACCAAACAGGACGGGTTCATGTCGGTCGGTTGCACATTCGCACCGAAAGAGGCTGTGGAGCATCGGTTGATCGCGGATTTGATTTTTGCAAACTCCGATCAATGGAGCGAATTCCAGCGCGTTCGCAGAAAAAATCCGGGACTTATAAAAGGAACGCTGACGTTCCTCGCAATCGCGTTTTTCCAGACACAGCGCGGTCTCTATTATTTCTTCCGTTCGTTTAAGCCCGAAAAGCAGAGCAAGGCGGTCGTGGGGACCGTGAAGCCATGAAAAAGCTGTCTCTTCTCACTGCTTTTCTGACATCCATTTCCACGCTCGTTTTCGCGCAGTCTGTTCCTTTCGATATGTCGCCGGAAAAACCGGTACCATCATCACCAGCGCCACGTCCGGTGCCTGTTGCGCCAACGCCGCCACCTCCAGTGCCACAGGTTCAGCGGCCAGCCATCGTCGCGCCTGCTGCACCCGCCGCTACGGCGCCGGCCCCCACCATGGCATCGCCGCCCGTGACGCCAACAAAGGTTGCGGCCCCTTCGCCGTCCGGCAACAGTGATGACCGGCGCCGATATATCCTGCCGTTTTCAGACCTCAGCCTGACGGGTGAAATGGACCAGCGCCAATGGACGCTGTATTTGACGTCGGAGCAGGCCAAGGCGGCGGTTTCGCTGAACATCGGCTACCAGAACGCCATTGTCGTTGCGCCGGAAAGCTCCAATATCGAGGTCACGGTCAACAACGTGCCGCTGGAGCGTAAAAGCGTCTCGTCGCCGGATTCCGAGGGTAACGTCTCGATGGCGATACCCCCCGGTGCGCTTCAGGCCGGTGCCAACGTGCTCTCACTGGGTGTGCAGCAACGGCACCGCACGGACTGCACGGTGCAATCCACCTATGACCTGTGGACGGATATCACTCCGGCCAGCACCTATATCGGCTTTAACGCCGATGTGGCGAGCCGGTTTGACACGATAGACGATATTGAGGCGACCGGGCCTGATGTGGTCGGTTTGACGTCCATCGAAATCATCGCGCCGGGTCTTGCGAACCCCGTGTCCGCACAGCCGCTGCTCAAGCTTGCGCAGGCGCTTGCCTTGCGCACGCAGATGCCGAACCAGCGCATCAGTTTCAACACGAGGCTTCCGTCCCAGCGCAAGCCGGGAACGTTGATCGTTCTGGCCGGAACGTCGCGAGAGATCGCAGCGGCGACCCAATCTGTTCCGCCAGAGGCGCTGGCTGGTTCCTATGCCGGGTTCGAGAACAACATCATCAATGGCGTCTCGGCGTTGATTGTCAGCGGCCCGACCCCGCAGGCGATGCAGCTTGCCATTGATTCCCTTTCCGCATCGATGGAGCGTCCAACCGGCGGCGTGCGGGCAGCATTGTCCACCAAGGCGTGGCACACGCCGGACGCGCCGCTTGTCATGTCTGATCGCCGCATTCCATTGTCTTCATTTGGCGTGAAGAGCAGCGAGTTTTCCGGCAGACGGTTCCGCACGGAATTTACCATCGGCGCGCCTGCTGATTTCTATGCGTCCGCTTATGGTGAGGCGACGTTGCTGCTGGATGCGGCCTATTCGAACGAGATTTTACCGGGTAGCCATATCGACGTCTACGTCAACGGCAATATTGCCTCGACCGTGCCGATTTCAAACCGCGGCGGCGGCATATTTCGCCACCTTCCCATCAATGTCACGCTGCGCCACTTCGTCCCCGGTGTGAACACCATTGCGATAGAAGGAGTGTTGGTCACGGAAGCCGACAAGGCCTGTCTGCCCGGCGCGCCCGCCAGCCAGACACCGCGCTTTGCGCTGTTCGACACCACGGAACTCCATGTACCGAATTACGCGATGATCGGTCGTGCGCCGGATCTGGCCGCAACCAATGGCGTGGGCCAGCCCTATCGTGCCAGCGAACAGCCCGCCGCCGTGTGGCTGGAGCGGGTCGACGCTGACACAATGTCTGCCGCCGCGACACTTTTGGGTCGCCTGGCGCTTGCGGGTGGGCATCCTGTGCCGGTCGAACTCGTTGCGTCGACTGCGGCTGTTGGAGATCGAAACGCGCTGTTTGTCGGCACGCTGTCGCAGATGCCGCAAACGCTGGTCAATCAGTTCAACCTCGCGCCCGCAAGTCAGGTGGCGTGGAAGGAAGGCGAGGGGGCAGTATCGCCCGCGCAGACCGACCAGCTGTTTGATGACTGGCGGCAGCGCGTGGATGGGGGCGTCTGGCAGGGGCAGGTTTCTTCGTTCGAAGAGTGGATGAAGCGCAATTTCGACATCAGTTCGGATACGCTGCGGTTTCTACCCGGTGCAGAGCAAATTTACACGCCACCGGGCAATGTGAGTTTCATGCTGGCGCAGGGCATGAGCCCGGGTGGCGAAGGTGTGTGGACCATGGCAACCGCGCCGACCTCCGCAGATTTGCGCACCGGCATGGCCGCCATGGCGGAACATAAGCGCTGGACCAAACTGGCGGGTCGTGTTGCGACCTACGACGCGACAGCCGACAAAGTCGAGACCGTGGCCGCCGAACAGCCCAGTTTCATCGTAACCCGGCCGTTTTCCTTCTCGAACTGGCGGTTGATTGCGGCAAACTGGCTGTCCACCAATACGCTGTCTTATTCGCTGGTGTTCATCGGGTTTCTATCGTTGCTCGGGTGCGTCACCTTCCTGATGCTGCGCGGCATGGGGCGAGGCAAATGAAACGTGTCTTCGGCTTTCCGCTCAAAACCCTGGTGATGCTGGCGATGATGTTTTTTCCCGTCAGTGCGACAGCGGCCTCGGTCACGGAAGCCGACTGGAACGCTTACAAGACCGCATTTCTGGATCCTGCCGGGCGCATCATCGATACCGGCAACAAAAATATCAGCCACAGCGAGGGGCAGGGTTACGGCATGTGGCTCGCCGTTCTTGCCGATAATCTGGCGGATTTCGAGCTGATCTGGTCTTTCACGAAGACCGAGCTTCTGGTGCGCGATGATGGCTTGGCGGCGTGGAAATGGGATCCACAGACAGAGCCGCATATCTCGGACATCAACAACGCGACAGACGGCGATATTCTGATCGCCTATGCTCTGGCGCTTGCTGCCAAGCAGTGGAACAGGCCGGACTATGCCGACGCTGCCAAATCCATCGCCCAGACGGTTCTGTCCAAAGCCGTGGTTCAACGGGCCGGACGAACGATTTTACTCCCCGCGACAGCGGGTTTCGGAGAGGGTGACAGGCCGGACGGGCCGGTCGTTAATCCATCCTATTTTATTTTCGAGGCCTTTCCGGTTTTGAACGAGCTTGCGCCATCGCCGCTCTGGCAAGCCTTGGCGAAGGACGGGCTGGCGCAAATCACCTCCTTTGCATTCGGTCCCAAAAAGCTTCCGGCAGACTGGGTTTCCGTGAAAACAAAGCCACGTCCGGCCGATGGTTTCCCGCAGGAGTTTGGGTATAATTCCGTCAGAATACCGCTTTATCTGGCGCGCGCAGGATTGGGAAAGCCCAAGCTTCTGGAGAGATTTCGAACCGGCATCGTGATCGATGGTAGCAATATGGCGACGTTCGATTTGCAGACCGGTGCTCCGAAAGACATCCTCTCCGATGCAGGATATCGGATCATTCCGGCACTTTCCGCCTGTGTTACGGATGGAATTGCCATTCCGGACGAACTGAAACACTTCACGTCAACACTTTATTATCCATCTACGTTGCATCTCTTGGCTTTGTCATTCGCGACTCAGGCGCATCGGGAGTGCTTATGAACGGAAAGCCACTTTACATATCCGCTGCGATCTTAGCTCTTGGTGGCGTTGCTGCTTTTCAGTGGCGCGACGAGCTTCTCGGCAGGGTATCCAGTGTTCACACCACCGGCTCTATATTATCCGGTGATGTTGGCGGTCGCTTGTCCAACGGCCAATCGCCTTTGACGAACAATGGGCAACGTTCGCCAGCGGTCAGCCGTGTCGCGCAGAATGAAACCTCGCCGCCTGTCACCGTTCCGGCTGCCGGTAACACAGCAAGCCCGGTTTTGGCACAGCACCAAACGCCGGCATCGCCGCAGCCCGTTTCTTCTGCCCCATCGCAACCCTCTGTCGTTGATGAAAGTGCGCTTCGTTATTTTGCAGCACAGGGCGATACTGCCCGGCTTCAGGCAGAAATTGCGCGGCTGAAAGCGCTTTACCCTGAATGGACCCCGCCGTCTGATCCTCTCGCCGGTCCCGAAACGGGTGATCCGCAATTGGAAACCATGTGGCAGCTGTATGCCAATGGCCGTTATGCGGAAATCCGAAAGGCCATTGCGGATCGGCAAGTGGCGGACCCGACCTGGCAACCGCCGTCCAACCTCACAGATATGCTGAACCTTGCCGAAGCGCGGCAGCGATTGGTCAACTCCTCCGATCTCAAGCAATACAATGCAGTCATCGAGACGTCGGCGCAGAACCCCGGACTTTTGACCTGCGGTGAGGTGGATGTGCTGTGGCGTTTGGCTGAGGCTTTCGCCCGCACGGATAAGCCCGAACGCGCGCGTGATGCCTACAATTATGTGCTGAGCAACTGCGATGGCCCGAGCGAACGGCTGGCAACGGTTCAGAAGGCATCCTCCCTTCTTCCCATCGCGATGATGGATGACCTTCTTTCGAAGGAAAAGCTAGGAGCCGATGGGAAACTCGAGTTCGAGCCGGTCAAGGATGATCTGGCGCGGCAGTTTGTTGCCAATGCGGGTGAGAATACCGACATCACGGTGCCGCCCACCTATCTGATGCGTCTTGAGCGTCTGGCCGAAAGCGACAAACTGGCAAGCGATGCCCTGTTGCTTGGCTGGTACAATGTGCGCCGCGAAAAAATGGTGGATGCGGAAAAATGGTTCCGCCGCGCCAAGGAAGAAGATGATTCCGCCGCTGCTTCGCAAGGGCTGGCTCTGGCGTTGATTGCCCGCGATGAGCCGCGTGAAGCCGAAGACATCATGTATAAATGGCGTACCTCGTCGGATGACGCTCGCAAGACCTATCTGGCAGCGGCTGCAAACCTGTTGGCGCTCGATCCTCCCCTCGCTCTGGAGCCGGATGTTCTCCAGCGCGTTGCGGCAGAAGCCGTGGCCGAAAAGGACGCCGCGACCGCACAGGAGTTCGGCTGGTATTCGCGAGCATTCCAGCAGCCGCAAATGGCCTTGCAATGGTTCACCACCGCCTTGAGCTGGAAGGCCGATGATGAAGCGTCGGCCTATGGTCTGGCGCTGAGCTATCAGGATTTGAACAATGTTGCAGAGGTCCGCCGACTTCAGCAACAATGGGGTGCGCAGTCTGAGCGTATTCTCAATATTGGTCGCCCAGCGGCAAGCGGTGGACAGGTCACGGCAGATGCGCAGCGCGTTCGGAGCGGATTGCAGCCGCAAGCCGCTGTCGCACAGCAGGCGCCGGTGGCCTACCAGCAGGTTTCCGAAACCACTGCGCCGAGACGGCCAAGAGTTGTCGCCCAGACCCCGTCAGCAGGCGGAAGCGGGCGATGCGCGGGCGTGTACAACCCGGATCGTCTTTCGCAGCAGCAGGCCTTGCAGCAAGGTTGGTGCCTGATGGAATCCAACAGGCCAGCCGAAGCGTTGAAGGCTTTTAGCGCGGCCTTGAAGGGCGAACAGGCGACAATCAGAAGCGATGCCGCTTACGGGCAGAGCCTTGCCTATCTGCGTATGGGCCTGACCGACAACGCCGCCGTTTCCGCCACCAAATCCGGCATGGACAAGACCAAGGCGACGGAACTTCAGATTGCTATTTTGACGGACCGCGCGCTGGCGGCCTATCAAAATCGTCAATATGAAAAAGCGTTGATCCTGCTTGATCAGCGGGCGCGGTTTGCGACAGAACGAAGCGATCTGATGGTCATTCGGGGGTATGCCTATCTCAACCTGAAACGCTATTCCGAAGCGGTGCAAGTGTTCGAAGGTCCGGCCTCAACCGGCCATAGAGATGCCGTCAAGGGACTTGCCGCTGCGCGTGACGCACGACCCAGCAGGGGGCCAAGCGGCGGTTAGAGATTTAACGGGTCAAAGCGACGTATTCTAGCGCGTGGATTCCATCAGATTTGGTGGGCATTTTATCGAAGCCTGCAAGGCTCTCGAAGTGCTTCACGATATTTTTTTACAGATTTCATGGAATTCATTGAAAGTTCATGTGCCGAGTTATATGTGCTTTTTCAGGATACTCATACCTGAAAGACGCTGATGCTTACGAAAAAGGGAAAGTACGGACTGAAAGCGTTGATTGACCTTGCCGGATTGGAGCAGGGGCGGACCGCTTTCGTCAGTGAAATCGCATCTCGCAACAATATTCCGAAGAAGTTCCTGGACGCAATTCTGCTGGAACTGCGCAATGAAGGCATGCTTCGATCCAAAAAAGGTCCGGGCGGTGGTTATGCGCTGTCCAAGCCTGCGTCCGATATTTACATCGGTCAGGTGATTCGCGCTCTGGATGGTCCTTTGGCACCAATTCGCTGCGCCAGCCGTTCCGCATTTGAAGCCTGCGAAGACTGTTCGGATCCGCAGACCTGTCAGGTCCGCCGGTCTATGACCGACGTGCGCGACGCCATGGCTGCGGTTCTCGACAACATGACGCTGGAACAGTTTGCTGCCAACACGGCAGATGAGCCTGTGGAGCGCACGGCTTAGTCCGTGCGCTGAGTGCCGCCGACAACTGTGATCAGATCGGGCTTAGATTTCCATATTGTCCGCCGTGGTAAAGCAGCGGTGCCCCTTCACTGCGCTCAATCGACAGAACGCGGCCAATGATGATGGCGTGCGTATGGCGCTCGATAACATCCTCGACAGCGCAATCGATAGCAGCCAGTGCGCCCCTCAGCGCTGACGCTCCGCTTTCCAGCGTAAACCATTCCGCGTCGTTATAACGATCTGCACCCTTCAATCCACCAACGCCCGCAAAGCGTGATGCGACGTCCTGCTGCAATGCAGACAATACGTTTACACAGAAGTGATTGTAACGAGATATAATCGGCCAGGTTGACGACGACCTGTTGATGTTGACGATCATCGTCGCAGGCTCCATCGACAGCGCCGTGGCTGACGTGACGGTCGCACCCGTACGGCTTGAGCCGACGCCCGCGGTAATAACGGAAACACCGCCCGCCAAGCTGCGCATTGCCGCTTTCAATTCGTTGGAATCGAATGCCGTTCTTTCACGTTCATCGTGAAGGTAAGTTACCGTAGCCGTCATCGTGTCCATCTCCAAAAGCGTCAACGCCCCATCCGTTAACGATATCAGCGCCGGAGCGTCGCTAGTAGCGAAAGCATTTCATTGTTGATGGATTTTGTAGAAATCTATTGTGGCAGAACGGCCTTAGAGGCGTATTTGTCTATCATCTGTCAGATTTCTAATGGTGCGCATGAAAATACGTGCGCCGACCTCGATCAGCTCATCGGGGAAATCATAGTCAGGATTGTGGAGGTTGGGATGGTCGATCCCCGCGCCCAGAAAAAACATTGCGGATTTGGAAACCGCACCGAAGCGCCCGAAATCCTCAGATGCACGCATGGGCAAGCCGCGTCCATCATGCAGTATGTGTTCCTGATCCAGTGCGGACCGCAGCTGCGCGACTGCATCCTCGTCGTTCTCACAGTGCTGAAAAACATCATCGTAGAGAATATCGATTGCCAGCCCATCCGCTGTTGCACATTCTGCGGCGAGGTCTTCCGCAGCTTTGCAGAGTTCCGCCATGCTATCATTCGTCAAGGTTCGCAGTGTTGCCCAGATTTCTGCATCGGCTGGGGAAATGCCAAAGGCCGCTTCACCCATGATGGCGTGGGTGATCGTCACCATTTTGAAGTCCGGTTGCGGCGGATGACCGTGTCCAAGATCAGCCAGCGCCGGCATCAGTTTTGCAATAGCGCGCATGGGCGAAATGCCCTGTTCGGGAGACGACGCATGTGCCGTTTTGCCCGCCAGCTTCACCTTTATTCCGCGAGAGGCGCAATTGACCGGCCCGGCGATCAGCGAAACATGACCGAGCGGAAGACCGGGCAGGTTGTGGAGAGAGAAGGCGTAATCCGGTTTTATCGCCTCAAAACGCGGATCGGCAAGCACCGCAGCAGCCCCTGCGCCATTTTCTTCGGCGGGCTGAAACAGCAACACGACTTTCCCTTTGGCCGGGCGGTTGCGTGACAGTTCACGGGCCAAGCCCAACAGGATGGTGGAATGCCCATCATGACCACAGAGATGCCCGCGCCCTTCGATGGTGGAGCGGTGAGGCACGGTCGTTTTTTCGTGGATGGGCAGGGCATCAAGTTCGGAACGAATGAGAACCGTCGGTCCGTCCTTGTCGCTTGCAAACACGGCCGCAACACCGTGACCGCCAAGACCGGTCATAAGGTGATCAGGCGGTGTTGCTCTTAGACGCTCGACGATGCGGCGCGCCGTTTCCCGTTCTTCACCAGAGATTTCAGGGTAACGATGCAACTCGTGGCGGATGTCCGCGAGTTCAGCCAAGTCTTGGTTCGATAAAAACATGATGACCTGTCAGAATGGCGTCTGAAATAACGACGCCATTTCTACAGATTCACTGCGCTAATGCAAAACCTTCGGCGGGGTCCAGCGTCGATTTTGTTCGGCTTCGCTCCCTGCAATCAGCATCGATCCACTCAGCGTTTCGGCAGGCTGTGCAGATGTTCGGATGCGGGCGAGAGCAGCTTTGGCTTTTTCCGCATATTGCAAATTCACCATGTCATCGGAATGATAATTTTGCAGTTTTTCGAAAATGGCCGCAGCTTCCGTGCGTCGTCCGGCGGCGGTGAGAGAGATGCCGGATTTATAGAGTGCTTCATGATGGAAGGGTGCGAGCTTGGTGACATCCTGAAATGCTTTCACCGCACCGAGATAATCCCGTTGAGCAAGCCTCGTTTCACCCAGACGCATCAAGGCGGGGATCGGGTCTGCGACCTTTCTGCTGATCGAGAGATAGGAAAGCTCAGCCTCGCGGAACTCGCCTTTTTCGAACGATAGGTTGGCAAGTCCAAATTCCGCACCGCCATGGTTTGGGGCGGTGTCCAGTACCTGACGAAAAGCGATTTCGGCTTGGCCCTTGTCGCCCTTCTTATACATCTTCAGCGCCTGTTCGTAGACAAAGCGAACGCTGAAATGGTGGAGCTTGCCCTGAAGATTGTCGCCGGAACGGGTTCTGAACAAGGTGCAGGTGACGGGTCGGTCTTCCGCTCCGAACATGTATTTGTAGGGTTCGTTGCCACGCAGGAAATCGTAATGTTTGAAGCCCATCTCGATGGCGCGGCGGATGCAATATCCGTGCAGAATGAGACCGGGGGAAGGGGTCGTCCAGGTCTCGTCACGCCCGGTGATGTAGAACAGTATTGTGCCCTTTTGCCTATCCACGATGTTGGCCAGCGCACCGAGCGGCTGTTCGCCGTGCCACAAGACTGGAACATCCAGATTGCCATCCGCAAAGCTGTCCATCAGCATTTCGCGCGTGGCATAGATGAGCGTTTCAGTTTTCTCCTTGCCCTTGATCGGCGCCCAACGGGTGCGCCACAGGTCAAACAGAATGTTCAGGTCCCGCTTGATGGTCTCTGGTGTTGCGAGGGTGATGTGGTAACTGTCGTCGTTTTCAATCCTGCGCAGAAAACGCCGCAGTTTCTGGCGTGTCTGGCTGCTCATGCTGGTTTCAAGATACTCGTCGAACGTGGCCGGAAGCGCCACTACGGGGCAGACGGAATTGTTGATGTTGTTCCGGCTTTTGGGGGTGTTGTCCCGGAACATGACGAGCGGACCCTGAAGGGCTCTGATCATCGCGTCACGGCGGGACGGTGGACCGGAAAGATAATCAAGCTTCAGATTTGTCCAGCGCTGTTCTTTGATGAAGGAGCAGAAACCTGCAACAGCGTGATTTTCATAGTCCGGCAGGGTGACGAAGCCGGTGTAATCAGCCGCAAAATTTCCAGCCATAATGAGTTCATCGAAAAAACGGCCGGTCTTTTTGTCCCTTTGGGTCACGACGCGTAACGGGAAGAAAGCCACGTAGGGCGACCCCTCCTGCTTTTCTCTGAGAGCCAAAACGAGCCAGCGTCCGCGCCGTTTGAGATAGGCCCTCAGCCAGACCCATGACAGAAAATGTTGCGCATGGGGATCGGCCATAAAGACCCGGTCCCAGCTTTCGCGCAGGGCATCAAAACCCGGCAGTGTGTCGATTACGTCAATGCGCATTGTCCCCTCCCAATACGATTTACAGTGTCCCTTGGGAGAGTGCATTCTAGGCGGAAATATCAGGCTTCAAATATTCCGTTTGGATTAGTTCGAGGCATCAAATGGGGTTATTAAACGCCGTGCCTCACCCCCTGTAGGCAACGAGGACCGCACCGCAGGCAATCAGCACGACACCCAGCCAGTTCGGCAGAGACAGTTTTTCCCCGAGAAACAGCACGGCAAAAACGGCCACGAAAACCACGCTCAACTTGTCGATGGGTGCGACGCGGGCGGCATCTCCAATTTTCAGGGCGCGGAAATAACAGATCCATGATGCGCCGGTGGCCAGCCCGGACAGTACCAGAAACAACCACGTGCGCCCCGTGATCGTGGAGGGCTGTTGCCAGTTGCCGGTGACATAGACCATGAACCCGGCAGCGAAAAGAATAACGATGGTTCGGATGAAGGTGGCGAAATCCGAATTGACATTCTCGATGCCGATCTTGGCAAAGATTGCCGTCAGTGCGGCAAAACCTGCCGAAAGCAAGGCCCAGAATTGCCAGGAAATCAGAAGGTTTTTCATGATGATGACCGTTGTGCGGCGTGAGATGGGATGCCGTGACGGCTATTTATCGCCATTGGCTTTGATTTGGGAAGTTGTTTTCTATCGTCGGTAACGCGATGAGGCCCGCGCCGGTTTTCCGGGCGGGCCTCTCATCGTTGGTGTCTTGGTTGCCAGAGCTTATTCGGCAGGCTGTGGCACCGGCGAAGGCTGGATCTCGCCGATGCTGGCGACCTCTTCACCCTTTAGCACACGGGCGAGCTGTTCTTCATCCAGTTCGCCTTCCCAGCGGGCAACGACCACGGTTGCAACTGCGTTGCCGATGAAGTTGGTCAGGGCGCGGCATTCCGACATGAAACGGTCGATGCCGAGGATCAGCGCCATGCCGGCAACCGGCACGGAAGGAACGACGGAGAGCGTCGCAGCCAGCGTGATGAAGCCTGCACCGGTGATGCCTGCGGCACCTTTGGAGCTGAGCATCGCCACGAGCAGCAGCAGGATCTGTTCACCGAAGGACAGGTGAATGCCTGTGGCCTGCGCGATGAAGAGCGCGGCCAGCGTCATGTAGATGTTGGTGCCATCAAGGTTGAACGAGTAACCTGTGGGAATGACGAGGCCAACGACAGAGCGCTTGCAACCGGCTTTTTCCATCTTGCTCATCAGGCCGGGAAGTGCCGCTTCAGACGACGATGTGCCGAGAACGAGCAGAAGCTCTTCCTTGATATAGCGGATCAGCGCGAAGATCGAGAAGCCGTTGTAACGGCAAACTGCACCGAGGATAACAACGATGAAGATAAACGATGTCAGATAGAACGTCCCGATCAGCATCGCGAGGTTGGTGACGGACGAGATGCCGTATTTGCCGATGGTGAAGGACATCGCACCGAAAGCGCCGATAGGAGCGGCTTTCATGAGGATCGCGACCAGCTTGAAGATCGGGTACATCAGGGCTTGCATGAAGTCCACGACAGGCTTGCCGCGTTCTCCGACGACGCCCAGCGAAATGCCGAACAGCACCGAGAAGAACAGAACCTGAAGAATGTCACCTTCCGCAAAGGCGCCGACGATGGTTGTCGGGATGATGTTCATCAGGAAGCCGGTGATGGTCTGTTCATGCGCCTTGGCAGCATAAGTCGCAACGGCCTTGCCATCCAACGTGGATGGGTCGATGTTCATGCCCGCACCCGGCTGCACGACGTTGGCGACGATGAGGCCGACGACAAGCGCAAGCGTGGAGAAGGTCAGGAAGTAGATCATTGCCTTGCCGGCAACGCGCCCCACTTTCTTCATGTCGTTCATACCAGCAATGCCGGTGGCGACAGTCAGGAAAATGACCGGTGCGATGATCATCTTGACGAGGCGAATAAAGCCATCGCCCAACGGCTTTAGCTGTTCGCCCAGTGCTGGATAAAAATGGCCAAGCGCGATGCCCGCAGCGATGGCAACCAGAACCTGGAAATAGAGGTGCCGATAAAATGGCAGTTTAACGTGGCTTGAGGCCACGGCGGTGCTATCAATCATGTTCGTTCCTCCTCGGTCACAACCCTGCCTGTAGTGGCCTCCCGGGTTTGCCGTTTTCGTTCACGGTCTGTGACCGCTCGTGAGCTAAATTAGCAAGTAGCGTGCCAAGTGGATGGGAAGATCATAAGCTATTGAAGTTCAACGATTAAAAGTTTGGCGACAAAATAGCACACATAGATTTGTGCGTATTCCCGCCCGATCCATCTTGTCATTTGTGTGGAAATCCGCACAATGTAGCCATCATTGAGAAGAGTTGAGATGGCAAAAATTCCCGATACGTTCCGCGTTCGATGGGTGGCATTCATTGCGATGTGGCTGGTGATTGCCGTTGCCGCCTTTGTGGTGGCCGACAAGCTCGGGCGCATTCAGGCCATGAAGTCGCTTCTTGCCACTGCCAGCACGGACGCGGAACTCAAATCGGCACTTTTGAACGTTGCGCTGGAGCGTCCGCGGGTTCTGCCGCTGGTGCTGTCGCGCGACCGGGATCTGATTGAGGCGCTTGAAAATGGCGGACCGTCGATTGAGCGCTTGGATGAAAAGCTGGAGGGTCTGATCGAAGGCACGCAGGCATCGGTTATCTATCTGGCAAATATGGATGGCGTTACCATTGCCTCCAGCAACTGGCGGACGCCGGAAAGCTTCGTCGGCTCAAACTATGCGTTCCGTGACTATTTCAAGCGCGCGCTGGAAACGGGCAGGGCGGAGCATTATGCGCTGGGCAATGTCAGTCGCAGGCCGGGGCTTTATATTTCACGGCGTGTGGACGGGCCAAACGGCAATCCGCTGGGGGTGGTCATTGCCAAGGTCGAGTTCAATCGTCTTGAGGCGGACTGGAATATCGGCGGTCGTCCCGTTTATATTGTTGATTCCAATGGCGTGGTGCTGATGACCAGCATTCCGGAATGGCGGTTCAAGACCGTTGCGCCCATTGACGAGGAGCGGCGAAAGACGATTTCCGAAAGCCTTCAGTTCGGCGATGAAAAGCTGTCCCCCATGCCAGTCGCGATACTGTCCGCGCCCGGTCCGCACGTCGCAATTGTCGACGTGAATTCCCCGCCGTCGCTGAAGGGTGACTATTTACGTCTGGAACTGCCGGTGCCGGCCACCGAGTGGTCACTGCATTATCTCCAGCCGATGGCCGAGACGGTAAACGCGGCGGTGCGAGAGAGCCGCGCCATTGCGGCGGCCAGTCTCATGCCGCTTCTGGCATTCTCAGGCATCTGGCTATGGCGCAGGCAAAAGGCGCAACAGGCGCAGGCCGAGGCAGAGCGGGACCGTGCCGAACTGGAACGCCGCGTGCTGGAAAGAACACTGGACTTGACGATGACGAGGGACCGCCTTCAGGCAGAAATTCTGCGGCACGAACAAACCGGAGAGGAATTGCAAAGTGTGCAGCACGAACTGGTGCAGGCCAACCGCCTGTCCATTCTCGGTCAGATCGCGGCTGGCGTGGCGCATGAAATCAACCAGCCTGTGGCGACCATTCGCGCTTTTGCCGACAATGCTCGCGTTTTTCTAAAACGTGATCAAATAAAGGATGCGGACGAGAATCTTGAAAACATCGCATCTTTGACCGAGCGCATTGGCGTTATAACCAGCGACCTCAAAATCCTGGCGCGAAAAGGCAGAACGGCGGCGGAACCGGTCAGCATTCGCCTTGTCGTAGAGGGGGCTGTCGTGCTGTTGCGCAGCCGTTTTGCAGGGCGCATGGATGCGTTGGATATCCATGCGCCGGAAGAACGAGTGACCGTGCTGGGCAGTCGTATCCGGCTGGAGCAGATCGTCATCAACCTTTTGCAGAACGCACTGGAAGCTGTGGACCAAAAGCCGGATGGGCGTGTGGAAGTGCGTGTCAAAGAGGCTGGCGACGAGATCGTTTTGACCGTGTCCGATAACGGGCCGGGTATTTCGCCAGACATTCACAAACCACTTTTTTCGCCCTTCAATACCTCGAAAGAGGGCGGTCTGGGGCTTGGTCTGGTGATTTGCAGCGACATTGCCTCGGATTATGGCGGGCGTATCGATGTCGAAACAAGCACGGATGGAACGTGTTTTTCTGTTTATTTGAAGCGGGCGTAAAATGACGATGAGTGGAACGGTTTATCTCGTCGATGACGACTCCCAGCTGCGCAAGGCCATGCGTCAAACGCTGGAACTGGAAGGCATGAAGGTGCTGCCTTATCCAAAAGCGGAACAGGCACTTGAGGATTTGTCCGAGAATTTCGATGGTATCGTCATTACCGATGTGCGGATGCCTGACATGGACGGCCTGCAATTTTTCGAGCGTCTGCGCCGGATCGATCCCGATCTTCCTGTCATTCTCATCACCGGCCACGGCGATGTGCCGATGGCAGTCGCCGCATTGCAGAATGGGGCTTATGACTTTATTTCCAAGCCATTTCCGGCGGAGCGCATGGTCGAAAGTGCGCGCCGCGCGCTCGAAAAACGCCGCTTGGTCATGGAAAATCGGGCGCTGAAACGGGCGGCGATTGAGGCCGAAGACGACCTGCCGTTGATTGGCCAGACAGCCGCCATGGAACGGCTGCGCAACACGCTGCGCCATATTGCCGATACGGATGTGGATGTTCTGGTGGCAGGAGAAACCGGCAGCGGCAAGGAAGTGGTGGCAACCGCACTGCATCGCTGGAGCAAGCGCCGCGCCAAGGGCAATTTCGTTGCGCTGAATTGCGGAGCCTTGCCGGAAACGGTGATCGAAAGCGAATTGTTCGGTCACGAAGCCGGTGCCTTTACCGGCGCGCAGAAAAAGCGCATTGGCCGCATCGAACACTCCAGCGGCGGCACGCTGTTTCTGGATGAAATCGAAAGCATGCCGCCCGGCGTTCAGGTCCGAATGCTGCGTGTGCTGGAAATGCGCTCGGTGTCCCCTGTCGGATCGAATGAAGAGCGGTCGGTCGATATTCGTGTAGTTGCGGCGGCCAAAGTCGATCTTGGCGACCCCGAACAGCGCGGCGATTTTCGTGATGACCTCTATTATCGGCTGAACGTGGTGACGCTTTCGATTCCGCCACTGCGGGAGAGGAAGGCCGATATTCCATTATTGTTTTCGCACTTCGTGACAAAGGCATCTGCACGGTTTGGTATAGAGGTGCCCACCATCACGTCGAGCGTTTCGCGGTATCTGAATGATCATGACTGGCCGGGAAATGTGCGCGAACTGGGACACTTTGCCGAACGTGTGGTGTTGGGTCTGGATGGGTCGGCGGCGAGCAAAACATCGCCTGCCAATCAGGCGGATGGTGCGGGCACTCTCGCGGAGAGGATGGACCGGCAGGAAGCCCAGATCATTCGAGAAGCGCTGGAGAAATGCGATGGTGATGTGGCGGGCACGATTGGCACGCTCGGCATCGCCCGCAAGACGTTTTATGACAAGCTTCAACGCCACAACATAAACCGCACGGACTATGTCCAGAAGGGATCATAGTCTCCCACTGCCCTCATCCCTGTGACAAGCACAGGAGTGAGGGAGAGATAGGCTTAGCGGCTATATCTTAGCCTGCAACGCAGAAGTGACTCTGGCCGTCATAGCCCATATAGGTGCCGTTCCGTGCATTGAAGCTGCCGTAACGCTGCGAGCAATAGTCAAACCATGCTTCGGACCAAGGTTCGATGGTGCGATAAACAGGGCGTGGCTGGTAGGCTGGGCGGTCGTAAACCGGCTGCGCGCGATATACAGGGCGAGGCGCCGGACGGTCGTATCTGTAATCCGGTTCGCTGTAGGTGTATCTCTGTTCATAGGCAGGGTAACGGCCGACTGGCGGTTCGTCATAAACCCGCTCGTCTGAATAGCTGGGCTGCGACAGCGCAGAGCCGACGGCAACGCCAGCGGCAAGACCAAGAACGCCGCCGATAAGGGCCGCATCACGGTTGCGGTGGCGCCAGTCGCCAGCCGATGCCGAGTTCAACGGAGCGATGACGACCGCAGAGACTGCAAGAGCCAAAAGTGTTTTTGCTGCAAACGAAGCCATGTTCTTAATCCATCCAAACGGCAGGGGCGCTGCCAGTTGCAAATCTGATGATTAAGAAGTTAACGCTCCTTGGCTGAACCCCGGCTGAATGAATTGTGGCGGTCATGAAGGCAGGGAAACCCGCCAGTTTACCGTCAAATATCGATCATCGCGCCCGGTGCAAAACCTTGCAACATGCCGATGTAGGGTTTGTCGACCGGCGTTGCATAGGCTCCGCGTTTGGCAGTTTTCAGCCCGAGTGTGATCAGCCCTTCTGCCTGTTTGACCGCTGCCGACACACCATCGACAACGGGGACGCCGAATTCGGCAGAGAGTTGTGCCGCAAGGTCGGCCATGCCCGCGCAGCCCAATATGATCGCCTCCGCTCTGTCCTCTCGAATGGCTGCATCAATTTCTGAGCGCAGCCGCGCAAGTGCATTGGAGGTTGGGTCTTCCAGCGAAAGCACGGGGATATCGGCGGCGCGCACCTTGGCACGGGCACCCATGCCATAGCGATGGATCAAATGTTCCAACGGCAGGCGGGACCGTTCCATGGTGGTCACGACGGTGAATTTCTGGGCGATGAACGATGTTGTCGCCACGGCCGCTTCGCAGATGCCGAGAACGGGAATATTGGCGAGCGCCCTTGCTGCATCCAGCCCCGTATCATCGAAGCACGCGATGATGGCCGCCTCTGCGCCGGCTTTTTCACCCTTTGCAATTTCTGCCAACATGCCTGGAATGGCAAAGACTTCATCGTAATAACCCTCGATGGAAACTGGTCCCATGAGAGAGGTGACGGCGGTAATCTCCGTGCCATGACCGGCAACGCTTTTTGCGGCGGCGGCAATCGTTGCTGTCATGGATGCGGTGGTGTTGGGATTGACGATGAGAATGCGCATGATCTGTTGTTCAAGCCTTTGAATGGCGACGGTTCATATAGGCGATGAGGCCGAGAGTTGCGGCAATCACCAGAAATGAGAAGAGCGTGGTAACGGCACCCAGCGCATATAGAACCGGCGTCGTAACGTTGGTGGTCATGCCGTATATTTCCAGCGGCAAGGTGTTGTAGGTGCCCGATGTCATCAGCGTGCGGGCGAACTCGTCATAGGATAGTGTGAAGCCGAACAGGCCGATGCCGATCAGGCTTGGCGCGATCATCGGCAACACGACCTCGCGGAATGTTTGCCATGACGTTGCACCCAGATCGCGTGCCGCCTCTTCATAAGACGGTGAAAAGCGGTTGAAGACGGCGAGCATAATCAGCACGCCGAAGGGCAAGGTCCATGTGAGATGCGCGCCGAAGGCGGATGTGTACCATGATGGCTCCAGACCGAGCTGCTGGAACAGCACGCCGATGCCAAGTGAAATGATGATCGATGGAACGACAAGGCTGGCGACCGACAGATAAAACAGCGGCGTCGCACCCACAAATTTGCGCCGGAAAGCAAGTCCGGCCAAGAGCGATACCAGCACGGTGGCAACCATCACCATCAGTCCGAGGAAGAACGAGCGGCGGAACGATCCACCGAAATCACCCACCGCCTGTTGTTCGAACAGATTGCCGAACCAGTGGACAGAGACGCCGTTCAGCGGAAAGGTCAGGCCGCCATTTGGTCCCTGAAAGGCAAGGATGAGGATTGCCGAAAGCGGACCGTAGAGAAACAGGACGAACAGGGCGAAAAAGAAGGAGAGAACATAAAACTCGCGACCGCGTTTTTCCGAATACATGTCAAAGCTCCTTACGAATATCGACGACGCGCAAGATGCCCGCAACCATCAGCAAAACCAGCCCCAGCAGAACCACGGCATTGGCCGCCGCTGCCGGATATTGCAGCAGGGACATCTGGTTTTTCATCATCAGCGCCACAGATGCGCTTTGCCCACCGGACATGACCTGAACCGTGGAGAAATCCGCCATGACAAGGGTGACCACAAAAATGGTGCCGATGGCCATTCCGGGTTTTGCCAAGGGCAATATGACGTTCCAGAGGATTTGCCAGCTTGTGGCACCTGCATCGCGGGCTGCTTCGACCAGAGATTTATCGATACGCATCAATGTGTTGAAAATCGGCGTGACCATGAACAGCGTGTAGAGATGCACCATCGCCAGAACAACGGCAAAGTCTGAGTACAGCAGCCATTCTATAGGGGCGGGCACGATGCCCATATTCACCAGCGCACTATTGACCAGCCCGTTGCGTCCGAGAACGGGAATCCACGAAATCATGCGGATGATGTTGGAGGTCAGAAACGGCACGGTGCAGATCAGGAACAGCACCATCTGCATGGTGGTGGTGCGAATGTGGAAGGCCAGAAAATAGGCAACCCAGAACCCGCAAAACAGCGTGATCGCCCAGACGATGGCCGCAAATTTCAGCGTGTTGATGTAGGTTTGCCATGTGACCCACGAACCCAAGGTTTCGGCATAGTTGAAGGTCACGAAACCGGGGTACATCTGGGCAAAATCATAGTCCCAGAAGCTGACGATGGCGATCATCAGGATGGGCAGGGCCAGGAAAAAGCCGAGGATCAGGGCAAGCGGAGCAGCCTGAAGATAGGCCACGAGTTTTGGCGGCAGCGTAAAGCTGCGGCTTTTCTTATCCGTTTTCTCGCTGACGCCGATCAATCTGACTGTTACCACGGGCCGCCTCCTGCTCAATCTCGGTTGGGTAGGGTGCGCGGGCAAAAGCTCGCGCACCTTCTTGTTTCAAACGGCAGGATTATGCTGCGATGAACTCGTTCCAGCGGCGAACCATGTAGCGGTCCTCGTCCATAACGGAGTTCCAGCACGCAACCTTGCCCATGCGCTCCTGGAAGGAGCCGCCATCGCGCACCGCACCGGCCTTTTCCATGACCTTGCCATCGGGCGCGATGATATCGCCCTGAGCAGCCTTGCCCTCGACCCAGTAACCCCACTCATCAGCGGACATGTGTTCCTTCGCCGTATCCATGGCGGCAGAGTAATAACCCTGACGGTTGAGATATGCGCCGACCCAGCCGGATGTGTACCAGTTGAGGTATTCGTAAGCTGCGTCGAGCTTTGCACCCGACAGATGCTTGGCAAGGCCAAGACCACCGCCCCAAGAGCGATAACCCTCCTTCAAAGGCTGGTATTTGCAGGCAATGCCTTTGGAGCGCACGGCGGCAACGGCTGGCGACCACATGGACTGGATGACGACTTCGCCGGATGCCATGAGGTTGACGCTTTCATCGAAGCTTTTCCAGAAAGCGCGGAACTGGCCGTCCTTCTTGGCTTTGATGAGGAATTCGATCGTTTTGTCGATCTCTTCCTTGGTCATGTTGCCCTTATCGGCATATTTCAGGGTGCCGGTCGCTTCCATAATCATGGCGGCATCCATGATGCCGATAGATGGAATGTTGAGGATGGAAGCCTTGCCCTTGAAGGCGGGGTCCATGATATCGGCCCAGCTGGTGATTTCGCGGCCAACGAGATCGGGGCGGATGCCGAGCGTATCGGCATTGTAGATCGTTGGAACCATGGTGAAATAATCTGTCTCACCCTTGGCGAATTTCTTGTCGCCGGGCTTTTCCACGAAGCCGACCGTGTGCGGTGCTGTGCCCTGCGCAATTACGCTGTCCGGTGTCAGCTTGCCGGTTTTGAACAGCGGAACGATCTTGTCGTAATATTTCAGCCTCTTGATTTCCATCGGCTGGATCACGCCGGCTGGATAGACCTTCTTGAGAATCCAGTATTCGATATCGGCAATATCGTAGGAGTTCGGCTGGGTCACGGCGCGCTGTGCGGCGGCGTCAGAATCCGTTGCCGTCATTTCCAGCGTGATGCCAAGGTCGGCTTTGCACTTTTCAGCAATGGCGTTGAGGTTGGATACGCCGGTGCCGAACTGGCGAATCGTAATCGGGTTTTGCGCCCAGATTGTCGGGAAACCGGTGATAAGGCCGGAACCGATGGCAGCACCCGTTGCCGCCGCGCCCGCTTTGAGGAGGCCGCGTCTGGACAAACCCTTTTCGGTGTTGGTTGTATTGGTCATTGCATTTCTCCTCTGGTTGTTTTTATTTACTTCTCTACCCGGCCGAGCACGATGGCATCTGCCGCATTCCATGAGAGCGGTATGGCGTCCCCGACCTTGATCGGGTTGTCGAAGAACGCGACATCGCTCAGGATGACGTTGAAATCCTCGATGCCAGCACCGGTCACGACGATCTTCACACTGGCGCCGTGGTATTCGACATTCGAAACGATGCCGGTGAAGCCGAGACCCGGTGCGTTCTGTTCGCCCACGCGCACCCGGTCTGTTCTGACTGCGATATCGACCACACCATCTTCCGGTGGCTGGCCTGCCGCGGTGAAGGAGCCGCCACCAACGACATCCATCGTCACCAGATCGCCGTTCTTTTCCTTGACGCGCCCGGAAATGACGTTGTGGTTGCCCATGAAACGGGCGACGAAACCTGTGGCGGGACGCTCAAAGACTTCACGCGGAGTTGCGGCCTGTTCGATACGCCCGTCGTTCATGATGACGACCAGATCGGCGAGTGCCATCGCCTCTTCCTGACTGTGGGTTACATGCACGAATGTGATGCCAAGTGCGGTCTGCAACTTCTTGAGTTCTGCCCGCATGCGGATTTTGAGAAACGGGTCGAGAGCAGAAAGCGGCTCGTCCAAAAGCAGGGCTTCGGGATCGGTGATGAGGGCGCGGGCCAGCGCCACGCGCTGTTGCTGGCCGCCGGAAAGCTGGGCGGGACGACGGTTGGCGTAAGGCTCCAACTGCATCAACCTCAGCATATCCATGGCTTTGGCGTGGCGTGTTTCCTTGTCCGTGCCCTTCATCTTCAGGCTGAAGGCGACATTATCGACGAGGTCCAGATGCGGGAAAAGCGCATAGGACTGGAACATCATCGCCGTGCCGCGTTGTGCGGGCGGAAAGTCTGTCACCACCGTGTTGCCAAGCCTGACGTCGCCACTTGAGATGCTCTCGTGCCCGGCAATCATGCGCAGCGTCGATGTCTTGCCGCAGCCGGATGGGCCGAGCAGGCAGCAATAACTGCCCGCAGGGATTTTAAGGCTGATGGCATGGACGGCAGTTGTGGTGCCGTACACTTTCGAAACGGAGGCAATATCGATTTCGGCGGCTTTGCTCATGCATTTTCCCCTGCTCGTCCCGCAGTACTCTGCATAAGCCGTGCCAGTTTCGATTGCTCAGGGGTAAGTGCATAAAACGAAAGGGATTTTTGATTTTCCTGTCACGTCGAAAGAAAGTTGCCATATCCGCTATGCTCAAAAAACATGCGATTGTCTCCGATGATGCATAAGGATTGTATTCAATCTTTCGGGCCATCGAAGAGGTTTGCTGTTTTCAGCGTTGCTGCTTCAGAGTAGAAGGGAATGAAATACGGATATCGATATGAATATTGCCCATATTATCCCAGAGACCGACGCCACCCAGGAAGATCGCGCGCAGGCCATTCGCGATACGCTGCGCGATGCGATTGTCGACAGGCGGCTTGCGCCGGGCACGAAACTATCCGAGGCAGAGGTCGGCACATTGTTCGATGTCAGCCGCACGGTGGTGCGGGCGGCGCTTCAGATGCTGGCATTTGAAGGGTTGGTAAAGACCGAGCGAAATCGCGGTGCTTTTGTCTCCAATCCGACACCGGATGAGGCGAGACAGGTCTTCTCGTCCCGCAGGCTCATCGAACCCGGCATTGTGGATGCGGCAATCGAGCGCCTGACGCCAACCGCAGTTGCCGAAATGCGTGTGCATCTGAGTGAGGAAACGCGCCACCAGCACGAGCGTGGCCCAACTGCACGTCGGGCTGAAATCAAGGCATCCGGCGATTTTCACCTGATGCTGGCATCGGTTGCCGGAAATGCCATTCTTGAAAAATTCATGGCCGAGCTTGTGGCCCGCTCTTCCCTGGTGATCGCGCTGTATGGACGCTCAGGCGTTTCAAGCTGTGGTCACGGGGATCATGCTGCGATACTCGACGCACTGGAAGCGGGCAATGCCGACAAGGCAAAAAGCCTGATGTTGCATCACATCGACCATATCGAAGCCGATCTCGACTTGCGAAACAAGGAAGGCTTGGCCTTGAAGGATGCGCTGTCGCTTTAACGGATGTTTTGAAAGGCATCAGCCGCTTATTTGCGCGGCTGATGTTTTCTTGGTCATTTACGCAGCGTAGCGGCTGATGGCGAGGTCTGCGGTTTCGATCTCCGGCTTGTTGCCACTTACGATGTCCGACAACACCCGCGCAGAACCGCAAGCCATCGTCCAGCCCAGTGTGCCGTGGCCCGTGTTGAGATACAGATTGCTGTAGCGTGTCGCGCCGATGACCGGCGTGCCATCCGGCGTCATCGGCCTCAGTCCACTCCAGAACTTGGCCTGTGACTGATCTCCAGCACCGCCAAACAAATCTTCCACGGAATGGGTCAATGTGGCCTGACGTTTGGCGGGCAGATCCTTGCTGAAACCGGCAATCTCCGCCATGCCACCCACGCGAATGCGGTCGCCAAGGCGGGTGATGGCAATCTTGTGCGCTTCGTCCATGACCGTGGACACCGGGGCGCGGGCTGCATCAACGATGGGAACGGTGATCGAATAACCTTTGACCGGGTAGACGGGCAGGTCGATGTTGAGGTGCTTCAGGAGCTGTGGCGTGTAGCTGCCCAGCGCGCCGATGAAGATATCGGCTTCCACCAATCCCTTTGTTGTTTCGATCGCCTTGATGCGGTTGCCTTCAGTAATCGGGCGCATGATGCCGGTGTCATAAATGAACTTCACGCCCGCCTGTTCGGCCAGTTTGGCAAGCGCGGTGGTGAACATGAAACAATCGCCGGTCTCATCTCCCGGCAGGCGCAAACCACCAACGATCTTCTCGCGAGATGCCGACAGCCCCGGCTCGGCGGCAACGCAGCCATCGCGATCCAGAACCTCATATTTTACACCACCGGCTTGCAGAACAGCGACATCTTTGCCGATACCATCGATCTGCTTTTGGGTGCGAAAGACTTCCAGCGTGCCTTGCGTGCGCTGATCGTACTGAATGCCGGTTTCTTCCCGCAGTGCCATCAGGCAATCGCGGCTATATTCGGCAACGCGCACCATCCGGCTTTTGTTGGTGTTGTAACGGGCCGCCGTGCAGTTGCGCAGCATCTGGGCAATCCAGCGCAAGGCTGCGGGATCAAGCGTTGGACGGATAATCAGCGGAGAATGTTCCATGAACAGCCATTTTACAGCCTTCATCGGAATGCCCGGTGCCGCCCAAGGCGACGAATAGCCGGGAGAAACCTCGCCTGCATTGGCGAAGCTGGTTTCGAGAGCAGCGCCAGGTTGGCGATCTATGACGGTAACGGAGTGACCGGCCTTCGCCAGATACCAGGCCGAGGTAACGCCGACGACACCGGCACCAAGAATTGTGATATTCATATTGCTCTCACTCGTCTGCGTTTGTTGCATCGCCGGTGGCGGCATTGCGCTCCGGCTGAATGTAGGTGCGGCGGTAACGTTGACCGAGGCCGGTCAGGATTTCATAGGCGATTGTACCTGCATCTTCGGCAATGTCTTCAAGCGTTTGGTCCGGCCCGATGAGTTGAACGAGGCTGCCGTGTTTCAAGGTTCCTTCGGGCAGGGCGGTGATGTCAAGGCTGATGCTATCCATCGAAACACGACCGGCAATCGGCAGCCGCACGCCGTTAAAATAGGCAGCACCCTTGCTGCTGAGCGCGCGCGGCAAACCGTCCGCATAGCCAGCCGCAATCGTTGCCAATCGCGTTTCGCCCGTCGTGCGCAGCGAGCCACCGTAACCGACGAACGTATCTGCTGGCACAGTGCGCGTCTGGACAACGGCAACATCCAGCCGCACCACCGGCTTCATCGGGTTGGGGCGCAGCGTCGATGGCGCGCCGCCATAAAGCGCGATGCCGGGACGCATGACGGCGTTGTGATAATCTGCACCGAGAAAGATGCCGCCGGAATTGGCAAAGCATACCGGCGCATCGGGAAACATCAGCGCAGCCTTGCGCATCACGGCAAGCTGCGCACCGTTGGCGATATGCTCCGGTTCATCCGCGCAGGCCAGATGGCTCATGACGAAGGTGATCGCGATGCCGTTCAACAGGTCAGGTGAGGTTTTTACTGTTTCAAGTTCGGATGACGACATGCCGAGCCGCGACATGCCGGTGTCGATCTGAAGCGCTGCGGGCAGGGTCTTGCCGAGGTTTGCGGCATAGGCCGACCATTGCGCAAGTTGCTCAAGGCAGTTGATAACAGGCGTAAGGTTCATTGCCGCACAGGATGTTTCATTGCCCGGCTGAAGCCCGTTCAGAACGAAAATTTCCGCATCGCCAGCAATGCGAAGACGAAGCGCGATGGCCTCATCGATGTGGGCGACGAAGAAGTGACGGCACCCGGCATTGTACAGCACAGGCGCGACCATATCGGCGCCAAGACCGTAAGCATTGGCTTTGACGACCGCGCTGGTGATGGAATTGGGAGCCATTGCCCGCAGGGTCAGGTAATTGTCGCGAAGTGCGCCAAGGTCTATGGTCAGGTATCCGCTGGCGCCGCCGGTCGCTTTCTGGCGGTTGATCGTCATGTCCATCGTCGTTCCCTTATTTTTATTGGAAAAGACTATTGCAACGATCATCGAATTTCCGCGGTTTGAGGTGCATAAAGTTCGAAGAATTGTGATATCACGCAATTTTCGACGATGAAACGGAATGATTTTATGTCTGCTTTGGACGCTACGGATCGTCACATCATCAGGTTGCTGAGGCTGAATGCGCGCATCAGCAACGCAAAGCTGGCGGCAGAGGTCGGCTTGTCGCCCTCCGCCTGCCTGCGGCGGGTGGATATTCTGGAGCGTGACGGCGTTATTCGCGGTTATACCGCGCTGACGGGGAGTACTGCGGGTGGCGAGGTTATCTCCGTCATCATCCAGATCACGCTGGACCGTCAGACCGAAGATTTTCTCAATCGCTTTGAAAGCGCCGTGCGCCGATATCCTGAAATCCGCGAGTGTTACCTGATGACCGGCGGATCGGATTATTTCCTGCGGGTTGAGGTGGAAAGTGCGGGCGATTTTGAGCGGGTGCACAAGGACATCCTCTCAAAACTGCCCGGTGTGTCCCGCATTCACTCCAGCTTCGCCATCCGCAATGCACTGGCAAGCCCAAAGCCACGAGGTTGATATTTAGGCGTTCCACCACCGATAAAAATGATGCACAGGCCCATGGCCATGGCCGACATGCAGCTCTCGACCCGCAGCCAATGCCCCTTGCAAAAACTCCTTCGCCAGTCCAATCGCATCCGCCAAGGAATAGCCGAGCGCTAGATTTGCGGTAATCGCCGCGGCCAGCGTACAGCCGGTGCCATGGTCGTTGCGGGTCTCAATACGCGGCATGGAGAATTCCTGTACGGAATTGCCATCCAGCAAAAGATCGACACTCTCAGGCCCGCTGCCATGCCCACCCTTGATGAGAACGGCCTGAATACCGAGCTTCAGGATCGTCTCGGCCTGAACGATCACCTCTTGCCGGTTTGTCGCCAGCGGTTGGCAGCTGAGAAGGGCTGCTTCCGGCAGATTGGGCGTGGCGATCAAAGCCAAAGGCAACAGCTTAGACCGCAGCGTCTCAATCGCATCTTCCTGCAACAGACGATCACCGGATGTCGCTACCATCACCGGGTCCAGCACCACCTGTCTGCCCGCATCATGCAGTCGATCGGAAATCGTCTCTATGGTTTCAATGCGCGAAACCATGCCGATTTTCACCGCGCCGACGTCAAGATCGGAAAAAACCGCATCCATTTGGGCAGCGATCATCGCAGCGGAAATATCCTCAACGGCGCTTACGCCTCTGGTGTTCTGCGCCGTGATGGCGGTGATGACGCTGGCGCCATAAACGCCGAGTGCCGAAAACGTCTTCAAGTCGGCCTGTATACCCGCACCGCCACCGCTGTCGGACCCGGCAATCGTTAAGGCGATGGCGGTCATCCGCGTGCCTCCAGTGCATGGTCCACCTCACGGCGGAAATCGCGCGTCGCCGCTGCGATGTCCCCGGCCCGAAACAGGGCCGAGATCAAGGCAACACCATCCGCACCGGCGGCAATAACGGGAGCAACACGTTTCAGCGTGATGCCCGCGATGGCGCCAACGGGCATGTCCGGACGCGCTTGCTTCAGATGGTGGCGCAAGTGCTGAAGACCTTCCAGCCCCACCGGCGCATCCGGGTTTACCTTGGAAATCGTCTCGAAAACGCCGCCGATGCAGGCGTAGTCCACAGGCGCGATTGCTGCACGCTCTGCATCCTTCTTGTTTTTAACTGTCAGGCCGATAACGGCATCACGCCCCAAAAGACGCCTTGCAGTATGGGCATCCATATCGTCGGCCCCCAAATGTACACCATCCGCGCCAGACGCCAACGCCACATCGACGCGATCATTGATGACCAGAGGCACGCCCGTCCCCTTCAAAGCGTCAACGATCAGCAGAGCCTGTTCGATCATCTGGCGAGTGGAGGCGTGTTTGTCACGGTATTGGATGATCGTCGCGCCGTGTCGTGCCGCAACGGCTGCCAGTTCCGGCAGCGGCGCGATATCGGCCAGAGAGGCATCCACCAAGGCGTTCAAACGGTAATCAATTTTCATCGTGTTCAATTCTCGCAAGGGAAAGAATGTCCTGGCCATTGATACTGTCCAGCGCATCCAGGAAGGCCGCTTCGAAAGTGCCGGGACCGCGTGCATGTTTTGCCGCCAGTTCGGCGGAGACGCCGGTGACGGTCAGCGCCGCTGCGGCTGCCAGCATCGGGTCCGGTTCCACAGCCATGAAGGCAGCAATCACGCCACCGGAAAGGCAGCCGGTGCCGGTAACCTTTGCCATCCACGGATGACCGTTGACGATTTTTGCTTCTCGCGTTCCATCCTGAAGCAGATCTTCCGGCCCTGTCTGAATGCGCAGGGCTCCGCCGACATCGCCTATCACCGCCATCTCAGCCGCATTGCCGCGCACGATTGTTGGGCGAAGAGTGATCAGCTCGTGGGCGAAATCCAGTCGCGAGGGCGAGTAGTCACAATGGACCGGATCGACGATCCACGGTTTGCCATGGGCGTTTGCGACCTTGACCGCGATGCGGATGACCTTGCGGCGCGCAGCGTCCAGCGTGCCGAGATTGATGGTCAGAGCGCCGACTTTGGAAACGAAGCTTTCAATTTCCTCTTCAGATGATGTCATCGACGGAATGCCGCCCACGGCGGTGATGCCATCTGCCGTAAACTTCTGGACGACCGTGTTCATCAGGCAATGAACACGCGGTCTTTGTTCACGCACGTGCGCCAGAAGCGCTGCCGCCTTTTGTGCCGTTGGAAAGCTCTCCATGGGTTATTCCACTCCATATACAATCACGGAGACCCAGGGTGAGCGAAGAAGAGAAAAGTATGCCTTTGGCGACCGTTCCGTTCCTACGCCGGCATGACCCGGATCAGGTTCAAGGGTCCGGCTCAGCGCCATCTCAGCATCGTGCGATGCTCCCCTCGGAATGTCTGGAAATTGTCGTTTTTTAAGTCTGCTGTCAATGGTGTAGAAAAGGCGGAGGCTTAATGCCACCGCCTTTGATGGTCGATGATTATACGATCTGCACGAGAACCTTTTCGCGTGCGGATTTCAATGCGGCATCGGCAAGCTTGAGCGCGATCAGGCCGTCTTGAGCAGATGGTGACGGTGCGACGTTGTTTTCGACGGAATCGATGAAAGCGGTAATTTCCGCCGCATAGGCTTCCGTGTAGCGCGTCATGAAGAAGTCGTGCAGAGGCGGGCGCGTGTAGCCATCTTTGGTTGCGACTTCGATGGAGACCGGACGCTGGTTTTCTGCCGAAACGGAGCCGAGCGAGCCGTGCACTTCGATGCGCTGGTCATAACCATAGGTCGCGCGGCGCGAGTTGGAAATGATCGCCTGACGTCCGCTGCCGGTCGTTAGAATGATGCTGGCGCTGTCATAGTCACCCAGTTCGCCGATCTTGGGATCGACCAGAACGGAGCCGGTGGCGAAAACGCTGACGATGTCTTCGCCCAGCAGGAAGCGGGCAATATCGAAATCATGGATGGTCATGTCGCGGAAAATACCGCCGGACACTTTGATGTATTCGGGCGGCGGGGCGCCGGGGTCACGGCTGGTGATCGTCACCATTTCGACTTTGCCGATCTGGCCGTCATCGATGGCCTTGCGAACGGCGCGGAAATGCGGATCGAAACGGCGGTTGAAGCCGAGCATGATCTTGGCGCCGGTTTCCTTGACGACCTCAATGCAGGCCGCAGCGCGGGCAACATCCAGATCAATCGGCTTTTCGCAAAAAACAGCTTTGCCAGCGCGTGCAAACTGTTCGATCAGGTCCGCGTGGGTGTTGGTTGGTGTGCAAACGATAACGGCATCGATATCGGGATCGGCCAGCACGGCTTCGATGGTGCTGATCTTGCAGCCGGTTTCATTTGCGATTGCCTGTGCGGCTTCCTGAAAAGCATCGACCACAGCGACCAGTTTTGCACGTTTGTCGGAGGCAATTGCCTTCGCATGGACCTTTCCGATGCGACCCGCACCCAACAAAGCCAATCTCGTAACCATCGTTTCCTCCCGATCTGGTTAGCGGGTCTCGACTGCCTTCAGCGCCCTTCTTGGAACGCCAATGCACACCTCAAGCCCATTTGGAATATATGTTCCATCTTGCTAGAGCGCCATTTCATTCGTGTCAAGACGGGAACGAGAGGTCGTTCTCTCAAGGAATACTGGCAAGATTTTGGTGCTTGCGGAAGCCCGGCAAAGTCCTCGCATTCTCTTCCAACGAGTGAATAAAGTTTTCAATCGTCACGGGAGATGGCCGCCCCAGAGCGGTGATGACGCCCCAGTAAAACGGGATGTGAAACGCGAGTGGCAAAACGGCGACGCCGTCGATGGGCAGACCGCTGATCGTGACGGACTCCACGATGGCAACTCCAAGGCCGGCTCGCGCCAGCGCAAGCGAAACATAGGTTGCGTTGCTGTCCACGACATCGTTCAGGGCAATGCCCTGATCCTTGAATGCTTTTTCAATGCGCATGCGAAGACGGTAAGGATTGGCCGAAGCAATGATGCGTCGCGCTGCCAAATCCTGCGGTGTGACAATGGTTTTTTGCGCCAGTTCATCACCAGCGGCCACGATGGCGACACAGGGCACTTCACCGATCCAGTGAACATCCAGCCCCGGATTATCCAGCGGCAGGCTTGCAATGCCAACATCGGCTGTGCGTGCGACCACCGCTTGAACGACATTTTCCGATGCGATGCTCTGGAGATGAACGTGTTTGGGAAAGTGCTCTTCCGCAATGTCTTTGAGCGCGAGCGGCACGAGGCTTGCTGCAAGAGCCGGGATCGATGCGATCTCGATTGGTCTTGCCCCGCTGCTTTCAATCTGCCGCGCTCTTTCGCTGATCGTGCGCAGCCCGCCCAGAAACAGTTCTGCCTGCGTAAAAAACGCCACACCTTGTTCGGTTGGGGCAATGCGTGGGCCGTTGCGATGAAGCAGGACGAAGCCGATTTCCTGCTCAAGATCCTGAATGAGACGGCTGATGACGGGCTGCGATTTTCCAAGCGCTTTGGCAGCACCCGTCATGCTCCCTATCGACATCACCGCAACGAATGCTTCGAGTTGTCGTGTATCGAGATACTGCTCTATCATAGCATCGCCTTCGGAAGTCTGCTTGCGATCTTTCGCTTCTACCTCAGTTTATGACATGTGAATCGACCGCTGACCATCCTCGTCCACCATGGATTGTATTTTCCGATGTGGATAAGCTGGAAAATGACAAGCCAAACACCTTGGCGCAGGGGATTGCTCGCAATGGGTGACGCTAAGGTGCTGAAACATAACTAAATTAGGATGTTTTCACTCGCTTCATGAGACCGGAAATGTCGGTTTTCACGCGTCGAACAATCCCACGGAAGGCTTGAGATATCGCCCCATGAGATTCCGCCCTGGATGGGAATCGGCAATTTGATGTGGCGTTGAAGATAGGTGCCTGTTCATCGCGCTTGAACAGGTATGGGCCTATTTCCTTGCGGCGCCCGGCATCTGGTTGACGCTGATCATCTGGCGGATCGTGCGGTCGGCGACACGCTCGGCACGGGCCTTGGACGCAACCTCATCCTCCGGGAAGGTGTAGGTCATGTAGGACAGTGACGTTTCGAGATCATTGTTGTTGTGGCCAAGGATCGCCGCGAAATAACTATTTTTGGAAACGTTTGACGGCGCGAAATTGCGGTAGGCAATTTCTGCGTAAAGATGGCGCAGGCCATAGGGTTTCGGTGGCTCTTCCTTTGGCCAGATGTCGTCGAACCTGCTGATGACCTCATCCCGCAATGGCAAGCGAACGTCGGATGAAAAATCATCCACATTCAGCCCAAGCCATAGTTTCCCATCGCTGCTATCCCGCAGACGGTGATAGGCATCAAGCACGATTTTCGACTGCTCCAGCACAGGGATTTCGTAGGTTACGCCAAATTTGGTACCTTCACCCTGCTTGGTTTTTGCCTGTCCGTTAAACAGCACGCTCCACTTCGAAACGCCTTTTGCGTAAGGCGCTGGCGTCAATTCGGCCTGCGTGAAAACTTCATAGGGCCGCCGTCCGGTCGTCCCCATCAAACCGATGGCGACGGTCATCGGATCGGAAGACAGCAGATAGCGCCGACACCGCTTCATCACCTCGGCATAGTTTTCAAAGGTAATCAGCGATCCGTGTTTGGTGGCGATCTTCGCCATTTTGATCTTACGCGCTTCATCATAAAGCTGTGGCGTTCCCGCCGCGATGCGCAGCATGGGATGATCGTCGCCGAAAGCCTCGCGAATGGCGTTGCGGTATTTGGTGATGTAGGAAATGACGGTGGCTTGCGCCTTGTCGCCCATGGACAGCATCTCGCCGTCCCACAAAGCCTGCATTTCGGGTTTCGTGGTCAGTCCGTTCGTTGCGGCAATAAAATCCGACACACGCAGAAGAAAACGTGGCTTGCGCCCAGCCATATTGTGTTCTGCGCGCTCAAGCTTTTCCTCGATCGAACTCGCAACACCCGTCAACGGATAATCTGCGGTTTTAATATAGGTATCCAGCCGCTCGCGCAGCTTTTTCATATTGCAGATTGCGAGAGGCGTGGTTTTTGGACCAAAAGCGTCTTTCAACGCATATCTATATTTTACAATATAAAGTTCGAGGGTCTTTTCGGTTCTGCCATTCTCGAAATGAAAGCGGACTTCTTCATTCCAAAGCGCACCGATTTTCTTGGTGTCGAACGTGCCGTCCTGCTTTTTCGTCAGCTGTAATTTTTCAACAAATTCCGCGATCCGATCCACGAGAATCGGAGTCTTTGTCTTTCTTTTTTCAGTCGCGGACATTGTTGGCTCCATGAATATGCTTCACTATATAAAATATATTTCCGGTGCAATAACAACGCTCAAATTTGACTGAAAATACATGTCAGGAAAATGGTTCAGCTGGCGACTTGGCTGGCTGGGTAAACCATTTTGCGCCCTGACCATCCATATAAATATGGTCCTCTAGCCGAATGCCGAAACGGTCTGGATAAACCAGCATCGGTTCATTGGAAAAACACATGCCTTCTGCCAATGGCAGAGAGTTTCCCCGCACGATGTAGGGCTGTTCGTGAATTTCCAGCCCCAGACCATGGCCGGCGCGATGCGGCAGGCCCGGCAGTGCATAGTCCGGCCCAAGGCCATGTCTTGTCATCACAATACGGGCGGCATCATCAAGGCTGCCGCAGGGAGCGCCGAGCTTCGCGGCATCGAAGACGGCTTGTTGTGCTTCACGTTCGATGGACCATGCGCGTGCGAAATCTGCGCTCGGTTCATCAAGAACATAGGTGCGCGTCAGATCAGAATGGTAGCCATCGATCCGTGTGCCGGTATCGACAAGAATAACGTCACCACGTTGTAGCACCTGATCGCCATCCGCGCCGTGCGGAAGCGATGTGGCTGTGCCAAACGAGACGATGCAGAAATAGGAGCCGCCTTCACCGCCAAGCTCAAGATGCTGTTCATCAATGTAGCGAACGACTTGGGATGCGCGAATGCCTGGTTTCATGATGCCGTGGGCGCGCTTTTGCACCTCCAGCGTCAGATCCATGGCGTATTGAATGATGGCGATTTCGGATGGTGACTTTCGAATTCGCAGGCTGCTGATCAAGCTGCCGCCATCGATCAGGCGATCCTGTCCCAATTCTTTGGCAAGGGCGTGATAGATGAAGAGCGGAAAGGCATCGTCCAGTGCAACGCGGCCTTTGCCTTCGATGAGCGAAGCAACCAGTGCTGCCGGGCGTTCTTCTTCCTGCCAGATATGAATGTCGCCATTCAGATGGGGAAGTGTATCCACACGGCTCTTTTCGAAACCGGGCACAATGTAATGCAGGTCTGTTTTCGTGATCAGGGCGCCGAGCAGCCGCTCACTCTGGTGCCAGACAAGACCGGTGAAATAGCGAAGGCTTTCGCTGGAACCCAGCAGTAGGGCAGCAATGCCCTGTTCTTCCATCTTGCCGCGCAGGCGTCCAAGTCTCTCAAGGCGTTCCGCATCGCCAATGGATGCAGGTTTGTTTACAAGGTTCATCGATCAGACCTTTGTTGATTTCATAATCGATCAATACAAAGGCTTGACTCTGTATTCAATGTGTCGACAGAAAAGTTCGCGTGCCGACCTATTGTTTCAGACGTTGCCTGAGCGCTGCGACGATGCGTTTTGTCAGTGCCTCATAATCCTCATCGAAATGATGCCCGCCTTCAATTCCGACGATTTCGACGCCCTTATCTTTCAATGCGGGGCAAGCCGCATCATCGTCTTCTGTGCCGTAAACACACTGAACGATCTTGGGGTTTATTTTGGCGAGGTCTTTGACCGGATCCTGCTCGCTCGAGCCTGAAACGCCGAGCCAGCCACCGACGGAAATTTCGTAGGACACCTCATGCGACAGCGACAGCAGGCTCATCTGCACAACGCGGCTTTTGTCCTTGTCGGACAGGGCGTTGAAAGTCACCGGAATAATGTCTGCGCCGAACGAGTAACCGATCAGCATGACATTCTTGACCTTCCACTCCTTGCGGTAGGTGTCGATAATGCGCGACAGGTCATCAGCGATTTCCTGCGGCTTCTTTTCGGACCAGAAATAGCGAAGGGAATCAATGCCGATGGTCGGCACGCCATCTTGCTGAAGGAAACTGCCAACATCCTTGTCCAGATCACGCCATCCGCCATCACCCGAATAGATGATCGCCATGGTGTCCATGGTGGGTTTGGCTTCCAGCACGGTCAGCGGCAATCCCAGCGGATTGTCTGTGTTCCCGGCGGCATCGATGCGGTCTTGCAGGGTCTGGGCCAGCGAGATTTTTGCGTCGTCCGTTGACTCGTTGACGTCGATATCGGCGTGCAGTTTGACGAGATCGTCAACGTGCTTACGGCCCTTCTCATCGGCCTTGGGCGTGAAAATCACGCTAACGGGTGCAGGAAGCGGGCCATCGGTGAGGCCGTAAATCGTGCGTCCGTTATCTTTTTCCTTCGTCGCAGGCGTGCACAATATATTGTCCAGCGGAATACCAGCCAGCGGATCAACGGCGACAGCTTCGCCAATCGTCGCTGCGGGGCTTTGGGCAATCATTGCAAGTGCCAGTGTGCCGCCGCCGCCGATGCCGGCAACGATGGGCGGGCGGTAGCTCGACACGCCTGCCTTGCGCTGTATTTCCTGCGCAAGTTCTTCGATGTCGGAAATCATGTAGATGCATTCGTCGTCATTGGCTTTGAGTGCTGCGATGTATTTCGGAAAATCGATGCCAACGACGGCGGCACCTTTTTCGACCAGCGCTTCGGCTTCTTTCTGGTCATCATCGCTCCAGCCGCTTTCGCCGGATATCAGGAATATGTTGGCCGTCACGTCGCCATCCGGCAGCATGATATGGTCGGACGGGATCATGCCCGTCTGGTATTGTTCTTTGGCGTCCTGCGAATGGGCTTGAAGCGGCAGAAGAAGTGCGGCTGCCAGTAACGCGGCTTTGAGATATTTCGCACCTGTCATTTACCGATCACTCCTCTGACGCCACCGCTGATAAGCACGGTTGTGTCCATCAATGCCAAAGCCGCGCTCGTTCCGTTGGAGACCGCGACATAGCGCGGCTCCCACTTCGGATGGAACTTGGATTTGAACGCTCTCAATCCTTTGAAGTTGTAGAAGCGTTCTCCATGCTCGAACAATGTGCCACCAATACGGTCCCACACGGGGGCCGCTTCACGTTTGGACATGCCCGACAGCGGCGCCATGCCCAGATTGAAATAGGAGTAACCCTGTTCTCGCATATATTCAATAATGCTTACAAAGAGAAAGTCCATCGAACCGCGTGGCGCATCCGGCGAGAAACGCATGAGATCAACGGTGACTTCGCTTTTCGTTTCGGTCACCAAAAGGTTCGCAAATGCGGTGATCTGCCCATCCTTGTGCAACACAGCCATGGGCTGAGACAGAACGTAGTCCTTCTCGAAAGACCCCAGGGAGAATGTTTTTTCGCGGGTGTTGTGATGCTCGAGCCAGGAATCCGACACCCGTTTCAGGTCGTCATAAATCTCTGGAACCTGTGGTGTGTCGATGACAGAAAACGTCAGGCCATCCCGTGCACCACGGCTCAGCGATTGCCGCAAGTTGGCAAGTTTGCCGCCCTTCAGTTCGAAACGGGTAAGATCGACCATGGCAAGCTCACCCAGCTTGAAGGCCCGGAGGCCAGCATCGGCGCAGTGCGGAAGGATGGATGGCGAAATCTGGTACAACACCGCTCGTCCGCCCGACGCGCGTGCGGTTTCAACGAATTGCCAGACCAGATCGGCAAAATCCTTTTCGTCACCCACCGGATCGGCCATGGCAATCCATGATCGACCACGAATACCATACATGATGAAGGCATTGCCGCTTTCTGACAGCATGACGTGTTTGTCGCCCATGCGCACCAGATTGGCGTCGGCAACGTTTTGTTTCTCCACGATTGCTGTTGCACGTACTATATCGTCGGGGTGTATCTCTTCGGGTCGGTATATGACCGGCCGCAAAAGGCTGAAAATCGCGACGGTCGATGACGCCAGCACGAGGCCGAGAAGGGCGCGAAGGCTGCGCGGTGCTTCTTCCGAAAACTCGAACTGCCACCACAGGGTCTGGCTGTAGTCGGTATCGCGGTAAACGAAGAACAGGATGGTTGCCGCACCCGCGACGATAACCGCCATGGCGGCAAGCCATGTCGGCCCGAGCGCTTGGCGCAGAAGCGATGCGTGGCGCGTGAAGCTGCGCACGTTGAAAAACAGGGCGACGATAAAAATTCCAAGGAATATCGCTTCGAAAATTGCGATGGCCTTGATCAGAGACAGGAACAGGCCGCCAACCGCAGCAACCAGCGCGACCCACCACGCGCCATCAAGACGTTGGCTCAGTCCGCGTGATGCAACGACCAGAACGAGGCCCAGAATACTGGACAGAAAGTGTGCGGCTTCGATGATCGGCAGCGGTACGAAACCAGACAGGAAATCAAGATTGCTGTCCGGCGTCGGTGTCACGCTTGAAAAAATCAACATCGTTCCGAGGATGAGCGCATACGCGGACAGCAGCGAAGGGGCGAGCCGTGCGGCAAGATTGCCGATATCTGCCATGACCGGCTTTGACGCAAACTGCTTCATTTCCGTCGCGAGCATCAAGATGATGGCAACGATGAGCGGCAGCACATGATAAATCATGCGGTAAAGCACAAGCCCGCCAAGCAGCTGATCAAGGCTGATGGCGTTGCCGAGGCCAGCGACCATCACCGTTTCGAAAACACCGAGACCTGCGGGGACGTGGCTGAGAACGCCGAGGCCCACGGCCGTCGCATAAATGGCAAAGAAGCTGGGCCAGCCAACATTCGTTTCGGGTAGCAACACGTAAAGAACGGAAGCCGAGGCTGCGATATCGAGTGCGGAAACCAGAAACTGGCGCGATGATGTACGGCTGTCGGGCAGGCGCAGTTTCAGTTTTTTGATCTGGATGACCCTGCCGTGTCTTCCCAAAAACATCAGCGTTGTCATGATGCAGATGACGATGAGCGCTACACCTCTCAGCCAGCCTGCGTCGATGCCGATGATGCTGGCGACACGGGGTGCGACGATGAGTGTGGAGAGGGCGCTGACGGCAAGAAGGCCGAGGCCGAAAGACAGGGTTACAAATGCAATGATGCGGGCAATGTCGCTCGGCGTCATCCCAAGCCGCGAATAGGCACGAAAGCGGATGGCGCCGCCACTCAAGGGGCCGAAGCCCGCCGTGTTGCCGACCGCATAGGCTATGAAGGCCGTGGCAATGACCGAGGGCGCGGGCACTTTTTTGCCGATATATTCGATGGCATTGGCATCATAACAGATCAGTGCGGCAAAGCTGAGCGCGGTAAAAATGATTGCCAGCGCGACGGAACGCCAGCTTGTATCGGCAAGCGCGTCGACAATGTCATCGTAACGAACTTCGGATGTCAGCTTGTAGATCGTCACCGTCATCATGACGAAAACAACCGTCACGGCGATGGATGTGAGTTGAGATCTATACCGCTCGAAAAAACCGCTCAGGCCACCTTCGGCCTCTTCAATTTCCGCAACGTCATTCTTCTCTGTCATATGCTTTTCCACAAGACCAGATCACATCTGGCGAACCACAGGATTGTGACGCTAGTTCGTTGTGGTTTCACAAATACGAAGATTTGACTTCTATTTCAAAAAATCTTCGAACGGACAGCGCAGCGAAGTAGCATGCAGTAATACGGCGACGGTTTGTGATCCTTTGTTGGCACTAAAGCAACTGTCTGGTGGCTGTGCGTCATGAATATTTTTCGCCACGCTAACTTATGCTCCCCAAGTCTTTTCCAGCACCCGTATCCAGTTACCGTGGCAGATTTTCTCAAGCGATTGCTGATCGTAACCGGCCAGACGGAGCGCATCGACGAGCAACTGGAGATCGGATGCATCTTTCATTGCGGCAGGTATCGTCGTCCCGTCAAAGTCCGACCCAAGCGCAACATGGTCGATGCCCATGCGCTCGACCATGTAATCGACATGGCGAACCAACTCACCGAGGTCTGTATCTGGATTTTTGACGCCGTCTTGGCGAAGAAATAACACGCCAAAGTTGATTCCCGCAAGTCCGCCAGTGTCCCGTATGGCGTCGAACTGGCGATCTGTGAGGTTACGGCTGTGGTTGCACAGCGTGTGGGCATTGGAATGCGAAGCAACCAGCGGCGCATCGGAAATTTGGGCAATATCCCAGAAACCCTGCTCATTCATGTGGGAAAGATCCACCAGAACCTTCAATTCGTTGCAGGTCTTGACCAGGCGCTTGCCTGCGTCCGAGAGGCCAGGACCAATATCCGGCGTCGATGGAAAGCGGAAGGGAACGCCGTAAGCAAAAATATTGGGACGGCTCCAGACCGGCCCCAATGTGCGAAGCCCGGCCTGATGCAACACATAAAGCGCGTTGAGGTCGGCATCGAAGGCTTCAACACCCTCAATGTGCAAAACCGAAGCGAAAGTGCCGTTTGTGATGGAATCGCGAATATCCGAGGCACTGCGGCACACTTTGACCTTGCCCTTGGACCCGGCTTCGATGCGAAAGAGCAGGTTTGCCATGCCAAGTGTCGACGCGAGCGCGTCCTGCTGGGCTGGTGCCAGAAAATTACCCTCTGCATCGAAGCCGCGCGGCGAGGGCACATAGATTGCGCAAAGACCGCCTGCCAAACCGCCCTGCTGAGCGCGGGGAAGATCGATATGCCCCACGGTGTCGCCGTCCAGAAACAGTCTCTCAGGCGCGTTATGGCCAGACAGTTTCAATCGCAACAGCACGTCGTTGTGGCCATCGAAAACTGGTACGGCATTTGGGCTGGTCATATATCGGTCGCTTTCGGATAATTTTCTGGTGGGGCGTTGCTGTCATCGTCACATAGGTGCAAATGCAGTCTTCGAACAGGGCTTCGCACATCAACGACGTCATTTGAACGGAAAATTACATGCCGACTGAACTCGATTGGAACACCGCCTCGAAAATCGCGGAGAATTTCGTTTCGCAATGGACGAGCCGAGAACCCGGCGGTTCGGTGATCGGCTTTGATCTGTCTGGCATCCGTTTTGCTCACTCTGGCGGTGTCGAAAGCCTGACGACCTTTGCGCCATTTACGCCGCAGAGTGTGGTGCGTTATGCATCCGTGACCAAGCATGTTTTCTGCGCCATGGTGCTGGAAAACAGCGATTTAGTCGCGCTCGATGATCCTCTCGGCAAACATATGACCGGGCTACAAGCGCCACTGCGCGATGTGACTGTGGGGCAAGCGCTGGATATGAGTGGCGGTCTGCCGGATGTGCGCGAGTGCCTCTCGCTTCTGGGACTTTCGGTTTACACCGAAACCAAAGCTGCGCCGTTGCTGGACTATCTTTCACGTCTTACCCGGCTTAATTTTCCGGCGGGCAGTGAGGTTTCCTATTCCAACACCGGATATCGTTTGGTGGAGGCAGCACTCGAACGCAATGGTTTGCGCTTTAATGACTTCGTGCAGGAAAAGATCGCTGCCCCGCTCGGCGTTTTCCTGAAAGCGCCAGATGTCTGGAACGATCCGGTTGACGGGCTCGCGCCCGGTTACTGGAAGGGTAAAGATGGTTGGCAGCTTTCCGCCGCCGGTCTGCATATTTCTGCGTCTGGCAGTCTGGCGGGCAGCGCCGAGGCGCTTGTGCGCTGGCTTCAGGTTTTGCTGAACGGCGAAAACGGTTTTGCGGGTGTCCTTGAAAGGCAGTCCTCAAAGCGCCCGCTGGCGGATGGTCGGTTGAGCGACTATGGGCTGGGCCTGCGCCGGACGCATCTGGGCGAACGGCGTTTTGTCGGCCACGGCGGTTCGCATCCCGGTTACAAAACCTACTTCCTGCTGGACCCGGAAAACGGGACTGGTTTCGTTGTGGTTTCAAACCGTGAAGACACGAACGGCTTTAAAATTGCCTTGGAAAGCATGGCAGCGCTGACGCATTTGCCGCTGCCAACACCTTCCACCATCCTGCCGGACGGGCTTTACGTCACCGAAGCCGGCCCGTGGTGGCTGGAAATCAAAGGCAGCGCCTGCACGTTCATTGATGGCGAAGATACATTGTATGATGATGGCGATGGTTGGGTTTCGTCCCGTTCCGCGTCTTCTCCCATACGTCTGCATCTGGAAGGTGAGGCGCTGGTGGGGGAAGCGGGCCACGCGCCGCGTCGTTTCCTCCCCGTCAAACACCATGCTGTTCCGACGACACTTTCCGGCCAATGGCGCTCCGATGAAGGGGCCGAATTGGTGGTTGCCGGTGGTATGCTTTCCATGGGCGTCGGCCCGACGCGTCAAACCATGCCGTTGAAAGCACTAGGCAACGGTCGCTTCCTCTTCACGCTGCATGATGGGCCATGGACCAAACGGGTTTGCGTGAACCTGCTGGATCATGACCGGCTGGAGCTTGTTTCCAGCCGCGCGCGGATGATCGAGTACCGGCGCTCAACCTGATGGGCTGAGCGCCATGTAAGATCAAATCGCCGTGCGGCGGGCGTTTTCGAGATAAAGCTCCCGCAGGCGCGTTACCAGCGGGCCGGGTTTGCCGGTGCCCACTGGCTTGCCGTCGATTGTGGTGATGGACATCACGAAGTTGGATGCGCTGGAAAGCGCTGCTTCCTGGGCCTCAAGGGCTTCCGCAAGCGTGAAAGGCCGCTCCTCCAGTGTCAGACCCGCTTCCGCGACCAACTGCAAAGCGGCTTGCCGTGTGCAACCCGGCAACGTCTTGTTGCTGTTGCCGCGTGTCACCAGTTTTTTGTCTGCCGTGATAATGTAGGCCGTCGAAGACGCGCCTTCGGTCACGAAACCGTCCTCGATCATCCATGCTTCGTCGCAGCCCGCTTCTTTGGCGATACGCTTTGCCAGCACCTGCGGCAGCAGGCAGACGGACTTGATATCGCGACGCTCCCAGCGCTGGTCAGGAACGGATTTCACCGCCAGACCGGCTGCTTCAACGGCTCCGCCAACAAGCTTTTTAGCCTGAGTGAACATGACGAGCGTTGGCTGCAAATCAGCGGAAAACAGGAAGTTCCGATCTTCCGCGCCACGCGTTATTTGCAGATAGATCATGCCTTCGGTGAGATTGTTGTCCACAACCAGCCGGCGCTCCGCCTCAACAATCTGCTGCGTCGTAACCGGCAAGGTAATGCCGATTTCGCCGACACTGCGCTGAAGCCGCGCCATGTGAAGGTCGCTGTCGATCAGCTTGCCATCCAGAACGGAGGTCACTTCATAAATACCGTCTCCAAACAGAAAACCACGGTCGAAGATAGATAGCTTGGCTTCGGATTCGGGCAGAAATGCACCGTTGAGATAAACGATGCGGTCGTTTTGGGTTGGCATGTTGGTTCCTTTACAGTGTCAGGAGAGGAGCAGCTTTTTCAGCGACTCGATGGAAATGGCGGAAACTGTGGTGGCTTTGCCGGTGCTGGCGTTGAACCCCTGTGTGGGTGTTGCCATGCAAAGAGAATTGAGAATGGCTTCCTCCGTCGCTTCGATGGCAGCTTCGAACAGGGGCGATATCACATCGTTGGAAAGCTCTGGGTAAGCGTGAAGCGCTTTGCGCCGCTCCGGCGTGCGCCGAGCGCTGTCTGCCGTGGAAAAGGCCAGCGCATAGTCGCCGGAGCCGTTGCTCAAAGCAGCACCCGTGCGCGCCAGTCCCCCGAAAGATCGTGCCGCCAGCCGTTTGAGATTGCGCGACGAGAGCGGAGCGTCGGTGGCAAGGATGATGACGATTGAGCCGTCCTTATCCAAGTTCTGCGGGCTTTCATAGGGTTTTCCGCACGCAAGCAGGTTTCCGCCGTAGTTGGACTGAACGATGACGCCCAGCGTGTAACGTTCGCCCGCAATGGAAACGATGCGCGAACTGGTGCCGATGCCGCCCTTCATGCCGAAGGCGACGGTTCCTGCGCCTGCGCCCACAGCACCTTCTTCGACGATACCTTCACCAGCATTGCCGAGAGCTGCGGCGATTTCGTCCACGGTCGGGCGACCGGCACGAATATCGTTCAGTCGGGAATCGTTGGTTTCACCGACAACGGCATTCAGCGAGACAACATTTTCGTTGCCGGGTTGCGCAAGTGTGTAGCGATTGATCGCTTCGATAGCGCGGCCGGTGGCTAGGGTGTTGGTGAGAATGATGGGTGTTTCTATTTCACCCAATTCTTCAATCTGCGTTGCACCGACGAATTTTCCAAAACCATTATAGACCGCAAGTGCTGCCGGAACCTTCTCCTGAAACAGATTGCCGCCATGGGGCAAAATCGCTGTTGCCCCGGTGCGGATGGTATCGCCTTCGATAATGGTCGAATGGCCAATTTGCACGCCAGCGACATCCGTGATGGCGTTTAGACTGCCTGTTTCAAACACACCTGGATTAAAACCGATATCGCGCAGTCTCATTCGGGTGTCGTCAGGCATCGGGCATGTACTCTTTTGGCTTTTAGCCAGAGGCGAAAGGGCTGCAAGGTCTGGTGCTCCAGACTCATCGGCTTGCTTGGCGCACAAGTTAGCGTGATTTGTGGCAGAACGGCAGCGTAAAAATTGTGTCTGTTCGCGACGCTGTGCAAAACGAGGGTGACGTTATTCGAATTCCAGAATCACCTCGTCAACAGCAAGGCTGTCTCCCGTTTTTACCGCAATTTTGCTGATCCGTCCGCTGCGCTCCGCGCGCAGAATATTTTCCATCTTCATTGCCTCCACGGTCGCAAGAGCCTGACCGGCTTCCACCCTATCGCCTTCATTGACGGCAATCGTTGTGAGGACGCCTGGCATGGGGCATAGCAGCATTTTCGATGTATCTGGCGGCAGTTTTTTTGGCATCAACCGCGCCAGTTCCGCCACGCGCGGACTGCGCACGCGGGCCATGACATCCATGCCGCGCCAGCGAAGCCGGATGGTGGACGGAGAAAGATCAACCTTGATCGCCATGACAGCATCCCCCGCGGTGAAGAGGGCCGATGTCTGGCCGGGAAGCCAGTCCGTTTTGATCGGAATTGCGGTTCCGTCCTCGAACATTGCCGTAGTCTCGTCGACAATCTGGAGATTGAGTTTATGATCTCCTTCTGCAAACGACACGACCCAATCCTTGCCAACCACACGACGGTGATTGCCTATCGTGCCTGAGATCTGGGAGGCACGTGTCTGTAAGCGGTGTTGAATGAGGGCAGCGATGGCGGATATTTTTCGCGCATCCTCGGTATCCGGCTCAACGCCCGAGAACCCTTCTGGAAATTCCTCCGCAATGAAACCTGTCGTCAGATTCCCCTCGCGAAAACGCTGGTTCTGCATCACCGCAGACAGGAATGGAAGGTTATGACCGATACCTTCGACTTCGAAACGGTCCAGCGCCTCGCTCATCGCATCAATGGCCGCAATGCGCTCCGGTGCCCATGTGCAAAGCTTGGCAATCATCGGGTCGTAATACATCGATATCTCGCCACCCTCGAAGACGCCGGTATCGTTGCGGATGATCGTGCCGTTTTTCTGCGGCCCTTCCACTGGCGGGCGATAGCGCGTCAGCCGTCCGATGGAGGGCAGGAAGTTGCGATAGGGGTCTTCGGCATAAAGGCGGCTTTCAATGGCCCAGCCATTCAGCTTCACATCATCCTGCGCCAAGGAGAGTTTTTCGCCGGAGGCGACGCGGATCATCTGCTCGACGAGATCAATGCCAGTCACAAGTTCGGTGACGGGGTGTTCGACCTGAAGGCGCGTGTTCATTTCCAGAAAATAGAAATTGCGCTCACCGTCCACGATGAACTCCACCGTGCCAGCCGAAAAATATCCAACCGCCTTGGCCAATGTCACGGCCTGTTCACCCATGGCCTTGCGCGTTGCCTCATCCAGAAAAGGCGAGGGCGCTTCTTCTATGACCTTCTGGTTTCGGCGCTGGATGGAGCATTCGCGCTCACCCAGATAAAGCACGGTGCCGTGCTTGTCTCCCAGCACCTGAATTTCGATGTGACGCGGCTGGGTTACGAATTTTTCGATGAAAATACGGTCATCACCAAACGAGGATTTCGCCTCGTTTTTGGACGACTGAAAACCTTCGCGTGCCTCCGCATCGTTCCACGCAATCCGCATACCCTTGCCGCCACCACCGGCGGATGCCTTGATCATGACCGGATAGCCGACGGATGCCGCGATCTTGGCCGCCTCATCGGCATTTTCGATAAGGCCCATATGGCCGGGCACGGTGGAAACGCCAGCTTCTGCCGCCAGTTTTTTCGAGGTGATCTTGTCGCCCATCGCCTTGATGGCACCGACAGGTGGGCCAACGAAGGTAACGCCTGCAGTTTCCAGCGCTTGCGCAAAGGCGGCGTTTTCCGACAGAAAACCGTAACCGGGATGCACCGCATCCGCCCCCGTTTTTCTGATGGCGTCCAGGATTTTCTCGATGACGATATAGGACTGGCTGGAGGGTGCCGGGCCGATGTTCACCGCCTCGTCCGCTTCGCGCACATGCAGCGCATTGGCATCGGCATCCGAATAGACGGCGACGGTTTTGATGCCCATTTTCTTTGCCGTGCGAATGACGCGACAGGCAATTTCACCACGATTGGCGATGAGGATTTTGGAGATCATTCTTGTTACCTCAAAGCGGAATCGTGTCGTGTTTTTTCCAGTGCGTCGTCACCTGCTTGTTGCGAAGCGATGCAAAAGCGCGGGCGATGCGGCGGCGAGATGAATGCGGCATGATGACTTCATCAATAAAACCACGCTCTGCCGCCACGAAAGGATTGGCGAAGCGCTCTTCATATTCGCTCTGCCGTGCGGCAATCTTGGCCGGGTCGGATAGCTCGGAGCGGTAAAGGATTTCCGCCGCACCCTTTGCACCCATCACGGCGATTTCCGCTGTCGGCCAAGCATAGTTGACGTCGGCGCCGATATGTTTGGAGGCCATCACATCATACGCGCCGCCGTAGGCCTTGCGGGTAATCAGCGTCACCATCGGCACGGTCGCCTCGGCATAGGCAAACAGCAGCTTTGCGCCGTGCTTGATAACGCCACCATATTCCTGCGCCACGCCGGGCAGGAAACCGGGAACATCCACCAGCGTCAGAAGAGGGATGTTGAACGCATCGCAGAAGCGCACGAAACGGGCGGCCTTGCGTGAACTGTCGATATCAAGGCAACCGGCCAGCACCATCGGCTGGTTGGCAACCACGCCCACGGTTTCACCCTCGATACGGATAAAGCCGGTGATGATGTTTTTGGCGAAGGCTTCCTGAATTTCGAAGAAATCACCCTCATCGGCCAGCGCGCGGATGAGTTCCTTCATGTCATAAGGCTTGTTGGAACTGTCCGGGATCAGTGTGTCCAGTCTGGATTCCAGCCGGAATGGGTCATCGTGAAAGGGGCGTGTCGGTGGTTTCTGGCGATTGTTGGCGGGCAGGAAATCGAACAGTGCACGCACCGCTTCCAGCGCTTCGATGTCGTTTTCATAAGCGCCATCCGCCACTGAGGATTTTTTCGTGTGGGTGGAGGCGCCGCCAAGCTCTTCGGCCGTGACGATTTCATTGGTGACGGTTTTCACCACATCTGGACCCGTGACGAACATGTAGGACGTATCGCGCACCATGAATATGAAGTCTGTCATGGCTGGCGAATAAACCGCGCCGCCTGCGCATGGTCCCATGATGACGGATATTTGCGGAATAACGCCGGACACTTCGGCGTTGCGGCGAAACACTTCGGCGTAACCGGCAAGCGATGCCACGCCTTCTTGAATACGGGCACCGCCGCTGTCGTTGAGGCCGATGAGAGGTGCGCCGACCCGCACGGCCATATCCATGACCTTGCAGATTTTCTGCGCATGGGTTTCAGACAATGAACCGCCCAGAACGGTAAAATCCTGACTGAAAACGTAAACCTGTCTGCCGTTGATCGTTCCCCAGCCGGTGACGACGCCATCACCCGCCACCTTTTGCTCCGCCATGCCGAAATCCACCGCGCGGTGGGTCACGTACATGTCGTATTCTTCGAAGGAACCTTCATCGAGAAGCACTTCGATGCGCTCTCGCGCCGTCAGCTTGCCTTTGGCGTGCTGCGCATCGATGCGTTTTTGCCCGCCACCCAGCCGTGCCTCCGCACGGCGTGTTTCCAGCTCTTCGAGAACGGTGGGCATGGCTCCTCCATCATGCGAATCCAGTATCCAATAGACTTAGACATGAAATGACGGATTGGAAACAGCTTATGAGGGAGGAGACAGCGGATTTTGGTGGTGGTTAAAGTGATTGCGCCGCATTGATAGAGGACACGAAACGTCGCGTGCGTTCCTGTTCAGGCGAACGGAAAATGGCCTCGGACGTGCCGGTTTCAACCACCTTGCCCGCTTCAAGAAACACCACGAGATTGGCGATGCGAGACGCAAGGCGCAGGTCGTGCGTTGCCATCACCATGGTTGTTCCCTCACGGGCCAGTTGGCCGAGAACTTCCACCACCTCGGCGGACAGTTCCGGGTCCAGCGCCGAAGTCGGTTCGTCGCACAGCAGCACTTGTGGAGAGGGCGCCAGCGCACGGGCAATGGCGACGCGCTGCTGTTGCCCGCCGGAAAGATTGGCAGGCCAGGCATCTGCCTTGTGTGCCATACCAACTTTGGTCAGCAGTTCCATGGCGCGGGCATGGGCTTTTTCACGCGACCATTTCTGAACGATCAGCAGGCCCTCCATCACATTTTCGATGGCCGTGCGGTGCGGGAAAAGCTGGAAGTTCTGAAACACCATGCCCGTCTGGCTACGGATTTTCTGAATGGACTTCCACGGTGTTTTCCGACCGGACGTAAAAGCAACGGAATCATTGCCAATCCGGACTTCGCCTTCCGTTGGCAGCTCCAATAGGTTGATGCAGCGGAGCAGGGTGCTTTTGCCACCACCCGATGGGCCAACGAGCGCTGTTACGCTGCCTTCCGGGAAGCGCAGGGAAATGTCCTTGAGAATTACGGCTTCGCCGAAGCGTTTTTCGATATTGGAAAGCTCGATCATCGGCTGTTCTCCATCATGCCGCCATAACGGGCAAAGCGCACTTCCAGCCGCGCCTGCAAGTTGGACAATATGGAACTCAAAGCGAGGTAGATCAGCGCTGCCTCGATATAAAGGATCAGCGGTTCATAGGTCGTGGCGACAATGCGCTGCGCCGACTGGAAAAGCTCCGGCACGGTGATGGCGGCGGCCAGCGATGTATCCTTCACCAGCGAAATGAAGGTGTTGGACAGCGGCGGCACCGCCACGCGGCTGGCTTGTGGCAGAATGGTGCGCTGCATGGCCTGACGCCAGCTCATGCCGGTGGAAAATGCTGCTTCCCATTGGCCTTTGGGGACGGATGAAATTGCAGCACGGATGATTTCCGATGTGTAAGCGCCGACATTGAGAGTGAAGCCGATCAAAGCGGCGGGGAACGCATCCAGCAGGATGCCGATGCTTGGCAGGCCGTAAAAGATCACAAAAAGCTGCACCAGCAAGGGCGTTCCGCGAATGACCCAGACGTAAAACCGGGCAAGCAGCGTCAGCGGCTTTGGTCCGAAAAGCCGCGCAACGGCGGTGGCGAGGCCCAGAACAATGCCGAACAGGAAGGAAAGCAATGTCAGCGGAATGGTGAATTTCACGCCCGCCCAAAGCAGCGTGGGCAGGGAATCCATCATCAATTGAAGCCAGTGCGGCACGGTGGACCTCTCAATAAAAACGAAGTCCGGCGCGAACGCCGGACCCTTAAATGTCATCGCAACAATGGCCTATTTTCAAGAAGGATAATAGACCTGGGTACAGGCTTACTTTGAAACGTCCTGACCGAAATATTTGTCGGAAATTTTCTTGTAGGTGCCATCAGCCTTGATGTCGGTCAGGGCCTTGTTGATGGACGCCACCAGATCGGCGTCGCCCTTGCGAACGATGATGCCGGAGTAATCCGCATCAGGCTTTTCCGCGACGATTTTCACAGGAGCCTGTGGCTGCTTTTTCTTGAAATCAAGGAAGGAAAGGCTGTCGTTGATGGTGGCATCCGCGCGGCCAGTCAGAACAAGCTGGATCGACTGGTCGAAACCATCCGTGCCAACTAGCTCTGCGCCCGCTTCCGTGGCCAGCTTGCCGAAGTTGCTGGTAAGCGACTGTGCCGACTTCTTGCCCTTCAGGTCTGCAAAGCCTTTAATGTCGGCATTCTTCTCGCTGACGATCAAAACAGCCTTGGAAGCGATGTAAGGCTCGGAGAAAGCATATTTTTGCTTGCGCGCTTCGGTGATGCCAACCTGATTGATGACAGCGTCATAACGCTTGGAATCGAGACCGGCGATCAGGCCATCCCACTTGCCTTCAACAAATTCGGCCTTGACGCCGAGCTTGGTCGCAACCGCTTCGCCAATTTCCACGTCGAAGCCGACGAGCTTGTTGCTGGCATCGTGGAACGTGAACGGCGCATAAGTGCCTTCCGTGCCGATCTTGATGACGCCCGCAGACTTGATCTGGTCAAGATTTTCGCCAGCGAAGGTAGGAGCGATGATGACAGCGTTCAGCGCTGCTGCTGTTGCGAGTGTCTTGAGCCAGCTCATCGAATATTCCTTTCAGGAGTTTTATGGTTGATCTCTCATCCCATAAAGCGTGCACTTTTAAATGGCGGAAAGATGCAAAAAAATGCGGCAGATGAGAATATTTTTCTCATTGATAAACAAAACCTCCTCTGACCCCTGCCTGTGGGGTTAACCGTTCGCTGTCGGAGCATCGTCAAGTGCAAACGCCGCGACCCGTTGGCCTTTTTGCCTGAACATGTCTTCAAGTGATTTGAGGTCAGGAGCATGAGGTATTTTGAACAGTGCCGACTGCGCATGTTCGCCAGCAGGCAGTGCGATGGCCGTTGTGATGAAGATCGTTTCACCGGCAGTGACGGTGCCGCGTAGCTGTGGAACCAGCGTGCGGCCATGGATGAGATTGGTGTTGGCAATAGCCTGATGCGCGACGCCACTGCGTTGTATGGCTGGCGACAGATCAACGATGGCACTGACGTCCTGCTGGCCGTGACAAACCGCACGCCCCATTTCTGCCTCGGCAATATCGGCGTTGAAGTCCGCGCGCTCGATCGGAAACCCACCCTCGGACGTCTGCAAATCACGGGGTGTCGTGATGCGGTGAAGCCTGACATGCCACGGATTGAGCGGAACAAGCCAGGTTTCCACCACAACATCTGCCCATGGTTTCCATCGCGAATAGAGGCAGTCATTCGCGATCAATGCTTCCTCCAGTGTTTCGCGTGTGCGGAAATGAATGCCGTCGTCTGACAGGCCCAACATGCCGTCAAAACTCGCGGCGGCAAAATGTCGGTCGTCGGCCTCGATATTAAAGGCGTACCGGGTCGAATAGACGAATTTCGAGTATTTCTCCTGCGCGCCCCGCATTTTATCATGCTGCTGGCCGGAAGACAGCGCGACAACATTGCCGGGAGTGTGAAAGGCGACCATGCCTGGCTTTGGCAAAGGCACCGGCTCGGGAAACGTTTCAGGCTGCGCCTCCTGCGCAATCCAGAACGGATGTTCTTTGGGTAGAGCCAGCGGAAGGAAGAATTTCAACGCCCAATAGGGCGAGCAGGGGGAATTGTAGCTCTCGCTCATCAGCAGGTTTGGGTACCCATAACCGATGGACAAAACGCCATCGCGGTCGCAAATCGGCAGCTTCGACCACCAGCGAATGTGCCGCATATAGTAGCCTTTGACCTGCGACCACGGCAGCGCTTCCAGATCGGAAAAGGCGAGTGCACCCCAGAAACCACCAGCAGCAAAACGATAGGTCTGGCTGCGCCCAAAAGCGAGTGATGCGCCATCTGGTCCGAACCAATGGCGTATATCGCTGGCAAATTTTCTAGACCGCTCAAGGAAACGCGCCGTTCGTGCCTCTTTGCCCGTTGCGAGCACCGTATAGATCAGCCCGTAAAAATGCATGGCAAACGGAATGTAGTGGTCGACCCGACGCACCGGCCCATCGCGATACCAGCCGTTGCCGATATCGAAAGCCTCCAGCTCGTCAAGGTAGGTTTCCGTCTTGGTTTTGTCGAAGGTCATGCCGACCCGCTCCAGACCCAGATCGATCAGAACACGGAAGAACTTCCAGTTGTTGTCGACGAAGTCGCGTTCGCGCGCGTCAAGGAGATAGCCGGAGACGTTTTTTTTGTCTGTCTCACTGAGCGGTTCCCAGATGTGTTGCGGCACCATCGCCAGCGCAAACCCGATGGCCGCCAGTTCCACAAGCCTCTGGTTTCGGTCCGAGACATCGCCCCAATATTCGGCGTGGCCGGGGTTGGTGCCGTTGGCCAGTCCGCGCCGGTAAAGCTCCCAATGCGGGAAGTCATATCCACCAGCCGCAAGCGGCACGATGCCCCACAGCGGTCGCGCAAAACCTTCCAGTTCCGCTGCCGGATAATCGAAAATGGCACCCGTTGCACTGAGACGAACGCGCGCGCCACCGGCTGAGAAATACGGCAGCAGCGGATTGAATAAATCCATCACTGCTTTTGCGAGATCGTCCCTCGTCAACAGGGGATTGTCAAACAGTGGGTTGGCCTTGGCGTTATCGTGATGCACGGCGTGATCTTCCGGAAGATGGTCATGAGAATGACGGTCGCGAGAATGCCCGCGACCGTCTGATAATTTACTTGATGGCTTTTACGCCCTCATCCATGTCCTTGATGCCATCATCGATGGAGATGTTGTCGGTCATCAGCGCATCATGAACACGGTTCAGAACAACCTCGATTTTGGCGGCATTCGGATTGACGGCCATTTCGAGATAGGCTTTGCCCGCCTTGAGCGCATCCTTGCTGTTCTGATCCTGCGGAAAGCCGGGAAGTGCTGCGATGGTCTGTGCAACGCCATCCGACCGCAGAGCGGGGAATGTGCCTGTCGATGCGATGATCGCAGCGCCTTCAGGGCCAGTCACGAATTTGATGAAGTCCAGCGCCGCTTCCTTGTGACCGGAGTTTTTATTGACTGAAAGCCCGGAAATTTGCGCCGCTGTCGTACCAGCCACGACGCCTTCAGGATGCGGAAACTTGACGATGCCCCAGTTGGCGCTTTTGGATTCGCCGGATTTTACCTTTGCGATCTGCGTTCCCATGAACCACGTTCCCATCGGCAGCATGCCAATGGTGCCATTGAAGAACAGCGCGGAATAATGGGTGTTGGAGGTTTTAAGCGAGGCGTAGGACGGTATCGCTCCGCTTTTTTGCAAGGCAAGCGCCCGCTCGTACCACGGCTTTAAAAACTCGTATTTGCCATCCACCAGCGTTTGTTTGCCGTCCTGGATACCCGGCAATTGAACGGTTGAGCGCCATGTATGGAGAAGTGCCCCATAGGTGCGGTTCACGCCCATGCCACCTTTCAGCTTGCCCGCAATCTCGTCAAACTGTGCCCACGTCGTATCGTTGGTGGGATATGGTACGCCAGCCTTGTCGAAAATGTCCTTGTTGTAATAGACAATCCAGAAGTCCGACCGGAAGGGCAGGGCATAAACCTTGCCATCCACCGTCAACTCCTCGATCAGCCCACCATAGGATGCGGGATCGATCTTCTGGTCTTTGATGAAGCTGGTGAGATCGGTAATGTTGCCGGCCCGCACGAGGTTTGCATAACCCGGAACGTCTTTGATGGTGACGATGTCGATATCTTTAGAGCCGCCGGTCAGCTGCGTCGAAATCATCTGCGTGTAGTCTTGCGAGCCGAGATCGACGGCCTCGAATTTCACGTTGGGATGTTTGCTCTGGTAGGCTTCCATCAGCGGCTTGAAATAGGCACCCTTGTCCAGATCCCACAGCGCCCATTTTAGCGTTACGGGCGCATCGCTTTGCGCAAATGCTGATCCACCCATGCTCATGGCGATGCTGATGCCGGCTGTGGCCAATGCGAATGCACGTCTTGTTGTTCTGAATTCCATAGTAGGTCTCCTCCCTGACTAGTTTCGTTCGGTTTATTCGGGTTGATCTCCGGAATTGCGCTGACCATGTTGGTGTGCAAACGCCTCGATGTTTCTGGCTGCAAAGCAGATGGCGAACATGCCGAGCGAAAAATTGATGGTCGCGGGCATGAATACGGACATCGGGTAAAACAGGATATGGGCAAGCCAGAGCGCCCCCACGAAAGCCAGCGCGGCCAACATCGGGAGCGGCTTTAGCAAAGCCAAAAGTGCGGCCTGCCGAAATATTTTCGAGATTGGCGGGTCATAAGATACAGCCATAACAATGGCATAGGCGGACATCAGGCACAGAAACGCCGTGACCATGACACTGATTGCCAGAGGGAAACTGTAGATGATGTCAAGATGTGCTGCTTGTGCGTAACTGACAGCTGCATAGCCACTTGCGCCGGTCATGACGGCGCAAAGAACAATCAACACCGTGCCACGCCATGCATAGCGGTGAAACGCCTCCAGAAAATCGCGTAGCAGATAGGTGTTTTCATCCGCAGCGAAAGAGCGCGCAACGCGCGCCATCGCGAGCGTTGCGGCGGGCATCGTCACCACCGGCAGGCTGAACAGCAGGAAGAGAATGTTGAGTTTCACCATCTCCCACCATTCACGTCGCAAGACATCAAAGAACAGGGCAAGGCCGGTGGGACGCGGGGCATCCTTGTCGATGCCCGCTCCCTCCCTTGTCCATAGTCCCTCAAGCCATTGCATCATGCGTCTCCCACCACTTAGTAAAGAATGGAGCGTTCTGTTTCAGGGTCGAAAAACTGGGCATTGGTCAGGTCTGCGACAAGCGGAATGTTGTCGCCGATCTTTCCTTTGAAGCGCGGCGAAACCCTTGCGATCATGGGCTTGCCACCCGAGATAAGGTTGAGATGCACTTCCGATCCCATCGGTTCTGCCAGTTCCAGCGTCGCATCGAAGGGCACCGTATTGGCCGCATCGATGTCAGCAGGAACAAACTCGTGAAAGTTCTCCGGACGAATGCCGAGAATGAGTTCCTTGTTTTCATAAGGGCGCAAACGGTCAGCGGCGATGCTGCTCGGCAAAGGCATGGTATTGCCATTGAACACGGCCACCAAACGATCACCATCGCGCTTCAAAGTCACCGGCAGCATGTTCATTTGCGGTGCGCCGATGAAACCGGCGACGAACATGTTGATCGGTCGGTCGTAAAGGTTTTGCGGCGTGTCCACCTGCTGAATGTGACCATCCTTCATCACCACGATGCGGTCTGCCATGGTCATGGCTTCGACCTGATCGTGGGTCACGTAAATGAAGGTGGCATCCAGCCGCTTGTGCAGCTTACTGATTTCCGCGCGCATGGTGCCGCGCAATTTGGCATCGAGGTTGGACAGCGGCTCATCGAGCAAAAAGACTTCCGGGTTGCGCACCATCGCGCGACCCAGCGCAACACGTTGTCGCTGGCCACCGGAAAGCGCTTTCGGCTTTCGGTTCAACAGATGGGTGATGTCGAGAATATTCGCAGCTTCCTTGACCTTGGTGTCGATGACGTCGCGTGGCGCCTTTCTCAGCTCGAGGCCAAAGGCCATGTTTTTGTAAACCGTCATATGCGGATAAAGCGCATAATTCTGGAAAACCATGGCAATGTCGCGGTCCTTGGAAGGCACGTCATTCATGACATCGCTGCCGATCCGAAGCTCGCCGCCGGAAATCTCCTCCAGCCCCGCAATCATGCGCAAGGTGGTGGATTTGCCGCAGCCGGATGGGCCGACGAGAATGATGAATTCCTTATCTTCAATTTCCAGATCGATATCGTGGACGACCTTGAGCGCACCAAAGGTCTTGTTGAGTTTTTTCAGCGAAATGCTTGCCATGTGTTCCTCACGCGCTCACCAATAGGAAGACCAGTTTCGAGAAAGCCGCGTCAGTGCTTCCAGATAATAATAATCGCCCCAGGACACACATTCATCGACACCTTCGCCGCGGCAGGTGTTGTGCGGCGTTTTCTTCGAGTAAGTGCCGTGGAGAAGCTGCCCGTTGGAGATCGCCGGGTCTTTGACGGCGTAGGTGTCGACAAGGCTCTTCACCATGCGTTTTGCAAGATCGCGGTAGTGTTCAGCCTGTTCCGGCTCTTCCAGGTCGGCCATTTCCAGCAGGCCGCAGGCAACGATGGCCGCTGCCGAACTGTCGCGTGGCTCGTTATCCTTCTGCGAGAAAACCAGATCCCAATAGGGAACGAGATCGTCCGGCAACCGCTTGAGATAGAATGCCAAAAGCCGTTCGAAAGCATCGCGATAGGCGGGCAGTCGCTCATAGCGATAAGAGAGCGCCATGCCGGCAATACCCCATGCCTGCCCGCGCGCCCAATAGCTCTCGTCGCTATATCCCTGCTTGGTCACGCCACGCACTGGCGCGCCGGTGACCGGGTCCATGTAAAAAGTGTGATAGGTGGAATCGTCGGGCCGAACAGAATGGGCCAGCGTTGTGCGGGCATGGGCCAAGGCAACATCGCGATAATCCTCCCGCCCCGTTTCCTCCGCTGCCCAATAGAGCAGTGGCAGGTTGAGAAGGCAGTCGATGATGTAGCGATATTCGTCTGGATTGCCTTTTCGGCCCCATGCCTGAATGAACTGCCCAACCGGCTGGAACCGCTCCATCAATTGATCGGCTGCCATCAAGGCAGCACTTTTGCCATCCTCATCACCCACCAGTTTCCAAGCGGCGATACAGGAAGGTGAATAGAGAAAACCCATATCGTGGTGGTCGGTCTCTATGCGGTTTTCGATGCGATGCAAAAAGCTCTGCACCTGTATCTGTGCCGCATACTGAAAAATCTTGTCGCCGGTATGCTCGAAGGCAAGCCATATCTGGCCGGGCCAGAAACCGGCGGTCCACTGATCGTTGGCGACAGCAGGGTAGACATTGCCGACGCTCGAATGGTTTTGCGCCTTGTAGGTAAACTCCGGCAGGTTGCGCCGCACCTGAGCAACGGCAACAGCCATTGCCGTTTCGACTTCGGCATCGCTGATCGGGCTTGGTTGTTTGTTGATGAGATCAAGCATGGAATCAGCCCTTTATGCCGGAAGATGCGACGCCTTCGACGAAGAAGCGTTGCAGCGCGAGGAACACAATGAGAACCGGGATCAGCGCAACCACGGATGCCGCCATGATCAACCCGTATTCCGCCGAATATTGCGAAATGAACATGCGAAGACCGATCTGGATGGTCTTTAGTTCGGTTTTCGTCAGATAGATCATCGGTCCGAGGAAGTCGTTCCACGTTGTGACGAAGGTAAAGATCGTCAGCGTTGAAAGGGCCGGCTTGGACAGCGGCAGCATGATCTTCGCCCAGATCTGATACTCGTTCATGCCGTCGATCCGGGCCGCTTCGCACAGTTCGTTCGGTATCGACATATAAAACTGACGCATCAGGAAAACGCCAAAAGCGGTGAAGGCTTGAAGGAAAATCAGCGCCAGATGGGTGTTGTTGAGGCCGAACTCGCGCATCAGCAGGAATTGCGGCACCATGTACACCTGCCAGGGCATGGCGATGGTGGCGATATATCCCAAAAAAAGTGTGTTCTTGTATGGAAAGTTCAGCTTTGCAAAGGCATAGGCTGCGAAGCTGGACGTCAGAAGCTGCATGACCGTGACGATGATCGTCAGCTTGGACGTGTTGTAGATGAACAGCGCCAGCGGAATTTTCGTCCAGATTTCGGTGTAATTTTCCCATCGCGGTTGCGAGGGAATCCATTCGATCGGAAAGACGAAGACGTCCCGGCTGAGTTTGAGGGATGCCGACAGCATCCACGCAAACGGCAGCAGCATGATGATGGTGATTGCAATGATGGTCGCGTAGACGGCAACCGTTCCGATCGAGATTTTCCGGCCCATAATCCGCATTGATCAATCCTCCCGCTGTCGCTTGAACTGAATGATCGTGACGGCAAGGACGAGGAAGAACAGTACGAGTGCAATCATGCTGGAATAACCGAGATCCCAGGAAATGAAGGCTTCGTTGTAGATGTGGTAAACCAGAACAAGCGTCGAGGTGCCGGGTCCACCCTGCGTGATCATGTAAACCTGATCGAACACCTTGAAGGACTGGATCGTCAGCATCACGGTGACGAAAAACGTCGTCGGTGCTAATTGCGGCAGGGTGACGTGAATGAACTTCTGCCAGGCATTCGCGCCATCCAGACCTGCGGCTTCATAGAGTTCGGAATTGATGCCCTGAAGTCCGGCCAGATAGATCACCATGTAGTAACCCATGCTCTTCCAGATGCCGAAGAGAATGACCGTAACCATGGCCCAGTGCCGGTCAGCCGCCCAGCCCGGCATGTCTGCCGGATCGAGACCGAGCGTATAGAGCAACATGTTGACCGGCCCCATTTCCGGGTTGAAAATCATGTTCCAGACGACAGCGACGGCCACCAGCGACGCGACATAGGGAAAGAACATCGCTGTGCGGAAGAAATCACGCCCGAGGATTTTTTGGTTCAGCAGAACCGCAAGCCCCAGCGCGCAGGCCAGCGTGGCGGGCACGGAGACCACGGTATAGACAATCGTGTTCCAGAAGGCCGAGATGAACGCCTTGTCTTCAAACAGGCGCCAGAAATTATCGAGGCCCGCAAAGCGCATGGCATTCGAGCCGTCCCAATGCATAAAGGCGAGCGCGAAGGCAAAGAGGATGGGGCCAAGCGTGAAAATCGCGAAGCCGAGAAAGTTCGGCGCGATAAAGGAATAGGCAATCAACGCATTCTCTATCCTGCGCCGTCCTTTGGAAACGATGCGGACTTTCTTTTTGCGATATGGAGCCGCCTGCTTGTCAGACGCAGTCGCAGTCGCGATTGCCACAGCATACCTCCCATGACCGTTCACAACCTTTTACCGGCATTGAACGGCTTTGTTTCCATCGCGGCCAGACACTCGTTCTGCCGCCTCCCGCCTTTTCGATAACACAATATCGATATTGGTCAAACAACTTTGCATAAAGTCAGACAAATTTTCTAGTGTTTTTAAAATACGTATGATAGGAGCCGCTATATCGAATTTCGAAACGCGCAGGGAGGCTAAGGCGTGTTTGTAGAGATGATGCGGCTTTTGCCGGATCGGCTTGCCGATTTCGGCGCTGATATCACCACCCAAAAAATACGGTCATCTGTATCGGATGATGCCAGAGCGGAACTCGTAGAGGCTGCGGAGCGTGTTTTAGGTGAGCCTTGGTCTGTCATTCTGGCCAGCGACTACCGTGAATATACGGTGAACGGAAACCGTGTCCGTTTTGAAGAGCTTTATTTCTCGCGGCGCCTCAAGTTGAATGCTCTGGTGCTTGGAGAAACGATCGAAGGGCAGGGGCGCTTTCTTGGTGCCATCATCGATGGTCTCTGGCTGATCTGCGAGGAAAGCGGCTGGCAGTTGCCCGCACATAATTCCCACGTTCGCGGTGGTGCACGCGCGCCTTTCCCTGATCCGCAAAATCCCGTCATCGATTTGTTTTCGGCAGAAACAGGTGCCAATCTCGCCCTTTGTTTGCATCTTTTACGCACGGAACTGGAGAGCGTCAGTCCCGATCTCGTCCAGCGCATATCTGCGGAAATCAATCAACGGATCATTCAGCCTTATCTGTCTCGCCATTTCTGGTGGATGGGCAATGGTGATGAGCGGATGAACAATTGGACGGCGTGGATTACGCAAAATGTTCTTCTGTCCACATTTCTGCTGCCAACCGATCAGCCCACAAGGCGGTTGGTTTTCGAGCAGGCCTTGAAGAGCCTTGATGCGTTTCAAAAGGACTATGCCGAGGACGGTGCCTGTGAAGAGGGTGTGCTGTATTACGGGCACGCTGCGCTTTGCATGTTCGGGGCGATGACCGTTTTTGACGAGGCCGCACCCGGCGTGGTGGCGCCGCTGTGGGCCGCACGGAAAGTTCGCAACATGGCTGAATTCATTCAACACATGCACATCGACGATGACCGGTTTTTCAATTTCGCCGACGCGCCAGCGCGGGTTGAAACCTGTGGTGTACGGGAATTTCTGTTCGGCAAAGTAGTGTCATCGCAACCACTTCAGGCCTTTGCCGCAGACCGATGGCGAAATTCCGCCAGGCGGTTGATGCAGAACGAATGGAACCTTTGGTATCGCGCTCAAGCCATTCTGACAGAACAAGAGCTGAGCGCCTTTAACGCGCCTCGACCCGAAAAATTCGACACACTGTATCCCGGCATAGAACTGGCCATAGCGCGCGACGAGACGTTTGATCTCGCTGTCAAAGGTGGGAACAATGGTGAGAGCCACAACCACAACGATGTCGGCAGTTTCACGCTTTATAAGCATGGTCGCCCTTTCATCATTGATGTTGGTGTGGAAACCTACACCGCAAAAACCTTCTCGCCGCAGCGTTATGACATTTGGACAATGCAATCGGCCTATCACAACCTGCCGACATTCGGTGGCGTGACGCAATCCAATGGGCAGCACTTCGCTGCAAGGAATTTCTCAGCCGACTTCAGCGAAGAACGTGCGGAAATTTCGCTCGATATAGCAGGGGCTTATCCGACCGAAGCATGTGTTCAGCGCTGTCGCAGAACCGTTCAGCTCGTTCGTAACAGCCACATCGACATCACCGACGATTATGACGGCGAGCATGAGGCTGTGTTGTCTCTCATGACGGTTGAAATGCCTGTGGTCGATGGAAACCTCGTGGTTTTGGGCGACTTGGGGAGTGTGGCTCTCGAAGGGGCAGGAATGCCTGTCGTCGAGCCGATCCGCATCGATGATCCTCGCCTGCGTCAATCTTGGCCGGACACGATTTACCGCATTCTCATCCCCCTCAAAGGCAAACGCCTTCGCCTCGTCATCCGTTAAGGAGGAAGCCGATGAAGCTTACACTCAAGGTCGTCAACGCTGCTGGCATCGTGTTGGCGCAGTCCAATTCCGGCGATGAGGCTTTTCTTGTCTATCGTGCGGCATATTCCGAAGGTGACAGCATCGTTGTCGAGACCTCGCAGCCCGGCCATATTCTTCTGTCATTTGATGCGGGAATACAGCCAGCACTGGTTTTTCTCGCCGAGACAAGTTTTACAATGCCCGTTCCATTCGGTGCGAAACAAAAAACCTATGCGCCCCAAGCCTTTTTGGGTGATTTGCATCGAATTTCCGCCCGTCGAGCAGCGGCTGAAGAGGTGTCTGCCCGTCGAAATCTCGCTCTCAATCCGTTTGATGACCACGCAAACAGCTCACTGTTTCCACACGCTTCCGCAAATGTTGAAACCCGAGGTGAGGCCGTATTTGCGGCGCGCAATGCCATTGATGGTGAAAAGGCCAATACCGATCACGGGTTTTGGCCCTACACCAGCTGGGGCATCAATCGCGACCCGGCCGCTGCGCTGACGGTGAATTTCGGGAGGCCGGTTCTGGTCGATCAACTGGCCATCTATCTCAGGGCCGATTTTCCGCATGACGCCTGGTGGGACAAAGCCTGTGTGACGTTTTCAGATGGCTATACCACCAGCTTGGCGCTGGTAAAAACCGGAGCAGCACAGCTATTCGAGATCGAACCACGAACGGTCGAATGGGTGACGCTGCACGACCTCAAAAAAGCAGAGGATCCTTCGCCGTTTCCGGCGCTGACGCAGATTGAGGTCTGGGGCGTAGACGCCGCCACTTAGTGGGCGGCAATGCCTCTTATGTCGCGCATCATATCGCGATATCGATGCTGGCTGCCGCGAAGATGCTCTTGCATGGCAAGTTTGGCGGCCTGTTCGTCGCGATCCGAAATCGCCACGACGATTGCTTCATGTTCCTTGTGAATCAAGCGCCTATAGGCCGTCTGGTCAACTTCATGTTTTTCGGAAATGACCTTGGATTGCGGGATCACGGCCTGTCCATGCAGTTCAAGAAATTGTGTGAAAAGCGGATTGTTGGTGGCTGCCGCGACTGCCAAATGCAGCGAAAGGTCAGCTTCTCGAATCGACGTATTTTTCTCGATGCAGTCCAGAACTCTGGCGTGACAGTCAAATATCGCTTCTTCCTGCGACGGTGAGCGTCGGAGCGCCGCCAGCCCGGCAGCTTCTATTTCCAGCGGTGTTCTGATTTCCAGCACTTCGAGATCCGACGATAATCTGGCCTTATCGACTTTGGCCGTGGAGAGGGCGTCCTTTTCGCGTTTCAGAACAAAAATGCCAGCACCTTGGCGCACCTCAACCAACCCATCACATCGCAATGCCGTTACCGCCTCGCGTACGACAGTACGGCTCACGCCATGGGTTTCGGTCAGCTCTATTTCGCTCGGAAGCCGTTGGCCTGGTCCATAGGTGCCGGACGCAATTGCGTTTCTCAGAACGGTACTGACCTGCGTTACGAGAGATACGGAGGATTTGCCGCGCTGTTTTTGCTGTTCTCGCACGAGAGTCACCATGGATTGAAAGGTCGGAAACGAAAGGTATCATGTAAATATGTATGATGAATTTCGATTTAACTCAATGATAAGATCAATTTAAATAAGCAGTTTGACAAATTTACACTTTTCATTAGGCCTTGAGCATTTTTGTGTCAAAAAAAATTCCAGTGCTGACGTGAAATGTCGGCAAAATAAGGCGTTTGTCTCCCGTTGTTCAAGACTCGGTATAGATAGAAATCATGGGTCTGTACGGGTTAATTTTAGCCTCCCCAATATGCCCTTATTAACCATTTGTTAACCATATTTGGGCTACTCCTTTGGCAATGATTTGTTTACCAAGATGACCAAAGTGCTAACAGCCTCACCCTCAATCCGTATCAAAGGTCGCTCGTTTCTTGCGGTCGTGCTTTCTCCCGAACAGCCGCTGGATCTGTGGCTGGAGCGGCTTGATGATCTGGCAGCGCGTTCCGCCGGGTTCTTTCTGTCACGTCCGGTCGTTCTGGATGTGGCGGAGCTGAAGCTCGACAAGGCAGGGCTGAAAGCTTTGCTCGCCGAATTGTTCTCCCGCAATGTCGCGGTGATGGGCATCGAAGGTGCGCGTCCATCGATGATAGAGCCTGGAATGCCACCCGCGCTGAAAGGCGGCAAAGCGGCGTCTGACGTTGAGGTGGCTCCGGTTGAGCTTGCGACGATCGGTGTTGTCGAGGAGCCAGTCACGGCGCCCGTTACAGAAATTCGCAGCGTGGTTCAGTCTTTGATGATTAGCGAACCGGTGCGTTCCGGCCAGTCGATCATCTTCCCGGAAGGTGACGTGACGATCGTTGGTTCCGTCGCGTCGGGTGCCGAAGTCATCGCCGGTGGATCGATCCATATTTACGGTGCGCTTCGTGGCCGTGCCATGGCGGGGTCTCTTGGAAATGCCTCGGCGCGGATTTTCTGCAAGAAGCTGGAAGCCGAGTTGCTGGCCATCGACGGCGTCTACAAGGTTGCTGAAGATATCGACCCGAAGTTTCGCGGTCAGGCCGTCCAGCTCTGGCTGGAAAACGATACGATCAAAGCGGACAAACTCAATTAAGCCGCATGCGGCAAGAACAGGAGAGCAGGATGGGGAAGGTAGTCGTCGTTACTTCCGGTAAGGGTGGCGTTGGAAAGACCACGTCAACTGCTGCGCTTGGTGCAGCGCTGGCACAAAGAGGCGAAAAAGTCGTCGTCGTGGATTTTGATGTCGGCCTTCGTAACCTCGATCTGGTGATGGGCGCGGAACGTCGCGTTGTTTATGATCTGGTCAACGTCATTCAGGGCGATGCCAAGCTGCCGCAGGCGCTGATCCGCGATAAGCGTCTGGACACGCTGTTTTTGCTGCCAGCCTCACAAACCCGCGACAAGGACAATCTGACGCCGGAAGGTGTTGAATGGGTCATCGCTGAGCTGAAGAAGCACTTCGACTGGGTCATTTGCGACAGCCCTGCGGGTATCGAGCGCGGTGCCACCCTGGCCATGCGCCATGCCGATGTTGCCGTGGTCGTGACCAATCCGGAAGTCTCTTCCGTGCGTGACTCCGACCGCATCATTGGTTTGCTGGATTCCAAGACGCTGAAAGCCGAACGCGGCGAGCGGATGGAAAAGCATTTGTTGTTGACACGCTACGATTCGGTTCGTGCAGAACGTGGCGACATGCTGAAAGTGGACGACGTTCTGGAAATTCTCTCCATTCCGCTGCTCGGCATCATTCCTGAAAGCATGGACGTTCTGCGCGCATCCAACGTGGGTGCACCTGTAACGCTGGCCGACGCAAAATCGGCACCGGCCATGGCATACTTCGATGCGGCGCGCCGTCTTTGCGGTGAAGAGCTTCCTATTGTTATTCCGGGCGAAAAGCGCGGCATATTCTCCAAGATATTCGGGAGGGCCGCATGAGTATCTTCAGCCTTTTTCGTAAACAGAAATCGGCACCTGTCGCGCGCGACCGTTTGCAGCTGTTGCTAGCCCATGAGCGGACCTGTGCGGGTACCGATCTGGTGGCAGTGCTGCGCGAGGAAATTCTGGCCGTGATTGCCAAGCACGTTCAGATCGATAACGACAAGGTTCACGTCAAGATGGACAGCGATGAGCACGTCTCGCTGCTGGAGATCGACGTCGAAATTCCGCTCAAGGCGGGCCTGCGCGCAGCCTGATCTCATCAATGCAGAAAGGCCGCCCCGATTGAGTTCGGGGCGGCCTTTTTTGTTGCGAATGGCTTATCTGTGAGACGGTAGCCGGGGCAGGAACACCGTCAAAAGGCCGAGAAGCGGCATGTAGGAGCAGATGCGATAGACAAATTCGATGCCTTCGCGGTCAGCAAACACGCCCAGCACAGCCGCACCGATACCGCCGAAACCGAAGGCAAAACCGAAGAACATTCCCGCGATCAGTCCCACACGGCCCGGAACGAGTTCCTGCGCGAAAACGACGATGGCCGAGAAGGCTGACGAGAACACGAAGCCGATCAGCACGACCAGAACGGCAGTCCAGAACAGGTTAGCATAGGGCAGAAGCAAAGCGAACGGGATAACGCCGAGGATTGAGAACCAGATCACTACGCGTGAGCCGAAACGGTCACCGATCGGTCCACCAAAGAACACGCCCGCTGCCGATGCGCCGAGGAACAGGAACAGCAGCAGCTGCGCGTCCTGCACCGACACACCAAACTTATCGATGGTGTAGAAGGTGAAGTAGCTGGACAAGCTGGCGAGATAGGCGTTCTTGGTCGCGGTCAAGATGATCAAAACCACCAGCGTTATCAACACCTTGTTGCGTGGAAGCGGGAATGCTTTGCTCACAGGTGCGCGCCCGGCGGTGCTGCGGCGATGGCGGCTGTACCAGACGCTGACCCAGGACAGCACGGCAAATCCGGTCAAGGCAATCAGTGAAAACCAGCTCAGGCTTTCCTGGCCATAGGGCAGGACAATGAAGGCCGCAAGCAGCGGTCCGATGGCGGTGCCGGTGTTGCCGCCCACTTGGAAGAAGGATTGCGCCAAGCCATGCCGACCGCCGGAGGCAACCCGCGCTACGCGAGATGCTTCAGGGTGGAAAATGGCAGAGCCGATGCCAATCAGGCAGGCACCGATAACCAGAACCGGAAAGCTGTGCGCGAAGGCGAGGGTGATCAGGCCCGCGCATGTCGACAACATCGCGACCGGAAGCGAAAACGGCATAGGCCATTTGTCCGTCGCAATACCCACGGCTGGCTGCAAAAGTGAGGCCGTGACCTGAAATGCGAAGGTCAGAAGGCCGATTTGCATGAAATCCAGCGCGTAATTGGCTTTCAGCAGCGGATAAAGCGACGTTAGCAGAGATTGCATGATGTCGTTGAGCATGTGGCAAAAACTGGCGGCGGCGATGATGGAAAAGGCCGTTTTTTCAGCAGGGAAGCTCGTGCTGGTCACACTCGCCATGATGTTTCTCTCCGAATATCCGCAACATGGCGGTTCATTTTATATTGGGGCACTTCTACGCGCATTGTTTGCGGCCTGCTTTTGTGGTCTGGTCTAATTTTTTCGAGAGTGGGCCAAATGCGCAGCCAGGAATTCGGAGAGATCGGCTTTTCTCGCGACGAGGAGCACGAAGCGCTTCTCAGCTTCATTGATGGAAACAATGAGTCGGTGCTGGCGCTACGCCGCACCTATCCGGCTGGTTCCAAAGGGCCGGTGCATTCCCACAGAAAAACACAGCTGTGGTTTGCACGCAGCGGCGTGGTGTTTGTCAGCACAGCAGATGGCCGATGGATGATCCCGCCCGGCCACGGTCTTATCATTCCAGCCGGATTACCACATTCCAGCGAAATGATCAGCCGGGTTGAAATGAACTCCGTTTATGTGCACCCGGATGTCATCAGAACCGAGCGGCCAAGAGTGGTCGAGGTCACTGTTCTGGCGGGCAATTTGATCGAGGAGCTTGTTCGTCAAGATTTGAAACCGCTGAATAGCCGCCGCCGTGAACTGGTCATGGAACTGCTGATGGATGAGATCAGCCATCTGCCTGAACAGCCGCTTGGGCTTCCCTTTCCAAGCAACGCAAACATTGCCGCATTGTGCCGCAACTTTCTCAACGCGCCAGCCGCCAATACGAGCATTGACGATTGGGCCAGCGCGCTGGGTATGAGCCGCAGAACATTTACCCGTGTTTTTCGCGCCGAGACCGGCGTGAGTTTCGTGACGTGGCGGCAGCAGGCCTGCATCTTTGCTTCGCTGCCGCGGCTGGCAGGCGGTGAGGCGATAACGAATGTCGCGCTGGATGCGGGCTATGAAAACGTGGCAGCCTTCACCACCATGTTTCGGCGTATGCTGGGCAGTTCTCCCAGTGCTTATCTGAAAGCATCGAGCCTCAGACACGGCCGGACTGCGATGACATAATGGTCAATGCAAAAAGGCCAAAAGGCCACCTTATCGGGTTTGCTCCAGAAGCCAGTTTACCAATTTCGCGGCAGCAGCTTTTCTCTCTGTAGAACCCACCAGCCAATAACCTCTGTCTGGTGCTTCTATCGTTTGGCCTACACTTACCAAGGCGCCGCTTTTCAGCAAATCGTCCACCAGACCCGACCAGCCAATTGCCAGGCCCTGTTCGCCAAGTGCGGCTTGAATGACGAGTGAGTAGGTGTTGAAACTGATGTCGCCTTTTCCGCTTTCCGCGCCGCGCGTGACGCCCACTTCACCGAAATAGCTCTGCCAGTCAAACCAGTTTGATGTGCGTGGACTGTCCAGATGGATGAGTTTGAATTTGGCCAGCTGCGCGGTGGTCACGGCGTCAGGTGGACAGTCCAGAAATCCGGGTGCGCAGACCGGCGTTACCTTTTCTGCCAGCAAAAGCGTTGCATCCTGTCCCGCCTCTGCGCTGTTTCCGAATATCACCAGTACATCGCCATCCTCCACGTTGTGACGCAGTGGGCTTTGGTTCGCGACGATTTGAATGTTGATATCGGGGTAAAGCGCGCGGAAATTCTGCATGCGCGGAATGAGCCACAGGGATGAAAATGCATAATCCGTATGGAGCCGAATGGTCGGCCTTTCCTGCCTCCTGAGTTCGCCCGCCAATTGGTCGATTTCGGTCACTTGTCGGCTGACCAGATCATACAGCCGTTTGCCTTCCGGCGTCAGTTCCACACCACGGTGCTGGCGCTTCAGAAGCGTCGTCCCCAACTCCTCTTCAAGTCGCCGAATTTGATAGCTCACCGCTGGCTGCGTCAAACGCAGTTGGTGTGCGGCGGCCGTCAAGCTTCCACACCGGCCTATCTCCAGCAATATGCGCATCCATCCCAGATCAATCGGTCTGCCAGCCATAAAAAATCCTTTTGTCACATATCAAAAATTATCTGCTTCACGGCAGAGATCAATCCGTTGTTGACTAAAATTCTCGAATAACCGGAGAACGGCAATGAACAAGAATTTTCGCATAGGACGGATGACCTCCGGCCTTCTCCTTCTTGCTGCTGCCTTTGCGGGTAATGCACATGCAGCGGATGACGCAGCCTGCAAAACCATTCGGTTGAGCGATCCGGGCTGGACGGACATTACGGCGACCAATGGCGTTGCCTCTGTGGTGCTGGGTGCGCTGGGTTATGAGGCGGATGTAAAGACGCTGTCTGTTCCAATTGGTTATCAGGCCATGAAAACAGGTGAAATCGATGTGTTTCTGGGAAACTGGATGCCAGCCCAAAAATCCTTCATCGATGATCTGAATTCGGCAAAGGCAATCGAGGTTATCGGTCAAAACCTTGAAGGCGCGAAATTTACCCTCGCAGTTCCTGCTTATATGGCAGAAAAGGGTATCAAGGATTTCGCCGATCTTGCAAAGCATGGCGATGAGTTCGACCACAAGATTTATGGCATCGAACCCGGCGCTCCTGCCAATCAGAACATTCAGAAAATCATCGCTTCGGAAAAGTTCGGTCTGAAGGATTGGGAACTGGTTGAGTCCGGTGAGCAAGCCATGCTGGCGCAGGTTGACCGCGCTGGAAAATCAAAGAAGGGCGTCGTGTTTCTGGCATGGGCCCCCCACCCGATGAACGAGAAATTCTCTATCGAATATCTTTCCGGCGGCGATGATTATTTCGGCCCGAATTTTGGTGGTGCTGAGGTTTACACGCTGGCACGCACGGGCTGGACGGCGCAATGCCCGAATGCTGCCGGGTTGTTCAAGAACCTGAAATTCGATGTCACCATGGAAAACAATCTGATGGGCGAGATATTGGCCGGTCAGACTGCGACGGATGCGGCAAAAGCGTGGTTGAAAGCCAACCCAAAATCCATCGATACATGGTTGAACGGCGTCACCACGCTGGATGGAAAACCCGGTAACGAAGCCGTAAAAGCTGCTATCGGACTCTGATTTCAGGATAATTTTGCATGGCGCAGCCGAATATACTCATCCTTATGGCCGATCAGTTGAACGGAACGTTCTTTCCTGATGGACCAGCGGATTTTCTCCATGCGCCAAACTTGAAGGCTTTGGCGGAGCGTTCCGTGCGCTTCGCCAACACCTATACGGCAAGCCCGCTCTGCGCGCCTGCTCGTGCGTCATTCATGTCTGGCCAACTGCCAAGTGGAACCCGCGTTTATGACAATGCGGCGGAATTTGCCTCCGACATTCCAACCTACGCGCATCATCTGCGCTCGGCTGGATATTACACTGGTCTCTCCGGCAAAATGCATTTCGTCGGGCCGGATCAGCTTCATGGTTTTGAAGAGCGGCTGACAACGGACATTTATCCCGCTGATTTCGGCTGGACGCCGGATTATACCAAGCCCGGCGAGCGGATCGACTGGTGGTATCACAATCTCGGCTCGGTTACCGGCGCTGGGGTGGCCGAGATTACCAACCAGATGGAATATGATGATGAGGTCGCCTACCACGCAACCCGTAAACTCTACGACCTCTCGCGCAGACTGGACGAGCGCCCATGGTGCCTGACGGTGAGCTTTACCCATCCGCACGATCCCTATGTGGCGCGACGGAAATTCTGGGATCTCTACGAGGACTGCCCCGCTCTTGATCCAGACGTAGCAGCAATGCCGTTTGCCGATCTCGACCAGCATTCTCAGCGGTTGCTGGAGGCTTGCGATCACACGGCTTTTGACATTTCGCCAGAACAGGTGAGGCGGGCGAGGCAGGGGTATTTTGCAAATATCTCCTATGTCGATGAAAAGGTAGGTGACATCCTTGACGTCCTGAAACGGACACGGATGGATGAGGATACGATCATCGTATTCCTTTCCGATCACGGCGACATGCTGGGAGAGCGTGGCCTGTGGTTCAAGATGTGCTTTTTCGAAGGCTCGGCGCGTGTGCCATTGATGATGTCCGTACCCGGCTGGCAGTCGAAGCGCTTCGATGAACCCGTTTCCACACTCGACGTCACGCCGACGCTATGCGCTCTCGCCGGGCTGGATATCACATCCTTGAAAAGATGGACGGATGGCGAAGATCTGTCCGGTCTGGTGGATGGAACCGCAGGTCGCAGCCCGGTGCCGATGGAATATGCAGCCGAGGGATCTATATCGCCACTCGTGGCGATACGGGACGGTCGGTATAAGTTGAGCATTTGCGAAAACGATCTTCCCATGCTGTTTGATCTGGATGCAGACCCGCACGAATTGAACAATCTCGCCAACAATCCAGAGCACAAGGAGGCATTCGTGTCCCTGATGGCGCAGGTGCAGGGTCGCTGGGATTTGGCATCATTCGATGCGTCCGTGCGCGAAAGTCAGGCACGTCGATGGGTGGTCTACAAAGCCCTGCGCAACGGCGCCTATTACCCTTGGGATTATCAGCCGCTCCAGAAAGCATCGGAGCGCTACATGCGCAATCACATGGACCTCAATGTGCTGGAAGAGAACCAGCGATACCCCAGAGGTGAGTAGGTTTGCAACAGACGCAACAAAATTGTTTGCTCATGAATGGCAAAGGACGTTGCCGAAATTCTTGTGATGAGGTATCGAAGCCCGGTAAACCAAAGAGCTTGTCTACGTAGCTCAGCAGGATAGAGCACAGGATTCCTAGTTGTAAATTGGGGGTTACGGTTGGAAACGCCGTAATCGATCTGCTCAAATTCGGGGAACGCTTCGCTGAACTTTCAGCATGCCAATCCCGAGCCAAGCGCTGGAGAAATCCGGTGAAGGTGTAGAGACTGGATGGGCAGCACCTAAAGACCGAAAGGTCCATGGTGAAGGGACAGTCCAGACCACGAACATCCTTATGGATGGCGGTTAAAGCCGAAGTGGTATGAATCCTGGGGTCGGAGGTTCGAATCCTCTCGTAGACACCACTCCTTTTAAGAGTTCAGTTCGGCCTCGACTTCTTCTCTGGTCGGCGTGCCCGCGCGGCCGCCGAAAACGGTGCATTTCAGTGCGGCAGCCACCGACGAGAGCTGAATGGCGGCGCGGCTTTTCATGCCTTCTGCAACTGCGAGAGCAAAAGTTCCGTGGAAGACGTCTCCCGCCGCTAGCGTATCGACAGCCTTGATCTTCAATGTGGATTGAAAGTGAACCGTGGGTTTTTCCGGTTCTGTCCAGTAGCAGCCCGCAGGTCCGGCGGTAACGGCAATGAAGGTCTGCGGATATCGCATATGCAAAATCGGTAACATGGCGGAAACGTCGCTGGTTCCGGTCAGCCGTTCTGCCGCTGGTTCTGAAAAGATGATGTGGGTTGCGGCGGGGGCCAGCTTTTCAAGGGTTTTCACCGGCGCAACATCGCCATCCAGAATGGCGGGCTTGCCGAGTGCGCGGGCGACGGTCAAAACTTCGAACGCCAGTTCGGGCCAGCGCACATCGACCAGAACAGCATCGAAGGGCGCTATGTCATCTGTGGTGCAGGAGCGTTTGTTGTCGTGCAGCTTTGGATCGTAAAACGGGACAATCAGCCTCTCCCCTTGGTCATCGATGATGATGGTTGAAAGGGCGGAGCGTGCGCCCTTCGCAACAGTCATGCCTGACGTGTCGATGCCGCTGTCGGTGAGATCGCGGAGAATACGGCTACCGGTTTCATCATCGCCAATCGCGCCCCAAAGACTGGCGCGGCCACCCATGCGGTGAACGGCGTAAGCAGCGCTGGAGGCCATGCCTTCAGCGATTTGCAGCATTTCGTATGGCAGCACTTTTCCTTGACCGGTTGGCATGTCGCGCACCCGAAACAACGTGTCCAGCACAGCGGCACCCACGCATAAAACATGCTTGCGGTGTTTCACCTTATCACTCATGCCAGCCTTCGACCTTCAAATGCGTTTGCCAGTGTCCTGATCGAAGAGATGCACGGCGGATGAGTCGATGGCAATATGGATCGTGTCGCCGAAACGAACATTGATACGCTCGCGGAACAGGCAGGCAATATCATCGCCTGCGCAATTCAATTTCGCGTAGATTTCCGAGCCGGTGCCTTCGACCATTTCCACTCGTCCTTCAATGCCGCTTTCCGCCGCGCGTATATGTTCCGGGCGGATGCCGTAGACGAGATCGCGCCCACCAAGTTCTGCCGGATTGACCGTCTGTGGCAGTGGCAAAACAAGGCCTTTGGTGGAGCGGAACACACCTTCTTCCACTTTGCCGCGCACGAAATTCATGGCGGGTGAGCCGATGAACCCGGCAACGAAGAGATTGGCCGGGCGGTCGTAAAGTTCCAGCGGCGCGCCGATCTGCTCGATCACGCCGTCATGCAAAACCACGATCTTGTCGGCCATGGTCATGGCTTCCACCTGATCGTGGGTCACGTAAATGGTGGTGGTGCCGATGCGCTGGTGCATGGCCTTGATTTCACCGCGCATCTGCACGCGAAGTTTGGCGTCGAGGTTCGATAGCGGTTCATCGAACAGGAAAACCTGCGGATCGCGCACCAGCGCACGGCCCATGGCAACGCGCTGGCGCTGGCCACCGGAAAGTTGGCGCGGATACCGGTCCAGCAGCTTTTCCAACCCCAGAATAGCGGCGGCTTTGTTGACCTTTTGGGCGGTTTCGGTGGCGCTGACCTTTTTCAGCTTCAACGCAAAGCCCATATTATCCTTCACCGTCATGTGCGGATAAAGCGCGTAGTTCTGGAACACCATGGCGATATCGCGGTCCCGGGCGGGCAGGTTGCTCACCTCACGCGCGCCGATGTGGATTTCGCCATCGCTGACGTCCTCCAGCCCCGCAATCATGCGCAGCAGGGTGGACTTTCCGCAGCCGGAGGGGCCGACGAGGACGACGAATTCACCATCGCGAATATCGATGTCGATGCCGTGGATGACGTTGACTGCGCCGAAACGCTTTTGAACATTCTGAATATTGACCGGTGCCATGGTTTTGATCCCATCATGAATAGTGGTTTAGCCGCCCTTGACGGCGCCTGCGGTAAGGCCCGCAACAATTTGTTTCTGCGCAAACATGGTGAGCAACAGCACAGGCAGCGTGACGATGAGTGCAGCCGCTGCGAGCGGACCCCAACTGACCTGTTCAAAAGACAGCATGTTGTAGACCGCAACGGGCAGGGTGCGCGTTTCACGGCTGGCCAGCACGATGCCGAAGACGAAGTTGTTCCACGAGAAGATGACGGCGAGAATGAAGGACACGACGATGCCGGGCTTTGCGATGGGCAGCGCCACAAGGCGAAACACCTGCCATGAAGACGCGCCATCGATGCTGGCAGCTTCTTCGAGTTCCTTCGGCGTCGTCTCGAAATAACCGATCATGATCCACACCACGATAGGCACGGTGACGACCAGATGGATGATGATCTGCGGCCAGAGTGTACCCAGCAGGTTCAGCCATTGGAACAGCAGGAACAGCGGTATGAGGAACGAGAGGCCGGGCGTCATGCGGGCAATCATGATGACGATAGCCGACTTTTCCGCCTTCATCCGTGCGATGCCATAACCGGCAGGGACGCCGATGACGAGGGCCAGGAAGGTTGCAGCGCCGGTGACGAGCACCGAATTCCAGAAATAGAGGAAGAAATTGTTCTCCTCGAACACCTTCACATAGTTGGACCATGCAAAGCGTTCTGGAATGAGGATGGGTGGGTAAGCGCCGTTGTCGATTTCATATTTCAACGACAGCGAAATCATCCAGATGAAGAACAGGATAACCGGCGAGATCATGACAAGTGCCACGAACAGCAGACCGATTTTGTCGAGTGTTTTGCGTTTCATCAGCGGTCCTCCATCTCGTTCCATTGGGAGCGCTGGCGCACCATAAGAAGCACGAAGGACAGCGCGACGATGACGATGAAGAAGACGACGGCCATGGCCGACCCATAACCGATGTCGTAATAGGCAAAGGCCGTGTTGTAGAGGTAGATGTTGATCGTCTCGGATGCCGTGCCTGGTCCGCCCTGTGTCATCGCATAGATAATGTCGAAGCTTTTGACCGCATCGATGGAGCGGATGATGACGGCAATCATCAGAAACGGCGCGATCATCGGCAGGGTCAGATAACGGAACTTCTGCCAGGCATTTGCGCCGTCGATTTCCGCACTCTCGTAAGGTTCACGCGGCACGGCGGCGAGACCACCGAGAACGATAAGCATGACGAGCGGCGTCCATTGCCATGTTTCCACCAGTACCAGCGACGGAATGACGGTGGACTGATTGTAGATCCACTCCAGCGGACCGATGCCGATGAAGGACAAGAGATAGTTCAAAACGCCCAGCTGCGGATGGAACATCATTGTCCAGACGAGTGCGATGGCAACAGGCGTTGCCATCATGGGCATGACGAAAACGCCGCGCAGGAAACCGCGCAGCGGAAATTGCGCATCGAAAAGCAAGGCTGCCAGAGTGCCCAAAAATAGCGGCGCGACCACCGACAGGAACGTATAGACCAGCGTGTGCCACATCGATTCCCAGAACCGCATATCGCTTGCCAGACGGATGTAGTTGTCAAAGCCTATGAAGCTTTGTTCCTGCCCCAGCGTCCAGCGCTGCGCGCTCATCCACAGGGTGAACACCCAGGGAAACACGATGACCGCTGCGATGACGACGAGTGCGGGAATGACGAAAGGCCAGTAATTGGGAGCAAGCCGTGTGGGCTTGCTCCTTCTGATGACCTTCGTGGTCTTGACGGTGTTTTCGATGCTGATGGACACCATTATCCCTCGCTTCGTGCCAGAACAGGCGCGAACTGATCTGTCGCTTTCTTGAGTTCGGCTGCCGGGTCCGCACCGCCAATCATGTTGGTGAGACCAACGCCGTAGATATCGCGGAACTCGGTGACGGGAATGATGACGGGAAGTGCGAGCTTGGATACTTTGCCGGAACCGACGACCGCATCCAGCCATTCCGCAGGCATTTTCACGCCTTCGCGAACCTTTGCGTCTTCCAGAATGGACTGGCGGAACGGTACACCTGCACCGGCCTGCAACAGACGGGCACCCATGTCATGGGAAATTGCCCATTGGCAGAAGAGGTAGGCCGCTTCCTTTTTCTGGCTGGCTTCGACAACGCCCAGACCGTCACCAAACGTGCCAGCCGCCTGTTGTGCTGGACCCTTCGGCATCACGCCATAACCGGTCTTGCCGACGACGCGGGATTTTTCTGGGTTTTCGATTGGCGGTGCAAAGCCGACGCCATCCAGCCACATGCCGATTTTGCCCTGAAGGAAGGCCGATTGCGATTCTGCCCAGTTGAAGCCGGACACACCGGGAGGTGCTGCCTTGGTCATCAGACGCTGGTAAAGCGTCGCCGCCTCCACCGCTTCCTTGGTTGTGGTGTCGATCTTGCCGTTTACGATCGGTGCTGCGCCATAACCCAGCATCAGTGAGGTCCAGACTGGCGTGTTGGCGTTCTTCAAGCCACGTGCCACAAAACCGTAAGTATTGGTAGACGGGTCGGTGATTGCTTCCGCCGCTGCGACAAGTTCTTCGAATGTCTGCGGATATTTCAGACCCTTGGCTGCGAACAGTTCCTTGTTCCAGTAGAGGATCCAGTAATCCACGGAGAAGGGCAGGGAGCGCAGAACGCCGTCGCTGTCCTTGGCAAACTGCATGCCTGCTTCGGCAAAATCACTCTCGACCAGCGAAGGATCGGTCAAAGACGGATCTTTCAGGAAACCGCTGATATCGGCCAGCCATTTGCCCTTTTCGAACTGGCGTTTCTGGACGTGGTAGCTGAGGTGCACGACGTCGAAGCTTGGCTTGCCGGAGGACAGTTCAATGACGACCTTTTGGCGCTGCTGCTGTTCCGGCGTTGCCTCGGCATTGACCTTGATGCCAGTCAGTTCTTCAAATTCCTTGATGTATTTCAGAAGCGTTTCGCTGCGCGGGCTTTTGACGAGGTTGACCTCAAGCGTCGTGCCAGCGTGTTTTTTCCAATTGACGGCGGCAGACGCTGTGCGAACGCCGAATGCGGCACCTCCGGCAATGGCTGCCGTTCCGGCCAGAAACCCACGGCGTGTGGGATTGAGCAGTGAATGCGTCATGTTTTCTCCTCCTCTGGATTGGCCGAAAATCTCCTCACCCCCGGCCTTATTTAGTCGTATTTTTACTCAACATCGGATTGCCCGAAAACCGCTACACACTTGTCGGTCCGATGTTTTAAACCGCGAGAGCCCTGTCCCTCGCATTGCGGATGTGTGCGACCAGCCTTTCGGCGGCCTCTTCCGCGGAACGTCTTTCTATGGCCTCAAGAATTGTCAGGTGCTCTTCCATCACCGATTTAATGTGGCCGGCGATGCGAAATCGCTCCTGATTGATCAGGCGCATTTTGATGGAATTGACGCGATAGGCATTCGAAATGATCGAATTGCCCAGCGAGTCGATAAAGGCATCATGCATACCCCAATCGACAGCCTGCGCCCGCGCATCCAATTCCGGCGAGCCTTGACCGTTCCGGTCTGCCTCGTCGATATCGCGGTGTTCTTTGATCATCCGCGCGATCGTGTCATTGGAGGCCGTGCGCGTGAAAATGGCGACAGCCTCCTTTTCCATGAAGATGCGAAACTGGAACGCTTCACGGATGAGGTTGATATCGATATGTGCGACCTGAAGGCCGCGCTGCGGTACCGTCTTGATGAGACCATCCGCCTCCAAACGTGGTATGGCTTCACGGATTGCGCCGAGCGGCAGGCCGGTAAGCTCCACCAGACGACGCTGCGAGATGAACTGACCGGGGCGAACATCACGGGCGAGAAGATGGTGCGTAAAACTTTCATACGCTTTTTCTCTCAACGTGGTCTGTTCGCCGTTATCGTCCATTCGCTACCTTTCTCAAGCCGCCTGGCTGCTGAACAGCGACTCGAATGCCGCTTCTATCTTTTTACGGTTTTCAGCGGAAATGGAAACCAGCGGCGGGCGAACCGTGTGCCAGATGGTTTCTCCGGTCACGTACGACACGAGAACCTTTACCGCAGGCGTGACAGGATATTTCAATAGTTCGACGACAAGGTCCTGAACACGTTTGTCATCCACGCCATCAACGGCCATGGCACGCACTTCATGCGGCAGGAAGTTGGCAACGCCTGAAATCGCGCCCTGACCGCCAAGTCTCACACCCTGTGCCAGATGCCGCTCATCACCAATGAGAATGATCAGATCACTATGGTCCTTGAGCAACTGCTGCGTATAGGGCCAGTCACCGGAGGAATCCTTCACGCCTGTGACAACGTTGGGGAATGCGCGGTGCAGACGACCGATCAGGTCCACCGAAAGCGCCACCATGGTAACGGAGGGAATATTGTAGACAATGACATCCCGTGCAGCATTTCCAAGTTTGTGGAACACCGACGAGAACCATTCGAACAGCCCTTCATCGCTGACATTCTTGAAATAGGAGGGAGGGGCAAGAAGAATGTTGCGAACGCCAGCTTGCAAGGCTTCGCTTGCCTGATCGGCAGCATCCTGTGTCGAATCCACCAACACACCCGCAACGAGGTTTTTCGGATTGATGCCAGCGGCGACAAAGGCAGCGAGTATCTCGTTGCGTTCCCGATTGCCGATGGAGCTGCCTTCACCGGTCGTACCAAACAGCGTGACGCTGTTGCAGCCAGCAGCAAGCGAGCGCTTGGCCTGCGCAATCATCGCTGCGACGTCAATGTCGCCGTTCTGTGCAAAGGGTGTGGTGAGTGCTGCCGAAAGGCCGAATTTAACCGTCAATTGCCTGCTCCTCCAAAACTGACATCAGCTTGATACGACGTTAACATGTTAGTTGTAAAGCGGATATTTTTTAGTATTTAAGCAGGCTGTTGAAAAGGCGTTTTGGGAGGTGTTTTTATGAGCGCGTGAGCCGCCGTGCATTGAATTCCAACACTTGTCAGCGCGAAACGAGCGTTTTTAGCGCTTAGAGGCTGCGTGGCGAGCCAGACACAGCGCGGTGGATAGCGTGGGAAAAATCACTTCAAACGTCGCGTTGGCAATATGTGATTAACCTTTATTTTCTATTCCATATCGTGTGCCGAATGTCCGTTTATGATGAGTGTACAGGCTGTGATGCGTATGTCCCGTTCGAATTTGAATAATTCCGTCAATGCGATAGATGAGAGGGGAGAGAAGCAGCCCATTGCAGAGCCGAAAGTGCCGCAAACCACCCCCCATGCCATGGTGCCGTTAACGGCGGACCAGCGTGCAGTTATGGGACACAATGCAGACCAGATCGCCGCAAATGCGATTGAAGGGCGAGACGATATGCCCCTGTGGCAAAATGCGTTTACGCTTGGCCCCAATGTACGGTTTACCCGCACGCCGCAAAATCTTGTAACCGGAAAACAGACGGCTGGTGCCGGCTCGGCAAATGCCGAGGATGAAGCGACCGCCGTTGTTGTGCCCGATGAAGAGCAAAAGGTTTCCGCCGCGAAGGTCACTCCGACGCAGCCTCCAGCCGAACGCCGGATTGCGAAACCTGCTGTGCTGCCGCAGCCGCCGGGCGCAACGGGCGCGCTTGCGCTGACCTATCGTTTGCGTCGTGAACTGGCATTAAAACAGCAACAGGAAGCATCCGCTCCGGTTGCGCCAGTGACCGTCGAACAGCCCATTGCCGCCGTTGATGCGGAGCAGATCGATGTTGCGTGTTTCCCTGCCGAGAAAGGACATGGTTCATTCGATGTGCCAGCCTTCGCCGATTCGCTTTCGGATGAAATGTTCTGGGAGGTGATGAGCCTTGACGTTGGCAGCGCCATCATGCCGCCATCACAGCCGCTCCGTCTTGCAGAACTGGCGCGTTTGAAGGCGCAGCGCGTGGCCGCAGTTCCGGCCGCTCCCGCCGTTCAGCCTCTCGCAAAGCCGGCACCGTACAAGGCGCAGGTCATCCGCCAGCCGTCGCCCGTTGTTGAAAAACCTGTTTTTACCATGCCGGAAGGATCGCCCATCTCGCTTTACCGCGAGGTGGGCGTTCGCCCCGTTCCACAAGCTCTGAACGAGCAGGTAGACGCTCTTCAGCCAGTCGTGCCCGTTGAAGAGCCAGCTACGGTCATAGAGCACAGTGTTGCGCAGCCTGTCATCATCGCTGAACCCGTTGCCATTGCCGAACCGCGCCGTGAATTGCGCACAGTTGCGCGCAGCAACCAGCCGATGTTCCTCGACGCGCCGGTTTTCAGTGAAGGCGAATACGAGTTCCCGCCTATCGACCTTTTGCAACAGCCGCAGGTTCAGCAAACGACGACGATGACGCCGGAAGCGCTTGAGCAGAGTGCTGGCCTGCTGGAAAGTGTTCTGGAAGATTTCGGCATCAAGGGTGAGATCATTGACGTGCGCCCCGGTCCGGTCGTTACACTTTATGAATTCGGCCCAGCGCCGGGCGTGAAATCATCCCGTGTTATCGGTCTTTCTGACGACATTGCCCGTTCCATGTCGGCGCTCTCGGCGCGTGTGGCGGTCATTCCCGGCCGTAATGTCATCGGTATCGAACTGCCAAACCCGGTTCGTGAAACGGTTTATTTCCGTGAGCTGATCGAATCCGCTGATTATTCTGAAAGCCGGATGAAGCTGGCGCTTTGCCTCGGCAAAACCATTGGCGGCGAGCCTGTTGTGGCGGAACTGGCAAAGATGCCGCACCTTCTGGTGGCGGGTACGACGGGTTCCGGCAAGTCCGTTGCCATCAACACGATGATCCTGTCGCTGCTTTACCGCTTGAAGCCGGAAGAATGCCGCTTGATCATGGTCGATCCGAAGATGCTGGAATTGTCGGTTTATGACGGTATTCCACACCTGCTGACGCCGGTTGTGACAGACCCGAAGAAAGCCGTTATGGCGTTGAAGTGGGCCGTACGCGAAATGGAAGATCGGTATCGCAAGATGTCGCGTCTCGGCGTTCGCAATATCGACGGTTACAATGCTCGTGCGGCTTCCGCCCGCGCCAAGGGCGAAACCGTGATGTGCAATGTGCAGACCGGGTTTGACCGCGCCACCGGCGAGGCTGTCTACGAGCAGGAGGAAATGGACCTCACGGCTATGCCTTACATCGTCGTCATCGTGGACGAGATGGCTGACCTTATGATGGTCGCTGGCAAGGATATTGAAGGTGCCATTCAGCGTTTGGCGCAGATGGCGCGCGCTGCCGGTATTCACCTGATCATGGCAACTCAGCGTCCTTCCGTCGATGTCATCACCGGCACGATCAAGGCCAACTTCCCGACGCGTATCTCCTTCCAGGTCACATCCAAGATCGACAGCCGCACCATTTTAGGCGAGCAGGGTGCCGAGCATCTGCTGGGACAGGGCGATATGCTGCACATGGTCGGCGGCGGGCGCATCTCGCGCGTCCACGGTCCCTTCGTTTCGGACGAGGAAGTTGAGAAGGTCGTCGCGCATCTGAAAACGCAGGGACGTCCCGAATATCTCGGCACAGTCACCGAAGATGCGGATGAGACCGACGACGCGGAAGAAGAAGACACTGCCGTTTTCGATAAGACGGCTATGGCCGAAGACGACACGGCAGACCTTTACGAAAAGGCCGTGAAGGTGGTGTTGCGCGACAAGAAGTGCTCGACGTCCTACATTCAGCGCCGCCTGTCCATCGGTTACAACCGCGCCGCCTCTCTGGTCGAGCGTATGGAGCAGGAAGGTATCGTCGGTCCTGCCAACCACGTCGGCAAGCGTTCGATTATCGTGGGTGATCGTGACACATGCGAAGTGCCGGGCATGGGCGACTGAGACGTCGCGGTCTGACGGTTTTCATTGACGAGACGACCCGGCAAACCGTTGCCGGGTTGTTTCATTCAGGCAGGACGCATCAGACCCGTGCGGGGAAGATAGGTGGGTTTTTCGTTCCTGAATTTCTCGACGGGAGCCGGGCGGCCAACGTAATAGCCCTGGACCTGATCGATATGAAGCTCTTTCAGAAGCTCCAGTTGCTCTGCGGTCTCAACGCCTTCCACCAGGATTTTGTGCCCCCGGTTTCTGATGAGGCCAATGATATCGCTGAGCATGACCTTGCCACGCGGCGTGTGCCCATCATGAAGGAATGACTTGTCGATTTTCACGGTGTCGAAATCAATCAGCCGCAGCCATGAGAGGCCCGCAAAACCGGTACCGAAATCATCCAGCCAGATTTTGATGCCCAGTGTCTTGAGATCGCTGATGCAATGAAGAACGTCGGAATTCATGTCCATCTCCAGCCCTTCGGTTATCTCGAAGGCCAGACGACCACCGGCAACGCCGACTTCACCGAGAATGGCGGCAACGGATGTGGCAAAGCCGGGGCTTTTCAGCTGGATTGGCGACACATTTACGCTGACGATGGTGACCTTGTCACAACTGAGAACTTCCTGGCACACAGTGCGAATTGCCCACAGGCCAAGGTCCATGATCACGCCGGTGCGTTCTGCAATGGGAATGAAAATACTCGGCGGTACAAGCGTTCCGTCTAAAAGGCGTAACCGCATGAGCGCTTCTGCCCCTTCAACCTGATCGGTCTTAAGGTTCTTGATCGGCTGATAGACGAGAGAGACGAGGTTTTGCTGAATGGCGATGTTGAGCAGCGCTGCAACATTTTCCGTGTCGTCGCTGTGGTGCGGATCGTTGGGATCGAACAGTTTGACGGTATTGCGCCCGTTCGCCTTGGCCAGATAAAGCGCGCGGTCGGCCTCATTGATAATACGTTCCAGCTTTGGATCAGGCTGGGGACGTGTGAAGGACGCGCCGACGCTGACGGTGATGATGGATGTGCCATCCCGCCGTCTTTCATGCGTGAGGCAAAGGGCTTCAACGGTTCTGCGCAGTGTCTCGGCTATGTCTTCGATATCTTTTGCTGATCGGAACCGGGCAAGTGCAATGAACTCTTCGCCACCGTAACGGCCAATCACCGCGTCGAAGCGGCTCATGCTGGTCTGTAGCGTTTGCGCCACTTGTATCAGGCAGCGGTCGCCTTCCTGATGACCGTAGTAGTCATTGTACTTTTTGAAGAAATCGACATCGATCAAAAACACCGCGAAGTTGCGCTCTGCGGTTAGCCAACCATTCCACAATTGCCGCAGCCTGCTGTCTATCGCCCTGCGGTTTTCAAGACCTGTCAACGGGTCGGTGTTGGAAAGGCGCAGCAATGCCTCACCCCGGTCTTCGGCCTGCCGCTGCTGTATCTTGGCTTCAACGGCGTTCAGAAAAACATGGTAGCGCTCGCGGTTCAGGCGCAAGTTCACATAGGATGTGAATATGAAGCACGAGATATAGAAGGTGCCGAACGCAATCTGGTAATAGATGTCTTCGTGGAAGTAGCTGAGTGCGGCGAAATACGTCACCAGCACAAGGCTCGATGCGAGCAGCGACAGCGCGAAGTTGAATGTGAAAAACAGGTTCGCGCCCATCATGAAGATAGCGCCGAACACCATATAATAGGACATGTTGGTGACATGGCTGGTCATCATCGCGGGCATGAGCCAAGCGATGTAGCCGCCGACCAGCGCCGTGGCGCAGGCAAGGTCCAAATGGTTGGTTTTGACGTGCGCGCGGATTTGCATTTCCAGCGTCAACAGTGCGGCGATACCAATGACGAAACGTGCAAACATCGTGTGCGGCGCAACATCTGGTACGAGCAGAATATCCGTCACTGAAAACAGCAGATAGACCGGCACGGCAACCCAAAGCCCTTGGCGTATGGACTTGCGCCGTTTCGCGTCTGCTTCTTCGAAAAAAAGGCTCCGCAAAGCATCGGACGATTGCTTGCGCGGTGCACCTGCGTGCAAATCAAGCTCGACCACATCTGCCAAAGTGTGCTTCATGCACTTTTCCATAGGTTGCAATATTCTTGCAAGATTAGTTCTTCATTTCTAACGAGTACTATTGCGGAATCTCGCCCTAATACTCCCTCTCGTTCGGCCCGTGGGGCAGCGGGAAAGGTTGCAGTGCTCGGCACCATAAAAGGTATCCTGTTAAGTTTCTTTAAATTTCGGGAAAACTACAATCAAAATTAGATTTACCTTAAGGAAAAGTTTCCGCGAGAAAATGTATTTTGGACGGTTATCCAGCGCTTATTTGAGTCGCAATCGGGTTTAATTTGTCTTAGGATTAACAATATGTTAACCAAGAGGGGTGCCCGTGTCTCAGCTTCAAAATAAATTCTTTGACGGTGAAAGTCTTATCACTCCGGAAGCAATATCCGACGAAGTTTTCGGTAAAGGTGCAGACAATTTCAAAGAGAATTTCGAACTCGGAATAGCAGAGATCGCAATCGTTCTTAATTTGGCACAGCAGCAATTTTTGAGCGGGCGTGCACCGCAGGAGATTATACATTACGTCGCTGGAGCATTACATCAAATCAGGGGAAAGTTAAATCTTGGCGTGTGGAGAGAGCTAATTCCCATCATTCAGGATCACGTTGTTTCCGAGTATTTTCTTCAAGACCCATTTACCCGCTGGTCGTCTGACAAGCCGCGTGGATATTCTGGCGATGCCCAATTGCTGGACTTCATATACGGTCATTCCTGCGTGCAGGATAAAATCGCCGCTGCTTCTCCTCTCGGTTTGGCGCTGTATGAGTACACCAAGGACGCCTCCTCTTCCGTTGCGGTTAGGGAGCGGCGTGACATTCTCACCAAATATATCGATGAGATTGCAAGTGCTCGTGGGCCGGAAACGGAAATCCTCACGATTGCCGCAGGTCATCTCAGGGAGGCAAACGAATCTGCGGCCTTGGCTGAGGGTGCCATTAAACGTTGGGTTGCATTGGATCAGGATCCGCTCAGCATTGGGTCCATCACCCGGGATTTCGAGGGCACCTGCATCGAAGCCATAGATGGCTCCGTGCGCGGAATTCTGTCTGGCCGTCACCAGCTCGGCACCTTCGACTTCGTTTATGCCGCCGGTCTTTACGACTATTTGGTCGACAAGGTTTCGATCAAGCTGACGCAACGCTGCCTCGATATGCTGAAGCCCGGCGGGGTCTTTCTGTTCGCCAATTTTTCCCAAGATATTGGCGTGGACGGTTATATGGAATCCTTCATGAACTGGGCGCTGCTGCTTCGCTCAAAACAAGACATGTGGAATATCATCAACGCCAGCATTGATCCTGCGGTGTTTGAGGCCGAAGTATTCTTCGGAGACAACCGCAATATCGTGTACGGCGTCATCCGTAAAAAGGCATAGTTGTGTTGCTGCGGAAAGCTGTGTTGCCTGAAAAGGTATTGCGGCTTTCCGCCATAAAAATGATCGCAAAGACGATTCCATTTGGCGGTGAAAGGTTCTAAAGCTCTTGGTGAAATAGCCTGCCTTTGGAGTGCATAATGGACAATAAGCGATATTATTCTGATTTTGGCGGGCTCCCTGGCCAGACAGAGCTGCTTTCAAGCAAAGCCACATTCACGACTGCCTATGCCGTCATTCCCAAGCGCGTGATGTCGGACATCGTCACCAGCGTTCTGCCGCACTGGAATGAAACACGCGCATGGATCATTTCCCGCCCAATGACGGGGTTTTCGGAAACTTTCGCGCAATACATCATGGAAGTTCAGCCCGGCGGCGGAAGTGATAAGCCGGAGCCGGATGCGCGTGCGCAGGCAGCAATTTTTGTGGTCGATGGCGAGATGACCATTGTGCTTGATGGCACAGAACATGCCATGCGGGCCGGTTCCTTTGCCTATATTCCGGCTGGCAGTGCATGGAAAATCCGTGGAAGCGGTTCCATTCCGGCCAAGTTTCACTGGGTTAGAAAGGTGTTCGACGTCGTTGAGGGCCTGGAGCTGCCTCCGGCGATCTTCACCCATGAAGACGAGCATGAATTGTCTGCCATGCCGGATACAGACGGCAAATGGGCGACGACCCGTTTCATCGATCCGGCCGACGGCCGTTACGATATGCACCTGAATATCGTGACATTCGAGCCAGGCGCGACCATTCCCTTCATGGAAACCCACGTCATGGAACACGGGCTTTTCGTGCTGGAAGGAAAAGCCGTCTACCGGTTGAACAATGACTGGGTGGAAGTGGAAGCCGGGGACTTCATGTGGCTTCGCGCATTCTGCCCACAAGCGTGTTATGCGGGCGGCCCGGGGCGTTTCCGCTATCTGCTTTACAAAGATGTAAACAGACATGTGAAGCTTTGGTAGTTTAGCAAGTTAGGGAATTCTTTAGTTTAAAAAGCGTAATTCTTTTGTACTTGGCTTTCGCGAGGCACGCGAAAGCCGCCGTTCAACCAGAGATCAAGCTGATGGCAGAGTCATTTGACGCAGATATCTTCAATCTCGCCCCCGTGGCGATGTGGATCGAAGATTTTTCCGGGGTGAAGCATCAGTTTGATGTTTGGCGTCAGCAGGGTGTCACGGATATCCGTGCGTTTCTGCGAGAAGATCTGGCGCGTGTCGAGCTATGCTCGAAAAATATCCGTGTGTTGAAGGTGAATGACAAGACGCTGGAACTCTTCGCAGCGCGTGATGTCGATCATCTGATCGCCAATCTGCATCTCGTTTTTCGTGACGACATGCTGGACAGCCATATTCAGGAGCTTGCAGCACTGTGGGATGGCGATTCCCGATTCTCCAGCCATGCGGTCAATTATTCGCTGAGTGGACAAAGGCTTGATATCCAGCTTCGCGGAGCTGTCATTCCCGGCCATGAGGACACCCTTGGTCGCATTCTGATCACGACAGAAGACGTGACGGAGCGGGAGGAAGCCCGGAGACTGGAACAAAGTAACAGGCGGTATGCCGAAGGCATGTTCGAACATTCGCCCGTGTCCCTGTGGGTGGAAGATTTCAGCCACATCAAGCGCCTGATCGATGACATCAAACACAGAGGCATCGTGGACTTCCGTGTGTTCATGGATGTTCATCCCGAATTCGTGCGCCAATGCATGAGCGAAATCCGTGTGATCGAGGTCAATAAAGCAACGCTCGATCTGTTTTGCGCGCCGGATGAACAAACTTTGTTGCATCGCCTGGGCGATGTGTTCCGTGGTGAGATGGACAAGCCCTTCCGGGAGCAATTGATCGATCTCTGGAACGGCAATCTTTTCCACCAGCGTGAAGTGATAAATTACGCGCTTGATGGTTCGGAACGTCATGTCCTCTTGCAGTTCTCGGTTTTCCCCGGCCACGAGAATGATTGGTCTCTGGTGCAGGTCGCACTCACCGACATCACCGCCCGCAAAAAGGCCGAAGCCTACCTCGAATATCTTGGTAAGCACGATGTGCTGACCAAGCTCTATAATCGTGCGTTCTACGCCGATGAACTCAATCGGCTGGCACGCAACAGCCTGCGGCCCGTCTCTGCGGTTGTTATCGATCTGAACGGATTGAAAAATGCCAATGATATGTTGGGTCACGACGCCGGAGACGCACTTTTGCGGCGTCTGGGTGAGGTGCTGAACGGCGTCGTCGCAGCACCCAATCACGCCGCACGCATTGGCGGCGATGAGTTCGCCATTCTCATGCCCGGCGCCGACAAACAGGCCGCGGCCACAATGGTCGACACCATCAATGAATTGCTGAAAATCAACAATCAGTTCTATTCCAACGCACCGCTCGGCATTTCTATCGGTGTTGCCACCACTGAACAGGGCGAGACCATGGAAGCCATGGTTCGACGTGCCGATATCAACATGTACGAGCAAAAGAAGGCCCATTATGCCAACTTTGCCATGCCTGGTGGTCATACAGCGCAGGCCAAGAAAGCTGGCATCTGAACCGCGTCATCCGCCGTTGATGTCGCGTCGTCGGAAGGCTCGCCGCAATCTCAATAGCGGCAAGCCACTCTAAAACATCACCTTAGGTGCAATAGCTCAGTTTCCGACGCCCATTTTTGCGACCAGAACCGGCTCTGCGCGGAAATCGCCTGGAAACAGCTTTTTGAGGTTCTCGATCTTCGGCAGGTCGTTATAGACGATGTACGGGTAAGTCGGATTGCTCGTCAGAAAATCCTGATGGTAGTTTTCTGCCGGGTAAAAAGGCTGGTCCGGCTCGATGGTCGTCACGATGGCGGCATCGTAGATCCGTGCCTTGTTCAGTTGGTCAATATAAGCCTTGGCAACGCGCGCCTGTTCCGCATTGGTTGGGAACACGGTGGAGCGGTACTGCGTGCCACGATCTGGGCCTTGGCGGTTCAGTTGCGTCGGGTCGTGTGCCACAGAGAAATAGATTTGCAGCAAATGGCCATAGCTGACCTTTTGGGGATCAAAGGTGATCTTGACGGATTCGGCATGACCAGTCTTGCCGCCGCTGACGGTTTCGTAACTGGCTGTGTTCTTCGCGCCACCGGCATAACCAGACACGGCGTTTTCAACGCCCGCCACGCGCTGAAACACACCCTGCACACCCCAGAAGCAGCCACCGGCAAAGACGGCAGTTTCCTTACCCGATGTGGCCTTCGCTTCATCGATAGTCGGAGCCGGAATTTTGATGCCTTCCTGTGCCAAGGCGATGCCTGATCCAGACGCCAATGCTGTAAACACCAGACCCATCCCGGCTGCAAACCTGACTGAACTCAAAAAATTGAACGTTTTTCGCATGATAATTTCCTCAACCGAAGGTGAATGCGTAAGCTTCCAGACCTGCATCCAGAAAGCGGATTTCAAATGTGTGGTCTTCAACCGATCCGCTCTGGCGAACAAGTTGGTAGAGCCGTTCTTCCGTCACGGTTCCATTACCGTCTGCATCGGTATCTGTGCCGTGATTTTCACCGGGCGGCTTGCCGTCGATCGTCACCTTGAACCTGACGGGTTTTCCATCGCTGGATGGACCAAGGACGAGATGCAGATCGCGGGCACGGAAGCGATAATAGATGCTGCCTTCGCTTTGCGTCAGCGCCGCGCCTTCTGGGCCGACATTCCAGTTGCCGGTGAGACCCCATTCATTGCGCCTCGGCTTTTCCGCCGTGTAAAGGTGAGCCGCATCATTGACGATGCCATCCGCGCCGAGGAAATTTTTCGCCCTCATATATCCGATATAGGTTTCCGGCGACTGGACATCGGCTTCATTTGAAGCGATTTCAGCCCCCTTTGCACTGACCGCAACACTATCACTCGCAACACCCTTCAGACCAGCCTCGGCGAGCAATTGCTGGATAACCCGCTCTGACTGTTCGTACTCACCCTCACCGAAATGATGGTGCCGCACGCGACCTTCGGCATCGATGAAGTAGTGCGCTGGCCAGTACTGATTGTTGAAACACCGCCAGATCGCGTAATCGTTGTCGATGGCGACAGGGTATCCAACCGAGAGATCTACCGTCGCTTTTTTGACATTCTCAACCCGCTTTTCGAATGCGAATTCGGGAGAATGCACGCCGATGACGACGAGGCCCTGATCCTTATATTTTTCCGCCCAGGCACGGACATAGGGTATGGAGCGCAGGCAATTGATGCAGGAGTAGGTCCAGAAATCAACGAGAACGACCTTGCCCTTCAACTGCGCCGTGGTCAGTGGCGGCGAGTTCAGCCATTCGACCGCGCCATCGAAAGACGGTGAGATCGCTTCGACTGGCAGCGCTGAGGCTGTTGGCTGAGACGTCCCGCTTTGCATCATCATAGTGTTGTTGGCGCTCATCATCGCATTTGCGGGATTGCCGGTCATCGCCATGGATGGTGCCATTGCGCCGGTCGGGCTGGTTTTTGGTTTCAGCCGGTCGATCAGCGATTGTTCGAGCGAGGCCGTGCTTTGAGCCGAAATCTGCGTGAGAAAGCCAGTGTCCAGCCCAAATGCAATGGCCACGACCGCCAGAACAACAGCCGCACCAACACCGCGCCGCAGCCACTCGCTAATGCCGAGTGAGCGTTTCATGACCGTGTAAACGCGACCTCCGACCAACAGTGCCAGTGCCAAAGACGTCGCCGCACCCAGCGCGTAGGCAACGAGCAACACGGTTGTTCCTGTGTTCGCGCCCTCAAGTGCCGCACCTGTCAGGATAAGACCAAGCACTGGCCCGGCGCACGGAGCCCATAAAAGTCCCGTTGCAGCGCCGAGCATAAGCGACGTGCCGATGGCACCAAGCCCACTTTGCCGTTCTGCGGTGTGGGTCAAACGCGCGCCCAGTGCCACGATAGGACGCGTCAAATGATCCGCAATCGATGGGAAAAGGAGAATGACGCCGAAACCTGCAAGGATGACCATGGCAATCAGACGACCATATTCATTGGCCTCAACTGCCCAGCTTCCGCCCACCGCCGCGAGTGTCGCAACGGCTGCGAACGTCGCCGCCATGCCGATGAGCAGGGGCAGGGTGCTTTTCAAGAACGGTTGCCCCGCTCTGGCGAAGACAAACGGCAGCACAGGCAGAATGCACGGGCTAACAATCGTCAGGACGCCAGCAAGATAGGCGAGAACGAAGAATGTCATGGCACGATGTCCTTTTTTACGCCGCCGCTGCCTTGAATGTCATGGCAACGCCATTCATGCAGTATCGTAGCCCCGTTGGCTTTGGCCCATCATCAAAGACATGGCCCAGATGACCACCGCACCTGCCGCAATGAACTTCCACGCGCACCATGCCGAGTGACGCATCGCGTGTCGTTCCAATGGCATTGTCGAGAGGCTTCCAGAAACTTGGCCAGCCTGTTCCGCTCTCGAATTTGGTGTCAGATGAAAACAGAGCCTGTTCGCAGCCGGCGCAGGAAAAAACACCTTTGCGATGTTCGCCGAGAAGCGGGCTGCTGCCGGGATATTCCGTGCCTTCCTGGCGCAGAATATTGAACTGTTCTGAGGTCAGAAGCTTGCGCCACTCGCCTTCGCTGTGTGTGACGGCGAATGTTTCATTCGGTGCAGCCAGAAGAGTGCCGACACTGACGGCTAGATAATCCGCCATAAACGCGGCGACACCCGCCGCCAGAAGTTCGCGCCTGTTCATAATAAATGCCTCCGTTTGAAAACTGGTTTCTGTTGGCAATTACGTGCGCGAAAGTTTTTAGTTTCACCTGGCTCGGGCGTGCCAACATCAGTTTCAGAGACGTCATGACAATATCATGCAGGCCAAGACTTATGGCTAAGGGGTCGTGTCCGGTCATGGGGGCCAAGGCCTAGTTCATCTCAAGACTTGAGCAGCGGTAAAAGCTGCTGTCCCTGACGTTCGATTTCTGCCAGATAAGGCGTGTCGGACAATATGAACTGGGTAATACCAAGGTCGCGGTATTTGCGCAAAGAGCGAGCGACATCCTCTGCCGATCCCACCAACCATGTGGTGCCGGCACCGCCGCCGCCAAAACGACCGGGGGCGGTATAGAGGTTTTCGTCCAAAACATCGCCCTTATTTTGCAAGTCAAACAGCCGTTGTTGACCAACCGCTATGGATTGAAGATGGTCGTTCCACCGTGCGCCGGTGCTTTTTGCCATTTCTGCGACTTTGGCTTCGGCGTCCGCCCAAGCCTGCGCTGTTGTATCGCGAACGAGAGTGGTAATGCGCAGTCCGAATTCCAGCGGCGGCAGATCGCGGTCCAACCTTTTACTCAAGCCTTTCAATCGCTCGATCCGCTCTTGAATGGCCTCCAGCGGCTCGCCCCAGAAAAGTTGAACATCGGCCTCTGTGGCAGCGACTTGCTCTGCCGCGTCGGAGGCGCCGCCGAAATAAAGCTTGGGATGCAGCCGGGTGCCGCGAGGCTCCAGCCGTGGCACAACAGTTGAACCCGAGACGCTGAAATGCTCGCCGGAATAGGTGACGTTCTCTTCGGTCCACAAACGGCGCACAAGCCGCATGAATTCTTTGGTGCGGGCATAACGATGGGCCTGATCGCCTTCGCTATCGCCATAAGCCGCCAAACTGTCCTTGCCGGAAACGATATTCAACCGGACGCGGCCGTTTGTCAGGTGATCCAAAGTTGCGGCGGCAGAGGCGAGATTGGCTGGCCTCCAGTAACCTGGGCGAACGGCTATCAGCGGTTCAAACGTGGTGGTTCGGGCCGCAAGCGCCGTGGCAACAGTGAAGGTATCTGGACGTCCCCAACCAGTGCCCAGCAAAGCACCTTTCCAACCGTTTTCCTCTAGCGCCTTTGCATGGCGGGTGAGTGTTTCGAGGCTGTTATGTCCTTCAACGGCAGCATCGCCGCGATGTCCTGCTTTGGTGTCATTGGGAATGTACCAGAGAAACTCACTGTCCGTGCTCATGCGGTCTTCCTGCTTTATGTCTCAGTATTAGTGTCGGTCCAGCCGCTCGGCGGTCTTGTCGCCAATCCACTGGATGCCACAGACGATGACGATCAACACCGCCACCACGGCGATCATCACGTTGGTTTCAAAACGCTGATACCCGTAGCGAATGGCGAGATCTCCCAGACCACCGGCACCGATGGCACCTGCCATGGCAGAAGCGCCGATCAGCGTGACCAATGTGACGGTGAAACCGGCAATGATGCCCGGCAGCGCTTCCGGTACCAGCACTTCGCGAATGATGGTCCAGCGATTACCACCCATGGCGCGCACGGCTTCGATCAAACCGTGATCCACTTCACGCAAGGATACTTCGGCAATGCGCGCGTAGTAGGGGATTGCAGCGATGGAGAGTGGCACGATCGCCGCCCATGTTCCAAGCGAGGTGCCGACGATCAACCGTGTGAGCGGAATGAGCGCAACGAGCAGGATGATGAAGGGAATGGAGCGGAAAGCATTGACGATGCTGCCGATGAAGCGGTTGACCCAAAGGTTTTCAGCAATGCCACCGCGCGAGGTGATGACCAATGCCAGGCCCAAGGGCAGGCCGACAACCAGAGAGATCACCCCGGAGGCGAACGTCATCAGGATCGTTTCCCAGAGGGAGCGGATCAAAAGTTCAATCATGATCTCAGACATAACCCAGCACCTCCAGACGTGCATCGGCGGAAGCCAGTTTTGCTTTTATTTCGTCGAGTAAGCCCACATCAGAGCGCGGAACGGCCAGAAAGAAGCGCGCAACGGGCTGTTGCTGAATGTGTTCGATGCCGCCTTCCAGAAGCCGCACCCCACGAGAGAAGGCCTCTGCCAGATCGCTGAAAAGCCGGCTTTGTGCGTAACTGCCAACAAGGTCGATGCTGATGAGAATGTCGTTGCCGTTCTTTTCATCCAGCGCGTTGCCGAGGTGAACAGGCAATTGCGGACGGTTCCCGGCGAGCAGGCTTTTGGTGATCTCGGCATATGGGTGCGAAAAAACGGACCAGACGTTGCCTTCTTCTACGATCTTGCCGGCATCGATCACCGCCACGCGGTCCGCGATGGCGCGAACGACATCCATTTCGTGCGTGATCAGCACAATGGTCAGTCCGAGCTTACGATTGATGTCTTTTAGGAGAGAAAGGATGGATCGGGTCGTCTCCGGGTCCAGCGCCGATGTCGCCTCGTCGGACAGCAGCAAGGCTGGTTTTGCCGCCAATGCGCGCGCAATGCCGACACGCTGTTTTTGGCCACCGGAAAGCTGGTTTGGGTACGATTTTGCCTTGTCGGTCAGACCGACCAGTTCCAGCATTTCGCGTGCGCGTGCCAATCGCTGGGCTTTGCCAATGCCTTCGATTTTCAAGGGAAGCGCCACATTGGCTTCGACAGTCTTTGCCGACAGGAGATTGAAGTGCTGGAAGATCATGCCGATCTTGCGGCGCAGCGGTTGAAGCTCCCGCTCGGGCAGCGCGTTGATCTTGCGGCCTTCGATGATGATGTCGCCGGTATCAGGGCGCTCAAGTCCGTTCAGGCAGCGAATGAGCGTGGATTTTCCCGCACCGCTTCTGCCGATGATGCCGAGGATTTCTCCCCTGTGCACGGTCAGTGAAACGCCGTCCAATGCAGGCACCGGCCCGAAACGACGGTGCACATCGGTCAATCGGACGACCTCTTCGGTCTTCGTCGCTTCTGCCTGTGCTGGAATGCTCATGTGGCTGTTCATTCTATCTTCCTGCAAATGAAGGCGGCACGGAATACACCGTGCCGCCTTTTTGATGTCGTTGGCGCGTCGCTTAGTAGGCGCTCAAACCCGTGCCGCGATAAACCTTTTCGAACACGGCCTTCACCGCATCGTTCTGGTAAGAGGCAACCAGCTGCTTCACCCAAGGCTGGCTCTGATTGCCTTCCTTGACGGCGATGAAGTTGCGATAAGGGTTGTCGGCGGTTGGTTCCTGCGCGATGCGGTTGTCTGGACCCAGACCAGCCTTCAACGCCCAATCTGTGTTGATGACGGCGGCATCGAGATCATCGATCGAGCGGCCAACGATACCGGCGTCGAGTTCCTTGATCTTCAACTTCTTGGGGTTCTCAACGACGTCGGCGAGGGTCGCCAGAATGCCCGTGCCATCCTTAAGCTTGATCAGGCCTTCGTTCTGAAGAACGCGGAGCGCACGACCTTCGTTGGAAGGATCGTTCGGAACGCCGATCTGCGCGCCTTCTTTCAGGTCAGCAACGGTTTTGTATGTCTTGGAATAAAGACCGATTGGCCATACGCCCGTGTAGCCGACCGCCACGATCTTGTAGCCATGCTGCTTGATCTGGTTGTCGAGGTAAGGCTTGTGCTGGAATGCATTGGCGTCGATTTCGCCGCGCTCCAAAGCTTCGTTTGGCTGTGTGTAATCATTAAAAATGACGGTTTCGATTTTCAGGCCGTTCTTTTCAGCCTGCTTTGTGACTTCACGCCATACATCTTCATCCTCGCCGCTGATGATGCCGACCTTAATTGTCTTGTCCGCTGCCTGAACAGCAGGGATGCCAGCTACGCCTGTGAACGCGGCTGCGAGCAATGCTGCCACACCAGCGCGGCGGGTAAAGGAGATGGTGTTTCCTAGAATATTTTTCATTTTTTTGTCGCCCTTGGGTAGTTGAAGCATTTGCTTCTCACGCTGCCAAGAATGTCAGAGCCGATGGGATTGAACGAAGCAGGCACATTTATTTTGCGGTGCGAAAGAGGAAAAGGTTTCCGCATCTCCCCATGCATACGGGCAAAATCTACTTTGCACAGCGAATTTATGTTTTTCTACTTGGGGTGATGGATAAGGCAAATCACGCGGAAAGATTGGTCCGCGAAAGGCCGGAAAAAGTCGATGTTAAAACGAATTTTTCTCAATCTAAACAATTACCGGTAGGCTTTTCCCATTGAAACGGAGAATGGGCAATAGCAATAGTCGACTAAAATAATGGAATTGGACATTCTTGTTTCAGGACAAGACGTGTCGGTGTTTTCCATATGTCCGGCACGTTCAGGTCGTTGGATTTTGCGGTGTGCGACAGCACAATTGAGGGAGCATGTATGTGTACCACCTTGATCGTTCCGGGTCTCAATGGTTCGGGAGACGGCCACTGGCAGCATTACTGGCTGCAAGATGACGACCGCGCGAGACTTGTCGATCAGGACAACTGGCAATGCCCGGTGCTGGACGACTGGATGCGACGTTTCGAACACGCGCTTGCCGAAACCGATCATGCATATATTGTCGCGCATAGCCTCGGCTGCATGTTGGTTGCCAATATGGCGCGCAGGCCATTGGCTAAAAAGATCAAAGGTGCTCTTCTTGTCGCGCCCGCTCATCTTGGAAGGGTGGAGGCGTTGCATCCATGTATCGTCAGTTTTGGCGAGGCTCCCGCTGACCCACTTCCCTTTCCAAGCGTTGTCGTTGGCAGCACGAATGATCCCTACATGGACGTTGGAAATCTGGGGCAGGCGGCTTCTGGCTGGGGCAGCGATCTCGTCAACCTCGGTTCCGTCGGACACATCAACATTGCCAGTGGTTTTGGACGCTGGCAGCAGGGTTACGGCCTGTTGGATCGATTGGTTGATCCGCGCGATCAAGGCCGCGCGACCGTTAGAACGACAATGGCACGAGCAAACGAAACCGCTCTCCGTCAGCACGTCGCATCGTAACCGCTGAGGGCGGCATCATGCCCGGCGAGTGCGATAACACTTCAATTCTCTTCAAAATCTGCGTGCGCTGTTCCGGGTGTCGTCGAGCGCATCTCGTCCAAAGCAGCTCAACGTTTCCTCAGCGTCTGTATGTCAACGAACCATATGCAACCAATGGGAGTTTTAAACCTGATTTATGGCGGTAAATTTCTAATTTTCAGTCATTGGTTGTTTTTGAGCCATACTATTCTTTTTCTATGGAAAATAAGGAATGCTGTTTCTTCGCTTAAGCTAATTCTCTTGGCACTGTCTCCTGGTCACAAGCGTATCGGCCCAAAATCGGGATTGGTGTTGGAAAGCACGATGCGCAGGGTTCAACGGGTTGGAGTGTTTGTGTCGGGTCCAAATGAAACCACGACGCTCCAGATAAGCTAGGGGATGAAGGACGTGTCGAAGACCAAACTGATTGTATCTGCTCTGACAGGGCTGTTTTTTTCTACCGTATCTCTGACGGCCGCGAGCGCTTCGGACGCGCTGGTGACGGCTGATTGGCTCAAGCAGAACCTGGAGAACCCCAAGGTCAAGGTGTTCGAGGTGAGTGTCGATACGGGCGTCTACGAGCGAGGCCATATTCCCGGTGCTGCAAACCTGAACTGGCACACGGACCTCGTGGACAAGCAGCGCCGCGATATTGCGTCGCGTGAAAATTTCCAGTCTCTTCTACAGAAGGCCGGTGTGGGGGATGACACGACGATCGTTCTCTATGGCGACAACAACAACTGGTTTGCCGCCTGGGGCGCATGGGTTTTCGAAACCTACGGTCTTGGCGACAGGGTAAAGATTCTGGATGGCGGTCGCAAACTGTGGGAAGCAGAAGGCTTGCCGCTGGATACGGCAACAAAGGGTACCAAGGAAACCAAGCTAACCCTCGCGGAACAAAATCCTGAGGTGCGGGCACGTTTTCTTGATGTTGTTGCCGTTGCCGAGGGCAAGCACAATATCAAACTCATCGACATCCGCTCGTCTGATGAATATTCCGGCAAGATTTTTGCGCCTGATGGCGTGAAGGAACTCTCGGTGCGCGCGGGCCATATTCCGGGCGCCGTGAATGTTCCATGGGGAACCATCGTCAACAAGGATGGCACGTTCAAATCCGCAGACGAGATCAAGAAAATCTATGCGGAAAAAGGCATCGATGGTTCCGCGCCTATCATCACCTATTGCCGCATTGGCGAACGGTCGAGCCATACATGGTTCGCACTCAAGAAAATTCTGGGTTACGACGTGCGAAACTATGACGGCTCCTGGACGGAATACGGCAACGCGGTCGGCGTTCCGATCGCCAACCCAACCGGAACCGTATGGACCGGCAAATAACAGCACTGTCCTCAAACAAATGAAGCTGGCGCACCTGAAACGGTGCGCCGGCGATTTTTCACGATCGCATGCCGGTGGGTTTCATGGCTTTTACATCTGGTCGCTTGGCAGCCGCCGCGATTTTCGTTGCATTGGTGGCAGTGAGTAATTGGCTTGCATCGCAAGAAAACGGCAGGCAACTCGCATTCTCGTTTGTTGCAGGCGCTGCCTTTGGTGTCGTGCTTCAGCGGGGACGCTTTTGTTTCCTGTGCAATCTTCGAGATCTCGTTGAAAGCAAACGGTCTGAGGGCGTTCTCTCAATTCTGGTTGCGCTCGTCGCCGGCGTTGTTTTCTATCAGGTCGTGATGATGGCGTGGGTCCCGGTGCCGCAACCAGATCGCTTGCCACCCAACGCCCATATCGGGCCGGTTGGCTGGGTGCTGGCCGTGGCATCTGCCGTTTTCGGCTTCGGTGCCGCGCTGTCCGGCTCTTGCCTTTCGGGACACTTTTATCGGCTGGGAGAAGGAGCATTCGGCTCTATCGTCGCAATCATCGGCGCGGGCTTCGGATTTCTGCTGGCATTTCTCAGCTGGAATTTCCTGTATACGCTTAGCGTTTTCGATGACGTGCCCGTATGGTTGCCCCATTATCTTGGCTACGGTCCAACGCTCGCGCTGTCCTTCCTCTTGCTGGCTGGTTTGATTGCCCTTGTTCTTTACATCGACCGTTCAGAGCCAATCGATGTGCCAAATTTTCGGGGAAGCCGACTACAGCAAGCCTTCTCCGCCATCTTCATCGAGCGCTGGCCGCCCACTATAACCGGCCTTCTGGTTGCGGCCATCAGCGCATTTGCTTATTTCCGCGTTGCCCCTCTCGGCGTCACAGCAGAACTTGGCAGCATCATCCGAACAGTGGGCACATCGCACGGTTGGACGCCAGAAACCCTTGCGGGTCTTGATACCGTGCGAGGCTGCATCAGCGCCATCAAGACGACACTCCTTTCACCCAATGGCGTGTTTGTAGCGGGGCTGATCGTTGCCAGCTTCGCCTCAGCGCTCATTGCAGAAAAATTCGTCCCATCATGGCCAACTCCACGCGGAATCATCTCGCGGTTTATCGGTGGGGTGTTGATGGGTTGGGGAGGAATGACAGCACTGGGATGTACAGTTGGCGTTCTGCTGTCCGGCATTCATGCGGGGGCGTTGTCCGGTTGGGTCTTTCTGCTTTTCTGCGGTGCCGGTGCGTTTGTCGGCCTGTTTTTCAAACGCCGCTTTGCGTGGCCTTGAGGTCTGGCGACGCCACCTTTTCGCGCCGTATCGAAACAAGATTCAAAAATTTTCTCCAAGTCTGCGCTTTTGGAAAATCCTGCCTGTCTGATTTCAATAGTTAATACTAATTATGGATTATATAAATTAACTGGGATGTGCCATGACAGACGACGTTATCTCTGGCCTCAACCGCCGCAATCTTCTTAAGCTCACCACGGTCGCTGGTCTGGCAGCCGGTGTTGGACTTGTCGCGAAGAGCGGTGCTTTTGCCGATGAAGGGCTGTCTCTCAAAGGCAAGCGCATTGGTATCAGTGCGACGGGGACGGATCACTTCTTCGACTTGCAGGCCTACAATGCTCAAATCGATGAAGTGAAAAAACTGGGTGGCGAACCGATCGCCGTCGATGCCGGTCGCAATGATGGCAAGCTCGTTTCGCAGTTGCAGACGCTTATCGCTCAAAAACCGGATGCCATCGTTCAACTGCTGGGCACGTTGAGTGTGATCGATCCTTGGCTGAAGAAAGCCCGTGACGCAGGAATTCCTGTTCTGACCATCGATGTGGGTTCGAACAATTCCCTGAACAATGCCACCTCCGACAATTGGGGCATTGGCAAAGATCTGGCGCTCCAGCTCGTGTCCGATATTGGCGGCGAAGGCAACATCGTCGTGTTCAACGGCTTTTACGGCGTAACACCTTGCGCAATCCGCTACGATCAATTGGTCAACGTCACGAAGTACTTCCCCAAGATTAAGATCATTCAGCCGGAACTGCGCGACGTCATACCCAACACCGTTCAGGATGCCTTCACGCAGATCACCGCAATCCTGAACAAATATCCTGAAAAGGGTTCCATCAAAGCCATCTGGTCTGCCTGGGATATCCCTCAGCTCGGTGCCACGCAGGCGCTCGCGGCTGCGGGACGCACGGAAATCAAGACGTATGGCGTGGATGGTAGCCCTGAAGTTCTTCAGTTGATTGCCGATCCGAATTCGCCAGCCGCTGCCGATGTTGCGCAGCAGCCTGCGGAGCTTGGCAGAATTGCCATCAGGAATGTGGCGCGCCATCTGGCAGGTCAGACGCTTCCGCGTGAAACCTATGTGCCTGCATTGCTGGCCAACAAGGCAAACGTTGCTGAAGTCTCCAAAAAGCTCGGTATAGGCTAATGGCCATAGTGCACTCGTGGATAATCCGCGAGTGCATTTTTTATCCTTGATACCGCGACCCAAGACGACACATCGATTGAAAACTAGGGCGTGCGACGCTCAAGGAGGTATTCCTATGGCTTTCGCTCCCAATATTGAGGAGCCTCTTGACGTTCGGGACAACGCTACCATCGTCAGTTTCCAGAATATCAGGAAGGCTTTTGGTGGCGCTCAGGCTCTGGATGGCGCCTCGCTCAGTGTCGCTCAAGGGACTGTTCATGGCCTCGTCGGCCAGAATGGAGCGGGAAAATCTACGCTCATCAAACTGCTTGCGGGGCTGCACGCTGTCGATAGTGGCGTGATAGAGATTGATGGAAAAACATATGAGAGGCTGACGCCGCATCTGGTCGAAAGCCTTGGTATCCACTTCATTCATCAGGATCGACTTCTGGTGCCGACATTCACGGTTGGCGAAGCTCTGTTCCTGGGGCGGGAACCACGGATTGCTGGTACACCGTTTCTTGATCGCGGCGTGATGCGCCGCCGCGCCGACGAGACATTGGAGCGATACTTCGGTGTGAAACTGCCAACCTCAGCGCTGATTTCAGAGCTCACCGCCGCCGAAAAGCAAATCGTCCAAATCACCCGTGCTTTGCTGGCGGACCCGAAGGTTCTGGTTTTTGATGAGCCGACCGCAGCGCTCGTCCGGAGAGAGGCCGATCTACTATTCGGCCTTATTCGCAGACTTCGAGATCAGGGAATAACCATCATCTACATCTCACATTATTTGGGTGAGATCGTTGATATCTGTGACACAGTGACGATACTGCGCAATGGCAAGGACGTTGCAACCCTGCCGGTGGCAGGCACATCTGCTTCGCAGATCGGTGCACTGATGGTGAACCGCAAAATCGATGAGTTTTATCCCAAGGCTAAAGTCGATCTAGGCAAAAGCCTTCTTCATGTTGAAGGGTTGAGCCTCGCAGGCAAATATCGTGATGTCAGTTTTCAGCTGAGAAAAGGCGAAGTTCTCGGCTTTACCGGCCTTGTCGGATCAGGCGCGAAAGAGGTTGTCCGTTCGCTTTTTGGACTTGAAAAACCATCGTCCGGTGCCATTCAGGTGTCCGGTGAAAGTGCGTCCATTGCATCCCCGGCGAAAGCGACCAGACAGCGACTTGCACTGGTTCCCGAAGACCGCAGACGTGACGGCGTCGCGCTGGACATGACAGTCAGCGAGAATACGACCCTTGCAAGTCTCGGCCGTTTTTCAAAGCTCGGTTTTTTAAAAAGCGGCAAGGAACAAAGCCATACCAATGATCTTATCGGCCGGTTGCAAATCAAGACGGCTGGGCATGATGCGCTTGTGCGGACGCTGTCTGGCGGCAATCAACAAAAGGTGGCGCTGGCCAAATGGCTCAGCCGTCAGTCAGAGATATATCTGCTGGATGAGCCTTCCGTCGGTGTCGATATCGCGGCCAAAGTCGAAATCTATAACCTCATCGGTGAACTGGTTGAACGCGGTGCAGGCGTGATCGTCCTGTCGTCGGATATCGAGGAGCTGCTCGGTATCACAGATAGTATACTGGTTTTTTACCGCGGTCGGATCGTGCGCGAATTCCAGTCATCGCAGGCAAACCAACAGCAGGTGCTTGGCGAGGTGACGGGCGCGTCTGAAGGACATGAATATGGTCGCTGATACTTCTTATGGCGCCGTGGATTTTGACGGTTCGGCTGCCGTTGATACGGACAGGGTCGGCCTGTCGAAGCGCTTCGAGACACTGTTTCTGCGCGGCGGCGCATTGGCTGTTTTCGCCGTTGTGTTCATCTATTTTTCTGTGGCGACGCCGTTTTTCTTCTCGGTCGGCAATATCGGGAATGTGCTCTCCCAGTCGGCTATCGCTGGGGTTCTCGCTATCGGCTTGACCGTCGTTTTGATTGCGGGTGGCTCGAACGTGGTCAAAGGCGGCATCGATTTGTCGCTTGCTGCCAATATGGGCCTCAGTGCCGCAACTTATGCCACTCTGTTGCAGGCAGGATATGGTGATGGTGTTGCGGTAGGCGGCGCACTTGCCGTCGGCGTGTTGATCGGCCTGGTCAATGCCATCGCTGTCACCGTCGCCGGAATCGCACCGCTGCTTGCAACATTGGCTGTCATGAATGTCGTCGCGGGTTTGGAGCTGGTTCTGACCCAGAACACGGTCATCCCGGCTTCGTCTGATTTTCTATCCGCGTTTTCCGCTTATGGACCATTGGATATTCCTATTCTGGCTTATGTGCTGGTCATCGTCACGGTTTTGGCAACGGCCATTGTTCAATACACGCCGATTGGTCTTCGCCTTTATGCCGTTGGCGAATTCCCGGAGGCTGCGCGCGCGTCAGGCTTGCCGGTTAAACGCTTCGTTGCGGGCTCGTTTCTGGCAAGCGGATTGTGTGGCGGCATTGCCGGTATTCTGTCTGTCTCATATCTCAGTGGCAGCACGACGGGTGCCGGAGAAATGTTGCTGCCGGTGGTCGTTATCGCGTTGCTGGGTTCGGTCTTCTCACGCCGGCTTGTGCCAACGATCACAGGCACCTTTCTCTCGGCAATCTTCATTGGATGCCTTATCAACGGCTTTCAGCTTCTCAATATTTCCAGCACATTGGTCAACGGTGTTCAGGGTGTTCTGATCCTGCTGGTGGTCTCTGCCACAACCATTCTACGCAGGGAGAATCGCTAAGATGGCGTCTGAAACAGCACCCTTTCCCGCATTGGGAACAAAGGCGGCAAACCGTTACGCGCTCGTGACGAGATATGCCCTGCCAATCATCCTATTACTTGTCTTTATCCTGTTCTCTTTGGTGGCGCCGTCATTTTTAACATCGGCCAACCTCGTCAGCCTGCTCGTCAATAATTTCACGCTGCTGGCCATCACAGCGATTGCGATGACTTTTGTTGTCGCTTCAGGCGGCATTGATCTTTCGGTCGGAACGTCCATCGACTTTGCCAGCTTCTTTTTTGTCTCGCTCGTGCTGGCCGGGCAACCTGTCTGGGTGGCCGGGATAGCCGGACTTCTCGGCGGCGGGCTTGTCGGCGTTTTCAACGCAATTCTCATTTCAGGAATTGGAATTTCGCCGTTCCTCGCAACACTCGGCACTTTGTTTGTCGGGAGAAGCATTCAGCAGCTTCTCACGAACGGCGGGAATCCGGTTTATCTTCCTCCGGCGACCATCCCTGAAACATTCCGCAGCATTGGCCATGGTAGCCTGTTGAGTATTCCTGTTCCGCTCATCATCGCTTTTGTGGTTATTTTGGCCGCATGGGCCGTGCTTTCGCGAAGCCGCTTCGGTCGGGTGATCATTGCGTCAGGCATTCAGGCGAGTGTGGTGCGTTATTCCGGCATCCGGTGGTCGCTCCAGATCGCCACGACCTACATCGTTGCTGCATTGATTGCCGCAATTGCGGGCCTGATCGTCACCTCGACTGTCACCGTTTATATTCCTTCATCCGGCAGCGCCTTTCTGCTGAATGCGATTGGTGCCACATTCATCGGGACAACCCTCAACCCCAATGGCCGTCCCAACGTGGTTGGCACCGTGCTCGGAGTGCTGCTGCTGAGTATTGTTGCGAACGGGCTTTTGCTGTCAGGCCTTAACTTTTATTGGCAGCAAGTTGCCACGGGCCTGCTTATCTTTGTCGTGCTGGTCGCCGGTGCGGCAAACAAAGGAGCGTTGCAACGTTCATGACGTTGCTTCTCATTTTCCGCCATATCGCAGTTTGAAAACACGCCACCGTTATGAGCCCGGTGGCGTGTCGTTGTTCAGGCGACACTTTCTTTCAGCGTTGCGGCGTTGAACGCTGCTTCTTCCCGTTTAACCGCTTCGATATCCCGATAACGATTTGCGGGATGGTTTGCAGGCAGATAGTCGCCATCTCCGAACAGTTTCTCGCGCAACGTTCCGGGTTTGTAGGTTGTCGGGTAAACGCCGCGCTTTTGAAGTTCCGGCACGATGTATCCCACGACATCCTCAAAACTATCGGGCGTGACCGCGTAGGCGATGTTGAAACCGTCAACGTCGGTATCGTCTACCCATTCCTGAAGAATATCTGCGATGCGGGAAGGGGAGCCAACAAAAACCGGGCCGAGACCACCGATACCACCGAACTTTGCCAATTCATCGATCGTCCAGGATTTGTCGCCCCCTGCAACGTGTTCAACAAAGGAATGAATGGCGTTGGTTTCCACCTTCTTGACCGCATCGGTTGGTGCATATTGTCCGAAATCAATGCCGCTCCAGCCGGACATGAAAACCAGCGAGCCGTCATAGGACACGAAGTTCTGGTACTCTTCGAATTTCTTCTGGGCCTTTTCTTCGGTCTCATCGGTGATGATGGTGATCAGCGTGTAGATGTAAACCTTCTTTGGATCACGACCGGCTTCCGCCACGCGGCGGCGCATGTCCGCGACATGGGCTTTCAGAACGGATTTGGTGGGTGCGGCAACGAAAATGCACTCGGCCTGTTCCGCTGCGAAAGCTTTGCCGGGGCCGGACGCACCAGCCTGATACAGAACCGGCGTGCGCTGCGGTGATGGTTCGGACAAATGATAGCCGGGGACGTCGAAATATTTGCCCTTATGGCCAATTTCGTGAACCTTGGAAGGGTCTGTGAAAATGCGTTTTTCCCGGTCGCGCAGAACAGCACCTTCTTCCCAACTGCCTTCGAAAAGTTTGTAGAGTACCTCGATATATTCAGCGGCCACTTCGTAGCGGTTGTCATGGCGGCGCAGACCACCTTCGCCAATATTTTTAGCCCCGCTCTCAAGGTATGAGGTGACGATGTTCCAGCCGATGCGGCCCTTGGTGTGGTGGTCGGCCGTGGAAAGCCTGCGGGCGAAGGTATAGGGGTGCTCGAAAGACGTGGAGGCCGTGATGCCGATGCCAAGATGTTCTGTTGCGAGCGCGATGGGCGCTGCCAGCTGCAACGGATCGTTGACAGGGATTTGTGCTGCCTGATGAATAGCGTGGTAGTTCGAGCCCTTATAGACGTCGTAATAACCAATCACGTCCGCGATGAAAATGCCGTCGAAAACGCCTTTTTCAAGCGTTCTGGCAAGATCCTGCCAGTAGTCCAGATCCTTGTATTTCCATGATTTGTCGCGCGGATGCGCCCACAATCCCGGTGATTGGTGCCCAACGCAATTCATATCGAACGCATTGAAACGAATTGTCTTGCTCATGGTCGACTCCACATTTTCGTATTGCCGACGATACGGGCTAGCGGCAATGATGAGGAAGAGCGTCCATACCCTCTATCGAGACCAGAGAAGAAAAAACAACCTCATATTATCGTATAAAAAACATAGAATTACTTTTATGGTTGCGCGCCTGTGCGATGCTCTTCCGAGCCGATTTAACCCGTTTGTGAGGCCATTGCATGGGCACGATTTCTGAGACCAAGATTGATTATACCATCCATCCACGCGTCAATTCCGCAGATCCGGTTGCGCCCAGACCACGCCCTTCAGTTCCCGCGCATATTGTTCGAAGCGATGCAGAAGCTATCGAGGTAGCGGAGCGTCTTGCCGAGAAGTTCAAGGTTGGAGCCGCCCTTCGTGATCGCGAAGGACTTTTGCCTGTTAACGAGCTTGATGATTATTCGCAAAGCGGGCTCTGGAGTATCAACGTGCCAAAGGCATATGGTGGACCGGAGGTTTCCTATGCCACGCTTGCAAAGGTCATCGCTACCATTGCTGCCGCTGACCCGGCTATCGCCCAGACCACCCAGAACCACCTCGCCATCATCGCGACGGTTGATCTGGATGGAACGGAAGAGCAGAAAAAGCTGTTTTTCGGTTGGGCGCTTCAGGGACTTCGTTACGGCAATGCCTTTTCGGAATTGAAGAGCAAGACCGTCGTTGATTTTGAAACCAAGGTGGTCCACGACGCCGACGACGTGATCGTCAATGGTGAGAAATTCTATACGACAGGGGCGCTGCTTGCCCATATCGTTCCTATCGTCGGTGTTGATGAGAACGGGCAGGGTTATCTTGTCTTCGCGGATCGGGAAGCGCCCGGCCTTACCGTGACCAACAACTGGTCCAGCTTTGGTCAGCGCACGACTGCGTCAGGCTCCGTCAAAATCGAAAATGTGCGCGTGCCTAAAGCGCGGGCGCTGAAAGTGACGTCCTTCGATCACCCAACCGTTGGCGGCCCTGTGTCGCAGATCATTCAATCGGCCATCGATGCAGGCATCGCACGCGGGACGATCGATGACACGATTTCATTCATCAACACATATAGCCGCCCATGGGTGGACAGCGGCAAGCAAACCGCCAGCGAAGATTTGTTCACGATTGCTGCCATCGGCGACCTGAAGATCAAGCTTCATGCCGCTGAGGCACTGCTGGAGATCGCAGGCCGCAGCATTGATGTGGCCCGTGCCAATTCCACGCTGGAGACGGTTTCGGAAGCGACGATCAAAACCGGTGAATCCAAAGTTCTCACAACTGAAATCGCTATTCTCTCGACCAACAAGCTGTTCGAGCTGGCCGGAACGCGCTCGACGCTTGCAGAACATGGACTGGACCGCCATTGGCGAAATGCTCGCGTTCATACGCTGCATGATCCGGTGCGCTGGAAATTTTACCATGTCGGCAATTATTACCTCAATGGTGCGCACCCGCCGCGCCATGCATGGAACTGAGGTTCTTTGACATGACAACAACGGATAGAACGCTGCATCGCCAAGCCGCATTGACGGCTGGTAGACCAGCGCCGCATGTGCCACCGCGCCAAAAGCTCGCCCACATCATCACAAGCGATGACGAAGCGATTGCTATTGCAAAGGAACTCGCCCGCGAGTTTGCCGCAGGAGCGGCGGAACGCGACCGGGAGCGGCGTTTGCCGCTGGCGGAAATAGAGCGTTATTCACAAAGTGGCCTGTGGGCGATTACCGTGCCCAAACACTATGGCGGTGCGGAAGTGTCGGCGGTCACGCTGGCGGAAGTCACCGCCATCATTTCAGCCGCAGACGGCAGCATCGGGCAGATACCGCAGAACCATTTCTATATGGTGGAAGCGTTACGACTTGCGGGCAGCGACGAGCAGAAAAAGCATTATTTCCAGCGGGTTCTGGATGGCGACAGGCTGGGCAACGCGTTTACCGAAATCGGCACGAAGACGCCGGTTGATTATAAAACGCATTTTGCCGAGCGGGATGGCAAGTTGCTTCTGAATGGGCAGAAGTTTTATTCGACGGGTTCGCTCTTTGCGCATATCATCGTTGCGGTTGCCAAAGGACCGGATGAGCGCGTCAACATCGTTTTCATTGATCGTTCTACCGCAGGCGTGAACCTCATCGACGACTGGACATCGTTTGGCCAGCGGACAACAGGCAGCGGCAGCGTCACATTTGACGATGTGGAAATTACTCCATTCCAGGTGGTGGATCAGCAGATCGTTTTTGAGCGGCCAACGCCCATGGGGCCGTTCGCGCAGATCATCCATGCTGCTGTTCAGGTTGGTATTGCGCGCGGTGCGCTTGCCGAAACGGTTTCCTATGTTCGTGCCCATGCCCGCCCGTTTTTCGAACTGGATATCGAACACGGTTACGAAGATCCGCACACCATTCACGCGGTGGGCGATGTGGCTATTCGTGTTCATGCTGCTGATGCTTTGCTGGCACGGGCAGGGCGCATTCTCGACCTGGCAACGGCTTCACCCGATGAAAAAACCGTTGCTGCTGCATCGGTTGCTGTTGCCGAGGTGAAGGCGCTTGGTACGGAGGCTGCGCAGCTCGCCGCAACGAAACTCATTGAGCTGGGTGGCGCACGCTCTACGCTGGAAAGTTACGGTCTGGACCGCTTCTGGCGCAATGCGCGAACCCATTCCCTGCATGATCCAGTGCGCTGGAAATACCACCATATCGGCAATTTTTATCTCAACGGCACCTTGCCGCCCCGCCACGGGGCCATCTGATTTTACGACAACTCTGACATCTCATCAGGACATACAGCATGACCTATCACCCTAATCCCGACCGTTATGACGAGGCTACGTTTCGTCGCGTTGGCCGCAGCGGGCTCAAACTTCCTCCCCTTTCTCTCGGGCTTTGGCACAATTTCGGCGATACGACCTCGCTCGAAACACAGCGCTCTATCCTGTTCAAAGCATTCGATCTGGGCATTACGCATTTCGACCTTGCCAACAATTACGGCCCGCCGGCGGGAAGCGCTGAAATCAATTTCGGCAATATTCTGAAACAGGATCTCGCCGCCTATCGTGACGAGCTGATCATCTCCACCAAGGCAGGTTGGGATATGTGGCCGGGCCCTTATGGTCGCGGCGGTGGATCGAAAAAAGCTCTGCTGTCCAGCCTTGAGCAGAGCCTGAAACGGCTTGGCGTAGACTACGTCGATATCTTCTATTCGCACCGTTTTGATGCCGAGACACCATTGGAAGAAACGGCGGATGCGCTGGCGCAGGCCGTGCGTCAGGGCAAGGCGCTGTATGTCGGCGTATCGTCTTATTCCGGTGCCAAAACACGGGAGATTGCCGCACTTCTCAAAGAACGCGGCACGCCGCTTTTGATCAACCAACCCGCCTACAATCTCTTCAACCGCTGGATTGAAAAAGACCTTCTGGATGCGGCTGATGAGGTTGGCGCGGGCCTGATTGCCTTTACGCCGCTGGCGCAGGGGTTGCTGACCAACAAATATTTGAACGGTGTCCCGCAGGACGCCCGCGTCAATCGCCCCGGCGGTGATTTCCTGCGGCCTGAGCATCTGAAGGAAGAGAACATCAAACGGGCGCAGGCGCTGAATGAGATCGCACGCGAACGTGGTCAGTCGCTGGCCCAACTCGCCATTGCATGGGTCCTGCGCGACAAACGTGTCACCTCGGCTTTGATTGGGGCAAGCTCTGCAAAGCAGGTTGAGGAAAATGTCGCGGCTCTGAGAAATCCGTATTTCACAGCGGATGAACTGGCCGAGATCGACCGTTATGCAGTCGAGGGCGGCATCAATCTTTGGGAAAAGCCGTCTCACGACGAAGCGGTTTAAGGCTCTCTCGATATAAGATCGCGACCACCCGGATATGCGTCTGGGCGGTCGTTTTTTGTCAATGATCGGCTGGAAAGCGAAACACGCTTGCCGCGTGAGGTTCCGCTAAACGGTCACCCTTCCCGAAGAGACGGCTGCGAAGCGTGCCTTCCTGATATCCAGTCTTGTACCGCCCCCGGGATTGCAGTTCAGGGATGACCAGATCGATAAAATCATCGTAGCATTCCGGCACGACGGTCCGTGTCAGATTGAATCCGTCGATCTCCCCTTCATCGATCCATGCTTCCAGTTCATCTGCTATATGGGATGCCGTGCCGATGAATGTTGGATAACGGCCACCCAGTGAGAGGCTTTCAAGCAAATGGCGCTTCGTCCAGCCACGCTCTCTCGCAGTTTGGATACCAGACTGGATGGCATTGCCTTTTCCACTGTCCTTGATGATGGGGTCGTCCATGGCAAAACGGGAAAGATCAATGCCGGAGCCTGCCGAGAAATGCGCCAGCCCGGCTTCCGGGCTGGCATATCGGCAATAATCGACGTGTTTGTCGCGTGCGTCTTTGTCCGTCAGACCGGGGATAACGCTGATGCCCACGAAAATCTTGATGTCATCAGGAGCGCGCCCCGCCTTGACCGCTTCCGCCCGTAACAGTCGTGACGTCCTTTGAGCCGCTGCGCGATCTGTCGCTGAAATGAAGATACATTCGGCATGGCGTGCCGCGAAAGCGCGTCCCCGCTCAGAACTGCCCGCCTGATAAAGAACCGGCGAGCGCTGCGGAGAGGGTTCGCTGAGGTGATAACCCTGCGACTGATAAAACTTGCCCTGATGATTGATGGAACGGACGCGGGCCGGATCGGCATAGACTCGGCCATGCTTGTCGGCGCGCACCGCGTCGTCCGCCCAACTGCCTTCCCAGAGTTTATAAAGCAGCTCGAGCGCCTCATCCGCCTGGTCGTAGCGGTCGTCATGGGCACCCATTGCCGTCTGGCCGATGGCGCGGGCGGCACTGTCGAGATACCCGGTGACGATGTTCCAGCCCATGCGCCCATTGGTCAACTGGTCGAGTGTCGACATGCGGCGGGCGAAAAGATAGGGCGGCTCGGCATTGGCGTTGACCGTGATCCCGAAGCCGAGATGCTGAGTGGATGCCGCCATTGCGGACACCAGCATCATCGGATCGTTGACCGGCAGTTGCACCGATTCCCGAAGCACGAGATCGGTTGATCCACCATAAACGTCATAAACGCCGAGAATGTCGGCCATGAAGATCGAGTCGAACAGCCCGCGCTCAAGCGTTTGCGCGAACTTGGTCCAATAGCCGATCGTGTTGTATTCGGTGGAGCGATCCCGTGGATGCGTCCATAGGCCATGGTTTATGTGGCCTATGGAGTTCATGCTGAAGGCGTTCAGGCGTATTTCTTTTTTAGGCATTCAAATCAGCCACCATATTCGATGATTTCCAGACCGGCATTGTAGTCGGTTGCGTAGATCAGGCCAGCGGCATCGACGAACACATCTGCCGACTGGATAACCTGCGGGCGTCCGGGCCTTTGGTCGGTCATCACCGCTGGTCCTTTTGGCACCAAAGCGCCGGTCTCGACCGGATGGTATGGATCGGAAATATCGAAAGCACGGATGCCGGCGTTTTGCCATGTGGCGAAGATCAATGTTTCTGAAATGAAGGAGCCGGGCCGGTTTTCATGCAGATTATGGGGGCCGAAATGGCCACCTGTTTTGGTGTAATCGATCTCGTTGGGGATCGGGAATGTGGAAATACTGATCGGATTTTCTGGCACGCGGATATCGAAAACCCATGTGTGCTTCCGGCCATCCTCTTCATTGTCTGCCACCGCCTCATCGGCAACCACCAGCAGATCGCGCCCCGGCAGAGGCAGCGGAGAATGGGTACCGCCACCGTAAGGAGGAGACCAGTTGTGGTGTTTGATGAGTTTGGGAGCCGAATGATCGGAAATATCCAGCAATGTCAGCCCGCCATCGCGCCAGCAGGCATAGGCCGTGTTTCCGTTAACCAGCGCATGGTGCAGAGCATAACGTTTGCCTTCGCCCCAGTTCGGTGTTTCTCCTTTTGCCAGGTTCATGCCCGGCAGCCACCATTGCCCCACAAGCTCCGGTTTGGCGGGATTTTCAAGGTCGATGGTGACGAAGATGTAATCGGAAAAACCGTCCAGCAGTGCAGATGCATAGGCGTAACGACCACCGACATACCACAGGCGATGGAAACCAACGCCCTCGACATCAAGCTGCCCGATCTTTTTCGGGCGGTCGGGAGTGGAAATATCGAACACGGTCATGCCCGCCGTCCAACTGCGCTGACGCGCCTTTGCAGCAACGGTCTCGCCGACGGACTTGGTGTAGTAGGCCTTTTCGTCGGTAAAACTCTCCACATCTGCAAACAGATCAAGCGCGTTGATGACGAGCAAAAGGTCATCATGCGTCTGGAGATGAATGTTCCAGGTGTTGGGCGGAGCCTGCATATAATTGACGGTTTTGGGATGTTTTGCATCGCGCACATCCACGATTGAAAAGCCCTGTGACCAAGGGTGCGCCACATAGGCATACCCGCGATGCACCATCAATTGCAGTCCGTCACCCCTGCCGCCTATATCGCTGTGGCCGATGAGTTTCATGTTGCGGGCGAAATCCGGCTTGGGCAGGTCTGGGATATGCATGATTGTCTCTTGATGCTGAAAATGGAAAAGGCACCGTGCAGGGCGCGGTGCCGAATAGTAAGCAAATTTTAGTTTGTGACTGATGGAATCCAGCTTGCCGTTGCCGCATCGCTCTTCAGGAATGCCGGGAACTTCTGCTGAAGCTCTTCAATGGTGCCGATGTTGTTTTTCACGAGATCATCGCGCGTGATGAGCGTTGGCTGAAGAAGAACGGACTTGCCCGGAGACTGGCCCGCGATATCCAGCGAAACGGCGCGGACAGAAACTTCGCCAACCACAGCGGCGTTGGTTGCGGCAGTCGCCACCCAAGCGCTGTCTGGCTCGATAATGAGCTGAATATCGGCGGTGGAGATATCGACGCCGTAAATCTTCACCTGCTTGGCAAGGCCCAGTTCATCGATGGCAAGTTTCACGCCCTTGGCGAATTCATCCCACGGCGTGAAAATAGCGGTGATATCGGGGTTGGCACGCAAAATGGCTTTCGTCTGGTCCGCAACTGAGGCCGGCACCGTGTCGTTGACTACGCCCCAGACGGCTTTTTCTGTTACGTTGTGCTTTGCGATGAAGTCCTTCCACACCGCATAACGGCGGTCGAGCGGTGCAAAACCGGCAACGTAAACCGCTCCAGCTACAAATCCATCACCCTTGTCCTTGACTGCCTGATCAAGAACCAGCTTTGCCATGTCCTTGTCGCTCTGCTCGATCTGCGGAATTTGGGGATTGTCGAGGTTCACGTCATAGGCGACGACCTTGATGCCCTTGTCGAGCGCCTTCTGGGCCACGTCTTTTAGAACTTCGGGGCGGCCATTGTTGATGACGATGCCGTCGACGCCGAGATTGATTGCCTGCTCAACGAGGTTGCGCTGGGTGTCGTTGTCGTTGCGGGCTTGCGAGACAGTGAGATTGATGCCCAGCGCGTCGGCCTGCCGCTTGACCCCAGCCTCAAATGCTTGAAGCCAGTCACCGCTGCCGAGGAAGCTGATAACGGCGACATTCACGGTCTTCTTGTCGAAAGGTGCAGGCGCACCTGCGATGCCTGCCGAAAAGGCACTCGTCGCAAAAAGAGCGCTGGAAATGGCGGCCACCGCCAATGTTTTCAAAGTCTTGAACATGGTTTCCACTTGGTTGGATGAGGATTGAAAAGATCAGTGTTTTGAGCGTGCAACGCCGTAGGTCAGCGCCAGAGCGCCAACGAGAACGGCACCTTTGATGAAGTCCTGCGTGTAATAAGGTGCATTCAACATCGTCAGTCCGTTGAGCAAAACACCGACGAACACCGCGCCGACAATGGTGCCGAGAACATTGGGACGCCGCAGGGCCAGCACCGCAAATCCGATCAACGCGGCGGCGACGGAATCCATCAACAGCGATGCACCGGAAGACACGTCTCCACGACCAACGCGGGCTGCGACGATGATGCCGCCAAGTGCTGCCAAAGTACCTGAAAGAACATAGGCGAAGGTCTTGATGCGGTTGACATTTGCACCCGCCAGACGCGCCGCAGTTTCATTGCCACCGGTTGCGTAGATCAGCCGTCCAAGCCGTGTCCGCTCCGTCAAAATGAACAGAATGACGGCGACAATGACCATGAGAATGACAGGCAGAGGGATGAGGCTGAACAGGCTGGAGCGACCGATGGTGAGGAACGCAGGGTCATATTTGCCCGTTGCTGTCGAGCCGTTTGGAAGGATAAGGCCAACCGAGATGGAGCGGCCAGCGGTGGGAATGAGCTGAAGGCCGGTGAGCAGAAACATGGTGGCGAGAGTTGCCAGCAAATCCGGCACCTTCAGCTTGACGATCAGGAATGCGTTGGCAAGACCGACGAGCGCACCGAATACCAGCACGAGCGGCACGGTCTGGTATGCGTTCAATCCCAATACGATCATCAGGTAACTGGCCGCCATGACGCTGGAGGCGGCGACCGCGCCGACCGAAAGGTCGAAACCGTTGATCGCCAGCGTCACGCTGACGCCAGCGCCAATGATGGCAACGACCGAAACGGCCTGCAAAATGCTCATCAGATTGTTGATATTGATGAAAGCAGGCTGCGCTATCGAAAACCCGATGACCAAGGCGGCGAGCAGCAGAAACACCGCGCCACGCCTTACGGCATTTCTGAAGTTTTCTGCCGTTGCCGCATAGGCCGGTTTTTCAGCGATGTGTTCGGTGCCATCGACCATCAGGCATGTTCCTTGTGAAGCTGCGGCGCATCTGCATCGAGCGTATTGTCGAGAATGGTGTGGTGTTCAATGACGAGTACCCGGTCAGCCACTTCAAAGGCTTCTTCCGGGTCTGACGTGGCTATCAATGTTGCGCGGTCGCAGTGGCGGCGAATGGTGGCGATGATGTCCTGCCTTGCGCCGACGTCGACACCCTGAAACGGTTCATCCAGCAGTAGCAGGCGGCTGGGTTCCGCTTCCCAGCGGGCAATGACTGTCTTTTGCTGGTTGCCGCCAGAGAGCGACCAGACGGATGCGGAGGCAGATTGTGCCTTGATCGCCAAACGCTTTATGGCGTCTTCGCCCTCTCGTGTTTCACGGTCTGAAAACAGAAAGCCGGATGGATACCATTTCTTCAAATGCGGAAGGCTGATTGCTGCGGCAATGCTTTCACCGGGCCAGTCCGCGTGAATGAAGGAAGAGCGGTGGCGATCTTCCGCCGCCATAACGACGCCGGAGGATATGGCATCAGCCGGACTGTCAGGGGCATAACGTTTGCCGTCCAAGAGTGCGTTTCCATCTGCAAAAGTGCCCAACCCAAAGAGCGAGGACAACAGGCGGCTTTTTCCAGCACCGAGAACGCCGGTAATCGCCACGACTTCTCCCTCGCGCACGGACAGTGAAAAAGGCTTGGCGCCAGTCACAAGTCGAACGTTCTGGAGTTCCAGCACAGTTCTGCCAAATGTCTCGCGGCGCGCAGGGCGGGCAGAACTGAGTGAGCGACCAATCATCGTTTCGATGGCTGCGTCAAAATCGATCGGTTGCTTGAATGAGCCGACATTACGCCCACCGCGCAAAATCTCGACACGATCCGCCAGCGCAGCAAGATCGGCGGTGCGGTGGGAGATATAGAGCACGCTGATCCCGCGTGTTTTTAGCCCGCGGATAAGCTCATAAAGCCGTTGGGACTCACGAGACGACAAGCTGGCGGTTGGTTCATCCAGAATAAGCAGGCGCGCATCGTTCGCCAAGGCGCGGGCAATGGCCAGCAACTGACGGTCTGCGGCACTCAGGTCTTCAAAGTCTTTGTCCAGCGGCAAGTCGAAACCCGCATCGGACAAAACACGCGACGCGGCTTTGCGAACAGATTTCTGCGAGAGGAAAAACGGATGGCGACCATCGACGAAATGATTGAGGAGCAGGGCGTCTGCGACCGTCTGGCCGGGAATGCCAACCACGTCCGTCGATTGATGGACGGTAACGATGCCCTTGGCGGCCGCTTCTGCCGGGGACTTAGGTGCGAATTCCTGACCCTGCCAAAGAACTTTTCCCGCATCGGGGCTGTAGAGCCCAGACAGGATTTTGACCAAGGTAGACTTTCCAGCACCATTTGCGCCCATCAGCGCCACGACTTCACCACTCTCGATCGTGAGATTGGCGTGCACGAGTGCTTTGGTCGACCCAAATGCAAGGGAGATGTTTTGTACGTCGAGTATTGGCATGTGCGGAAGGTCCATGGATGACGACCAAGTGTGGTAATCCTCCTGCCGCAACAAACAAGGATGGCGTTTCTATAGTAAACAAAAACTATGGAATAAATTTCCAGCTGCGAGACGCGTGCCTGTGGGCGCAGACTTGAAATGTTGTCAAATCCCACACGTACGGTGCAGTGACGTTTAAAACCGCAATGGCCTGATTGTTTGAGTGCCTGAGTAAAACCTTGCGCCGATGCCATCATGCGAAACAAAGAAAACCAACGGCAGCGCAAAAATTGGTAAAAAGTAATACATAAAAACCATCGATTGTATGATCATATTCAGCCAGAATTTCTGGGTTCGATTTAACGCAAGAGGAAACATCCATGGTGCTCAAACAGGGTATTGCCATTTCAGCTTTGCTGTCTTCATTCCTTCTCGTTGGGAATACCCACGCAGAAGGATTGGCAGGCGCTCCGGCACCGTTCGATAAAGGCGGCGTGAAAATCGCGCTGGTGGGTTACATTTCGGCAGGCGATTTCTTTCAGGCCTACCAGGCCGGGGCCGTGGCGCAGGCGAAAGCCTTGGGCGTAGATCTGCGCGTTTTCCCCGGACGCCAGGACGCGGCGCAGCAGCGCGAACAGATTTTGCAGGCAATCAATCTTGGTGTGCAGGCCATTATCGTTGACCATGGCCAGCCGGAAGCGTTGACCGATGTGGTGCAGCAGGCGCTCGACAAGGGCATCAAGGTCGTGGCTTTCGACGTCAATCTGAACAACCCGAAGGTTCCTCAAATCGAGCAGTCGGACCACCGACTTGCAGAACTGGCGCTTGAGCAGGCCCTGAAAGACAACGGCACCAGCTTCAACGCCGGTTATGTTTACGTTGCAGGTTTTGCGCCACTAGACCGCCGCCATGAGATTTGGGAAAAGGTGAAGGGCGAGAACAAGGGTGTTGTTGAGAAGGCGCGCTTCGGCACTGTCAGCGATACGACGGCCACCGCCACCGCCGATCAGGCAAAGGCGATCTTCCGCGCAAACCCCGATATTTCGGTGGTTTTTGCTCCCTATGACGAATTTGCGCGTGGCGTGAAGCTGGCCGCTGCCGATCTTGGCATTTCAGACAAGATCAAGATTTACTCCGCCGACATTTCCACCGCTGACATTCAGGAAATTGCCGAGACGGGCAGCCCATGGGTGGCAACTGCAGCGACAAACCCAGCTGTTGTCGGTGCGGTGTCCGTTCGCGCAGCAGCGCTCCAGATTGCCGGTCAACAGGTTCCGGGTCGTGTGATTGTCGATCCGGTTCTGGTCACCCAGAAGCAGTTGCAGGATGCAGGCGTCAAAACAATCGAGGATCTGGCCAAGAAAGTTCCGGCATTTTCAACCAGCGCGGTTGCAACCGCAAGCTGGATACCAGCCGCAGCATTCTGACCTTAGACCTTTGTGGTAACGTCATCATAAGGCTCGCCAAATTGTTTGGCGCGCCTTTTTATTTTCCCGCTCTGCAAACGAAACAACCAGTCTTTGCAAAAACAAGATTTTTCCCGTTCCTCGAAAAACGTGGAATGAACGTCCTTTATTTGTGCAGTAAATCGGTAGACAAAATACGCATCAACAGCCACATGAGGTCAAGATGTATACTCTTAGCTTGCTGGACAAGAGTCCGGTCTCCACAGGAGAGACCGCGACCAGCGCGTTTCGCGATACGGTCAATCTCGCCAAGCGGGCAGAAGAGCTAGGATATCGCCGGTTCTGGGTGGCCGAACATCACAACTCTCCAGAACTTGCAAGTTCCGCACCGGAAGCGCTGGTTGCGTGGATTTTAGCAAAGACGTCTCACATCAGGGTCGGCTCCGGCGGCGTCATGTTGCAGCACTACAGCCCCTATAAAGTTGCTGAAGTTTTCAATGTTCTTTCTTCTCTGGCGCCCGGTCGTGTGGACCTTGGCATCGGCAAAACGCCAGGTGGCCTGCCGCTTGCAACATCCGCCTTGCAGCAGGCCTATGATCCGGCGCGCAAGCCGGATTTCGAGACGGCTTTTGCTGAGCTGGATGGCTTTCTGTCAGGTTCTGCGCCGAAGGCGCACGCTCAGGCTGGTTTGACGGCAACGCCCACGCCGCCGGTGTCGGCTGAACAGTTTTTGCTTGGAGCAAGCCCGGAAAGCGCCAGACTTGCGGCATCAAAGGGTTGGAGCTTTGTATTTGCCGGCCACCTTAATGGCGACCCGGACGTCTTGCGCGCCAGCCTTGAAGCGTTTCGTGCGGAAAGCGGCGGAAAATCCGCCATTGTGGCCCTCTCTGCATTTGCCGCCAATGATCCCAGACATGCTGCTGCGCAGGTCGCTGAACAAAAGATATTCCGCGTGTTCTTGAGCACTGGCAAGGCATTCAATCTGGGTAAACGCGAACAGGCGGAAGAGTTTGCCCGCCAGTCTGGCGATACGAATTATCGCATCGAAGAGCGCAAGCCGAACGTGCTGCACGGCACGGCGGCGGATATTCACGCCAAACTTCACCGGCTCGCAAGCGAACACGGCATCGAAGAATTCATCATCGAGCCGCCGCATGTCGGTGCCGATCAACGGCTTGCTTCCATCGAGTTGCTGGCGACCCACCGCATGTCAGCAGCAGCATAATAAACGGCAGGAGACAGAACAATGACCAAAAAACAAATAGGTTTCGGCGTTATGCTGCATGGTCCTGGTGGCCATATGAATTCATGGCGTCACCCGAAGAGCCCTGTCGATGGCAGCGTCAACCTTGAATTTTTCAAACAGAATGCACTGAAGGCCGAAGCTGCTGGTATCGCCTTCGCATTTGTGGCGGACGGTCTTTACATCAACGAGAAGTCGATCCCGCATTTTCTCAATCGTTTCGAGCCCTTGACGATCCTGTCCGCGCTTGCGGCGGTGACCTCGAAAATCGGTCTCGCCGGTACGGTCTCGACATCCTACAGCGACCCTTTCACAGTGGCACGCCAGTTCGCGTCTCTCGACCTTATCAGCGGTGGCAGAGCAGGGTGGAACGCGGTGACGACGCCGCTGGAAGGCACCGCAAAGAACTATAGCCGAAATCATCCCGAACATGCGCTTCGGTACGAGATCGCTGACGAATATCTCGAAGTCATAAAAGGCCTTTGGGATAGCTGGGATGACGACGCCTTCGTGCGCAACCGGGAGACCGGCCAGTTCTTCGACAAGACAAAGCTCCACACGCTGGGTCACAAAGGCCGCTTCTTTTCGGTGGAGGGGCCGCTCAATGCCCAGCGCTCGGCGCAGGGCCAGCCGGTCATTTTTCAGGCGGGTTCTTCGGATGCGGGCATCGGCCTTGCAGGCAAACATGCGGATGCGGTTTTCACCAATTCCGCATCGCTGGAAGAAAATCATACCTTCCTGAAACGCGTGAAGCAGAGCGCAGTTGCCCAAGGACGCTCCGCATCCGACGTCAAAATCTTCCCCGGCATCGGCCCGATTGTGGCGGAAACGCAAGCTGAGGCGGAAGAGAAATACGACATCATCCGCAATCTCATCACCATCGATGATGCGCTGGCCTATCTCGGGCGCTTCTTCGATCACCACGACTTCACCGTTTATCCGCTGGACGAGCCGTTCCCTGAACTTGGCGATATCGGCAAGAACAGCTTCCGTTCGACAACGGATCGCATCAAGCAAAAAGCCAAGGATAAGAACCAGACCCTGCGTGAAGCCGCCCTTGACGCTGCAACGCCGCGCGAAGGTTTCATCGGCACACCGGACAAGGTCGCTGATGAGATCATCCGCTGGGTGGAGAACGATGCTGCCGATGGCTTCATTCTCGGCTTCCCGGTGATTGCCGAAGGCCTGGATGATTTCATCCGTCTGGTCATTCCGGTTCTGCAAGAGCGAGGCTACTTCGAGCCGCATCTGGAAGGACAGACGCTGCGCGACCATCTGGGCTTACCGTTCCGTGAAAGTGTTTACGCCAATACGTCAGCCGCTGCGGATAAAGCCATCGCATAGTGCCTGACTGATTTTTAAGGACGCACGACACGTTTGTTGCCGTGCAGGAGGTCAAGATAATGAATATTCACATCGACGGCGCGCGTCCTCGCGACGACGCCGAACGGGGAATCCTTGCCTTTCAGGACGAGAGTGTCGCGATCCGTCGCGATCTTCACCGGCATCCTGAATTGTCGAAGAACGAAAAACGCACCTCCAGCATCGTGGCACGTTACCTTCTGTCCTACGGATATGAGGTGACGGAAGGGATTGGCGGTTACGGTGTTGTTGCTACGTTGAAGCGAGGCAAAGGCGACAAGCATATCGGTATTCGTGCAGATACCGATGCGCTGCCGATCATCGAAGAAACCGGCTTGGCCTATGCCAGCGAAAATCCGGGCGTGATGCATGCCTGCGGTCATGATGGCCACACGACGATCCTGCTGGCGGCTGCGCGCTATCTCGCCGAACAATCGAATTTCTCCGGCACGCTGACCCTCATTTTTCAGCCTGCCGAGGAAATCGGTGCGGGTGCGCGTGCCATGATTGCGGATCGGCTTTTCGAGCGCTTCCCAGTCGACGCAATCTTCGGGCTGCACAACTGGCCGGGCGTCAGCGCGGGACAGTTCGGGTTTGTCGAAGGTCCGGCCATGGCGTCTGTCGATAAAGCGACAGTTCGCATTATCGGTAAGGGCGGCCACGGTGCTGAACCACATGAAACGGTTGACCCGGTTCTGGCATCGGCGGGCTTTATCACAGCCTTGCAAAGCATCGTTTCGCGTAACGTCGATCCGCGCCAGATGGCGGTGCTGACGGTTGGCTCCATTCATGGTGGCACCGCGTCGAACGTCATTCCGGAAAGCGTTGAGCTGAAAATCACGGCACGGGCTTTCTCGCAGGAGGTGCGCGAGAAGCTTGAACATCGGTTGATTGCCTTGGCAAAGGCGCAGGCCGAAAGCTTCGGTGCGATTGCGGATGTGGACTTCCATCGCGGCTTCCCACCCGTTCTAAACCATGTCGCACAAACCGCATTTGCCCGCAGCGTGGCGAAACGGCATTTCCCTGCATCGCAGATTGCGGAAGACTTTCAGCCGCGCACGGCCAGCGAAGACTTCGCCTTCTTCCTTCAGGAACGACCCGGCTCTTACCTGTTCGTTGGAAACGGCGAAAGCGCATCGCTGCACAGCCCGCATTACGATTTCAACGACGCCATCATCGCACCAGCCGCCCGTTTCTGGGTGCGCCTGGCCGAAGCCTATCTTTCCTGATCTCCATACCGGAAGCAAAACCATGAGCGACAGTTTTCTCTACACATCAGTTTTGGACCCGCTTGCGCAACCGCTGCTGGACGAGTTGCTGATCGAATATGACAGCCGTTATGGCACCTTTTTCAGTGCGGAGGGCGCGAAGGAGGAGCTGAACAAATATCCGCCATCCGCTTTCAGCCCACCCTACGGCAATTTTCTTCTGCTGCTGCGCGATGGAAAAGCGATCGGTGGCGGCGCATTCAAGCGGTATGACGACGACACGGCTGAGTTCAAGCGGGTCTGGACACACTCTGCCCACCGCCGTCAGGGGTTGGCGAAGAAGGTGCTGATCGAACTGGAGCGGCAGGCGATCCGGCAGGGATATTCTCGTATTTATCTGACGACAGGTTTCCGCCAGCCGGAAGCTGTCGGGCTTTATCGTTCAAATGGTTACAGCGCGTTGTTCGATACGACGGCTGATCCTGAAACGATCAAGACATTGCCTTTCGAGAAATGGCTCTCCGTTGCACCATCATCGCTTTCACTTGAAGGCACCACGTCAACCCATGCTGTGAGCCATCACGCATAGTTCAGCCGTTGAAAGGCTTGTGTCATGACTATAGCGTCCGATTTCCCGCATGTGGTGGAGACAGAACGAAAAGCGGAGCCGATAAACGGCGATTATTCGCATTTTCGCGTCGTCCCCGCCCGTTATCCGCTCCGCACATTCGGCACCATCCTTTCCGTTCTCGTCATTGCGGCCGTGTTGCACTCCGTGTTCGGAAATCCACGCTGGGGTTGGGACGTTTTTGCCGAGTGGTTCTTTGCAGAGCCCGTACTGGTGGGTCTTGGTCGAACCCTGCTTCTGACCATTCTTGGGGCTTTCTTTGGCTTCATTCTTGGAACGGTGCTGGCGCTGGCGCGCGTTTCCGGCTCGCCGCTCTTGGCTGCAATATCATGGACCTATATCTGGATTTTCCGTTCCATTCCGCTGATCGTTCTCCTGTTGATCCTCAACAACCTTGGTTATCTCTATGAAACCATTACGATCGGCGTCCCTTACACCGGCATCAACTTCTTTAGCTGGAACACAACCCAGCTGATGACGCCTTTTGCGGCGGCAATTCTCGGACTGACGCTGAATGCGGGCGCGTTTTCATCTGAAATCGTCCGTGGCGGCATTCTTTCGGTCGAACAGGGCCAACTTGAGGCTGCGGCATCGCTTGGTCTTCCGCGTCGCAAGCAGTTTTCGCGGATCGTGCTTCCGCAAGCCATGCGGACGATTTTGCCGAATGGTTTCAATGAAATCATCTTGATGGCGAAGGGCACATCGCAGGTCTACATTCTAGCCTTGCCCGAGCTTTTCTACACGATCCAGATCATTTATCGCCGCAATCTGGAAGTCATCCCGCTGTTGATGGTGGCGACGGTTTGGTATCTCATCATCCTCACCGTTCTGTCGATTATCCAGTATCACATCGAGCGCCATTTCTCTCGTGGTGCGCTGCGAAATCCACCACCATCCTTTTTGAACACGCTCTATCGCACGGTCCTGCCACGCAGAACGGCAACAGTTGCGGATGAGAAGGTCGTCGTGCCCGTGGACACAAAGGAACCGCAGGTCGCTGTCCGCGCGGGTGGTTTCCAGCTCGGCAATCGCGGCGGCAATGTCACCATTCATGGTGTCTCGAAGTCTTTCGGTTCGCTCAAAGTGTTGGACGAGGTCACACTCTCGGTTCCTGCGGGTAGTGTTACCACCATTCTTGGCCAATCCGGCTCCGGCAAGTCCACGCTGCTGCGATCCATCAACCATCTGGAGCGCGTCGATGACGGGTTCATTGCTGTCGATGGCGAACTCGTTGGTTATCATCAGAAGGGCGATATGCTCTATGAATTGAAGGAACGAGACATTCTGAAGCGTCGCGTCGAAGTCGGCATGGTGTTCCAGAACTTCAACCTTTTCCCGCATCTGACGGCTCTTGAGAACATCGTCGAAGCGCCCATCACCGTGCGCGGAATCTCCAGAGCGCTGGCGGAATCGGAAGGGCGCGAATTGCTCGCCCGCGTCGGTCTTTCTGAAAAAGCCAATGCCTATCCGCGCCAGCTTTCCGGCGGTCAGCAGCAGCGTGTTGCCATTGCCCGTGCGCTGGCATTGCGACCAAAGGTGCTGCTTTTCGATGAACCGACATCAGCACTGGATCCAGAACTCGTCAACGAAGTGCTGGACGTTATCAAGGAACTCGCCCGTTCAGGCGTCACGCTCATCATCGTCACACACGAAATCGGCTTTGCCCGTGAAGTCTCCGACACGGTCGTCTTCATGGAACAAGGCAGGATACTTGAAACAGGAACGCCAGAGAAGGTGTTCAACACGCCCGATCATCCGCGCACAGCCGAGTTTCTTGCAAAAGTACTATAAATTTCAATCCAATAGGGAAACATTCAATGATTTATAAGTCGAAATTGATGTCCGCTATCAGTGGCGGTTTGCTCACGGCGTTTCTCTCCTTCGGGCAGGTTGTGCACGCACAGGAAGTCGACCTTTCGCCGGAACAGAAAGGCCGCATTCGCGCCGAGAAAGTAGAGGCTGCCGTCAAGCTGGTCCCCGCGAACTTCAAGTTTGTCACAGCCGGCAAGCTGACAGTGGCCACCAACCCGGGCCGTTTGCCGCTGGGCGATTATGCCAGTGACGCAAAGACGCCGATTGGCAGTGAGCCGGACATCGCGCAACTTGTGGCAGATAGCCTTGGCCTTCAGCTTGAGTTGGTGCCAGTCGCATGGGAAGACTGGCCACTTGGCGTCTCGTCTGGGAAATACGACGCCGTTATCTCCAACGTCACCGTGACCGAAGCGCGCAAGGAGAAGTTTGATTTCTCCAGCTATCGCAACGACCTTCTGGGCTTTTATGTTGCCAGCAACAGCAAAGTGACGTCCATCAGCAAGCCTGAAGATGTCGCCGGTTTGAAAGTTATCGTCGGTGCAGCCACCAATCAGGAACAGATACTGCTGAAATGGATCGAGCAGAATAAGGCCAAGGGTCTGGCCGCGACCGACGTGCAATATTACGATGATCAGGCCGTGCTCGATCTTGCTTTGCAGTCGGGTCGCGCAGACGTTTACCTCGGCCCCAACGCGACTTCGGCCTATCAGGCGGCGGCAGTCAAGAAAACCAAACTTGTCGGCACATTCTCCGGTGGTTGGCCGGAATCTGCGGAAATCGCAGTCGTTACGAAAAAAGGTGCGGGTATTGCCGATGCCTTCACTGCGGCGCTGAACGCACAGATCAAGAATGGTAATTACACTAAGGCTCTGGCCCGCTGGAACCTTGGGTCAGAGGCCATCACAGAATCGCGCACCAACCCGCCCGGCCTGCCAAAAAGCTGAGTTGAGACGTGCAGCCACTCAGCCGATGGCGCGGGCATCCTCCCGCTCGCGCCATCTTCCTTCCCATAAAATCCGAACGGAAGTGTCGTCATGACGTTCAAATCAGGTCTTCGTTCAGTTCTCGCCGGCGTTGTGTTGGTATCTGCCAACGTGAGCGGTGCATTCGCAGCAAATGATGTCTTCGATCTTTCACCCGCGCAACTGGGCCGTATCCGGGTTGAAAAAGACGCAGGCGCGATCGCTGCCATTCCCAAAGATTTTAAGTTTACATGGCCCGGCAAGTTCACCGTCGCGGTTGCACCCGGCGGACCACCCCTGGCAACCTATGCAACGGATGCGAAAACCGTCGTTGGGGCTGACCCTGACTACGCATCCGCCATTGCCGACACTCTCGGTCTGGAACTGGAACTTGTGCCAGTTGCATGGGCAGATTGGCCACTGGGTCTGGTATCCGGTAAATATGACGCGGTGATTTCCAATGTCGGCGTGACCGAGCAGCGCAAGGAGAAGTTCGATTTCTCCACCTATCGTCAGGGTCTGCATGGCTTCTTCGTCAAGTCGGATAGCGGCATTACGTCAATCAAGGAACCGAAAGACGCAGCGGGTCTTCGCATCATTGTCGGTGCAGGCACCAATCAGGAGCGCATTCTGCTGAAATGGAGCAAGGAGAATGTTGCTGCGGGATTGAAGCCGATCGAACTGCAATATTACGATGATGAAGCGACGAGCCTTGTCTCCCTTGCGGCGGGACGTGCTGATGTAATCGTGCAACCGCACGCCCAATTGGTTTTCATCGCCGCGCGGGATAAAAACATCAAACGTGTCGGTACGCTTTCGGCCGGCTGGCCGGAAAAATCTGACGTGGCAATCACGACGCGTAAAGGTTCGGGACTGGCAGATGCGTTGACGCTCGCGACCAATGATCTGATCAATAATGGCGCCTATGCGAAGATTTTAGCGCACTGGCAGCTTTCGGAGGAGGCCTTGCCGGAATCGCGCACCAATCCTCCGGGATTACCCAAGAGCTAAATGGTTTTTGGGAGTGTGGTCTGTCCGAAATCAGACCACACTCTTTTCAAGAGCCACCGTCAGGCGACGAGTTGTTCGCCGTTCAAATGGCGCTCAAGAAACGGGAGGCTGTCCTGCCCCCAGTAAAGTTCGCCTTCGTAACGGAACGTCGGCAATCCAAATACGCCGGCATCTTTGGCGATATGGTAATTGGCCGCCCATTGCGCCTTGACGTCACTCGCCAATGACTGCTCTGCGAGCTCACGCCCATTCAAACCGACTGAATCGGCGATGGCGATGTGGACGGCTGGATCACCGATATCACGCCCTTCGCTCCAGAAGGCATCTTGTAGCGCTAGCGCCAGCGATGCCCAGTCGGCGCCCTTGAGTGCAGCGGCGATGATGAGAAAGCCTGCGGGTGTTGGGTCTGAAAGCGCTGCCCGGTTGTCAAAGTTCAGCACTTTGCCGCGCAATGCGGCCCAGCGCTTCAGGTCTTTGGTCCAGTAAGCGCGGCGTGCGTCTGGCCGGTTTCGCGAATAAACCGCACCATTTTCCTCGATCAGCGGAATGACATGTGGCTTGATTTCGACATCGAAACGCTTTGCCAGCTCAAGAAAGGCATCAAAACCGATGAAGGCCCATGGGGAGCCAACACCGAAGAAATAGTCGATGGTTTTCGTCATTGTTCTTTTCCGTTGCGGGTGTTGAGAAGCGCGGTGTCGAAGACCGTCACGGCGCAGTCGCGTGCGACGATCACCGCTGACGGATCGCGGTTGACGGCAACCGTTGCCAGAGCGCCCTCGTACAGCAGTGCGAAGTGCGCGGCCACCTGGCGGTTGGTGATGCCGGCCTTCGCCGTAATAGTTTCAAAAATGGCTTTGACACTGCTTTTATGTTTTCGCGCCACAGAGACCACCCGCTCGGAATCGCCATGTTCGGCAACGGCGAGAGCGAAAGCACAGCCGCGAAACTCCGGGCTGTCTGCCTTGTCAAAAAGCCGCTCGAAAATCGCCGCGACCTGTTGCCGAGGGGTGTCGATCGTGTCGGTGACCTCTTCCAGCGACCGGATAACCCGTTCGTGGCGCTCTTCGAGATAAGCGGCCACAAGATGATCCTTGGACGGAAAATGGCGGTAAAGCGTGGCCTTTGCGATGCTCGCCTCTTCGATAATCCGGTCGATGCCGACGGCCCTGATGCCTTCGCGGTAAAAGAGGCTACCTGCCACCGAAAGGATTTGTTCGGATATGGATGTGCGCATGATGGTGTTCGTATCGTCCTACATTTTCATGATTTTTGGTTCAGCCACGGGCGGTTTTGATTGCGCGTTCATGGTCGGGTCCGTCAGCCTGCGCCGTACGCAGAGCCTCTGCTATATCGATGGAACGTGGCGCTGATCCAAGTCTGGAGAGCTTTGCCGCTGCTTGCTGAATAGCACTGTTGAACGGCGTTGGAATGGCGTGGAAGCGTCCAAGTTTTACGATTTCACCATTGAGAAAATCCACCTCGCTGGAACTGCCCCGGCTAAAGCTCTGCCAGGTGGATTGCTGGCCGCGCTCGACGCCGCTGTTTTCGGCAGGCCCCCAACCGTTAAGGCCGATTTTTCGTTCGCTTGGCGCGGCCGGGTCGAAACCGGCGGCTTTGAGGACAGACGATGCTTCGCGGCTCAGTTCGTCACCTGCGTGTGTAAGCTGGTCGGGGTTTCCGGCGAACAATTCGACAGCATTGCGAACATTATGAAGCAGTTTGGCCGATTTCCAGCGGCGAATATCATCTCTCGCTTCCGAAATGTAGTTGGCTGCGGTGAGATCGACAGCGATCTGCGCAGCAATCTCATCAGAACCGCTCGGATATCGCCCGACAGTGACAACGCCAACCTGGGGATTGCCTGCGACGGCCACCTTGCCGACCTCCAGAAAAAGCGCCGGCGTTAGAATGCTGGCAGCATAGACATGCTGAAAATAACGAAGCGCAATGTCTTCTGCCGCTAAACCGTTCTGGAAGGTTACGATTGGTAAGTCGGCGGCTGTTTCCGTTGTGCTGCCTTCAACCGGTTGGCCGACCCATTCTCGGGCTGCCTGTTCCACATCCTGCGTTTTGACCGTCAAAAACAGGACGTCATCGGTGTGTAAAGACGGTGGGGTGCTGATATCGAAAGCATTCAGGCGGTGATGTTTTGTGCCGTCGGGGCGGCGATACTCCAGGCCGTGCTCCTGAATATGCTTGATCTGACGGCCTCTGCCGACAAGCGCATAGTCAATTCCGGCCTGCTGAAATTCGGCGGCGAGGCTGGCGCCGACGGCACCTGCTCCAATAATGATATAGCGTGTCATGCGAGTTTCCCTAGAATGGCTTTAAGTCGTTCTTTGTATCGTCTATTTTTAACCCCTCAAACGGGTCATCCGGTTTTCCGAATAGGTTCCGGAGCAGAATTCACTGAGGTTTTTGGGGCGGGCGGAGCGCCACGGTCCAGAGCGGCCCTTCCGAGCATTGCTACCGATGTGTCTTCCTGTGGCGCATGGACAAGCACCGATTGGATGTCGCGGAAATGGCGTTCAAGGCCAAGATCCGCGCCGAGGCCAGGGTTGCCGAGTGCACCAACAGCGATATGGACCGCCTCTTTCAACTGGCGTCCGGCGAGTATGCGGGCGCGGATGAGTTTTGCGGCATCATCCTGTCCATGGTTCAGGCCATCGAAAACAAGCTGCCTTGCACCTGAAACAAGAACGTCGATCTCGCCCGCAATGTTCACAAAGCGCTCCGTGCGGGCAACGGGGAAACCGAGATTGGCGGGCACGCGCTGATGGGCAAACTGGATGAATTTGTCCCGCGCAGCTTCCGCCACGCCGAGATAAATTGCCGTCAAAGCCAGAGTGATGCCCGCATGGGCGCGGTTATCCTGCGTGCCTGCTGATGTATCAACCAGATCGATGACGTCCTCAAGCGGAACCTCGACGGCATCGAATTCAACATCATGCGAACCACTGGCACGCATACCCAGGCTGTTCCAGTTTTGGATGATGTGAATGCCCGCGCTTTCCGCAGGCACAACGAATGTGCCGACACGCTGCGGGTTATCATCCGTGGTTGCCCAGACCAGGAAATGCGTCAGCCCAAGAGCGCCGGTGACGAAACGTTTCGTTCCCGTGATCGCCCAGCCCCGGCTCGTGCGGCGCGCGCGTGTGGACGGCAGGCCGCCGCGGGCAGGGGAACCAAGTTCCGGTTCCACGCGGGCGGCGTTCAGCAGAATGGGTCGGGTTTTTGCCTCATTCAGAATACGGCGGTAGAGATCCTGCGGCCAGCGGCTGCGGTTGGCTTCGCCAAGATGCGTGAAGATCGTCATGGCGCTGATCAGGGCAACGGATGGATCACCGCGTCCGAGTGCCGCGAGAATATGGGCGGTGTCTGCGAGCGTAGCGCCTTCGCCACCAAAGCCCTTGCCAACCGTGCTTTCAAGCAGCCCATCTTCATGAACGGCGCGGATGCCAGTCCAGGGAAACACATCTCCTCGGTCGGCGTCCGGTGCCGCCTGCGCGAGAATATCGGACACCTTGTTCAGCTTTGCGTCATCGATTGGCACGTTGATCTTGCTTTCTTGATTTCGGACGGGAAACGGCCCGCTACTTCATCTCAGGAAACAGCGGGCGGTAAAGCACTTAAAGTTCAGGCGACTTTGAGCTTGCCTTCGCGTGCCTCAAGCCCCTGTCTTACCAGCGGCAGGACATAACGACCGTAATCGATGGCATCGTTGTAATTGTCGTAACCGCGAATCGAGATCAAATCCGCGCCCAGATCGACATAGTCGAGAATGGAATCGGCGATGGTTTGTGGCGAACCAACCAGTGCGGTGGACGCGCCGCTGGCGTTGGTGGCTTTGACTGTCGGATACCAGAGCGCACGGTCGTGCACATCACCGCGTGAAGCAATCTCCAACAGGCGCTGCGATCCAACATTGGCGGGTGCCGGTGCGGCAACCGGAACCCTGCTCAGTCCCTTTTCGCGGTTGCTGTTAAGGGCTTCCAGCACGCGGTGCGCCTTTGCCCATGCAAGCTCATCGGTTTCCGCAACGATCGGACGGAACGTCACCCAGATGCGTGGGCGGTCGGTCCGTCCGGCGCGTTTGGCTTCCGCATGGATACGGTCGATCTGCTCTTTGGTTTCCTTGAGCGGCTCGCCCCAGAGGCCAAAAATATCAGCAAGTGAACCACCAATGCGATAGGCCGCATCGGACGATCCGCCAACCGACACGGGGATCGTGCCATTTGTCGGGCGCACGGCATTGCGGAACTGTTTGAACTGGTAGTGAGCACCATCAAAATCGAAGGCGTCGTTATTGCTCCATGCGCGGCGAAGAATATGGATATATTCCTCCAGTCGCTCATAACGTTGCTCTTTGCTCAGGAAGTCGCCTTCACGCGCCTGCTCTTCATCGCTACCGCCGGCGATAAAGTGCACCACAACACGCCCGCCACTCAGCTGATCGAGTGTTGCCAGCGCCTTTGCCGCCACTGTCGGGTAAATCGTGTTAGGGCGCAGGGCGATGATGATCTTGATGTTTTTGGTATGGGCCGCAATGGTCGCGCCAATCGTGAAGGGATCATGAGACGATGATCCATAGGGAACCAGCGTATAATTGAAGCCATAATCGTCCAGCGAACGGGCGTAGCGCACCAGAAAAGCCGGATCAATCGACGGATCTGGGATCGGGTTGATCTCTGTCGAAGGGTTGGTGAAAGTTACGCTGATGAATTCCGTCGTCATGCCCGGTCCTCGCGGCTGGTGTTCGAAGAATGACGCAACCGTAGGGCCAGCCAACCCGCTAAGAAAGACAGGTCGTTCTTTGTCTATCAATATTATAGAAATAATATTCCAACTTGATTTGCTGTTGTGACGGGTTTGCAGGCCACGCCACGCCGCAAGACGTACGCCTAAGTCTCCGCATACCTCATGTCGTGAGCGAGATAGGCGGAACCTGGGTCGCGACCATTCAGACCAGAAGATTGTCCGTCTGCGTAACTTGGCTGACTGCCGGGTCGTTGATCGAATAGGCGTGTATGTAGTCGATCTTCATTTCCGAACCGTTCGGCAAACCGTTGGCAGGTGTGCCAGCTATTCCACCAATCGCCAGATTGACGAGCATATACATCGGGTCATGCATATCCGCCGGGGTATCGACCTGCGCCACCGCCACGTCATCGAAATACCAGGTGATATGGTCTTCCTCCCACAACAGGCCGTATTTGTGAAAGCCTTCCGTGCTGGCGACGCTGATATTGTTGATGGTTGATGTCTGCTGGCCTGTGGCGTTGGAATGGGCAGACAGAATGAGAGTGTTGGGGTTCTGGCCGCGCATTTCGATCACGTCCAGTTCCGGTGGCCACTTCCCATCGGTTGGCAGCAGCCAGAAAGCGGGCCACGCGCCCTGTTCATTCGGCATATCCGCACGGATTTCGAAATAACCGTAGGTTTGCGAAAAGGACGGATGGGTGGTCAACATGCCGGAGGTGTAGTCATACCCTTTTACCGCGTCTGAAATTGCGTCCGGGGTAGGCGCGGCCCTGATGGTCAGCACGCCGTTCTGCACCGAAAACGGGTTGACGGATGAGGTCGGCTGATAGGCAGGGTTGATGTACCATTGCTTTTCAGAGTTGGTGTGAAGGCTGCCGCCTTCATTTCCGGCCCACCAGAATTTCGGTTCCCACACGCCGGTCTGCCCATCGCTGAGAGACAGCGTGTTGAACTCGTCCGCGAAGGTTGCGGTGAGGTTGGAGCGGTCGAGGCTCAGTTTAAACTGGTCGGCGCTCACGTCACTGGCCGTTGTGTTCGCCAGCACGACGCTTTCGCCATTGTCAAAATTAAGCCAGAGGTCGGCACCCTTTTGCGTTGACGCACTGAGAAGGTGATCGAACGACGTCACGCCGTAACCATCCAGTCGGATTGTGTCGTCGGCTCCAAAATCGGTGATGAGGTCCGTGCCGTTTCCCTTGGCAAATACGAAGGTGTCCGCGCCGCCGCCGCCCATCAGCACGTCATTTCCAGCACCGCCATCGATGGTCTGTTTGCCGGACGCACCGCTGATGATGTTGTCGAGCGTGTTGCCAAAGGCGTACCGCCCGTCACCCGTGACGGTCAGGTTCTCGAAATTCTGCGGCAGAGTGTAGCTCATCCAGGTGTTGATCGTATCTGTGCCTTGGCCGGGTGCTTCCACTGCCCGGTTTATGGTCGAATACAGATAATAGATATCGTCGCCCGCGCCGCCGTGCATGGTGACATTGACACTGCTGTCGCCCCAAATGGAATCGTTTTTGGCGGTGCCATAAAGATCGGGGCCGGACCCTGTGGCCGAGAGCCAACTTGTCGACGTGTCGCTATAATAAAGCGGCTTGCCAAGAGCATTCATGATCGATCGCGCCATCGAAATATCTCCTGTTGAACGGTCTCCCAGAATTCCTCCATTTTTGATTGTATCATTGATGAATCAATGATTTGTGGCCGAAATGCGATAAAATGGCCGTTGAACCCTGTGAAAAGTTACGGGTATACGGGACTGTTTGGATTGGCCAACTGTGAGAGTGTAGCGAGAAAACGAAAAAATTGTTTAAAAACAATACAATAGGCCGAGGATATCTGAGGTTTAGCCATTGTCACTGCATTGTTTAGGGCAGCCGCAGCAGTGGCATGGGCTACAAATGATGCCAGCGCCATGACGGGCCGCAATCAGAGTGATCTGTATCGTCCAATGAGCTAAACGCTGTAGTCACTATAAAATACATCTTTAAAGTGTGTATTGATTATGCCGGGCAGGTTCCATCCCAGTGCTGTGGGTCTGAGATGACCACGATCAGACCGTGGGCGTTGATCAGGCGTTGTGTCACTTAACCAGCGTTACGCTGGCAGTGCGATTGCCAATTCAGCAATGTCGCCCCACGTTGCTGTCAGCTCGGTATGGCCGACAATCTGGATGAGGCCGCAAAGGCTGCCAGTGGTCACGACCTGCCCACGCTTCAAACCGCCCAGATGGTCGATTGGGGCGTTGGCATAGGCAAGGAATGGCGCGACAGGGTCGCTTTGCGGATGCTGGGGAACAGCGGCAAACAGCACGTCGTCGCCACTTTCCAGAACCAGCGCGGGAAGTGTGGCGTCCTGTACTGTCAAACGCTCGACGAACGATGTGTCGATTTCCGGTCCTAGAACGAAAGAGTGGTTGCCCAGCCGGTCTGCCAGAAACAGCGGCAGAGGAGCCTTGTTTTCCTCCACCAACCGGTAGCTGATGAGTTCTGCACCGAGATGGACGGATTGGACGTGCGAAAGCACATCTTCGCGGGAATAGGTTTTGCCCTGTGCCGGAGCGGGAATATCGTTTGCGAGAACAAAGCAAATCTCGATCTCTATTCCCACCGCGCCGGGCTTGGGTATGTCGAATGCGGTATCGCCGCTGGTGTCGTAAAGATCGAGAATAGGGGCGGCGATAGCGCGGCCCGTATTGATCGCCACTTTCCAGCCGTCGATGTCCTTGCCGATAGCCGCAGCAGCAATGGCCTGCGCCGCCATGCCGGTTTCGATCGTCTCTGGCACGAGGCCGCTGCTTTCAAGCTTCGCGACGCTCAGGGATGACTGCTGATTTTCAGCCTCGGCGAGAATAGCACCAAGTCTTATGTTCGCTTCCGTCATCGTCGTCATGCGAAACCCTCCCGCAACGTCAATTCATGACGATTTCATTACAGTCATTTACGGTACTGGCAAGTGAAGTGACTGTTAAGCAGGTGGAAATACATCGTCTTCAACATATATATTGCGTTCATTAATCGTTGCTTATGTATCATCTGGCTTCGGTCCCGCATAACGTGCGCGTGGGCGGATCAGCTTTTTCTCCTGAAATTGCTCAAGCGCGTGAGCAATCCACCCCACCGTTCTGCCGATGGCAAAGAGCGCGAGTCCGGCACCTTGCGGAAGCCCGAGTTCACGACGAATGGACGCGAGCGCGACATCGATTGTCGGCAGCTTTCCCGTGGTCTCGGCCATCGTTTCTATGAGCGATTGGCGCTTTGCGTTGGGCGGCAACAGGGGAAGCAGGGCTGCGGCGCGCGGGTCGCCATCCGGGTATAGCGGATGCTCAAAGCCCGGCAGGCTGTCTCCGCGGCGCAGCCGTCTTTCCACCACCTCTGCGGCATTGTTGGCATCGTCGATTTCATCAAACAGGATTTCGACAAGGCTTGTCATGCCGCCGTGCAAGGGGCCGCTGAGTGCTGACAGTCCTGCATTAAGACAAGCTCCCAGCGAAGCGCCGGTTGAAGCCACAACGCGTGTGGCAAAAGCAGAGGCATTCAGCTCATGATCGGCCACAAGTACGAGCGTGCGGCGGATGATATCGGCGCCGGTTTCAGCAAGATCCCAGGCCTTTGCCAAGTGAATGTGCGCCGGCAAGGCGCTTGGTTGACTACCGCTCGCCGCTGCCGTGACTGCGCGCAGAAGTGCAGCTGCGCTTGGCCATAACTTCCTGTTGTCGCGTTGCCACGCGGTCATCCTGCCTGCATCCACAAACGGAAGTAACGCCTGACAGCGTTCCGTCAGCGGCAAATCTTTCGTAAGGTCGAGAAGTGTAGCGTCCCATGGACGCGGTGCCCCGACAGCGAATGGATCGTTATCGCCACATGCCCAGAGCAGCCGGGCCACCTCCTCGAGTGTTGCTGTTGACGCAAGCTTCGCCGCATCCTGCCCGCGATAAAACAGACGACCGCTCTCAATCAGCGTGATGTCTGAGGATAGCACCGGCAAACCCCAGTCCAGCGTCGTTGCCGCCACGTCACGCGGTTTTCTGCCCACGGACTTGTTCTTCTTCAAACCGTCAATGTCATGGCTGCTGTAAAGCCGCCGCCGCGGATCGTCCGGGCCATCCGTCGTGCGCACGAGGCCACGGCTGACATAGGCGTAAAGCGTTGCGCGGCTGACACCGAGGATTTGTGATGCGGCTTGCGCATCGATGAACGGTTCGTGCTTGCTCATTTTCTCGACATTGATTGATTGAATCAAGATTGATTATATTGATTCAAGCATCATTCTTATGGAAGTCAACCCGTGAGGAATGCCATGACCACTCAATCGAAAATCCAATCGCCAACACTCGTTCCAGAACCTGCCTCTGCCGGTCTGGAGAATGTCGTTGCTGCCGAAACCATTCTCAGCCATGTCGATGGTGCTGCGGGACGCCTGATCGTGCGTGGTTACGATTTGGATCAGCTTGCAAACTGGAGTTTTGAGGCCGTTCTCGCCTTGCTTTGGCGTGGATTGGCCGATGGACCCAGTGATGAGGCCGACATTCGGGCTGCACTTGGGCAGGCACGGACCCGTGCGTTCTCATCGGTCGAAAAGCTATTGCCGACGACAGATAATCTGTCGCAAATCGAGGCTTTGCGGCTGCTGTTGTCGTCTCTCGCAGATGCCGAGCCGGAAGCTCATCATGTGCTGGCCGTTGCCGCCGTGCCAGTTTTCGCAGCCGCCATTGCCCGTATGAGCGCAGGGTTTTCACCTGTTGCCCCAGACGCCACGTTGAGCCAAGCCGCTGATTTCCTCTATATGCTGCATGGAACGCCAGCCGCACCTGAAAAAGTCAAGGCGCTGGACACCTATCTGGTGACAGTGGCCGATCATGGGCTGAACGCGTCCACCTTCACGGCGCGGGTCATTGCTTCCACAAAAGCTGGCATGTTCTCATCCGTCATCGGTGCGCTTTGCGCATTGAAAGGCCCGCTCCACGGTGGTGCGCCCGGTCCGGTGCTGGATATGCTGGATGCTATCGGTGAAGACAGCCGTATTAACCCTTGGCTGGTTGATGCGCTGGCGCGGGGTGAGCGCTTGATGGGCTTCGGCCATCGGATTTATAGGGTGCGCGATCCGCGTGCTGATGTGTTGAAACAAGCGGTTGGCACTCTTCGTGACAGTGGAGGCCGTATCGGTTTTGCCGAGGCTGTCGAGCTGGAAGCATTGGCTTTGCTGGCGGAAAAGAAGCCGCTGCGCCCGCTGCAAACCAACGTGGAATTTTACACGGCACTGGTTCTGGAAGCCGTCGGTTTCCCGCGTGAAAGCTTTACCAACGTCTTTGCCGCCGGGCGCATGGCCGGTTGGACGGCGCATGTTCTGGAGCAGGAGCATGTCGGAAAGCTCATCCGCCCGCAGTCTCGTTATATCGGGCCAATGCCGGACGCGAAATGACGACAGTGGAGACAACAATGATCCGATCAGGCGCTGCGTTTGCTGGCCTGATCGGTTACGTTCCTGTTCATCCAGTCCGCTCCAGCCCTTATCCCGCCCAGCGGAAAAACGTGTAACTGCTCGATCAGTGTGTTGGGGTTTTGTGCCTTGTGATGTCCGAGGGCGGAAACAAACTCCGTTGGTTCGTAAGGCGTGAGCAGGCGGGTGACGTCCAATGCCCGTTTTTGCAGAACTTTGAGTGAAGGCCCCACGCCACAGGAAATCGCAAATTTGATCAATGTTTGAAGCTTGGCCGGCCCCGCAATACCGACATGAATGGGCAATGTGACACCGGCGTTCTGAATACGGTCGGCCCAGTCCGTTACGGCCCGCGCATCGAAGCCGAATTGCGTCACGATTGCCATCTGGGCATCTGTTCTGGTGGAGAAATCCGTCTTCCATTTCAGGGCGGCATCAACCTGATGGGTCGAACCATCCTTGTCGATATCCTTGTTTCCCTCGGGATGCCCCGCAACATGCAGGCGCTTGAAGCCATATTTGTCGAAAAGCCCCGTTTCGATGAGCTGGACGGAGCTGTGGACGCTCCCAGCAGGCCGTGTCTCGCCACCGCCAAGTAACAGCGCTTCGGTAACGCCAGCTTCATCGCTGTAGCGTTTTATCCAGTTTTCCAGTGTTGCCACGTCCGGAATACTGCGGGCTGGAAAATGCGGCATGGCGGTGAAGCCTTCATCGCTTATGCGTTTTGCCGTTGCGATCATGTCTTCAATCGGCGTTCCCGCGATATGCGCGATATAAACCCGCGTTCCGACCGGCAAAATCGCTTTGAAATCATCTACTTTAGCGGCTGTTCGCGGCATGACCTCAATCGACCAGGCATTAAAAGGGCCGGTGCCGTCCGCGCGGCTTTGAACCGCCTTTTGCTTCCATCGATCTATGAAAGTCAGCAAGGCCATCGGAAATTCCTCTTTGTAATTCGGCACGTACTCATAGGAGCATATGCCATCTGGAATGATTTCAGGTTGAAGCGGGAATAGCCGATTGTTTGACGATCGCGTGAATACATAGGGTGTTTTCGGATTTGCTGATATTTCGTGTGCGGCAAAACATATCTGTGATGCGATGGCTTCGTAAATGGGCGCAAATGCGGGAGTGGTATGAGAAAAAGTGAAGCATCGTGCTGCATGTCTGAGAACGGGTTGCTGGACCGTCTGCTTGCGTGGCGCGGTGAGTGGAGTATTTCGATGTAGATTCAAGATACGCTGATCAGACGGCTCCCATTTGATCAGCAGCGGTTGCCTTCATCGTGCGGCGCATCTGGGCAATGCGATAGATGAAAACAAAAAATCAAACTTTTTCTTTAGATTTTATTTGCCATGCCTCGGAATGGTTGTGCCAAACAGTAATTTTTGTTTTCCTTTTAAAGCAAGGATTAAGACACGCCCCCGTAAGGTCCTGCAACTTCGGGGAAAAGGTTTTAGGCCAAAATGGTCGCATATTTGAACAAAGCTGAGCGGGAGGCTGGCGATTCACAGACGGGCCATTCGCGGCTTGTGTGGTATCACTCACTTTTTTGGAAAATCAACGCGTTCCTCGTGTCCAGCGTGGTCCTTGCCTATGTTGTCGGCGCGACAATCGGCTGGGTCATGGTGGAGCGGGATTCGCTTGAGCAATGGCGCCGTCAGGCTGAAATGAATGCGCAGGTTACCAGTTCTGCAATCCGCTCCATATATACGTTCATCGCTATTGATAGCGCTGATGATGGCCAGATTACCAAGATCATCAGCGAACGGCCACTGGGTGACGATGCCTCCATACTCGACACCGGTTTCAACCCGGCTGACGTGCTGGGTCTTGCTGCCGCCCAGACGAAGAATAATATCTGGCTTTTTCAAAAGGGTGCCGGCGACCTGCCATTCGTGAGTTCGGCCGAGGCATTCGGCGGAAATAACGGCACTGGCCTATCGCTTCCTGATGAAACCGATCCCGCCCATTTCTTTGTCGGGTTTGCCGAAATCGGCGATATCAGGCATTTCATTGCTTATGTCCCGGTGATCACGCCGAAAGGCGTGCTTCACGGTGCACTCGTGTCCACGATAGGCGAAGCTACCGCCTTGCTGGAAACGCAGAACCAGCTTTTACGCGGTTCATTCTTCCTGCTTTTGACGATTCTGGTTCTGACCGGCACGATCGTGACGCTCATCATGCGACAGGTTTTTAAACCTGTGCCTTCCCTCGTCAGCGCGCTGACGCGGATAGCGCGAGACGACACGCGATCCGTCACGCCGTTTCAAAACCGCCACGATGAAATAGGCCGTTTCGCGGTTGCGATCGAAGTATTGCGGGAGGCCGTTGTGGAGCGTGAGCATTTGCGGCAAGTCCGCGATGTCGCAAAACAGATGGAGCATCTCGCCCATCACGATACGCTGACCGGGCTTCCCAACCGCGCCTTCTTCGACCGCAAACTCGAAGAAATGATTACCAGGGTGGAGCGGGACGGGCACCGTTTCAACATCCTGTTGCTGGACCTCGACCGTTTCAAATCCATCAATGATGGTTTGGGACATGCGAGCGGTGATGCGCTGCTTGCCTCTTTTGCAGAACGGTTGCTTTTGCTGATGAAGCAGGGTGACGTTGCCGCTCGTCTGGGCGGCGACGAGTTCGCAATTCTGCAAGTCGTGCACAAGGACGCTTTAGTGGAAGCCAGCAAGCTGTCTTCGGCAATTATTCAGTCCGTGGCGCGGCCTTTCGTTCTCTTGGGTAAAGAAGTGTCCGTCGGCACCAGCATAGGCATTTGTACGGAAGCCCTTCGCGGCAGCGATGTATCGGAGTTGCTCAAAAAGGCGGATATCGCGCTCTACGCCTCAAAATCAGAGGGGCGAGGGACGTTCCGGTTCTTTAAACAGGGCATGGAAATGTCCGGCGAACGCGGCCATGTCATGCAATATGACCTGGACTCGGCGTTACGCAATCGAGAGTTCGAGCTGCATTATCAGCCGATATTCTCCGTTTCAAAATCAGAGCCTGTTGGTTTCGAAGCCCTTTTGAGATGGCGGCACCCGAAGCTTGGTTGGGTTTCTCCTGCGGATTTTATTCCTGTCGCCGAGAAAACAGGCCAGATCGTCGCGATTGGCGATTGGGTGTTGAACAAGGCTTGCGCCGATGCCGCAGACCTTCCGTCCGATACGTTCCTGGCGGTCAACGTGTCACCTGTCCAGCTTCAGCAACGCGATCTGGCAAAAAAGGTGAGGGCCGCTCTTAACGCCAGTCGCCTTCCGGCACACCGTCTGGAGCTGGAACTCACCGAAAGTATGCATATTTCCGCATCTGAATGTCGTGACGTTCTTGAATCGATTAGGGCTTTGGGCGTCAACATCGCGCTGGACGACTTTGGAACGGGGTATTCCGGGGTCAGTTATCTGCTGACATTGCCTGTTACCAAAATCAAAATCGACCGCAGTTTTGTGATGGACCTGGAGGAACGCGCCGAAAGCCGCGCTGTCGTCAACTCTCTTCTCCAGCTTGCTAACACACTGGGGCTTGAGACCACCGCAGAAGGCATCGAAACTCAAGCGCAACTCGAGTTTATCAGCGCGTCAGGCTGTGGACTGGCACAGGGATATCACCTCGGACGTCCCGCAAACATCGATGATATTTACCGCATGTATCAAGATCTACCCTCGAAAGGTTTCATCGCCAGGAGCGTAACGTAATGCGATATCTCCAGTTTTCATGCATACAGAAAAAGCTTTTGAAAGCGCTTTTTTACGGAGTTGTTTCAACCGCCTGCATTGCTCAGATGGTTGGTGGTTCAGCTTCGGTGGCACATGCCAATGACAGTAACACTCTGGAAAAAATCAGCCGCACGAAAACGATATCGATCGGTTATCGCGAAGACGAAGTTCCGTTCGCTTACAGGACGCCCGACGGCAAGGTGCTGGGATACACAATCGAACTTTGCAACTATATTGCCGATTATGTTCGCAACCAGCTCAAGCTGGAAAAGATCAACATCGACTATGTTGTCGCAACGACCGCGACCCGATTTGTGCTGGTGAAAACGGGCAAAATCGATCTTGAATGCAGCGCCACCACCAACAATGCCGAGCGTCGTGAACAGGTTGCGTTCTCCTATCCGCACTTCATTACGGCCACACGCTTTGCAGCAAAAAAAGCAAGCAATTTGAATGAGATCGAGGATCTTGCCGGACGCACGGTGGTGTCCACGACCGGTACCGTCAACATAGGGCAGTTGCAGAACCTCAATCGCGCCAAGAATCTCAATATTTCCGTCATGTTGGCAAAACAGAACTCCGAAGGGTTCAGTTTCGTTGAGAGCAACAAGGCGTCTGCTTTCGTGATGGACGGCGTTTTGCTGGCAGCACAGATTGCGTTTTCCAAGTCTCCGGGTGACTACATGATTTCATCTGAAACCTTTGGCCCGCCCGAGCCATATGGAATTTTGATGCGCAAGGGGGATGAGGGTTTCAACAAGGTCGTGAACGAAGGGCTGCGAAAACTGTTTGTCAGCAGCGAAATCAACCGAATCTACAACAAGTGGTTCATGTCGCCTTTGCCGCCCGACGGTCGCAATTTCAACCTTCCCATGTCTCTAGAACTGGAAGCAGCATTTCGCGAGCCGACGGAGTATCTGCAATGAAGCACAGCCTGTGTAAAGTCTCAGCCGCTGCTTTTCAGGCTTTGCTAATCCTTTGTCTTTCCGCTCCCATCGCCGCCGCTTCAAACTTTGAGATGCCAACGCTCGAACGGATTGTCAAAACGGGTAAAATCCGCATTGGATATGGCGCAACGGCTCCATTTTCGTTTACAGCGCCGGATGGGCAGATCGTCGGTTATTCCATCGATTTATGTCGGCGGGTGACGGAGAAACTGCGGGAGCGACTGAATATACCGACAATCGAAATCGAGTTCGTGCCGCGCACACCCAGCAATCGCATTCAACTGCTCAACGAGGGCAACATCGATATTGAATGTAACAGTAGCACCAACACTGCGGAGCGCCGCAAGAGCGCCAATTTCGCGCTCAGCCACTTTTATGGAGCCACCCGTTATGTGTCTCTTGCCAAAAATGGGCTTCAAACAGTGGCGGACCTGAAAGGCCGGTCTGTCAGTGTGGCTTTGGGAACGGTCAATGTCAGCGACATCACCGAAATCAATCGCACCCAAAAGCTCAGCATATCCGTCGTCCCGGTGGACGGCTTGCAGTCGGCTTTTGACATGGTGAAGGATGCACGCGTTTCAGCGTTCGCGATGGATGAAGTGTTGTTGAGCATGATGATCGCTCAATCGAAAAATCCGAGTGAATATAGCCTTTCGAAAGAGAAGGTCACGGAGGCTCAGCCCTATGGTTTCATGATGCGGCTGAACGACACCGAGTTTGCCACAGCTGTCAACGACGCTCTTCGAGAGATTTACAAAAGCCCAGAGGGTGCAGAAATCTACGCGCGGTGGTTTGAAAGCCAGATTCCGGAAATTGGTGTCAGCCTTCACATGCCCATGAGCGACATGTTGAAAAACGCCTTCGCAAATCCGGCTTCCATACAATGAGGGTCTGGACGACGAGGGTTTACACCCTCTCCAGCGCAATTGCGATGCCTTGACCGACGCCAATGCACATGGTGGCGAGAGCCTTGCTCTTGCCGGTCAATGAAAGTTCAAGTGCGGCAGTGCCGGCGATACGCGCTCCGCTCATGCCCAGCGGATGACCGAGCGAAATTGCGCCGCCATTGATGTTGGCGCGTGGATCGTCATCGGCAATGCCAAGCTGGCGCAGCGTTGCCAGCCCTTGCGAGGCGAAAGCTTCGTTGAGTTCGATCACATCGAGTGCGTCCTGCTTCAAGCCCAATCGAGCCAGAAGCTTTTGAGACGCCGGTGCAGGGCCGATGCCCATGATGCGCGGCGGAACGCCAGCCGTCGCACCACCCAGAATGCGGGCAAGCGGTGTCAGGCCGTATTTCCTCACCGCTGCCGCAGAAGCGATCATCAAAGCCGCCGCGCCATCGTTGACGCCGGAGGCATTGCCCGCAGTCACGGTCGCGCCATCCATGCGGTTGATGGGTTTCAGTTTCGCCAGCGCTTCCAGGCTGGTCTCACGCGGGTGTTCGTCTTTTGAGACGACGAGTGGATCACCTTTGCGTTGCGCAATGGAAACGGGCGTTATCTCTTTTGCCAATCGTCCATTTGCCTGCGCTGCCGACGCCTTTTGCTGGCTGCGCACCGCAAAAGCGTCCTGATCCTCGCGGGAAACTTCGTAATCTATAGCGACATTGTCGCCTGTTTCCGGCATGGAATCCACGCCATAGAGCGATTTCATCGCAGGGTTGACGAAGCGCCAGCCAATGGTGGTGTCGTAGATTTCGGCGTTACGAGAGAAAGCCGCATCCGCCTTTGGCATCACGAAGGGCGCGCGGCTCATGCTTTCCACGCCGCCAGCAATCATCAGTTCCGCCTCACCGGATTTGATGGCGCGGGCGGCGGTGATGACCGCATCCATGCCCGAGCCGCAAAGACGGTTGATGGTTGTGCCCGTGACCGACACTGGCAGGCCTGCCAGTAGCAGGGACATACGCGCCACGTTGCGGTTGTCTTCCCCCGCCTGATTGGCGCAGCCGAAAATCACGTCGTCGACGGCTTCCCAGTCCACCGACCTGTTGCGCTCCAAAAGCGCCTTGAGCGGAACGGCTCCCAAGTCATCGGCGCGCACCGAAGACAGCGCACCGCCAAAACGGCCAATGGGTGTGCGGATATAATCGCAAATATAGGCTTCAGTCATCTGTCAAAGCTCCGGCGCAATAAGATCGGTAACAGGACCGTCTGTGTGTAGCGTGGCACCCGTCATGGCTTGCAAATCGTCAAAGCTCATTCCCGGTACTTTTTCGCGCAAAACGAAATGTCCATCCACCACGTCCACCACCGCATGGCTGGTATAGATGCGGGTGATGCAGCCAACGCCTGTCAGCGGAAAAGCGCATTTTTCAACAAGTTTGGGCTCGCCCTTTTTCGTCACATGTTCGGTGATGACAAAAACCTGTTTTGCGCCGTGCACAAGGTCCATTGCCCCGCCCACGGCAGGAACGCCCTTGGAGCCGACGCGCCAATTGGCGAGATCGCCATTCTGCGCCACCTGATAAGCACCAAGAATCGCTACATCCAGATGCCCGCCACGCACCATGGCAAAACTGTCCGCATGGTGAAAGAAAGCGGCACCTGGCTTCAGCGTAACTGCTTTTTTGCCCGCATTGATCAGATCCCAGTCTTCCTCGCCCTCCGGCGGCGCTTCACCGAAGTTCAGGACACCGTTTTCCGTGTGGAAAATAGCCTCACGACCCGGGGGCTGATAACGCGCCACCATTTCCGGAAAGCCGATGCCGAGATTGACATAGGCACCATCGGCAATGTCCTGCGCGGCACGCCATGCGATCTGGGCGTTGGACAGTTTGAGGTCTTCAAACGTGTTGAGCGGATGTGTGTCAGTAGTCATGCGTAGGCCACTCCTGCGCGAATGAGGTCTTCTTCCTGTTGCGGATTGGAAATCTGGACAACGCCGTTCACGAAGATGCCGGGGGTAACGACCTGCTCCGGGTCTATGTCGCCCGCCTCAACGAGCTTGGAAACCTGCGCGATTGTCGTCGTCGCCGCCATGCACATCAGTGGATTGAAGTTGCGGCCAGCCTTGCTGTAGGTCAGGTTGCCATGCGTATCGCCGAGATGTGCCTTGACGATGGCGAAGTCCGCTTTCAGCCAGCGTTCCTGTACGTAATGGCGACCATCGAATTCCGCGATCGGCTTGCCCTCTGCCAGTTCCGTGCCATAGGCGGTCGGTGTGTAGAACGCCGGAATACCGGCGCCGCCGGCGCGGATGCGCTCCGCCAGCGTGCCTTGCGGCACGAGTTCCAGCTCAATTTCGCCGGCCAGATATTTGTCGGTGAAAGCACGTGGATCGGATGAACGCGGGAAGGAGCAGATCATTTTCCGCACCATGCCCGCATCGATCATCGCTGCGATACCAATACGCCCGTTTCCGGCGTTATTGTTGATCACGGTGAGGTTCTTGGGGCCTTTGTCGATCAGCGCATGGATCAATTCAATCGGTGCGCCAGAGCCGCCGAAACCACCAATCATCACCGTCGCGCCGTCGCCGATGGCGGAAACCGCCTCAGCGGCGCTTTTGATCGTTTTGTCCATACACTGCCTCCTTAGCGGTCCACGATGTGCCGTTGCCGCAGACGGGAGGTAAATCCGAAACGGGCTCGACTGCAACCATTTTGTGCGATATATAACTTTTGTTCGTATATCGCACAAAATGGATGAGCTTGATGGTCGCCAACGAAAGAGATTTGATGAGTGGTCTCGCCAAGGGTTTGAAGGTTATCGAGGCCTTCAGCGCCGAGCATCCACGTCTTTCCATTTCGCAAGCGGCCGAGATTGCCGGTCTGGATCGCGCGACGACAAGGCGTTGCCTGTTGACCTTGGCCGAGCTGGGATATGCTGCTTATGATGGAAAGTTTTTCACCGTAACGCCGAAGGTTTTGCGCCTGGGAACCGGGTGTCTCGCCACCATGCCCCTGCCGCGCATCGTCCAGCCGCTGCTGGATGACCTGTCTGAAAAGATCGGCCAAAGCACGTCTGTGTCCATTCTGGATGAAACGGAAATCGTCTATGTCGCCCGCGCCGCGCAACGGCGCGTCATGTCCATCGCATTGATGCCTGGCTCGCGCCTGCCAGCTTATTGTACGTCCATGGGGCGGGTTCTGCTGGCGGCGCTGGATATGGCCAGCAGGGAGAGGATTTTGGGCCTATCTCATCTCGAAGCGCGGACGGGTCGCACCATTACGGACATCGAAATGCTGATGGTGGAACTGGATGCGACGAAGGCTCGCGGCTATGCGTTGATTGATCAGGAAGTGGAGGTCGGGTTGCGCTCCATTGCCGTGTCGCTCAAAAACGTCCGTGGGCAAACGGTGGCGGCGTTGAATGTGGGCCTGCCTGCCACAGCGGCGTCTATGGATGAACTGGTGGAGCGCTATCTGCCACCATTGCTCAGCGTTCAATCCGAGCTGGCTCGGATGCTGGTCTGATATCTTGCCGTTTCGCGGATCGTTTGCATGAGGAGGGAGAGCGGCAAGGACGGCTGAGTGTCAGCCCGCATCGTCAATCCTACCGGGCCGCTGGTATCGGCAGTTTCGAGAGGCAGCGTGGCAAGCGTTCCGTCTGCGATATCCGCAGCGACCACGCCTTCGGAAATGATCCAGATCGCGTCGCTTATTCTCAGAAAAGCGCGGCCAAAGGCATCTGATACTGTTTCAATCTGTGTTGGCAGCGGCGTGACGCCGTGCGCCAGCAGAAATTGATCGACCACCGGGCCAATGACAGAGTTGCGCGTTGGCGTTAAAACAGGAAATTCGTGAAGCCGCTCAAAAACAGCCGCGTTTTCCTTGAGGAGAGGATGACCGGCCCGCACGACAAAACGCACCCGCTCCGAATAAAGATGCTCGAAAGAAAAGCCGATCATCTTTTCAGGCGCGGCAAGACGCCCCACAACAAGGTCGAGATCTCCCACGCGCAATTGCTCCAGCAAAACAGCGTTTTCTCCGGTCACGATCTTCACCGTGCTGCCGGTATCTTCCTTAAGGAAACTTAGCATGACTTGCGGCATGATGCTGACAGAGACCGTCGGCAAAGCTCCGATTCTAACCGGAATGCCGCTTTTCGCCGCATCCTGCGAAACCGAATCCACGGCCTGCCGCAAGGCCGTCATCGTCGCACCAGCGTGTTTCAAAAAGATCTCGCCATACCGGCTGAGCTTGATGCCGCGACCGTCCCGTTCAAACAAGGAGACGCCCAGCACTTCTTCCAGCTCGCGGATGGTTTTCGTCACCGCTGGCTGGCTGACATGCAAAATCGCCGCTGCCCGCATGACGCTTTTCTGGCGGGCGATTTCTACGAAGGTTTGGAGGTGACGAAATTTTATGCGTGAATCGATCATAACTCATAATCTATGGGTTATGATTTTTGTCAATAAACTCATTTTACTTAACCATTTCGATCTTGCAATATCGTCCGTAGGAGGAATGTGAACATGCAATTTTTGCTGTCTGGCGCGCAGGCGATCCATTATCGCGCCGTTGGTCTGGAAGACGGGAAACCCGTCATCGTTTTCATCAACTCACTGGGCACTGATTTTCGCATATGGAATGCGGTCATGCAGGAGCTTGGCGACGACTATGCCTATGTCTTGCACGACAAGCGCGGGCACGGTTTATCCGATGCCGGAAACACACCTTATTCCATCGATGATCACGTTGATGATTTGGCCGACCTGCTGGATCACCTCGCCATAAAACAGGCAATTATCTGGGGGCTTTCTGTCGGTGGGTTGATTGCACAGGGGCTTTACGCACGCCGTCCTGATCTGGTCCGTGCACTCATCCTCAGCAATACGGCGCCCAAGATCGGCACCCCTGCTATGTGGAATGACCGCATTGGAAAAATCGAGCAGGATGGCATCGCGCCATTGGTCGATGGCGTGATGGAGCGCTGGTTTACCCCTGCATTTCGCCAGCCGAAGAATGCGACCTATCTCGGCGCACGCACCATGCTGACCCGTCAGGACGCATCAGGATATGCGGGGACGTGTGCCGCCATCCGCGATGCGGACTTTACCGAACTCGCACGAAAGATCGCTGTTCCTACGCTGTGTATCGCCGGGGATGGCGATGGTTCGACACCGCCTGATCTCGTGCGTTCGCTGGCTGCGCTTATACCCGATAGTCGCATGACCATCATTGAGCATTGCGGACATATTCCGTGTCTGGAGCAGCCGAAAGCCTATGCGCTGGCCGCCCGCACTTTCCTCAAATCCCTACCGGAGTTTTGACACATGGCTGATGCTGACAGGTTCGAAACCGGAATGAAGACCCGCCGTGAGGTACTGGGCAACGCCCATGTGGACCGCGCACAGGCAGCTTCCACGCCGTTTGATCAACCTTTCCAAAGACTGATAACGGAATCGGCATGGGGAAATGTCTGGTCCAGCCCGCAATGGACAAAGCGGGAGCGATCCATGGTGACGATTGCGTTGCTGGCAGCGCTTGGCCAAGATGAGGAAGTTGCCATGCATGTGCGCGCCACCGCCAATACGGGTGCGACGGAAGAGGACATTCGCGAAGCGCTGATGCATGTTGCGATTTATGCTGGTGTTCCCGCTGCCAATCATGCTTTCAAGATTGCGAAGAACACGCTCGCCGATATGCGGGCTGCATCTTTGCGGGAGGAGGAAAAGAAATGACGAATTCACCGCCGGAAACCGGACCATTTTTTGCCAGAGACCGCAGCATTCACCCTCCGGCTCTGACACCGGGATATAAGACTTCGATTCTACGCTCCCCTCAACGCGCCCTGATTTCGTTGGAAGGCACGAAAAGTGAGATTACCGGTCCGGTCTTTGGGCATGGTATGCTCAACCCGCTGGATAATGATCTCATCCTCAATTACGCCCGCCCCGGCGAAATGCCCATCGGTCCACGCATTTTGGTACATGGCCGTGTTCTGGATGAGCGCGGCAAGGGTGTTGACGGTGCTCTGGTGGAATTCTGGCAGGCCAATGCCGGTGGCCGTTATCTCCACAAAAAAGAGACATATCTTGCGCCCATCGATCCGAATTTCGGGGGCGTTGGCCGCACGATTACCGATGCGGATGGCTATTATTGGTTCAAGACCATCCAGCCCGGTGCCTATCCGTGGCCGAACGGTGTGAACGACTGGCGCCCCGCCCACATTCACTTCTCCGTCTTCGGTCACGGTTTTGCACAGCGCCTGATTACCCAGATGTATTTCGAAGGCGACCCGATGATCTGGCAATGTCCGATCGTCAAAACCATTCCGGACAAGGCGGCAATCGAGCGTCTTGTTGCAGCGCTGGACATGACCTCCGCAATCCCCATGGATATGCGCGCTTATAAATTCGACATCGTGCTGCGCGGACGCCGCTCCACCCTTTTTGAAAACCGGATGGAGGGTAACTGAGATGGTTCAGCCGCTTTATTACTTCAAGGAAAGCGCGTCGCAGACCGCCGGGCCATATGTTCACATCGGTTGCACGCCCAACTTCGTCGGCATTCACGGCATATTTGCCGAGGATCTTGGTTCCTCGGCACTTTATAATGACAACGCAAAAGGCGAACGCATCAGCATCCGCGGCACGGTTTATGATGGCGGCGGCAATGCGTTGAAGGACGCCCTTGTCGAAATCTGGCAGGCGGACGCGGAGGGGCTTTATAATAGTCCCAGCGAGACGCGTGGCACGGCGGATCAAGGTTTTTCGGGCTGGGGCCGTTCTCCGGGCGATATGGACACCGGCGAATTCCTGTTTGAAACCATCAAGCCCGGAAAGGTGCCTTTCAAGGATGGGCGCTGGATGGCCCCGCATATAACCTTCTGGATCGTGGCGCGTGGCATCAATATTGGTCTGCATACACGCATGTATTTCCCGGAAGAGGGAGATGCGAACGCTGCCGATCCGGTTTTGGCCCGCGTCGAGCATAAGTCACGTCTGGCAACGCTGATTGCGAAAAAGGAAGAAGGCAGTACATATCGTTTCGATATTCACCTTCAAGGTGATCGAGAAACGGTTTTCTTCGACATTTGAGATGTAAAATGAGCTTTTCCCCTTTTGAACACCCTTTCCTCAGCGGTCTTTTCGGTGACGCGGAAATCGCGGCGCTGTTTTCCGCAGAAGCGGACGTCGAGGCCATGTTGCGCTTTGAATGCGCTCTTGCTCAAGCGCAAGCCGCGACAGGGGTAATTTCAGAAGCGGATGCCGCACGCATCGTAAAGGGTATAGCAGCCGCTTCGATCGACTACGCCGCCTTGCGAGACGGCGTTGCAAAAGACGGCGTGGTCATCCCCGAATTGGTGCGGCAGTTGCGTGCAGCCGTGGGCGGGGATGCAGCGGCAAAGGTGCATTTTGGCGCAACAAGTCAGGACGTTATCGATACGAGCCTGATGCTGCGCCTGAAAGCCGCTGTTTTTATTATCGGTACGCGTTTGTCTTCCTGCATTTCAGGTTTGGAAAATCTTACCAAACGTGATGGGCTGAAAGCCTTGATGGGCTACACGCGGATGCAGGCCGCCATTCCCATGACCGTTGCTGATAGGGTGGCCAGTTGGCAACAGCCACTTTGCCGCCATGAAACGCGCCTGCATGTTTTGCTGGAACGCGGTTTTGCCCTTCAGTTCGGCGGTGCGGCAGGCACATTGGAAAAATTTGACGACAAGGCATCAGCCGTTCGCACTGAACTGGCAAAGCGACTTGATCTTACCGATACGACACAATGGCACAGCCAGCGAGACGGCATCGTTGAGTTTGGCAATCTGTTGTCTCTCGTCACCGGGTCGCTCGGCAAGTTCGGGCAGGATATCGCTTTGCTTGCCGAGGTCGGCGGGGAAATTCGCCTTTCCGGTGGTGGCGGCTCGTCCGCCATGCCGCACAAACAAAATCCGGTGGTGGCGGAAACGCTGGTGGCACTCGCACGCTTCAATGCCGTGCAGGTTTCGGCCCTGCATCAATCCATGGTGCATGAGCAGGAACGTTCAGGTGCAGCATGGATGCTGGAATGGCTGGTTCTGCCGCAAATGGTTGCTGCAACCGGCAGCGCGCTTATGTCTGCCGAGCGGTTGACCAAACAGATTGAAGCACTCGGCAACTGACCTTTCTCCAAAAAATCTGATCTGAATTTTTCAGGAACCATTGTGCAAGGGACACGTTCACTTTGCAGGAGAGCCGCTGTGTCAAACGGACATGATGGTGCCGAAGAACATCAGGATTTTTCCGTTTTCCCCTGATGGCCAACGAAACGGCAGTCGAGCTTCTCACCCATCCAGTGCTCTCCGTCCATTGTCCAAGAGGAGCTAAACCATGGAAAAGACCGAAACGCGAAAGCTTGCGGAAGAATACATGCTCCTTGGCGGAACACGTCAGGTGATGATTGACGACAACAAGACCTTTGTTCGTCAGTACGATCACGAACCGGCGGAGGCAGAGCGCTTTTGGGCAGAGAAAGTCGGCATTCTTGATGAAAAAGTTCGAAATGATGTCGAGTTCTTTTTGCCCTCGGTTAATTCGGATGAAGCGTCCTGAGTTTTCAAACAATTTGCAAACGATCAATAGAAGGAGAAAGCCATGACGGCTATCAATTCTGCAAAAATCGTCATTCTCGCGACGGATGGTTACGAGCGCTCCGAGTTGCGCGTGCCCTATGAAGAGCTGAAGCGTAAGGGTGCGGATGTCAAAATCGCGTCCATCAAGGACGGCCAGATCAAAAGCTGGGACGGCGCAGATTGGGGAGACAGCATCGACGTCGATCTTTCGGCGAAGGCTGTAAAGGTCGAGGATTTCGACGCTCTTGTTCTTCCCGGCGGCCAGATCAACCCGGATAAGCTGAGAGCAGACGAAGGCGCAATGCGCGTCGTGCGCGACTTCGTTGAATCCGGCAAGGTCGTTGCCGCCATCTGCCATGCGCCTTGGCTCCTTATCGAAGCCGATGCCGTGAAGGGTTTGCAGGTTACATCTTACGGCTCAATCAAGACCGACGTAAAAAACGCAGGCGGCATCTGGAAAGATGAGAAGGTCGTTGTCGATAAGGGCATCATCACGTCCCGCTCCCCAGATGATCTGGATGCCTTTGTGGGCAAGATTGTCGAAGAAATTGAAGAAGGCCGCCACGAGCGACGCGCAGCCTGATCCATAAAACCAGGGAGCCGCCAATCAAATGGCGGCTCTTTTTTCGTGCAGTCCCTTTGGCCATCCATTTTTCAGCGCGCGAAAGAGTGTCCATGACAGAGCAGCAACTGACCCAATCTCGTGATTTGAGGGAATCACAGCCGCTGTGGCTGGATAGCCCGCGCATATCGGTGCGAACGCGCAATAGCCCTTCAATGTCCCATTTCGATGTGATTATCGTCGGTGCTGGTATCAGCGCCGCGCTAACGGCACATGCCTTGGCACGACCGGGCCAATCCATGTTGATTGTCGACCGCCGCGAGCCGGTGAGGGGCAGCAGCATCGCAAGCACTGCGATGATTCAGCACGAAATCGATATTCCGCTGCACAAATTGCAAAAAATGATTGGCAAGGAGAAGGCTGCGCGTGCCTGGCAGCGCTCTGCAAGGGCGGTTCTTCGCTTGGAGGAAATCACCCGCTCCCTCGATATTTCCTGTTCCATGCGGCGCAAAAAGACATTGTATCTGGCAGGCGACGAACTCGGCATTCGGGCAATGAAAAACGAGGTGGCACAGCGAGAAAAAGCGGGCATCACTGCGGAGTTTTTGTCTTCTGAGGTTTTGGAAGAGACATATGGCCTGATGCGTGAAGGCGCGATCTTGAGCGACATATCCGCGTCTGCCAATCCTGGGCAGTTGACGGCGGGCCTCCTGCGCGATGTCGTGAAACGCGGTGCTGAAATCGTTTCCGGCGTTGAGATCACTGACCTCAGAAACTTTGGCTCAGACGTTGTCCTTGCGACATCGGATGGCAAGCTATTAAGCGCATCGCATGTTGTGTTCTGCACGGGCTATGAGTTTTTAAAGAGCCTTGCCAACAAAAACCATCAGATCATTTCCACATGGGCACTGGCCAGCCGCCCGCAGACATCTTTGCCGTCTTGGCTTAAAGATCACATCGTCTGGGAGGCATCAGACCCTTATCTCTATCTACGCACGGATAATCATGGCCGCGTTATCGCCGGTGGCGAAGATGAGGATGATCCGGAGGCTTTCCAGTCTGAAACCAAACTGAAGGCCAAAACGGATACGATCCGGGTGAAACTATCAAAGTTGTTGGGCAAGGATATCGGTGCGCCTGAATATCGCTGGGCCGCTGCTTTTGGAACCACAACAACCGGCCTTCCATTGATCGGCCCCGTGCAAGGCATGGACAATGTCTATGCGGTGATGGGTTTCGGCGGAAACGGCATTACGTTCAGTCAGATTGCAGCAGAGATTATCTCAGCAGCGGTCAACGGTGGACAAGACCCGGATGCGGAGCTTTTTGCCTTTGCCTGAATCGAACTAACCGCCGGTTTCTTTAACCCACCGAGGCTGGCGTTTTTCCAGAAAGGCGGCAATGCCTTCCTTGGCTTCATCTGTTTCCCAAGCATCCGCAAGCTGGTGAATGCTGGCTTCGATGACGCTGTCATCGATTTTATTTCCCAGCGAGCTCGCAAGGGCCTTGGCGCGTCCCACCGCTTTGGGGGCGACATTGAGATAAGGCGCGATCTCGAATTCTACGGCAGCGTCGAGTTCAGAAGCGGCCACTGCGGCCTTGATCAAACCAAGGTGCTTGGCCTCTTCGGACTGGAATATTCTCGCGGACATGAACACGCGGCGCGCAGATGCTTCTCCCATTCTTGCCAGAACGTAGGGCGCTATCGTTGCGGGTATGATGCCGAGTTTGGTTTCGGTAAAGCCGAACTTCGTCTCGTCGCTGGCAATCGCAACATCGCAAACACACGCCAAACCGATGCCGCCGCCGAAGGCAGCGCCGTGGATTTTGCCGATCAATGGTGCGCGCAACTCGTTTAATGCTCTCAGCATATGGGCCAGCTTCCGTGCTTCCCACTTTCGTGTTTCACGATCCGCCTCGATTTGAGCCATCATCCATGACAGGTCACCACCGGCGCAAAAAAGCGGGCCGTTGCCGGAAAGAACGATAGCGCGGATCGTATCGTCGGCATTGGCTTTGGCAGCGAAATCCGTCAATTCGGCAATCATCGCCGCCGTCATGGCATTGCGCTTTTCTGGCCGGTTGAGTGTCAGCGCGACCACGCCGCGCTCGTCTCGGGAAACCCGCAATGTTTCATAGCTCATGCGTGGCTCCTGTTATCTTATGGGCGAAGGAGGCGGCTTTTACCACCTTGTGTATGTCCACGCCCGTTTCATAACCCAAAGTGGAAAGACGCGAGACAACTGCTTCCGTCGCGACGTTGCCTTTCGCGCCCGGCGCATAAGGGCATCCACCCAGACCAGCGACCGAACTATCAAAGGTACGAATGCCGAATGCGAGCGCACATTCCATATTGTCCAGTGCGCGGTTTCGGGTGTCGTGGAAATGGCCGGCAAGTCTGCTTGCGTCGATCTGATCGCAGAGCAGTTGTAACAGAGGCGCAAGTTTCTCCGGTGTTGCCGCGCCGATTGTGTCGCCGAGGCTGATTTCGTAGCAGCCGAGGGCAAGAAGCTTTTGGCTGACATCCAATACATTTTCAGGCGGCACCGCGCCGTCATAAGGACAATCCGTGATGCAGGACACATAACCGCGCACGGGAATGCCTGCTTCACGCGCAGCATCCAGCACCGGCTCGAAACGCTTTATGCTGTCTTCTATCGAACAGTTGATGTTCTTTTGGCTGAAGCTTTCAGAGGCCGATGCAAAAACTGCGATCTCATCCGCTTTTGCGACCATGGCCGCCTCAAAGCCGCGCATATTGGGGGCGAGGGCGGCGTAAACGATGCCTTTCTTGCGTTGGATACCAGCCAACACGTCCGCAGCATCGGCCATTTGTGGCACCCATTTCGGGCTGACGAAACTGGTCGTTTCGATTTTTCGAAGGCCGGTTTCGGACAAAATGTCGATCAAGGTGATCTTGTCAGCGGTGCTGAGGAGCGCTTTCTCATTTTGCAGGCCGTCACGCGGTCCGACTTCGAAGATCGTCACGGTCTCAGCCATTGTCGACCTCGAACGATACCAGCAAATCGCCGTGGCTGACTTGTTGTCCAGATGTCACGTTGAGCTCTGCAACTGTTCCGTCTCTCGGCGCGCTAAGCAGATGCTCCATCTTCATCGCTTCCAGTATCAGCAGCGCATCGCCTTTGTGGACCAACTGGCCTTTTTCGACAAACACCTTGGCCACAAGACCCGGCATCGGCGCAGCAACATCGTCGCCACCGTGTTCCTTACCTTCTGCTTGAATGGACGGATCGAACCTTGACCACGAGAAACATTGCCCATCAATAAAGAGATGGACCATATCTCGCTGCCGGAACATGCGGAATGATTTGCGATGGCCTTCCTCGTCTACCGTTATCTCATCTGCATTGCGGGTTATCTGAAAGCGCTTGCCGCTTTCCGTTTCAATGAACGGCCCATCGATTTTGAGGGCGACATTTTCTTTGGTTGCTTCATGGACCAGTACAATCTGAAGGCTGGAATTGCCCCAAATGCGAAAACCGCGCAGTAGGTCGAAAGGATCGGTGCTTTCAGGTGGATCGAGAAGGCCGCTGAGGATCATGGCGGCGACGGTTGATCCAAATGGCGGAGTGGGTTGCGGCTCTATCAGTTGATCCAAATCGCGCCCGATCAACCCCGTATCGACCTCACCCTTGGCAAAACCTTCGTGACGAGACAGTGCCGTGAGGAAGGCCAGATTGGTGACTGTCCCGGCGATTTCGGTGGAGGTTAGCGCATCGGTCAGTTTGCGCAGTGCGGCCTCTCGATTTTCTCCATGCACGATGATTTTTGCGATCATCGGGTCGTACCAAGGCGTGATCGTATCGCCCGAGCGAACACCGCTATCGATGCGAACGGCCGCTTTTTCGAATCCCGCGCCATCGGGAAAGCGCAGATGCTCCAGTTTTCCAACGGCCGGAAGAAAGCCTTGTGAGGCATCTTCCGCATAAAGGCGTGCCTCGAAAGCATGGCCGTTGATCTTGAGATCGTCTTGGACAAAAGGCAGTGTTTCGCCCGCTGCGACGCGCAATTGCAGCTCCACGAAATCAAGGTCGGTGATGGCTTCCGAAACGGGATGCTCGACCTGAAGGCGCGTGTTCATTTCCATGAACCAAAAACCATCCGCCCGAAGTCCCTTACTGCCATCGGCAATAAATTCGATCGTGCCTGCACCACGATATCCAATCGTGCGGGCCGCTTCGATGGCTGCTGCACCCATGACGCTGCGAACCTTGTCGGTCATGCCGGGGGCAGGGGCTTCTTCGATCACCTTTTGATGGCGGCGTTGCAGAGAGCAGTCGCGCTCGAACAGGTGAACAACATTGCCAAAATTATCCGCGAATATCTGGATTTCGATGTGCCGAGGCGATGTGATGTATTTTTCCACCAGAACGGCGGCGTCTCCGAAACTTTTCGCTCCTTCACGCTGCGCGCTTTCCAACGATGCCAGAAAATCCTCCGGTTGTTCCACAAGCCGCATACCCTTGCCGCCGCCACCGGCGCGGGCTTTGATCAGGACAGGATAACCAATCCGCTCGGCCTCGTTTTTCAGAAATTCCGGATTCTGCGAACCACCATGATAACCCGGCACAACAGGCACACCGGCCTTTTCCATCAGTGACTTTGCCGCATCTTTCAGGCCCATGGCGCGAATGGCGCTTGCGGGTGGGCCGATGAAAACCAGTCCGGCGTTTTCAACGGCGTCGACAAAATCCGGATTTTCGGACAGAAAACCATAACCGGGGTGGATGGCTTCGGCACCGGATTTCAAGGCAGCATGGATGATGGCTTTGCCGTCGATATAGCTTTCGGCAACGGGCGGCGGGCCGATCCGCACCGCCTCATCGGCAAGGCTGACATGCTTGGCCAAAGCATCGGCATCCGAATAAACCGCGACCGTCTTTATGCCCATACGGCGTGCGGTGGTCATGACCCGGCAGGCGATTTCTCCGCGATTGGCGATGAGTATTTTTCTGAACATCGCTCACTCCTCACATGCGGAAAATGCCGAAACGGGTGTCGGAAATCGGTGCATTCAGCGAAACCGAAAGACTGAGCGCCAGAATTTCTCGGGTCTTGCGCGGATCGACAATGCCATCGTCCCAAAGCCGGGCGGAAGCGTAAAGCGGGTGGCTCTGCCGCTCGAACATATCGATGGTCGGGCGTTTGAACTCGGCCTCTTCCTCTGCACTCCAGCTCTGCCCTGCGCGCTCCATGCCCTCGCGTTTCACGGTCGCCAGAACGCCAGCCGCCTGCTCTCCACCCATCACGGAGATGCGGCTGTTCGGCCATGTCCAGAGAAAACGCGGGGAATAGGCGCGGCCTGCCATGCCGTAATTGCCGGCGCCGAAGGAGCCGCCAACCAGCATGGTGATTTTGGGAACGGAAGTCGTTGCCACCGCCGTCACCAGCTTGGCACCGTGGCGGGCGATGCCTTCATTCTCATATTTGCGGCCCACCATGAAGCCAGTGATGTTTTGCAGGAAGATGAGTGGGATTTTCCGTTGTGAGCATAGCTCAATGAAATGCGCGCCTTTTTGCGCAGCCTCGCTGAACAGGATGCCGTTATTGGCAACGACGCCCACCGGGCACCCCATGATGTGCGCAAATCCGGTGACGAGCGTTTCGCCGAAACGCGCCTTGAACTCATCGAACCGCGAGCCATCTGCAACACGGGCGATGACTTCGCGAATATCATAGGGCGTTCTAAGGCTCGCAGGTACGACGCCGAGGATGTCCTGCGGATCGTAAAGTGGCTCTTCCGCGGTTTGCCATGAGACGGTTGCGGGTTTTGTACGATTGAGGCTGGCCACGGCCTGACGTGCGAGAGCCAGCGCGTGTTCGTCATTCTCAGCCAGATAGTCTGCAACGCCGGAGAGGCGCGTATGCACATCACCGCCGCCCAGTTCTTCAGCAGAAATGATTTCGCCGGTCGCGGCTTTCACCAAGGGCGGTCCAGCCAGAAAGATCGTTCCCTGGTCGCGCACGATGATGGTCACATCCGACATGGCCGGAACATAAGCGCCGCCTGCCGTACACGACCCCATGACGACCGCGATTTGTGCAATGCCCTGCGCGCTCATCTGCGCCTGATTGTAGAAGATGCGCCCAAAGTGGTCTCGGTCTGCAAACACCTCATCCTGATTGGGCAGGTTCGCGCCGCCGCTGTCGACCAGATAGATGCAGGGAAGATGGTTTTCCTGCGCGATCTCCTGCGCACGCAGATGCTTCTTTACCGTCAACGGAAAATAGGTGCCGCCTTTCACGGTCGCATCGTTGCAGACGATCATGCAATCCAGCCCGCAGACTCTGCCGATGCCGGTGATCAGGCCAGCACTCGGCACCGGTGCGTCATAAACACCGTGGGCAGCGGTGAGACCTATCTCCAGAAATGCCGAGCCGGGGTCGATCAGCCTCATCACTCGATCACGCGGCAGCAACTTTCCCCGCGCCAAATGGCGGGTACGTGCCGCATCTCCGCCGCCAGCCATGGCGATGCCCACGGCGTCTTCGACGGTTTCAATGGCTGCTTCATGGGCGGTGCGGTTGGTTTTAAATATCTCGCTGTTTGTCAGGATGGAGGATTTCAGAACACTCATTATGCTTGGCTCTCCATCAATTCCCGGCCGATGAGCATGCGGCGAATTTCAGAGGTGCCAGCACCAATCTCCATCAGTTTGGCATCGCGAAAGATGCGGCTGACCGGCGTTTCGTTCATGAAACCAGCACCGCCCATGGCCTGCACCGCCTGATGCGCCACCAGCATAGCTTGCTCTGAGGCATAAAGTACGCACGCGGCAGCATCCTGCCGCGTCACCTTGCCCCGGTCACAGGCGCGGGCGACTTCATACATATAGGCGCGGGCGGTATTCAGCGCGGTATACATGTCCGCGATCTTGCCCTGCATCAGTTGAAAGCTGCCAATGCTCTGGCCGAACTGCTTGCGCTCTTTGAGATAGGGCATGATTTCATCAAGGCAGGCGGCCATGATGCCGGTGCCGATGCCGGATAACACGACGCGCTCATAATCCAGGCCGGACATCAGCACCCGCACACCCTTGCCCTCTTCGCCAAGAATGTTTTCCACCGGCACCTCAACATCATCGAAAATGAGTTCTGCCGTGTTGGAGCCGCGCATACCCAGCTTGTCGAAATGCGGGCTGGTGGAAAAGCCGCTCATCGATTTTTTGACGATGAAGGCCGTAATGCCCTTGCTGCCCGCATCGGGATTGGTTTTCGCGTAGACGACCAGCGTGTCCGCGTCCGGCCCGTTGGTAATCCAGTATTTTGTGCCGTTCAGCCTGTAGTGATCGCCATGCTTCTCTGCCCGCAGCTTCATCGAGACCACGTCTGAACCGGAGCCGGCCTCGGACATCGCCAGAGCGCCGACATGTTCGCCGGAAATCAGCTTGGGCAGATATGTTGACTTCTGCTCCGCATTGCCATTGAGTTTGATCTGGTTGACGCAAAGATTGGAGTGGGCACCGTAACTGAGGCTGATCGAAGCTGAAGCGCGGGCGATTTCTTCCACGGCAACCGTGTGCGCCAGATACCCCATGTCCGCGCCACCGTAAATTTCAGGAACCGTGATGCCCAGAAAGCCGAGAGACCCCATCTCGCGCCACAGCTCTGCGGGAAACTCGTTCCGCTTATCGATATCGGCGGCGATGGGCTTCAATCTATCCTGCGCCCAGCGGTGCACCAGATCGCGCAATGCGGCGATATCTTCACCCAGATCGAAGCTCATGGAGCTGGCGAACATTCCACATCTCCTCCCATGTTTCAGATATCAGCCAGACACTCTCCCCAGTGGCTTGTCGCTGTTATCTGTCGTGCAAATCCAACGGATCGACCGCGTGATTTGTGCTCATGCTACGCTGGAACAACGGATAGTTCCACCTGAACAACTTGCATTTTCCATTGTGGGGTAAAACTTAAGAGGGTAAATGAGCCAGAATCACGCGATTGTCACTGGAAGATGCGGTTTGCTGCATATATGAGAAGTCGCAGAACATTAATTATAGCTATGCAAGTGCGCTTCGCCACGTTTTCGCCTTATTTGGGTCATGATTGCGTCCTTTTTGCTGCCGGATTTGCAGGTTTTTTACCCCAAGATTAATTTTTCTTCATAAAAATAGAGACATTCCATGTCTTTTTGAGTGTGCGTCGCCGCAATTTTATTGCAGTGCACAAGGGCTTTTTTTGTTTATGTTGGGCTGCTTTCTGCTCAAAATGACTTTGGCTCGTCTGTGTTTTGCAGCAAACTATAAGAAGAAATAGAATATAGAGCGGCAATCAATACATAAGCGAACGAACCCATGCGTAAAGTGCATGGGTTTCCGGTCATTTGTTTCTTTTTTATGCGCAATTCGTTATTCATCGCAGTTCTTATGTGAGTATTTCAGGCGCAGCACCCGAAGGACACTAAGGCATGTCGCCTCACAAAAAATTTAAAAGCACCTAATTCCGGCCACAGGCTTCCTGTCTCATCTAACACTTATTGATGAGCCCAAACGGGTTACCGACCATCGCAAAACATAAATGGAGTCCTCTCTATGAAGTCCGCGACTCGATCGGCTGTTTCGCCGCTTAGCAGCTCCGACGAATTTGACGTCAGCTTTCCAATCGGAGGAATCGCAAAACGCAGCTTTGATATAACGTCAGCTCTGCTTGCGATCCTTATTCTCAGCCCGATCTTTTTGATGATCATGGCCATGGTCAAACTTTCCGACAAAGGCCCCGCTTTTTATGGGCACCGCCGCGTCGGCCATAATGGTCGTATGTTCCATTGCCTGAAGTTCCGCACGATGGTGAGGAATGGCGACGAGGTTCTTCGTCAGTATCTGGCTGCAAACCCAGAGGCTGCGGAAGAGTGGAACGCCACCCGCAAGCTGAAGAACGATCCTCGGGTCACAGCGATCGGCACAGTTCTGCGCAAGCTCAGCCTTGATGAACTGCCGCAGCTCATCAACATCATTCGTGGTGAAATGAGCGTCGTTGGCCCACGCCCCGTGGTTGATGAAGAGCTGAACTATTATGAAAGCGCAGCGTCTTATTACCTCAGCACACGTCCTGGCCTCACCGGCTTGTGGCAGATCAGCGGTCGCAATGATGTCTCCTATAAGGAGCGCGTCGATTTCGATACGCAGTATGTGCGCAACTGGTCTATGATGCAGGACGTGTTCATTATCGTCAAAACCATTCCCGCTGTGTGCATGTCACGCGGCAGCTATTGAACCAAATTCATAGTTTGGCGTTTCGTCGATAAGATTAAGATATTGCGGCCACTATTGTGTGGCATTTACGACCGGTTTTTAAACACTGGTCGTAATCCGGCTGCGGTTATTGCAGTCGTAAAAATGGAGTTTCCCATGGTTGGCAATGCCACCGGCTTTTCATTGAACGTAGGATGGCGCAAGGTTCCGGCCCTTTTTGTTGTGGCCTCGCTGGCTGTTATCAGCCCTTTGCAAGCCTTTGCGAAGGATAACCAGTACCGTCTTGGTACTGCGGACAAGCTACGCATCCGTGTTGCAGAATGGCAGCCTGCCGATGGAACGATCCGCAATTGGGACGTCATCAACGGTGATTATTCCGTGGGAGCTTCTGGATCGCTATCCTTGCCCTTCATCGGGCAACTGGACGTGGATGGTAAAACCACAGGCGAAGTGGGTGAAGAGATCGGCGCGCAGCTTCAAAGCAAATTTGCCTTGCGCAATCTGCCCTCGGCCTCCGTTGAAATCTCTCAGTTTCGCCCTGTCTTCTTGACCGGTGACATACAGACCCCCGGCGAATATCCCTATGCGCCCAATCTTACCGTTCTAAAGGCCGTAAGCCTTGCGGGCGGTTTGCGCCGTTCGGATGCGGGCCAGCGTTTTGCGCGAGACTTCATCAATGCCCGTGGTGATGCTGCCGTTTATGACGACCAGCGTGGTCGTCTTCTCGCACGGCAGGCCCGCCTTCTCGCTGAAGTGCGGGGAGACAAGGAAATCGCCAAGACACCTCAGTTGGAGAAGATCATCAACATCGATGCGCTTCTCGCAAGCGAAACCGCGCTGATGAAATCCCGCTCGGAACGGTATACGCTGCAATTGAAGGCGTTGGGAGATCTTCGAGTCCTGTTGGAAACCGAAGTCGAATCTCTCTCCAAGAAATCCGAAACTCAAAATCGTCAGTTGCAACTGGCGAATGAGGATAAGGAAAAAGTAAACCGTCTGAACGAACAGGGATTGGCGCTGGCGCAGCGAAGAATTTCCGCAGAAGAACGTGCCGCTGAGGTGGAATCCAGCTTGCTTGATATCGATACCGCCTCGCTTCGTGCCAAGCAGGATATCAACAAGGCCATGCAGGATGAGATCAATCTTCGCAATGATTGGGAAGCGCAGCGCGCCAAGGAATTGCAGGATACGGAAGCGGAGCTTCAGAAACTGTCACTGCAACTGGGCACCAGCCGCGATTTGATGTCTGAGGCGCTGGCGCAATCCGCCGAAGCCCTCCGCTTCGACCCTTCCGGCAAATCCGCATCGATTGGCTATGTCATCGTGCGTGAAGAGGGTGGCAAGCCGAAGGAAATCAAGGTTGATGAAACCACGGCCCTTCAGCCCGGTGATGTGATAAAAGTCTCGTCAGAAATTCTGATGCAGTGAGGTCCGCATGCGGATTGCCAAATCGGCACTGATCGACCCGGATAAAAACGGACTGTACGGAATGGCAGCGGTGGCGCTGTCATTCTTCGTGTTCGCCTATTCGTCCAAGTTCGGGCAGATTTCCATCCTTGCCTATTATGCGGTGTGGTTTCCTCTGGTCATCGTCGATTACCGCCGGGTGCTGGGTAATTATACCCGTTATATCTGGATTTTTGCCTTCGGAATTCTGGCGGTCCTTTCCAGTTTCTGGTCGGATGCCATGTCCACCACCATGCGGGCATCCATTCAGTATCTGACGCACATCATCTGCGCGCTGATCGCCATGCGGGTTATTTCGATAACGACGCTGACGCGTGGTGCGCTGATCGGCATCATCGTCGTGCTGCTTTATTCGCTGCTGTTCGGCATTTATCTTTCGGATGCGCTGGACGGCACGTTCAGTTTCGTCGGTGCCTTCTCCTCTAAAAATCAGCTTGGGTTTTACGCCTCGCTCGGTGTGATTTTTGCGGCCTGCTCTGTGTTGGTGTTGCGCCAGCGCGACATCATATGGCTGGGCATCGCAGGGGTGGCGGGCCTGATGTCCGCCTATTGCCTGCTTGCATCGCAATCGGCCACATCTGTCATCACCACGGCTGCCATTGTTGCGCTGATCATCGGTTTTTTGCCGGTGGGCATGTTGTCCCCCGCCAATCGCAAGATGATTTTCTTTGCTGTCGTCGGCCTGGGCGGACTGGTTGTGGTAGCCTCCCTTCAATTCGGCTTGCTGGATGCGGTGCTCGGCGTTTTCGGCAAGGACTCGACACTCACCGGACGTACCTATCTCTGGCAGCAGGGCATAGAGGCGGCAAAAGCGTCGCCGATTCTCGGCGTCGGCTATCAGGGCTTCTGGGTTGCGGGCTTTTTCGATGCCGAACGTCTCTGGAATGACTTCTTCATCACCACCCGCAGCGGCTTTCACTTTCACAACACCTACATCGAAACCGTTGTCGAAAACGGCTTTGTCGGTATGCTGTTTTTGGGAATTGTGCTTTACGGCACGCTGTTTGGGCATCTGCGTTCGATCCTGATGCGCAAAAGCGACCCGCAGGGCCTCGTGCTGCTTGCTCTCTGCGCGCTTTTCGTTGTGCGCTCCTTCGTGGAAATCGACATTATCTTTGCCTACCAGATCGGCTCCTTCCTGCTTTATTACGCGGCCGGAAAGCTGACCTTGCCACAGCGGGCACCTGCGGGTGCTTTTTCCGGCATGGCGATGAAGCCGCTGGCGGGGCGCTAAACGCGCTCACCCATCTTGGATATCCCGTTCTCCACAAGTGTCCTTCAAAGCATTCTTGACTCTTTGCTGGAAAAGGAACAAAAAGTGAACATGAAATCTTTCAAGCGTTAATGCTCTTAGAGTCCGGTGTCATGCATAAGCGCGCTGAACAACTTGTTGTGGAGGAATTGCGAGAAAGGCTGGAGCGGATCACGCAAGGGCCCGCTCGGCAGCATGATATCCTGCCTTTCGGCGTGCCCTCCATCGATGAGCATCTGCCGGGTGGCGGGTTGAAGCTTGGCAGTTTGCACGAGGTCAGCGGTGGCGGAAACGGCGCGGGGGATGGTGCCGCATCGGCGTTGTTTTCCGCAGGCATTGCGGCGCGTGTTAAGGGCAAAATTCTCTGGTGCGTCACCCGGCCTGATCTGTTCATGCCTGCCTTGACGCAGGCTGGCCTATCGCAAAACCGGCTGATCATCGTCGAGTGCCGCGATGAAAAAGGCGTACTGGACTGCTTTGAAGAGGGGCTGCGGTGCAACGGTTTCGGGGCGGTCATCGGGGAGCTTTCAAAGCTGCCGATGAATATGTCCCGGCGTCTGCAATTGGCAGCGGAAGCCTCGGGTGTCGTTGGTCTTGCCATCCGCCGCTGGCGTCATTCATCCGGTGCCGTGGAGTTCGGCCAGCCGACGGCGGCGGTCACGCGGTGGAGAATTTCCGTGCGACCATCCACGCCGCTGCCGGTGCAAGGTGTGGGCCGAGCGCGCTGGTTTCTGGAGCTTTTGCGGTGTCGTGGTGGCGAGTGTGCCGATTTTGAAGTGGAAGCCTGTGATGCAAAGGGTCGTCTCGCTCTACCTGCCGACATGGTCGACAGACCGCTATCGCAGAACGCTTGGCAAACAGGCGCCACCGGTTGATCGCCCGGTCGTGATGATTGGCCGACAGGGCAATCGCCGTGTCGTGCTGGCGCAGGATGTGGCAGCTGCCGCTGCGGGCTTGCGGCTTGGTATGCCGGTCAGCAAGGCGCAGGCCATTCTTCCGGGATTGATCGTTGAAGAGTTGCCCGTCGCCGATGATGCCAAGGCGCTGCGGGATATCGCCTTCTGGTTCCTGAAAATTTACGCCCCTATCGTCGCACCGGATGCGCCTGACGGGCTGGTGCTGGATACGACAGGGGCAGACCATCTGCATGGCAATGAACAACTGATGTTGACCGGCATGATCAACCGGCTGCATGCGCTTGGCTTTACGGCACGCGCCGCCATTGCCGATAGCTGGGGTGCGGCCCACGCACTTGCCCGTTTCGGAACCGATGCCGCAACCATCGTGCCACAAGGTGGCTCGCCCGGCGTCCTTGCGCCCCTGCCGCTTGCGGCCTTGCGTCTTGAAAGCCGTATCGTGGCCGATCTTAAAGTGCTTGGTTTTCGCCGGATCGGAGAGCTGGCGGCAACGGCGCGCGCGCCTGTTACCTTGCGCTTTGGCCCGGAGGTGGGCCGCAGGCTGGATCAAGCTCATGGCCTGCTTTCTGAACCCATCGAACCCATCCGCGTGCCGGAACTGGTGGAGACTTTCCGTTTCTTTGCAGAGCCGATTTCGGCTGCGGAAACCATTGCGCGGTATACCGCAAAGCTCGTCAATCAACTCTGTCTTCTGCTGGAAAAACGTGGCCTTGGCGCACGGCGTGTCGATCTGGTGCTGCATCGTGTGGATAGCGGTTTGCAGGCCATCCGCGCCGGAACATCCAAGCCGGTTCGGGATGCCAAACAGCTAACTCGTCTTTTGACGGACCGCATCGATACGATCAATCCCGGTTTTGGCATCGAAAAAATGATCCTGACCGCCACCCATGCGGAGGCGTTGGTGGTCGGGCAGGCCCGCTCCACCCTTCTGGACGATGCGAAAGCGGATATTGGTGAAACGGTCGATGTCATCATCAACCGTGGCCACAAGGTTTACCGTTACGCGGCTGTCGCAAGCGATGTGCCGGAGCGCTCCGTGAAACAGGTGCCGGCGCAATCTGTAGAAGATCACCTCGGTTGGCCGGATCATTGGCCGCGTCCGGTGCGGCTGCTGTCTTTGCCCGAGCCAATCCAGACCATTGCCTTGATGCCGGATCATCCGCCCAAAAACTTTGTGTGGCGCGGTGTGCGCCGCATTGTGAAACGCGCCGATGGGCCTGAGCGCGTTTTTGGGGAATGGTGGAAACGCGACCGGGAACTGACGGCAGTGCGCGATTATTTCATGGTCGAGGACGAAAGCGGCGAACGGTTCTGGATTTACCGCTCTGGGGATGGCGAGCACGCCAATACCGGTTCTCAAGACTGGTTCATGCATGGAATATTCGGATGAACACGAATGTCCGCTATGCCGAGCTTCAGGGCACAACGCATTTTTCTTTTTTGCGCGGCGCAAGCTCCTGCGAGGAGTTGTTTGCGCAGGCAAACGCGCTCGGCATCGAAGTTCTTGGCATCGTGGATCGCAACAGCCTTGCAGCCATTCCCCGCGCCCATGAAGCTGCAGAAAAATACGGCATACGGCTTGTGGTTGGATGCAGGCTTGATCTCGCGGATGATATTTCCGTGCTGGTCTATCCCACGGATCGCCCAGCCTATGGCCGCTTATGCCGCCTGCTTACATCAGGCAAGAAGGCGGGCAAGGGGAAATGCCATCTGACATGGAGCGATCTGGTCGCCTATAGCGAAGGTCTGCTGGTCATTCTGCTTCCAGACCTTGCAGATGAGAGCCTTTCCATCCGCTTGAGGCGGTTGAAAGCAGATTTCGGCGCAAACGCCTATGTCGCCATGAGCCTGCGCCGCCGACCCAACGACCATATGCGGCTGCATGAGCTTGCAGATATGGCTTTGCGGGCAGGGGTTCCCACTGTCGTTACCAATGATGTCCTGTTTCATGAGCCAGAGCGGCGCATGTTGCAGGATATCGTCACCTGCATTCGCCACAATTGCACGATCGATGATGCGGGTTTTCGGCGGGAGCGACATGCGGACCGTTACCTGAAGCCGCCGCAAGAAATGCACCGGCTGTTTTCCGCATATCCGGACGCATTGCGACGAACGCTGGAGATTGTGCGGCGATGCACGTTTTCACTGAAAGAGTTGCAGTATCAATATCCTGAAGAACGGACCTTACCTGATTTGACTGCGCAGGAAGCGCTTGAGAAATTCGTGTGGGACGCGGTGCCGGAGCATTATCCATCGGGGTTGCCAGAGAAGGTTGATAAAGCCCTGAAACACGAATTGGCTTTGATCGCCAAGCTGAAATATGCGCCATATTTCCTCACGGTGAATGCGATTGTTCGAGAAGCGCGAAGGCGGAAGATTCTCTGCCAAGGGCGCGGCTCAGCTGCCAATTCCGCCGTTTGTTATGTGCTTGGAATTACGTCGATAAACCCTGACGGTAATGATCTTTTGTTTGAACGTTTCGTTTCTGAAAATCGCAACGAACCACCGGATATCGATGTGGATTTCGAGCATCAGCGGCGGGAAGAGGTTCTACAATGGGTCTATGACACTTACGGGCGTGACAAGGCGGCGCTGTGTTCTGTCGTCAGCCGATATCGTGGCAAAGGCGCTATCCGTGATGTTGGCAAGGTGCTGGGGTTGCCTGAAGACCTGACCAAGCTCATGTCATCGCAAATCTGGTGGTGGACTGATGATGCCGGGCAAAAAGATGCCAAGGATCTGAACATCAACTTGGATGATCGTCGCGTAAAGCTGGCTTTCGATCTTGCCAGACAACTGATCGGCACACCGCGCCATCACAGCCAGCATCCCGGCGGTTTCGTGCTGACGCAGGATCGATTGGACGAATTGGTCCCCATCGAGCCAGCCTCGATGGATGATCGACAGATCATCGAATGGGACAAGGACGATATCGAAATCGTCAAATTCATGAAAATGGATTGCCTCGCGCTGGGCATGTTGTCCTGTATGCGTCGGGCGTTCGACATGCTGGAAGAGCGGCTCCATAAGAGGTTCGAACTTTCCACCATCCCTCCAGATGATGGCCCCACCTACGATATGATCTGCAAGGCCGATACGATTGGCACATTCCAGATCGAAAGCCGGGCGCAGATGTCGATGCTGCCACGGCTGAAGCCCCGTGAACTATACGACCTCGTCATTCAAGTGGCCATCGTCCGTCCCGGTCCCATTCAGGGAGATATGGTGCATCCTTATCTGCGGCGAAGAGAGGGGAAGGAAAAGGTCGTTTATGAGCGACCCCAACTTGAAAATGTGCTTCGCAAAACGCTGGGTGTTCCTCTCTTTCAGGAACAGGCCATGCGGATTGCAATCGATTGTGCAGATTTTACGCCAAATCAAGCCGACCAACTTCGAAGGGCGATGGCAACATTCAAAAATATCGGGACCATTACCGAGTTTAAAGAAAAGCTTGTGAATGGCTTGGTCAAAAATGAATTCAGCAAGGAATTTTCCGAGCGGCTTTTCAAACAATTGGAAGGCTTTGGCAGTTATGGTTTTCCCGAAAGCCATGCAGCGTCTTTTGCGCTGGTTGCCTACGCTTCCTCATGGGTGAAATGCCACCATCCTGATATTTTCTGCGTTGCACTTTTGAACTCCCAACCCATGGGTTTTTATGCGCCTGCGCAGCTTGTTCGCGATGCGCAAGATCATGGCGTGGAGGTCCGCCCGGTCTGCATCAACACAAGCCGGTGGGATTGTATGTTAGAACCGTTGGGTGAAAAAAAGGGTGCCGTGCGGCTCGGTATGCGGTTGGTCAAAGGGCTGTCCAATGACCAAGCTGGTGATATCATCGCGTGCCGGGAGGACCGGCCTTTCGTGTCCATCGACGATCTTTGGCGTAGGGCGGGCGTTCCATCGGCAGCGCTGGTTTGTCTTGCGGAAGCAGACGCTTTCCTGCCCTCGCTCGGGCTTTCCCGTCGGCAAGCCCTGTGGGATATCAAGGCATTGCGCGATGAACCACTGCCCTTGTTTGCAGTCGCGGCGCGAGAGCAAAATCAGGTGATTGCGGAATTGAATGAGCCGGAGGTGGCTTTGCGACCGATGACAGCAGGTGGGGAAGTGGTGCAGGATTATGGACATGTGGGCTTGACCCTTCGACAGCATCCTATGGCATTTCTCCGCCATGATCTTTCCCGCAAACGCATCGCCACCTGTGCAGAGGCTATCACCATGAAGGACGGGCGATGGCTGGAGGTGGCGGGGCTTGTTCTGGTGCGCCAGCGTCCCGGTTCGGCAAAAGGCGTTATCTTCATGACTTTGGAAGATGAAACCGGCATTGCCAATGCCGTTGTCTGGGTCAAAACTTTCGAGAAATACCGCCGCGTTATTCTGTCGGCTGGCATGGTGGGCATTTATGGAAAGCTACAGCGGGAAGGCGAGGTCGTGCATCTGGTCGCGCATCGCATCACCGATCTTTCCGATGTGCTGAAAAGCGTTGGCGAGAGGGAAGGGCCGTTTCCATTGCCGCATGGGCGCGGTGATGAGTTTCACCATGGAATTCCACCGGAAGACCGTCGCCGTTTGCCCAAACGATCCGATATACAGGCGGATGGCGAAGATCAAATCACCATCAAAGGTCGCAATTTCCATTGAGTGCAAATTTACTCAGGGCGTGCTTTTCGGAATGGCATTTTTCATGCGGTCTTTGCCCACCTCGATGACGTGGCGCATGGCTTTGATCGCAGAACCTTCGTCGCGTGCAGCGATGGCGTGGACGATGCGCAGGTGATTGGAGGCGATTTCCGAAATCGTCTCTGGCGATGACGCAGGCGATGACAATTTGAAAGATATGGCCAGTGCTGCTTCGATCAGGCCGCTGGCAGAGCGCATGAAGGGATTGCCGGAAATGCGGGCGACGGCAAGGTGAAATTCCAGATCGACCTTGGCGATGGTTTCCGGCGTATGGCTGACATTATCGAACTTGGCCGCGATGGTGTAAAGTGTGACGATGTCCTCACTTGAAGCGTGACGGGCCGCAGCGGCTGCCGCTGCCGGTTCCAGCGCCAGCCGGATTTCTGCCAGATGGGTGATGAATTCGGGGTCCAGCCCCGCATCGCACCGCCAGCCTAAAACATCGGGGTCGAAGAAATTCCAGCTGGACTTTTCAAGAACGCGGGTTCCCACTTTTGCCTTGGGTTCCACGAGGCATTTGGCCGCCAAGGTCTTCATGGTTTCGCGCAATACGGTGCGGGACACGCCGAAACGCAGGGAAAGCTCCGCATCGTTGGGAAGAAGAGAGCCTTCCGGTATGCGCCCCGAAACGATTGCGCTGCCAAGTTCAGCCACGACATGCGCGTGGCTGCTGCGTCGCTTTCGTCCGGTGATCGTCGTTTCCAGCAGCCCCAATAAACAGCCTCCGCTCGGTTTAAGCTGGGTGTGCCCCGGCCAGTCGTCTGTTTGAATACCAGATGATTGCGCGTTGCAACACGATGAATATGAACAGCAGTATGCCGATAACGATTTTCGTCCACCAGGACGATAATGTTCCGTCAAAAACGATATAGGTCTGAATCAATCCCTGTATCAGCAAGCCCACAAAAGTACCGGCCACCAGCCCGGTGCCGCCCGTCAGCAACGTGCCGCCGATCACCACCGCCGCAATCGCATCCAGCTCCACGCCAACCGTTGCCAGCGAATAACCGGACGAGGTGTAAAGCGTGTAAACAATGCCAGCGAGGCCAGAGAGAAAACCGGAAAGCGCATAAATGCCGATCGTCGTTCGTCCAATCGGAACGCCCATCAATTCCGCAGATTGCTGGTTGCCGCCAAGCGCATAAATATTGGCGCCAAACCGCGTGCGGCTGGCAACAAGCATTCCCACGGCGAAGACGATTAGCATCAGAATGGCAAGCCCGGTCAGCCGCCCACCGCCGGGAAAGCGGAAATAGAAACCCTGTATCGCATCGATAACCGGGTGCGAAATCGGCACGGATTGGGTCGAGATCAGATAGGCCGCGCCGCGTGCCAGAAACATGCCCGCCAACGTGACCACGAATGGCGGGATCGACAAAAACCGGATCATCGCGCCCATCAGGCAGCCGAAAATGGTGGAAATCACCAGCACAGCGGCGAAGGCCAGCAGCGGATGAACATTGTATGTGCCGACCAGCACGGCCACGAACACACTGGCGAAGGCGATGACGGATCCGATGGACAGGTCGATGCCGCCAGAGAGAATAACGAAGGTCATTCCCACGGCAGCGATGCCGAGAAAGGCGTTATCGGTCAACAGATTGCCGACAACCCTTGTCGATAACATTGCAGGATACTGCACGACACACAGCGCATAAGCGATAATGAAAACCGCAAGCGTGGTCAGGAACGGAAGATTACGGGTGTGGATCATCGCGCCGCTCCCTCGTGATTGACTGTTTTGGAGGGTGTGACCGGGTTAGGCGCTTTGCGAGATTTCGCAAAACCAATAACCGTCATGATGGCCGGCGATTGCAGGGTCAGCACAACGATGATGATGCCAGCCTTGATGATGAGGTTGAACTCCGGCGGAAAGCCGGACACCAGAATGCCGGTGTTGATGGTCTGGATAATCAACGCGCCAATCAGAGAAGCGGTTATCGAGAAGCGTCCGCCATTGAGCGACGTGCCGCCGATGACGACTGCGAGAATAGCGTCAAGCTCCAACCAAAGACCCGCATTGTTGGCATCCGCGCCGCGAATGTCCGCGGTCACGATCATGCCTGCCACTGCGGCACAAAGGCCCGATACGGCATAGACAAAGAACAACAGAAACCGTGCCCGCACACCCGCAAGTGCGGCAGCGCGTCGGTTGATGCCTGTGGCTTCGATGAGGAAACCAAGCGCGGATTTGCGCACCAGAATGCCGACAAGCAGAGCCGTCACCACCCAGATGATGACGGGCAGGGGAATGCCCGCAAATGCGCCGGAGCCAATGGCAGAGAAGCTGTCATTGTTGAAGGTCAGAATAACGCCTTCGGTAATCAACTGCGCGATACCGCGACCGGCCACCATCAAGATAAGTGTCGCGATGATAGGCTGGATGTCGAGAAGCGCAACCAGAATGCCGTTCCAGATACCGCAGGCGATGCCAACTGCCAGCGACACGGCAATAACCGTTGGAATGGAATGGCCATTGCTAATCAGCATGGCCGCAACTGCACCACATATGGCAATCACAGCGCCGATGGACAGATCAATGCCTTTGGTTGCGATCACTAGCGTCATGCCGATGGTGAGCAAAGCCACGGGTGCGGCGCGCACCAGAATATCGATGAGACTGCCGTAAAGACGGCCATTCTGAAGTGATACATTCAGAAAGCCGGGAGAAATCGATGCGATGGCAGCGAGAATAATGGCCAGCGCAATAAGTTGCGGCGCGAGGCGTTTCAGCCGGGCAGTAACACTCTTCATCACGCGGCCTCCGTTCTGGATGCACTGGCGATGGCCTGCATGATGTTATCGGCGGACACGTCTTCTCCCTTGAGTTCCGCGACATGGCGGCGGTCGGACAGCACGATCACGCGGTGTGCAACAGCCGTCAGTTCTTCCAATTCCGATGAAATGACGATCAGCGACATGCCCTGTGAACAGAGCCGTTCGATCATTTTCAGAATTTCCGCATGAGCACCGATATCGATGCCGCGTGTCGGCTCATCCAAAATGAGAAGACGAGGCTCGGTCGCCAGCCATCGCGCCAATATGGCTTTCTGCTGGTTGCCACCGGACAGGAACTTGATCGGGCGCTCCGTATCAGCGGGGCGAATATCCAGCGATTTGATGAAACCCTCAGCCAGCGCACCCTTTTGGCGTTTCGATAAGGGCCGCGTCCATCCCTGCCGGGCTTGCAAGGCCAGCGCGATATTATCCGAAACGGAAAAATCACCGATAATGCCATCTGTCTTGCGCTCTTCAGGACAGAAACCGAACCCGTGATCAATAGCAGCCTCCGGCGAGGTAATTGCCACCGTCTTGCCGTCAATACTGGCGTGACCGCCATCCGGCTTGTCGATGCCGAACAGCAGGAACGCGGTTTCCGTTCGGCCTGATCCGAGCAGCCCTGCGATGCCGACGACTTCGCCAGGTCGAATATCCAGATCGAAAGGCTCGACACTGCCGCGTTTTCCGTATCCTTCGAACCGGATCGGCGGTGCCCCTTCGGTAATCGTGTCTTCTGTGGCTTGGCGATTATGGGTCGCGTTTTGAAGCTCGCGGCCCAGCATCATGGAAATGAGTTCGCCGCGCGGCAGTTCGGAAATGGTCCGCGTGCCAACCAGCTTGCCATTGCGCAACACCGTTACACGGTCGGCAATGTCGTAAACCTGATTGAGAAAATGGGTGATGATGACGATGCCCAGACCTTCCGCGCGCAACTGCCGCAGCACGGTAAAGAGCATCTCCACCTCATGGCCGTCGAGGCTGGCCGTCGGCTCATCCAGCACCAGCACCTTGCCGGAAAGATCTACCGCACGGGCAATCGCAATAATCTGGCGTATGGCAACGGAATAGCTGGAAAGTAGGGCGTCGGCATTGATGGTTAGCCCGTATCGGGCCAAAAGCTGTTCGGATTTTACCCGCATTTCACGCCGGTCTATCAGGCCAAAACGGCGCGGTTGCCTGCCCAGAAACAGGTTTTCGGCAACGGTAAGATTTTCGAGGAGATTGACCTCCTGATACACGGTGCCGATGCCCAGCGTCTGTGCGTCTGCAACATTGGCGGGAGATATCTCTGCGCCCTCAAGGCGGATGGTGCCGCGATCGCGGTGATACACGCCGGTCAATATTTTGATGAGCGTCGATTTGCCCGCGCCATTTTCACCGAGCAAAGCATGGACTTCACCCCGGTTGAGATTGAAGTCAACATTATCAAGCGCTGCGATGCCGAGGAATGACTTGCCTATGCCGCGCGCTTCCAGAAGGGAGCTGGTTTCGGACATTCTGTATTTCCTGTATAAAATGCCGGTGGGAACGGCGCGCAAACGCCGTTCCCGAAGTTAAGGACCTGGCTTAGTAGCCAAGACCCTTCTTCTCCTCATAAACCTTCGTCGGATTGTCAGATGCCGTGTAGAGCTTGGACTCTGTCTGAATCCACTTCGGCGGCTCTTTCTTGTCCTTGAGGTAGGCTTCCAGCGCATCGAATGCAGGGCCAGCCATGTTTGGCGTGAGTTCCACCGTGGCGTTGGCTTCACCGGCTGCCATGGCCTTGAAGATATCTGGAACGGCATCGATGGAGACGATCTTGATATCTGTGCCCGGCTTCAAGCCAGCTTCCTTGATGGCCTGAATGGCGCCAACGGCCATGTCGTCGTTGTGTGCATAGACTGCGCAAATGCCCTTGCCGCCGCCTTCTGCCTTGATGAAGCTTTCCATGACTTCCTTACCCTTGGTGCGGGTAAAGTCGCCGGTCTGCGACCGCACGATCTTGATGTTGGCGTGGGACGCAATGCCGTCCTCGAAGCCCTTCTTGCGGTTGATGGCAGGCGAAGAACCCGTGGTGCCCTGCAATTCTACGACCTTGCAGTCTTTCGAACCAACGTCCTTGGCCAGCCATTCGCCAGCGACCTTGCCTTCGTGAACCTGATCGGACGTTACGGCTGTCAGATACAGGCTGTCGGGGGCTTCGATCTGGCGGTCGAGAAGGATCACGGGGATCTTCTCTTCCTTGGCTTCTTTCAGGACCGCATCCCAGCCGGTTGCAACAACCGGTGCGATGAAGATGGCGTCGACACCTTGTGCGATAAAGCCGCGAACGGCTTTGATCTGGTTTTCCTGCTTCTGCTGCGCATCCGCAAACTTCAGCGTAACGCCGCGCTTTTCAGCCTGCTGTTTGGTCACGGTCGTTTCAGCCGCACGCCAGCCGGATTCAGAGCCGATCTGCGAGAAGCCAACGGTAAGGGATGCTGCGGAAACGCCTGATGCCAGACATGCGGAAAAAGCGACAGTAAATGCCGCGAGTGCTTTTTTCATCTTAATCCTCCCAGAGATGAATTCGCTATGACAAGGCTGATATGAGCATATAGTATTACCTTTGAAAAGGGATTTTTGCACGTTTTCTGATATTATGATGCCATGCTGTGCTGAGGAAACAGGAATTTCCTATTAGATTACAATAAATCTTGACCCTAAAATAATTGTTTTTTGGCGTCCTGCTGAGGTCGACAGTTTGCTTGACAAGCAACTATTGGGCAAAATAGTAATACGAATACCGAATGCTGATCCGGGGCATTGACCGTTGAGGTCAATTGCCGCAGATGAGAGTGGGCAAGAGAATAATTCAGGGCGGAAATTTCGTGAGTATCGTCATTCACTGCTTTCAGAAGACGGGCCGCTGCCGGCGATGTCCTCAGCTGGATGTGCCGTGCGCGCCTGACCGCCGAGGCCACTTTCTCTCGCGCTCATCATAAGGTCGTCGCAATCATATCGTCCTACCCGTTCGCCACTTCTGGCTGGAGACCAAAATAATGACAGACTCGAACAACCTACCCACAACACAGGTAAAGGGCGGTAAGCTGCGTTCGCGCGCATGGTTCGATAACCCTGATAACGCGGATATGACGGCGCTGTACCTTGAGCGCTACATGAATTTCGGCCTTAGCCAAGCAGAATTGCAGTCCGATCGTCCGATCATCGGTATTGCGCAGACGGGTTCTGACCTGTCGCCGTGCAACCGCCACCACCTTGAGCTTGCCAATCGTCTGCGCGAAGGCATTCGCGAAGCGGGCGGCATCGCCATCGAATTTCCGGTTCACCCCATTCAGGAAACCGGCAAGCGCCCAACTGCCGGTCTTGATCGCAACCTTGCCTATCTCGGCCTCGTCGAAGTGCTGTATGGCTATCCGCTCGACGGCGTTGTGCTGACAATCGGTTGCGACAAGACCACGCCTGCCTGTCTTATGGCGGCGGCCACCGTTAACATTCCAGCCATCGCGCTGTCTGTCGGCCCGATGCTGAACGGCTGGTTCCGTGGCGAGCGCACCGGCTCCGGCACCATCGTCTGGAAGGCTCGTGAACTTCTGGCGAAGGGCGAAATCGATTACGCAGGTTTCGTCAAGCTCGTCGCATCTTCCGCACCGTCCACGGGTTATTGCAACACCATGGGCACAGCGACGACGATGAACTCGCTGGCCGAAGCCCTTGGTATGCAGTTGCCGGGTTCGGCTGCCATTCCAGCGCCATACCGTGACCGTCAGGAAATTTCCTACCTCACGGGTCTGCGCATCGTCGATATGGTCCGCGAAGACCTGAAGCCTTCCGACATCATGACGAAGGATGCATTCATCAACGCCATTCGCGTCAACTCGGCCATCGGTGGTTCCACCAATGCGCCTATCCACTTGAACGGTCTGGCACGTCATCTGGACGTCGAACTGACTGTGGATGACTGGCAGACCTATGGCGAAGAAGTTCCACTTCTCGTTAACCTTCAGCCTGCCGGCGAATATCTGGGTGAAGACTACTATCACGCAGGTGGTGTTCCAGCCGTCGTCAACCAGTTGATGACCCAAGGTCTCATCAAGGAAGACGCAATGACCGTGAATGGCAAGACCATTGGCGACAATTGCCGTGGTGCCATCATCGAAGACGAAAAGGTCATTCGTCCTTTCGACAAGCCATTGAAGGAGCGCGCCGGTTTCCGCGTTCTGCGTGGCAACCTCTTCTCGTCTGCCATCATGAAGACAAGCGTGATCTCGCCTGAATTCCGCGAGCGTTACCTGTCCAACCCGAACGACCCGGAAGCCTTTGAAGGCAAGGCCGTGGTGTTCGATGGTCCTGAAGATTACCACCACCGCATCGATGACCCATCGCTGGGTATCGACGCCAACACGGTTCTCTTCATGCGCGGTGCCGGTCCAATCGGTTATCCGGGTGCTGCCGAAGTCGTCAACATGCGCGCACCTGACTACCTGCTGAAGCAGGGTGTCTCGTCGCTTCCTTGCATCGGCGATGGCCGTCAGTCCGGCACATCGGGCAGCCCGTCCATTCTCAATGCATCGCCTGAAGCTGCGGCTGGTGGCGGTCTTGCGATCCTCCAGACCGGCGACCGGGTTCGTATTGACGTCGGCAACGGCAAGGCCGATATCCTGATTTCCGCTGAAGAACTTGCCAAGCGTTACGAGGCACTTGCAGCCGATGGCGGCTACAAGTTCCCCGACCACCAGACCCCATGGCAGGAAATCCAGCGCGGCCTCGTGGGCCAGATGGAAACCGGCGCGGTTCTGGAAAATGCCGTCAAGTATCAGCGCATCGCCCAGACCAAGGGCGTACCACGCGACAACCACTAAGGGTCGCTCTAGAAACTAAGAAGCCACCGGCTGAGAAATCAGCCGGTGGTTTTTTGCTTTTTTCCAAGGCTAACATTCCCGTCATTCCCGTCATTCCGGCCTTGAGCCGAGCCGCGTCTGCGGCGAGAAAGAGTTTTTGCGATCAAGGACTTGATCGCACTGAATCCCGCATCAAGTGCGTGATGACGGAGGGAGGGTTGGGTATGTCTCACGCTCTATTCAGCGTGCATCACCGTAACATCACCACCGCGCGTGATCTTCACCGCCGATAGTCGCCTGGTCATAAACGCCCCTGTATCAACATTGAGGCGGTTGTCGGCGAGGGCAACACTGCGCACAGGCGTATGGCCATGCACTGTCAAAAACAGATTGTCCGCTGCCGGAACGGTCTGCTCCTTGGGGCGTATCCATAAAAGATGCTTGTCCTGCTGGCGTTGCAGCGGAACGCCGTTCAACACACCTGCGTGCACGAAACAATAGCCGGGCACTGCGAGCAGCGACGGCAGCGACGAGATAAAGGATATGTGGCTAGTCGGTATGTGCTGCTGGAGCAGCGCCCGCAACTGGGCCATATCTGCCGGTATCTCGCTTATTCCATAGGAGCGCAGGGTTTCCACGCCGCCGAATTCAAGCCAGAGATGATCTCTTCGCGGATTGTTGAGGAAATCCAGCATCGATTCCTCGTGGTTTCCCGCAAGGCAGAAGCGCTCGATATCGCCGGTCATCGGTTTCAAAAGTTCATCGATGACGGCGGAGGATTTCGGGCCGCGATCAACATAATCACCCAGCATCACGATCCATTTGGAGCCGTGCTGCTGGGCGGCATCCGCCAATATTTTCTGTTGCAGTGCTTGCAGCAAATCGAAACAACCGTGCACATCGCCTATCGCATAAATGATATCCGGCTTGTCGTGCGAAAAGAGTTTCCTGCGCATCTCTGTGGGTGGCATTATGGGCGGACCTTCTTCGCGGTGCTGGCTTGGTCACAAAATTCTATCGGAATATATAATCATTATGCTTAACGTGGCATTTACAGTGAGATAGAGGTGAAGCTTCTCCCTAAAAACGTCTAATTTTACATATGTTTTGGCATTGCCGTTCACGGGCGATGGGGGGATGAGGACTATGCCGCTACAAAATCGCGTCGATCCATTCGGAGAAATTCTCGATTTACCCTTGCGCGGTCTGTTTACCGGCAACCGGGGCATTATTCACGATCCGCAAACCAAGACGCTGAAGAGCAAACGCTGGACATCCAAAGCGTGGCTGGTGTGCAATTGTAGTTACAAGAATGTGCGCCGCGATGTGATGGCGACACGAAGCTGGACGGAGCTTTTCTTTTTCGATGAGGCTACGGCGCTCGCTGCTGGCCATCGCCCCTGTTTTCAATGCCGCCGCGATGATGCGGATCGGTTCCGGGCCGCCTGGGCCATGGGCAACAAGACGCCATTGCCGTCGGCTGGGGATATCGATGTCGTTTTGCACAAAGAGCGGCTCCAGTCCCGCCGCAAACGCCTGAATATGCTGCTTTCACCCCTCAATGAACTGCCGGATGGCGCGATGATTGCTGCTGGCGGTGATGCTTTTCTTGTTACGAAGGGAAAGCCGTATCGTTGGGGCGCGCAGGGTTACGAACATGCGACCACCTTACCCTTCGTCGACGGATTGCTGACGCCACCGTCGACGATTCGCACCTTACGAGCCGGTTATCGCCCCTTGCTTCATCCATCTGTAAACGCCTTGAACATGTTGACTGCCGTATGATGCAAGACCTGTTCTCAAGGCTGGATGCTGAAAAGCCTTCGCGTGAAGAGATGGCCGCAGGTGCATGGCTGCTGAACCGCTACGCCTTGGAAGACGCGAACAACTTGCTGCAAGAGATAGAAGGCATTTCGGACGCGGCTCCGTTCCGGCACATGGTCACACCCGGTGGTTTTTCCATGTCGGTTGCCATGACGAATTGCGGAACATTTGGCTGGGTCGCGGATCGCCGGGGATATCGTTATGAAAAGAACGATCCGGTCAGCGGAAAAATGTGGCCTGTCATGCCGGATCGTTTCATGACGCTGGCGGTCAGTGCAGCAAAACAAGCCGGGTTTCCTGATTTCGTCCCCAACGCCTGCCTCATCAACCGTTATGAGCCAGGCGCGAAAATGTCGCTGCATCAGGATAAGGACGAGAAGGATTTCACCAATCCCATCGTCTCGGTGTCGCTGGGTCTACCTGCCACGTTTCAGTTCGGCGGGCTGGATCGCAAGGACGCGGTGCGCAAATATCTGCTCAATCATGGTGATGTCGTCGTCTGGGGTGGGCCATCGCGCCTGTTCTATCACGGCATTCTGCCTTTGAAGGAAGGCGTGCATGAAAGCGCAGGGCGGGCACGTTTCAATCTCACCTTCCGGCGGGCGGTTTTATAGGGCGCCGGAAACGTATTTGCTGCTGTTGATGAAAGCCCAGATGTCTTTGCTGATATCGGCGATTTCCGAAATCGATCGTTCGAGCAGCTGTATCTCTGCAGCATCCACCGGCTCCACCTTGCCGTAACGAACCTGCTTGTCATCCTCCACAAGCCTCATGAGTTGCGTGCTGGAAATGTCGCCATTTTCATCGAAGGAATAGATACAGTGATTATACTTGTTGCGCGTCTTTGACTCTTTCTTGAGACGCGCCATCGCGCCGAGAACTGCCTTTCTGTCGGCGGCCGATGTGGATCGAAGCTTGGCAAGGCGTTCGACCAAATCCATGCGTGCCCGCGTCGTGTTCAGCGTGAGAAATACGATCACGGCGGCTTCTTTTTCGACCTTGAGAAGATGCGCGATGACGTAGATCAGAAGGCTTTCCGTGTTCGTCCACACATAGTTGAGGCGACCGACCAGCAACAAAACGTCAGACATCGCCGCCATTTCAACTCTCCCGCCTACACAAGACCTCCATCATACAGCATTGGCCCGAAAATCGATAAGGATTTTCAGGCCAATGTGGGAATTCAGCAGGTTAGCGAGAGTTGTTTTACCGTTCCTTGAATGCTCTGGACATGCTGTCTTCGATGGGCTTGACGAGATATTCGAAGAAGGTGCGCGAAGACGTTTGTATCAACACGTCCGCGGGCATTCCGGGAACCGGGTGGAAGCCATGCACCTTGGCAAGTTCTTCATCCGATATCTGAACGCGAACGATATAGACGTCCTTCACCTGTAGCCCCGAATTTTCCTCGATACTGTCGGCAGAGACATAAAAGACCTTGCCATCCAACACCGGCGTCGTGCGGCGGTTGAGGGCTGAAAGGCGAACCGCTGCTGTTTGGCCTTCATGCAACTGATCGATGGAGGTTCGCAGAACTTGCGCTTCGAGAATAAGCGGAACGTGGGCCGGCAGAATTTCCATGATGGGTTTGCCGGTGGTGATCACGCCGCCCGCGGTGTGGTAATAGGAGCGAATAACCGTGCCGTTGACGGGTGAACGGATGATCGTGCGGTCCAGAATTTGCGATGCCTCACGCAATTGCTGGCGCACGCCGTCAAGATCGGCTTCCGCGGTTTCCAGCGCATCCAGTGCTGCCTGCTTGGTCGAGTTGACAGCAATAACCGCTTCCTGACGGTACTTCGCGATTTCCGCTTCGCTCTGGTTCATTTCACCATCAAGTCGGGAAATGTCACCCATAGCATCGGCGATAGCGCGTTCCAGCGCCAGCATATCCGTTTTACGAATAACGCCATCTCTCGCAAGCTTTGCTTTGGAATCCCGTTCCTGTTCCAGAAGTGATTGCTGACGCTCAAACGATGTCTTCTGTCCACGATATCCCGTAAAACGAAACTCGAGGGATTTTATATTTTTTTCAACCAGATTGAGCTGCTCTTCCAGCTTGATCTGCTTGCTGTGAAACACAACGTTCTGGCCCTGAATGATGGCATTTACATCGGGATCGCTGGCTTGCGCCATCACGATGTCGGGTATTTTGAACGTTTTTTCACCCTGCGCTTCGGCACGCAAGCGCGTGACGATCGTTTCAAGACGAAGTTGTTTCAGGTTAATCATGCGCTCGTTCGAGAGTGCGGCTGTTTTGTCGAGCACGACAAGAACATCCCCCTCTTTGACGACATCACCTTCGCTGACCATCATTTCCTTGATGATGCCGCCTTCAAGGTGCTGAACGATCTTGTTGCTGCCGGTTGCGACAAAGCTGCCTTGCGCAATGATGGCAGAGGCCAAAGGTGCCGTGCCTGCCCAATACCCAAAGCTGCCGAACGAGGCGAACAGCACGGCAAGTCCTGTCACGCTATACATGCGGATGGAGCGCGGCACTTCGCTATACCATTCCAGCTGCCCGGTTTCCGGCTTCTTTTCTTTTTTCTTGAAAACCATGACTTTTATCCCTCGATTTGCGGAGATTGATTTGTCTGCGGACCTCTATTGCCGGATAGCGCTTTCAGCACCTCCATCCGCTCGCCGAACATGGCAACGGAGCCGTCTTTCAGAACCATGATCTTGTCCACGCATTGTAAAAGGGCAGGGCGCTGGGTGATCGTGACGGTGGTAATGCCCTGTTTCTTGGCATGAAGTATTGCTTTCGCCAGCGCCTGTTCCCCATTGGTATCAAGGTTGGAGTTCGGCTCGTCCAACACCACGAACTTCGGATCACCAAAGAAGGCGCGGGCAAGGGCGATGCGCTGTTTCTGTCCACCGGAAAGTGGTGCGCCATCTGCTGCAACCACGGTCTCATAGCCTTGAGGAAAGCCCGCAATCAGTTCATGCACATCAGCCAGCACCGCAGCTTCGTAAATCTGCCTGTCTTCCACATCGTCACGCATACGGCAGATATTGGCTTTGATGGTGCCGGGAAAAAGCTGCACGTCCTGCGGAAGATAACCGATGCTTTCACCAAACTGCCGCTGGTCCCAGTTGCGCAGATCCATAAGGTCCAGGCGCACGTTACCAGAGGTTGGTATGATGGAACCGACGAGCATCTTGCCAAGCGTTGTCTTGCCAGAGCCGGAATTCCCGATAATGGCCAGCGACTCACCCTTTTTCAGAGAGAAGGAGATACCGTTCAGGATCACCTTTTTCTGTGGTGGAGGGACGAACAGAATGCGCTCCACATCCAGTCGGCCTTCTGGGTTGGGTAGGCGAAGACGTGGAAAGTTGAGGGGAGAGCTGATCAGCAATTGCTTGATGCGCCCATAGGCCGAGGCGGATTTGTTGAACTGGTGCCAGCCTTCGATCGCGCCTTCGATGGGCGCAAGCGCACGTCCGGAAACGATGGATGCCGCAATCACCATGCCGCCTGTCAGTTCACCCGCAAGCGAGAGATGCGCACCCCAGCCCAGCAGCGCAACCTGGGTAATCATGCGGCAGGCTTTGGAAACGCCGGAGAACATGATGTTGCGGTCTTGCGCCGCGACATGCGATTTCAGCGAGCCGGCGGTTTCACGACCCCACATTTTAACGGCCTCCGGGATCATCGCCAGAGCGTTGATGATCTGGGAGTTGCGCGACATGCTATCGAGGTGAAAGTTGGCGCGGCTGAGATAGCCGTTCGCTTCGGAGAATTGGCGTGCCGTAAACTTCTGGTTCAGCCATGCGATGATGAAGAGCACTGCGCAACATGCCATGATGATGATGCCGAGATGGGGGTGAACGAGATAAACCACCAGCACGAAAAGCGGCATCAACGGCGCATCCAAAAACGCAATCAGCGTCCCTGATGTCAGAAATGAACGAAGTTGCTGAAGGTCTTGAAGGGTTTGATAATCCTTGCCGGTCCCGTGCAGCGAAGCGCGGGCCGCCGCACTGAGAATGGGGGCGCCGAGCTGAACTTCCAGTTCCACCGCCGTGCGCATCAGAATGAAGCGGCGGATCGAGTCCATAAAGGCTTGCAGTAGAACCGCGCCGATAACGGCTATCGTCAGCATCACCAGCGTATCCATGGAACGGCTGGTCAAAACGCGGTCCGAAATCTGGAACAAATAGAGAGGAATTGCCAGCAGCAAAACGTTGATCGCAACGGTGAACAGCATCACAATCACCATATTGCGGCGAATTGCGGCTATGCCTTTCGCCAGGCTTGCTGCGAAGTTGACCGGCTCACTGCGTTTGTGAAAACCGTGCTGGTTTCCACCGCCGCCACCGCCGCCGCCGCCGCCGCCGCTGAAATCCGGTTCCTTGCCGCCACCGCCACCACCCGTGGTGGGTCGGCGTTCGTTTTCACGAATTGGACCGTCATTGTTGTCGATGGTTTTGGCAAAGGGGATTTCCGGGCTGGATTTGAGATCAGCCTTTTCGGTCGGGGCTTCTCGCGACAGCGGTGAAACGGGCGCAATCTCAGGTTCCGGGGACACGCGCGCTTCGATGACTATCTCCGGTGTCGGTTTGGGCTCAGGTTTAGATTCTGGCACCGGTGCTGCGTCTGCCCTCGTCGCAGATGAAAGCTGACGTAAATTATCCACCGCATCATTTATGGCGGTAATGCAGGCTTCTGTCAGGTCCTTGTCGATCTCACCGTCTTTTCCACCGGTGAGGTCAAGAACGCGCCCCTGCTCGATCTTGTTTCTCGAAATGTGATCCATTTCAACGTTCCCCTGAAAGGCCTATCAGGCCACAGCCGTTTGCATGACATCCACTGGATGAGCCTGTGACCAAGAAAGGTCATGTCCAGACGTGATCGTGACATCGTTGTGATCGTTGGTCGGATCGCCATCGTCCAGAAAGGCAATGACTTCGTTCGCCAGTTGGCCACCGGCCTGATGCGGCTGCGCTGGGTCATGTTCGATAATGCCGCCCTGAATAAGAATCGCATCGGAATAGAGGTGACCTGCGACATAGGTGGAACCACCGAAGCTGTCGTAATCGGTGATGCTGGCAACATTGACCACGGTATTGCTGCCGGTATCGATATGGATGGTGGCATTCTCGTTGTTCGCAAGAACTTTTGACGCCGCCAGCGTTACATCGTCGGAATCTCCCAGCACGCTCACCTGCTTGATGTAGGTGACGTCATAAAGATTGCCGGTGATGTAGAGAACGTTGAGACCTGCGTAGCCTGCGAAGTTTGGATCCGTTGACAGACCGTCCGGCATGTGTGGGTCGCGGTCGTTGATCGCCTTTGCCGCCTCGACCATATAATCCGGCATAGCGTCGAAACGATCGTTGGCGCCAACATTGTGGATCGACGCTTCATTCCAGATGAGGTTATTGCCGGATTGGACCACGCTGCCCGATGATGCGCCTTCAAGCGCCCGCGCCCAGTCATTGTCGTAGAGAATAGCGATCTGGGAAATCATGTTCATATCGATGACATTGCCACCGACGATGACCAGATCATACTGCACTCCGATGCCAAGGAAATTCGCCAGATTAACCGCGCTGTTTCCACCCGTCAGCACACTCACATCGGCACCGGCAGTCGTAACCGTCATAGTGTCGTTATCGCTGATGAAGTGGTACTGCTCGATCCAGTGAACGAAGGAGACATCGCCTTCAATGTAGCTGACGCGCCATGCCGTTGGGAAAATCGTGGCCTCGGTGGAGCTGTCGGAGCTACTGCTCTCGGTGCCTTCGCCCCAAACGGTTCTTTGGAACGTTGCGATATTGTTGGCAACAGTTGCCGCATGATCTTCGTGTGTTGAAAATGTTGAGCCGATTTGGTCGCGGTCGCTGTAGACGTACGATTGCGTGATCGCATCAATCTGGTGGTAGTCACCCATGACAGCCGTTACGGGTGCTATGATACCCGTGTTGGTAATGGCCACGATGTTTGCCACCAGGTTTGCACCTGCGGCGACATCGAGACTATTGCCGTCCCCATTATGGACTTCGATTGGGCCGTCATGTTCCTCCGGGTCACCCGGTGGCTTGGCAATGCCGCGGTCCGGCATGAAATCGTTGACGTCAGGTCGCGCCTCGACAGCCACACCGTTCATGTAGGTGCCGCTGATGGAGTGGGATGCCAGAACAAAATCTTGATGCTCTCCCGTGCCGAGCGATGAAACATCATTCTCTCTCGCATGGTCGATGTAGTCGTGCAGGTCTTTCGAAATGGCCTGAAGGCCTTCATACGTGTCTGTGCGATGATAGCTGCTGAACGGGTTGAATTGCGCCGCCTCTGCGTAGAACTCCATCGTGCGCAAGGTGACAAACGAGGTGTCACGCATCGTGTTCACGCTATCTGTCATGTTCAGATAGTCATCATCCTGCAACAGATTCAGTTGCGAAACATGCGCGATCACAGAACCAGGACCGGCATAAAGCATAAGTTCCGGCTGTTCCTCGTAACCGCCGCCCTGACCGGGCATTTTGTAATGTGGGACAACGAGGTCACGCGAGGCGATTTCCGAGAGCCTGCGAAGGGCATCCTCAAAGGACTGCGCCTGACGTGCGTGCGAATAATGCAAATCATAATGTCCGGCACGATATTTCACGCCCGGATCGTAATCCTCAAGGGGATTGTTATAGCTATCGTAAAAACTTCTCACATCGTCTGCTGGAGGCAAAGCATTCCCATCTAGGGGAGCGTGTCCTTCCGAGTAATGCGTTCTCATCCGTGCTTCATCGATATATGTCTCGAAGAAGCCGATGAACTGAGTGATCATTTCAGAAATCTTGTCGGTGTACATGATGAGTCCCTCCTCCTCAAACCCGCTTTGGTCTAGCTGCCGGTTTTACGGCCGGAAATCGGCCTTGGGCGGCATTGCCGTTCAACGCGGTCTACCGGTTGTTCAACCGGAAACTGCACCGGCTTCCGCCGGTGCAGTCTTTTGATCTAGAGAGAGAGGTATTAGGAGCCGGTATCGTCGCCAACGCTCGAAACGTGAGAGTCGTGACCGACAGAGCTGCCTTCGAAGGAGTTGGTGAGAAGGTTTGCACCCTGCACCAGTTCCAGATGAACACCGGAGTTTGCGACAATAGCCGAAGCATTTGCCGAAGCCGCGCTGGAGACGTCATCGCCCGCCTTGAGATCCCAGCCCTTGCCGTCAATATCCATGCCGCCAGCATCAGCCGAGCCGCCATCTGCTTTGAGATGGTTGTCAAGATACTGGTTGTCCATCGTGATGTTGTAGGCAGTATCCTGATCTGACAGATGGTTGGCCTGAATTGCATTGAATGCAGAGTCATTGCCTTCGCCATTCAGCGAGTTGTTCAGGATATTGTCGACATTCAGCGAGAAAGAGAAATCATCGCCGATATCGAAAGCGATATCGCCACCAGCAACGCCAAGGTTTCCGACATCTTTGACATGCTCAATAGTCGAGAAGTCGTAGTCGCTTTTTGTGGTCGTGTCGTTGAAGCTGTCGGTGGTCGTCTTGATGTCCGTATCATTGTCAGTATAGCTGAATGTCTTGGTATCGGTGTCTGTGTGTGTGTTCGTAACAACCTTCGTGTCGTTGTCGCTGTACGACTTGCTGTCATAGCTCCAGTCGTAGTCGCTCTTCACGGATGTGTCGTTGTCGTTGATGGTCTTGTTGTTCGAATTCGTGTCGTTGTCGCTGTAGTTGGAAGTCGACGTTTTGCTGTCATACTCCCAGTTGTAAGCGTTGTCGCGGTTGTTGCCGTTGTCGGTCGCAACTTCGATCTTTGCGTCAACATCCACATTGGTGCTGTGGTCATCATAGGTGTTGTCGCGGTTGCCACCATTGGCAACGCCAACGTTGCTGTCATCGACCTTGCTGTCCTCGGTTGCTGTGTTGGCAAAACCGTCAGCTAGAGCGCCAACTGTGGTGATTTCGTCGCCAGATGCGGCTGGCTGATGTGGTTGTCCCATTTCAAGTTCCTCCGAAAAAGTTCGGAGCAGCTTTCGAAATCCCTCTCATCTTAAATGGGATTTTACTCGCGCTCACTCCGAGGTTCAAACAGTAACAGACGTAAACAGTACGGATCGTCTGCGGCTTGGTCGCCTGAGTTTCCAGGCTATTGCTTTTGGGAATGCGCAAGACACGGTCACGAACATGCGCATATCCAACTCCACAGTCGCGAACGATTGCAGATTTCATGCTTCAGCTTGTCTGGTCGTTTTTTCGGATTGGCCCGTTACATCTTACGCAAACACAAGTGATGAAGTTGGGCCGAACCGGTTGCTGTCTGTTGCAACGGGGCCGAATGTGTCTGAGATGGTCATATGTTTCCAGTTGCTAAATGGGATTAAGCATTCGGTAACCACTGTGATTAGGGGTGCTGCGAGCGCAAACGGGTTATGGCCGAAATTGGCACGATCTTCCGGCGTGCAGGCCTGTCAGATAGACATGCGGTGCAAAATTATCACCTATGATCGCGATGCGAAGTGGTAAAAACTATGATGAGCTGTCATTAATATACTCAATCAATGATTATATATCGTATTTTATTCAATCTTATCGCGTATTTTTTTAGATTTATTTTAGTTACGACTTAGGGAATGCATTAGAAAAATGAAAAATTCCTTCGTTATTATGCTTCTTAGGCCACACTAATCCATTTGGGCAATTTATTTCGGTCCGCTTTTGTACTATTTCTAATGATTAATAAATAACTAATGCATGATGATTTGGGGGATTGGATAAGCCTTTCCAAAGGCCATCCAAAGCATAGCCACCCCTGTAGCAAAGAACAGTGTATCTGCGTAACGCTTTAGGGAGGCGTATATGTTCATGGTTGCATCGCGAGTTATAGAATCCAAGGTGAATAACAGGACGCTATCAACGGCGGGTACTATACTCGTCGTGGCAAATGCGGATCTTTTCTCTGAATGTCTCGTCGAGGCGTTGGACAAGAAATTTCCGGCTTGCGACGTTGTCAGTGCTGGCGCAGCCGCATCTGTCCCGGAAGGTCAGATGCATGAAATGAAGCTTGTGCTGCTGTACCGACTGTCCGGTGCCAGATTGAGTGAAATTTTGTCCGAGGTGCGTTCAAAACATCCCAATGCCCAAATCGCACTGGTCATCGACGCCATCGATATGATCGAAGCCTACCTCAAGCAATTGGTCGAGACGCGCATTATAGATGGTGTGCTACCGCTCAACCTGCGTCTTGATGTTTTCATGGCAGCCGTTGATCTTCTTTTAAAGGGCGGGGAGCATTTTCCTTCTGCTTTGCTGGGAAGGCTAACAGCGGGTCCAGAGGTCTCCAGCAGCACCGTTTACGATACACGCGCTGTTGTGGCCAATCGTGCCGATGCGCTCGTGGCTCGCCGGAACGAGTTCTCGGCGCTGACCACACGCGAAGTGCAGATCCTTGATCTTCTGTGCAAAGGTACGCAGAACAAGATCATCGCCGACCGGCTCCATCTCTCGGAAAACACGGTCAAGGTTCACGTTCGCAACATCTACAAGAAGATGAACGTGCGCAACAGAACCGAAGCAGCATCGCGCTTCTTCAACAAGGATGATGCACCGAGTGATGCAAACAAATGGCGCAACTGAATTGCGCCATCGAAGGGCAGATGTCTTCACGTAATCCGTTAACCAAGCTATTAGTCTCAACTGTTAACTGTAAACATTGTTTAGGCTTCGGAAGTTCCGGTGATTTACCTGTCGTTTTCTAAATCCGCCTAGCGTTCACCCATAACGCAAGATCGGAAAACGACGATGAATACGATGCTGAAGCCAAAAACGACTTATAAAATCGACCGGCAGGCTGAATTCAGCGCAAAGCTGACCGCGGCACACGCAAGGATCGAAAAGACATTTCTTGATGGCGGCGCAGTCCTCGTTTCCGTGATGGAAATTCTCAGCAATCTCATCGGCATTCTTGACGGCATGACGGGCACCCTCGATGGGAAGACGGCCAAAAACACCGTTGAGGGTCTGCGTAAAACAATCGATGATCTCGCGCGACTGCCAAAAACCGAAGAGAACAGGCAGGCGGGCTTTAAGTCTCTGGCAGAGATGTGCTCGTCAACACGCGGTCACATCGACGATATCCATGAAACGATCCGCTATCTGAAAACCTTCGCCATCACCGTCAAAATCACGGGTGCGGGGTTGACCGAGTTTGCCGGTTTCGCCGATGAAATTCGTGAACGCATTCAGTCCGGTGCAGATGAAGTCGGGCGCTTTGCCGCCAACCTGGAGACGATGCGCTCGCAACTCGTCAAGGCGCGCTCTTTGTCGTCCAGCACATCGGTCGATTTCAGCACCACCATTCCCCAGATCATCAAAGGCCTGAACGAAAATTCTGCGCGTATATCGCTGCAGCACAAGGAGATGGCGGACATCGCCGCTCAGGTGAAGAAAATCGCCCAGACCATTCAAGGCAAGATCGGCTCGGTTCTGTCCTCCTTACAGATCGGCGATATTACCCGCCAGCGCATCGAACATATTCAGGGCATGTTGCAAATGCTGGACGAGTTCAGTGCGTCCGCCGAGGCAAAAGACCTTGATGACGGTGAATATGCCGTGTTGCGCGAAGCCGTTCTGCAATTGGCCAGCGCGCAGATGGATGAGACCGCTGCCGACTTCCAACGGGATTGCGGCAAGATTTTCGCCAGCATTTCCAGCTTTGCGGATGATGCCGCCCGTATCCTGTCTCTGCGTGACGAGTTGATTGATCGCACCTCGAATGGTGATGGCAACGTTCTGGCGCTGATGGAAAAGGGCATTCTCGAAGCCTGCAATCTCGCTGCACGCGTTCAGGAAAGTAGCGCCGATGCCGATGACGTCGTGCGCTCTGTGACCAGTAGCGCACAGGAACTGTCGCGCGGCATTGAGATTTTGCGCTCCATCAAGATCGATATTCATTACATGGCGCTGAATTCCAACCTGCGCTGCTCCAAGCTTGGCGATGCGGGCCGCTCTGTCAACGTTGTCAGTGGTGAAATGCGGGTCTTCGCAGGCAAACTGGAAACGCCTGCCGATGCAATCGTCGAAGAACTGCAGCGCGTCGAAACCGCCACGCAGCAATTGGTGCAGCAGGGGCAGGGGCTTTCCGCAGATCTCGCAGGTCCATTGGATCAGGCACTGCAAGCGGTGCGCCACGCCAAGACACAGATGGATAGCGGCATGGATGCTCTTGCCGAAGAAGGTCAGGCCGTTTTCAGCCGTATCAGCTCTGCGGTGGTGACGCTGGATTTCGAAAGCGAGCTTGGTAACACATTCAATGAATGCTGCCAGATCGCTGCACAGTTATCGGAAGGGTTCGATGCGGATGTTTCCGGCTTTAGCCAGAAGATCGAACCATTCAGCACCCGCGTTTATAAGCTCTATACGATGGCGCAGGAGCGCGACGTGCATGTGCGCTATCTGCCCGCAGCCGTGTCGTCATCTCGTGCCACTGCCGCTGTAAGCACGACATCCGCCTCGGAAGATGATGATCTTTTCGCTGATGCGCTGTTTTAGTCACCCCTTGGCGTCATCAGGACAAAGCCTTTTCGACCAATGCGGCCGCGAAGGCCGCATTTTTTTAGGTTTCACCTCGCTGCTCATAAACTTTATGTTTCCTCGACAGTCGTATAAGTAGGGCGCTGGAGAAAGACCTATGAGAATTAGCGCGATTACGAACTGGGCCTATGTCGCAACGGTGTTGCTGACCTTGCTTGCTGGCGTTTCGTTCATTCTCTCCTCTCGTTATGCCCTCCATGAACGACTGGCCGTTGAGCAACATCTTGTGCTGGCTGAACTGGCCGACGACCTGGAACTTGAAGCCGAGAAACGCACGGATGAAGCCCGGCTTTATATCATGCGCGGTGATGAGCGCGACCTTGCCGCATTTTATGTCGATGAAAGCAAGGAGCGCGATTTCGAACAGCATGCGAAGGTTGCGACCGGGGACGGGGCAAGTGAAGAAGAGTTGTCCATTTTCAAGGAGATAACGGCAGGCGCCGACAAGCTCGATGAGCTTGAACGCCGCGCCATCTTGGCGTTTCGTGCCGGGCGGCAGCCAGATGCGCAGCAGATTATCTTTGGCGATGACCACCACGCCGCCTATTCCGCACTCACGGCAGATGTCGAGAAACTTCGTGCTCTCATTTCGCAGCGCACCAGTGCGGCACTTGCAGAAGCGCGTGATCGCAGCGACCTGTTCGGCCTCATCGCCCGTATCATGTTGACGCTGACCGCGACTGTGTTTCTTGGCGTTTTGTATTTCGTCGTCAAAAAACGCATCGCAAACCCGCTCATCGCCATGACGGGCATCATCAACCGGCTTGCGAAACAGGATTTCGCAGTCGTTGTGCCACACCTCAACAGGCGCGATGAGATTGGCGATATGAACACGGCCATAGAGGTGTTTCGCTCCAATGGGCTGGAACGTGAAAGATTGGATGCGGAACTGCGGCGCGATCAGCGGATCAAGGATCTGATCCTTCAGATGATGCACAGGCTGCAAGCGTGCCAGACGCAAAACGAAGTCGCCGATATCGTCACCCTCTATATGCCGCAAATCTTTCCCGAAATTGCCGGCAATCTGTTCATTCACGATGAAACGCACAGTCATCTGCTGGTGCAGGGGATGTGGCTCGAGCCACGGCACGCGCAGAAAAGTCTGCCACCCAGCGAATGCTGGGGGTTGCGGCGCGGACGACCCCATTTGAGCGATCCTGTCGACAAGGACGTCGCCTGCTCGCATGTTTCGACCGACAATGTCACCTCGCTATGCGTTCCATTGACGGCGCTTGGCGATACGGTTGGTCTTCTCTATCTGGAATCCGAAACACCATCTCTGGTGCGCGATGCACGCATTTATCTTGAGTTGATTGCGGAAAATCTGGGGCTGGCCATTGCCAACCTCCAGCTTCGTGACAGGCTGACCGGGCTTGCCACAAGAGACGCGCTGACCGGGCTTCTCAACCGCCGTTCGCTGGATGAGGCCATCAACCGTCTGGCAAAAAGCAAAACGAAAACGCCTCAAAGTTGCCTGATGATCGATATCGATCACTTCAAGCGTTTTAACGATGAGTTCGGCCATGATGCGGGTGACGCGGTTATAAAGCACGTTGCGCAAATTCTGGTGGCGGCAACGTCGGGCAAGGGGCACGTTTTTCGCTTTGGCGGCGAAGAGTTCACGGTTTTTCTTGATGATCTGGATGAGAAAAACGCCGCAGAGTTTGCAGACGTGCTGCGCGGGCGGGTGGCAACCGCGCCTCTGTCTGACCGCGGCAGGTTTTTGGGTGTGGTGACGATATCAATCGGTGTCGCCTCGGCGCCGGATGATGGTCCCGTCATCAACGTCGTGAACCGCGCCGACGCAGCCTTGTTGACGGCAAAGGAACGAGGCCGCAACAGAGTTGTCACCTCATCATCGCTTGCCACAGAGCTTGTCTGATTTCGGGTTACTTCACCCGTTCCATGATCGACACATAGTTCGCAACGGCGGTTCCGCCCATGTTGAACACGCCTGCCAGCTTGGCGTTTCGAATTTGCATGTCGCCTGCATCGTCGGTCAGCTGCATCGCGGCCAATATGTGCATGGAAACGCCGGTGGCCCCGATCGGATGGCCTTTTGCCTTTAAACCGCCAGACGGGTTGACCGGCAACCGCCCGTCCTTGGCCGTTATGCCCTCGCGCACGACGCGATAACCTTCACCCGGTTTCGCTAGGCCCATCGCCTCATATTCAATGAGTTCGGCAATGGTGAAACAATCATGTGTTTCCACCAGAGAAAGATCATTCAGCGCAATTCCCGCACGTTCCAGTGAACCTACCCATGCGCGGCGCGCTCCCTCGAAGGCAAGCGGGTCACGGCGGCTGAGAGCGATGATGTCATTGGCCTGCGTTCGTGCCCTGAAACCGATGGCGCGGTGCAGGGTTGCGGCGGTTTCCTCATCCGCCAGAACAAGCGCGGCAGCGCCATCCGAAATCAGTGAGCAATCCGTGCGGCGCAGCGGTGGGGCCACATAGGGGTTTTTGTCTGAAACCGTGTTGCAGAACTCAAAACCGAAATCCTTGCGCATATGGGCGAAAGGATTAGCCACGCCGTTTGCGTGGTTTTTGGCCGCAATCATCGCCAGTTCTTCCGAACGGTCGCCGTAACGCTGGAAATAAGCCTGCGCGATGCGCCCGAACTGACCAGCAAAGCCACCGGGAATATCGCCTTCCTCGGCGCGGTAACAGGCGGAAAGCAGAATATCGCCAACCTCTGCGGTCGGCAACGCGGTCATTTTTTCCGCACCCACCACAAGGGCGATGCGACCACGACCGGCTTCGATGAAATCCATCGCGCTATAAAGCGCGGCCGAACCCGTGGCGCAGGCGTTTTCAAAACGAACCGCAGGTGTGTGCGCCAACCGCTCGTCGCTCATGGCAACCAGTGCGGCCTGAAAGTCCTGTTTGGAAAAGCCATTGTTCATGACACCGACAAAAATGCCATCGATGTCAGCAACGTCGATCCCGGCGTGCGCAATAGCCGGACTGACCACGGAGGCCATAAGCTGTTCCGTGTTTTCCAATGTGGATTTACCGAACTGGCCATGTGCCCAGCCAACGATCTGCGCCTTGCTCATTCCATTCCTCCCAGACCTTTGCCGCTCTCTCCCGGCAAAGCTTGAGGCGAATTATAACAGGCCGGGAGCTTCCGCGCCTGTTCTTTCGACATATTCCGTATAGCCGCCGCCATATTGGTGGACACCATCCGGCGTCAGTTCCAGCACGCGATTGGACAGCGCGCCAAGGAAATGACGGTCATGCGAAACGAACAGCATGGTGCCTTCATATTCGCTCAATGCCTTGATAAGCATTTCCTTCGTGTCGAGATCAAGGTGGTTGGTCGGCTCGTCCAGCACGAGGAAATTCGGCGGATCGAACAGCATGGCGGCCATCACCAGACGCGCCTTTTCACCACCGGACAGAACCCGGCATTTCTTTTCCACGTCGTCGCCCGAAAAACCAAAGCAGCCGGAAAGCGCGCGAAGCGGTGCCTGTCCCGCCTTGGGGAAACGCTGTTCCAGCCACTGCAAAACTGTGCTGTCACCATCCAGCAAGTCCATGGAATGCTGCGCGAAATAGCCGAGCTTGACGCTGGCGCCGACATTCACACTGCCGGTATCAGGCTCTGCGGTGCCCGCAATCAGCTTCAGCAACGTGGATTTGCCCGCACCGTTCACACCCATGATGCACCAGCGTTCCTTGCGGCGGATCATGAAGTCCAAACCTTCATAGATCGTGCGGGTGCCGTAGGTTTTGTGAACCTGTTTCAACGAAACAACATCTTCACCGGAACGCGGTGCCGGTAGAAAATCAAACGCCACACTCTGCCTGCGCTTTGGCGGCTCGACGCGGTCGATCTTTTCCAGCTTCTTGACGCGGCTCTGCACCTGCGATGCGTGCGAAGCGCGGGCCTTGAAGCGTTCGATGAACTTGATTTCCTTGGCAAGCATGGCCTGCTGACGCTCGAACTGCGCCAGCTGATGCTTCTCGTTCAGAGCGCGCTGCTGTTCGTAAAAACCGTAATCACCGGAGTAACTTGTCAGCGATCCCGCATCGATTTCGATGATCTTGTTGACGATGCGGTTCATGAATTCGCGGTCATGCGAAGTCATCAGCAATGCGCCGTCATAGGTTTTCAGGAAATTTTCCAGCCAGATCAGGCTTTCGATGTCCAGGTGGTTGCTCGGCTCGTCGAGCAGCATCACGTCTGGCCGCATCAGAAGAATGCGGGCCAGCGCCACGCGCATCTTCCAACCGCCGGAAAGCTTGCCGACATCGCCGTCCATCATCTCCTGGCTGAAACTCAGGCCCGCGAGAACTTCCCGCGCACGCCCTTCAAGCGAATAACCGTCAAGCTCCTCGTAACGCGCCTGCACCTCGCCGTAACGTTCGATGATTTCGTCCATCTGGTCCAGTTGATCGGGGTCAACCATGCGGGCTTCGAGTTCGCGCAGCTCGGTGGCGACGGCGCTGACGGGTCCAGCCCCTTCCATCGCTTCGGCCACGGCGCTTTTGCCAGCCATTTCGCCGACATCCTGGTTGAAGTAACCGATGGTCACATGCTTGTCCGATGCGACCTGACCTTCATCGGGTTGCTCCTGTCCCGTAATCATGCGGAACAGCGTCGTTTTGCCAGCGCCATTCGGGCCAACAAGCCCAACCTTTTCGCCACGGTTCAGCGCCGCCGAAGCCTCGATGAAAAGAATGCGGTGACTTGCGGATTTGCTGATATTTTCAATGCGGATCATGGAAGGGCAACCGATAAGCTGGGAAATTCGGCTCCCTATGCCATGTTGGGCCGGAACTGTCACCCGATGAATTGTCAGCAGTGGAGTAACCTCGTGGTTCTGACTGTGGAATGATTGTAAAATTCCTGTAAAATCTTTTGGAATGGAAATTCCATTTTGCTAGGATGTTTTCCAATCATAATAGAAAAAGAGGAAGCGGCATGAACGCAAATGCGGCACCGGCAACGGTTGATGCCTTTCAGGAACGATTGTTGGCCGTGGCGGATGGTTTGCCCAAACGGCTACGCCAATGCGCGGATTATGTTGCCGCCAATATAGAGCGCATCGCCGTTTCGACTGTCGCGGAACTGGCGGAAGGGGCGGGCGTTCAGCCGTCTGCCTTCATGCGATTCTGTCAGATCATGGGCTTTTCCGGCTTTTCGGACATGCAGCGTCTGTTTCGGGAAAATTACACCGGCGGCTGGCCGGATTATACGACACGACTCAACAATCTGCGCGACAGCGGCGACGACAAGGGAACGCTGCTTTTGGCCGAGTTCGTCGAGGCCGGGCGTGCGTCCCTGGAAAATCTGCTGAATACCGTTGATCCGCTGGAGTTTGAGGCCGCCATTCGTGTGCTGTCAAGCGCCAGCATGATCCACATTGTTGGCCTGCGCCGGTCTTTTCCCGTGGCCAGTTATCTTGCTTATGCGTTTGAAAAAATGCGCGTGCCCGCCATGTTGCACGCATCCGTCGGGCAACTCCACAGCGATAGCGCCATCAGATATGGCGACGTGGTGCTGGCCATCACGTTTTCTCCTTATTCTGCGGAGACGATGGAGCTTGTGTCGTCCAGCCTTGCACGTCGGGTGCCGGTGGTGGCGATTACGGACACTGCCGTCAGTCCCTTGCGCAAGCTGGGCGCTACAATTCTGACGGTCTCCGAAGTCGATTTCGGCGCATTCCGCTCGCTGTCGGCCACGCTCTGTGTTGCGATTGCTCTTGCCGTGGGTGTGGGGACACAACGCCAAATTTGAATATTTATGTTGAAAATTCAGAAAATGGAATTTATGATCCAAAAATAGAAAAGTCAGGGGCGATGGTGGAGCATCGTTCCAATCGCGGGAGTCGCGTTCAACACGCGAAGGAGGAGGAGGAACGTGAAAACGCTCGATCTCATTACGATAGGCCGTTCGTCGGTCGATCTTTACGGCGCGCAAATTGGCGGTCGTCTGGAGGATATGTCCTCTTTCAATAAATACATCGGCGGTTCGCCCACCAACATCGCTGCCGGTGCGGCGCGGTTGGGCCTGAAAAGCGCCGTCATTACCCGCGTGGGCGATGAGCATATGGGCCGCTTCATTCGTGAACAATTGGTACGCGAGGGCGTCGATGTTCGCGGTGTGAAGACCGATCCGGAACGCCTGACGGCGCTGGTCCTGCTCGGCATTCGCGACCAATCGCAATTTCCGCTGATTTTCTACCGCGAAAACTGCGCGGACATGGCGCTGTGCGAGGATGATATCGATCCTGATTTCGTCGCAGATGCTGGTTGCGTCTGTGTCACAGGTACGCATTTGTCCAACGTAAAAACGGAAGCGGCCGTCCTGAAAGCGCTGAACATTGCGCGGGAAAGCGGCGCAAAAACCGCGCTCGATATCGATTATCGGCCCAATCTCTGGGGTGTGGCAGGCCATGGCGATGGCGAAAGCCGCTTCGTGGAATCCGCCAAGGTCACGGCCAAGCTGCAATCGACGCTACATCTGTTCGACCTTATCGTTGGTACGGAAGAGGAATTCCATATTGCCGGCGGCTCGACCGATACGCTGGAGGCATTAAACGCCGTTCGCAGGGTTTCCAATGCGACGCTGGTGTGCAAGCGCGGACCGATGGGTGCCGTTGTTTTCCCGGCAGATATTCCGGCTAGTCTGGATGATGGCGAAGCGGGCGAGGGTTTCCCGATCGAAGTCTTCAACGTGCTGGGCGCGGGTGATGGCTTTATGGCTGGCCTGTTCCGTGGCTGGCTGCGTGGTGAGGACTGGCCGACAACGCTGAAATTTGCCAATGCCTGCGGTGCTTTTGCCGTATCGCGCCATGGCTGCACGCCTGCTTATCCAAGCTGGGAAGAGCTGCAATATTTCTTCCGCACCGGCATCAAAAACAAAGCGCTGCGTAAAGACGAAGCGCTGGAGCAGGTGCATTGGGCAACCAATCGCAAGGGTGACTGGAACACCATGCGCGTTTTCGCCTTTGATCACCGTATGCAGCTTGAAGCCATGGCCGATGAGGTTGGGGCTGATCACGCGCATATTGGCGAATTCAAAAAGCTTTGTTTGCAGGCCGCACTTCGGGTGTCTGGCAGCAGAGCGGGATATGGTATTTTGTGCGATAGCCGGTTGGGCCGTGACGCGCTGTTTGAGGCGAGCGGCACGAACCTATGGATCGGCAGACCGGTCGAATGGCCGGGCTCGCGTCCTTTGACGCTGGAGCCGGAACTCGGCCTTGATTTTGGCGGCCTGAACGAATGGGCGGCCAACAATGTCGTCAAGGTTCTCGCCTTCTATCATCCAGATGATACGCCCGAATTGCGTAAGCAACAGGAAGACACTGTTGTCCGTCTGTTTCAGGCTGCGCGCCGCAACAGGCTGGAGCTGCTGCTGGAGGTCATTCCGTCCAAGGTTGGACCAGTCAATGATACGACGGCGGCACAGATTATCGACCGTTTCTATGAGATCGGCGTCTACCCCGATTGGTGGAAGCTGGAGCCGATGAAAACGGAAGCCGCGTGGAAAAACGCGACGGATGCCGTGCATCGGAATGACCCCTATGTGCGGGGCATTGTGGTACTCGGTTTGGATGCACCGCAGGACGAACTTGAGACCAGCTTCCGTCTGGCCGCAGGGTTCGATCTGGTGAAAGGCTTTGCCGTGGGGCGCACGATTTTTGCCGATGCGGCGCGTGCGTGGCTGGCTGGCACGATCAGCGATGAGGCTGCAATCAGCGACATGGTGAAACGCTACGATGCCCTGTGCCGTATCTGGGATAAGGCGCGCGCCGAAAAAAACAAGGGAGAGGCAGCGTGACAACAATCCGTTTGACAGCAGCGCAGGCGCTGGTGCGCTATCTGGCTGCGCAGATGAACGAAGATGGCGAAACATACATTTCTGGCGTCTGGGCCATTTTCGGCCACGGTAATGTGGCTGGTCTGGGAGAGGCGCTTTACGGCATTCGCGATGAGCTGCCGACCTATCGCGGCCAGAATGAACAATCCATGGCCCACGCCGCCATTGCTTATGCCAAGCAACTCGGCCGCCGTCGCGCCATGGCTGTGACGTCCTCCATCGGCCCCGGTGCGACCAACATGGTCACGGCGGCAGCGCTGGCGCACGTCAACCGCTTGCCTGTCCTGCTTATTCCCGGCGATGTTTTCGCCAATCGCGGACCGGACCCGGTGTTGCAGCAGATCGAAGATTTCGGTGATGGCACGGTTTCGGCCAATGATTGCTTCAAGCCTGTCAGCCGGTATTTCGACCGTATCACCCGGCCTGAACAGCTTCTCACCGCTCTGCCCCGCGCCTTCCGCACCATGACCGATCCTGCCGATTGCGGCCCGGTCACGCTGGCATTTTGTCAGGACGTGCAGGCGGAAGCCTTTGATTATCCGGCCAGCTTTTTTGAGAAAAAAGTCTGGCGTCAACGTCGTCCTGAACCGGATATTGCCGAGTTTGAAGAGGCCGTTGCTGCTTTGAAAGCCGCAAAAAACCCGGTCATCGTCGCTGGCGGCGGTGTGCATTTTTCGGGCGCGACAAAAACGCTTAAGGATTTTGCCGAACGACACTCCATCCCTGTCATCGAAACGCAGGCAGGCAAATCCGCACTGGCGTGGGACCACGATCTGAATTTCGGCCCTGTGGGTGTGACGGGTGCAGACAGCGCCAATGCCATTGCGGAAAAGGCCGATCTGGTCTTCGGCATCGGCACTCGCTTTCAGGATTTCACGACTGGTTCGTGGGCACTGTTTAAAAATCCTGGCCGCAAGCTGCTGGCGTTGAATGTGCAGCCCTATGACAGCGCTAAGCACAACGCCATCAGCCTGACGGCAGATGCAAAGGTGGGGCTTGAGAAGCTGTCAAACGCTTTGGGAAGCCATCGCTTTAATGCGCCTGACGGGGGCTTGAAACAGGAGTGGTTTGCGAAAGCGGACGCGGTGACGGCGGCCCCCTCTGACGCCAACAGCTTGCCGACCGATATGCAGGTCATCGGCGCGGTGCAGCGGTCCTCGCGGGACAATACGGTTGTCATGTGCGCGGCAGGCACCATGCCGGGAGAGCTGCACCAGCTCTGGAAGGCAAAGCTGCCGCTGTCCTATCATATGGAATACGGCTTCTCGTGCATGGGCTACGAGATTGCCGGTGGCCTTGGCATCAAAATGGCAGAGCCGCACCGCGACGTGATCGTCATGGTGGGCGATGGTTCCTACATGATGATGAATTCGGAACTGGCGACCGCCGTTGCCATGGGCGTGAAGATCACGCTCGTCATCACCGATAACCGGGGGTACGGCTGCATCAACCGGTTGCAGATGGGCACTGGCGGCGCGGAGTTCAACAATCTTTACGCTCACACCAATGTCAACCCAATCGCCATAGACTTCACCGCCCATGCTGCCAGCATGGGTGCGGATGCACACAAGGTCTCTTCGATTGCGGAGCTGGAAACGGCATTGAATGCGGCGCGTGAAGCGACGGTAACAACCGTCATCGTCATCGACACCGATCCTTACCCCACACCGGATGCGGGCGGATATTGGTGGGATGTCGCGGTGCCGGAAGTCTCGGCACGAGAAGAAGTCAACAATGCACGCGCAGCTTACGAAGCGGCGTTGAAGGAAAGACAGTAATCATGGTTCTTTACGGCACAAACCCCATTGCCTGGAGCAATGACGACGACCGCACGCTTGGCGCACATATCAGCCTTGACCAGTGCCTGGATGAAACGTCCAAAATCGGTTTCGATGGCATCGAAAAAGGTCACAAGTTTCCGCAGGAACCGGATGCGCTGAAAGCCGTGCTTGCGCCGCGCAATTTGCGCTACGTTTCCGGCTGGCATTCGCTGAACCTTCTGACCCATTCCATCGAAGACGAGAAAGCGGCCATTCAGCCTGCGCTTGATCTTCTGAAAGCTATGGGTTCCAAGGTCATCATCGTTTGCGAAACCTCCAACGCCATTCACGGCGATGATGCTAAACCGGTCAACGACCGTCCAAAGCTTGCGGACAGCGAATGGAAAAGGTTTGGCGAGGGCGTGGAAGCGCTGGCAAAATTCGCTGCCGATCAGGGCGTTGCGCTGGTCTACCATCACCACATGGGCACCATCGTTGAAAGCGAAGACGAAATTGACCGGCTGATGGACAATACCGGTCCGCACACCAGGCTTTTGCTCGACACCGGCCATTGCCTGTTTGGTGGTGGAAACCCGGAACGTCTGGCCAAAAAATACATGGGCCGCGTCGGTCATATCCATGCAAAGAACGTCCGCCCGGTGATCGCGAGCCAAGTGCGGGACGAGAAGCTTTCTTTCCTCGAAGGCGTGCGCCGTGGTGTCTTCACCGTGCCGGGCGATGCCGAGGGTGGCGTGGACTTCCCGCCCGTTCTCAAAATCGCTGCCGAACACAATTACAGCGGTTGGCTGGTGATTGAAGCCGAGCAAGATCCCGATGTGCGCAATCCATTTGAATATCAGAGCCTTGGCCTGAAATCCCTGCGCGCTTTCGCCAAAGAAGCCGGGCTGGACAAGGCCTGAACTAAAGCATATGGCGTGAAAAAGGATTCACGCCACATGCTTTAACTCTTTATTTTAACGCATTATCCGGACGCAAAACCGCTTCGCACTTTTGCTGGAAATGCTTTAGGAGACGACAGATGGCAAATCTGCTTCGCAAACCAACCGGGCAAACCGGCAAGGTCCATGATATCACCCCGGAAAGTGCTGAGTGGGGTTATGTCGGTTTCGGTCTTTACCGGCTGAAACCGGGCGAGGTCGCGACTGAACAGACCAACGAAACCGAAGTCATTCTCGTTCTGGTGGAAGGCAAGGCGGAGGTGTCGTCGCAAGACAAGCACTTCGGTGAACTAGGCGACCGCATGAATGTGTTCGAGCGCAAGCCACCGCACTGCGTCTATATTCCGGCTGGCTCGTCATGGTCGGTGACGGCGACCAGTGACTGCACAATCGGCGTTTGCACAGCCCCCGCCAAGCCGGGTCGCGAAGCGCAAGTCATCGGCCCTACTGGCATTTCACTCAGCGAACGCGGCAAGGGTGCCAACACGCGCTACATCTTTCCGATTGCCATGGAAGACCGTGATGTGGCCGATAGTCTTCTGGTCACGGAGGTTTTCACGCCGTCAGGTCACTGGTCATCCTATCCGCCGCACCGGCATGATGAGGACAATTATCCGGACATGACCTATCTGGAAGAGACCTATTACCATCGCCTCAACCCGGATCAGGGTTTCGGTTTTCAGCGTGTGTTTACCGAAGATGGTTCACTGGATGAAACCATGGCGGTATCCAGCGGAGACGTCGTGCTGGTGCCGAAAGGTCATCACCCCTGCGGCTCGCCCTATGGCTACGAGATGTATTATCTCAACGTCATGGCTGGCCCGATGCGCAAGTGGCGGTTCCAGAACCACCCGGACCACGACTGGATTTTCAAGCGCGATAATGGTTGAGACTGTGTAATATCAATAGGAAAACAGGCCGCATGAGAGCGGCCTGTTTTGTTTCATCCTGATGATCGTTATTGTCGCGGCGCCTACGAACCGGACGCAACCTTCACATTGCCGCCATGACCACCGCCGCCAAACACCTGTTTTGCACCGAAGGATGAGCGGATCTGGTTGCGTGGGCCACCGAGGCCGATTTCTGGGAACAGAAGTTCAGACACGCGGTACGCTTCTTCAAGGTGCGGATAACCCGACGCGATGACGGTATCGATGCCGATCTCCTGATATTCGCGCAGGCGTGCTGCCACGGTTTTTGCCGAGCCGACGAGCGCCGTGCCCGCACCGGAACGGACTAGGCCGATGCCTGCCCAAAGGTTGGGGTAAACTTCCAGCTTGTCCCTGCGGCCGTTGTGCAGTGCCTGCATACGCGCCTGACCGACGGAGTCAGATGCCTTGGAGAACACCTCCTGTGCGGCGGCAATCGTGTCATCGGAAAGCTTGGAAATCAGCTTGTCGGCATCGGCCCAGGCTTCTTCATCTGTCTCGCGAACGATGAAATGCAGGCGAATACCGAAGGTGACGTTGCGACCCTTTGCAGCTGCAGCCTTGCGCACCTTGGCAATCTTTTCTGCCACCTGCGCAGGCGGTTCGCCCCACGTCAGATATTTGTCGGTAATGCCAGCGGAAAACTCGATGCCCGCATCCGAAGAGCCGCCGAAGTAGATGGGCGGGCGCGGTTCCTGAACAGGTGGCAGGCCGAGCTTTGCATGGTGGGCCTTGATGTATTTGCCATCCAGATGTGCCTCACCCGTTTCAATCAGGGAGTTGAACACCTCGAAAAACTCTTCGGCATGGGCATAACGTTCGTCATGCGGAAGGAACAGGCCATCGCCTGCAAGCTCCTGCGCGCTGCCACCGGCCACGATGTTCAGCAGCAAGCGACCTTGTGATACGCGGTCCAGCGTGGCGGCCAGACGGGCATAATAAGCAGGAGACGCGACGCCGGGACGGATTGCCACGAGGAACTTTAGCTTTTCCGTATAAGCCGCGAGATTTGCTGCAAGAATGAAGGATTCTTCGCAGGCTACGCCGGTGGGAATAAGCACGCCGGAATAACCAAGGCGGTCAACGGCCTGCGCGATTTCTTTAAAATAAGCGGGGTCGGAAGGGCGCGAAAGGTCATCCGAGCCGAGATAAGAGCCATCTCCTGAGGAGGGAATAAACCAAAGAAAATCAAGGGGTGTATCTGTTTTGCTCATTCGAAAATCCTCAAAGTGTCTCATCGCGCGCAAATATCAAGTTGGCCGAAGCTTAGTAATTTCATCCATATTAATAAGAAATTTTATTCCAAAATACTGCGGGAATAGAGAGTTTATCTCCCCGAGTGCAATGCTCCCGGTTCCACCGCATTTCCTTTGTCTCGATAAAGCATAGATTTATGAGTGGCTTAGGGCGCTTTCCTTATGCACTACGTGTGACCGGCTCTGTTTTGGCCGATGCAGACAGCAATTGAGCGACTTCCTGTGCCACAAACACCGCGTGTTCGGTCACTTGTGGCAGGCCCATCAGTTCCCCAAACGTACCACGCGCCAGTGGGCCAGCGATCAACAGCGTTTCGACAGGCTTGCCGTTTTGGTCGATGGCGCGGGAATGCTCATCACACAGAATGCCAAGACCCGTGGCGCAGTTGGTCAGATGGCCAGCCTTCGCCAATTCCTGCAAGAAGAGTTGCGAGGAGAGAATGCCGCCATGGGCCGGGCCGGTGGTGATAACCATTGCATCGACTTCGATAGAAGACGGCTCGGCGTCGCCCCGAAACCTGATGCCGATCTGGAATTTTCCGGAGGCATCTGTTGTCGCGGACCTCAAGGCTCCCGTTTCAATGTGCAAGTTGCCCGAGGCCACAGCCTTGTCCAGTTCCCGCTCCACCTGCGGCGCGATCCTGAAACGATGCACATCCCAGAATGGCCGCACCCAGCGCGCAATGCGGCGACGTTCTGCGAGCGGCAGTGCTTTCCAGATTCCGCCGCCTTGTATCCGCACGGCATCGATAACGCCATGCCAGCTGAAGCCAGCTGTCTCGGCCTCACGAATGGCAAGGCGCACGCGTTTCAGCAGTTGCGAGGCGGAGCGTGGTGGCGGGTTCACAAAATCACCAAACGGCTCCTGCGGCGTGGAAGGATGCCCGCGAGATCGCAAGCCACGGCGTGACACCGAAAGCACATTGCCTTTGTGCCCACGCTGTTTCAACGCGGCAAAAGCATCTGCCGCAGTCAGGCCGTTTCCAACGATCAACACGCGGTCATCGGCAGAGATGTTTTTGAATGCGTTTGGCGCGTTTACATCCGCAACAAGTTTGGCATGACCAGCGAGATGCGAAAGCGATCTGGGAATATCCGGAGGGGGATGGCTGGTGGCGATGACGGTGATATCGGCAAAATGCTCTTCACCATCTGCGGTTTGCAAAAGCCATCCATCCGGCAAGTGTTCGACGTGAACAACCGGCGAGCGATGATGCGTGACGGTGCCCGATGACAAAAGAGGAGCGATTTCCGAGGTCACATAGGCGCCGAAAACCGAACGTTGAGGATAGGCGTTTCCGTTTTCCAGCACGGCATCCGCGTCACTGGCAAGAGCGTCGGTGCGGGCCAGATAATCCGTGAAATGTTCCGGCTGGTCAGGATAAACCGTCATCCGCCCGGCTGGCACATTGATGCGGCTGGTCGGCTCTGATGTGGAATAGGCAAGGCCGGTTCCCAGCGTCTCGCGGGGTTCAAACACCAGCGTCCGCACGGCAACACCGGCGGGCAGATATGTCTGGAGGTGAATTGCCAGCGCCGCACCGCTGAACCCGCCGCCAATAACCGCAACGACCGGACGTTTATGACCCTGCTGCATTTTCATATCTTCTCAGATCGCCTTGCCTGAAACCGGTGTAACCCACAGCATTCCTTATGCAAGCGCATATGCTTTTCTTGAATCCTGCAAGGACTGTTCCAGCAGCACATTCAAATGACGTTTCAGCTCAACGAAAGCGATGGAATTTCGGTCTCGTTTTCGCGGCAAATCCACAGCCACCTCGTGAAAGACGCGGCCAGGCCACGGCTTCATGACGATGATGCGGTCTGCGAGAAACGCCGCCTCTTCGATGTCATGAGTGACGAGCAGCATCGTCGTTTTATTGTCGGTCCAAAGCTCTGTCAGATGGTCCTGCAAATCCGTGCGGGTGAGGGCGTCCAGCGCAGAGAACGGCTCATCCAGCAGCAGAATTTCCGGGCTTGTCACCAGTGCGCGGGCCAATGCGACGCGCTGCGCCTGACCGCCGGACAGTTCCTTGACCCATTTTTTGTCGTAGCCATGCAGCCCGATTTTCCGCAGCGCCGCTTCGGTTTTCTCCCGCCGCTCATTGGCGCCGAGATGCTGGATGCCGAAGGCGATATTGTCTGCGACGGTCAGCCACGGAAACAGGCGCGGTTCCTGAAACACGATGTTCACCAGCGCGTCCGGTTCGCGAACCACCCGGTTGTGCAGTTTGACCTCGCCCCGGCTCGGTGTTTCCAGCCCGGCAATCAATCTCAGCAGCGTGCTTTTGCCACAGCCGGAACCGCCGATGATGGCGACGACTTCGCCCTCTGTTACCGAAAGGGAGAAGTTTTCGAGCGCATGTGTGCCGTTCGGGTACACCTTCGTCAGCGCATTGATCTGAAACATGGTCACGACTTTCGAATGTGGGTGTCTTGCCAGCGCAGAAACGGAGCGGTTATCACCAGAAGAAGCGTATCGGTGAGTTTGCCCAGCACAGCGAAAATCAAAATGGCGGCAAAGATCTGATCCGGTTTTCCAAGCTGCTGTCCGTCCACCAAAAGATAACCCAGCCCTTCGGACGCTCCCATAAATTCAGCGGCAACAACAAACATCCAGCCCAGACCCAGCCCTGCGCGCAGTGCCAGCACAAAATCCGGCAGCACGGCGGGCAGCAGAATACGCGTGATCAAATGCCGTCCTTTGAGGCGGAAAACACGACCGACTTCCACGATGCGCCGATCCACATTCGTCACAGCACCGCTGACGCCGAGATAGACCGGGAAGAAAACGCCCACCGCAATCAGCGCCACCTTCGAAGCCTCGAAAATGCCGAACCACAGGATGAACAGCGGCACCCAGGCGATTGACGGAATGGAGCGAAGTGCCTGCAATGTGGGATCGAAGATGCGCGAAAGACGCGCCGAATATCCGGTCAGCGCGCCAAGCACCGTGCCGGCGGCTGCACCGGCAATAAATCCGGTCGCCACGCGCCACAGTGTTACGCCGATATGGGTGGTGAGTTCGCCAGACGCCGCCAGCGCGTAGATCGTGCCGGCAATATGCGAGGGCGGAGGCATGAGGCGTCCACCCACAATGCCGCCCCGCACCAGCACTTCCCACAGGATGAGCAGGCCAACGGGTAGAACAATGCCTATGACGGGATGATCGACAAGGGAAAACCTCTTGAGTTTTCCCTTGTCGGCTTCGACCCGTTGTTTCGCGATAAGGGTTTCCAGCACAGCCATGGCTCACTGCCCTGCTTTCATCACTGTCCGACAGCAGCTTGGCTGAAGGATGGTTCGATGAGGGCGGCAACGGTTGCCTTCACATCGACATCCGGCTTCACGACACCTGCTTTTTGAAGGGCAAGACCTGCCGCTTCGATGGTTGCTGCCTGCTCGTTGCCGATGCGCGAATAGTTCAGGTCGGTGCGCTCCAACTGGCGGGCAATAACCGCATCCGGCAGCTTGGTTGCGGCAACGAGCGCTGCCTTCAACTGTGCAGGTTCGGCAATGGCTTTCGCACGCGCCTTTTCATAAGCGCCGATCACGCGCTTGACGACGTCAGGATGCTCCTTGGCGAATTCCTCGCGCACGTTCAACACGCCCCAGCTGTTGTTGGCGGCATTGCGGTAAAACAGCACGTCGCCATTTTCCACTTCGGCAGATGCCATGATCGGGTCAAGACCGGCCCACGCGTCAACATCACCGCGCTGAAGCGCAAGCTTGCCATCGGCGTGTTGCAACAGAACCAGCGACACGTCCTTTTCCGTCAAGCCCGCATCGGCCAGGGCGCGCACGAGGAAAATGTGCGGATCTGTGCCCCGCGTCACGGCGATGGACTTGCCCTTCAGGTCCGCAACCTTGGAAATGCCGGTGTCCTTGCGTGTGACGAGCGCCGTCCACTCAGGCCGGGAATAGACGTAAACGGCCTTGATCGGATTGCCGTTGATACGACCGATCAGGGCAGCAGCGCCCGCCGTCGAGCCGAAATCCAGCGACGAGGCGTTCAAAAATTCCAGAGCCTTGTTGGAGCCGGCAGACTGCACCCAAGTCACCTTGATGCCGTCTTTTTCGAATTCCTTTTCCAGAATGCCGTCATTCTTCAAAATCAGGCTGACGGGATTATACGTGGCCCAGTCGATCCGCAGTTCTTTCAAATCCTGTGCGTAAGCCTGGGCTGAAAAAAGAAGACCGGCGACCGCACCGGCCAAAAGGCTTGAAATGGACTTCATCAATTTGGCTCCCCATAATTTATCGTAAAAATCTACGGGAAAAATAGAAAATTGCGGCCTTCAATCTTCTAAAGATTGCGGCTGCTGCGAAAAAAACGACCCGTCGATACCGGTCGTTTGGTGGTTTTGCCTATCGAGACGAAAGGTGCCCAAACGACAGCGGCTCCGAACCAAAAGGTCGGAGCCGCCTGGAAAATAAGATATTGAAAGGCCTGATCAGGCCTGCGGCTGCTTTGTCTTGCGCAGGTATGGCAGGACGGTATCGAAGGAGCCGAAGCGCGTAATCGCATCCTCGTTGGAAACCGCGGCAGTGATGATGACGTCTTCACCCTGCTTCCAGTTTGCAGGTGTTGCGACCTGGTGTTTTGCGGTCAGCTGGATCGAGTCGATGGTGCGCAAAATCTCATCGAAGTTGCGGCCCGTCGTCATCGGATAAGTCAGGATCAGCTTGATCTTCTTGTCGGGACCAATCACGTAAACGGAACGCACCGTGGCGTTGTCCGCAGGCGTGCGGCCTTCCGAGCTGCTGCCTGCATCGTCAGGAAGCATGTCATAGAGCTTGGCAACCTTGAGGCCTTTGTCACCGATCAGCGGATAACCAACTTCAAAACCGGTTGCGGTCTGAATGTCCTGCTTCCACTTGGCATGGCTTTCGACCGGATCGACCGAAATGCCGATAACCTTGACGTTGCGCTTCTTGAACTCGCCATCGAGGCCAGCCATCGCACCAAGTTCTGTCGTGCACACCGGCGTGAAGTTTTTTGGGTGCGAGAACAAAACGGCCCAGCTATCACCAATCCACTCATGGAAACTGATCGGCCCTTGGGTCGTGTCCGCGGTGAAATCGGGGGCGGCCTGATTGATACGCAAAGTCATTGCATGCTCCAGCATAAGGTTAGAGTTCGATCTTCTCTCTTTGGTGGCTTAAAGTCGCCAAATAATCATCCAGAAAATGGCCGCTGACTAGGAGAAAAATTCTTCTTTTCGGTGAGGGGTGTAATGACTTTGCGTGAGTGGTTGACACGATATGGCGCGCCATGATTTGATGGCCTTAAATTCATTGTGTCATCGGCTTTAGCCCGTTGTGGCAACTCTGCCGCACCCAGAGGTTTAGTGAGTTTTAGTCCAGCAAACCATCTTGGCGTTTTGCGATAAGTTGCATATGGTGAATGCATCAACGTAACGAGGGAGGTATTTCATGGCATATTTTTCCGACTCCCCGGTGGCATCCGCCATTAAGGGCTGAAGCCCTCTTTCTCTTTCATCAAGAGATTGACGTGTAGACCGCATCATTCGGTCACCTCCTGATTTTCCCAAAATCTTTTCGCGCATCAATCAAAGCGCGGATTTCATCTTTCATTCGTATCGTGGGACCCGGCCATTGCCGGGATGCTGTTCATGTCTTTTGCTTTTAAAATGCGCCGTAGTCAGGCGTTTCGCAGCGTTTTTCGCTTCTGTTGGACGCATTGGCGTCAACAACCCGCCCGCGTGGGACTGATGCTTTGCGCGGTCCTGTTTTCGACACTAGCGGATGTGTTGACACCCATGTTCGCCGGTTTGCTGGTGGACGCTGTCGTGTCCGGCCATGCCAGTGATCCGCTGGTGTGGAACGCAGCGCTTTCAGCGTTCGGCTGGCTCATGGGGCTTGCCGTTGTGGCCGTCATCCTTCGGCATATAACGTTTATGACGATCATCACCTTCACGCTGAAATCCATGACCGATATTGCGGCGGATTCGTTTCACCGCATTCAGCGCTTTTCGTCTGATTGGCATGCCAATAGCTTTGCCGGCTCCACCGTGCGCAAGGTCACACGCGGCATGTGGGCGCTCGACCTGTTGAACGACACCGTCTTCGTCGCACTCTTTCCATCGGTCATCATGCTCATTGGCTCGACCATTCTGATGACGTGGTATTGGCCGATGATGGGTCTCTTGGTCGGCGTGGGATCATTGCTGTTCGTCGTCATCACCGTCTGTATGGCGTTGGGCTATGTCGCGCCAATGGCAAGCCTTGCCAACAGTTGGGATACCCGCCTCGGTGGTTCGCTGGCTGATGCCGTGACCTGCAATGCGGTGGTGAAAGCCTTCGGTTCGGAAGACCGCGAAGACCACCGCCTGACGCGCGTTATGGGCAAATGGAGAGACAGAACCCGCCGGACATGGACGCGCGGCACAATCAATGGCACACTCCAAGCGGGTTTGTTGAGCGTTATGCGGGCTAGCGTTGTTGGTCTTGCGTTGCTGCTCTGGGCAAGCGGTAAGGCCAATGCGGGTGATATCACTTTTGTGCTGACTGCGTTCTTTATCCTGCAAGGATATCTGCGGGAAATCGGTATGCATATCCGTAACTTGCAGCGGTCTGTGAATGATATGGAAGAACTTGTATCCATTCATGACCAACCGCTTGGCATTGAAGACGTGCCGAACGCCAAAGCCTTGCTGATCGATGAAGGCCGTATCGAGTTTGACCGGGTCAGCTTCCATTACGGCAAACATCTGTCTCCGCTGTATAAGGATTTTTCCGTCACCATCAAACCCGGTGAGCGGGTGGGGCTTGTTGGCCATTCCGGTTCTGGCAAGACGACATTCATCAAGCTCATCCAGCGTTTGCATGATGTCAGCGATGGAACCATCCGCATCGATGGGCAGGATATTTCCAAGGTGACGCAAATGTCGTTGCGCCAGCAGATTGCCATCGTTCAGCAGGAACCCATTCTGTTCCACCGCTCGCTGGCCGAAAACATTGCTTATGCAAGGCCGAACGCGACGCAGACGGAAATTGAAAACGCGGCAAAACTTGCCAGCGCGCATGGCTTCATCACGGCTCTGCCGAAGGGTTATGGCACGCTGGTGGGGGAACGCGGCGTGAAGCTTTCCGGTGGTGAGCGCCAACGCATTGCCATTGCGCGTGCCTTCCTTGCGGATGCGCCTGTTCTCATTCTGGATGAGGCAACATCCAGTCTGGATTCGGAATCGGAAATGTTGATCCAGCACGCCATGGAACGGTTGATGCAGGGCCGCACGACGCTGGTTGTCGCGCACCGTCTGTCGACAGTGCGCTCATTGGATCGGCTTCTGGTGTTCAGCCACGGCGCGATTGCCGAGGAGGGAACCCATCTCAGCCTTATCCAGAAAAAGAGCGGAATCTATCGTGGCCTGTTCGAACGGCAGGCATTGGAGCTGACAAAAGGACTTGTCATCGAGGCGGAGTGAAAGAAGTAACAATTTAATCGATTGTTGGAATCGCGGAGGTCAAAAAAAGGCTGGATAGTTCTTTCTCAGGCGGCAATAGTGCAAGCGCTGTGCAGGTTGCACACGATGGTATCGCGACATGCCAAATAAATAAGATTTACCAGTTTAGGGGGAAATATCTTGGCTCGAATTACGCTCCGTCAGTTGCTCGATCACGCAGCGGAACACGGATATGGCGTGCCTGCTTTCAACATCAACAATATGGAGCAGGCGCTGGCCATTATGGATGCGGCGGATGCCACCAATTCGCCCGTCATCATGCAGGCATCGCGTGGTGCGCGCGCCTACGCCAATGATATCATGCTCAAGCATATGATGGATGCGGTTGTCGAAATCTATCCGCATATTCCCGTTTGCGTGCATCTGGACCACGGCAACGAAGCGGCAAGCTGCATGACGGCCATTCAGGCCGGTTTCACATCGGTCATGATGGATGGTTCCCTGAAAGCCGATGGCAAGACACCGGGCGATTGGGATTACAACGTCGATGTCACCCGTCAGGTCACCAACATGGCGCATTATGGCGGCATTTCCGTTGAAGGTGAGTTGGGTGTTCTCGGCTCGCTGGAAACCGGCATGGGCGAAGCGGAAGACGGACACGGTGCCGAAGGTAAGCTCTCGCACGACCAATTGCTGACAGACCCGGATGAGGCGGTAAAATTCGTGCGCGAAACCAAGGTGGATGCGCTGGCCGTTGCCATGGGCACCAGTCACGGTGCGTACAAGTTTACCCGCAGACCGGATGGCTCCGTGCTGGCCATGAACGTCATCGAAGAAATCCACCGCAAGCTGCCCAATACGCACCTTGTCATGCATGGTTCTTCCACCGTGCCGCAGGATTTGCAGGACATCATCAACACCTATGGCGGCGCGATCAAGCCGACCTGGGGTGTGCCGATTGAAGAAATTCAGCGCGGCATCAAGAACGGCGTTCGCAAGATCAACATCGATACGGATTGCCGGATGGCCATCACCGGCCAAATCCGCAAGGTTCTTGCAGAAGACCCAGCCGAGTTCGATCTGCGCAAATACCTGAAGCCAGCGCGTGAGGCGATGACCAAGCTCTGTAAAGAGCGTTTCGAACTGTTCTGGACTGAAGGACAGGCGAGCAAGATCACGCCAATTCCGCTGCGGGATATGGCCAAGCGCTACGCATCCGGCTCGCTCGATCCGGTTATTTCCTGAGTTTTTGCGCGTTAAAAGGACCGGCCACTGGCCGGTCCTTTTTATTGTGTTTCAGAAGTTTGCCATAAACTATGACGCAATTAGAAAACCTTGGTCAGAGAAACACCGAAGGTTCTGCCCCGGCCCTTATAATCAAAGATGGCGTCTGCGACGGCTGAGCCTACAAGTCCGCTGTAGAGTGCCTTGGATCTGGATCCCCAGATGGTCGTATAGTCTGTGTCGAACAGGTTCTGGATGCCAAAATTCAGGGTCGTGTTTGCCGTCTCAAACTTGTAGCTGCCCGTCAGATCGAAAAGCGTGTAACCGTCGATCTTGAAGTTTTGAGCGTCCGTCAGGTCAAAAATGTGCTGTCCGGCAAATTTCAGGCTCAGCGCGTCATCTGTCCAGCCAACATAGCCACCAAGTTTGGAAACGCTGGCAGATTGCACGGTCGCATCTTGCCAGCCGCTGGTGCCCTTCACTTCGGTTTTGACCCACTGACCGAATAGGCCGGTATCGAAACCGTAATCCAGCTTCGCACCCACCTTGCCCTCTATGCCATAAACCCGCTTGTCTTCGTCCTTGAGTTCGACGGCTAATGTCGTTGAATTGAGGTTGATGGACTTGTTGGAGAGCGAATAATAAGCGGCAGTTTCCAAATTATAGGTGCCGTCATCCAGTCGATATCCGATCTCGAAGGAATTCGTCTTGATGGCTTGCAGGGCGGATTGGGCGACATTCACACTGCTGAGAAGTGTGCCGCCGGAATAGCGACCCACGCCGTAATATTTGGCCGGGTCAGGCAGTTCGAAACCCTGGCTGAAGTTGGCGTAAACCTGCTGGGTATTGGTAACTTCATAGGTTGCGCCGACATTGAACAGAAAGTCATCGTAATTGACCGTCCCGCCGGGAATGGCGTCCGCCGATGCCAGGGTTCCCTGAAGAATGGCAATCTGCTGCGCAACGCCAACGAAGTTGCCGACTTTCGTGTGAACGAACTGGTAGCGAACTCCACCGGACAAGGTGAGCTTGTCGGTCGCTTCATAGGACGCTTCCGCAAAGCCGGCGATGGTGGACACGTCAATATCGGGGTAGCGACCGGTGATACCGATGGTGTCGAAATCGAGACCGCCCGTTGCTGCCGCGCGCGCGAAATTGAAAATATTCTGTGTTGAAGAGAAAGAATCGTGGTCGGCATCAACCCCATAGGTGATTTTCAGACCATCCAAAGGCTCTGCAACAAGTGCGGCTCTCACCGTATAGTAATCCGTATCCTGTGATGTTCCTGAAAAATATGTGCCCGACGTGAAGGGAGCAAATTGCAGTTCTTCCCTGCGAAATGCGCCTTGCACCAGAAGTTGCTGATCCAGAAAATCGTCATCGGTATAGGTCGCATTTACCATCTTGCGGCGCGTGCGTGGATTGAAGTCCGATTCGTAGCCGGAACGTGCTTCGAAAAGGCTTGGATTTCCGAAGCCGGCGAGGCCCGCGCCATAAAAGAGGCCGTAGTCCGGGTCTTGTTTGCTGTCGAAATACTGGCCGGAGATTTCCAACCGTCGAGTGTCATCGAACTGGAAACCGGCTGAGCCCATAATGTCCAGACGTTTGTTGAACGCGGTGGATGTCTGGGTCACGTCAGGCATCACCATGTCGCCGTGGCTGTCATAAAAAGCGCCATCGCGGTTGCCGGCGATGGAAAGGCGCGCATCCCAGTTTTCCGCGTTGTATGTGACTGCTGCTTTCGCGTTTCGGTCAAAATCCTGGCTGCCGCCAAAGCCGCTTTTGACACCGGTGGTGATTTCGCTATGCAGGCCCGGCTCCGCGTTTTTGCCTTTTTTCGTAATGATGTTGATGATACCGCCTGTCGCATTGCCGCCATAGATGGACGTCGCACCGGAGAGAACCTCGACTCGTGCAATATTAAACGGATCGATCGAATCAAACTGCCGTCCCAGGGCGCGCGCGGAGTTCAACGAAACGCCATCGATCAAAACGAGTGCCGTACGGCCACGGAGGTTTTGACCGAAAGACGTTCTAGCGCCCTCGCTACCGGGATCGAAGCTGGGAACAGTGTCGGCCAGAATCTGCTGCAATGATTTTCCAGCGTTGGCCTGCGCCGAGATTTCATCGCCTTCAACGACATAGATGGTTTTGGCGGTTTCGGAAATCTGTTGCGGGGTTCGCCCGCCCGTCACGACAATGGTTTCCAGAACGGTGGCCGACGGATTGCTGTCTTTTTTCTGTGATTGGTCGGCCTGGACCTGTTCTTGTGCCACCGCGCCCGTGCTCATCATCGCGCTGACGGCGAACGCGCAAACGCTTGCGCCGCCAATAATCTTTCTGCTCATAATGCCCCCTGCTGCATGCAAATTCGACCGTCGTTGATCCCTGGCGATCGAATTATAAAATCAATACTATTTAACTCATGTTTTATGAGCTAAACGTCATGCGCTGCTTGGAGAATTGCGAACCTCACTTGGACAAATGCGAACATCAACTGGAAAGACTGGCTTAGACATGGAAACCATTCGACCGCTCAAATTCGGTACGCTTTCGTTGCCAGACCGCGAGAGCCGAATAGTCTGCCGGACGATCCTGCTCGATATGCTGGGAGAAGCCACGATCAACGTCACCGGCGGCGATCTTTCCGGTGTTACCGGGCTGTTCTGGAAATATGTGTCGCTGTCGCTCGCCACCATCTATTTTCCGAGAGTGTCGATCAATCTCATGGCGCGTGGGGTCAATGGCTCGGATGTCGTCATCATGCGCGCAATCGATGGGCCGTTGGTCATCCAGCATAGAAATAAGCGAATAGAACTCGCCCCGCATGACATCATCTTCGTGCCTGCGGACGCATCGTCGAATATAGAGCTGCCTGAAGGCGGGCGTTTCGATTGCGCCCATATGCCTGCCTATGCCATCGCAGGCATGTCCGATCACCTCAAGCCGTTGATCATGAAGAAATTATCGACCGATTGCCTGCCGCTTGGTCTGTTGACGAACTATGCGGGCTATCTGTTGCGGCAGGAATATCAAAGCGAACAGGATGCGGCGATGATGGTCGCACATTTTTACGATCTGCTGCCGGTCTTGACGCAGCACGTCAACAGCATAGCGGCACAAGAAGCCCCGCAGACCCGAATGGCGTCCATCAAAGCCGTGATTGAAAACAATCTGGCCAATGGCAATTTCTCGATTGCAGACGTCGCTGAACTTCAGGGCGTAACCCCACGCGCCATTCAGAAGTTTTTCAGCCGGGAAGGCACGACCTTCTCCAAATATGTGCTTGAGCGACGTTTGGCGTTGGCAAAAGACAAAATTCTGAAAGACGGCTCGACCCTGTCGATCAGCCAGATGGCCTATGATTGCGGCTTCAACGATCTGTCCTATTTCAACCGCACATTCCGGGCTCGCTATGATGCGCGCCCGTCCGATCTACGCCGCATGTACGCTTGAACTTCAGCGTGCGCGGGCGTTGATGATGCGCAGCATCCAGATGGAAAGCCCGGCACCGAGGATGGAAAGGATGGTCGCCGTTCCGAACAGGGCAGCGTAACCGGCCTTGTCTGCGAAAAATCCAGCGGATGATGCGCCGACCAAATAGATGACCAGTTCTGCGCAGGTCAGAATGGTGAAGTCCGTTCCCGGCTGATCCTTGGAAGAGGAGCGCATGAAGAACGAATAGATGGCGACCAGTTCCATATAGCGGATCATGGTCTGGAAGGCCGAGGCACTCATGGCGACGGCTATGCCCGGCCAGATGCCCAGAGCATTCAGCGTGAAGGCAAGGAAGCAGAGGCTTCGAAGTCCCGCCAGTAGAATGAGTGTGGTGGTCAGTCCAGCTTTTCGGATGATGACCGCAACGATGCCCACGCCCAAAAGACCAGCCGTTGCGGCGGCACCGCCAGAAAGATAACCGATCCAGTCCACCGGAACGGAGATATCCACCAGATAGGTGCCTTCCATGCCGCGCACCAAACCTTCACTGGCGCGGTAGGTCAGGGCAAATCCCATGATGATCCATGCATCCGGACGGCGGAAAAACCTCACAAGGCTGGGGCGATCCCGCTTTTCCGCAGCCAATGGCTCGGACGTGTCCTGCCCCATCCACACCGTTGCGATCATGGGCAAAAGAGCAAGCGCGGCAATCAACAGAATCGTGGGTTGCCAGCCGATGTTGTGAAACAGCACGAGAGCCGCGGTTCCGCCGATCAACACCCCCAGCGCCACGGCACCGGCCTGCACCGCATTGCCGAAAGAGCGGGTGGCATCCGTCAGGTGCCGCACGGCATATCCGTCGGTCGCGATGTCCTGAACCGAAGACAGCAGCGTGATCGTAAAGCAGATGGCAAACAGAATGCCAGCCTGCTGCGGATCAACGAAGGCCAGCGAGGCAATGCCAGCCGCAACAAGAAGCTGTGTCGGCACAATCCAGCCGCGACGATGGCCAAGTTTTGGCCACAGCGCCCAGCGATCCACATAGGGCGCCACGACGAATTTCAGCACGAGCGGCAGCATCAACAGGGAAAACAACCCGATGGCCGTTCGCGATGCGCCGCTTTCGCGCATGATGGGCGGCAGCGCCACGAGCAGCAGGTAATTTGGTATTCCCTGTCCGAGATAAAGCGCTCCGAGGATGGAGAATAGCTTTTTGTCGGAGGCGCGCGTGGGAAGTGCGTCTAAATTTTCCGCCGGTATAGTCGTCATGTTCAAGCCAATAAATGTAGCGCGCTGAACCCGTGTTTACGGTCCGCACAAACAGGATAATTTAAGTCATATTTAATGGCGCATAGTGTTGATGACTTGGAAAAAAACGAACCTGACTAGGACACACGCGAACTGTGGTATCCGCGCCAAATAGAAAACGGGGGCAGCAAGCCGCCCCCGTTATGTTTCAAGTGTGCTGAATTACTTCTGCCAGCTCTTCACCAGTTCGTCGTAGTTGACGGTGATTGGCTTTTCCTTTTCGGTGCCGATCTTCAGCTGTGGTGCAAGGTTGCCCTTGGATGTGGCGTCCTTGTTCCAGTATGCCAGATCATGCTCTTCAGCCAGCTTCGGTCCGATTTCGCCCTGAACGCCAGCACGTTCCAGACGCTGCATGACCTTTTCCTGTTCCGCGCAGAGCGAATCCATCGCTGCCTGTGCGGTTTTCGCACCGGACGATGCATCGCCCACGGCCTGCCACCACAACTGCGCCAGCTTTGGATAATCAGGAACGTTGGTGCCGGTTGGAGACCACTGAACGCGGGCAGGCGAACGATAGAACTCGATCAGACCGCCGAGATCCTTGGCGCGTTTCGTGAAGCTGTCGTGGTTGATCGAGGATTCGCGAATGAGTGTCAGGCCCACATGGCTCTTCTTCACATCCACGGTCTTCGATGTCACGAACTGTGCGTAAAGCCATGCGGCCTTGGCGCGGTCAACCGGCGTGGATTTCATCAAAGTCCAGGAGCCCACGTCCTGATAACCAAGCTTCATGCCGTCTTTCCAGTAAACGCCATGCGGGGAGGGGGCCATACGCCATTTTGGCGTACCATCCTCGTTTACCACGGGCAGACCCTTCTTGACTGCGTCTGCCGTAAACGCGGTGTACCAGAAAATCTGCTGTGCCACTTCGCCTTGCGCCGGAACGGGACCGGATTCGGAGAAGTTCATGCCCTGCGCTGCTGGAGGCGCGTAAGCCTTCAACCAATCAAGATATTTCTGGATGGCGTAGACCGAAGCAGGTCCGTTGGTATCACCGCCGCGTGCGACGCAAGACCCAACCGGCTGGGACTTTTCGTTGACCTTTATACCCCATTCGTCCACCGGCAGGCCGTTCGGCAAGCCCTTGTCGCCGTTGCCGGCCATGGAAAGCCAGGCATCGGTAAAGCGCCATCCGAGCGACGGGTCTTTTTTGCCATAGTCCATATGGCCGTAGACTTTTTTGCCGTTGATTTCTCGTCCTGTGAAAAATTCGGCAATGTCTTCATAGGCCGACCAGTTGACCGGAACACCGAGATCATAGCCGTATTTGGCTTTGAAATCTGCCTTGTTCTTGGCGTCGTTGAACCAGTCATACCGGAACCAGTACAGGTTCGCGAACTGCTGGTCTGGCAACTGATAGAGCTTTCCATCCGGTGCCGTCGTGAACTTCGTGCCGATGAAATCCTTCAGGTCGAGACCGGGATTGGTAACGTCCTTGCCTTCGTTCGCCATCCAGTCCGTCAGGTTACGTGCCTGCTGATAACGCCAATGGGTGCCGATCAAGTCACTGTCGTTGATGTAGGCATCATAGATGTTTTCACCGGACTGCATTTGCGTTTGCAGCTTTTCCACCACGTCGCCTTCGCCAATCAGGTCGTGGGTGATCTTGATGCCGGTGATTTCGGTAAAGGCTTTGGCCAGTACCTTGGATTCGTATTCATGTGTCGTCAGGGTTTCCGAAACGACCTTGATGTCCATGCCCGCAAATGGCTTTGCAGCATCAACGAACCATTGCAGTTCCTTTTCCTGATCGGCGCGGCTCAAGCTGGAGAGATCGCCGATTTCCTTATCCAGAAAAGTCTTGGCCTCATTCATGCCGGCGTTTGCCACGCCTGATATAGCCAGCAGCATCGCTGCCGTTGTTGTCAAAAGATGCACTCGCATAATCATCCTCCCAGTGGTTACGATTGCTTCAGATAGATAGAACCGGGCTGTCCTCCTGCCCGATATTTCAGTCGGTTAGCCTACACGAAGCGGAACACGCCAATCGCATAAACAACCGAAAGAGCCAGTGCCCACCAGAGGCCGGGGCCGACGAGGCCCAGCCATGCAAGGTGGATAAATGCCGAGCCGAGCAGCGACACGAAAAGCCGATCGCCGCGCGTTGTCTCAAACCGCAGAATACCGACACGCGGATTGCCGCCGGGCGAGACATATTCCCACACCGCCATGCCGATCAGCAGCAGCAGAATGGTGGTGAAAAACAGCGCCGTTGGCAGCGTCCATGCCATCCAGGAAAAATTCATCGATCTTCTCCTTTGTTAGACGCGACCGAGCGCGAAGCCCTTGGCGATGTAGTTTCGAACGAAATAGATCACGAGCGCCCCCGGAATGATGGTCAGCACACCGGCTGCGGCCAGCACGCCCCAGTCCATGCCGGATGCGGAAACGGTGCGGGTCATGGTCGCGGCAATCGGTTTTGCCGCAGTCGTTGTCAGCGTTCTTGCCAGCAGCAGTTCCACCCACGAGAACATGAAGCAGAAGAAGGCCGCGACACCGATTCCACTTGCGATCAGAGGCATGAAAATCTTCACGAAAAAGCGCGGGAAGGAATAACCGTCAATATAGGCGGTTTCATCGATTTCCTTCGGCACGCCAGACATGAAGCCTTCCAGAATCCATACCGCCAGCGGCACGTTGAACAGGCAGTGCGCAATCGCAACTGCAATATGCGTGTCGATCAACCCGAAGGCCGAATAGAGCTGGAAGAAGGGCAGGGCGAAAACCGCGGGTGGCGCCATGCGGTTGGTCAGCAGCCAGAAGAACAGATGCTTGTCGCCCAGAAAGCGATAGCGCGAGAAAGCATAGGCGGCGGGCAGCGCGGCAGCGACCGAAATCACCGTGTTCATCACCACATAGATGATGGAGTTGATGTAGCCGTTATACCAGGCCGGATCGGTGAAGATCACCGTGTAGTTTCGCAGGGTCGGGTTTTGCGGCCACAGCGAAAACGCGCCCAGAATTTCGCCGTTGTCCTTGAAGCTCATATTGATGAGCCAATAGATCGGCAGCAGCAGAAAGACGATGTAGATCGTCGGAATGAGAAAGGAGAAGCGGGTGATGGATTTGGAATTGCTCATGGTGTTCTCCTTTCTCAAGCCTGTTCGTCGCTGTTGGTCATGACGGTGTAGAATATCCACGATAGCGCGAGGATGATCAGGAAGTAGATGATCGACATCGCCGCCGCGGGTCCAAGGTCGAACTGACCGACCGCCATCTTCACAAGGTCGATTGACAGGAACGTGGTGGAGTTGCCGGGTCCGCCCCCGGTGACGACAAAGGGTTCGGTGTAGATCATGAAGCTGTCCATGAAGCGCAGCAGCACGGCAATCAGCAGAACCCGCTTCATCTTTGGCAGTTGAATGAACCGGAACACCGACCAACGCGATGCGCCATCAATGCGCGCCGCCTGATAATAGGCATCGGGGATGGACACCAGACCGGCATAGCACAGCAGCACCACGAGGCTCGTCCAGTGCCACACATCCATGATGATGACGGTTGCCCATGCGTCCACCGGGTCTTGTGTATAGTTGTAATCGATGCCGAGCTTGGAAAGGTAATGGCCGAGAAAGCCGATATCGACGCGCCCGAAAACCTGCCAGATGGTGCCAACCACATTCCACGGAATGAGAAGCGGTAGTGCCATCAGCACGAGGCACACCGGCACGCCAAGGCCGGTTTTCGGCATGTTGAGTGCAATCAGAATGCCCAGAGGAATCTGGATTGCCAGAATGACGAAGGAGAAAATCAGGTTGCGCACCAGCGCATCCCAGAACCGTGGCGAATGCAGCATCTGCACGAACCAGTCGGTTCCCGCCCAGAAGAACTGGTTGTTTCCAAACGTATCCTGAACGGAATAGTTCACCACCGTCATCAGCGGAATGACCGCCGAAAACGCCACCAGGATCAGAACCGGGATGACCAGAAACCACGCCTTGTTGTTGACCGTTTTTTCCATGGCTCAGGCTCCCGTGCCAACGCGCCAGCTATCGGCATAAATGCCAATCGCTTTGGGATCGAAAGTAACGTGAGGCTCCGATGGAATATTTCCATCTTCGGGCACCACCACCGTCAGCGGGTGTCCGGCAAAGCTGGCACGGACGATTTTCTGTCGCCCGATATCCTCGACCTTGCTGATCGAAACCGGCATTCCTTCGCGCCCGAGAGATATAAATTCTGGCCGAATACCCAGCTCGGTTTTCGCGCCCGCCTTCACAGCCGGCGCCGTTGCCAGCGCAATATTCTGTTCGCCGATCCGCGCCTGTGCGCCATCAAGCGCCACGGGCATAAAATTCATGCCCGGAGAGCCGATGAAATATCCGACAAAGGTGTGACTTGGCCGCTCGAACAGTTCGGCAGGCGTGCCAATCTGCACGATCTGGCCGTCATACATAACGACCACCTTGTCCGCGAAGGTCATGGCCTCGGTCTGGTCGTGTGTTACATAAACCATGGTGAAACCGAACTGTTTGTGCAGCCGCTTCAATTGCGAGCGCAGCACCCACTTCATATGCGGGTCGATCACCGTCAGCGGCTCATCGAACAGAATGGCGTTCACGTCGTTGCGCACCAGTCCGCGACCCAGCGAAATCTTCTGCTTCTGGTCAGCCGTCAGGCGGTGCGCCCGGCGTTTGGCCCAGGACGACAGATCGATCATCTCCAGAATTTCATTGACGCGGCGGTCCACATCCGTTTCCGAAACGCCGCGATTGCGCAGCGGAAAGGCGAGATTGTCGTAAACCGTCATCGTGTCGTAGATGACTGGAAACTGGAACACCTGCGCAATGTTACGCTGCTCCGTCGGCAGGTTTGTCACGTCCTTGCCGTCGAACAGAATACGACCGTCCGACGGGTTGATGAGACCGGAAATGATGTTCAGCAGGGTGGTTTTGCCGCAACCGGATGGGCCAAGCAGAGCATAGGCACCGCCGTCGCTCCACTCGTAATTCACCTCTTTCAAGGCGTAGTCGTTCGCCGCTTTGGCTTTAGCGTTGTAGGCGTGGCGGATGTGGTCGAGACTGATGCGTGCCATGGTCTCTTCTCCTCACGCGGCTGCTTGTTGCGGGGTTGCAAGCGAGCGGCCACTCGCATCGAACGCCATCAGATGGCGGGTATCCAGGTAGATATCGATCTGGCGGTCCGGCTCGATATCCAGAATGCCGCGCGTCAGCATCACCCAGCGGTTGCCTGCAAAGTCGACATGGATGAAGCTTTCCGAACCGGCAATTTCCGAAATCAGCGTTTTCGCGCCAAGCTTCACCGTGCCGGCATGGGCCGGTGTCGGGAAAAGATGATGCGGATGAAACGCCACCGTTACCGGGCCGTCCGCAATGCCTGCCAGATGCGCAGGCACTGGAAATACGGGCTGACCATTGTGCAGAAACGAAGCGCCTGAGCGCGTCAGCCCAATGATGTTCAGCGGTGGATCGGCAAATGTTTTTGCCGAAACCAGATCAATCGGATTGCGGTAAAGCTCGATGGTGCTGCCATACTGAGCAATGTGGCCCTGATGCATGGTGGCCGTGTTGCCGCCCAGAAGCAGGGCTTCCGAAGGCTCGGTTGTTGCGTAAACGAAGATCGCGCCCGACGATGCGAAAATCTTCGGTAGTTCCTCGCGCAATTCTTCACGCAGCTTGTAATCGAGGTTGGCAAGCGGCTCATCAAGCAGCACAAGGCTTGCATTCTTGACGATGGCTCGGGCCAGTGCCGTGCGCTGCTGCTGCCCGCCGGAAAGGTTCAGCGGCGTGCGGTCAAGATAGGGCGTCAGCCGCAGAAGGTCGGCGGCGCGGCGAACTTCGCGGTCAATGGTCGCCTTGTCCTTCTTCGCAATCCGCATCGGAGAGGCGATGTTTTCGTACACTGTTAGCGCCGGGTAATTGATGAACTGCTGGTACACCATCGCCACACTGCGATCCTGCACGCGTTTGCCGGTCACATCCGTGCCATCGAACAGCAATTGTCCTTCGGTCGGTTTGTCCAAACCGGCCATCAGCCGCATCAGCGATGTTTTTCCAGACAGCGTCGGCCCCAGCAGCACATTCAATGTGCCCCGCTTGAGGGTAAGACTGGTTGGGTAAATGTGGTAATCACCACCCACCATCTTCGCTATGTTGCGTAATTCGAGCATGCTGTCCCGAGGCCTCCCAACCTGCAAGATGTCTGCGTCCAATTGTCAGAGCGATAAGCCCTTGCGGGCGTCCGCTATGCGGCAATTGCCGCCATATAATTCTCCAGTGCAGCCGTTTCCTCTTTCGAGAAATGCAAGCCCTGTTTCGTTCTGCGCCACAACACGTCTTCGCTTGTTCTGGCCCATTCCTGACGCATCAGCCATTCAACTTCGCGCTCGTAAAGATCGCCGCCAAAATGTTGGCCCAGCGCATCCGCACTCGTCGCGTCTCCCAGAATGGCGTTTGCCTTCGTACCATAGAGGCGAACCAACCGGCGTGCCTGGCGTTCGGATAGAAAAATATATTTTCCCTGAAGTTTCTTAACTTCAGTCTCGTAACCCGTGGCTGCAAAGTCACCGCCCGGAAGCGAGCTTTTGCCCGTCCATGGCGTACCCTTGTCGCCAATTGCTTCAGCCACTTTTTCCAGCGCATGTTCTGCCAAACGACGATAGGTGGTCAGTTTTCCGCCGAAAACGTTGAGCAATGGTGCTTCGCCGCCTGTGTTTTCAAGCTTTAGAACATAATCCCGCGTCGCTTCCTGTGCGCTGGATGCGCCATCGTCAAACAGCGGACGCACCGCAGAGTAAGTCCAGACGATATCATCTTTGGTGACGGGTTCAGCAAAATATTCGCTTGCCGCGTTACAAAGATAGTCGGTTTCTTCGCCGCTGATTTTAACGTCCGCCGGATCGCCCTGATAATCCCGGTCGGTGGTGCCTATCAGCGTGAAATCCGTCTCGTAAGGGATAGCAAAAATGATGCGGTTGTCGGGGTTCTGGAAGAAATAGGCACGCGGATCGTTGAACTTCTTTTTCACGATGATGTGGCTGCCCTGAACCAGCCGCACATTGTGAACCTGATTTTTTCCTGCCGCATTGGACAGCACCTTGTCCACCCAAGGACCGGAGGCGTTGACCAACATGCGCGCCTGCACGGTTTTGACCGTGCCGGTGATCGTGTCTTTCACGTCCACATGCCACAAACCGCCATCGCGACGAACAGAAACCACTTTGGCGCGGCTCATAATGTCTGCACCGCGATCCGCAGCGTCGCGAGCGTTCAGCACCACCAGCCGCGCATCATCCACCCATCCGTCCGAATACTCGAAAGCCTTGGTAAACAGCGGTTTCAGCGGCTTGCCCGCCGGATCACGGCGCATGTCAAGAGATTTCGTGGCGGGCAGCAACTTGCGGCCGCCCAGATGGTCGTACAGGAAAAGCCCCAGACGAATGAGCCACGCAGGGCGAATGCCGCCCTTGTGGAACGGTAAAACGAAACGCATCGGCCAGATGATATGCGGGGCCATGGCCCACAGAACTTCGCGTTCCATCAAAGCTTCGCGCACCAAACGAAACTCGTAATGTTCCAGATACCGCAGTCCGCCGTGAATGAGTTTGGTCGCGCCCGAAGACGTGCCGGATGCGAAATCGTTCATCTCGGCCAGTGTCACGGAATACCCACGTCCGGCAGCATCGCGTGCAATGCCGCACCCATTGATTCCGCCACCGATCACGAAAATATCGCGGACCGCATTCTCAGTCACTGAAACTCTCCCTGATGCGGCGTCTTGGCCGCTTATTATTGGAAATCCGAAATTGAGAGGAGTTAAAGCGAAAATAAATCGAATGTCAAACGAATGTTAATCGGTTTACGCTCAAACCGCGTCAGCTTCGGTTTCGATCAGCCGCACATCGCTCTCGCGACAGATTGCACGCACGGACGGCGCTGTGCAGCGATCCGTAATGAAGGTGTGAACTTGCGAAAGATGGCCGATTCGCACCGGTGCTGTGCGGTCGAACTTGCTGGAATCCGACACCAGGATTACATGCCGTGCATTGGCGATGATGGCCTGTGCCACCTTCACTTCGCGCAAGTCATAATCCAGCAGCGCGCCGTCCTGGTCGATGGCCGATACGCCGATGACCGCATAATCCACCTTGAATTGCCGAATAAAATCGACCGCAGCTTCGCCCACAATGCCGCCATCGCTGCCGCGCACGACGCCGCCAGCTATCACCACTTCAATGGATGGGAATATGCGCAACCTATTGGCAACGTTGATATTATTTGTAATCACCATCAATTCGTGATGATTCATCAGCGCTTCGCCAACGGATTCGGTTGTGGTTCCGATGTTGATGAAAAGCGATGATTTGTTCGGAATAATCGCTGCTGCCGCCCGGCCTATCGCCTGTTTTTCACCGGCTGCGATAGAGCGCCGCGCCTCATACCGTACATTTTCAGTGCTGCTGGGAAAAATCGCGCCGCCATGAATGCGCGTCAAAGCCCGGCCTTCGCACAGTTCGTTCAGATCTTTTCTGATCGTCTGCGATGTCACTGAAAACCGTAACGCCAAATCTTCGACGATCACTTTGCCTTCGGATTTGGCCAGACCTATGATTTCCAGCTGGCGCGGTGTGAAAAACATGAGCTTTGAGCCTCATATGCTGTATAATCGGATAAAGGCGATGATGTTTGACTTTCGTTTCTATTTCATTTTGATAAAAAACGAAAGTGGTATTCCATGCTCTTCCGTGGCGAGTTTTCCACAGCAAGCACCCGACAGATTTCTAAATTGTCCGGCTGATAAATATTGGGGGGTGCGCCTGCGCTGATTATGTCCTTGTTTGCGGGCTCTCGACTTTTTTTGGGAGAATAAAAAAATGCTTTCGACAAAAACAACAACGCGCGCCGCAATCCTGCTAGGCTCGCTTCTGATTGGCGCCAGTTCAGCTCTTGCAGAAACCGTTCTGCATCGTGGCAATTCCGGGGAACCCCAAACTCTCGATCAGGCTCAGACTTCGATCAACATTGAAGCCTTCATTCTGAAAGACCTTTACGAAGGTCTCACCATTTATGACGCCGCAGGCAAAATCGTGCCTGGCGCTGCGGAAAGCTGGACCCTTTCGGATGACGGTACCGTATACACCTTCAAGCTTCGCGCTGATGCAAAGTGGTCGGATGGCACTCCTGTTACGGCTGAAGATTTCGTCTTCTCCTACCAGCGCGTAGAAGACCCCAAGACCGCTGCGAAATACGCAAACATTCTTTATCCCATCAAGAATGCCGAAAAGATCAACAAGGGCGAAGCCAAGCCTGAGGAACTCGGCGTAAAGGCAGTGGATGCCAAGACGCTGGAAATCACGCTTGAGCGCTCGACGCCTTTCTTCCTTGAACTTCTCGCGCACCAGACCGCGCTACCTGTCTCCAAGGCAAGCGTCACGAAGAACGGCACGGACTTCGTAAAGCCCGGCATCATGGTGTCGAACGGTGCCTACACACTTCAGGCACACGTTCCCAATGACAGCCTGACTGTCGTGAAGAATGCCAATTTCTGGGATGCCGCCAACACCAAGATCGATAAGGTCATTTTCTACCCGATCGACGATCAGGCCGCATCGGTTCGCCGTTTTGAAGCCAAGGAAATGGACCTCGCGTACAATTTCTCCGCTGACCAGCTGGCGCGTCTGCGCAAGTCCTACGGTGAACAGGTCCACGTGTCCCCAACACTTGCGACCTATTATTACACCTTCGACACCCGCGAAGCGCCCTATGATGACGTTCGCATTCGTCGCGCGCTTTCCATGGCCGTAGACCGTGATTTTCTTGCCAAGGAAATCTACAACGGATCGCAGGTTCCTGCTTACTCCATGGTGCCTCCGGGCATGGCGAATTACGGCGAGCCAGCCAAGGCTGATTTCGCCACGCTGTCGCAGCTGGACCGTGAAGACGAAGCCGCAAAGCTCGTCAAGGAAGCCGGTTATGGTGAAGGCGGCAAGCCGCTCAACATCGAAATCCGTTACAACACCAACCCGAACCACGAGCGCGTTGCCACTGCGATTGCCGATATGTGGAAGAACAGCCTCGGCGCCAAAGTGTCGCTGGTGAACCTCGACGTTGCCTCGCACTATGGCTACTTGCAGGAAGGCGGCAAGTTCAACGTTGCCCGCGCCGGTTGGGTTGCCGACTATGCGGATGCGGAGAATTTCCTCGCGCTCTCGCTGTCGTCCAACAAGACCTTCAACTACTCGAAATTCAACAATCCTGAATTCGATGCCCTGTTGAAGAAGTCTTACGACGAGAAGGACGAGGCTGCCCGCTCCAAGCTCTTGCACGACGCTGAAACGATCCTCATGAAAGAGCAGCCGGTTGCACCGCTTCTCACGCAGGCTGATCTGTGGCTGGTGTCTACGCGCGTCAAAGGCTGGGAAGACAATGCAGCCAATGAGCACCTCAGCCGCTTCCTGAGCGTTTCCGAATAAGCAGTGCTGGCACGGCGGCTCAAACCGCCGTGCCATGCCCGGAGCCTGAAAACATATGATCTCTTTTATCCTGCGCCGTTTGGCGAGCGCCGTGCCGACGTTGTTTATCGTCGTCACGATTTCGTTTTTCCTGATGCGTTTTGCACCGGGCGGTCCGTTCAATCTTGAACGGCCTCTGCCGCCGCAAACCATGGAAAATCTGATGAAAACCTATCATCTGAATGAACCATTGTGGCGCCAGTATTTCATCTATATCGGCAATGCCGTCACCGGCGATTTCGGACCCAGCTATATCTATAAGGACAACACCGTTGCCCAACTGATTGGCAAGGGACTGCCTTACTCGCTGGAACTTGGCTTCTATTCGCTGCTTCTGGCCTTGGTCGGTGGCATCACCGCTGGCACCTTTGCCGCGCTGAGACAAAATAGCGCCTTCGATTTTTCCATCATGTCGGTGTCCACTGTCGGCGTCACTGTGCCCAACTTCGTTGTGGCACCCGTCTTGACGCTGGTGTTCTCAATTATGCTCGGGCTTCTGCCCGCAGGAAGTTGGGGTGATGGGTCGTTGCGGTATCTCATCCTGCCGATGATTGCGCTGGCCTTGCCGCAGCTTGCGGTTATCGCCCGCCTGACACGTGGCTCCATGATCGAAGCCTTGCGCATGGATCATATTCGCACCGTCAAAGCCTATGGCCTTCCGGCCCGTAGCGTCGTGATCATTCACGCCATGCGCGCCGCCATGTTGCCGGTCGTGTCTTACCTTGCGCCGTGCGCTGCAGCGCTTCTCACTGGCTCCGCCGTGATCGAAACGATCTTCACCATTCCCGGTGTCGGTCGCTATTTCGTTCTGGGTGCCATCAATCGTGACTATACGCTGGTCATGGGAACCGTCGTTCTCATCGCCATTTTCGTCATTGTTTTCAATTTAGTGGTCGATATTCTTTACGGCCTGCTTGATCCGAGGGTCAGACATGACTGATATCCCCGGCACTATCGCCCCCCTGCCTTCGGTCAAAAGCCGCAGTCTTTTCCAACTTGCCACCATGCGGTTCCGGCGGAATCGCGCTGCCATGGCCGGTTCGGTCATGCTGGTGCTGATTACGCTGTTCTCGTTTCTGGGGCCGCATTTCCTCACCCACACCTATGATCAGGTGTTTTCGTCCTATGTTTCCGTGCCGCCAAGTCTGGATGCACGTCCGGATGTCGCCAACCTTCAGGGTGTGGTGGAGGACATCGCCGGCAGAGCCCGTGTGCAACTGAAGGAATTTGCCGTTGAAGGCCAGACCTTCACCGCAACCGTTACCTCCGCCACCGAGATCGATCCGCGCACGACCCGCTATTTCGACCGTGCCAACGAGTTCGAAAATACCAAAGTCGTCGCCACCGAAGACAATGGCCTGACCCTGAAAATTTCAGGCGATGTGAATCGTGAATACTTTTTCTTCGGCACGGACAGCAACGGGCGTGATCTTCTCGTTCGCGTCATGCTGGGCGGTCAAATCTCCATCGCTGTCGGCGTTCTTGCCAGCCTTGTGTCATTGGGCATTGGCGTCGTGTATGGCGCAACGGCGGGTTATATCGGCGGTCGCGTCGATAATACCATGATGCGGTTTGTGGAAATTCTCTATTCGCTGCCCTTCGTGTTCCTCGTTGTCGTGCTCGTGGTGTTCTTCGGGCGAAGTTTCATTCTCATCTTCCTCGTCATCGGCGCGGTGGAATGGCTGGATATGGCGCGCATCGTGCGTGGCCAGACTTTGGCGTTGAAGCGGCGTGAGTTCGTCGGGGCTGCACAGGCCTTGGGTTTGACGGATTGGCAGATCATTCGCCGTCACATCATTCCCAACACCATCGGCCCGGTCGTGGTGTTCGTCACCGTGGTGGTGCCGAAGGTGATCCTGTTGGAAAGCTTCCTGTCCTTCCTCGGCCTTGGTGTGCAAGCGCCGCTGACGAGCTGGGGCGCGTTGATTTCAGAAGGTGCGCAGAATATCCAGTCCGCTCCATGGCTGCTGATATTCCCGGCCACATTCTTCGTGCTGACCCTGTTTTCACTAAACTTTGTGGGCGACGGGTTGCGTGATGCACTCGATCCAAAGGATCGCTGACATGAATACGACATCTGAAACCATACTCACTGTCCGCGACCTCAAGGTCAATTTCACCACACCGGATGGCACGGTCAGTGCCGTCAAGGGCATCGATCTCGACGTGCGGCAGGGGGAAACCCTTGCCGTCGTCGGAGAATCCGGTTCCGGCAAAAGCCAGACCATGATGGGCATCATGGGTCTTCTAGCCGCCAATGGCCGTGTTCAGGGCTCAGCAAAATACCGGGGCCGCGAACTCATCGATCTTCCGGTCGATGAGCTGAACGGCATTCGCGGTGCGAAAATCACCATGATTTTCCAGGAGCCGATGACCTCGCTTGATCCGCTTTACAAAGTCGGCAAGCAGATTGCCGAACCCATTATCCACCACCGGGGATGCAGCCGAAGCGAAGCGCGCACCCGCGTTCTCGATTTGCTGAAACTCGTCGGGATTCCCGACCCTGATCGGCGCATCGATAGTTATCCGCATGAACTGTCCGGCGGTCAGCGCCAGCGTGTCATGATTGCCATGGCTCTCGCCAACGAGCCTGATCTTCTGATTGCCGATGAGCCGACAACGGCTCTTGATGTGACCATTCAGGCGCAAATCCTCGACCTGCTGAAATCGCTGCAACAGCGTTTCGGCATGGCTGTCGTCCTCATCACCCATGATCTGGGTGTTGTCCGGCATTTTGCGGATCGCGTCGCTGTCATGCGTCGCGGCGAGATCGTCGAAACCGGAACCACGGAAGATATCTTCGAGCGCCCGCAGGCGGACTACACAAAGATGCTTCTGGATGCCGAACCCAGCGGTCACAAGCCGCCGGTAGGGCCGGATGCTCCGCTTGTCCTTTCCGGTCAGAACGTCACCGTGGATTACGAAATCCCCGGTGGCCTCTTCACAAGAGCCACCGCATTCCGCGCCGTGGACAGTGTGACGGTCAATCTGCGGCAAGGCCAGACCATCGGCATCGTGGGTGAGTCCGGTTCGGGAAAATCCACGCTTGGGCGTGCCTTGTTGCGGTTGACGCCATCGACGGGACGGCTGTTCTTCGGCAAAAAGGAAATCTCCGGTCTGGACAGAAAAGCCATGCGGCCCATGCGCCGCCAGCTTCAGCTGGTGTTTCAGGATCCTTACGGTTCCCTCTCGCCACGCCAGACGGTGGGTGAGATCATCACCGAAGGTCTCTATGTGCATGAGCCTCAACTCAGCCGTGCCGAACGGGACAAGCGTGCCATCGAGGCGCTGACGGAGGTGGGTCTCGACCCTGCTGCCCGCAACCGTTATCCGCACGAATTTTCCGGCGGCCAGCGTCAGCGCATCGCGATTGCCCGAGCCATCATCCTCAAACCGGATGTGGTCATTCTCGATGAACCAACCTCTGCGCTCGACCGGTCTGTGCAGGGGCAGGTCATCGATCTGCTGCGTGATCTTCAGAAAGCGCACGGCCTGTCCTACATCTTCATCAGCCATGACCTTTCGGTCATCAAGGCGATTTCGGACTACGTGATCGTGATGAAGGACGGAAAGATCGTGGAGGAGGGCGAAACGGACGCCGTCTTCCACAACCCCACTGCCGCCTACACGAAGACCCTCATCGAGTCGGCGTTCACGGCAGACGTCGCTGCTTGAACCTTTCGCCCGGCCGTCATGGTCGGGCGTTTTTCTTTCCTGCTCACAAAACGGAACAAGCAACGCAAATTCGCGTTATAGGCCCGTGAACATTGTCGGGTGCCGCAAAAAGGCACCGAGGAGGAAATATGCTCAAGGTGATCCAAATTGCCGGTCTTGCCGCCACGATGGCGGTTTCAGGTTTTGCTATGACTGGTTCTGCCAGTGCGCAGGACGTAGAACTACGCGTTGGGCGCGATGGTATCCGCCCGGTCATTCGTGATCGTGACCGTGATATGGACCGCCGTGGCCCTCCGATGCGGGGATGCAGTGAGCGCGAAGCCCGATCCGCAGCGCGTCAATCCGGTCTTCGCGATCCGGAAATCGTCCGCTCTACACCTCGACGCATCGTCGTGCAGGGCTACACCCGCCGCGGCTCTGATACGATTACCTTCGCAAACGAACGCGGTTGCCCGGAAATCTGATCATTCAGATCATTCCCAGCGAAATTTTTTTGACCTGTTGAAGCCCGCTTTTCGCGGGCTTTTTCCTGTGCCCAATGACCCATCACAATTTGCATTAGTAATTTCTAAATTGAACTGTACTAATAAACTAAGCCAGTTGCTCATCATTGGGAGTATAGTCGCCGTGTTCGCTGTACTGGAGTGTGTTGCTGTACAACATGATCGACGGATCGTTATTCTTGCGGCTTTGATCGCACTACTCGGAATGCTGTCCTTCTATCATCTCCTGCTTCGGGCAGATGAAAGTCCGCTGAAGCGCAGACCCACATGGGTGCTGGTTGCTGCCTTTGCGTCGGGCCTCAGCGTCTGGGCAACGCATTTCATTGCCATGCTGGCCTATCAGGGAAGCGTCCCCATCGGCTTTGATTTTCCGTTCACGGGGTTATCTGCGGTCGTTGCGGTCCTCGGCTTTTGGGTCAGCCTTCAGTTTTTGTGGGATAAAAAAGCTGCGGCAGTCCTTTCCGGCGTCACCATTACCCTGACTGTCGGCGCCATGCATTTCATCGGTATGACAGGAATGCAGGTCGCCGCCCGTATTGATTACCACATCACACCCATCCTGGTCGGCACGGCTGTCGCCGCTGTGCTTTTCACGCTCTCCTTCGTAGCGTTCAAGCACCTGCGCGGCTGGCAACAGGTCGTGGTGTCCGCCAGCGCATCCATCCTCGGCATCTTGGCGCTGCATTTCACCGCCATGTCCTCGACAATTCTCATCCCCGATCCGACCATGCACGGACCCGATATCGATGGGTTTGATCGTCTGGTGCTGATGGCGGCCATCAGCGGCGTTACTTTCGTCGTGCTGGCCATCACCGGCGCTGCCGCCCTGATAGACCGCTACCTCGTGGACCTGAAAGGCCTTGTCGGCGCAACGCTGGATGGTATGGCGGTGGTGCGGGAAGGCCGCATCGTTGAGGTCAACGCGCGTTTCGCACAGCTTTTCGATGCCAGCGAAGCGTCCCTCATTGGTGAAAATGCCGATGACCTGATGCACGCCGATGATGGTATACCCGCACATGTTGCCCGTGCCGTTGGTGTGGAAGCCGTTCCGAACCGGGGCGATAGATCCCGCACATTCGAACTTGCGGTCCGGACAATCGAATATCGCGGACGTCCTTGCGAAGTCATGGCTGTTCGTGATTTGACCGAGAAGCGCAGGGCGCAGCGCGAGGTCGAATATCTGGCCCGCCACGATGTTCTCACCGGCCTTGCCAACCGCACGCTGTTTCAGGAGCGGCTGAAAAATCACATCACCATTGCCCAAAACGATGATCAGTTTGCGCTTCTGGCGCTCGATCTCGACAGGTTCAAAGCGGTCAACGACCTGTTCGGCCATGCGGAAGGGGACCGTGTTCTGAGAGCCGTTGCCAGAATATTGCAGCGCGCCTCACGCGAAGGCGACCTTGTGGGAAGACTGGGCGGGGATGAATTCGTCATCCTCACCGCTTTCGGAACGACAAGCGATGAAGCCCGCACCCTTGGCGAACACATCCTGTCCACCTTCCGGCGCGAGATGGATTACGTCAGCGATCCAACAGCCGTCGGCGTCACAATCGGCATCGCAACGTTCCCAGCCAATGGCGATGACAGCGAAACCCTGATGCACGCTGCTGATATGGCCCTTTACCGCGCCAAGATTAATGGCCGTGGCATCGTTGCCTTCTATGATGCTGCGATGGACCTCGAAACGCGAGAACGTCGCCGGCTGGAATCCGATCTGCGCCAGGCCATCAGCCGCAACGAGCTTGAGCTTCTTTATCAACCCGTGCATTCCGTGGAAAACGGCGAAGTCGCCGGTTACGAAGCGCTTGTGCGCTGGCAACACCCCACACGCGGCATGGTCCCGCCAGATGTCTTTATCCCCATTGCGGAAGAAAGCGGCATCATCATCACCCTGGGTGAGTGGATATTGCATGAAGCGTGCTCCACAGCAGTGGGTTGGCCGCCGCATATAAAAGTCGCGGTCAACGTGTCACCCGTTCAATTCTCGCTGGCCAATCTCGCCTATACGATTTGCAACACGCTGGAAAAAACCGGCCTCGCACCCTCGCGCCTCGAACTCGAAATGACAGAGGCCGCGCTGCTGAAAGACAGGGCCGTCACGCTTGCCACCATGCGGCAATTGAAGGAACTCGGCATCACCATCGTCATGGATGATTTCGGCACCGGATATTCCTCGCTCAGCAACCTGCGCAGCTTTCCGTTCGATAAAATCAAGATCGACCGCAGCTTCATCGCCGCCATGAAACAGGACGAAAACGCCCACGCCATCGTCCGCGCCATCATCGGCCTCGGCCGCAGCCTCGACCTGCCGGTGACAGCAGAAGGCATCGAAACCGATAGCCAATACCGCATGGTTGTGGATGAGGGCTGCGCGCAAGCGCAGGGCTATCTGTTCGGCAAACCGGGCAAGGTGCCTGCACGCAGCCGCAGAGCGGACAAGGCCGTTTTGAGTTAAGGTCAAAGCGTGCCGGTGCGCGCGTCATATTTCTGGCGCGCATCCACAATCGCGCGGTGGTTCGTATCGGCCCACCCCACCAGGGTTTTCAAAGGCGCAAGAAAAGAGCGGCCCAACTCCGTCAGCTCATAATCCACGCGGGGCGGCACCTGCGGATAAACAGTGCGGTTCACATAACCATCCTGTTCCAGTTGCCTCAGCGTTTTGGAAAGCATCTGTTTGGATATGTCGCCAATCTCATGCAGCAACTGATTAAACCGCTTGGTTTCCGCTTCAAGCGATTCCAGAACCAGCAGGCTCCATTGATCGCCAATGCGGTCCAGAACGTCCCGAATAGGGCACGGCTGCTCGAAGGAGAACGTATCGTCTTTTTCTGATTTACCTGTCATTTCAGTTCCTTATGCCCGTGGGTCAGCGCTGAATGACCTTGTCAGGGAAAGATGACTTCTTGTGTGGCCCCACCGATTATCATAGCTTTGCCTCAAGGTCTATATTTTAGACTTTGGCGAGATGGTTTCATCCGCACACACTCGGCAATCAGAATAAAAGAGGAAACCCATGTTTACGAGACGCGATGCCCTGAAGCTTTCTGCGGCTGCAACCACACTTACGGTCCTACCGCTGTCTGCCATCCACGCCGCTGACGGCGCGTTGAACTGGAAAGTGTTTCAGGCCGATGAAGCCGGTTTTCGCCGTACACCTGTGCTTTTGACGGGCAAAAAAGAAGCCATTCTTTTGGATGGCGGTTTCACATTGTCGGACGGTCGCGCAGTGGCCGGTGCCATCAAGGCGACAGGAAAAGAACTGACAACCGTTTACATTAGCTGCAACGACCCGGATTACTATTTCAGCCTGCGCCCAATTGCCGATGCTTTTCCAAAAGCCAAAATCATCGCAAACCCGGCCACAGTTGAAGCAATCAAAGCCAACGTTCAGGGCAAGCTGGACGTCTGGGGTCCGCAACTTAAAGAAAACGGCCCGCAAAAGCTCGCCGACGTCGTCATCCCGACGGCATTCGATGTCACCAAGCTGGAGATCGAAGGCACAAGCATCGAAATCGTTGACGTGACCACCATGCACGATCGCCGTTACCTTTGGGTGCCATCATTGGAAGCCGTCTTCGGCGGCGTCCTCGTTTCGTCCGGCATCCACGTTTGGGTGGCAGACGAAGGCACCGCTGAAAAGCGTGCAGCATGGGTTAAAGCGCTAGAAAGCCTGATCGCCCGCAATCCCAAAATCGTCATTCCGGGCCACCAGTCAGAAGATGCCCCACAGGGCATCGAAGCCGTGAAATTCACTCGCGATTACCTCCTCGCCTTCGAAGAGGAAGTCGAAAAAGGCAAAGACAGCGCAGCAGTCATCGTAGCTATGAAAAAGCGCTACCCGGACCTCAAGGACGCAAGCTCACTCGAACTCGGTGCCAAAGTCGCAAAGGGCGAGATGAAGTGGGGGTGATGGCTTTACGTTCATGATTGAGGACTGTGCGTGGTAAGCTGATCAATCGGCTTCAATCAATGTTGGACCGTCTCGCAAGAGACGGTCTCGATTGTTTTAATTGTACCTCGGCATTTATATCGACTTTAACGCCACACGCTGTTCGAGCTTTGTGGCATCTTCTTTCCGCTCACTGTAGCGGTCTGTGAGATAGTCAGACGCATCGCGGGTGAGGAGTGTGAACTTTACCAGTTCCTCGCAAACATCCACGACACGGTCATAGAATGGCGACGGCCTCATTCTGCCATCGGCATCGAACTCTTGAAATGCCTTAGATACCGACGATTGGTTTGGAATCGTGATCATCCTCATCCATCGTCCAAGAATACGCATTTGGTTGACCGCGTTGAAAGACTGGCTGCCGCCGGACACTTCCATGACTGCGAGCGTCTTACCTTGCGTTGGGCGCACGGATCCGATGGAAAGGGGTATCCAGTCTATTTGTGCTTTCATAATGCCGGTCATGCCGCCGTGACGCTCTGGGCTTACCCATACTTGGCCTTCTGACCATTCTGAGAGATCACGCAATTCCCTCACTTTTGGATGGCTTGGCGGGGCTTCATCCGGAAGTGGCAATCCACTCGGATCGAACATACGAACCTCACATCCGAAATGTTCCAACAGCCGTTTTGCCTCGCACGCAAGCAGGCGACTATACGAGATATCGCGGAGCGATCCATACAAGATCAGGATGCGCGGCTTGTGTGTCGAAGGAACGGGACGCAGTGACTGGACGTCTGGTACTCGAAGATGTTCGAAATCGGCGGCGAGCAAATCAGACAACGCGCTTGCCCTCCGCATCAAGAACGCGTTCGCCATCTTCTTTCGTAAACGCACCGTTGTGGGTATCAGGCAGGATGTCGAGCACGGCTTCGGAAGGGCGGCAGAGGCGTGTTCCCAATGGAGTTATGACGAAGGGGCGGTTGATCAGGATGGGGTTTTTCAGCATTGCGTCAACAAGCTGGTCGTCTGTCAGCGTCAGATTTTCCAGACCAAGTTCTGCATAAGGTGTGCCTTTTTCGCGAATGGCGCCACGGACCGTTAGACCTGCATCTGAAATCGTCTTGAGGAGTGTTTCACGAGATGGCGGGTTCTTTAGGTATTCAATTATGCCCGGCTCAATGCCAGCGTGGCGGATGATTTCCAGCGCGTTACGTGACGTACCGCACTGCGGATTGTGATAGATGATGACGTCCATGGTCATGCCCTTTCGGTGAGTATGGTTTTGGAAGCGGTGCTTTTGGCCACGGCGGGACTGCTTTCATACCAGCCCTTCGAGCGGTTCACGATCCAGACGACCGACAGCATCACCGGAACTTCTATGAGAACGCCGACGACGGTGGCTAGCGCAGCACCTGACTTGAAGCCGAATAAACTGATCGCTGCTGCGACGGCCAGCTCGAAGAAATTCGAGGCTCCGATAAGCGCCGATGGTCCTGCAACACAGTGCTGCTCACCAGACATGCGATTGAGAAGATAGGCCAACCCCGAATTGAAATAGACTTGAATCAGGATCGGTATTGCCAACAAAGCAATGATCGTAGGCTGGGCTATGATTTGCTCACCCTGAAAGCCAAACAGCAGGATCAGTGTCACCAAAAGCGCGAACAGGGACAGCGGCTGGAGTTTGACAAGCAGATTTTCCATGGCTGCCGCATTTAAGGTACGACGTACTATTTGAGCAATCAGGACCGGTATCAAGATATACAGCGCAACCGAGATGATCAGCGTGTTCCATGGGACTGTAATCGCGGATAATCCCAGCAGCAGTCCTACGATGGGTGCGAAGGCAATGATCATAATTGCGTCGTTCAGGGCCACCTGTGACAGCGTGAAGTGTGGTTCACCCTTTGTCAGATTGCTCCAGACAAAAACCATTGCTGTGCAAGGTGCCGCCGCGAGGATGATCAAGCCTGCTATATAGGAATCGATCTGTTCGGCAGGTAAGTAGGGCCGGAAAAGCCAGCCGATGAACAGCCAACCGAGTAATGCCATTGAGAAGGGTTTGACCGCCCAGTTGATAAACAGCGTCACTCCGATCCCGCGCCAATATCGACCCACTTTCGACAGCGAACCGAAATCGATCTTCAGTAGCATTGGGATAACCATCAACCAGATCAGCACCGCGATTGGGATGTTGACCTTTGCGATCTCGGCTGTGCCGATTGCGTGAAAAACGCTTGGCATCATATGGCCAAAGGCAATCCCGATGATGATGCACAGGAAAACCCAGGCCGTTAAATAACGTTCGAATGTCGACATCAGCCGAAAGCCTTGATGAGAGATCGAGCGGGATCGCTCGCGCAGATGAACGGCGCGACGTGCGTGGGTTTGGTCATGTTGGTTGTCCGTTGTTAGTTTGACCTGCGAAGGTTGGCGTCTGATTCAGCAATGAGTAGGAGCGCGAGTTCTGTCATGAGGGCAACGGTTCTGGCGCACAGCATGGGTTCAAGCTAGCGATGAGTGGAGCACACAGTTCGGCACGTCCACCGCAGCAGTCTTGAATCAGGAAAAGGGTCAGTTCACGAAATACGTCAAGGTCGGCACGGTAGATGATAGATCGACTTTGACGTTCGCTTTTAACTAAGCCCGCCCGTGCCAACGTCGAGAGATGAGCCGACATTGTATTCTGGGGAACTTCAAGCACGCGGGCCAACTCACCCGCAGGAATTCCAGTGGGCTCATGTTTAACCAGCAATCGAAACGTTTCTAACCTGGTTGGTTGAGCAAGAGCGGCAAGAGCCAGAATAGCAGCATTGTTTTCCATATATCCAGATTAATGGATTTGTTGGCGATGTCAATGTTCCCGCCTCTAAGGCCAGGTACCATTTGTGTTGGTCTTCAGCACGAAGGTCCAGATGGTAGCCGGCGTTCTCGGCAATCATCGTGATGAAGCAGTCATTGCGGCTGCGCGGGCGACCGACGGAGATGACATGATTGTTAAGCTTGACGACGGCTACGAGACCTAAGTGGGCGACGACGGACTGAACCTGTCGGCAGGGCAGCGTCAGAGAGTTGTTCTCGCTCGAGTTCTCTACGGCAATCCATTTTTCCTCGTCTGCGACGAACCCGATTCCAATCTGGATGCGGGCGACAAGGCGTTGGCGGACGCTATCGGGGCCGTCAAACGCCGGGGTGGCATCGTTATCGTCGTCGCACATAGGACAAGTGTGTTGGCCCAGCCTCCTATTCGTGCGCACTTGAAATATATTTCATCATTTGAATTATATTGACACGTAACGCCTGTTGCGCTTATCTGCCTCTACCGGACTTCGAGGAGGAACTCCGGTCTTCATGGGATCATCGGCCGCTACTTAGGCGCCGCCGGGTATTTGGAAGGGGCTTAGGCCTCGGGGGAGGAATCTTGCGCAAATTTCTAGGCACGACCGCTTTGGCGGTCCTTGCGTCCACACTTTTCGCCGGCGCTGCGAGCGCCGAAACGGAAAATCCGTTCCGCTGCAAGCCGGGTGAAAAATATGTCATGAACGTCATGGTCTCGGGCGTTGAATATTGGTTCCCGGTCTATGAAATGTTCAAGCAGGCAGGCCAGCAGCTTGGTTGCGAGACTGCTTATACTGGAACGCCGGAATATGACGTCAACAAGCAGATCGCCAGCTTTGATCAGGTATTGGCCCAGAACCCGGCCGGTATCCTCGTTCACCCGATGAACTCCGATCCGTTCATCGAGCCGATCAACCGGGCGATCGACCAGGGTACGGCCGTCGTGACCTTCGCAGCCGATGCGCCGCTCTCCAAGCGCATCTCGTTCATCACTTCGGACAATACCCGCGAAGGCACCTATGCTGCTGACGCGATTGCCGAGAAGATGGGTGGCAAGGGCGAATACGCCGTTCTGGAAAACCCAGGCCAAGACAACCACGACAAGCGCATCGCGGCATTCATCGCCCGCATGACTGAAAAGTATCCGAACATGAAGCTGGTCGGCCGTGCGGCCTCCAACCAGGATCCGACCAAGGCCTATCAGGCGCTTTCGAGCCTCGTCCAAGCCAATCCGAACCTCGGTGCCGTGTTCATGCCGGAAGCCAACTCGGCCATTGGCGCATCGCAGGCCAACAAGGAAAACGGCGGCAAGATCCTCGTCATGTGCGCCGACGTCAACGCCAACATTCTCGACATGATTAAGGCAGGCGAAGTGTTCGGCTCGATCAACCCGAACCAGGGCATGCAGGGTTACATGGGCTTCATGCTGCTGTGGCTTGCCAAGCATCCGGAACTCATCGATCCGATGAACGACGCCAAGCGCGCCAGCTTCAATCCGATGAGCATTCCGTTCGTCGACAACGGCCTGTCGATCGTCACGGCTGACAATGCGGACGACTTCTACTGGGACAAGTATCTGAAGCGGCGGGGCACGAAGGGCATCGAGGAGTAAGCTTTTCGTGCCGGCTGTCTGGAGTATGATGTTCCGGACAGCCACCGCAAGCGTTAGGAAGGAGACAATCATGACGTCGGTGCCGGTCTTGGAAATCCGCAATCTCAGCAAGCACTTCGGTGCCGTGAAGGCTTTGACGGATGTGAGCTTCAGCCTGAAAAAAGGCGAGGTTCATGCGCTTTGCGGAGAAAACGGCGCAGGCAAGTCGACGCTGATGAATATCATTGCCGGCGTGCTGCAACCGACCGAAGGCGAAGTCCTCGTCGATGGCGCGCCTGTAAAGGTGACGTCGCCCGCCATGGCGCAATCGCTCGGGCTTGGGCTCGTGCACCAGGAAATCGCCCTCTGCCCCGATGCGACGGTGGCCGAGAATATGTTCATGGCCGCCACCAACCGCCGCCGCTCGCCTTTCATGAACTATGGCAGGCTGGAGCGGGACGCGCAGGCGGTGATGAACCGGCTGGCACCGATCGACGTGCGCCGGAAGGTCGGAGAATTGCCAATCTCCAGCCAACAACTGGTTGAGATCGCCAAGGCGCTGACGCTCGATTGCCGCGTGCTGATCTTCGACGAGCCGACCGCGGCGCTGACGGAATCCGAAACGCAGGTGCTGTTTGGGATCATCCGCGATCTAAGGGCGCAGGGCATTTCGATCATCTATATCAGCCATCGCATGGCCGAAATTTTCAGCCTCTGCGACCGGGTAACCGTATTTCGCGATGGCCGCTATGTCTCGACGGAGAATGTCGCCGATCTGACACCGGACGACATCGTACGCCGCATGGTCGGGCGCGAGATCACCCAGCTCTATCCGGAAAAGCAGCCGCTGACGGAACGGACGGAAGAGACCATTTTGAGCGTCCGCAATCTTGGTGATGGCGATCGCTTCAGCAATGTCAGTTTAGAGTTGCGCCAAGGCGAAATTCTTGGCGTCGGCGGGCTGATCGGTTCGGGCCGCACGGAGATTGCCGAGGGCATCTGTGGATTGCGTCCCGTGAGCGAGGGCGAGGTGCAGCTGCATGGACAGCGGCTTCGGGCGCGGTCTTATGCGCAGGCCGTCAAGGCCGGTGTTGTCTATCTTTCGGAGGACCGCAAGGGGTCCGGTGTATTTCTTGAACTGTCGATCGCCCAGAACATTGCCGTTCTCGATCTGAAATCACTGACCGGGCCATTGGGCCTGTTGAATTCCAAGGCGGAGGCGGATCGTGCCCTAGATTTGACAAAGCGGCTTGGTGTGCGGATGGGCGGCATCGACGTGCCGGTCTCGTCACTCTCAGGCGGCAACCAGCAGAAAGTCGCGATTGCCAAGCAGCTGGCGGTCAATCCCAAGGTTATCCTGATGGACGAGCCGACGCGGGGTATCGATGTCGGCGCCAAATCGGAAATCCACCGGCTGTTGCGCGATCTCGCGCGCTCCGGCATCGGCATCGTCGTCATTTCGTCGGAACTGCCGGAACTGCTGGGTCTGTGCGATCGTGTACTGGTGATCCGCGAAGGTAGGGTTGCGGGCGAGGTCGAGGGCGAGACAATGACGGAAGAGGCGATCATGCGTCTCGCCTCCGGTGTCGGCATTCACAACAATTCAAAGGCATCAGAGCATGCCGCGTAAAGAACAAGCAGGGGCAGGAGAGAAGGTCATGGCGGACGCTACACTGGCAACGGCACATCAGGCACGCGCGCCCGGCTGGAAACGGCTGGGGACGATGCGGGAGGCGGGACTGATCGCAATCATCCTGGCGCTCTGCATCGCCATGAGCCTTGCCTCGCCGTACTTCCTGACGCTCGGCAACTTCCGGGCAATGCTGATGTCGTTCTCGGTGGAAGGGATCGTCGTCGTCGGCATGACCATTCTGCTGATCGTCGGCGGCATCGACCTGTCGGTCGGCTCGGTCGTCTGTTTTTCGATGGTGCTCTCCGGCTCGCTGTTTCTGATGGGGCTCGATCCCTGGAGCGCATCTCTGATCGGCATCATTGCCAGCGGCCTGATCGGCTGCGTCATGGGCTTCTTCGTCACGGTGGTGGGCTTGAACCACTTTATCACGTCACTGGCTGCCATGGTGATCGTGCGTGGTCTCTGCCTGATTATCACCAAGGGCACGCCCCTGTCGCTGTTTACGTTGCCGCCGTCGTTCAAGGCGGTCGGGCAGGGCACGTTCTACGGTGTTCCCTATGTGATCCTGATTTTCGTCGCCATCGTCGTGCTGTTCGATTTCCTGCTGCGCCGGGCGACGGCTTTCCGCAAGGTGTTCTACACCGGCAGCAATGAAAAGGCAGCGCTCTATTCCGGCATCAAGACAAACCAGGTGAAATTTTGGGTGACGGTCCTCTGCGCAACGCTGTCCGGCGTTGCCGGCGTCATCTACATGTCCCGCTTCGGTGCCGCGACGCCGACCTTCGGTGTTGGCATGGAACTCAACATCATCGCAGCGGCTGTGATCGGCGGCGCGTCGCTGAATGGTGGCTCGGGTACGATCCTCGGCGCGATCCTTGGCATCGCTTTACTCTCGGTGGTGACAAGCTCGCTGATCCTGCTTGATGTCTCAGTCTATTGGCAGGATATGATCAAAGGTTGCATTCTGCTCGCCGCCGTCTCGATCGACCATTTCCTGCATAAACGGAAGGCCGCCTGATATGCCCATCGCCAAACTCAAGCCTGCCAATGCGCCACGCGAGGAAATCGTTATCGCCCGACAGATGCACCAGGCGCTGGTCCTGCATTTCCTCGAAGGGCTAACGCAGGCGCAGATTGCCGACCAGCTCGGCATCTCGCACGCCACCGTGAACCGGCTGATCAAGCGCGGCCGCCAGCTGGGCCTCGTGGAGATCAAGATCAAGTCGCCGGTCGAGCCGCTGGTCGACATGGAAGAACGGCTTCTGGCTCTCGGCGGTATCGGCCGCGCCGTGGTGGTGCCGACCGTATCGGACAATCCGCAGACGGCGCTTCAGGCCGTTGGCGAGGCCGCAGCCCGGCTTTTGCTGGAAGAGATCACAGATGGCGATACGATCTGCATTACCGGCGGCAAGGGCGTCAGCGCCGTCGTGGCCGGATTGCAGGCGCAGCGCCGCTTCGATATCGAGGTCATCCCGGCAACGGGATGCGTCCAGGGCAAGCACTATACCGACGTCAACCATGTTTCGACGATGATGGCGGATCGTCTTGGCGGGCGTTCCTACCAGATCCATGCGCCGCTGTTTGCCGATAGTGCGGCCGAGCGCGGGATGCTGATCAACATGCGCTCTGTCGCCGATGTCTTCAAACGGGCGCGCGAGGCAAAGATCGCCGTGGTCGGCATCGGTTCGATCCTGTCGGACGACTCGAGCTATTACGACCTGCATCCGTCATCGAGCACCGACCGCGCGGCCATCGAGCGTTCCGGCGCTTCCTGCGAACTGCTGGCGCATCTGCTCGATGATCGCGGCCAGATCTGCGATTACAGCCTCAATCGTTCGCTGGTCTCGCTGACCCTTCCCGAATTCGCCTCGATTCCCACCAAGATCGGGGTGGCGAGCGGGCCGAACAAGGCGGGACCGATCCTCAGCGTTCTGAGAGGCAATCATCTGGATACGCTTGTCACCGACGAGGCAACGGGTGCGCGGGTACTGGCACTGGCGAATGGCGAAGGAAAATGGGCATGAGCGGGCAACAATTGACACGCGAGATCGGCACATCCGGCGTTTTCGCCTCGGCGGTGGGGCTCGGCACCTGGGCGATCGGCGGCTGGATGTGGGGCGGGACCGATGAAAAGGAATCCATTGCCGCAATCCAGGCCTCGCTTGATGCCGGCGTGACGCTGATCGACACAGCGCCTGCCTATGGGCTTGGACGCTCCGAGGAGATCGTCGGCAAGGCACTGGCCGGACGCCGCGACAAAGCCGTCATCGCCACCAAATGCGGCCTTGTCTGGCATACTCAAAAGGGTCGGCATTTCTTCGATCAGGACGGCAAGCCTGTGCACCGCTATCTCGGACGCGATGCGATCATGCACGAGGTCGAGGAAAGTCTGAAACGGCTCGGCACCGACCATATCGATCTCTACATCACCCACTGGCAGGACCCGACCACACCGGTCGAGGAGACGATGCGGGCGCTGGAAGATCTGCGTACATCCGGAAAGATCCGGGCGATCGGGGCCAGCAATGTCAGCAAGGACGATCTCCAGGCCTATATTGCCGTCGGTGGTCTCGATGCGATCCAGGAACGGTTCAGTATGATCGACCGCGAGATCGAGCAAGACCTTCTGCCGCTGACCAAGGTCAACGGTATTGCAACCCTCAGCTATTCGTCTCTGGCGCTCGGGTTGCTGTCGGGTACCATCGGTGCGGACCGGGTATTTTCCGGTGACGACCAGCGCAAGGACAATCCGCGCTTCTCGGTAGGCAACCGGCAGAAGGCAACGGCGCTTGCCGAAGCCATCCAGCCAGTCGCGGACAAACACGGCGCCAGCATCGCGCAGACCGTGATTGCCTGGACGCTGGCCCAGCCGGGCGTGACCTTTGCCCTGTGCGGCGCGCGCAATCCGGCACAGGCGACCGACAATGCAAGGGCCGGGACCATCCGGCTGGATGCTGTCGACCTTGCCGCCATCGATACGGCCATAACGGCGAAACTGACTGACATGGACAGGTAGCGGATCGCCATCATGAAACGTGAAGAGATATTGGACGGGCTCCGCCAGAGTTCGAAGGTGGACGTGTGTGTCATCGGTGGCGGCATCAACGGTATCAGCGTCTTTCGGGAGCTGGCGTTGCAGGGGCTGAGTGTGCTGCTGGTCGACAAGCACGATTATTGCTCGGGCGCCAGTTCAGCCCTGTCGCGCATGGTGCATGGCGGGCTTCGCTACCTGGAAAATGGTGAATTCAAGCTGGTGCAGGAATCACTGGTCGAGCGCGACCGGCTGTTGCGCAACGCGCCGCATTATGTCGCGCCGCTGCCGACGACGGTGCCGGTGTTCGACATCTTTTCCGGTCTCGGCAATGGCATCGTCCGGTTCCTGGGCCTCAGCCGCCGCCCAAGCCGCCGGGGTGCGATCGCTATCAAAACGGGCCTCAGCATCTATGATTTCCTGACGCGCAAGCGGGCGATGATGCCGCGCCACCAGTTTCGCGGCCGGCGCGCGACGCTGGAAAAATGGCCGGCACTCCATCCGGGCATCAAGAGTTCCGCCACCTATTTCGACGCCTGGGTCAGCCATCCGGAACGGCTGGGTATCGAGTTGCTACAGGATGGTCTGTCGTCAAACGTCGGCGCTGCGACGCTGAACTATGCGGAGCTGCGCCGCACGGAGGATGGCCAGTATCGTGTTGAGGACCACATCGGTGGCGCATCTCTGGCCATAGAACCGGCGCTGATTATCAATGCCACGGGCGGTTGGATCGATATCGCCAATCAAAGCCTGTTTTCTCCAGAGTCGCGGCCAGCGCCGCTGATGGGAGGCACCAAGGGCTCCCATCTGATCATCGATAATGACGCGCTGCGCACAGCCCTTGCCGATCATATGATCTATTACGAGAACGAGGACGGGAGGATTTGTATCCTGTTTCCCTATCTCGACAAGGTTCTGGTCGGCTCCACCGATATCCGCGTCGACGATCCGGAAACGGTACGTTGCGAGGCGGACGAGCGGGATTACATCCTGCAATCGCTCGCTTTCGTACTGCCGGATATCAAGATCAGGTCCGAGGAGATCGTCTTCCAATTTGCCGGCGTGCGGCCGCTGCCCGCCAGCACCGACAGCTTTACCGGCCGCATTCCGCGCGATCATTTCTGCACGGTCGTGGAACCCAGGGACTTTGGCCCGCCGGTGCTTTGTATGATCGGCGGCAAGTGGACGACGTTCCGCTCGTTCGGCGAAATGGCAGCCGATATGGCGCTGGAACGGCTTGGCCGTCGCCGTCAGTTGGCAACCACCGACCGGCCGATCGGCGGCGGGCGCGCGTTTCCGGCCAATGCGCCGGCCTGGCTTGCGGGTATCGCCACAAAAAGTGGCATTTCGGGCGCGCGGATGGCGGAGCTGTTTTCCCGATACGGCACGGACGCTGAGGCGGTCGCCACTTTTATTGCCGCAGCACCGGACCAGGCGATGCCGCATGTCGGTTACTCGGTGCGCGAATTGCAGTTCCTCATCCGCGAGGAAGCGGTCGAGCATCTCGACGATCTTTTGCTGCGCAGAACGACGCTGGCCGTTTTGGGCGAACTCTCGCTCGACATGATGGATGCCGTGCTCGATCTTTTGGCGCAGGAAAAGCGCTGGACGATGGCGCAGCGCGTCGGCGAGCGCGACCGTTTTCTCTCCCTTCTCACCGGGCGCCACGGCGTCGATCACGATACGCTTTCCGCAAGGAACGAACCAAGGAGTACACAATGCGACACACCAGCAAAGTCCGGATGAACCGGCTGTTCGGCAACGGCCGCTGCCTCGACGTAGCGATCGATCACGGCGTCTGCAACGAACCGGCTTTCCTCAACGGACTTGAGGATATCCAGGCCGTGGTGAACGCGCTCGTTTCTGCAGCACCGGACGCGATCCAAATGAATTACGGCCAGGCCGACCTGTTGCAGGACGTTCCCGGCAAGGACAAGCCGGCGCTCGTGATGCGCATCGACATGGGCAACCCATATAACCGCATCCGCCACCGCGACATGTGGGCGGTTTTGCAGAACGAGGCCGAGCCGCTGATCGGCGCGATCGAGATGGATGCGGCCTGCGTCGTCGTCAACCTGTTTATGCTGCCCGACGAGCCGGACCTGTTTCGCCAGTGCGTGCAGAACATTTCGCGCGTCAGGGCCGATTGCGACAAATATGGTATGCCGCTGATGATCGAGCCGCTGGTGATGCAGCCGGTCACGGAAAAGGGTGGCTACATGGTCGATGGCGATGCCGACAAGATTGTTACGCTGACGCGTCTTGCCCGCGAGATGGGTGCCGATATCGTCAAGGCAGATCCGACGGACAATCCGGAAGATTTCCACCGGGTGGTGGAAGCGGCACGCTGCCCGGTTCTCGTGCGCGGCGGCGGCAAGGAGGATCTCAGCGCGGTGTTTGATAAATCCGCGGCCTTGATGCGGCAGGGCGCAATGGGCATGGTCTATGGGCGCAACATCTATCAGCACGCCAATCCGAGTGCCGTGGTGCGCGGGCTGATGGCGATCATCCATAAGAACGTCAGCGGCGAAGAGGCTTTTGCTGTTTATCAGCAGGGGTAAGTGGTGAATTCACTTCTCCCCGCCGGGGAGAAGTGGGGATGGCGCTGGGCTTTCGGCCGGGAACCGCAAAACTGTCAGAGCCTTGGGAGGGGTTCAGAATGAAACACTATCTTTTGGGGCTCGATGCCGGAAACACTGTCATCAAGGCGGTGATTTTCGACGAGGCAGGCAACGAAATCGCGGCTGCTTCGGAAGAGGGGCATAGCCGCATGCCGAGCCCGGGGCATGTCGAGCGTGGTTTGGACGAGCTCTGGAACAATGCGCGGCAGGTTATTCGCGCGTGCATCGAAAAGGCGAAGATCCAGCCGGAGCAGATTGCCGCGATTGGTTGCGCCGGGCATGGCAACGGTCTCTATGCGCTGGATCGCGATGGGGCTCCGCTGCTTGGTATCCAGTCGATCGATACGCGGGCGGCCGGTCTGGTCGAGGAATGGCGCGGATCGGGCGTCGGCGAGCGGACCTATCCGATTGCCCGCCAGCGTCCGTGGCCATCACAGACGCCGACCCTGCTGGCTTGGCTGAAACGTCATCGGCCGGAGCAGTTCAGCCGCATCGGCACGGTATTCTTTTCCAAGGATTTCATCGTCAACCGCCTGACCGGCGCGCACGTCAGCGAAGTGTCGGACATGTCCGGCGCCGGGCTGCTCGATCTTGCCGCGCGCCGCTACGACCAGACGCTGATGGAGGCCTATGGCCTTGGAGACTGCATGCACCTTCTGCCGCCGCTGATCGAAAGCGCCGATATTGCCGGCACCGTGACGGAAGAGGTTGCCAGGCAGACCGGGCTTGCCGCCGGCACACCGGTGGTTGGCGGGCTGTTCGATGTCGTCGCTTCCGCGCTCGGCTCGGGCGTGACGCGCACCGGCAGTGCCTCGATCATCGCCGGGACATGGAGCATCAACCAGGTGATCATCGACCGTCCCGATCTCGACGGACCAGTGTTCATGTCCTCGACCTTCGATCGCAGCCGCTATATGGCGATGGAAAACAGTGCGACCTCGGCCACCAATCTCGAATGGCTGGTTAAGGAATTTTTTGAAGGCGCGCACAAGGAAGGGGTTTCGCCGTTTGATGCCGCTTGCGCGCTGGCAGGCGCAGTCGAGCCCTCGGCAGACGATCCGCTCTACCATCCCTATCTCTACGGCGCCCAGCAGGACGGCCATGCGCGCGCCGGGTTCTATGGCATTGCCGGCTGGCACACCAAGAAGCATCTCGTCCGGGCGCTGCTGGAAGGCGTTGCCTTCGGCCACCGAGCGCATGTCGAGACGATCCGCAAGTCGGGTGCGATATTCAACGAAGCCGTGCTGTCGGGCGGCGGGTCGCGCAGCCTGATCTGGCCGCAGATTTTTGCCGATGTGCTCGGCGTTCCCGTCACCGTCGCCCGCTCGCGCGAGACCGGCGCGCTGGGGGCCGCGATCGCGGCGGGAACCGGCGTCGGCATCTTCGCCGATTTCGCTGCCGGTGCTGCCGCCATGGTGCAGACCGAGCGGCATTATCGTCCGAACGTCTCGCTTGAGGCGCATTATTCCAGGCGCTACGCTCTCTATAACGATATTGCCGAAGCGATGGCGCCGCTGTGGCGGCGTCTGACGGCGGTGCAGCCCATTGTTGCAGGAGTGGCGGCGTGACCATGCGTTTGAATGATGCTGTGATCGATGCGGGGCGTTACGATTTCATCGTCGTCGGCGCCGGTTCTGCGGGGTGCGTTCTCGCCAACCGGCTCTCGGTCGATCCGAAGAACCGCGTGCTTTTGCTCGAAGCCGGCGGCACCGACCGGTATCACTGGGTGCATGTGCCGATCGGCTATCTCTATTGCATGGGCAATCCGCGCACCGACTGGATGATGAAGACGGCAGCCGAAGCCGGGCTGAACGGCCGGTCCTTGCCCTATCCGCGCGGCAAGGTGCTTGGCGGCTGCTCGTCGATCAACGGCATGATCTATATGCGCGGGCAGGCGGCGGATTATGACGGCTGGCGGCAGGCGGGCAATTCCGGCTGGGGCTGGGACGATGTTCTGCCCTATTTCCTGAAGTCCGAGGACAATTATCGCGGAAAGTCGCGCATGCATGGCGCGGGCGGCGAGTGGCGGGTGGAAAAACAGCGGCTGTCCTGGCCGATCCTCGACGCCTTTCGCGATGCGGCCGAAGAGCTTGGCATCCGCAAGACCGATGATTTCAACGATGGCGACAATGAAGGCTCGGGTTATTTCGAGGTCAACCAGCGCGGAGGACTGCGCTGGAACACCACCAAGGCCTTCCTGCGCCCGGCGATGAAGCGGGGCAATCTGCGCGTGCTGACCGGAGCCGAGACCGAGCGGCTGGAATTCGACGGTCGGGCGGTGACCGGCGTGCGCTTCCGGCTGAACGGGCAGATTCATGTTGCCCACGCCAACCGTGAAGTCGTGCTGTCTGCCGGGGCGATCAATTCGCCGAAAATCCTGGAGCTTTCCGGGGTCGGCCGTCCCGAGGTGCTTGCGGCTGCCGGATTGAACGTTGCCCATGATCTTCCGGGCGTCGGCGAGAACCTGCAGGATCATCTGCAAATCCGCACGGTGTTTCGCATCGAGGGCGCAAAGACCCTGAACCAGCTCTATCACAACCTGTTCACCCGGGCGGGCATGGGGCTCGAATATATGCTGCGCCGGTCCGGTCCCCTGTCGATGGCGCCGAGCCAGCTCGGTATCTTTGCCAAGAGCGATCCGGCGGTGGCAACTGCCGATCTGGAATATCACGTGCAGCCCTTGAGCACCGACCGGCTCGGTGAGCCGCTGCATCGATATCCCGCCGTGACCGTTTCCGTCTGCAACCTGCGGCCGGAAAGCAGGGGCACAGTGCATGTCGCCAGACCGGAGCTTGCCGCAGCCCCCGATATCCGGCCGAACTATCTTTCGACCGCAGGCGACCGGATCGTTGCGACCAATTCGATCCGTCACGCCCGCCGCCTGATGGATGCTGGTGCGATCCGAAAATTCCGGCCGCAGGAAATGCTGCCGGGCACGGAGTATCAGAGCGACGAGGACCTGATCCGCCGCGTCGGCGATATCGCCACGACGATCTTCCATCCGGTCGGCACCTGCAAGATGGGCAGCGACACGATGGCTGTGGTCGATCCGCAGTTGCGGGTGCACGGACTTTCGAAATTGCGGGTGGTCGATGCCTCGATCATGCCGACGATTGTTTCGGGCAATACCAATTCGCCGGTGATCATGATCGCGGAAAAGGCGGCCAATTTGATTTTAACTGGAGGCTGAGAGCCAATCCAAGGCCGTCCAGCCTGTTCTTTTAATGAGTGTTGATTGCCATCTTGCATTGAGCCCTTTTTTGACTTGCCATGCTCCAGTCTCAGGCGAGCATGAAAGGCGAGGGTCTATCTCAACCACTGGCATCCTGTGCTTCTGCGGTCCTTGGCAGAAAACAGAGGCTCCTGTGGTCGTTCCGCTCCATCTCGCTCGTCTTTGCAGCCGTGGCACATTCGATGGCCATCTGCAAAAACTCACCACCATGGGGGATATGGTCGGTGGTGTGGTTCTCGTTCGCGAAGCAGGCCTTAATGTCCGCATCGGTACCCGTGGTGGAACGGACATCCCCTGGATCGCCTGCGGATCACCATCTTTTCACCAGACGCCTAATCCGTTTTTTACTCACCCTGAGTCAAATTCAGATGTCGGCCCACCGACACGGCCATTGTCCGTCGGCTAACGCCCAATTTGGTGTAAATATTCTTCAGGTGAAACTTAACGGTGGCCTCCGAAAGTTTGAGTGTGCGAGCGATTTCCTTATTGCTACAGCCGTCCGTCAACAGCTTCAACACCGTTGTCTCCCTACCGCTGAGAAGCCCGCCTGAAGGCCCTTTCGCATTGTGTGCTGAGCGAACATTGATCGGGGTCTTTGGTTGGCGGCCAAAGCCATGGCCCGCGATGCGGCTCAAGAACTCTACGGCATCGACACTGAAGGCTTTCAGTCCGAAACGGCGGACGATTGCCCGTAAAGTGGTTGAAAACTCCTGACCTTCATCAATGAACATTTGTGTGACTTCGTGAACGCGAGCCAGTGCGATTGCCGATTGCAGATATGAAAGCGCTTGCTGCTGCTTGCCCGCTTTCCATGCCGCGCGCACGCCCAAGACTTCCGCAACCAGCCGATGATAACCCCGTCCGGAGCCGGTGCTTGCGGCGATCAATTCAATGAGTGTTTCGAGTGCCGTTTGCGCGTGTCCAAGAGCAAGTGCCAGGCGTGCCGCAGCGATCTCGTAGTCGTAAGCCTCCCTCCAAGTCCAGTCATCCGGCTCGGTTCTGGCCTTCAAGGCCGCCACCTTTTCACTGGCCTGTACTGCCGACTCGATCATGCCGACCCGGACAAGAAGATCGACGCGCATGATACCGGCGGCAATTTTCAATCGCGGCATCGCCCTTTCAACGGCCACCTCTTCGGCTTTGTCGATGGCTGCAATTGCGGTATCGAAACCGCTTACATGCAAGCGGCTGCGCGCCAGAAGCGAGAAAAGCCGTGTGAACAGGTCTACCCAGCTTTCGCCACGCACGAGAGGCTCGACGCATTCGCTCAGCATTTTTTCGACGAGGTGGACCTCGCCTTGATGGTAGAGCACGTCGGCGGAAGCAAGTCGCGCGATGGCCAGAAGGTTTCTATCGGTCCAGTGCGCGCTTTCGACCAGCGCTTCCGCTTCCCTGCAAAATTGTAACGCGGCTGAGAACTCGCCGCTGAGCGAGCCGACAAGCCCAAGGTGCACCAGCATGAACACTTGCGCGTAAACCGCCTTCTCTTCACGATAGTAGCTGAGTGCCTTGAGCGCAGAACGTCTGGCGGCTTCAAGCTCACCGAGCCGCGTGTAGACGATGCACAGGTGATTGTGAATCCAGGCCAGTTCCCACGTTTCATGGGGTGGTAGCGTCGCAGAAACCTGTTCCAGATGTCGGGCGTGAACAGCGTCTAACCGACGATCCACGTAGACATCAATCAAACTGTCAATGTGATCCAGGACGTCGCGGTTGACGGCTGCCAGTGCCGCGTCAGACCAGTCGTTGTTTTCTTTCAGTAGGTCCAGTCGCTCCCTTCCGGCCGTGGCGTTTCCACGCTTGGAAAGGACGACAGCATAACACACGACAAGGCGAGGAGAGGAATGCAGAACCTCTGGAGGAAAGTTATCGATCAGGTGTTCCAGCACCTTGTGTCCGGCACGCAGAAAGATATCGACGCCGCCCGCGTGATCGATGATCTCTTCGGCCATGCGGAAGTCACCGCTTTGGGCCGCATGAGAAACGGCCTTTTCCAGAAAGCCGCGGGTTGCAAACCATGTGGCGGCACGCCGGTGCAGGGCGTGGCGGTCGTCTTCCTGCGCGGTTGCTATATCCTTGTTGAGACAGGCGCGCAGGACGGGGTGAAGTGAAAGCCAACCGCTGGCACTTCGCTCAATGACAGGGTTGAGCGCCTCGAGAACGGCAAGATCGTCGGGCGATAGCGGCTCCGCGCCGAGGTCGGTTGCCAGATCCAGACGAAACTCGTCAAAGCCCGCCATTTTCTGGAGCGTATCGTACAGGGCAGGCGATAATTGGTCGATGATCGTTTCATGCACGAAACCCGCGATGTCCGCGTGCCGCTCGGTCAAAAGTGGCCTTTGGTCTTCCCGCAAAAGCGTGGCAGTTGGGATCCCTGCGGCAAGTTGCGCCAGCGCTGGCCAACCGCGCGTGACCTGCATGAGATGATCGATAGACGCTGCCGTCGATGAACGAGACAGCAGCCTTTGGAGTTCGGACCGCCCGAAAACCATTTCGCTTGCGGTGATTTCGCTCAGCGTGCCGCGTGCTTTTAACCGCGCAAGCGGTATCGGTGCTGGCAGGAAGGTTGCGCATGCGATGCACAGATTGTCGGGGGCGGACAGCATCATCTGTTCCAAAAGCCGTTGTTGCCCGGCTGCATCGACATTGTCGAGAAAGAGAAGTGTCACGCCATTGCGCCGACCGACCGTTTCCATCGTTTCCAGCAAAGCATTGCCTTGGCCTGTGATCTGAGGAAGAGCCAGCGCCCGCTGCAGATCAACGACGAAATCCTGCACTGATTCCAGCGCGGACAAACTCAGCCAGGAGCAGTGTATGGTAGATGTTTCACGCCCGCCCGGAAGACGCAGCGTTCCGGCAAGGATTCGATCATAGGCGGCCTTCATCAGCGCCGTCTTGCCAAAGCCCGGCGGCGCGCGCAAAACCACGATCTGGCGTGCCAACCCGTCCATAAGTTTCGACAGAAGGTAAGGACGCTCTATGCTGTTGAACAACATGCGCGGCGGTCGAAAGCGCAAGCTCGCTCTGGCGCTTTCGACACCACTCTCAACATAGGCCGCCTTTTCGTGCGCAGCAGGGTTTGTCATCGGCTTGCTCTGTTTTGACGGCAGGGCAGAACCTGCCTTTGTCTCCATCAGTTCCCGATGTGCTTCATCCGTCAAGCCCCCAAGGGTCTGTAGCTATGGGGAAGGCCGAAGGCGGAGGGGCCGAATACCGCAAGCGCTTCCGGCGTGCGCATGATCGGCGGCACCCTGACCGCGAGTACGTTGACGCGCTGGCCATAGCGAAGGCGTTCCGTCGTGATGGCTTCTGCCGTGTCTAAATCCAACACGGAGATCAGATCTGGTACGATGGCGAGCACCTTGCCGCCGTCTTCTTCCGCCACCAAATTTTCGTTCTGGATACGGATTTTCACCATTGGTTTCGATGGATCGAACGGTTCTATCGTCGCGATACCCACCGACCAACCGTTTTCCTCTTTGCGTTCCACATCGATGACTTTGCCGGATGCGATGATCTCGGCATGGCCGTAATGCGTCCCGGCAAAAAATGCGATGAGTGCTGCGACGGGGTCGTGATGCTTGTTGGCTGCCTCGCGCAACGTGCGGCCGATGCCGATGGCGAGCGACATGGTGGCGGGCACGGAAACCCGCTTCGCTGTTTTGCCGTCCATGCCGTAATTGACGATATAGGCCTGTCCACCCATGCGGATCGTCACGCCGCGTGCCAGCCACTCCGCCTTTGCGGCATCCTTGGTCTCGATCAGCACGCAGTTGCCGCGCTCGTCGGCGATGGCGACCGGACTGGCCGGAACGCCATAGACATTGAATGTTTCCATTTCGAGCTGCGGAAACGCCCTTCCCATTCCATCGGCGTCGATGACCGGTATGCGCTTTCTGGCGGCCATGATGATCGGGACCATCGAGTTGATACCGCCTGCCTCGAAGGGAATGAGCGCATCAACATCGATGTCGGTGTGATCCTCGTAGCTATCGAGTGCGAGGTCGCCTTCCTCGCCGGAGGGAATTTTCTCGATGAGGATCGTCGGTGCCCCCATCGCGCCACAGGCGACGATGGCTATCTCGTCAGGGACATCATCCAGAGGAACCAGATAGACGGGGCCGTATTTTTCGATAGCCGCCTTGGCGAGCAACTTGCCGATATAGGGGTCGCCACCGCCGCCTGTGCCCAGCAGGGCCGCACCGATAGCAAGGTCGTCGATATCCTGATCCGTTATGATGTTCATTTCAATCGATCTCCTCTATCGAGGTAAAAGGTTCTTTCAGTCCGAAGCAGGAGGGGCCGAAAACAGCGAGTGCTTCGGGCGTGCGCATGATCTCTGGCACAGAGACCGCAACTACGGTTACCCGCTGGCCATAGCGCAGGTTTTCGTTGGTGATCGGTTCTGCGGTTTCAGTGTTCATGATGCAGATCAGGTCCGGCACGATGGCTTTCACCTTGCCGTCGACACGGGCAATCAGGTTCTCGTTCTGGATTTCGATGTCCATCTGCGAGGAAAAAGGGGCAATGCCATCGATCCGCGCTCGTCCCATGGTGAAACCAGCCCGCGTTTCGCGCATGACGTCGATGATCTTGCCGGAAAAGATGATGCGGCCATAACGATAGAGTGTCGATGGCAGAAAACCGAGCAGAGCCTCTATGGGATTACGGTGCTCGTCATGCGCCTTGCGCAGCACCTCTCCGATACGAATGGCAAGCGTCAGCGTGTTGGGAATGGCGGTTCGTTTCACCTCGGCACCGCTCATCGAATATTCGGCGATATAGGCGCAGCCACCCATCCGCATCGCAACGGCCCGCGACAGCCACTCCATCTGGCGGTTGTCGACAGCCTCGATCAGAGCGGTATCACCCCATTCGTTGCTGACCACCATTGGTGAGCCGGAAATGCCATAGACGCCGAAGGTTTCCATTTCGAGATAGGGGAAAGCGCGACCCATTCCGTCGGCATCGACAATGGGCAGGCCAAGCCTAGCGCCAACGACCAAGGGAATGGTGGAGTTGATGCCGCCGATCTCGATCGGCATCGTAAAATCGGCTTTTCTATCGAGCCGTTTTTCCAACCGGTGGAGCGAGGCAATGGCTTCCTCTCCGGACGGTATCTTTTCCACCAGCACAGTCGGAGCGCCCATCATGGCAGTGGGAATGACGAGGCTATTGTCGGGTATATCCTGCGGGTCGATCAATTCGACCTCACAGCCTTCATCAAGGCACTGCTGCACCATCAGCCGACCGACATAGGGGTCGCCTCCGCCACCCGTGCCGAGAAAAGCGGCGCCTACGGCCAGATCGGCCAGATGTTCGCGTGTGAGTTTCATCTTGAGGTTCCTCAGCCAATCACCAGGTCGCCGACCGCCTTGACGCGGATACGCGTGGCACTGCCCGGCAGATAAGCGAGCGGAACCTCTTCGATATCCATGATCTTGACGGATGCCGGATCGGCGCCGGCCTTGACTGCGCGCTCCGAAGCCTCCGCCTTGGCCCCGGCCAGGACGATGTCGCGCGATGTGCCTTCCAGGGAGAAGATACGATCAACCTCTCCCCCGACCTGGGCGATGGCTGCGCCGATGGCGTTTGCGACGGACGCGTTTTCAGGTCTGATAACCTTTGAGGCCGACGGCAGATCACGCGAAACGAGAATGGAGCCACCGCCAACGAGGATGACGGGAAGCGGATCGGCGCTTGTCTTCATACGATCGACCGCTTCGTCCACCATCCGGTGCATGGTGGCAAGTGCCGCTTCTATGGTGCTGGCGGGAATATGGGCAACGCGTGACCGGTCACCGATATCCTCCAGCCCGGCTGCCACGACGATGTCCGTGGTGGTCAGGGTATCCCCGCCGAATACCATTGCTTTAGACGTGATTTCATAGCCGACGGAATCGGGGCCGATACGGGTGCCGTCATCGCGCACCAGGGAGCCACCGCCAAGGCCGATTGCCAGCACGTCAGGCATGCGGAAGTTGGTGCGAACACCGCCAATATCGACTGCAACCGCGGATTCACGCGGAAAGCCCTGCATCAACATCCCCACATCGGACGTCGTTCCGCCGATATCGACCACCATGGCCTCTTTCTCGCCAGCCAGCAGGGCCGCGCCGCGCATGGAGTTGGTTGGTCCCGAGGCGAAGGTTAGCACCGGATAACGTTCGACATAATCGGGTGCCATCAGCGTTCCATCGTTCTGGCTGACGTAGAACGGTGCTGTGATCGACAGTTCCTGAAGGGCCTCGCGGAAGGACGACACAACCTTTTTAGACAGATCGGCCAGCGACGCGTTCATGATCGAGGCGTTTTCACGCTCCAGGAAACCGACGCGACCGATTTCATGACTGAGCGAAAGAGCGATGCCGGGCACTTCTTCTCGCAGGATTTCAGCGGCGCGAAGCTCCATTTCCGGTGTCACTGGCGAAAATACCGAGGTCACGGCAGCGGTCGTCAGGCCGCGCTCACGGATGATGCGCGCAACGTCCATCAATCCTTTTTCGTCAAGCGGCGCTATCTTGCGGCCATCGAATTCATGACCGCCGTGCAGCATAAATGTGTGACGACCGAGCGTATCTGCAAGGTCTTTCGGCCAGTCGGTCAGGGGTGGCAGCCCCTTGGTTGCGGGCAGACCAAGCCTGATGGCTGCAACTTCAAGCAGGCGTTTGCGCTCCACGACGGCATTGGTGAAATGGGTGGTGCCAATCATCACAGCCTGAATTTGCGAGACCGACACCCCCGTCATGGCCAGCAGTTTCTTCATGACCGCGACGATGCCGGAGCCGACATCCGCTGTCGTCGGGCTTTTGCAAGCACCAAGAACGGCCGCTCCGTCCATCAAGGCAGCGTCCGTGTTGGTGCCACCCACGTCAATCCCTATACGCATCTCTTCTCCTGACTTGTCTTTAGACAATGCAAGGTCGTTGCGCGGGCATGTGCCCAAACGCTGCGTTCTCGCATCAATGGTTGGTTTCGGCGATTGCGGCCCTTAGGCCATCAATGCCTCCGATCTTTCCGGGTCCCAGGTCACGCCAACCGCCTGTCCGGGCGAAAGCCGTTCCACATGGGACTGGTTTTGTCGCTCGGCGATGATCTCCTTGGTGCCGATGGAGAGCCGGTAGCGGACCAGCGCTCCCTGATAGGTTTCGGAAATCACGGTTGCCGGCAGGCCGGTACCAGCGTCACCCACGATCACATTTTCCGGGCGCACGACCAGCTTGACGTTGGTTCCTGTGGCAATATCAGCCGATGGCGCACGGGTCAGCGCGGTGAAGTCCGCGAAACCGACACTCATGCGCTCGCCGTCCCGTCCTTTGACGGTGACGTCGATCACATTCGACTGGCCGATGAAGGTGGTGACGAACAGCGTCTTCGGGCGTTCATAAATTTCCTGCGGCGTTCCAACCTGTTCGACACGGGCTTTCTGCATCACGCCGATACGGTCGGACATGGTCAGCGCCTCATCCTGATCGTGTGTGACATAGACCGTGGTGATGCCGAGCTTTTTCTGCAAATCCTTGATCCAGTACTTCATTTCCTCGCGCAAAGCCTTGTCGAGCGCCGAAAGGGGCTCGTCCAGCAGAAGAATGCGTGGTTCGGTCACCAGCACGCGCGCCAGTGCAACGCGCTGCTGCTCGCCTCCGGAAAGCTGGCGTTGGTAGCGGTTTTCATAGCCGACGAGACCAACCTGGCCCAATGCGAAGGCCACGGCCTTATCGATCTCGGCGGGTGATTTTTTCCGAAGTTTGAGGCCGAAACCGATGTTTTCGGCGACGTTCATGTGGGGAAAGATCGCGTAGTTCTGGAACACGATGCCGATATCACGCTTTTCCGGTGGCAGCCGTGTGACATCGTCCGAGCCGATCAGAATCTGGCCTGCACTCGGACGTATGAAGCCTGCAATCATGCGCAGGGTCGTTGACTTGCCGCAGCCGGACGGACCAAGCAGGGAAAAGAATTCCCCCTGCTTGATGTGCAAATCTATGCCTGCAACAGCAATGGTGCTGCCATATGATTTGACGAGATTTTTTAACTGGATATCCGACATCGCTCTACATTTCCCGTGTGACCGTTGGCAGGCGGCCGCGTTACGCGGCTGCCTGTTACTTTGTCTGTCTTGCTCAGCCTGCGAAGATTTCGTTCACAGTCTCGACGATCTCGTCTTCGTTCTCCAGATAGGCCTTCCAGTCGGGCAGCCAGAAATCCTTGATGGCGTCCGCACTGTTGATGATCCCGGCCTTCGTAAGATTGTCGGGTAAAACGGCATTCGATACGGTTGGACGCAGATAGAATTCCTTGCCCATATTGGTCATGAAGGACGGTTCCAGCGCACGGTTCAGCAACGCGTAGGCCAGTTTTTTTTGCGTAGGCTCGGAGTAGCGGCTGATTGTGTATGTCTGCGTCAGGATCGGCTGCAACTCTTTCCAGTACATCACAGCGAAAGGCGCGCCTTTGTCGTGCGCCTGCATGGGTTCGGCGTCGCTCTGCACGGCGATGATCACCTCGCCACGGTCCATCAGCGTCTGCATGTTGCCGGTGAAGTCTGAAATCTTGGCGGGCATCAATGCACGCATCGCTTCGTAACCGGCCTTCAGATCATACTGATCCTTGCCGAACAGGCTACAGGCAACGAGGAAGAAGTCCATCTGCAAAGTGTTGGAGGTGATGTAGGTTCCGCGCTTGCCGGCAAATTCCGGCTTCCACATATCCTTGAAACTGGTCGGCGGCGGATTGACGAGGTCGGTGCGGTAGGCATGGACATACTGGTTGAACGCCCAGGTCACGCCGACACCGTTTGATGTTGCAAATGGCCAGAGGTTCTTGCCGTTGGGAAGGTTCGGAAGGATTTCTTCGATCGTGTGGAAGAAATCACCCGCTGCCGCGGTCTTGAACATTTCCGGCAGGTTCCAGTTGGTCACGTCGAGCGGTGGCTTCTGCGGGCCGTTCGCCACGAATTTCGGGAACCACGGCCAGGTGGAATCGTATTCGATCTTGCAGTTGAAATCCTTGGCAAAGTCCGTGAGCAGGTATTTGTGAACGAGTTCACCCCATGGGCCACCCCATTCACCGATGCGCAGCACCGCACCGCCGGCGTCGAAGACGGAGCCGTCATAGGTCACATCCTTCGAGAAGGCGTGATTGATGTTGAACAGCGGCAGGGTGGCTGCTGCGGCACCCAGTTTCAGAAGTTTGCGGCGATTGGGATCGAATGTCTTTCCAGTCATGTCCATGTTCCCCTTTTTTAAACTTATGGATGCGGCACAGGCGTTCCAGTCTCTGGCGGTCTTTCAACCGCCGAAGATGCGTTTCAGATTGACGAGTTTCGAGGTCGCAATCATCGAGACAACCACCAGGAGGATCGCGAAGATGCCAGCTGCTGCGGCTGTCGGCTCAAAAGCGTAGCGAAGCGCCACATACATCGTCATCGGCAGCGTCTGGAGGTTTGGCGAGGATAGAAACAATGTCACCTCGAACTGGCCGAAAGAGATAATGAAGGCGAAGATCGTCCCTGCCGAAATGGCTGGCGCAATGATTTTCAGCGTTATCAGCCGGAAGGCCGTGAACGGTGAGGCACCGAGCGAACGGGCCGCCTCTTCCAAACTGCGGTCGAATCCGACGAGGGATGCGGTGACTGTCGCGATCACGAACGGGCAGGTGACGATGACGTGGCCGATGACGAGACCGGTCAGGCTGCGTGCCAAGCCAATGCCGCTGGTGACATAAAAAACGTAGAGCGCGAGGCCGAGGACCACGCCCGGAAGCACGATCGGCATCATGAAAAATGCCCGCAACATTCCAACCAAAGTGCCGGACGCGCGAGACAGGAAGAGGGCTGCCATGGTGCCGAGCACTGTGGATATCGCTGTCGAGATCGCAGCGACGAGAAAAGAGACACCATAAGCCGACAGGAATGTTGGTGACGTCAGGAAGGCATAAACCCATCGCAGTGAAAAGCCCTGCGGTGGAAACGTCAGATAGTCTCCAGAATTCAGCCCTGCCAGCACCACGATGACAACAGGCACAAGCAGAATGGTGAGCGTTAGAAGCGATATGACCCTGAAGATCAACGGAATGGCTGGTTCGTCGCGCATCAGCTGCGTCCTCCCGTAGTGCGCATCGCGACGCGCTGGTAGACAGCTATTGCCATGAGGCTGGAGACGAAAAGAACGACGGCAATAGCAGCGCCGAACTGCCAACGTCCTGTTTCCGCGACCTGCTGATAGATGTGGATCGGCATGACCATGACCTTCCATCCTCCCATCAGCGCGGGAACAACGTAGGATGAGATGGCAAGCGCGAAGACGAGCAGAGTTCCTGCGAGGATTCCGGGCATGGAGAGAGGCAGCACAATCGAGGAAAACGCCTTCGCACGGGATGCCCCCAGTGATCGGGCGGCTTCTTCGAGCGAAGGGTGGATGGACTTGATGATGCCGATCAGCGACAGAACCATAAACGGTAGGGTAATCTGCACAAGGCCGACCACGACGCCGAAGGTGTTGTACATCAACGGCAGCGGTGCTGAGATGATGCCCAGCTTGATGAGACCTCCATTGATGAGGCCGTTGTCGCCAAGCAGGACCATAAGCCCATAGAGCCTGATCACCATGTCGAGTTGCATGGACGATAGCACGAGGATCATCAAAAGCGCGTTGCGGCCGGGGCTGACGGTCTTGGCAATGACATAAGCGAGTGGATAACCGAAGACGAGGCACACAAGCGAGACGACCGCGGCAATGCCGACGGAGCGCAAGATCGACTCGTAGTAGATCGAGCGTGTGAAGATGCGCACGAAATTGTCGAATGTGATGACGCTTGAAAGGCTGATAACGCCCGCTGTGGATTTGTTGAAGGCGAGTGCGAAAAGCGATGCGGTGGGTACGACGAAAAAGACAGTGAAGAACAGGAACGCTGGAAGGACCAGCAACCAGAAGAGGCTACCGGAAAACAGGCGGTCTCTAAGCCTGGCGCCAACAGGCACTGTGCTCCTTTCCGCTGTGTTGGTCATTGCGCTGGCTGCCATATCCTGATCCCGTTCGTTATTATTCAGTTGCACACGGCAGCATGGCATCATGCAGCGAGTCGTAACCGATCAATAGTTTTTCCGGTGGTTCCGGGTAGGTCGTTTTGCTCTGCGAGAGACCCGCACGGACCAAGCCTGCGGCAATGAAAATTGCGGTGGGTATCGGATCAATGACGGGAACGTCTATTCCTTGAGCGAGAAGACCGGCCCGCAACCCGGCAGCGCACCCCATCAACCCTGTACAGCCGAAGACAAGCGCTTCTGCCCCATCCTCCTCGACGGCCTTGCGGCCTTCCTCAATCAACCGGCGCAGCGTTTCTTCCAAATCCTCTTCCAGAGCGAGAACGGGAATATCGACGCTACGCACTGACGCCAGCTTGGTGGAAAGACCGCAAAGAGCTGCTGTATTCTCGAAGGATGGCTTTAAGCGCCGCATGACCGTGATGACGGAAAATTTGTGACCGAGCATGGCGGCAATGTGCATTCCAGTCTGTGCCGGGCCGACGACAACCATATCCGTGATTTCACGTGCTGGCCTAACACCTGGGTCGCCCATGCAGTCTATAATCACCGCATCAACACCATCCCTGTCAGCTTTTCTGACCTCGATCAGTGTGCCAGGCACGGAAATAGCGGCTTCGAATTCGCTTTCAATCGAACCGGGACCTGTGGCGATCTCGACATGGGAAAGCGTAAGACCCGGATATTCGAGAGCCTTAAGGTCCGCCAGTTTGCGAAACCCTTTGGTCACAATGGGTGAAATCACGCGGACGCAAATCGTATTCGGCTTCATTCCCCACCTCGTCCCGTATGTCTTGGTGGCTAACGGTGCACTACCTTTTCCCCCAACAAAAGGGCAACGGCGAATAGGGTGCCCACTGTTTCGGATGGGTAGTCCTCAGACAAAAACAATCGTGAACCTATACTTTCGAACAGGCGTGTCTGCTCAAAGTGTATGCGAAATAATGAATTGATGAAATTATACGCAACGGTGGCATCCCAAAAATGAGCCGAAATGAATCAAGTTCAAAGACGACTTTGCGAGCAGTCCTGATGCTCAGACATGACGATCGAGATCAATTGTGGGAGTGAAAATCAACGGACGCATGCTTTTCACCCGTATTTGCTTCAAAAATTGACATGCCGCGGCCAACAGAGTGGTCCGGTTCGATTTGAAAGACATGCTGTCTGTTCGATAACGTCTGGATCCGCTTTCCAATCTACAGCGATGCGACCTTGCCCGCCGTTAACTCGGAGTCTTGCTCGTATGCTCTCCGGCAATGCGCCTGACTTGGCCGGTAGCTGCATCGAGAATGGCTTGCGACAGGTCCTCGTCTTCCATGATCCGGGAGAGCGTAACCGCGCCAACCATGAGGGACAGTATCGCCATCGCCTTGCTACTGGCATCGGAGGTTTTGGCACCGCCCACCAGTTCCTCAAGCACCTCGAAATGAGCCCGCACGCCATCCTCGAACGGGCGCCTGACCTCTGCGTTTTGCCGTGCAGCGTCCGATCCCAACGCCACCAAAGGGCAGCCTTCCGCCTTTTCGCCCATGTGGTCTGTCGATAAATAGAACGCCATCACAGCTTCAAGCGCATCGTCATTGTCTGAAGCAGCAGCAGACCATCTGCGCGTTGCGCTTTCCATCGCCCGCCTGGATGCGAGTGCTGCGAGGTCGTCTTTCGACGCAAACTGTTTGTAAAACCCACCTTGGGTCAGGCCGGCACCTTTCATCAGGTCCTTCAGTCCAATGCCATCGAAGCCATGCTCACGAAATAGGCGGCTCGCGACATCGATCACCCTGTCCCGATTTTCTTCAGCCTGTGCGCGGCTCACTCTCATGATGATCTCCAATTAGATTTCGATTGACATCTATATTGCAAATAGAGTTAGGTCGCAATCTAATTTGTTTGGATCGCTGGTCAAGAAGAGAACGTAAAATGAAACGCAAACATGTCCTCACTCTTTTAGGCCTGGTGGCGGGTGGAGCAGCCGGAGCCTTTTTCCTTGTTCCCAACACTGGAAAACAGCCAGCTGTTGCTGCCGACTCCAGGACTGCTGCACCGCTGGTCATGGTGGCAGAGGTGACGAGAAGCCACACGCTGGAGCGCTCATTGACCGGAACAGTGGCTTCCCGGGTGCAGAGCAATCTTGGCTTTCGGGTTCCGGGCAAGATCGTTGAACGGATGGTGGATGTGGGCCAGCAGGTGAGCCGGGGTCAAGCCCTGATGCGCATCGATGAAACCGATCTCCAGCTTGCGCTGACAGCAAGGCGCAACACGGTCACCGCAGCCCGAGCCGTTCTGGTTCAGGCGCAGGCCGACGAGAAACGTTATGCCGCACTGGTCAAAAATGGTCTGGCAGCCACGCCCCAGCGTTACGAGCAGGCAAAGGCGGCTCTTGACACGGCCACAGCACAGCTTGCCGCAGCCGAGGCGGACGCCGAGGTTGCAGAGAACGCGGCAACCTACACCGTTCTTCTGGCTGACTCGGATGGCACGGTCGTCGAAACTCTCGGGGATCCAGGCCAAGTGGTGGCTGCCGGGCAGACCGTCGTTCAACTGGCGAAAGCAGGCCCTCGTGAAGCTGTTGTATGGCTACCCGAAACACTGCGTCCCGATCTAGGTTCACAGGCGCAGGCCAGCGTCTATGGCGGCGACGCACTCAGCGGAAACGCAAGGTTGCGACAGATTTCTGATTCTGCCGACCCTCAGACACGCACCTACGAGGCCCGTTATGTTCTGGAAGGCACTGCGTCAACGGCCCCGCTTGGTTCAACCGTGACAGTCAAGATCACTGACACAAACCGGCAGTCGGAGGTGGCCGTACCGGTTGGCGCTATCCTGGATAATGGTAGCAAGACAGGCGTGTGGATTGTCAACGGGACCACATCGACGGTGGCCTTCACGCCGATCGAGGTCAAGCGGATCAGCGACGAGACCGCGTTTGTCACCGGGATCGGCGTTGGTCAGCAGGTTGTCGCTTTGGGTGCGCATCTTCTTCAGGACGGTGTCAGCGTTCGCACCGGGGCTCAGCAAGAGGTGGTAAAATAATGCGCTTCAATCTTTCCGCCATCGCCGTCCGCGAACGTGCAGTTACCCTTTTCTTCATCGTCCTGCTGGCCGCAGCGGGTGTCTATGCCTTCGTCAAGCTGGGACGCGCCGAGGATCCATCCTTCACCATCAAGACGCTGACGGTCACGTCGGTCTGGCCAGGCGCCACTGCCCGTGAGATGCAGGATCTCGTCGCCGAACCCCTCGAAAAGCGCATCCAGGAACTGACATGGTACGACCGTGTCGAGACGACGACACGACCGGGCTACGCATTTTTGACGGTCACGCTCAAGGACAACACGCCAGCGTCAGCAGTTGAAGGCGAATTCTATCAGGCGCGCAAGAAGCTTGGCGATGAAGCCCGAAATCTGCCTCCGGGCGTGATGGGTCCGTTTGTCAACGACGAATATTCGGATGTGAGCTTCGGCCTTTATGCCCTGAAAGCGAAGGGTATGCCGATGCGCGACCTGGTACGTCAGGCTGAGATCATCCGTCAGGATCTGCTCCATGTTCCGGGTATCAAGAAAATCAACATCGTCGGGGAGCGCCCTGAACAGATATTCGTCGAGTTCTCTTTTGCCAAGTTGGCAACGCTTGGCATATCTGCACAGGATATCGCCGCAGCTTTGCAGAGACAGAACACCGTCACGCCGGCGGGATCGATCGACACGAAAGGACCTCAGGTCTTCATCCGTTTCGACGGCGCTTATAACAGTGAGCAGGCGATTGCGGACACGCCGATCGCGGTCGGTGGACGGACGCTCAAGCTGTCCGATCTGGCCGACGTGCGGCGCGGGTATCAGGACCCTGCAACCTACGTCATCCGCCATGAGGGCGAGCCGACGATCATGCTGGGTGCGGTGATGCAGGCCGGCTGGAACGGTCTGGATCTCGGCAAGGCGCTTGAAGCGCGCTCGGCTGCGATCGCGCAGACATTGCCGCTGGGAATGACTCTCACCAAAGTCAGCGATCAGGCCGTCAATATCGATGAGGCTGTCGGCGAATTCATGCTCAAGTTCGCCATGGCGCTTGGCGTTGTTCTGTTTGTCAGCCTGGTCGCTCTTGGTTGGCGCGTCGGCATCGTCGTGGCGCTTGCCGTGCCGCTCACACTCGCCGTTGTCTTCCTCATCATGCTCGAGACGGGGCGGTTCTTCGACCGTATCACGCTCGGTGCCCTGATTCTTGCGCTCGGCCTGCTGGTTGACGACGCCATTATCGCTATCGAAGTCATGGTGGTGAAGATGGAAGAGGGCATGGACCGCATCAAGGCGGCAGCATACGCCTGGAGCCATACGGCAGCCCCCATGCTGTCCGGTACTCTCGTCACCATTATTGGCCTGATGCCCGTTGGTTTCGCCAAGTCGACGGCGGGAGAATATGCCGGAAATATCTTTTGGGTCGTGGGTTTCGCCCTGATCGTTTCCTGGGTCGTTGCTGTAACATTTACACCCTATCTCGGCGTGAAGATGCTGCCGGATATCAAACCGGTTGAGGGTGGCCATGACGCCATCTACGACACGCCGAACTATCGTCGTCTGCGCTCGACCATCGCGTTTGCCGTCCGCCACAAGTTTATGGTTTGCGCTGTGGTCGGCATCACGATGGCTGTCTCGGTCGTCGGGATGGGGGGCGTAAAGCAGCAGTTCTTCCCGACATCCGATCGCCCCGAAGTGCTGGTCGAGGTGCGCATGCCTGAAGGCACGAGCATCGAGGCGACGACATCAGCAGTGAAGAAGGTCGAGGACTGGCTACAGACGCAGCCTGAAACGGATATCGTTACGGCTTATATAGGGCAGGGCGCACCGCGGTTCTTCTTTGCCATGGCGCCTGAATTGCCAGATCCGGCCTTTGCCAAGGTCGTCGTGCTCACCCCCGACGCGCATGCGCGCGAAGAATTGAAGCACCGTCTTCGTGCCGCCATATCGGAAGGTCTTGTTCCCGAGGCGTCCGTGCGCGTGACCCAGCTTGTCTTTGGTCCTTATACACCGTTCCCGGTTGAGTTCCGCATCTTGGGACCCGATCAGGATGAGCTTTACAAAATCTCCGAACGGGCTCTGGCCATCATGAAAACTGTTCCGGACGTCCGGCAGGCGAACCGTGACTGGGGCAACCGCACTCCTGTTCTGCGGTTCGTGCCCGATCAGGAAAGGCTTAATCTGATTGGTCTTTCTCCATCGGAGGCAGCACAGCAGATGCAGTTGCTGCTTAGCGGCATCCCGGTGACACAGGTGCGCGACAACATCCGCAATGTTCCGGTCGTTGCACGCAGTGGCGGTGAAAACCGCCTCGATCCTTCCCGGCTTGCCGACTTCTCGCTGATGAGCAGAAGTGGCCGTCAGGTGCCGCTGGATCAACTCGGGCACTCGGAGATACGGTTCGAGGAGCCGATTCTGAAACGTCGTGATCGGACACCGGTTATCACGATCCGGTCCGATATCAACGAGGCCACGCAGCCTCCGGAAGTATCGCAACAGGTGATGAAAGCGCTGCAACCGCTGATCGCGTCGCTTCCTGTCGGATACCGCATCGAAATGGGCGGCAACATAGAAGAGTCGCTCAAGGCCAACGCGGCGCTGGTTCAGGTCTTCCCGCTCATGATCGCAGCCACATTGATTGTCATCATCTTGCAGGTTCGCAGCTTGTCGACGATGACGATGGTGATGCTGACGGCACCACTCGGTCTCGCCGGAGTGGTCCCAACCTTGCTTCTGTTCAATCAGCCGTTCGGGTTCAACGCCATTCTAGGCCTCATAGGACTGGCGGGTATCCTCATGCGCAACACGTTGATCCTGACGGAGCAGATCAAGGAGAACCAGGCGGCTGGCCTTGATGACTATCACGCGGTTATCGAAGCGACGGTGCAGCGAACACGACCCGTAATTCTGACTGCACTTGCCGCCATTCTGGCGTTCATCCCGTTGACGCATTCGGTGTTCTGGGGTTCGATGGCTTACACGTTGATCGGTGGAACGGCGGCTGGGACAGCGATGATCCTGCTCTTTCTCCCGGCGCTGTACGCCGTCTGGTTCCGGATTAAGCCACCGAAGGCGACAGACGATGGGAGATCACTCGAAGAAGACGAGCCGGAGCATGTGCGGGCGATGGCTGCCGAATAGAGATTCGCTGTGAAAAACTCGATGAACATGAACGCTGATCAAGTCCCCCGAGCCGAAGGATGACGATGGAGCCTGATGTCTAGACCATGCGTGAACGTATTCTGGATGTGGCGGAACAGCACTTTCGGCACATCGGTTTCCGTCAGACGACCGTCGCCGAGATTGCAAAATGCCTTGGAATGAGCAGCGCGAATGTCTACCGCTATTTCCCTTCCAGGATGGCTATAAATACTTCGATCTGTGGCCGGTTCTTCGCGGAACTCGTTCAAGTCGCGAAGGTGGCTGAGCGCAATCGTGGATCGGCTCAAACCAAGCTCGCAAGAATTCTGATGAACCTGCACCATCAGCGGAAGACAAATTTTGTCGAGGAGAAGCGGGTTCATGACTTGATGGTTGTGGCAGCCTGTGAGGACTGGGCGATCAACAAAATGATGATGATGAAGTTGTTGGGATCATCGAGCCAATCGTTAGGAATAGAGGAGGCCGATTACCGTGGTTTTCCCACCCCGCCGATTTGCGCAGCCATAAATTAATGAGCCGTGTCGGTTTTCACAGTAACCTTGCCGGGTCGTTCAAATCCCGTTCAAGTAGAATAATTTGGCTGAAACCGGTACTTGCCGCACCAAACGCTCTACAATTGCCTCAGGTGCTGGAGCCTTATTGGCGATTGGCTTTCGGCCAATGACGTCTAAGCCATCGTCGGGCGTCCAATCGCTTGACGTATTTCCTGCACATGCCTTGCCGGTGGCGCACCGAATTGGCGAAGATACTCACGGCTGAACTGTGAGGCGCTTTCATGTGCGACCGCGAAGGCCGCATCGCCGCACTATGGCCGCCTGCCAGCAACAGTTGGCGGGCTTCCTGTAATCTGAGATGCTCTCTGGCTTTCAGAGGCTATCACGTCTGCGTTCACCCCATGGGAAGTTGCATCAAAGGCATCCGGCCGTGTTGCATGTTCGGTCGCGACGTCCTGAGGCATCAAAAAAGTTGCAGTTGCCGATCTTCCGCGACCTCTGTGGCCAGCCTTCCTGCCTGATCGGCAAGGGCTGACCGCAATGCATCGGACGCGGACAGATCGTTTCTAAAGACGGTCGGCAGAAAAGCCGCCCCTGTCTCACAGTAGAATTTAACGCGCCCGACTGATTGTTTTCTTAGGTGCAGCAATTCCGCTTTCGCGCTCCAATTTCTTGCGCGCCATTTTCCTCACGCGCCGAACGCCCTCTGCTTTTTCTCTGGCCCGTTTGACTGACGGCTTTTCGTAATGCTCACGCAACCGCATCTCGCGGAAAACGCCCTCGCGCTGCATCCTCTTCTTGAGCACGCGCAGAGCCTGCTCAACGTTGTTATCACGGACATCTACCTTCAATTTCTACTCCTTATTTCTTTAGTTATGATCGTGATGCGGATCGGTGCTCGCGGTAAGAAAACACTTCCCATCATTTGTCTGAATTGTCTTCATAGAGTGCTCGGCGTTGCAGGTCGATCTGCTGTTGCACTTTTTATAGAAACTTTGCTTTGTGGGACCTTTTTGGCGGGCACATAGCAAATAGCGAGCGGTGTAGAGGAATCCTCGCGCTAAAGACCAAAGCCTCTCGTATTGAGAGTGATCCTACTTCTGTTCTGATATATCCCTGTACGGGCGCTCAGATTGCGCAAATCCATGCATCTAGAAACGGGTCGGGTGCTATACAGGATGCTCCATCTACTCCACTGGCTGATTCAACGCGACATGGCTTTCGCCGGTCGGAGTCGTACGTCACGCTTGTCCATGTAAACCATCAATGCGCACGCTTTCGTCGCCAGACGTTAGGTGCGCGGTGAAGGAGGATCGAGCGGCACGTCATTTCGCCAGATGGTTCGATGGAACACCGTGAAACGGATTCAGTTTAGGCCGTTGAGATTATGAGCTGCCCTGTTTGATGAGTCATGGTCACCTTTGTGAAGTGCCAGGATTCTTTGGGCATCTTCAAGACAAATGCCATGCCTTTTTGCAAAATCCGTGGGCTCATAGGAGACACTTTTCGCTGGTTTCTTAAAAATAGTCGGTGTCGATGCCATCTCATGCCCCACGCGCCACCGACAACTGGACGATGATGATGTTTCCATAGCACATATTTTGGCGAAAAATTTTAAATCGCGCCGAAACGCGGGCAGTCTGTGTCCAGCCATGTGTGGAAACCCGTTTGACATTGTTGTAAGCAATGCCACGGGACATGAACTTGGTATGCAACTCGCCTGATGAAACAACAATCGCTTTAGCGGCGAGTCATTCTTTCGATCTTGCTGCCACTACATCTGCGCCATGTCGTCCAAGAGGTTCTGTGACAGCTCACTGATTGCGACTTCCGCTTCCTCCAAGGTCCACCCCACGCTTTCAGCCTGCCTAGCAAGGGCCATCAACTGAGGCACCAAAGTACCGCCAGCCGCAGCCGTGATGTCCTCTGGTTTTAAAGTTTGGGCAACAAGCAGAAATGCTTGCTCCAATGCCTCTTGGCAACCGATATCCCTGTCGGGATAAGGCCCTAGGCTTTGTGGTCTGTTCAGAACGGCCATACGATCTTACCCGCTTTCGTTGACAATAAACTCTCCGCGATGCTCTTACCGGGAGCGTGCGACCTTCCAATAGCACCTGTGCGTACTGGCAGCGACAGTAAATTCAAGGCGAAAAAACGTCGAGCAAAACCAATCTGCTCATCGGTCACACGCGTATGTGGAATTTCAGCTGGATTGCACCAGTTTTTCAGTCCGCGTTGTTTCGCCAGATTGTATCCATGATGGCGACCGAAAACACTTTTCAGCGTGAGCAGATACCTGTCAATTCGGCATTTCGAGCAAGACGTGAATTCCGTAGCGCAGGTCGTTATGGAAGGCAGCTATGGTTGCCAACGCACTTGTCCAAACCCGTATTGGTGCTGACGTTCGTGATCTGCGCCTAACATGGGTGACGCAGATGCGGCTATTCACGAGCAAGCTTTACTTCAGCGAGACAACCCCCGGATCAACATCCGGCAAGGTCGGAATAATGCCGCTCTTGACGTACCATTCCGCAACTGCCCCAATTTGCTTCACGTTGGCATCCGTGACGCCCGTTGTTGGAACGGCATTGTTCTCACCGATCTTGGCTCCGAGATCAGACGGGATGTTCATTTCCTTGGCCCAAATGGCACCGGCTTCAGCCTTGTTGGCAACCGCCCAGGCGTTTTCCGACTTGATGACGTCGAAGACGAGTTGAAGCTGATCGGCCTTGGATTTAGCAAAATCTCTGCTCGCCACGAGAACGACGGCGTTGTCTGACTTGATGGCGGCACCATCGCCCACGACTTTGCCATCATAAGCCTTTTCAGCGATGGTTAGGAAGGGATCCCAGGTCGCCCAGGCATCGACATGTCCCTGAGTGAAGCTTGGGCCGCTATCGCTGGGGCTGAGATAAATACGCTCAACGCTCTTGGGATCGACGCCATTGGTTTCCAGTCCCTGCATCAGCAGATACTCGCCAGTGCCGCCACGGTTGACTGCGACCTTCTTGCCAGCGAGGTCCTTGATGGAGGTGATGCCGGAATCCTTTTTCACGACGATGCCTTCCGAGCCAGGTGCCATTTTCTGATAGGCGAAGATGACGAGCGGGATCTTGGCGGCAAGTGCCGCAATCGCGGAAGTCGAGCTGCCGGCGGTGATGTCGATGCTGCCGGCGTTGAGTGCTTCGAATGCGGGGGCCGCGGCCGGGAAAGGACCGGCCCATTCAACCTTGATACCCTTTTCGGAGAGCGCCTTTTCCAGCGTGCCACGCGATTTGGCGAGCGTGATGTCGTTGGGGCCACGTAGCCAGCCGATCCGCACGACCTGATCGGCGGCCTGAACGGAGGTGGCGAAGGTGGCTGCTGCGGTTACGAGGGCCGCGGCGGCTAGGAATGTACGTTTGGTGATCATCGGTGTGTCCAATCTGCCATTCTGGCTTGGGTGTCAGGCATGTAAGGGTTCGACGCCGAGTTCTTTGAGGAGTTCGGCTTCAATACGGCTGGTTCCGGGGTCGCTGCGCCGGCGTGGGTGATCGATATCGACGCGGATTTCCCGGATGAACTGCCCTTGATCAATGACAAGAATACGGTCGGCCAGCGCCACGGCTTCCCAGACGTCGTGGGTGACGAGCAGGACGGCGGGGTGATGCTTGCGCCAGAGTTCGAACACCAGATCGTGCATGCGCAAACGTGTGAGTGCATCAAGGGCTGCGAAAGGTTCGTCCAGCAGCAAAAGTTCGGGTTCGCGCACCAGCGCTCTGGCGAGAGCGCAGCGTTGTGCCTCGCCGCCCGAAAGGGTGAGGGGCCAAGCATCCAGCCGATGCGAAAGGCCAACGTCGGCTAGTGCCTGCTTTGAACGCTGGATCGCATCAGGGCGACGGACGCCGAGTGCCACGTTTTCGATGACGCTTTTCCACGGCAGAAGGCGCGGCTCCTGAAAAACCACGGAGCGGCGGGCGGGAAGTTCCAGTCTTTCCGCCGGTGCTGTGTCCAGACCGGCCAGAACGCGCAGCAGGGTGGATTTTCCAGACCCGCTGCGGCCGAGCAGGGCCACGAATTCGCCAGGTGCGATGGTCAAGTCTATGCCGCCGAGAACTGCCGGGCCGCCGAAAGATCGATGCAATTGTCTGATGTCGACGAGATTGCTCATGCGATCACCTCTGGGCGCCAGCGCAGCGCATAAGCTTCAATCGTGCGGACCAGCCAATCTGTCAGCAGCCCCATGATGGCATAGACCAGCAGGCATACGACGATGACATCGGTTTGCAGAAAATCGCGAGCATAGGTGATGATGTAGCCGATGCCGCTGGAGGCGTTGAGTTGTTCTCCGACAACAAGGCTTAGCCATGAGACGCTCAGTCCGTAGCGGACGCCAACGAGAAGCGAAGGCAGTGCACCGGGGATGACGATATGGCGGATTGTGGAAAGCGTACCAAGTTCCAGCGTTTGGCCTACCTCGATCAGCCTCTTATCGATGCCCCGTATGCCGCCATGCAGGGTGAGGTAGATCGGAAAGATGGCGCCGAAAGCGACAAGCCCGATTTTCGGTGTTTCGCCAATGCCGAACCACAGAATGAACAAAGGCAACAATCCCAGAAATGGCATGGCTTTCAGCATCTGGATCGGCGGGTCGATAATGGCTTCACCGACCCGGGACAGGCCGGAGGCAAGTGCCAAAAGGATACCGAGGACAAGTGCAATCGAAAAACCGGCCAATACGCGCAGGAACGAGACGACGAGCCCCTTGATCAGTTCGCCGGAGGCGACAAGGCGTCCCGCTGTGGAAACGATTTCGCTTGGGCCGGCCAGAATGCGCGGTGACAGCAGTCCCGTCGCGCTGGCGATTTGCCAGAGCGCTATGATAGCGAGCGGTGATACGAGCCGCATGGCCATGTTCGCCAATGTACGCCTGCCGTGCTTCACTGTGAACGGGTTGTCCGCCTGGTCCTGACGGGCGTTGCTGATATCAGTCATCGGCAGACTTTCCGGCAAGATCACGATCGAACAAGGTTGACCATGTGAATTGCTTGCGTTCCTGCTTCAGACGTTCGACCGGCAGCCTCGGCAGCACGAGTTCGCCAAAACGATAGGCTTCCTCCAGCAAGGGCATGCCGGATAGAATGAAGGTGTCGACGCCGACTTTCTGATAGGCCTCCAGTGTGCGGATCACGGTGTCCGGAGAACCAACGATGGCCGTGCCGGGGCCGGGGCGAACGAGGCCGATACCGGCCCACAGATTTGGAGCGATCTCCAGATCGCGCAGGTTGGCGGGTTTGATGCCGCCGTGCATGGCGCTCATCCGCTGCTGGCCAATCGAATCCGTGTTGGACACAAAACGCTTGTTGCCGGCGATTGCCGCCTCGTCCATCCGCTCGTAGAGATCAGCAGCGGCTTCCCACGCCTTCGCGTCCGTCTGCCGGACTATGACGTAGAGGCGGATGCCATAGGTGAGTTCGCGCCCGTGCTCTGCGGCGCGCGCCTTCACCCTTTGGACTTTTTCACCCATCTGTTCCGGGGTCTCGCCCCACGAGAGGTAAGTCTCAACGTGCTTGGCGGCAACCTCGATGGCGCTGTCGGACGAGCCGCCGAACCACAGTGGCGGCGGCTGGATATCGGTGCCAGCAGGCAACGCCAATTTTGCGCCTTCCGTCTGAAAATACTTGCCCTTGTGGGTGACGCTTTCGCCAGCCATCAGCCGATGCCAGATCGTCAGGTATTCATCGGCCATCACGTAGCGCTCGTCGTGCGGCAGCATCATGCCATAGGCGCCAAGCATCTTGGCGTCGCCGGAAACGACGTTCAGCATCAGCCTGCCATTGGAAAACTCCTGAAATGTCGCGGCCATCTTGGCAAGAAGCGTCGGGGCGATCAGTCCGGGATGGAAGGCGATGAGGAACTTCATCCGCTCGGTGTATGGCAGAAGCGCGCCCGCCAAAGGCCAGACGTCGTGGGCGCCAGTGGCGAACAGTGCCCCGGTAAAGCCGAGATGATCATAAGCTTGTGCGAGTTGCTTGTAATAGCCGTAATCGATGGTGCGGGAGCCTTCCGGCTTCCAGGGATAGGCACCATCGGGCGCGCACATGTACCAGAGGACGTTCATGTTCAAATCTCTTTGCCGTTTTTCGTATCGATGGTTAGCCTGATGCCAAGATCACCATGGGCCAACAGCGTGTCAGCTTCTGCCTGCTGCTCGCGCAAAAGGCTTGTGTCGGCGGCAATCGCCTGCCAGTTTCGCTCGGACACGATGCGCGTCCAAGCTCTGCGCTCAGTGTCATCGCCATTGACGGACAGTAGGGCAGATGCCTTTTCGGGGTCGGCGGTAATGTCTTGGCCGAGGCGCTGCAATTCGCCGGCAAAATCCTTCAGTGTTTCCGCCGACAGCCCGCGATCCTTGATCGTCCAGAACACGGACCGGTTGGGAATGAGATCGCCGCAATGGGCAAGCACGCGAAATTCACCGCTGGCAAGTGATTGTTCCAGATGCGGTGCCATGGCAATCCACGCTGTAACAGTTCCGTCTTGCAACGCCTCGCGGGATTGAAGGGGGGATATGTCCTTGCGCTCAACGTCAGTCAGTCTGAGCCCTGCTTCTTCAAGCCGTTTGGCCAGAAAGTAGGTGAGAAAGGAGCCGTCCACCAGAGCAATCGGCTTGGCTTTTAGGTCTGCAATGGTGTCGATCCCGGAGGTCTTGGAAACAAGGATCGCACCATTGGCTGGACGCGGAGCCGAGGCCGCGGCATAGGCTACCGAGAGGCCGGATGCGGCGGCCAGAATGGGGGGCGTGGAACCGGTGCCGCCGATGTCGAACTCACCATTCCGCAGCCTGTCGGCTGTTTCACGACCCTCGACATAACTGACGAATTCCGGTTTGAAAGAGGCGAAGGCGCCCGGCCAGAGCGAGGCCAACCGAAGATGCAGATTGTTGGGATGGTGGCCAATCCTGAAAGCCAAATCGTTCACCTCATTGAATATCGTTATATAAACTTATATAATGAACAGTGCAGAGTTGGCGAGGAATGCGACGCTGAATTTGCGCGGCAACGAAGAAAAATATTTCAGGCGTGGAGGAAACAGATTGATCAAGAAGATAGATGGCGGCGATGATCGCAAGCCACATGTGCCCAAAATCAAATGCCAGGCAATTGGCGCCGCATCGGACTTCATGAAATCGCTATCCAACCCGGTTCGCCTCTCTATCCTGTGCGTTTTGATGGAAGGCGCGCGCACGGTGGGCGAGCTGGAAAACATACTCGACGTGCACCAACCCACCTTGTCGCAGCAGATCGGCGAATTGCGCGAGGCGGGTATAATTACCGGTGAACGCGTTGCAAAAGCCGTCGTTTATCGACTGGCCGATCCCCGCGCTGGCCAGATTATCGGCCATCTTCGGCTGCTGTTTCCAGATGCGAACGCCTCCGTAGTTTGGCGCGGAGCACAGTTTGGTATAAACCCGCTTGGAGAAATGAGTTGAGGTGAACTTTTAGTGACGAGGAGACAAAGGTCATGGGTAGGCCTCCTGTTCAGCGCTTCCCAGTCGAGCACTAAAAAATGCGCCCATCGTTGTAGCAACAGTGCTCATGCGCGGCAGCGTGCGTATCAAGGTAATATTTGGCGGAAATATCTTAATTCTGGTCTGAAAATTTTCTTATAAACTCGCGTGTTCGCAGAATTTTTTGCCCCTTCGCAGGTGATTATTGTCGCCGGAGGACAGAGCGCCCACAAATTCCCAACAACAGAAGGCCAAGGCAGCAGAACACCAAGCCTCCTGTGAACCTGAAACCGGATACACCCGCTATTCCTCCCAAAAGGAATGAAAGAATTGTTGCCGTATGCAACTTCAACCGTTCCAAAATCTGCGGTGTATCCGTTGGGCGCCTTCGATGGATAAGAAGCGCAATGCCGACTCCGAGGTCCGTAGCAACACCAGAAACATGGGTGGTCCGGACACGTCCATCGGAAATCCGTGTCGATGCGGCGTTCTGTATTCCCATTGTTAGACTAAGGATACCAGCCGTCAGCAAGCCGTTGGCGGTTCGCCCCGCGCCAAAATGATAAAGTCCCACTGCAATCAGGAGAGCGGCTTCGCACAACAACGTCGCCGCATATATGTTCATCAGATGCCGCCGTTTTCCCGTCTCGATGAAGAGTGCCGCGACAGTAGCGCCGATGATGAACATTGCGACAATCGTCGCGAAGGCCAATGCGATGACGGGGGTGGAGAGCGAAATGTGATCCGAAATCATCGACACATTTCCAGTCATGTTGGCAGAAAAGTATCCAAAGGCAACGAATCCTGCGCTGTTAACGCCTCCGGCAACGAAGGCGAGGCAGGTTGCTAAAACGATATCAACTGTGGGCGAACGGGTCGCGCCTTCATGAACCAGCATCCTTGTGATCATCCCGATGATGTGTTGCTGACGTAAGAACGGGTCACTCTTGGCCCAGATTTGTTCCAACCGTGACCTCTATCAGACTAGGAGGTTTCGCCGAGTGTACTGCGTTTGAGCTTAACTCAGAACTCCTCCCATTAGGAAGGACCTCTCGGGCTTGACACGCATCAGCGCGCGCAGATGTGCATCGAGATTTGAAAGTAGGTTAGGCGAATATTTTAAAAGATCACCTCTGCTGCACCACGCTCCTTCCTCAACCCATTGACGGATTCATCAAAAAGCATTTGCGAATAGGGGTGGTTTGTCACACCGCGTTGCAGGTCTTCCTTCGTCAGTTCATCGACAAAACTGCCGTCCTTCATGACGAGAACGCGGTCGCACATATGCGCGATGACCGAGAGGTCGTGGCTGACGAGCACATAGGTCAATGTTCGCTCATCCCGCAAATCGCATAGAAGATTGAGAACTTCCGCCTGCACTGAGACGTCGAGCGCAGATGTCGGCTCATCCAGAAGCAGGATATCCGGTTCCAGCATCAAGGCGCGGGCAATCGCTACGCGCTGACGTTGTCCACCCGAAAGCTGGTGTGGAAAGCGGTCCGCAAAGCTGGCTGGCAGGCCAACTTGCTCCAATGCACCGGTAACGCGGTCCCATCCAGCGCCCCTTTTCATGGCACGAATGGGCTCCGCAAGCACGCGTTCTATACGGTGGCGGGGGTGGATGGAGCCGTAAGGATCCTGAAATACCATCTGCGCCAGCAACAATTGCTCTTTGGTGCGTTCGCGATCAACCGGCGTTCCAGCAAAGGATATCGTTCCCTGCCAATGCCGGTCCAGGCCCGCCAACGAGCGAAGGACGGTTGACTTTCCGCAGCCTGACTCGCCAACGATGCCGAGTGTCTCACCCTTTTTGACGGAGAAGGAGACCGATTTGACGACTTGCTTGCGTGCTTCACCCTGACCAAAGGAAACGGCCAGGTCTTTGACCTCAATCATGACAGGCTCCCTGCTGCGTTGATGGCTTGGCGATCCAGAACCTGCAAACGGGAAACAGGATGTTTGGGGTCTGGCATGGCCGCGATCAGCCCTCGCGTGTAGGGGTGTTTTGCGTCATCGAGGCTTCTTAGAGTTTCGATGACCCGTCCCTGATACATGACGAGAATTCTCTCGCAGAAGGATGCGACCATGCGGATGTCATGGCTGATGAGCAGAAGTGCGGAATTGTTTTCCCGAACCAACTGGTCGAGCAATCTCAGCACATCGCCTCTGACACTGACATCCAGTGCCGATGTTGGCTCATCGGCAATGACAAGACGCGGTTTGGCCAGCAGCATCATGGCAATCATAACGCGCTGCCCCATGCCACCGGAAATCTGGTGCGGATAGAGTTCCATGGTCCGCTCGACGTCTGCGATACGGACTTTTCCGAGCATTTCAGCGGCAAGTTCAAAAGCGCGCTTCTTGCCGATCTTCTGGTGCAGAAGCGCTGCCTCTGCCACCTGTTTGCCGACCTTCAGCACCGGGTTGAGAGAATAACGCGGGTCTTGCATAATCAATGCTATGCGGTTGCCGCGCAGGCCGCGCATGGCTTTTTCGCTGCGGCTGAGAAGTGGCGCGGTTTCGAAGTCGAGTGTCGACGCCTCGACACGGGCAGAGGGCGGCAAAAGCCGCATAATGGCGCGACCGAGCGTGGATTTGCCCGAGCCGGACTCGCCAACGATGCCGACCCGTTCTGCGCCGAGATCAAAGCTTACATTTCGAACAGCGGGAAGCTCCGCTCGCCCGAAACGCACCGAGAGATCCCGGACTTTCAAAATGGTTTCATTATCGGGCATGGCGTGGATCCAGAATATCGCGAAGCGTATCGCCGACAAGGTTGAACGCAAGGCTGGTGACGAGAATGGCGATGCCCGGCATGACCGCGACCCACCAATTGTCGAGCATGAATTTGCGTCCGTTCGAGATCATCGCCCCCCATTCCGGCTCTGGTGGCTGCGCCCCTAAGCCGAGAAAACCCAGCGCTGCTGCGGTGAGAATGACGCCAGCCATGCTGAGTGTCAGCCGCACCACAACGGATGGAATGCACATCGGCGCGATGTAAAGCAGCAATAGTCTGGAGCCGGATGCCCCATAAAGCCTAGCCGCCGCCACATAATCCGTGTTGCGCACGATGAGGGTTTCGGCGCGTGCCAATCGCGCAATCGGGGGCCATCCGGTCAGCGAAATGGCGATGATGGCGGTGTTGAGGCCAGCACCAAGCGCTGCGGCGAAGGCGAGCGCGAGGATGAGTGAGGGAAAGCTGAGAACGATGTCTGTCGCGCGCATCAAGAACGCATCGGTGCGCCCACCCACAAAACCGGCAACAATGCCAATCAACAGGCCAATCGGGCCGACGATGAGCGAGACGGCAAGCACGGTCTGGATGGTGATGCGGGTGCCATAAATCAGCCGCGACAGGATATCGCGCCCGAATTCATCCGTTCCTGCCCAGTGAGCAAGACTCGGCGGTTGCAGTGCCTGAGACAGATTTTGCGAGGTCGCACTGTAAGGCGCAATCCACGGTGCGAGAATGGCGACGATGACCAGCAACAAAAGGACGGCAAAGCCAAACATGCCGAGAGGTTCATCTGCCAGCTTTTTGAAAAAGCTTTTGAAGCTGCTAGTGGCGCGGCTGAGGGCACCCGATGTTTGTGGAGGAGCCGCTAGGGTTTGACTGGTGCTCATGTTGTGGCCTCTCTCGTGCGGGGATCGAAAACCAGATAGGCCAGATCGGAAAGGAAGTTCAGCATCATGAAGATCAATCCAATGATGAGCGTGCCTGCCAGAACGGCGTTCATGTCGCCGGTCATCAATGCATTGGTCATATATTGACCGATGCCGGGCCATGAAAACACGATCTCGGTGACGACGGCGCCTTCAAGCAGACCACCGTAGGAAATTGCCAGAACGGTGATGAGCTGTACGGCAATGTTCGGCAGAAGATGGCGCGTTACGATGCGCATGCTGGATGCGCCTTTGGCGCGTGCAGCCACCACATAGTCCTGGTTCAATTGCTCCAGCGTGAAGCTGCGTGTCATTCGCGTGATGTAGGCCATCGCGGAATAGGCAAGAATGCAGGCCGGAAGAATGATGTGATGAACCGCATTCCAGAACACTTCCGTATCGCCCGCCATCAGGCTGTCGATCAGAAGCAGGCCGGTTTTCGGCTCCACAAGTCCTTCCAGATAAACATCAACGCGCCCCGGGCTGCCAGCCCATTGAAGGCCCGCATAAAATATCACCAGACCGACGATGCCGAACCAGAACACCGGAATGGAATGGCCCACCAGGGAGATGACCCGCGTGAATTTATCGAACCAGCTATCGCGAAAGAAAGCTGCGGTCATGCCGAGGGGAACACCGAGCAACGTGGATATGATGACCGCAAGTGTCGCCAGCTCCAATGTTGCCGGGAACGCCTTTTTGAGATCCTCGGTCACGGGGTTGCCCGTCAAAATGGCCGTGCCCAAATCTCCCTGCAACAGCGAGGTCATATACAGCCAGAACTGATGATAAAGGGGCAAGTCGAGACCCAGCCGTTCTCGCATGGCCTGATAGGCAGAGGGATCGGCCAGTTCGCCGACGATGGCACCGACGGGATCAGTCGGCAAAATGCGACCGATCACGAAGGTGACGACAAGCAGGACGAAAAGGCTGAGCAGCAGATGCCCAATGCGTTTCGCAAGCTCGGTGAGTGTAAACTCTTTCATGTGCGCAATGGCCTGATTATTTGGCGTCGGATTTCGTGACGCCTTCAATACGGGTCAAAGACCATGGATGGCCGCTGTAACCCTTCAATCGGCTGGTCAGTACGATTGGTTCGAAACGCTCGAACATTGGCAAGACCGCAGGCTTCAGTTCAATGAACTTTTCCTGAATTTGCTTGACGAGTTCCAGGCGCTTGGCATCGTCGCGTTCACTGTTGGCTTTTTCGCGCAGGGCATTCAGTTCAGGAATGTCCCAGGCAGAGCGCCAGACAAAGTTGCCAGCGTTGTTGGCCTCTTTGGAATTGTTAGGGTTGGAAGCAAAGTTATCCAGCGAACCAAGGGCAGTTGGCATGAACGAGCCGGTCTGCGGAATGAGCAGATCGAAATTGCGGGCGCGGTGGGCTGCAACAATGTCTGCGCCATTGCCCTGCTGGATATTCACCTTGATGCCGATGTCGGCAAGGTTTGCCTGAATAGCGGTGGCCATATCCACACGCGGCGTCTGCGAAATGGTTTTCAGCGTGACCGTGAAGCCATTCGGATAACCCGCATCCGCCAGCAGTTTCTTGGCTTTTTCAGGCTGGAAAGACCAATCCGGATTAGGGATCGCGCCCGCCCAATCTTCTGGCACCGGCACATTGCGAACCCGTCCGTATGAACCAAGGATGGTATTTGCAATGCCCTTGTAGTCTATGCCGTAAGCAATCGCTTCACGAACACCAGGTTTGGAGAGCGGTTCTGCACCTGCATTCATCGCAAGCACATAATAACCACCGGTCTTGACCTGATCGATGACGAAACCGGCTTTGGTTTCGAAGGTTTTGACATCTGCTGCGGTGAGCGCGTTGGCGATATCGATATCGCCTCGCTCAAGCATCAAACGAGCCGCCTGACTTTCAGGAACATGGCGCATGACGATGCGGCGCATAGTGGGTTTACCATCGCGATACGCATCGTTTGCTTCCAGAAGAACGATATCATTCGGTGTCCAGCGGCGCAGCACGTAGGGGCCTGATCCCGCGGTGTTGGTGCGCAGCCATTCATTGCCGTAATCATTGTTCTTGACGTGTTTTTCGACTTCAACGCTGTCAACGACAGACGATACACCCATGGCAAGACGGTAGAGGAGAGCTTCGGGAATAACCTTGTCGGTCAGTTCGATCCGAAACGTCTTGTCGTCGGGAGCGGAAACAAGGCTCTCGATATTGGCGGCCGTATAACCGGCCGTTTTGTAGTTGGTGGCGGCGGACTGGTCGAGCTTCATCAGCCGGACGATGGAGAACAATACGTCTTTGGATGTAACGGGATTTCCGGAGGAAAATTTCGCGTCCTTCAGTTTGAAAGTGATGCCCTTGTCGTCAACCTGCCAGCTTTCGGCCAGCTGCGATTTGACCTTGTTGCCATCCGTCTGGTCGGCGAAAACAAGGCGGTCATAGGTGTTTGCCAGAATCTCCTGCGTCTTTACTTCGGTGCCCTGTTGCGGGTCGAGCGAGAGAACCTGGGCGAGTGAGGTGCCTATGACCAATTGATCGTTTGGCGTGGCGGCAAAGGCAACTGTACTACCTGCGAACGCGACTGAAAAGGCTGCTGCTAAAAGACGATTTGAATGAACACCGTTCATGGGTTTCTCCTCCAAGATACCATTTCGACGCGGAGCGGGTCATACTATGATTATGTGGTTTTTGTGTACTGTGCCGTTAATCTAGTATGATCTCTGCAATGGTAAACCGCGCTTCCAGACCAGATTGAACCTCAATATTGCTTCGTGCGCAAGGCGAGTTGGCGAATAATCGGCAGACGTTGAAAGCAATCCCGAAAGTCGAGTGGTGGACCACCCTCCATTAAATACAAGTAATGCGTAAATTCGTAAACGCTTTATAAACCTGAGATAAGTATGCGATTTTCCTGAATAATGATGATTTTCCTAGTGTATATCGGGTTCTCTCAATCGTTGGCGAGGTTGTGGAAACAAACCTATTAGATTGCAACAATAAGGCCGCACATGCTCAGGGGTGCGATTGAGTTCACAAAAAAATATTGAAACTCGACAATTTGAAAAAGAGGTATTATCTCTTTCGAGAAATCAGGAGAAACGACATGTATGTAGGAACTCAACTGGCTGCGCGTGACGATGATGATTATCGGATTTGGTCGCAGCTTGGGGTCAACAACATCTGCGCTGATCCAGATGGCCCCTTGAACAGCTGGGGTCTCGATGACCTCAAGCGTTTGCGCGAAAAAGTCGAAAGTTTTGGTCTGACGCTGGACATGATCCAGCTTCCCTTGCCTTCAAGCCCTATTGAAACCGCCACATATCCAGACATTTTGCTGGCCGGTCCCAATCGTGATCGCCAGATCGACGCGATCTGCAAACTCATTGAGAATCTTGGCCAAGCCGGCATTCCCGCCGCCAAATACAATCTCAACCTCATCGGCATTCCGCGCACCCCCGACGAGTTGGGAAGAGGCGGCTCGAAAAATGCTTCGTTCCGCTGGGACAAGACCGATCAGAATGCCGCGCCGGGTCAGGCTGGCGTTCTGTCGGAAGAGGAAAACTGGGAGCGGATCGACTATTTCCTTGAACGGGTTGTGCCCGTCGCGGAAGCCAGCCGCGTTCGCCTTGCCTGCCATCCGCATGACCCTTACACGCCGCCGGGCTATAAGGGCGTAACCCGCGTTCTGGGAACCGTAGACGGGCTGAAGAAATTCGTGACGATGCGTGAAAGCGCCTATCACGGCCTGAATTTCTGCCAGGGAACGGTTGGCGAAATGCTCGATAATCCTCGTGAGGAGATCGACGACGTCATTCGCTGGTTCGGCAGCCGCAACAAGATTTTCAACCTTCACTTCCGCAATATTCGCGGCAAGAAACTGTCCTTCATGGAAACCTTCCCGGACGAAGGCGACATGGATATGGCCCGGTCCCTCAAGGTCTATAGGGACGTGGGTTACAAATACATGATCATGCCGGACCATGTGCCGACCATCTCTGGCCGTGATCCGCAAGGTGTCGCTTTTGCCTATTGCTACGGTTACACCGCGGCGCTGCTTCAGGCGCTGGATGTTTACGGAGCTTAAACGGCTTTGATTTTGAAGTGAAACCCCGCACATATTCATGTGCGGGAAGAGACTGCCACCGCCGTTTTGAATGGCCGTCTTGGGCTTGACATTAAACACATGAATGGCCGTATTGGCCTCAGGAATGCACCCATGTTCTCTCACAATCGTACCGATTTTGGACCCGATTTTGTTTTTGGCGTCGCAATGGCTGCTCATCAGATTGAGGGTGGCCAGACGGACGGACGCGGTTCGTCCATCTGGGATACCTTTGCGGCGACACCCGGAAATGTGAAAAACGCGGATACCGGAAAAATTGCCTGCGATCATTACAATCGTTGGGCGGAAGATCTCGATCTCATCCGGGATGGCGGCTTTGATGCCTATCGGTTCTCCTTTGCGTGGCCTCGGCTCATTCCAGAAGGAACGGGCGCGCTCAACCCTGCCGGGTTTGATTTTTATGATCGGCTGATCGATGGCATGCTGGAGCGCGGCATCAAGCCTTTCGCCACGCTTTACCATTGGGACTTGCCAAGCGCTTTGCAGGATCGCGGCGGCTGGATGAACCGCGACACCACCAAGGCCTTTGCCGATTATGCCGCGCATGTCAGCCGCCATTTCGGCGACAGGCTGGAAAGCATTGCGACCTTCAATGAGCCATGGTGCGTGACGGTGCTGAGCCATTTCCTCGGCATCCATGCGCCCGGTTATCGCGATGTCCGCGCTACGGCCAGAGCAATGCACCATGTGCTGCTCGCCCACGGCCTTGGTATCACGGCCATGCGCGATGAAGGCATTAAAGACAAACTTGGCATCGTCGTGAATATGGAAAAGGCTGAGCCGTTCAGCCAAAGCCCGCAAGACATCGAAGCCGCGGCTCTGGGTGACGATATTTTCAACCGTTTCTTCCTGGATGGTGCGGTTAAGGGCACTTATCCGGAGCGTGTGACGAAAATTCTGGAGCCCTATCTGCCCGCCAACTGGCAGGATGATATGAAGGCGATGAGCCCGTCTCTCGACTGGATCGGCATTAATTATTATACGCGTTCGCTCTACAAACATGATGATCGCGTGCCGGTTTTCCCGTTCACACAATCCCGCGGTGATTTGGAAAAGAGCAATGTGGGTTGGGAAGTCTACCCACAGGCGCTGACCGAATTCCTTGTGCGTGCATCCAGGGATTATCCGGGCTTGCCGATCTATGTGACCGAAAACGGCATGTCGGAAACTGATGAGAGCAAACGCATCGCCTTCTTCGACAAACATTTCGGCGCGATCCGTGATGCGCAGGCTCAAGGTGCAGACGTGCGCGGTCATATTGCATGGACGCTGATCGACAACTTCGAATGGGCCGAAGGTTACGAGCCCAAGTTCGGCATCGTCGGAATGGACCCTGCGACGCGGGATCGTGTGCCGAAGGAAAGTTACCGCGCATTCCAGAAAATGTTGACGAAGGACCGCAAATAGAAGCGGGAAACCGTAACTCTTTTCAGGTCAGATCAAAAAACGGAGGACAGCATGCGCGCGACCGGAACAGTGCATAGTGCTTATGCGATTGGCACCGTCGATGGCCGTATTTACGGGTCATTCATCGAGCACCTCGGTCGCGCCGTTTATACCGGCATCTACGAGCCGGAGCATTCCACGGCGGACGTTAACGGAATGCGGCGCGACGTGATCGATCTGGTGCGTGAGTTGGACGTACCGGTCGTTCGATATCCCGGTGGCAATTTTGTTTCCGCCTATAATTGGGAAGACGGTATTGGCCCTCGCGAAAAGCGCCCGGTTCGTCTGGATCTGGCGTGGCACAGTGCCGAATCCAACCAAGTCGGCATCCACGAATTTGCCGATTGGGCGGAGGCCGCTGGCACGGAGATGATGCTGGCCGTCAACCTCGGCTCCCGAGGGCTGGATGCGGCTCGGTCTTTTCTCGAATATGTCAATCATCCCGGCGGAAGCTACTGGTCGGACCTGCGGCGTGAGAACGGACGGGAAGCGCCTTGGGGCGTGAAAATATGGTGTCTGGGCAACGAAATGGACGGCCCATGGCAAATCGGCCAGAAAACGGCAGATGAATATGGTCGTCTTGCTTTTGAAACCGCAAAAGCCATGCGTGCTTTTGATCCGTCCATTGAACTGGTGGTTTGCGGCTCCTCATCACCACGCATGCCGACCTACCCGGATTGGGAGGCAACGGTTCTCGACTACACTTACGACACGGTCGATTACATCAGCCTGCACCTCTATTTCGATTACGACACCGGCAACACGGCGGATTTTCTGGCGGAGAGCGCGCGTCTGGACGACTATATCGGCACCGTTGCGGGTGTGATTGCCTATACCAAAGCGAAGAAGCGCTCGCAAAAAGACGTCTACATCAGCTTTGACGAATGGAACGTCTGGTATCACTCCCGTGAGGCAGACAAGGCCGTGCTGGCGGGCAAAAGTGGCTGGCCGCACGCACCAGCGCTGCTGGAAGATATCTACACCTTTGAAGATGCGCTTTTGGTGGGCTGCATGATCAACACTTTCATCCGCCGGTCGGACGTGGTGAAAATTGCCTGTCTTGCGCAACTGGTCAATGTCATCGCGCCGATCATGACGGTGCCGGGTGGAGAAGCGTGGCGGCAAACGACGTTTTATCCGTTCCTTTTCGCTTCCCGATATGGACGCGGGCGAGCTTTGAAACTCGCGATTGATGTTCCGGGCTACGCAACGAGCTTTGCGAAAAACGTACCGTATCTTGATGTGTCGGTGGTTGAAACCGAAACCGACGGTGCGCTGACTTTTTTCATCGTCAACCGTCACCAGACCGAAGCCATTGAACTGGATATCGCCGTTGAAGGTTTCGGCACGCGCCGCATTATTTTCGATCAGGTCATCGAAGGCCATGATCTGAAGGCGACGAACGGACCTCACGGAGAAACGGTTGCGCCGAAAGATGCTGTCGGTTCCAGTGTGTCGGATGGACGATTGAAGGCAACAGTATCGCCGCTCAGCTACCGGATTATCCGGCTGGGTTGAGATGCTGTTTCCGCCAATTTCACGTACTTAAAGTCCATGGCTGTGGAAACTGGGTCTAAGATCGTGATGTCCGTTTACAGCCCTAGACCTCCTGCATCTCGAGCCACGCCTTCTTGGAGAGTAAAAGCTTTAGGTGGTTTCCCATTGTTTCAATTCTGCTCGAGATGGAACAAGGTATAGACACATAAGAAAGGTTGGGGCACCAAGCGGCGCCCCAAGATATATCGAATCAGCGGTTATACGCGCGAAACCATCAGATCTTCCTCATCGTCGCGTTGCTTACCACCCAGCGCTGCCGAAACCGAGGCAATAAACGCTCCAACCAGCAGCGAGATTGCGCCAACTATCGCAGTCGTTGCTGCGGCCTTGCGGGCAGTATCTGCGACTTCTTGCGCCTTCACCTTAGCGGCTTCGATCTGGCCGAGCACCGTGTCGACACGGGCACGGGCGTCTGCCTCGTTCAAACCCGTACGGGCTGACACTATACTCGCGACATACGCGCGATCAGAGTCCGCAACCTCTCCATTTGCAGCACCTTGGAGCAGTATGCGGGACACCTCGGACACTGCTGCGGCATTGTCGGTTCTAGCTTCGGCTGTGACCCTCTGCGGACGCAGAAGCGCATCGGTGAAATAAGACGTCGACAGATCAGCGCCACCGCCCGAAGACGCGGCGGAAGCAGCTCCGGCCATGGTGGCCGTAGACGCAGCCGAACCCACGGCGGATGCACCTGCACCCGCAAGCGAAGTCAGCGACGAAGCAAGGAAACCGAGCACCAGCACTGTAGCGAGAGCCCAGCTCAGGAAACCATGCGCCGTATCCCGGAAAAAGACCTCGTCCGTATGTACGGCTGCCCACTTGGTTCTCAGTCTGCCAGTCAGATATCCGCCAAGAGCGGAAGACAACCATTGAACGACGATGAGCCAGATTGCCGCTGTGACCCCTATGGCAGTCGCGGAACTGCTTTCACCCGACCACGGGGAAACCATCGTCAGCCCGAAGCCGGAACCGAGAAGGAGGAGGATCAGCGTAACGCCCGTTGCCGCGAGAGCACCACCGATGATGGGTGCCCATGAGATCGCTGACTGGGGAGATTCGACGGGTATGACACCCGGAGTGTTGGACAGGGACATCGCCATTCCTATCGTACGAAGATGGCGAGGAGAATGATGATTGGCAGGGGGATACCCAGCAGCCAGAGTAAAATGCCGCGACCCATTGGAAAGTCTCCTTTTTGATTGCTGGTTGTAGTGACTATCGAACGTTCGCTTTAGCTATTGGTTCCGATAAGCATATGTATTCATGCGGTCGTTTCCGCGATCCGGAATGGGGCGTTTGTCGTCGTTAGGATTTTCTCATCTTGCTTCGACCACTACTTATTTCACTTTGAAGGCGGAAAGGCAGAGCCAAGCCCAAGTTAGAAGGCAAAATCCTAGAGTTGATGTGGTGTTGCCAGCTCGCTCGCGTCGTTATCTATGTGCGTTTTTAGGACCAAGCTCGGATTGCAGGCGCTCTAGCGATTCGTCGACGGCTGCAATATCATCAGCCGTGACAACCGGAATAGGGTCAGAGGCCATTGCCTCCAGAACCTCAGGGGAAAGCCCGCCATTGTGTATGACCCATTCCATCGCCTCACGCGTTTCACGCTCCGCCCGCAACTGTGCATAAAGCGCGAGTATCAAACGATCACGAACGTCATAGGTCTTGTGATCAGATTTCCTGGGGCTCCGAGGCATGTGCAATCCCTCCATCAATTCCCGTCAGCCGATCCCGCCACTGCCCGTTGCACCGTACACTTCGCCGTTGATGAAGCTCGCTTCCTGTGAAGCCAGCAGCACGTAAATCGGCGCGAGTTCAACGGGTTGACCCGGACGACCGAAATCGCTGTTTCCACCGAAGTTCTTCACTTTCTCATCGGGTTGGCCACCACTGGGCTGAAGCACTGTCCAGAATGGTCCCGGTGCGACAACGTTGGCGCGAACGCCTTTCTCGATGAGCTGTTTTGATAGAGCTTTTGTATAGGCGACAATCCCAGCTTTCGTGGTGGCGTAATCGAGAAGGATCGGCGAGGGGTCGTAGGCTTGTATCGACGCGGTGGTGATGACGGATGATCCTGGCTTCAGGTGAGGTGCCGCTGCCTGCGCTATCCAATGCAGAGCATAAAGGTTGGTCTTCATTGTCTTGTCGAAATCGTCGGTCGACAATTCACTGATGTCGTCGCGGTATTGTTGTCTGGCGGCGTTGATCACAAGGATATCAAGACCACCCAGATCGCTGACGGTCTTTTCGACCATTTCCCGGCACCATGTTTCGTCCGTAATATCGCCTGGAAGCGACACCGCTACCCGGCCCTCGGCCTCGATCAAACCGATGACGGCTTCAGCGTCAGGCTCTTCTTCCTCAAGGTAGGAAATCGCCACGTCCGCACCTTCTCTGGCAAATGCAATGGCGACCGCACGACCGATTCCTGAATCGCCGCCCGTAATCAAAGCTTTTCGTCCAGCCAGTTTTCCGGAGCCTTTGTAGCTTTCCTCGCCATGATCGGGTGAGGGCACCATGTTTTGAACAAGCCCCGGCATTGGCTGAGGTTGTGCTTCAAATGGAGGTTTCGGATACTGGTCGCGCGGATCTTGCATCGTGAGGCGGTCGGTCATCTATGTCTCCGTGAAATCCGAATGGCCGCAGAAGCGAAGTTCCCGGCGGCGATAACGCTGTATTGCGTGTTATCCTAACGCCCTCGTCGGTGGCTCGTTCCACTGGCAAACCAATCGGTCGGCATATTTGTGTGTTCTGGAAAGGATGGGTCGAGCGCGCTGATTCCAGGCGCGACCCAATTATTGACGTCACCCACAGGAAACAGGGGGTTCGGCTATTACTCTCGAGAGTGATCTATTGCTCAGTCTTCCAAGTATACATTCATTCCGACCGATATTGGTCCGGGGCGTAGGGGCTCGCAATAAACACCCATGTTACGACCGTTCTGCCTGACGATATTTCGAAGGATTTCGGGCTGTTCCTGAAGCTGCGGCTGGGCGATAAACGTCATTCCGCAACGCTTGGTTTTCTCGGTGACGCTCACCCTTAACTCGCCAATTCGCAGCCCCGATCCAACCCATTCATTCTCAATGAAACCCAAGTCATTTTCCGTTGTCACCAGCAGAGAAGGTCGAAAACGTCGGCGATCGACCTCGACTGCTGGTGTCATTTCCGAAAGCGTTGCGATGGACGAGGTCGTCAAGAGATGCAGGGCGCTTGGTGAATAGCGGTTGGAAATGATAGGCAGGCTTTTGAAGTGCTCTGTTTCAATGTGTGCGTAACGGCCAATTGCCACATTGAAACCGAAATGGTCACTCAGATGCGATATCAACGCCCCATCCTCAACGCGGTATTGTGACCCATCAGGAAGGCGCACATAGGCATTTCCATTACCGTCGATCGTGCTTTCTAGAAACAGGGCTGGTCGCCACCGGGCCTCTTTTTCAGGCGTTGCCACGCTCATGGTCGCGGGATCAAATATCCCAAACTTTCGGTCGCCTTTGAGGCCATGTGCGTCGATTTCGATAACGTCGCACCTCTGTCCACCCAGCGAACTGACAGGATAACGCCAAAGCTCTTTTACCTGGCCGACATACTTCATGCGTAGCAAACATGTTCAGGCGGATAATGGGCACAAGTCATAATTTCACGCTGATAAAAGAGTGATGGCAGGGGCATCAACCAAGTCATCGATCACAGCGCGTGCAACGACTTCTCCGATTTCAGAAGCACTCGTAATACCTTGTACGAATGGGTTCTTGTGCAGAAGAAACGGTATCGCCGCGCAGTAAATCCTGCTGGATATGATGCCGTCAGAGATAGCACGGTAGTTCTTGTCCACTTCAATGCCTCCTGTTCGGCTCGCAGGCACCAGGCTTTCATTCGCAAAGATGCTGACGCGGGCAGGGGTCGGTGCTTCGCGAACGGCACCTTGGCTCACCAAAGTCGGGAAGGGCAGTTCGTTTGCCGACAGAGTTGCTTGGCCTGTGGCATCGATGAAGTTTTCAAATAGCTCATCCTGGCCATCTTTCGTAACGCATGCGCCGTGAGAGGTTTTCTCGGTCGTGATCTTGTAATCGCTGCCCAGTTTGAGAATTTCCAGAACGCCTGCATTCCGAAGAGCGAGCAGACGTTTTATCGACAGGTGCGGGACGGTCGCATATTCGTCGATAAAAATGCCCTTGAATGATGTGTTGAACCTTTTGAAGTCGACGTCATCGAGATGTGGCACGATCGTCGCGATGATCTCATGCGTGATCATGATCGCATACCGCCATGGCACCGTGTATTTCGCGGCCATATTGCGCTCGGCTTCCCCAAGATTGGCCGAAGCCCACACGAAAGGATCAATGTCGTCACGACGACCGTAATAGGCTTCCGCAAACGTATCGACGGTCAACAAACTCAGTCCGATATCCGCAGCATATGTGGGATCTGCAAGTGTTATCTCTTGGCGGAAAAGCTCAAACACCTTGTCGAGAAGTCCTGACGGTCCTTGCGAAATCAGCGTTCCAACCGCATCCTGCGTGCAAACGGCAGGATTAAGGTAAGGCAACGGGCAATAGAAATCGGCCTCAGGCAGCAGTCCCTTGCGCGACATCAGCACAGCCGAGAAGTCTTGACAGTCGCTCGCCGCTTCAAACTGCAATGTGCCGGCAGCATCAAACATGAACGAACCACATGATGTGGCGACGGTCATAAGTGCATCGATGGCACTCAATGACGTGCCGAGGATGCCAACCCGTCCGCCCTTGATCGTTTTAAGCGTCGATGCGGGCCATGCGGAGGTGAAGTAGCCGGGGCGTTCCTGTGTTTTGCCCGGCCAGTTATGGCCGGTCGCCATGACGACATGGTCGAATACCGCGCTAAACTGCTCACCTCCGTCGACGCTCACGCGAATATCATCCTGCTGCGAGGCAATATCAGTCACACGATGATTTTCGTAGATGTCGATTACGTGTCCACGTTGTTCGGCTTCAGCGACCACAGCCATAAACTGATCGTAAAAATAGTCGCCGAGAACGACACGAGGATAAAACTGCCTTTCGTCAATGCCGACGCGAACAATTCCAAATTCAGCAAGATAGGCATCTGGCCGACCGGAAAGCCAATCCACGAGCGTTTCATTGAGCTTTGGAATTTCAATGCTCGGAATGTTCGCTAGCATGACGGGGTCGTTGACACCTGGAAGGTAGGGCGTGCCTTTTCCTGCATCAGCCTCAGCTTCGTACACGGTTATCGATAAGGGCAATTGCGAATGGGAAAGATGTTTTAAAGTGTAAATGCCTGTTGGGCCGGAGCCGATTATACAAACCTTGGTTCTCATACGCATTTTGCTCCAGCATCGCACCCATTGGCGCACACTCTATAAGCCGACTGGAGGCGAACGGTTCCGTGGTTAATTTCACTTGAATATATATTCCGCAAACGTGCATCGGGTGCTTTGGATGGCCTTGGTTTCCCAAACGTCGTCCTTTCGGCGCGGCATGTTTGCCGCGCCGTCTGGTTATTTACTTGACAGGCGGTGATGCTTTTCCAAGTTTCACGGAGAACTCACGGCCCCAGACGCGCAATTTACCCAGCTTGGAAACGAAATCCTTGGGCTTCTCATCCGATAAGGAAATAACACCTTCGTCCAGAACGTCGGCTATCCCGGCTTTCTGTAACAAAGGCATTGCTGAGGTGTCGTAGCCGATGAACTTGCAGTGCTGAAACGCATCCGCAACGAAGTCGCGCGCTGCCGCCTCGTTGACGAGATCCTCCATTGCATCCGGCGATGTCAAAAGTGCTACCGCGTCAAAGAGAACAGATGGTCCGCCATCGATCATATGATGTGCTTTAATGAGCGTCCCGTCTGATGCCGTCACGCCGCCAACTTTGGGCGCTATAAACTCAAAGTTCGCCTTTGCTTTTGTGACAGCCGCTGTCAGCGTGTTCAGCAAATCGATATCCACGCCATCGGTCAACAAGATGCCCAGCTTGCGGCCTTCAAAGCGTTCTGGCCCGTTTTCGACAATGCTCAGTGACGGCAAGGGTTCAAGATCCTGGCGTGTTGCAACTGCCGTATCTGCGGGCTTGGGCATTGTCTGAAACCCGAGTTTCTTAGCAACGGTGTTCGCTAGTCCCTCATCGATATTCAACAGATGAGAGACCATCCGTTCACGGATCGCGAGCGTCTCAACCTTGCTGAGTTCAAAGGTCAAGGCTGCGGCGATGTGGCGTTGTTCTGGCAGGGTCTGGCTGATGTAAAACTGCCGCGCCTGGCTGTAATGGTCTGCAAAGCTTTCAGGACGCAGGCGTGCCTTTGTACCCTGTTCTTGCGCTGGGAAGTGACGATACCCCTGCGTTGGCGATTCTCGTGGGCCCTCACCATGGGAGTTCGGTTGGTAATTGACCCGACCGACCGGATTGCGCATGGCCATGTGACCATCTTGCTGAAAATGCGCGAAGGGACACTTGGGCGCATTGATCGGCAAATGGGTAAAGTTCGGTCCACCGAGGCGTTTGAGTTGGGTATCAAGATAGGAAAAGTTGCGGCCTTGCAGAAGTGGATCATTGCTGAAATCGATGCCCGGCGGCACGTTCTGGGTCATGAAGGCGACCTGCTCAGTCTCCGCGAAGAAATTATCAGGCATCCGGTCCAGGACCAGCCTGCCAATAGGCTTTGGCGGCAGGATTTCTTCGGGGATAAGCTTGGTCGGATCCAGCACGTCGAAATCAAAGCTGTCTGCGAACGCCTGATCGAAAAGCTGAACCTGTAGCTCCCATTCTGGAAAATCACCGGACTGGATGGCGTGCCAGAGATCGCGACGATGGAAATCGGGATCTGCACCGTTGATCTTGACCGCCTCATTCCACGCAACCGATTGAAGACCGAGTTTCGGTTTCCAGTGGAACTTGACGAAGGTTGACTGGTCTTGCGCATTGACGAAACGGAACGTGTGAACACCAAAACCTTCCATAAAGCGCAACGACCGTGGAATGGTCCTGTCCGACATGGTCCACATGATCATGTTCATGCTTTCCGGTGTCAGGCTGATGAAATCCCAAAAGTTGTCATGCGCGGTTTGCGCCTGGGGGAAGGCGCGATCCGGTTCCTGTTTTGCGGCGTGGATCAGGTCGGGAAATTTAATTGCATCCTGAATAAAAAACACCGGAATATTGTTGCCAACGAGATCCCAGTTTCCTTCCTGCGTATAGAGTTTTACGGCAAAGCCACGGACATCTCGGGCCAGGTCAGCCGACCCTTTGTTGCCTGCCACCGTTGAAAAACGCACAAAGGCCGGTGTCTTTTCGCCGGCTCTCTGAAAAATGTCTGCCTTGGTGTAATCGCTGAGCGGCTCATATGTTTCGAAATAGCCATGGGCACCGTAACCACGAGCGTGGACAACGCGTTCCGGAATACGCTCATGGTCAAAGTGAAACATTTTTTCGCGGAAGTGAAAGTCATCTACCACCAGCGGGCCGCGAGGGCCAACGCGCAGCGAATTCTGATCGTCGGACACTGGCCCACCTTGGGCCGTCGTTAAGGCAGGGGCGCCATCTTCAGCGATCTGGTGGAGTTCACCGCCCGCGCCGCGATGCAGCTTCTGATCATGAATGGTGACGATTTCCAGCTTTTCAGGTGGTGATGCGGGCACGGTTTTCTTGGCCATGATGGCTCTCCTCAATGGATGAAACATAGCAGCGCCCCAGCACCGCAGGATCGAAAAAGCCGCCTGAAAAAAGGCGGCTTTTTCGATTTCAGTTCTTAAAGACCGGGACGACGATAACGGTTGCGTTCTTCTTCGATCCGCGTGGTGTCATAGGGATCAAGTGTGTCGTCGAAGCTCTTCCAGCCCTGTTCATTGTAGGCACTCCGTCGCTCTGCCGGATTGACGAGATTTGAGCGCTGCAAAATAGCCTCGGCTTCTGGGACGAGAGCGTCTTCCACTTTCGCGGTCACGACCGACCCGCCACGACGAACACCTTCCGCATAGACGTGCGCATCGTCCTCAGACACGCCTGAGCTCGTCAGTGCGCCGACGATCCCACCAGCCGCTCCGCCGGCAACTGCACCAGCAGCGGCACCTGCTGCGGTGGCTGCAAGCCAACCGGCCGCAACGACTGGACCAACGCCGGGGATTGCCATCAAACCCAGACCAGTCAGCAGGCCACCGGCACCACCAACCACAGCGCCGATGCCAGCACCCGTGCCAGCGCCTTCTGCTGCATTGGAGTCCTCAACATGGTGATTGTCGGCATTGTTCGACACAATGCTGATGTCCTTGGACGGCACGCCTGCCAATTCAAGAGCGCTGACAGCGTTGCGTGCATCGCTATGATCGTCGAAAAGTCCGGTTACGGTTTTCATAATATTTTCCTCAACTTGAATTGGATTACTTCGCGACGACGTTGCCCTGATAGTCTAGCGCGATGGAAACGGCCTTGCCGTCCTTCATACCCGCGGCCATCCAGATGCCCTTGTCGTCCTTGTTGAGATTTTTAACGTCCGAATATCCTGCTTCCTCAATGCGCGTCTTGGCCTGCGCTTCGGTAAAGCTGTTGGCACCTTCAACGGGTGCCGTTGGGTTCTTGGTGTCCGGCGTGGCGACGGCTGGCGTGTTCGGATCGGTGCCCGTTGCGGGTGTCGTCTGGGCAAGCGCTGGCCATGCCGCGCCAATCAGCGCCGCTGCAAGAATAATCTTTTTCATCGGGGTTTCCTCTCATGCGGGCTGTCATCACAGCTCCGTGTCGAGGTAACCAACTGAACAATCATTCGTTCCATATTAGGGGGATTAAATAAATCGCCATGCGGTCCGGAGCAGGGTCTGCCGGTTGGATGGCGCATCCCAATCCCGGCATCTTCGCAGGGAGCGACCAACAGCCCGCCCGCGCTCGTAATCTATCCTCGCCTGCCAATGCTTCGTGGCGCCATTCGTTGCCGGACTGCAACGCCTGGCTGATTTCGATGTTTATTAGCACCACAAAACGCAAGACGACGTGGACAGATATGGGGCAATCAACCACTTTGACCTATCGGCGGGGGCTGATTCATAAAGGTTTCCGAATGAAAAATCTTCTCAAGTTTGCTGGCCTGCTCACCCTCCTTGCATCGTCTGCCTCTGCGGCGGATATTGCTGTCCAGAACGAGCCGGTTGTCGCCGCCGATCCAGGCGGGTTTTACCTCGGCACATTAAACAGCCTGACGTTTTTGGATGATACGGGTTTTTCAGCGCTCGGTGCCGACGTTAGCACGGATTACGACCTAGGCTATTACAGCGCGTTGAGAGCTGGTTATAGCTTTGGTTCATACGGGTTTGTTTCACCTCGTCTTGAACTTGAAGTCGGTTATGGTCGTGCGGATGTCGATGAGCACACGGTCGCGGGTGTTGGCGCTGGTGGTGATTCATTTGGCTCAGCAAGCACAATCCAGGGCTACGTCAACGGCTATATTGATGTTCCAACCGGCACAGCGTTCACACCCTATCTGGGTGGCGGTATTGGTGCCATGAACCTCAAGCTTCGTCGCCAAGGCACGTCCGGGACCGGCGTTGTGATGAACGACGACGATACCAAGTTCGCTTATCATCTCGATGCGGGTGTTGGCATCGAACTGAGCACAATTTCGTTTTTGCGTGACACGAACCTTTTTGCAAATACGACGTTCGATATCGGCTATCGCTACACTGCTGCGGACAATTTCGACTTCACCGCAACGGACGGCACGACATCGAGCACGGATTTCAGCAGTCATGCTATAACAGTTGGCTTCCGTCGCCAGTTCTAAGCGAGGTTCAGGGCCGCATACTGCGGCCCTACACATCGCCTTTTTTCAGCGACGTTTTGCCGTCAACCCTGAACGGGCTTCGGCATTTTACTGGTCCTCAGGTCCCAGCTTTCCAGTGGGTTCAACGTTCTCACAGTGGTTGCTGGATTTTATGCGCTTCGCCCATCGTCGACGAACTGGGCCTACGTCACCAAGGACCATGCCGACACAAGCATACTCTTCGAAATCATATTCGAACGATATGAACGGCGGTCTTTCATGATTGCCGCCAATCAGCCAGACCGCAAGTCCGACAACAACATACGAAGCACGGGCCGAGGTCTTGCCTAGTGATTATTTTCGGTTGGGTGATCAAAATAATACCATCTCGCTCTTGGTATCACTTCCTCCGTGCTCCAGCCGAATTCAGGAGGGAGCCTGTGCACCTAGACCGAACGAGACCATCGCCGCTTCACACGCACGCGTAAACCGCATCGACGGACCTTCTTTGCCGGCTGCAAGTTTGCTGACGCGCGCTCCCTCCAACAGCATGGACAGCGTATCAGCCAAAAGCTCCGGATCGCTCACACCTGTCGAACGGCAGAGATCTGCAAGCCGGGAATGCTGTTCCATCTTCAACGTTTCTATTATCGCATGCGCAGGGTGTCCTTGCTCCTTCAACTCCACCGCAGCATTGGCCAAATCACATCCATAAGGCTCGCTGGAAAGACATTGCGCGCGCGCTTTTACCCATGCCGCAAGCTGAGCCCTCGGGTCGCCTGGGTTCTCAGTTTCAAGATCGTCCCAGACTTTCTCGAGCGTTCCAGAACTGTGCTTGAGCGCTTCACATACAAGATCGTCCTTAGAGCCAAAATGTCGGTATAACGTCATCTTGTTGGTCGAGGCGGCCTCCGCAATGGCATCAACACCTATGCCGCGTATCCCATGTTCACGAAACAGTTGACAGGCCGTTGACACGATCCGGTCACGAGGTGCGATTTTGTGCTCGGAAGCGCGATCAGATTTCTCAGGTTTCATCAGCTTTAAATTTTATCCTGACGTGGAGTTGACATAGGTGTGACCGGTCGGTAACTATTCAGATGTTACTTACTGGTAACACCCCATCTTAGGCCTGTCAAGTTATCGCAGGGGTAGGACCGATCGAAAGGAGATTGCGATGAACCACACGAAGGACGATATGACCCTCGCTGAAATTTTCGGCGATCCGCTGATTGGTGCAGTCATGCGCGCCGATGGCATCGCTTTGAACGATTTTAAAGAGTTGATGCATTCTGCAGCTAGGTCTTTGAAGACGCGAGATGGCACACCACTTGGAGGAAAGGTCCGTACAAACGGCCTTGCAGCTTTGTCCAAACGTACACTCGTGGCCACGATGCAGCCTGTGTTCGTAGGTTCCTTTGAGCCGTGCTCTGCCAATATGTAACTCTGGATGAGGCTTGCGTCAGCATCTCATGCGTCGGGAATATCCACCCTTTCTCGCACGAATGCTCTCAACGCCGGTTCGGTTTCAGATCGAAGCCGCGCGGTACATGCGCTCGATGGTGTGCGGTTGCGGCAAATCCACAGTGCTACGCTTCCTGACCGGGCTTGATAGGCCGGATAGTGGTGGCTTCACCTTAAATAACGGGCTCATCGACCGGCCGAGTTTGAAGCGAGGCATGGTTTTCCGGGATCACAGGCTCCTGCCGTGGTTCAGCGTTGAGAAAACACCGCGCTCAGTCTTCACAGCGTATTGGGCTCCGAGATGGAAAAGCGTGAGCGAGTGAAATACCTGATCGATCTGGTCGGCCTTACCAGCTTCGAGAGAGCTTTACCGCACGAGCTTTCCGCCGGAATGTCGCAACGTGCGGCGATTGCACGTCCTATGTCATTGGCAAGGTCCTCAACGGATTGACCCCACTCAGTCAAACCATATTCGACCTTCGGTGGAACCTGATGGTGAACAAGGCGGGTCACAATTCCGTCCTTATCCATTTGGCGCAGTTGCTGGATCAACGTTTTTTGTGAGATCGACGGGATCGCACGTTCGAGGTCGGAAAACCTGAGCAATTTACCGCCGAACAGCTTGAACAAAATAACAAGCTTCCATCGGCCCTCCAGCCTCGCAGACGTCAAGGACGCGGTCGTAAGGATTATGGCTTCATCCGACCATCCGCATCCAGCGGCACAGGATACACATCTGGTTGACCGCGTTGAAAGACTGGCTGCCTCCCGAAATAGGGGGGTGATCAAGCCCAAACCGTAGTCTGTGCAAAGGACAAGACTCCGCGAGTCACTGTAGCTTGGATCAGGTAGCCAGTCCGCACGCTCACCTGCCCAGCTCTTTCCTGAGAAAAATTCACAATCTCATGAAATTGAAATGCCTTATTCGCTGATACCGTTGGCACTAACTCACGTGCGAAACGTTGATGCCCGGACCCATTCAATTCCACAAGAAGAAATGGAGCGGAAAATGCGCGTCATGGACAAAATTGAAATCTCGCGGCGACATTTACTTGCCACCTCTGCCGCCACCGTTGCGGTCGTCGGTGTCGCTGGCGGACAGGGAGCGGCCCAGACCGCAGGAGAGACAATGAAACACGTATCAAGAGTATCGCTAAAGGTGAATGGCCAAGTCCACGATTTGGATATCGACAACCGTACCAGCCTTCTCGATGCCTTACGCGAACATCTTCACCTCACCGGGACAAAAAAGGGTTGCGACCACGGGCAGTGTGGAGCCTGCACGGTGATCGTCGATGGTCGCCGTATCAACTCCTGTCTCAGCCTCGCCGTCATGCACGACGGCGAGGAAGTCACGACGATCGAGGGACTTGGGCAACCTGGAAATCTCCATCCCATGCAGGCCGCATTCGTCAAGCATGACGGTTTCCAGTGCGGTTACTGCACACCCGGCCAGATCTGTTCCTCCGTGGCGGTGCTCGAGGAAATCAAGGCAAACATCCCGAGCTACGTCACCTCAAACCTGACTGAGAAGGCGACGATGACCGAGGCGGAGATCCGCGAGCGGATGAGTGGCAACATCTGTCGCTGCGGGGCCTATTCCAACATCGTCGAAGCCATCGTTGAAGCCGCAGGGAGAAAATCATGAAAGCCTTCAGCTACGACCGTGCTTCTTCGGTAGAGGACGCCGCCAAGTCCGCAGCAGCCAATCCGGGGGCGAAGTTCATCGCCGGAGGAACGAATCTCCTTGACCTCATGAAGCTCGAGATCGAGACACCCGCGCAGCTCATCGACGTGAACGGTCTTGGCTTGGACAAGATCGAAGCGACACCGGAGGGCGGACTGACGATAGGGGCGCTTGCCCGCAACACTGATCTGGCTGCCCATGAAACGGTGCGGCGTGACTACGGCTTGCTTTCGAGGGCGCTCCTTGCAGGGGCATCCGGTCAGTTGCGCAACAAGGCGACGACGGCAGGCAATCTGCTGCAGCGGACGCGCTGTCCCTACTTCTACGATACCAATCAGCCGTGCAATAAGCGGCAGCCCGGAAGTGGGTGTTCTGCCATCGGCGGCTTCAGTCGACAGCTCGGCATCGTCGGTGTCAGTGACGCCTGCATCGCCACTCATCCGAGCGACATGGCCATTGCCATGAGGGCACTCGACGCCGTTGTTGAAACGATTGCCGCCGACGGCACCAAGCGGTCGATTGGGATTGCTGATTTCCATCGCTTGCCGGGGGACACTCCACACGTGGAGACCGCCCTCAAGGCGGGCGAATTCATCACGGCTGTCGTCTTGCCTCCGCCAGTCGGCGGCAAGCATATTTACAAGAAGGTCCGCGACCGCGCATCATACGCGTTTGCTCTCGTGTCGGTCGGTGCCATCATCCAACCAGATGGAACGGGGCGGGTTGCAGTCGGCGGTGTGGCTCACAAGCCATGGCGTATTGAAGTGGCCGACTCCGAATTGCCAAGGGGGGCCAGGGCGACCAGCCAGGTGCTTCTTGCAGACGCACATCCAACTGAACAGAACAGATACAAGATCAATCTCGTCGAGCGTACGCTCGGCGCCGTGATCGCTGAAGCAAGGGGTTGAGCTATGAAGTTTGACACGCCAGCCAAAACCAATCCGATCGATAATCTCAAGGTGGTCGGGCAGCCAATCCCGCGCATCGATGGCCAGTTGAAGACCACGGGCAAGGCGATGTACGCCTATGAGTGGCATGATCCGGACCTGCAATATGCCTACGGCTATCCGGTTGGCTCGGCCATCGCGAAGGGCCGTATCCGGTCGATGGACACTTCCGCAGCACAGAAGGCGCCGGGCGTGATCTCTGTCGTCACCACACTGTCCGTCGGCGATTTGGGCAAAGGCAAGCTAAATACCGCAAAGCTCTTCGGGGGCAACGAGGTCCAGCACTACCATCAGGCGATAGCTGTGGTGGTTGCAGAGACGTTCGAAGAGGCCCGCGCCGCCGCTGCACTCGTCAGGGTCGACTACGACCATGAGACCGGCGCATACGACCTAGCCGAAGCCATGAAGACAGCGGTTAAGCCCAAAGATGCGGGCGGCGCACCGCCCGACACGGCCGTGGGTGACTTCGAAGCGGCGTTTAGAGCCGCGCCCGTGTCATTGGAAGAGACCTACACCACACCTGATCAGTCTCATTCGATGATGGAGCCGCACGCTTCGATCGCCGCCTGGAATGGTGACGAACTGACGGTGTGGACCTCCAGCCAGATGATTGACTGGTGGCGTTCCGATCTCGCCGCGACCCTCGACATGGATAAGGAGAAGATCCACCTCATGTCGCCGTTCATCGGTGGAGGCTTCGGCGGCAAGCTCTTCCTTCGCTCAGACGCAGTGCTCGCGGCATTGGGTGCAAAGGCCGCGGGTCGTCCTGTCAAGGTCGCACTTCCTCGGCCGTTCATCCCGAACAACACGACCCACCGTCCGGCAACCGTGCAGCGGATCCGCATCGGTACTGAACGGAGTGGAAAGATCACTGCAATCGCTCACGAGACGTGGTCGGGTGACCAGCCCGGGGGGCAGCTCGAAACTGCCGCGATGCAGACCAGGCTCCTTTATGCCGGGGAAAACCGGATGACAGCGATGAGGTTGGCGGAGCTCAATCTGCCCGAGGGCAATGCAATGCGCGCGCCGGGAGAGGCACCCGGTCTGATGGCATTGGAGATCGCCGTCGACGAGATGGCGGAAAAGCTGGGCATCGACCCAATCGAGTTCCGGATCATCAACGACACTCAAGTCGACCCGGAGAAACCTGAGCGACCGTTCTCGCATCGCGACCTGATCGGGTGCCTCAGATTAGGCGCAGAGCGCTTCGGCTGGAATGATCGTCGCAAGCCAGGAAGCCGTCGCGAAAATAACTGGCTCGTCGGGATGGGCGTTGCCGTCGGGTTTAGAAACAACTTGGTCATGCCCTCCGGCGCGCGCGTGCGTCTTGATAACGAGGGGGTCGTGACGGTCGAAACGGATATGACTGACATCGGCACGGGAAGCTACACCATCATCGCTCAGACGGCCGCCGAGATGATGGGGGTAGCGATGACCATGGTGGGCGTACATCTCGGGGATTCCCGGTTCCCTGTTTCCGCAGGATCGGGGGGGCAGTTCGGCGCGAACTCCGCAACGTCCGGGGTCTATGCAGCCTGCGTCAAGCTGCGCGAGGCTGTCGCGAGCAAGCTCGGCTTCAACTCCGACGACGTCATTTTCGAGAACGGCGCGGTGCGCGCCGGAAACCGAACAGTTCCCTTGGCGGAAGCGGCTGGCCCTGATGGCCTCGTTGGCGAAGACACGATCGAATGGGGAGACCTGACCGACACCCACCAGCAATCCACGTTCGGTGGTCATTTCGTCGAAGTGGGCGTAGATATCGCGACAGGAGAAACGAGGATCAGAAGGATGCTCGCGGTCTGCGCGGCGGGTCGGATCATCAATCCGATAACGTCTCGCAGCCAGGTTATCGGCGCGATGACCATGGGGGTCGGGCTTGCTCTCTCGGAGGAGCTCGCAGTCGACACCAAACGTGGCTTTTTCGTCAATCACGATCTTGCTGGTTACGAAGTGCCAGTCCATGCAGACATTCCCCATCAGGAGGTGATATTCATGGACGAAACCGACCCGATGTCATCGCCCATGAAGGCCAAGGGTATCGGCGAGCTCGGTCTGTGCGGTGTGTCAGCCGCCATCGCCAACGCGATCTACAACGCAACGGGTGTGAGAGTACGGCACTACCCGATCACGCTCGATAAGGTCATCGGTGGTCTCCCTGACGTCGCATGACGAACAAGTGGCGGCCGATCTTGGGCCGCCACTTTCCCAAAAAAAAGGACAGCTCGTGAGTCCCGATCTAGCCCTAGCCATACCCACGCCCGTCCGTGCGTCGTTAACCGACAATCCGATCGATATCCTACGGTTTGCTATAGCGTCCTTCGATCGAGGGCCTGTCGCGTTGGCGACGTTGATCGAAATCCGAGGGGGTGCGGCGCGGTCGCTTGGTGCCCAGATGGCGATCGCTGGCGACGGTAGGTTTTGTGGTTACGTGTCAGGTGGCTGCGTCGAAGCAGCGGTGGCCGCTGAGGCTCTTCAGGCCATGGCCGAAAAGCGCGATCGTGTCGTAAAGTTCGGCGAGGGCTCTTCCTTCTTCGATATCGTGCTCCCCTGCGGAGGAGGAATTACGATCGCCATACACGTTATGAAAGATGCCCGTGCCCTGGAAGATGTCGTGCGCCTGAATGATCGCAGAGTAGGGGCATCGCTGGCATATTCGCCCACATCGCAATCGCTCAGAATGGAAACGAAATCGCGCGCCGGATGGTTCGATAAAACCTTCAGAAGTTCCTATCTTCCAAGGACCCGGGTTGTCGTTTCGGGTCAAGCCGCTGAAGCCCAGGCGGTGGGTCAGCTTGCTTCAGCATCATCATATGATGTGATGCAGGTCGGCACGGCGCTAACTTCTTGTCAGTTGTCTGAGTGGATAGATTCGTACACTGCGGTCGTGCTCCTGCATCATGACATTGATACCGAGGCGGACATCCTGGAGACGGTTCTCAAATCCGAAGCATTTTACATCGGAGCCCTGGGAAGCACGAGAACGCACCATCGGCGAGTTGAGCGTCTGAAGGCGCGGTCGTTCAACGCCGATGAGATCGCCAGGATCAAGGCGCCGATCGGCATGTTTGGACCCACTCGTGATGTGAGCTCTCTAGCTCTGTCGGTTCTCGCCGATGTCGCTGCCGCCAGGCTGGGCACCCACTAGATGATCGATGTATCGAGCGAGCCTCAGAAGATGGGTGCTGTCTACTCACAATGCTTGCCGCCGGGACGTCCAGCCGGGGCCGGGGCATCCGGCCGCTACAAGCTTCTGGCCGATGCCGATGAAATTCCATTGGTCAGGCGTTCCTGGAACTTGCTATCGAAAGCCAGCGCCAGAAGGTGCTGTCACAAGTTACCGGGAAAGACGCCAGATCAGCGCCGCGACGATCTCGGCCCGGACATAGCCGAACGTCATCGTATCGTCGGAAGGACGGCGTGCAATCCTTCGCGCGCCGTAGGCGATAACGAGGGAAGCAGCGTCGCTGAAATTGTGGATTGCATCCGCTATCAAAGACAGACTGCCGGAGACGATGCCTCCGGCGATCTGGGCAAACGTGAGAAGCACGTTGACGAGGATCGCCCACCAGATGCGCTTGTCGCCGGCATCGGCTCCGTGATCGTGGTGGTGTCCGCTCATGCGTTCAGGCTCCTATATCTCAAGTCAGAATTCAGGAACCTGTCTTGCCGCATTGATTTCGGCCCTGACGAGGTTCAGGAGACCCTGGGGGCTGAATTCGGTGAGCGGCTTCCCGTTGACGAAGAATGTCGGTGTCTGTTTAACGTTGTTGGCTTTAACATCGGCCATGTCCTGGGCGAGAACTTTATCGACCGACGGCGATGCCGCGTCCTTGCGTCCCTGGTCGATATCCAGCCCCGCCGATGCCGCGATCTGCCACGCCTTCTCCAGATTCGGCTTTCCGTGATCAGCCCAGACAGGCTGCTGATCCAGTATGGCCTCGAGAACGGGCTGGAAGCGGTTCTGCTTGCGGGCGGCTTCAAGTATCCGCACGGCATCGTCGGATCCCTGATGAAACGCAGTGTAGCGCAGGACGAGGCGGACATCGGATCCCGTCTGCGCCATCATCTGCTTGACGATCGGATAGAAGGCCCGGCAGGCCTCGCAGGACGGATCGAAGAACTCGACGATGGTGACGGGAGCGGACACCGGTCCCATGACAGGCGAATGCATCCTGACCAGGGTGTTGTTCCCCGACACGGGGACTGGTGCAGGTGCAGGTGTCGGCTCGGTGGTGTTGCCGTTATAGAGGGCAGCGCCTCCGGCGAACACGACGATAGCGGCCGAGGCCGATGCGAGGACGAGGGTGCGTCTGTTCATGCTGATGTTCTCCGGCGCACGATAAGAAGTAGGATGATGATTGTGGTGAATGCTGCAAGCGAGAGAAGGGGTATGGGAAGCGCCCCGAACAGGATCATCCCGTCGCCAGAGCAGGAGGGGCCCTGACCGCATGGTTTGATGGCCGTCGGGATGACCTTGAAATAGAGGAGATTGTGGAACGCAGCGATGAGCCATCCGATGGCGGCCAGCGGCGCTGCATAGAACCACGCCCGGCCATCCGACCGGAACGCGGCCACAGCCAGCAGGACAGCCAATGGGAACATGAAGGCACGCTGATGCCAGCAGAGGTCGCAAGGAGCCTGACCCATGACTTCCCCGATGAACAGCGCGCCCAAAGTCGAAGCCAGAGCGACCATCCAAGCTGCGAAGGTCGGTAGCCACGCCTTGTCTTCCGATTGCATTGTCGCCTCACGCATTCTCTACCCTCACTGGATTCGGCCCGAGTGTGAGACCTCTAGTAGCTTGAGGGTCAAGACCAGTTTTGGAAGAAACAGGTGTCCCAGCAAATATCGAAACTGGCTCGGTGCGTCACGTCAGCGCAGAACCGACAAAACGCGTCAAAAGGGTCTTGAGCCTCAGGCTGCTAGAGGGGTTATGGCTTTCCGCGAATAGTTCACGATGGCACGGGAAGGTAGCGGGAGTTGGCATGAAAAGTTTCAGGATCTTGCGGATCGTGATCTGGTGCCTCGCTGCGGTGGTTGCAACGTGGATGTTCATCGTTGGCAGTGAACTGCCCTCACGTCCGGCTATTGCGACGAATGCTTCGTTCTACTTGGAAGCGGGACGTGTCGTTGGACAGCGTTCCGTAATCTCTACAAAAGCCAACCGTAGAAAAAGTATCGCGATACCTCTGCGCTTACTCAGCTGCAGACCGAAGGCGGCTTTCAATCAAAAGCCCGCCTTCATCAAGGATGGGATGTGCGATAGAAACTATGTGCGCGTTGATACGCTTCAAGTCACGCAGGATATCGAGATGCAAAGAACTTGTCCGTATGCTGTCTGCGCGACCATCGCGTAGTCGCGCTAAGTGGCTGGCGGACGACTGTTTCTCCATTCTACGGACTTCTACCTTTAGCTCCATCATTCGACGCGCTAAGTTGAAGTCTCGAGTGACAAATATAGTTTGGGCAATGCGAAGATTCTCCTGAGTGAGTTCGAAAAAATTTTTGACCTCCGCATGTCCTTCCACCGAGAATTGAAGGCTCTGCATTCCCTTCTTGGCAATCTGCGGCACCAAGCCCTTTTCCAATATGTCTCCAATGTGCTCAAGGTTGATTGCGTAATTGATGATTGCGACGGAGCGCCGACTATCCTCTTCATTCAAGCCACTGCGTCCAAGCTTCGAAAGATAGAGTTTCACTTCTTGCTGCAGCAGATCCACTCGGCGTTCCAATCCCGAAACTTCTTCAAGCCGAGAAGGATTGTAGCGCTCAAATGAATCTGTGGCCCGTATCAGCATGCGCTCAACCAAGTCCCCAATACCGAGCACCTCACGCGTTGCGCTTGCCAGCGCCACCACAGGCGTCGACAGCTCATGAGCATCCAGATACTTCGGCCCGAACTCGGCAGGTGCGTCATCAGAAATCAAGGACTTCATAAGGTGAGAGGTCAAACGCGAAAATGGCCAGGCCAGGGCTGCAAGCAAGACGTTGAATGCGAGATGGGCATCTACGGGAAGCTTGGTTGGGGCAAATGGCAACATTGCCAACAACTCAGCGCAATAACCGGCGAATGGAAGGACGATTGCGCAGCCAGCTCCTCTGACGAGGAGATTGCCAAGCGTCACACGCCTAACCGATGCAGGGCCCGATAAGGATGCCAGAACGGGCGGAACAGCGCCGCCAAGATTAGCCCCAAGGACCAGAACAATGATGAGCCCGGTCGACAGCACGCCCGCTGAAGAAAGCGACAGAATCAGCACGACTGCCGCCAGGCTAGACGATGAGATAAAAGCAATCAGAGCTGAGAAAATCAGAGCGACTGGCCAAGCATTGTCCAGCAAGCCGACAAAAGCCATGAGCGCTGGTGAACTGCGCAGCGGCTCTGTGGCGCCACTTAGAAGGTGAAGCGAGAGCAACATCAGACCAATGCCGATCAGCGCTTTGCCACCGCCCTGACGCGCAGATGAGGTGCCCCGAAAAAGTATCAGACCAACTAAAATGGCTAGGGGCGAGAGCCATTCTGTTCCCGCTGCCACAATCCACGCGGTGATCGCGGTCCCAACATTGGCTCCGAGCAGAACGATTTGGGCCATCCGCGGTTTGATCAGTTCGCGTTCGACGAAAGATGCAGTCATCAGTGCGGTTGCCGTTGAACTCTGCAAAGCAATTGTTGCAATCAGACCAGAAACAAATGAGCGCAATCCGCTGCGTGTACCCGTCGCAAGACCGGTCTTGAGTTTCACACCAAAGGCCTGGGATACACCGTCCTTGACTTGCGCGAGTCCAAACAGAAGCAGCGCCACCGCACCCAGCAAACTGATCATGACAATCGTGGAATTCAATTCTTTCTCCCCAACCTATGTCATCGCCGCTCGTAGTCGTAGTCGGTCATGCGCCAGCGCGCTCTAGTGAAACCTTCAGCACAGTCAAAAACGTATCAAGAAAGTAAATAGCCATACCGTTCGTCGTGGAAACTGACGATACCGAAAGTCCGGCGTGGTGGTTTGCCAATGCTTTGTAGATCGACAGATTGTCCGACAGAATGTAAGGTAGTGCCAGTTCCTGCGCCTGGCGCAGCGCATACCAATCCGTTACAAGACGTATCAACGGTAACGATGCAACACTTTGCGGATCGGTACCAGCGGACGTCGCGAGTTCGCCCAGAGCTGATGATGGTAGGTCAAATCGCGTTAACAGGTGGCCAAGCGTTGACCCAGAAAACAGGGCTACCATGTCCTTTGGCCACTCCCGCGGAAAGAAGCGGTGGGTAACCAGCGCCTCCTGATGTGCGTAGAGGAATTCGCCATACGCTTTCGATGCAAACGCAGGGTGCTCTCGCTCTCCCATCTGTTCGCATTCGACACGATAAAGGTCCATCAGGCGCTGATCCACCGGTAGGTCGAACAGGTTAACAGTCTCGCAACTCATTTCACTGATCGATCCGTTTATGATGCGAAAAGCAGGTGGAAACGCTACCAGCGAAGGAACGGCTATGTTCGTCAGGGTGCTGTCGCCCACAGTTCGCTTGCTGGATCCGTTAACATGGATATGGCCACTGAAGTGGTGAGTCATACCAGCTTGCAGCAGGACCTCTGCCACGCCTTCTTGCGGCGTTCGGTTCGCGATGTTGGTTTGTCCAAACAGGGCTTGTTCACTTGCAAGATTATCAACGAAGACATCGACAACCGGGTAATGTGAAAAGCAGTAGAGGTTTTTTTTCTCCGTTGCTGCGCGACGATGCACATCGGCAATCCACGAAATCAGATAGGGGCGTTGTGCGACTACCGCGTTCCAGCCCGCACCCGTACTGTCAATAAAGTCGCTTTCCAGACTAACGCCTGTCGCCTCGGCTGAGGGCTGAAACACGTTAGCGTCGATCATCAGGAGCCAAAGACCATCTTCCGGCTCGACGAGATAGGATGAGTCTATTAAAAGCGCCTCCGTCGTTTCGTCGGCGGACTTCAACCTATATTGTCGGTCCTCGAACGCATCAGACGTCCCAAATGGTGTCTCCCAGTGACAATAATTTGTGCTGCGGGTGAGACCATGCCTTGCCACGGGCTTAAGTGCCTCGGGATAACCGCTGCAATACATCGTGGAGGTGTGAATAGACCTGACATTTTTTTGGGCAACGTCAGGATCGCTGGTAATGACTGTGGCCTTGCCGTCCGACGTCAGAAATTCTTTAGTCTGGTGTCGTCCTTTGACCGCATAACCGTCGTGGTTGCCGGGTAAAATGTAAAAGGACATGGAAAATGCTTCAGCATAACGGTTCAGTAGCGAAGCGACTGCCTCAACAGTTGCCTCCTGACCATCATCGCTATAGTCGCCAAGAAGGACAACATGTTGGATGCCACGACGAGCGATCATCTCGAGAGCCGCGGGAAGAGCAGCGAAGCTTTCGTTAAATACACGCGTCGAGCAACGCGTCTCTGACCAGCTCCTCGCAGTAAGCCCATTACCAGACACTGGTTCAGCCTGCCCAAAACTGCCTTCGAGATCGTGATAGTGTGCGTCAGCAATGACGGCGACTGGTGTGTGATTACGCAACTGCTTCACGCGCCTTGTTGGCTTCGATCATATCAATCCAGTTGGATGCTAGACGTGCCGCGTTGTAGAGCATTGGTTTGGGCGCTTCGAACCACTCGTCCGGCCTTAGCAGGCGTTTTTCCCTTACATGCGCAATCGCCGCGTCGAGTGTCGGAAAAAGGCCCGGTTGCTGCTTGTGGAGATAAAGACCTGCGAGTGATACAGAGCGGCTACGGCCGCTCCGGCAATTGACAAGAATATTGCCGCCATTCTCGAACGGGTAAGTCGCGCGTTTGGGCATGGTCTGATGCAACGCGCCGTGGAGAATGTAGTATCCTCCCACCATCATTGTATCGGGACTACCCCCACCATCGATCATGCCGAGTTTGTAGTAGCGGATTGGAGCATAGCCGGTTGCGCTACGATCACCGTCCTGAGGATGAGCGGGATCTCGCACGAAGTTGATGTCGAGATTGACAGCGCAGTTCACAACGATGCCAATTCCGTGCCGCCTCAAAAGGTCAAGATCTCGCGCACCTTCAAGTCCGCCAATATAGAGCTTGGAATTGTGCGGTCGTAGCCCTTCCGTGATCAGGCTGATTGGGGGGCGTTCATATACAGGTGCATCCATATCCGGTACTCGATCCTTTCTGGGCGCGAAATGAAGTCCGCGCCGATCCTATTGCTTAAGCCTTGGAACAGGCTAGCGGAGTTTTTGACGCGCTACGCAGCGTTCTCTTGTCGGGTCGCACCTGTTGTCTGGAGAAGTTTCCCGGACTGGTTATCGAAGACCATGATGTGCTCGGCGTCGAGCTCCAGCCACACTTTTCGAGTGGGCCACCGCTCGACAAAGCGCGGAATAAGGGCGGTGACCATATTCCCCTGTGACGTCAGTGAAAGAATTGTCTGTGACCCAGTCGGTTGAACAACATCGACCTCGGCTGGCAGACTGTTGACGACTGGCCCACCATGGAGCGTAAGCCGCTCTGGCCGAATGGCAAGGCGCACTGGACCCGAGGGCTGCGTCAAGGTGTGCGGCAGCTTGATCTCCGTCTCACCAATGTGCAAAACGCTTCGACCCTCACGCTGCTCCAAAATTCCGTCAAACAGGTTGATGCGGGGGTCACCGATGAACTCAGCGACGAACAGATTGCTTGGCTGGTGGTAGATCTCGTAGGGGCTGCCCATCTGTTGTATCACCCCGTCTTTCATGACGACGATAATGTCAGACATTGTCAGGGCCTCGACCTGATCGTGGGTAACGTAAATCGTCGTCGCGCCGAGGTCGCGTGACAGCCGCTTCAGTTCCGTTCGCATTTCCGTTCGCAAAACCGCATCAAGATTGGATAGGGGCTCGTCCATCAACAGGATTGAATTTCTTGCTGCGATCAATCGGGCGACGGCCACGCGCTGCTGTTGCCCACCTGAAAGCTCCGAAGGAAATCTGTCCTGATACCCCTCAAGCTGCACTTTTTGGAGTGCCTCGCCGAGCCGTGCCTGGATTTCGTGCTTTGGCTTGCGTGCTTGTTGAAGAGCGAGAGTGATATTGCGATCGACCTTCATGTTTGGCCAAAGAGCGTAGCTTTGGAAAATGAACCCTAAGCCGCGTTTCTCCGGGGGTACGAAATGACTGTCGCGGCCAGAAAATACCGACGTCCCTGCCAGCGTAAGCTCCCCATCCGAGGGCTGCTCCAGACCGGCGATAATCCGCAGAGTGGTTGTCTTGCCGCAGCCTGACGGCCCTAAAAGGGTCACAAACTTTCCCTTCGGAATATCGAGGTCGAGGGGCGGGATGGCAAGGTGCGCACCATAGGATTTCGTAATGCCTTTGAGGGATACTTCGTTCATAACTTCCTCCGGAGATCGTAAGTACCAACCGGCATGCGTTGGCAGACCGGTTGATTTCACACGGTTCTTATTGACTTGTCTCAACGACCCAGAAGTCGTTAACAGCGGCAACGTTGTCACGCTGGAACTCGGCAGATCCAAAGATCTTCTTCGCATTCGGCCAGTTCTCAGCGCCCTTGGGTAGGGGCACGTCGGTTCGAGGAGAGAAGGTGCCGACCTTGAAATAAGCGGCCATCCCTTGAAGCATGTTCAGACTCGCACCGTCGCGGTAAGGCTTTTCGATTTTTGTGTCCGGCTTGAGATCCTTCGAACCCATTTGGAACGCTATGAATAATTTTGCAGCATTCGGATGCGGAGCCTGCCCGGCGATCGACGTATATGTCGAATAGGCAAATACTCCTGCTGGGTCGACGTCATAGAGAATGGTATTGGCGTAGTCGTCGCTGCTGTTCTTGTTGACGTAATGCATACTCGAGAATGTAATGGGCGGGTTATTTTGCCCTTTGAGCCCCGAAGCGGTCGCAAGCTTCGATCCGGAGTCGTAAATCACGAGATCATTTTTCAGGAGTCGATGCAGATACTCGTAGCCGGCATTTTCGATGCCGTCCGAGAGTTCAATTGGCTTGCCGGTATAAGTCTCATAAGCTTTCGCAAAGTCATCGGAATGCTCTACGATAGAGGCGAGCAGTGCCAAGGATGTCAGCGATCCGAGCGGGCTCTTCATCGCGAAGCGTTTTTTCCATTCCGGTTCCGTCAATTGCCAGACATTCTTGACGGGCGGTCCATCCTTGTACGCGTCAGCATTGTACATGAGGACTGTGGCCTCGACGACCTGCGTTAGTAGGGGTTCACGGAGTTCCGTCGGAATCTTGTCAACCAGATAACGGGGCACATAATTCACGATGCGGCGGTTGGGAAGAAGGTCGAAAATCATCTGCGCTGTACCGGCAGTGTTGACCACATCGACATTGAAGATACCGGCTTGCTGTTCTCGGACGACTTTTTCAATCGTCTTCTCTGAGCCCAGATCATAAGCGTTGACCTTGATCTTCGGGTAAAGCTTCATGAAGTCCTCGGCAAGCGCGTTGACGCTCGAGGACGACGAGTAGATCGTCACTTCGCCTTCTTCATTAGCCTTGCGGGTGATTTCGTCCCAGTTTTCTTCTGTGGGCTGGCTATTCCCCAATTCAGCCGTTTTCACCCACGTTTCGAATGCGTCCTGAGCAAATGTGGCAGATCCGATCATCCAACTTAACGTAGCGATCGCTGCGCCTTTTAAAAACTTCTGCATAAGTCCTCCTCCTTTTTTCGGGTTGCCTCCTCAAGCAAATCCCATCTTCGTATTACGAAAAACGAGCCTAAACAGCAGGTTGCACCCAACGACCAGGGCGACCAGGAGCAAGGTGGCTGCCCCGATAAGTTGAGGTACGTCGTCTGTCTGATAGGTGTAGATCACGCTCGCAAGAACAGCCGTCGATGGCGTGACCAACAGGATGATCAATGAGAGCTCTCGCATGGTGCCGATGAAGCTTAACAGCATACCGGAGACAAGGCCTGACGCAGCAAGCGGAGCTACAATTCTCCGGATACGACCGAACCAGCCAATGCCCTGGACGCGTGCAGATTCCTCCAGCGATTTGTCAATCTGCAGCATAGCCGCAATACCCGTGCGCGACGTGTACGGCAGGTTTTTTACAGCCGCGATGAGTACGAGTAACGCGAACGTTCCGTATAGCGCCGGGATCGGCCCAAAGGACTGAGAGAACATGCCAATATAGATCGCTCCAAAGGCTACCGCCGGGAAGATATATGGCAAGAACGCCGCCATCTCGAGCGTGCGAGACGAAAGAGTGCCCCGGGTGCGAACGACAACGTAACCAATCAGGAAACCGAGCACAGCTGTTGCTAACGCGGTGAATAATGCTAGTCGAAGACTGTTCCACGCAGCATTCAAGATCTGCGGGTTCTTGAACACGCCAGCGTAAAGCGCATTCACTCCGCCGCGCTCGCCGATCCAGTAATGCAGCGTGAGGTTTGAAAGGTCATAATTACCGGCTGTGCGCGATAGGGACTGTAGCGCGAGCAAGCTCAGTGGCAGTACAACAGTGATGCACATCAGTAGGATGACCAGAGCGAAGACCAGCCAGCGCCCACGTCCGAGATCGATCTCTTTCCGCCTGAATCCTTTGCCCGACATCGTGACGAAACTTTTACGAACACCGATGATGCGCTGGTTGATCCAGATAAAGAGGACGGCAAGCAAAACGAGAACCAGTGCCAAGAGATATCCGTCGCCCACATTGCGCGAGCCGATTGCGGCGTAAATTTGCGTTGGCAGAACAAAATAGCGGATCGGCATTCCTAGAACCGCCGGCGTACCAAACGATCCGATGACCCTTATGAACGTCATGACCACGGCGGAGCCCACGGCTGGCACAACGAGTGGAACAGTAATCGAAATGAACTGACGCAGACGCGACATACCAGCTATTGCACCTGCCTCCTCGAGTTGGCTGTCGACGGTCGAGAGTGAGCCAGAGATGATCAGGAAGCCATAAACGTAATAGTGCATTGATAAGCAGATAATAATCGGCAAACTACCAAATGCGATCCAGTCAGGCGGCTGAACGCCAAAAAGGTAAGCGAAAACGCCGGATGCCCCTGCCACGCGATCATTCTTGAAAAACGTTACCCACGCAAGCGCCATGACCCATGAGGGCAGCATGTAAGGCAAAATGACTGCGGTGTTGACAAATTCACGGTAGGGGACATTCGTGCGCACAACCACCCAGGCAAGAATGGCGCCAAGGGCAAGGCATATCGCTGTCGCACCAAACGCCGTTACCAGCGAATTCATGAAAGGTTTATAGAACAGCGCCCAGGACATGCGACCAGTAAATACTCGCTCGTAGTGGAACGAGGTAAGTTCACCAACAGCGCGTCCAGGGAGATATACGGCGTCATAGGGTTGTACCGTGACAGTCTCACGGATTAACTGGAACAAAGGAGCGATAACGAGCAAGCAGAGAGTTGCGGCCATTATAAGCGCAATCACCCGCTCGGGTGCTGTTAGAAAATGACCGACACGCCGGGATATTCGCGTAACTCTTCCGCTGCGCCCCGTGGCTTCGATTTCCGCTAAAGTTGTCATGTTCCCTCCCAGACGGCTCTCCAGGCCGCACTCACTCCAAAATTTGCCTTCGCCCTTTAAGGCGTCATTAGGCGACCTGTGTTCGAGCTCCCGTATTGATCGAGCTGACGACGGCCTTACCCAATGCGAGGGGGATGTTTGCGGCTTCGCTGACGCCGGACGCTATGCCAGCAGCGGATGCCAGAACAGGACCTCCATGACGCAGAGAACCAAGCTTCGTGAACGGGCAGACAACCCCGCCCGCTTCCGCAACGATCAGCATGCCGGGAACGCAGTCCCAAGAGTTCATGTGCAGTTCGACATAGGCGTCCGACCGGCCATCAGCCACATAGGCAAGGCCAAGAGCTCCAGAGCCGGACCGGCGAACGTTCGCGCCCTTGGTAAGGAGTGCTTCAGCAACGCCGAGATATGTCGAGTTCGGGATACGAGTTGACCAACCCAGCTCGATTGATGCCATATCAAACCGCGTCGTCGCAGCTGTTGAAATCGTTATCCCATTGCGCGTCGCGCCCTGGCCCAGCATAGCAAAGTGAAGTTCATCGAGAGCTGGATTGTAGATAGCGCCGAACTGCGTGATACCATTTTCAATATAGCCGATCGAAATGCAAAAATGTGGGATTCCCCGTGCGAAATTCGCGGTGCCATCAATAGGGTCTACAACCCAAACTCGGTCGCGAATCTCGCCGCCGCCCTCTTCGCCAAAAAAACCATCGTCGGGAAAGGCTGCCATGATCGCACCACGGATGTGGTCCTCAGACGCTGCATCCGTCTCGGTCAGAAAATCCTGGGGCCCTTTCATGGTAAAGCCACCTTTGGCGACGCGCCTGAAACCTTCAAGTGCCAGCGCACCGGCCGAGCGGATTACCACGTGGCACAGTTCAGCCCGTTCCTTAACGTCGCTCCGAGAACTCTCACCTAAAGCCATCAACATCTCCTTTGCACACGTGTTCAACATTGCACACGTGTGCATTCATGGCAATAGGGATTTATTGGCTTAAAGGAAGATGCGTGTTCAGGAGCGGACGGTACCGCGTTCGATGAGTTCTACCGGAACGACTTGTGTGGAGACGTGACCGTCATCGTGATCAAGGGCGGCAAGAACGGAATCCGTCAGCACAGAAAATGACTGGCCAATTGTCGTAAGGTTGTAGGCCATCCACGCAGACTGCGGAATGTTGTCAAACCCTACGACGCAAAGTTCGTCAGGAACCGAACGATTGAAGTGCTGTCTCGCCGAATCAAGAAACCCAAGCGCCATCAAGTCAGTGACGCAAAATGCCCCGTCGATTTGCGTGTCGTGCAGTAAGGCTTGGGCGGCGGCTACGCCGGTTTCGTAGGCGGTTGGCCCGTCGCTCCAACGTACAACTTCTCCTCCCTGCTCCAAAAATCTCTCCTCAAACGCGGTCGCGCGCTTGACTTGAGTTGGAGTGAGGCTGCCGCTGCACACAATCGCAATCTTCCGGCATCTTGCCGAAATCAACCGGTTGGCCGCAAGCTGAGCGCCAACAATATCATCACTCAGGATGACATCGATGTCTTCACGTGTGTTGTTGCGATTGATGACGATAAGTTTAACGCCGTTCGCAAGACATTCGTCAATGATCGAGGCTGGTGGCTCTCCGGAAAGGACGACGACGGCACGCGCCCGAAACTCGAAGATCAACTCGATCAACGGTGTAATGTTACTTCGCGCATCGGCGGCATTCAGCAGCAAGCACTGCTGTCCTCGTCGCAGAAGGCCCAGGCTTAACATGTCCAATTGCTTGGCGATAAACGGCGAGGACAAGTTCGCCCCGACAACTCCAACCAGGTTGGAACTCGATGTGTTTAGCGTTTGCGCAAGCCGGTTTACACGATAGCCAAGTTCCCCCGCAGCCTTCAACACGCGTTGTCGCACATCTGGAGAAACGCTCGCGCCAGCGGTAAAGGTCCTGGAAACGGCTGAACGTGAAACTCCCGCCCTCTCGGCCACTTCGATCGATGTCACAAAGTTCTTGGCCATCAAGTACGTTATTCCTCTTTCGCGATGTTGGATCTGTACTAGGTTGAGCGGACGCTTGCAATGCACTCGTGTGCAAACCTAGGCGAAACGCAGAAATCTCGGCCGGAGGTTTGAAATAAGGTGGGATAATTTTGTTAGATACATTGCCAAGTGGCCGATCATGTGTTCGGACGAAAATTTACTATCAGGGACTTGAGCTCAACTTCCCTCACACGCCTCGCTGCTTCGTCTCGTGAGACCCACGCTAGATTTCGTTGGCCCATTTCTTTGTATCTATCCGTAGTTTTTGTGACTTCGATTTGGAAGACTTCCACGATACATGGCGCAACCTGCCCCGTTTCGAGCCATTTGAGGTATGTGAATCGACCCACCGGCTTTTTGTGCACTCTGCCAATCACGCCGGCTTCTTCGAAAGCTTCGATCCGGGCCGCCTCATGCGGCTTTTTCTTATTCATCGGCCAGCCCTTAGGAATGATCCAACGCCCCGTTCCTCGCGACGTGATGAGAAGAACTTCGATGTCACAACCTTCGGGTTCACGGTAGCATAATGCGCCGTACTGCACCTTGAACGCGCTGCTGAATAGCTTTTCGGGCATTGCCGCAAGTTGTTGCAGCAGTGTTTTCGAACTGTCAGGTGTTTGCTTGGATTTCTTGGGCACTGTTTTAAATAGGCCATTGTAGTCACATCTGTCACCTCAGAAAACGCGGACAACAGCTTTTAAGATAAAATAGCCAGGTCAATCTGGCCGCCCAACAGGCGACGCTCGAACGCATAGATTTCTTCATCCAGAAAACAAAGTTCCTACGACGGATATCGAGGACAACTGAATGAGCGCCAAGAAAAGGTAGTCGCGCGCATCTGCAAAGAAGGCTCACTGGGTTTCGTGGGCGGCTTGAGCGCAGAGAACTACATCTCGGTCACAGCCACACGAGACCGCATCAACTCGTGGAGATGGGCGCACTTACCCGCACAGGTGAACGTCGGCATACAGGCTATGCGCTGTTGCTCCAGAATTAAATCCTGACTGGTTATGACCTCTATCAAACTAGGTATGTCGTTGAACGACAGTTCGATTTTCATCAAGGTGGCAATCAGGAAAAATTCTCCAACACCGCCAAGAACGTATGTCTGTCACCTTGTCCCTCGGTCAGCCTAACGCGGCCCTCGATGTCTGCGAGGTGATGGTCCATCAGTTGCTGCGCCTTTGCCAGGTCCTTCGCTTTCAGGGCTGCGACGATCAGGCGATGGTGATCGGCACCGCAATCGTCCTTGCGCTCTTCCTCATAGAGAGACATGACGAGGGAGAGGCGGGCGACGATTTTGGAAAGCATCTCCGTCATAACGGCGTTGCCGCCGAGTTCTGCCAGAACGACATGGAATTTGCCGGATAGGACCGTTTTCGACTTTTCATCGCCGTGGTGATGGATGTGCTCTTCTTCGTCCGTCAGCTTTTCGAGGGCATCCAGTTGATCGATGGTTGCTCGGTCCATGACGAGTTCGAGGATGACGTGTTCAAGCTTGCGGCGCGCTTCGAAGAGGGCTTTTGCTTCCTCGATGCCGGGCTCAGCCACGAAGGTGCCGCGATTTTTCTTGCGCTCTAGAAGATGGTCACTCTCCAACACGCCAAGTGCTCCGCGCACGACAGTGCGGCTGACCCCGAAGTGGTCTGCGATTGCGTCTTCGAGAATCTTAACGCCGGGCTTGAGCGCGCCCTCACCAATGGCCGCGGCCAGTGTGTTACGGATGCGCTCGGTCACGTCGTCATTGGCGGTTTCGGCCGTATCCACCGGGCTGCTAGCCTTTGTTGTGGCTTTGGCGCTTAGACGTCGCCTTGTGGTCTTCATTGTCATCTCCAGATCGGATCAAGCGATATGATTATTTTCATGGAAATATTCCTGCGTATATGCGCTTGATCCTAAAATTCCGGTGCGTCCCATGGTTTTTAAAGGTGATGACACACGTCTCCGATGAAAGCGGGGATATTAGGCTGCCTGTCGCTTTCTGGACGGCGTCGAAAGTGAAATTCCACTCTCCTGACAAACCGCTTCAATGTGGCGCGCAGAATCCTTGATGAAGATCACCGCTTCGCTGAAGCCATAGGCCTGGTGCTCATAGGTCGGGTAGCCATACTGGCTTGCCTCATAGGTTTCCCAATCAGGTATTTCTCCGCCGGCCACACGTTTCTCGAACGTGTCCACCAATTCGAGATAGGCGTCCAGTTCCTCAGCGTTAAGATCCGGATGGCCTGCGCGCCAGATCGGGTCGTTGATCTCGATACACTGGCGGGGGTTGGCCTTGCGCGGCTTGTCTTCGACGGAGGCTGCGACTTCGAGGGAGAGGTTCAGGTCCGGATTGGCCTTGGCCAGAATGGGGATGATTGTGGCAAAGTCGACAATGCCGCGACCGACGGGGCGGGTCTGGAAATCGAGACCACCGGTGGCATGGCCGACATAGGCGTCCTTGATATGGGTCTGGCGGACATAGGGTGCGACACGTTTTGCTGCAAAGACCGGATGTTCGGCCCGTTGCAGTCCGTTTGCCGTGTCGAAGACGACGCCCATGCAGTCCTCGCCAACCTTTTCGATCAGCCGCAGGATTTCAAACGAGGTGATCTCGTCATGGGTTTCCATGTTGAGGTGAACACCGTTCGCGCGCGCTACAGGCGCGAGCTTCAGCAGTACCTTTTCGATACCCCGCAACTGCTCGTCCCAGGTTACATCGGTGCGGAACCGGTCATTGGCCAGCCGCCCGCGATATTCCGACTTGAAGTTGCCCGGCGACACCCAGAGTTCGCGGCAGCCTATGCCCGCACTCGCCTCGATCATGCGGGTAAAGCCTAAGATAACATCGCCACCGCCTATTGCGCGGAACTCCGGAGCCTCGGCGCTGCAATAGGGGTTGATCTTGCCGACGCCCGCTTCGAGGTAAAGGCCGAGTTCGTCAGCTTTGGCTCTGATATCGGCCAGTTCGCCTATGTCCAACGTCTCGCTCATGTCGAGGACCGTGCTGAAGAAGATGCCGCCGAGACCGAGTTCCTTGACATGCTCGAGGCTTTTGAGTGGCCCGCGCTTTCTGGCTTCGGGCAGTTTCTGTCCGTCTATGCCGAGTCTCATGTTTTGCTCCTTGATGTTTCCTGATCGGATTTGCTGCAATGGCATTTCCGTTTGATTAAGGGTGGAGGTGGCGGCGCGTCAGGCGCGTCGCCGGGTATCTTTCTGCGCACCGGCATCTCGACCTTTTGGTGCTAGGTGCTTTTCCAAAAAATGCTGCCCGAAGGATGCGATGGTGGTGATGAGGAGGTACCAGAGCGAGGCAACGCACAGCAGTTCGATGACGAGGAAGTTGCGCGCATAGATGGCCTGCGCCTGGGTCAGCAGGTCCTGCATGCCGATGACGGAAACGATGGCGCTGGCTTTCAGCATGCCGATGGCCTGATTGCCGGTTGGTGGCACAATCAGACGAATCGCCTGGGGGAGAACCACGGTTCGAAGGGTCTGGAGCGGTCGCAGTCCCAGAGATGAGGCCGCCTCGCGCTGTCCGCGATCAACGGCGGTCAATCCACCGCGAATGATCTCGCTCATATTGGCGGCTTCATGCAGGCCGAGCGCTAGAAAGCCTGCAAGGGCAGGGGTGACGAGGTCGTTGATCGATATGGAATAGGTGGCGATGCCCACTTGCGGAATGAACAGGGCAATGTTGAACCAGAAGAAGATCTGGACGATCAGTGGCACGCCGCGGAACCACCAGACGAAGGCGACGGCGAGCGCCTTCAAAACGATGTTCTGGCTCGTGGCCATGACGGCGACGATGCAGCCGAAGGCGATGCCGAAGACCATGGCACCTGCCGTTAGTTCCAGGGTCAGAACGACGCCGTCGAGGATGACCGGATCGACCATGTAGCGCGGGATTTCGCCCCACTGAACAGTCTGGTTGCGTGCGATGGTGAGGATGAAGAGAGCCAGCGCGAGGATCGCGCTGGTACCTGACGTGATTTGCCCCCACCGTATCGGCTTGCCGAGCGGTGGTGCGATGGCCATGCTGACGGGTTGAGCGAATAGGGCCATGGCTCAATTCACCGGCATGCTGGCGGCGTCGTTGAACTTCACGGTTTTGACTGCAAGCGGGCCAAGGCCCCATTTCTCCATTATGGCTTTATAGGCACCGGTATCGACCATATGCTGAAGCGAGGCGATTACCGTATCACGCAAGTCTGGACTGTCCTTCGATACCAACATGCCGAGATAGCCAACGGCGAGGCGAACATCTGGAAGTGCTTGCAGGCCAACGCCCTTGCCGGTCTGGTTTTCCGTTGTGTAGACGCTGGTTGCATAACCGTTGACGGTTGCGTCGGCGCGGCCGGTGCGCACGGCCTGCAAGACGTCAGGCATTTTCGGGATGGACATGATGTTCATAGGTGTCGTGCATTTGGCCGATGCTGTCTCCACCAAGCGTGCCTGGAACGTGCCGACCGGCACGGCAACCTTCTTGCCGCAGAGGTCTTCCATGCTCTTGATGCCGAGAGGATTGCCCTTGATGGTCATGATCGTCGTGGCATCAAACATGTAGTCGATGACATCGACCTGCTTTTCCAGCTCCACATCGTCGTTGATGCCGGAAATGGTCATGTCGAAACGCTTGGACAGGACGGCGGGCACGATGGCAGCACCTGCACCGACATTGGTCATTTGAACATCGACGCCGAGAATGACGCCGAGCGCTGCTGCAATATCGGCATCGATCCCGATCAACTTGCCGTCTTCCGCCTGAAAGCTGATCGGCGGAGTCAGGTCGGTTGCTACTTTGAGCACTTTCTTGTCTTTGATCGCTGGAGGCAAGCGGTCAGCCAGCTTCTGGTCGAATGCGATACCCGGCAGTTTTGCGACATCTGCGTCTGGCACCATCTTTACGGCGGGACCTTCTGCCGCAAGGGCCGAGGTGGCCATCAGCGCGAAGGCGATGCCGGTCAGGCCGTTTTTGAGAGTTTTCGTAAAGCTGCGCATGCGATCCCCTTTTTGATTTTTATCAGCGTGAATTCACAGGAACCTCAAAGCAATCGGCGTGCCAGCTTGATGGGCGAGTGTTCAGTGTCCTGTTTTTAAACGCATATTTTAAACGCCGTGAATTTTCATGCTTCCGTATAGATATTCGTATGAAGTTACGAAAATAGATTGATTAAAAAATCATCTCTGATGGTGTTGCCGACGATCTGAATTAATGCAGGACCTACCCAAGTCGCTGCTTTTACGAGGTATTCCGTCAATTTTTTAAAAAACGACGTTCATGATCTACAGTGATGTTTTCTGCGAATCCCCGGCAATTTCTCGTCTTTGGTCTTGAAACCTTGCTTAATGAATAAGCGATATGGACGTCTATTGCCCATTTTTTAAATTCGAAGATAAATCCGATATGATATTATTATGAATATTCGGAACTATAAAAAACAAAAATAAATGTTATTTATCAATTCGTTGAAAATAAATGACGGTTGATATCGGCAAACTGGCATACCGTTTGCAAATCCCTTGGCATGACCCACAACGAAGCTCACATCGCCGACCGATCCCATCTCCGCCTAGTGCCGTCAGGCGCTGAGCGCTTTGACGGCGCGGCACAACTCGAAGGTATATCAATGGCAGACGCCTCGAAGGCAGCAGAGGGCAAGCAGCTCAGCGTTCGCGGCCTCACCCACAGCTATGGTGGGCAGAATGCGATCAGCGATATCTCGTTCGAGGTTGCGGCTGGCGAGATCGTAGCACTTCTGGGGCCGAGCGGCTGCGGCAAGTCCACGGTCCTGCGGGCGATTGCTGGTTTGATCCAGCCGAAGAGCGGTGTCATCCAGCTCGGTGGACAGGATCTTGCCAATGTTTCGGCGCGCTCCCGCGGCATCGGCATGGTGTTCCAGAATTACGCCCTGTTCCCGCACCTGACTGTGGCTGAAAACATCGCCTATCCGCTGGCCTGCCAGCAGGTGCCGCGTGCGAAACGCAAGGAGCGCGTCGAGGAAATGCTCTCGCTCGTGCAGTTGAAGGGTTATGGCAACCGGCTGCCCCGCGAACTCTCCGGTGGGCAGCAGCAGCGCGTGGCGGTTGCCCGTGCCATTGCCGGGCGGCCCTCGCTTCTGCTGCTGGACGAACCATTCGGCGCGCTCGACCGCGCGCTTCGTTTCGATTTGCAGGTCGAACTCCTGCATCTCCAGAAAACCCTCGGCATCACAACGCTGATCGTCACCCATGATCAGGAAGAGGCGCAAAGCCTTGCCGGACGTCTGGTGCTGATGAACAAGGGCAATGTCGAGCAGATCGACACGCCCATGGCGGTCTATGACCGGCCGAAAACGCTTTTCGTCAACACCTTCATCGGGCAGGCCAATCTGTTGCATGGCACGGTGGAGACACTTGATGCTGAGGCGACGACCATTGCGCTTACGAATGGCAAGACACTCGTTCTCCCGCGCCGCCTGAACTTTACTGTTGGCTCCAGGGTCACCATCACCTTCCGCCCCGAAGACGTCCGTCTTTCAACAAAACCGAGTGAATTCGCATTGCCAGCGCGGCTGACCGTGTCCGTTCCTCTTGGGCCGACGCTCGTCCACGATCTTCTCCTTGAAGACGGCACGGGCCTGCGCGCTTCGCAGGTGCGCGGACCTTCCACCTTCATTCCCGAGCCGGGAGCACAGCTCTTTGCCGAGATTGACACCTTGAGGTGTCACGCCTTTCCGAGCGAACCGGAAGCATCCAGTGAATGAACAACAACAATAGAGGTGAACAGATGCAGGACTTTAACATCACACGACGTCATTTCGGATTGCTTGCCGCCGGTGCGGCTGTCGCAGTCACCGCTCCCTTCGCGGCTCGTGCCGCTGGGGGCACAGCCGTTGCCGCAACCTTTCCCGGCAACTGGGAAGACGGATATCGCACGGTACTGACGCCACTCGTCAAGGAAGCCGGTTTCGATCTGACGGTTGCACCCGCGATGGCGCAGGACCAGCTTGCCAAAGTGATGGCAAGCCCCGGAAACCCGCCTTACGACACACTGCTGATGTCGCCCGGCCAGATGGCCGTCGCCATCGAGAATGACCTGATCCAGAAGATCGATCCGTCCAAGCTCAAGAACTGGAACATGCTTGATCCGGCATTTCAGGGTGAGTACGGCCCGACTGTGACGGTCGAAGTCAATGGCATCGCTTATAACCCGGATCTGGTTCCGGCACCGAAAGACTATCGCGACCTGTTCGAAAACCCGGCGTACAAGGGCCTTGTGTCCTGGACCGGATTCGCCTCCAACACCGGTGTCATGGCCTATACCGAAATCGCCAAGATATTTGGCAAGGGCCCAACCGACATGGAGGCCGTGTTCAAGCTGTTCAAGGACAATCCAGAGCAGATCAAAGGCGTCGTCGCCAGCACGAACCACCAGATGACCCTGTTCCAACAGGGCGAAATCGCCGTCTTCATGTGCTCGACAGGCAATGTCGCGCGTCTCAAGTCCATGGGCCTTAAGGCCGAATTCGTCCAGCCGGAAACGGGTTCTCCAGCAGCACCCGTCAACATCCATCTGACCAAGGGCGCGAAGAACCCGGATGCGGCCTATGCCTATATGGATGCAGCCATCTCCAAGGCAGCGCAGGACAAGCTCAAAATGCCACCGACGGAGATGTTCCCGACGAACAAGGAAGTGGAACTCACGCCAGGCATCGAGGCCTATGTGAAGCGCGAACAGTTGGCATCGCTGGTCTATCCGGACTGGGCTGCAATCAACAAGAACCGTGCGGAATGGATCCGCCAGTTCGACGCTCTCGTCGCCGGTTGAGGTAAGCACATGAAAGCGAGCGGTTTCCCATACGTTATCCCGATGCTTTTGCTGTCGGTGGCGTTCTTTGCGACGCCGCTCGCCGTTCTCGTCGGGTTCAGCTTCATCGGTCCTGACGGTGTTTCGCTGCATAATTACGTACGTTTTCTAGGCGATGCGTTCAACTACCGGGTGCTGGTCAATACCGCCACGCTCGGCCTCCAGACCATCGCCAGCACGACCTTGCTCGGCATTCCCATTGCACTGCTCTATTGGCACAGTGGCAAGACCGCGCGACAGATCATCATCTTCCTGACGCTCATCCCGATGCTGACCAGCAATGTGGTGCGAACGTTCGCCTGGATCGTTATCCTTGGACGACAGGGACCGATCAGCGAGGCCTTCGTCGCGCTTGGACTTGCGGAGAGGCCGTTCACGTTGCTCTCCACCGAATTGGGTCTCGTCATGGCCATGTGTCAGATCGACTTGCCTTTGATAATCCTGCCGCTGATCGCCATCCTGTCGCGAACGCCAGTGCAGTTCACCGAGGCCGCGCAGGTTTCGGGTGCCGGGCCGTGGCGTATCTTCGTCACGGTCCTCCTGCCGATGATGTTGCCCGGCCTGCTGGCGGGCTGGATACTCGTCTTTGCCAGCACCAGCGCGTCCTTCGTCACACAGGCCGTCATCGGCGGTGCTCGCAATGTCTATGTGCCGCAATTGATCTACCGCGAGGTTGGCACGCTGTTCGATTGGTCCATGGCCTCAGCCATCGCCGTCGTCCTGCTATTGTCGACCGGCATTCTTCTCGTTGCCATGACCATGATTTCCCGTCACCGGAGGCTTGTTGGCCATGCATAATCATCGTGAAAACCCGATCCCGACTTTCCTCTACAAAGCGTTTGTCTTTGGCTTCGGCAGTCTCAGCCTGCTCTATCTCGTGGCGCCGATTGTCATTGCCATCACCATGTCGTTCACCTCGGGCCAGACGCTCAAATATCCTCCGCAGGGGTTCTCCCTGCGCTGGTATGAAGCGCTGATCGATCCTGTCCGTTCAGGGACAGAACATATTGCAGCTGGCAATTCGCTGAAGATCGCGGGCCTCGCAGTGCTGGGATCGCTGCTGTTTGCCGTGCCTGCTACCATCGGCATGGCGCGGATGAGACGCCGCACGGTCAATGCGCTGGAGCCGTTTCTGCTGGCCCCACTTGTTCTGCCGAGCCTCGTTTATGGTCTGGCGGCACTGATCGTGGCGAACTTCGTCGGTTTCCAGCCATCGCTCTGGCTCACCGTTGTCGGCCATATCGTCGTCTTCGGGCCGCTGATGTATCGCGCCGCATCCGTCGTCGCTCAGGGCATCAACCCTTCGCTGGCGGAAGCCTCCACTGTCATGGGCGCGACGTGGTACACGACGCTCAGGCGCGTGATCCTGCCGCTGCTCACCCCCGGAATTCTGGCCGGTGCCTTCCTCGTCTTCATCCAGTCGCTCGACAATGTCTCCGTCTCGCTCTTCCTTGCCGATGCGCAGACGACCGTGCTGCCGCTGCGCATGTTCGCATTGATCGAGGAATCGCTCGATGTCCGTGTCGCCGCGATGTCGGGAATCCTGATCGCACTCACACTGGTGGTGATGCTGGTTGCAAGGCGGGTGCTGGCGCCATCGCGGCAAGCCTGAACACAGAAAAATACTTTGGAAGGAAATACCCAATGAACATACATGCCAATAAGTCAGGCAATTATCGCATCGGATCGCTGCTGGCCGATTTCCAACCGGATTTCGACTTTGTTGCACCGCTGCCTTTGCCCGTTGAAGAGTTCGAAGACCGCCTGCGCCGCATCCGCCGTCAAGCCGTCGAGGCTGGGCATGATGCGCTGCTGGTCCATACCGGCGGTGTCGGCTGGTTCCACACGTCCAACCACTATCTGCGTTACATCTGCGACTGGATGCGTGAAGGCGTATTGATCATCCCGACGGATGCCGACAAGCCGATGGTGCTTCTATCCTTCTTTACCCAGTCCGTGCTTCTGCCGCCGGGGGGGGAGCCGGTGCTGGTGGAAGACATCTGGCAGATCGGCCCAATCGGGCGCGAATACGCCGACCGTCCCGGCGACAGTGTCATCAAGACCGCTGAAAAATGCGCCGAACTGCTGGCTGGCATGGGCCTGGCAAAAGCGCAGATCGGCCGCATCGGTGATCGTACATCACTCACCTTCTGGGCTGCTCTTGACGAACTGATGCCGAAGGCCAAGTTCGTCGCTGACAATGCCATTCTCGACCGCATGCAAAAGGTGCGCTCGCCACGCGAGATCGAGATGTTCCGAGCGGCAGCCCAACTCGTTAGCATCGCTACGCAGGCCGCCTATCATGTTGCCAAGCCCGGTGTGACCGATCACGAAATCTATGCCGCCTTCACGCAAGCGCAGCTTTCCTTTGGTGGCGAAACGGGAGACGGTTACCAGATTGGCATCAACGAGTTCGGCACCCATTGTGGCAAGCCTTACGGCCATGTCGTCCGTCCGGGCGATCTCATCAATCTCTACGTCTCCAACATCACCTATCGCGGTTACACCGCCCAGACCGCTCGTATGATCGCCGTTGGCGATATCACCAAGCGGCAGGAGGAGGTGCTGGCAGCCTGCACTGACGGCGTCAAACGTGCCGAACAGCTGATCCGGCCCGGCGCGCTGATGCGCGATGTCAACAACGCGGCCTTCGAGCCGATGATCGAGCGCGGCATGCTTTCCTCACCGGAAGCCCGCACCATGCCTTACAACTGGGCTCCGATGGATGATGGCAGCGCGCGGCTGATCCCGCGCCAATATGTCAAGAATATCGACTGGGAGGCGCAGGGCCGCACTCTCATGCATGTTTACCCGGCAACGCATGGGCCGCATAACCCCAATCTCGGCCACTCGGTCGGCATGGCCGGTGGCCAGAACAGTTTCAATATCTCATCCCACAACTATGACCGGATGGAAGAGGGCATGGTGTTCGTGCTGCACACGCAATGGCTTGAGCCGCTGTCGGCAGGCGGTAATGTCGGCGATATGTATGTCGTCACAAAGGACGGGTTCGAAAACCTCTCCCGCCACACCCCACTTGAAACCCACCGCATCCCTGTCGAGGCCTGATATGACCGACCACACCCATTTCGATTTCGCCAAGCTCAGCGAGCGGGAACGCTACAAAATTCTCATTGGCACTGTCATCCCGCGTCCGATTGCGCTGGTAACAACGGTCAGCAAGGACGGGACGCCCAACGCAGGACCATTCAGCTTCTTCAATGTTCTGACCCATGATCCAGCCATCGTCGCCATCGGCGTCGAGAACTATTCGGACATGCGCTTCAAGGACACCGCCCGCAACATCCGCGAGACGGGCGAATTCACTGTCCACATCTGCGATAACGCGCTGGTCGACCAGATGGAAATCTGCGCCATCAAGTTCGGCCCTGACGTAGACGAGATGGAGGAGGCGGGCCTCGCGACCGTTCCCGGTCAGATGGTATGCAGCCCACGCATTCTCGCAGCGCCCGCCGCCTTGGAATGCCGCCGCCACACCACCCTTCAGGTCGGCCCAGCCCGTGAAATCATCCTTGGCGAAGTCGTCGGCGTGTTCGTTCGCAGCGATGCTGTCAACACCGCCAACCTGCATATCGACCAACAGCTCATGGATGCGGTGGGCCGCATGGGCGGGCATACCTATACCCGCACCCGCGACCAGTTCGACATCAAGACGCTCACACCACAGGAATGGGAAGGCCGCAAGGCGGATGAGAAGGTGGCGGCGGAATGAGATCACTAGGGTTTGTAAATTCAGGGGCTTACTTGGTTTAGGAGAGCTAAGTTTGTTTGTTGGGGTTCGATTCCGTTCAAGAGCAAACTTATTCAGCTGGGCTTGACTCCGGTTCATCAGGAGAGACCGCACCAGGCGCCGCGGCCGGCACGGTGCAGGACGAGGTGCCCTTGATCCGCGAGTGCCTTGAGATGGTCCTTGATGGTGTGATGGCTTGCATCGGTGATACGGGCAGCCTCCGCGACTGTGATCCGCCGTAACTGCGGCGGGGTCGACGTGCAGCGGATGCCATGAGGCGTTGCTTCAATACATCGCCATAAGAGTGAGAATGCGAGCGCGACAGGCTTTGACATGCATGCACCTGCGCATGTATTCGCGTTTTTCGCGAGACAGGGGTTGATCGCTGTCACTTAGTGACATATCTATGGTGTCACTAAGTGACGGGGTCTATGGTATGCTTGCGGAACGCGAAGAAGCTCGTTTGATTGTATCCCGACATGCGGCCAGATTGTTTTTAGAGCATGGACTCGCGGCAACGAGCGGCGACGACATTGCCGAGGCGGCAGGGCTCTCGAAGCGAACTGTCTGGCGTTATTTTCGCTCAAAGGAGGCGTGTGTAGAGCCGCTCTTTTCGGTCTCCGCTTTGCGGTTTGCCTCGGTACTGCGCCGATGGCCGGCGGAAGCTTCCATTGAAGCCTATCTTCATGCGGCGATCCGGCCCCATGAACAAACGCAACACGAGATTGAAGACGACGTACTCGCCGTTCGGCTGATCGCATTGCTTCCGAAGGAACCCGCTCTGCGAACCGCATGGCTGATGTCCTGTCATCTCGGAGAGGGGCAACTGATCGAGGTCGTTGCCCAACGCGCTCAACGTCCGGCCAGCGATTTCGATGTCCGCCTTTGCGCCGCTTCGGTTATGGCTGCGATTCGGGTGGTCGACGAGGATGTCAGCACCGCCGCCATCACATATGCCAGGAAGTTCACGCTTCCGGAGATCATCGATCAACTCGCGAAAGCGATCCGTACGGCCAGTACGCTGCCCATCTGCGATCCCGTCGAGCGGTAAAAATCCATTGTGCAACGAGCCATCGAAAATGGGTCATCTACGGCCCTGTCTCGTCACGCCTGAAATCGGAGACGCTATGACAATTCTCGCATTCTTCTACGCACTTCCGCTGCTGGCGTTCGCCAGCAGCGCTTTAGCAAATTCGGAGGTTTTACCAACCATGCCCAATATCAGCTATCCAGACACCAAGCGTATCGACGTTGTAGAAAGGCACTTTGGTCAGACGATCACTGATCCCTATCGCTGGCTCGAAAACGATGTCCGCAGTGATAAGGATGTAGGCGCGTGGGTCAAAGCCCAGAACGAGGCGACGGATACCTATCTCCAGACACTGCCCGGTCGCGAAGTCTTCACGAAGCGGCTGACGGCGCTGTTCGACCACGAAACATTCACGGCGCCGGAAAAGCGTGGTGAGCGCTATTTCTATACCCGCAATTCTGGCCTCCAGAACCAGGCCGCGCTTTACGTTCGTACGGGTTTGGACGGCGCTGAAACCATCCTGATCGATCCCAATGGCTGGACTGAGGATGGAACAACGGCTCTCGCCGCGTGGTCGGTATCCGATGATGGTTCGCATCTGGCCTATGCCGTACAGGATGGCGGCACGGATTGGCACACGATCAATATATTGGACGTGAAAACCGGAAAAGTGCTTGATGACGCGGTCAAGTGGGCCAGATTCACCGAGATTTCGTGGCTCAAAGATGGCTCCGGCTTTTTCTATTCCCGCTATCCTGATCCCGAGAAAGGTGTCTCGGCGCAGTCAGGCGTGTCCAATCACGCCATTTATTATCACGCTGTTGGCACAAACCAGTCGCAAGACCGGCTGCTTTACGCCACCCAGGACCAGCCCAACCTGATAAACGTGGTCGATGTCAGCAACGACGGTCGATACGCGATGATCTATTCGACGCCGGGAGTGGGTGCCAATTCCCTTTCCGTCGTGGATCTCGAAAGCGAAGATTGGAAGCCGCGCAAACTTATCGACGATTTTCACGCCGAATGGAGCGTTATCGGCAATGTGGGCACGACGCTCTTCATCATGACCAGCGAGAAAGCCGAGCGCAGGAAGATCGTAACATTGGACCTTTCCGAAGCCGGTGCGACGTTCAAGGACCTGGTGGCTGAACAGGAGGCGGTTCTCACCAACGCCTGGATGCTGGGGCAAAGGCTGATTGCGACATACCTCGTCGATGCGAAAACCGAAGTCCGCCGTTACCACCTCGATGGGATACCTGATGGCGTGGTCGAGCTACCGGGCATCGGCAGCGCGGGAGGGTTTCGCGGAAGTGCGCCAGACGACGAGGCATTTTTTATATTCACCAGTTTCAACGCTCCAACCACGGTCTACCGCTACGACGTCGCCACCAACACGAGCACTGTCTGGGCCGAGCCGGACGCCGGTTTCGACTTCGATCGGATCATCGTCGAGCAAAAGTTCTACACATCGAAGGACGGCACGCGCGTTCCGATGTTCGTCGTCCGCCGCAAGGATGTCACCGCGCCAGCTCCGACACTGCTGTATGGTTATGGCGGTTTCGGCATCAGCATGATCCCTTACTACAACCCCGCACAAATGGCCTGGGTCGAGCAGGGCGGTGTCATGGCAATCGCCAATATTCGCGGCGGCGGTGAGTATGGCAAGGCATGGCACAATGCCGGGCGCCTCGACAACAAGCAGAACGTATTTGACGACTTCATCGCCGCTGGCGAATATCTGAAAGCGCAGGCCATTACGTCTGCGGACGGTCTTGCCATCCACGGCGAATCCGGTGGTGGGCTCCTCGTTGGGGCAGTCACGAACCAGCGTCCCGATCTCTTCGCGGCGGTCTTGGCAGGCGTCGGCGTGATGGACATGCTGCGCTATCACAAGTTCACCGGTGGCCAGTTATGGATGACCGATTTTGGCGATCCGGCAGTCGAGGACGATTTCTACAATCTGCTTTCCTATTCGCCCTACCACACCATCAAGGCGGGCAAGGATTATCCAGCGGTATTGGCCACGACTGCAGACACGGATGATCGCGTCGTTCCGGCTCATAGCTTCAAGTATATTGCCGCACTCCAGGCGGAGGATTTCGGACCAAAACCCCGTCTCGTGCGCATCGAAACCCGCGCTGGCCATGGAGCCGGGAAACCGATGAACAAGATGATTGATGAAGTGGGGGATTTATGGGCCTTTGCCGCTCACTGGACTGGCCTGAAAGTCGGTGCGCCAAAATGACGATCGGCTACCAGTGCGAGATGGCTTGAGTGTCAATCGGCTTGGAATGTTGACCCCGTAAGGGAGGCTGGGGTGACCGCGTATGATTGGTCGGTCGACGGTTTGGTCTTTGTCCTTCGGCTGGAGGCTGAAAAACTGGCACAGTAAACTCAGATCCACAGCGCTCGATGCCAGATTGACGCCCGTTCATCCCGCTGATCTCTTCGATCCGCAGATGCGTCATTAACGGTTGCCCTGGACTCAAACCACAGCGATCGCCTTGGCTATGATTTCGGCCAAATCTTCGGTGCGGAACGGTTTGGAGAGTTGCAGCGCATTACCCACGCCAGACTCGGTCCGGCCGGTGTCTCCACCACTTGCAAAGACGATGCGAACGTCGGGCCATCGATCCCTGACCTGCCTGGCAAGATCAGATCCAGACATGCCCGGCAGGCCGACATCGGTGAGCAATATGTCTACGGTTTCCTTTTCAAGGATACGGAGTGCCTCCTCGGCGGACCCTGCTTCCTGCACTGAATGGCCAAGATGCGTCAGCATGTCGACCGTCGACATGAGGATAAGCGGCTCGTCTTCGACGACAAGTATTCTGACCGGCAAAGTTGCTAGCTGTGATTGGGCCTGCTTGATTTCCTGCGATTCGAGCCTGTCTGCGGCGATCTTGTGTTGTGCCGCGTTCCCCAACACATGCCGAACCTTGCGGGCGAGTGCATCTCGCGTATAGGGCTTGGAGAGCAATTCGACGCCGGCATCAAGGCGACCTCCATGGACAATCGAATTTTCCGTGTAGCCTGAGGTAAAGAGGATAGCCATGCCGGGAAACAGGGCTTTGGCCTTTCGGGCGAGTTCCGTGCTACGCATAGGTCCAGGCATGACGACGTCGGTAAACAACAGGTCGACATGCACGCCGCTGTCGATGATCGTGAAAGCCGATTGTGCATCCCGTGCTTTCAGCACGCGATATCCGAGATCGCTAAGCAATGCCACTGATGTCTCGCGCACAGCGTCATCGTCCTCAACGACCAGAACTGTTTCCGTGCCGCCCTCTGCCGGGGCCATGTTCATGTCTGCCAGGGTGTCTTCGGCGTGCACTGTCCGCGGCATGTAAATCTTCATCGTCGTGCCATGGCCGACCTCGCTGTAGATCTTGAGATGACCACCCGACTGTTTGAGGAAGCCGTACACCATCGACAGCCCAAGACCGCTTCCCTTGCCTTGGCTCTTGGTACTGAAAAAAGGTTCAAGCACGTGCTCGAGAATCTCCGGTGGTATGCCGGAACCCGTGTCCGTCACGGCGACGAGCACGTATTGCCCAGGTCGAACATCGTCGTGAGTGCGGGCATAATCCTCATCGAGAACGGCGTTTGCCGTTTCGATCGTCAGCCGTCCGTGGCCCTCCATCGCATCTCTGCCGTTAATCGCAAGGTTGAGGATGGCGTTTTCCAATTGGCTCGCATCTATCAATGTGTTCCAGAGGCCACCGGAGATGACGATCTCCAGTTCGATTTCCTCTCCTAGCGCCCGCCGCAGCATGTCGTCCATGTTCTGGATGAGCTTGCGGACGTTGACGACTTTTGGTTCGAGTGGCTGCCGTCGACCGAATGCCAGAAGCTGGGACGCGAGCTTGGAACCGCGTGACACGCCTGCGAGCGCATTTTGAACCTTGAGCTCTGCGCGCGCGTTGCCGGCGACGTCTTTGGACAAAAGCTGCAGGTTGCCGCTCACCACCTGTAAAAGGTTGTTGAAGTCATGCGCGACGCCGCCCGTCAGATTGCCCAGCGCTTCCATTTTTTGGGCTTGTCGCAGGGCGATTTGCGCCGCCTCGCGATCAATCGATTCTCGCTCCAGCTGGAGCAAGGCGGTGCGCAACTCCTCCGTGCGCTGGTCGACCCGTTGCTCAAGCGTGTGGTTGAGGCTTTGTAGCTTGTCTTCGGCACGCTTCTGGTCGGTCACATCGAAGCCATCGACGAAAATGCCGGCAACAGTGTTCGCCTGATCGAAAATCGGTTGGTAGATGAGATTGATAAACCGCTCTTCGGGTTGTTCTTTGTCCATCCGCTTGAGGAGGACCGGCATGTTGCGGCCGACATAGGCTTGCCCTGAATGAAACACACCATCCAACAACTCGAAAAAGCCTTGGCCAGCGACTTCCGGCAGTGCGTCGCGCACACCCAAACCAATTAGCTCTCGATGCCCGACCAACTGCAGATATGCGTCGTTGACCAGCTCAAACACGTGATCCGGTCCGCGCAAAATGCACATGAAGCTTGGGGCCTGCTGAAACAGCGCTCGAAGGCGATCCCGCTCGGCCGTGCGCAGTTCGACCTCGGAAACCAGTTGACGGTTCAACTTCTCGAGGGTCACTGCGGCGTCTTCCCGCATCTGGGCAGCTTCGGCCAGAGCCGTAGCACGCCTTCGCTCGGTATCGAATGCTTCAGCGCTTGCGAGGCGCGACGCGATCTGGCCAGCAACCAGCTTAAGGAAGTCCAGATAATCGTCATTGATGGGGCGGTGGGGGTTAAGGCCGGTGATAAGAACGCCCTTGGGCTTGTCACCCCCTTGTCCGACAAGCGGTATGATCGCTGCCTGCATTGCAGGCCGATGCCAGGCACCGGTCGGCACCTCGCTAAAGTCACCAATATCAACCAACTCGGGCGATTGACTGTTCCAAATGCTCCGCAAATCCCAGACAGCGCTGTCGTTGGTCAACCCAGCTGGCGCGAGAGGATGATCTCGCGATATCCCGTTTGCCCAGATGCGTTCTGCGCTGCCATCATCGTTGAAGATGTAGAGCAAGCTAAAGGTGAGATCCAAAGTGTTCTCGGCCATGACTTTGGACGCCGCGAGGCAGACATCATCCGCGCGGTCAGCGACCGCGAGCGCGGATGCAAGCTGTCGCATAGTGCCCATGCGTCGCTCGCTGATGACCCGTTCCGTTTCTTCGGTCACCGCACAGAAAACACCCTCCACCCGGCCGCTGTCGCCCACAAGTGGGCTGTAGGAGAAGGTGTGATAGGTTTCTTCCGGATAGCCATCGCGTTCGAGCAGCAGGAGCAGAGCGCGATCCCAGGTCGCCTGGCCTGTCTCGTAGACCGTGGCGAGACGATCCTTGACGTCGTCCCAGATCTCGGCCCAGAGCACCTTGGTGGGGACGGCGAGGGCGTTCGGATGCTTTTTGCCCAATGTAGGGCGATACGCGTCATTGTAGAAAAAGTTGATGTCCGGACCCCAACCGAGCCACATCTCAAAACGTGACGTGAGCAGAAGGCGAAGCGCCACTTTCAAAGCTTGCGGCCAGGTTTCAGGCGGACCCAGACTCGTCTTCGACCAATCAATCTGGCGCATCATTTGCGCCATTTCGCCGTCTCCGACAAAGATATCTCGATATAGCTCAGACGGTTCGGCGGTCATGACTTCCATCATATTTCAAAAAGAACAAAATTCGGCGATGATCAACGCGTGTCCAGTCAAACGGTTGCCATCGCTAACCCTATTTTTACACTGTATTAATCGCCGGAAGATGCAATCGAAGAGCCGGGAGATGACTGACCGGCCGCAAGTGCCTGAGTTAGAAACCTGCGATCCTCCGTGCTTGAAACTGTGGTTGGCTAGGCAGACATATTCTTGATTTCCGCATGCTGCATTGGCGTGCTTATCGGGGTTCTCTGCTTATGACCTTACCCCCTTGAAACCGCAAGCCCGTTGATGACGATGTCGAGATGGGCCTCGATATAGCTTGGCAGATCGAGGTCTTTGCGATTGCCGAAGATCAGCGTCTCGACTGCCATTGACAGCACCGGAGCAAAGATAATGCTGGCGCGCGCTGCGGGGGCGCGCCTGAACTCGCCAAGATGCGTGCCCTCGTCCAATAGCACCTGCGTTCGCGCGAATATCGGCTCCATAAGCTCTCGAAAATGTGTGTCAACAACCTCGGGAAAGCGCGAGCCTTCAGCGACCACAAAACGCAGCATCTCACGTGTTTTGCGGTTCTCCAGCACTCGCTCGTAGAACAATCGAATAAGAGATTTTAGGCGCTCCGTACACGTACCAGACAGCTCGTTTGCCTCCGTAAGAACGACTTCGAACGGAACCGAGATGTGCCTGATCATCGCGGAGAAAAGCTCTTCCTTGGTCGGGAAATAGACATAAATCGTACCTTTGGTGACCCCAATGCGATCAGCTATATCCTCGACGCGCGTCGCCATGAAGCCGCGCTCAACGAACTCTTCGAAAGCCGCGTCGAGAATCTGGATGGGTCTTTGAGCCTTTTGTTCGGCACGCGTCAATTTCCCCGAATTCTCCACCATTTACCCGATCCTACCTTGTGAAATGAAGCGCTATCATATTTTCGTTGACTATCTAGTCAGTCAATATTATCACAATCCTATTGCTGTTCAAGGGGCGTATTATGAGACGGGCACTTTCACACACCGTTATTCTAGGTTTTGCCGCTATTTCCTTGGCGGCCTGCAGACCCGAAGACGAGGCCAAAGAAAAGCGCGCTAGGCAAGTAGAGACGGTCGTCGTGAAAGCGACCTCAGTTTCCGATACGCTCTCAACGACAGGCGAAATCAGTGCAAGGGTCACCACCGACCTGTCGTTCAGGGGGAGCGGGAGGATCAAGGAACTTAGTGTCGACGTCGGCGACCATGTTCAGCCTGGGCAGGTGCTCGCTCGAATTGATCCGGAAGAACAGAACGCTGACCTCCAGGTCGCACTGGCCGGCTTCCAGTCCGCACTGGCCCAGCAAACCCAGGCAATGCAGACTTTGAAGCGACAGCAGAGCCTTTTCACGACAGGTGTCACCACCCAAGCGGCTCTAGACGATGCGCAAGAGGGAGTACTGACGGCGCAGGCCACCGTCCAGTCGGCACAGTCACAGGTTGATACCGCGCGCGACGCGCTCGATCAGACCAACCTTAAGGCGGATGCCAGCGGGGTGATTACCGCTCGTAGCGTGGAAGTCGGGCAAATCGCACAAGCGGCTGCGGTGGTTTTCACGCTCGCTCACGACGGGCCGCGCGACGCGGTTATCAACGCCGACGAGTCCGCCCTTCTGGGGCGCGCGATAGAGAGCGACGTGGACGTCAAAATGTTGTCTGGTGCAGAGACTTTCAAAGCGAAGGTTAGGGAAGTCTCCCCGACCATAGACACTACGACAGGGACAATTAGGGTAAAGCTAAGCCTTGAAGGCGCTGGCGACGCCCGACTTGGAAGTTCAGTCATCGCCACGGCACGCTACGTACCGGCCGAAACAATAGAATTGCCCTGGTCCGCAATGGGATCCTATGCGGGCCGTCCAGCGGTTTGGATCGTGCACCCTGAGACAAATTCAGTATCGCTCCGTCCCGTGGACGTTTCAAACTACCGTACGGAACACTTTTCAGTCCGCTCAGGCGTTGCCGAGGGCGACATCGTCGTTTCCAACGGCACCAAGTTCCTGAGCGATGGCCAGGTTGTTGACTTTGCTGGAGCCGCCAAATGAATACGACATTACGTTTCTGCATCTTGATGTCGGGAGCATCGCTTCTTGCCTCTTGTCAGAAGGAAAAAGAGCCAGCAGAACAGCCGCGCCCGGTCATATCCATAATCGCCCAGCGTCTCCCTGTTGCACCTACGGCTTTTGCCGGGACAGTCGGGGCACGCGTGGAAACGGAGTTTGGTTTCCGCATCCTGGGTCGGGTTGTGGCTCGCAATGTCCAAGTCGGCGACTTGGTGAACAAAGGCGATGTTCTCGCTACTATCGACCCACTCGCGCTCGAATTCTCCGTCAAGAGCGCGCAGTCTGACCTTGCCAACAGCCTGGCGCAGCTTACAAACGCCCGCACGATCGAAAAGCGGCAAAAAACACTTTTCGAAAAACAATCGGGAGCGAAGGCCGCCTACGAGACCGCTGAGCTGGAACGCAGGACGGCCGAGGCGGCTGTTGCCAAAGCCCATGCAAATCTCGACAAAGCCGAAGAGCAACTTGGTTATTCTCGTCTGCTGGCTGAATTCGACGGCGTCGTGACGGCAACCTCTGCGGAAGTTGGCCAAGTGGTCTCTGCGGGACAGAGTGTTGCAAAAGTCGCCCGACCGGAAGAACGCGAGGCCGTCATCGACGTGCCGGAAGCAGGCAGCTTGCTCCTGGTACAAGGTACTGCCTTCGACGTCTCTTTGCAGCTTGATCCCAAGATCCACGCGACAGGGATCGTTCGCGAAATAGCACCAGAAGCGGATGACGCGACGCGCACCCGCCGCGCCAGGCTCACACTTGTCGATCCTCCGCAAGCGCTCAGGCTTGGATCGGTCATCACGGCCAGCGCAGCCGCTGACTCACAGCCCACCATTCGACTTCCCGCGTCCGCAATCCGGATGGTGGATGGAAAGCCTTCGGTATGGGTCATCAATGCCCAAACAGGGAAAGTGTCTTCCCGCGTCGTTATCCTCGATGGCGATCCCATGTCTGAAACAACCATCACGGTGACAGAGGGGGTCGCGCCAGGCGACCGTGTCGTCACTGCGGGTGTCAACAAGCTCGAGGACGACCAGACCGTCCGCGTCGGGCAGGAGATCAACAAGTGAAATCTTTCAACCTCTCTGACTGGGCGCTCGAGCACCGATCGCTCGTCTGGTACTTCATGATCGTTTTCATACTCGCTGGCACGCTTTCATATTTTAATCTCGGCCGCGAGGAAGACCCTGCTTTCACGATCAAGACGATGACCGTCAGTGCGCAGTGGCCCGGCGCGTCCGCTGAAGAGATGACGCGACAGGTCACTGACCGGATTGAAAAAAAGCTCGAGGAACTGGACTCGCTCGATTTCACCCGCAGCGAGACGACAGCCGGAAGGACAACTGTCTTCCTTGAGCTGAAGGCAACGACGAAGGCAAAGGACGTTACTGGGAACTGGCTTCGTGTTCGAAACATGATCAACGACATCAAGGGAGAGTTTCCGAGCGGTGTCGCGGGTCCATTTTTCAACGATACCTTCGGCGACGTCTTCGGTAACATTTATGCTTTTACGGCGGACGGCCTGACGCAACGTCAGCTGCGCGATCTTGTTGAAGACTCGCGTGCCAAGCTACTGACTGTTCCTAATGTCGGGGAAATCGCCGTCGTCGGCGCTCAGGACGAGGCGATCTACCTCGAATTTTCCACACGCAAAATCGCCGCCCTCGGGATAGATCGTCAGTCTGTCATTGACACGCTGCAGGCACAGAACGCGGTAACGCAGTCCGGTTTCATGGACGCGGGCCCCGAACGGATAGCGCTTCGGGTCGGTGGACAGTTCACTTCCGAAGAGAGCCTCAAAGAGATCAATCTCAGGGTCAACGACCGATATTTTCCGCTGACCGACATCGCGACGATAAAGCGTGGCTACGTCGATCCGCCAACGTCGCTGTTCCGTTTTAAGGGGAAGCCGGCGATCGGCCTTGCTATTGGCATGACGGCTGGATCGAACCTCCTGGATTTCGGGAAGGAGCTCGACGCCCGGATGAAGCGCGTCGTGTCTAATTTGCCGATTGGCGTGGACGTCGAGCGTGTTTCGGATCAGCCTGCCGTTGTTAAAGAAGCTGTCTCGGGGTTCACAACTGCATTGTTTGAGGCGATCGCCATCGTACTTGCCATCAGTTTCATCAGTTTGGGCGTGCGCGCCGGGCTTGTTGTGGCAATCTCCATACCGCTCGTCTTGGCGATCACCTTTGTCGTCATGGAGTATGCGGGCATTTCACTCCAGCGTATCTCTCTCGGCGCGCTCATCATCGCTCTGGGCCTTCTCGTCGATGACGCCATGATTGCGGTCGAGATGATGGTTGCACGGCTTGAAGTCGGTGACGATCTGCGCAAGGCAGCGACCTACGTCTATACCTCGACCGCTTTCCCTATGCTGACGGGAACCCTCGTGACTGTCGCAGGGTTCATTCCGATAGGCCTCAACAACAGTGCCGCGGGCGAATTCACCTTCACACTCTTCGTTGTCATTGCGGTTTCTCTCGTCGTGTCGTGGATCGTGGCGGTCCTGTTCACCCCCCTGCTCGGCGTGACCATCCTACCCAAAACCATGAAGTCGAACCACGAACGCAAGGGACGCATAGCGACCGCGTTCTCGTGGATGCTCGGCTTGGCGATGCGCTGGCGCTGGGTAACTATTGCCACGACATGCGCCGCCTTCGCCTTGTCCATTGCCGGACTGGGTCTTGTACAGCAACAGTTCTTCCCGGCATCCGACCGTGTCGAACTCATCGTAGACTGGAGTATGCCTCAAAACACCACTATCGCTGAAACCAGCCGCCAGATGATGCAGTTCGAGAGCGAGAAGCTTGAAGGAAACACCGACATCGATCATTGGTCGACTTATGTTGGTCAGGGCGCGCCTCGCTTCATTCTGTCCTACGACGTACAGACGCCGGCGGCATGGTTTGGTCAGGTCGTTATCGTCGCAAAGGATCTCGAAGCAAGAAAAAGACTTCGCGCAGACCTGCAGGATTATGTCACCAAGACCTTCCCCGGAACCGATGCGTTCGTGAAGCTTTTGGACATTGGGCCTCCTGTTGGAAAACCAGTGCAATATCGGGTGAGCGGGCCGGACATCCAGAAAGTTCGCCAAATCGCCCAGTCCTTCGGAGCGATCGTCAATGAAAACCCACGCGTCACCAACATGGCTTACGACTGGAACGAACCGACGCGGGTGGTCAAGGTGGACGTTCTCCAGGATAAGGCAAGGCAACTCGGGGTGACCTCAGAAGATATCGCGACAACTCTGAACGGGATTGTACAAGGGTCTTCGGCAACGCAGATAAGGGACGGCATCTATCTGATCAATGTTATCGGGAGGGCCCAGGACAGCGAACGGGGCTCAATCGAGACACTTCGAAATCTGCAGCTACCCGGAGCAAATGGGAAATCTGTACCTCTCTCGGCTGTCGCTAAATTCCGGTATGAACTCGAACAACCCATGATCGGGCGGCGGGACAGAATACCCACAATCACCATCAAGGCCGCGGTCGAAGGTTCCACTCAGCCCGCGACGATTGTTGAACAGTTAAAGCCTGAAGTCGACAAATTCAGAGAGACTCTCCCCGTCGGGTACGAGGTGGAGGTAGGCGGCTCTGTCGAGGCGAGCGGTGACGCTCAGGGACCGATAGCCGCCGTTGCGCCGTTGATGCTGTTCGCCATGGCGACGATCCTCATGATCCAACTCCAAGGTTTCAGCCGCCTGTTTCTTGTGTTTGCCGTGGCCCCTTTAGCATTGATTGGCGTCGTCGCGGCGCTCCTGGTGAGCAATGCGCCGATGGGTTTCGTCGCGATCCTTGGCATACTGGCTCTAATCGGGATACTGATCAGAAACTCTGTAATCCTTGTGGTCCAGATCGAGCATCTCAGAAGTGAAGGCACACCGCCATGGCGCGCTGTTGTCGAGGCGACCGAGCATCGGATGCGGCCGATCATGCTGACCGCGGCGGCGGCGACACTCGCCCTCATTCCCATATCACGGGAGATTTTCTGGGGGCCCATGGCCTACGCCATGATGGGCGGGATCGTCGTGGGAACGGTTGTGACGCTTTTGTTTCTCCCGGCTCTGTACGTGGCTTGGTTCCGCATACCAACCGAAGACATCTCAGCCAAATCTGAGGTCGTCGCGGCCAACTAAGGAAGAAGACGGTCCACGTCTCCTTCCACTTCTCTCTTTTCGTAAACGAGGCGCGTGGTCTATGAGTGTCAAATACATCAAGCTTGGCTGCGGCCGGTTCACTGTTCTAATGCTCGTACTTCTGACAGCCGCGACCTCGTGCGCTTCGCGGCCGCCATCATCTGTTCTCCAGCCTATCAGTCTCGTCCAAAACGAAAGCGGCAAGATTACACTGCTCGCGATCACGAACCGTAACCAGGACAGTGACGGAAAGGGGTTTGGAAGCCGTTGGGCAGCGAAACTCACCTACGAAAAATACAGGTTCTCCGTGCCTTCGGAGCGCAAGTCCACCGCCATTGTCTACCCGTCAAAAAATCCCGATCCCCGTCGCGAATTTGTGGTCACGGCACGTGAGAAACTTTCGGAGAAGGAACTTGTCGAAGACGCGACGAGTTCGGCGAATTTCGACGGAACTGTTGCGGTCTTCGTTCATGGTTACAACTACAGCTACCAGGAGGCGCTCTTTAGAACAGCGCAGATGGCGGCCGACGCGGACACATTAAGCCCGCCAATTCTTTTTTCCTGGCCCTCGGCGGCCAGCTATACCGGTTACGTGACGGACAGGGACGCGGCTCTTTATTCGCGTGGAGAGCTTGAACGCATCATTGGGGCGCTAGCAACAGACCGCAGAGTCAAACGTATTGTTTTGTTCGGCCACAGCATGGGCGGCTTCCTGTCCATGGAGGCCGCAGCGCAGCTTAAACTTCAAGGCAGACGTGACGTTATGGAAAAGCTGCAGATCGTCCTTGCCGCCCCTGACATAGACGTTGACGTGTTCAGGTCTCAGTTGCGCGATCTCGGACGCCTGAAGTCACCGATTACCCTTCTTGTGTCAAAGACCGACGGGGCGTTGACAATATCCAGCGTGATCGGCGGCGAGCGACCCCGCATAGGTCGTTTGGATATCAATGATCCGCTGGTACGAGATGCGGCGATTGCTCACCATGTCAACATAATTGACGTAGGTTCAGTTGAGTCGTCTGACGGTCTCGGACATGATCGCTACGCCGCGCTGGCACGGTTTAGTGGAGAGCTGCGGAGGGCGGAAGCGCAAAACCGCGGAGGTGGAAATGTTGGAGCGTTGGTGTTCCAAGCCGCAGGCGCCGTTGTGGCCAGCCCATTTAAGGTAGCCGAACAGATTGTTCGGTGAGAACTCATCCTCTGCCTGGAATGATAATCATACTGAGCAAGCGCTTGGTTATCTAGTCGCTGATCGCCCGACGCCCCGATAAACTTTCGATTTGAACGCTGAAGAATATCGGAAGTGAAGGGGTGCTTGAGATATTTGTCTCACCTGGCTTGTAAGCGCCAGGCTCCCACCAGTCGTTCTTCTTTTGCAAAAGCGACCAGGCATACATGTGCTCCGTATGCCCCGTCTCATCATCGGGTAACTCTTGGAACAGTCCCTCAACCAAAACGCTGTGCCAGTCCTGCGTTGTCTCGATTTGGTCGAGTTGAATGCACACATGTGGGTCGGCTCGCAGGCTTTCGATCTTCTTGCCCGGCATCGAGAAAGCGTAAAGCGTACCGCCGCGGTAACTGTAGTGGATAGGCACAACGTACGGCTTGCCGGCTGCTATGCAGCCCAGATGACCGGTACTGTTGGCTTCAAGTATAGCCTGGCACTCAGGCGTCGTCATCTCCTGCACTTTCATGTGGCAATCCTGACGAATGGCTACGAGCAACTTTCGAAGGAAAGTCACTGAGCGACATTGAGTATGCGCTTTTTCCCGCAGATGGCAATCACAAGTGTTGTATTTGGAAGGGGCTTTTGTCAGCTCAAGATCGTCGGATGAAGCTGTGCGTCAAGCGTAACCGTCCGAAAGGAAATCCATGAGCCATGACTGCCCGCCTTTGGTAAATATGTCGACGGTTCGTTACCGTTCAAAGGCGACGGCAGATTCCCTGCCGCTGATGTTTTATCCCCGCGACGTACTGTAACTACAGCCTTTTTGTCCATTTCTGAGAGGCGTGCATCACCGTAATGATCTCGATATATTGGCGAACCCGATAAGGGATGATGTAGGGAATGTCGGACAATACAACTTCCCGCGTGCCGGTGATGCGACCGATGCGACCAGCGTTCGGCAACTCTGCCAACGTATCGACGCACGCTACAACCCGCGCAGCGGCATCTGGGTCGTCATGCGCAATGTACGCACCGATTTCGTCAAGACGCTGCAACGCCCGCACGGTCCAGCGAATGCGCTTCTGCTTCATGACTGAGCAGTCGTCTTGACATATTTACCGACTACGCGTGCCACATCTTCATCACTGGCAAATTCGCCTCGGTCGGCCTCGGCAATTCCGGCTTCAATTTCTGCAAGCTGCCATTCTTCGCGTGAAACAAAATCTTCAATGGCCTGTGCTGCCATGTAAGAGCGGGAACGGTCGAGCTTTTGAGCAATCTCGTTTAGACGGTCGGCCACCTCGTCCGGGACGCGGATCGTGAATGCGGTCATGAAAAGGTCCTCTCTTGTTCATCTCGAATATCTTTGAACCACTTTGGTTCGTCGAGGTTCAATTGATTATTTTCCGAGACTCTCTTGTTGTGCGGGTTCACGTTGGCGCATAGGATGATCTCTCCGACGACGACCGCCGCCGTATGCTCAACAGCGACACGACTGGGTCGATCATTCGTATCCGATCAACTGCAAGTGGAGTGCGGCGTCTGTTGTTGGCCGAAAGCGTTCTTGCTTAAACGAACCGGCGTCAGCAGAAATCAGTTCAAGGCTAAAATACTGGCGGTTTTAGAGGCGAAACGTAATCGACGTCGGAGTTGCCTTTGTTCGGTCAAAACACTCCCTCTATAAGCACATATGGAAACCTTTAAGATCTATATCCCTGAAGACTTTTATTCCATTTGGGTGATGGCAATTGTTGTCGTCATCGCGATCTGGTTGGTGATGTTCGTGGTGCGCAAGCTAATCGGCGTTGCATTAGTCGCGGCTCTGATTATAGGCGGCCTCATGGTCTGGCAAAATCCCGCAGTGCTGCGCTCCGCTCAAGATACTGCTGTGCACTACTACGACCAGTGGCGTTTTGGCGCGACGGCCGATGAAGACCAGCGACGCGGGTAGCGGCTGGGGTTGATGCAAAGGTCCACTTTTTTGTTTCTCCAGCCAGGGCGCCAACTTTGATGCGTGCGTTCAGGTAGCTGTCAGAATCAACCTCCAGTAAGTGCCACACGTCCACAATCAAAAGGTAAAATCGATGTTCAACGTCCGAACCACACTCACCGCATTTGCTCTCATCTTCGTAGCCGTGCCTGCTTTTGCCGCCTCCACGGTCAAGGTTGTCGAAGGAGGCGAGGGTGGTGGACCGATGACCCTGACACTGGATCAGTCGACCATAAAGTCCGGCGAGACGACGTTTCTTGTCCACAATGACGCGATGACCGAAGAGCACGAAATGGTGCTTGTGAAGCTGAAGTCAGCGGATCAGGCAATCGCTGTCGTCAAGGGCAAGGATCGTGTCGATGAAAAGACGCTCAACAGCATGGGCGAAGTTGCCGAACTGAAGCCGGGTGCCGATGGCACACTGAAGGCCAAGCTTGCACCGGGGTCTTACGTTCTTCTCTGCAACATCAAGGGCCACTACCAGGCGGGTATGCACGCCATGTTGACGGTAACGAAGTAGGTCCACCGACCAATTAGAAATCAAGCATACGTCTCGGGGATATTTGCAAGCAGATCCCTGAGACCCCTCTCGACGGGTTGAAAGGTTTGTCATTGACCATATCCGCTCCCCTTTCATTTTCACTCCCTCAACGCATACTGCATTGGCTCACGGCTGCGCTGGTGATCTTCAATCTGCTTCTTCCTGATGGCATGACCGAATGGCACCGAAGCATCAGGCGGACCGGTTCTGCGACGGCAGAACAAATCGCAAGCGCCAACATTCATGCCTATGTCGGTATCGCCATCTTGGTTCTGGTTGTGCTTCGTCTTGTTCTCCGCTTCCGCCAAGGCGTTCCAGCATCGCCGCCCCAGGAGCCCGCGATCTTCCGGTTGGCAGCCAAAGCCGCGCACGTCGCGCTTTATGCCCTGTTGATTGGCATGCCGCTGACGGGCATGGCCGCCTATTATCTCGGATTTTCGGGGGCAGGTTCTTTCCATGCCGATGTCTTGAAAGTCATCCTGTGGATACTGATCGCGGGCCACGTGCTTGGAGCGCTCGTTCACCAGTTCTACTGGAAGACAAATGTCTTGCGGCGGATGACCGTCGGCTAAATCATTCTGCAGGTGCTGCCCGCGTTGCAAAAGGCAAACATATTCGCGAGCAGCTTCCAGCGTGACCCAACCACACCCGTTTGTGGCCGACCCTTCTTAGGAAACAAGCTTAACGAAGCAGTCCGTCGACGTCGAAATCTTCCCAGCCGCCAAGCTTGGGAGCCATATCATTGGCGTTGTCTTTTGACGTCTTGGACCGCTTTGCAGCCTCCTTCTTGAGAGAGCGTGTCAGTTTCGCCTGATATGCAGCACGCTGCCTCTTTTCGGATTTCGCCTCGGCGTCCTCCACCCGCCATTCTTCCACAGCTCCTTTGTCGAGAAGATCTTCCACCACCTTGGGGTCGAAAACATGGAACGTGATCTGACGTGCACGTCCGTTCAGTCTGACGGTTCTCGTGCCAGCGCTCGGCAGGCGGCCGTCGGCGAGCCAACGATGTCGCTCGCTGGTCTTGATGGTGAGGATGTCCTCGATTTCGCGCGGAATGACCGGCAGTGCTCCGGCCTCCGTCACCACTTTCGTCACGATGGCCGCCGCAGCATTGAAGGCAGTCTTTTCGCTAGCCGCCATCGCGAGTATCAGATCGACGCCTTCCAGTGAGATCGATTTTTTTGAAATGGCAGGCAGCCTTGCCTGTATTGCCTGAAGGACGCCCTTTGCACGAACGGCTGACCCCATCGTGACATCGGCCGGCAAGGTCCAGGTCCTGATCAGTTCAATGTCATTTTTTTCACGCTTCGGCATTTCGCAGAGATGGTGTTGCGGTGCATTTAAATCAACAATCCTATTGAATGCTCTCGACGTAAAGCTATCGTACTTCCATCAAGATGCTGAGGAACCCGCTTGCCGAGCTTGATATAGAGCATGACTGCTCGAAGTCTGTCTACATAGGAATACATGAACTACCTCCTGGTGGTCCAAGTTTTCGTCCGCATTCCCGATCTTGTGCTACTGGGTCAGTTCTCAGTGACAATCAACAGCCTGGGCTAGCGCCGCGCTTTGCTGACTCCACCGCGAGGTCAATGTCGATCTTCGCCGTCAAGCATCCGTCAAGACAATGCAGACGTCATTCACAGACGGACGGAACCGATTGGCCTGCCAAGCGCTTCAGTTTGAGAAACAGCATTGACGTTCAGGGGAACAAGATATGAAAACAGCTTTGCTACTATTTGTTACGAGTACGGTCGCCTTGACTTCGTCTATCACTCAGGCGCAAACCAACAACGATACTGCGGCAACTGCTTGCCAATCCACCGGCCTTATCGCGCTCAAACAGACATCCCCGGAGATTACGGACCTCGTTTTTGATATGGAAACTCTCGCTGTCAGCGCCGCAGACACGAAAGTCGAAAACGTATCTGTAAAAACTGTGATTATGGGCGAAGCTTACATTGCTCGCGGTGGACAGACAGGCAAGCCCGACCGTTTCGTTTGTCTCATCGGAGAAAAGGGCAAAGTCCTGCTCACTTTCTTCACTGCCCAATAGCTTCTTATAAATAAGAGCAATAAAGTCTCCGCATCCAACGGCTTTTAATAGGGACGCTGAAGGAGGTCGGAGATTTCTTCGATCAGAGGTGGTCTCAGAAGAAGATAAGTGCGCTGGGATGATTATTTGTGCTTGCCTTAAAAGGTCGGCTTCACTCGGCGTATCGAACCTATTCTGCGTTTCGCCTGACCCATCTCGAGACCATTCAGCCCAGAGCCCTTGGCGGCAGAAATCTCTTTTTTCTTGAGAGATTGAAAGAAAAAAGCACGCTAAACTTCTGAAATTGCATTCTTATTCCTAAATTGAGACCAAGATTTCAGGTCGTTGGTAACCGACCACGATAGCGTGGAGTTGGAATTTCAGCCCACCTTTGGTGCGCCCTCACGCATGGTCAGGATCGCCTAGGAAATTTCATTCAGGCGAGACGCGGTTGTCGTTGGCAATTCATCGCTTGATGAGATTTCGTGTCCAGAGGCGAGTCATCCTAATTGACACCTCACCGCTTTCGGTTATTCTGTTATAACAATCTAAATAACATAATAATGGAACAAACAAAAACGGGAGCTCTGCATGAAACTCAAGCTAGCACTTCTTATTGCCTCCGCCCTTGTCGCTGCACCTTCGCTTCTTTCCGCTCAAGACAAAGGTGGCGTGATCAATGTTGCGACGATTGGCGAGCCGCCGACACTCGATCCGATGGCATCGACTGCGGATTTGGTCGGCATCGTTACGCAGCATATTTTCGAGACGCTTTACACGTTCGATAAGGACTGGAAGACGACGCCTCTGCTTGCCGAAAGCCTGCCTGAGATCAGTGCGGATGGCAAAATTTATACGATCAAGCTGCGCTCCGGCATCAAGTTCCATGATGGTTCCGAGATGGCATCTGACGATGTCGTGGCCTCGCTGAACCGCTGGATCAAGGTGGCATCACGCGGTAAGCAAGCAGCTTCCTTCATCGACAAGATCGCGGCGACCGATCCTTCGACGGTGACAATCTCTTTAAAACAGCCCTATGCGCCACTCGTCTCGTTGTTGGCCTTCAACAATTCCGCTGCGATCATTCTGCCAGCCGAAAAACAAGATGAGCCGATGAAGGAGTTCATCGGCACGGGTCCTTATATGCTTAAAGAGCGAAAGGCCGACCAGTATATCCAGCTTGTGCGTTTCGATGGTTACACACCCCGGTCTGGCGAAAGCAACGGCTACGGTGGTGCACGTCATCAATATCTCGATGAAATCCGTTTCGTACCCGTGCCGGACGCCAATACCCGTATAGAAGCGGCAGTCTCTGGCCAGTACGATTACATCGATAGTCTCCCGGTCGAATCCTTCGACAAGATAAAGTCGTCTACCGTCACTGAACCGGTTGTTCTCAAGCCCTTCGGCTATCCTGTTTTCGTGTTCAACACGGCAGAAGGTGTTGCCAAGGATGTCGCCATGCGCAAGGCGATCCGCCAGGCGCTGAGCATGGAAGACATGATGGCTGCGGCCTTCGGCAGCACGGATTTCTACGCGCTGGATGGTGATATCTATCCGAAGAATTTCGTCTGGAACACAGACGCCGGTGTTGAAGGCAGTTACAATCTGGCTGACCCTGAAGGTGCGGCGGCGGCGGCGAAAGCTGCCGGTTATGACGGCGAAAAGCCCATCCGTATTCTGACGAGCCGTCAGTATGAATTCCATTACAAGATGGCGCAGGTCGCAGCCGAATATCTGAAACTCGCCGGTTTCAAGGTGGATATGCAGGTCGTGGATTGGGCAACGCTCACGCAGCGGCGCGCAGACAAGGGCCTTTGGGACATTTATATCACCCACAGTCCCTTCCTGCCGGAGCCTGCGCTGATCGGATCGCTTGCGCCGTCATCGCCCGGCTGGTGGGATACACCGCTGCGCAAGCAAACCGTCGAGGCATTTTCCGCCGAATCCGATCCGCAAAAGCGGATCGCTCTATGGGCCGATGTTCAAAAGGCCATGTATGCAGAAATCCCCTACATGAAGATCGGCGATTTCAACGGCCTGACTGCCAAAGCCAAGAAGGTCGAGGGCGTGGTCCCCGCTCCATGGCCGTATTTCTGGAATGCTTCTATCAAGAAGTGACGCTTTTTTTCGATCGTCCGGATGCCGCTAAGCGGCGGCTCCGGTTTCGAAAATGTTTCTGTCTTGGAGCATGAAGAGAGACGTATATGATCCGTTATATTCTCCAGCGCCTGTTCGGCATGATCGTCGTGATGTTTCTCGTCGTGACCATCGTTTTCGTCATCGTGCGCGTCACGCCGGGTGATCCTGCTGCCGTCATGCTGGGTCCGGATGCGTCCGCTCAGGACATTGCCGATCTGCGCATGCGGCTGGGGCTGGATCAGTCCCTTATCGTGCAATATCTGATCTATATCGGCCAAATGCTGAAGGGTGATCTTGGCCAGTCCATATTCCTCAACATGCCGGTGACATCCGCTCTCATGGCGCGGGCTGAACCCACATTCTTCCTGACGCTGTTTTCACTCCTGATCGCCAGCGTTATCGCGCTGCCCATCGGCATTTATGCGGCTTATCGACGTGGCTCTTTTATTGATCAGGCGGCAACGACGGTTGCCATGCTGGCGGCCAGCATTCCCAGCTTCTGGCTCGGCCTCATCCTCATGCAGTTCTTTGCGGTGCGACTGAACCTGTTTCCCGTGTCCGGTTATGGCGGGCCGGGTTCAAGCTTCATGGAGCGCATGTATCATCTGACGCTTCCAGCTTTTGCGCTCGGCGTCGTCTCGTCCGCCCTTATCCTGCGTTTTACGCGTGCTTCCATGCTGGATGTCCTGGGCGACGACTATATTCGCACTGCGCGCGCCAAAGGTCTGGTCGAACGTCGTGTCATCCTAAAACATGCTTTGAAAAACGCGCTGATCCCGATCCTGACTGTCGTCGGGCTCACCGCTGCCGTGCTGATCTCAGGCGCCGTCGTCACCGAAACCGTGTTTGGCCTACCGGGTGTCGGCAGTCTGGTCGTGTCTGCCGTACTGCGGCGGGATTATCCGGTTATTCAAGGAGCCCTGCTGGTCATTGCGGCGCTCTACGTCCTCATCAATTTCGCAATCGATATGCTGTATTTGGCGATCGATCCGCGTGTGCGTTATTAAGGGGGCGCGACGGATGGTCGATATGGCAGCAACTACACCAAAACCCGCCGCGAGCGATGGCTCCAAGTTCCTGCGGCGGTTTCTGAAGCGCAAGACAGTGGCTTTCGGCCTCATCATTCTGGTCATTTTCGTTCTGCTGGCTGCGCTAGCACCCTGGATTGCGCCTTATTCGCCGTCCAAGCTATCCATCGTCAACCGGCTGAAGCCGCCAAGCGACATCTTCTGGTTCGGCACCGACGAGTTTGGTCGCGACGTTTTTTCGCGAACCATCTATTCAGCGCGGTTGTCGTTGCTGATTGGTGCGTCCGTCGTCGTATTGTCGGCGGCCATCGGCGTCACGCTGGGGCTTCTGGCCGGTTTCTTCCAGAAACTCGACACGCCGATTGCCCGTCTGATCGATGCAATGATGGCGTTTCCCGATATTCTTCTCGCGATCGCGCTGGTGGCGGCCCTTGGGCCTTCGCTCACCACCGTCATCATCGCGCTGTCGATTGTTTATTCGCCACGTCTTGCCCGTATCGTCCGCGCCTCAACGTTGGTGATCCGCGAACTGCCTTACGTGGAAGCTGCGCAAGCGCTCGGCATATCCACCCTGCATATCATGACACGGCACGTCTTGCGCAATTTGCTCTCGCCGATTCTCGTTCAGGCAACTTTCCTGTTCGCTAGCGCCATGCTGGCGGAGGCGGGGCTTTCCTTTCTTGGGCTTGGCGTCAGCCCAGAAATTCCAACCTGGGGAACAATGATCGCCAGCGGTCGCCAATATATCGGGCAGGCCGACTGGATGACCTATTTTCCCGGCTTTGCCATTATTCTTTCCGTGCTGTCGCTGCAAATGGTCGGCGATGGTTTGCGGGACATGCTCGATCCAAGACTGCGAAGGGATTTGTAATATGACCGGGGAAAACGCGAAACCGCTCCTCCTTACCAACGTCAAGCCAATGGCTTTTGGCGACACTGCACAGACTGGCACGACCGATATTCTCGTCGGCGGTGACGGCAAGATTGCCGCTATCGGTCAGTCTATCGCTGCTCCCGCAGATGCCACACGTATTGACGGCAAGGGCGCATGGATTTCCCCCGGCTGGGTGGATTTGCACGTCCACATCTGGCACGGCGGCACGGATATCTCGATCCGCCCTTCGGAATGCGGTGCGGAACGTGGCGTCACCACATTGGTCGATGCAGGATCTGCGGGTGAAGCCAATTTCCACGGCTTCCGCGAATATATCATCGAGCCTTCCAAGGAACGCATCAAGGCATTCCTCAACCTTGGCTCCATTGGTCTGGTTGCCTGCAATCGTGTCGCGGAATTGCGCGATATCAGAGATATCGACCTTGATCGTATTCTCGAATGCTACGCAGAAAACAGCGAACACATCGTTGGTCTGAAGGTGCGTGCCAGCCACGTCATTACAGGCTCTTGGGGCGTGACGCCGGTTAAACTGGGCAAGAAGATTGCCAAAATTCTGAAGATACCGATGATGGTGCATGTTGGAGAGCCGCCTGCGCTGTACGACGAAGTGTTGGAAATCCTGGGGCCCGGCGATGTTGTTACCCACTGCTTTAACGGTAAGGCGGGTTCGTCCATCATGGAAGACGACGACCTGTTCAACCTTGCCGAACGCTGCGCGTCTGAAGGCGTTCGGCTGGATATCGGCCACGGTGGCGCATCCTTCTCGTTCAAGGTGGCCGAAGCGGCGATAGCGCGCGGTCTGCTGCCGCATTCCATCTCCACCGATTTGCACGGCCATTCCATGAACTTTCCGGTCTGGGATCTGGCGACGACCATGTCCAAGCTGATGTCTGTCGGCATGCCCTTCGACAAGGTCGTCAACGCCGTGACCCATGCACCCGCCGAAGTCATCAAGCTTGACATGCAAAACCGCCTGTCAGTCGGTGCGCGAGCCGATTTCACGATTTTCGATGTCATCGACTCCGATCTCGAAGCGACCGATTCCAATGGTGACGTCTCGCAACTGAAGCAATTGTTCGAGCCGCGTTACGCCGTCATTGGCGCAGAAGCGACTATCGCCAGCCGTTACATTCCGCGCGCGCGGAAACTGGTTCGTCACAGCCATGGTTATTCCTACCGCTGAGTGCTGCCAGACATGAACATACAATTTCGCATGACACAGGAGTTTGCGTGACCCAGTCCCCGATCAAGTCAGAAGCAAAGGCGGACACGCCCTATGACCGACTTGCTGCGCTCGGCATCGAACTGCCGCCGCCAGCTCCACCAATCGCCAATTTCGTGACGCATGTTATCGAAGGCAACATGCTGTACTTGTCTGGCCAAGGCCCGCGTGAGGCAGATGGTTTCATGCACACTGGTAAGGTCGGAACGAATGTTTCGGCGGAAAAGGCCTATGCGGATGCGCGCCTGACGGGCGTTAACCTGCTTGCCGTCATGCATGATGCATTGGGCGATCTGTCCCGCGTTCGCCGCATCGTGAAACTGCTCGGCATGGTCAATGCCGCGCCGGATTTTCTGGACCATCCGCAGGTCATCAACGGCTGCTCCGATCTCTTCAATGCCGTATTTGGTGAAGCCGGCCAGCATGCGCGCTCCGCAGTCGGTTTCGGTTCTCTTCCGGGCAATATTACGGTCGAGATCGAAGCCATTGTGGCGTTGCACGGCTAAGGGCAGAGGAGACAGTTAGTGGCCGCGCCATCCCATCAGCTTTTCGATCCGAGCGGCCGACGCCTTGACGCGGTCGGCATAGCCGGACTTGTCGGCAAGCACTTTCTGTTCAGGAAGAACGATGGAAATCGTTGCGACACAATCTCCCTTGTTATCGACAATCGGCGAGGCGATGCAGGCCACGGAATAATCGGACTCACCGGCCTGAATGGACAGCCGCTCCTCAAAAGCCTTGCGCGCCGCGTCAGACAACGTCGTGGCATCGATGGTGGCACGGCCGGTGGGAGAAATGCGCGCACCGCGCTTGAACAAGTCGATACGCTCGGCCTCTGGCATATGGCCGACAAGGAGACGCCCGGATGCCGTCCAGTTGAGGGGGACGCGGGTGCCGACACGAGAGGCGACCTGAAAATGGCTGGGACCATCGGCCATGGCCAGCACCAGCATGTGCTCAGCGTCACGACCACAAACCTGAACGGTTTCGCCAGCCTCGCGGCAAAGATCGTGCATTTCGTGGGTGGCGACACTCATGAAGTCCAGCGAACGGGCGTAAGCCAGGCCATAATGATAGAGCCGTGCGCCGAGCCAGATCATGCCGTCGGCATTTCGGGCAAGCATGTTCTTTTCCACCAGATCATCGATGATCACATAGACCGTGGAAAGCGGAGCCTTCACGGCCTTGGCAATGGCGTAGGCTCCGGCGGGCGCACCGGTTTCATACAGATAATCGATCACCTGCAAGGCGCGGTCGATGCCGCTGACACGCGAACGGCGCGCTTTGCCATCACCGTCAACCGTCGATGTCGCCTCGGAAGTTTCCGATGATGCCTTCAAATCCAAAACCACGCTCCTGCGCCTTAAAACACCTATTGCATTACTATGGCATAGGCGTGCACGGAGCAACCGAAATCAGAGCCGTGTTCATCGGCTCGCAGACTGGAGAATGACAATGTCTGACGATATCCGCACAAAGCTTGGCCTGCGGCCGGTGATTAACGTATCCGGCACAATGACCAGCCTCGGAGCTTCCATCGTGGTGCCGGAAGCCGTCGCGGCGATGGCGGCAATCTTGCCGCAATTCGTTGAGATCAACGACTTGCAGCGTAAGGCAAGCACGATTATTGCGCGGCTGACCGGTGGCGAAGCCGGGTTCGTCACCGCCTCCTGCTCGTCGGGCATCAGCCTTGCCGTCGCCGGAACAATTACCGGGCCAGACCTCCTCGCCATCGAACGGCTTCCCGAAACATCGACCGGCAAGAACGAGGTTCTGGTTCAGATGGGCCATGTGGTCAGCTACGGCGCACCGGTGGATCAGTCCATTCGGCTTGCGGGCGGCAAGGTGGTGATGATCGGGCAGGCGACATCGACACATCGCTACCACATGGAAAACGCCATTACCGATAGGACGGCAGCAGCGGTTTATGTCGTCTCTCATCATGTCGTTGATTACGGCTTGTTGAATCTCAAGGAGTTCGTCGAGATCGCCCATGCCAAGGGTGTGCCTGTTATCGTGGATGCGGCATCGGAATATGACCTGAAGCTGTTTCTTGAGCAGGGTGCAGATATTGTTCTGTATTCTGGCCACAAGTTTCTCGGCGGCCCGACTTCAGGCATCGTCGCGGGCAAGAAAGAACTCGTCCGCAATGCCTTCCTGCAAAACATGGGCGTGGGCCGCGGCATGAAAGTCGGCAAGGAAAGCATCTATGGTGTCATGGCGGCGTTGGAAGCATGGGAAAAGCGGGATCACGTTGGCATCCGCGAGCGCGAGACCAGCTATCTCAACCTGTGGGCGCAGACACTTGCCAACCGTCCCGGTGTTATCGCTCTGATCGAGCCTGACCCGACGAATAACCCGCTGGATCGCATGCGCGTGATCATCTCGCCGGAAGAAGCGCACATCACCGCTTGGGATCTGGCGGCAGCCCTGCGCCAAGGCCCGCAGCCGATCATCGTGCGCGATCATGAAGTCGAGCATCACTATTTCTACCTCGACCCCTGCAACCTGCATCCTGGGCAGGAAACCATCGTAGCATCGCGATTGGCGGAGGAACTCGACAAGGCGCGCGCCTCCAACGAGATCATCGCGACGCCATTCGAGAATTTGTCCCGTCATCGTTTTGATGGTGCGTTGAAGTGGCCGGACTGAGACGGTTCATCCAGACGGCCTGCCCATGGGGCAGATCGCACAGATGTCTTTCGGCATAAAGAATGAAGGGAATGATCGTGACCAACCTCGCACAGACTATGCCTATTGTGCCACAAGTCACCGAACCGGTTTTATCGGTCGAAAAGCTGCGGACATCGTTCATGGTCGATGGCGCGTGGAAGCCGGTCGTTCGCGACATTTCCTTTACGGTTGCACCCGGAGAGACTGTCGCGATCGTGGGGGAAAGCGGCTCCGGCAAGTCGGTCACGTCGCTGTCGATCATGCGTCTGTTGCAGCCCGATACCAGCCGTATTGAGGGCAAGGTCATGCTCGGCGGTCGCAATCTGCTAGCGTTGCCGGAACACGAGATGCGTAAGGTGCGTGGCAATGAAGTCGCGATGATCTTTCAGGAGCCGATGACAAGCCTCAACCCGCTCTTCACCATTGGCGACCAGATTTCCGAGGCACTGCTGTGCCACGCGCCGATGAGCAGACATGAGGCGAGGGCGGAAACCATCCGCATTCTCGAGAAGGTTCGCATTCCCTCCGCCGCCTCGCGCTTCGATGAATATCCGCACCGTTTTTCCGGCGGTATGCGCCAGCGCGTGATGATCGCCATGGCGCTTGCCACCAAGCCGAAGTTGCTGATCGCCGACGAGCCGACGACCGCACTCGACGTCACCATCCAGGGCCAGATTCTGGATCTCATCAAGACATTACAGGAAGAGGAGGGGACCTCGGTTCTCTTCATCACCCACGACATGGGCGTTGTCGCGGAGATCGCCGATCGCACCGTCGTCATGTATCAGGGCGAACAGGTGGAAACGGGTGCGACCACGGACATCTTCCATCGAGGCCAGCATCCTTACACGCGCGCGTTGCTCTCCGCCGTGCCGGTGCTCGGCTCGATGCAGGACTACCAGCGACCTCGCCGCTTTCCTGTCGTCAACGTCACCACGGGCGAATCCGATGTTCCGGTGGAGGTCGGCGATACGGTGGCGAAGGGCCAACCGGTGTTGCAGGTAAAGAATCTCACCAAGCACTTCGATATTCATTCAGGCCTGTTCGGAAAACTGTCGGGCCGGGTACATGCCGTAGAGAATGTCTCGTTCGATCTCCATGCTGGTGAAACCCTCTCGCTGGTCGGTGAATCCGGCTGCGGCAAGTCCACAACCGGACGTGCCATCATGCGGCTGATAGAGCCGGGAAGCGGTTCTGTATTGGTCGATGGCCGTGAGGTTTTGACGCTCGACAAACGGGAAATGCGTGAGATGCGCAAAACCGTGCAGATGATTTTTCAGGACCCCTTCGCTTCGCTCAATCCACGCATGACGGTTGGTGCTGCCATCGCTGAACCGTTCCTTGAGCATAAAATGGGCGACAAGAAACAGGCGAAAGAGGTGGTCGCTGATATGCTGGTAAAGGTTGGGCTGACGCCTGACATGGCCAAGCGCTATCCACACGAGTTCTCCGGCGGTCAGCGTCAACGCGTCTGCATTGCTCGAGCGCTCGCGCTCCAACCGAAGGTTATTGTGGCAGATGAGAGCGTCTCGGCGCTCGATGTTTCGATCAAGGCTCAGGTCATCAATCTCATGCTGGATTTGCAGCAGAGCCTCGATCTCGCCTTCCTGTTCATTTCCCACGATATGGCCGTGGTTGAACGCGTTAGCCACCGGGTGGCGGTCATGTATCTAGGTGAAATCGTTGAGATCGGACCACGCGCGGCGGTCTTCGGCAATCCTCAACACGCTTACACAAAACGGCTGATGTCCGCAGTGCCCGTGCCAGACCCGGATCGCCGAAGGATCAAGGGTGGGTCAGTGACCGACGAATTGAAAAGCCCGATACGACCCATCGACTACCAAACCATTCCCCCAAAATTCCGCGAGGTTTCGCCCGGGCATCTCGTCGCAGACGCTTAATCATTGGGTGGAGACCGAAGACGATGCCAAGTGCTACCAGTCGCAATGCTCCAAGCCGATAGGGGCTTGGACCGGTTGAGAACCCGCCAACCAAGACACAAACCGGCTCCTTCAAAGCCCCCCCTTTCGGCACGTTTCCCTCATGAGCCGCTCAGCCATGCGTCATGATGATCTGCCCGATTTCTTACGTGAGCCGGGTCGCTTTATAAGACGAGACAGGGCGTTGCCTTTTCGATGGCGCCGCATCAGCCCGACATCGCTCACGAGTTTTGCACCGCCTTCTCGTTTTTCCAACGTGATCTTTCGAGTATGAAACGCTTCAAGCTCCACGCGATGGGCGACGCTGAGAATAGTCGCGTCCGGCAGTTCCTCGATAAGCATGCCCATGATCATGTCTTGGGTCTTTTCATCGAGAGCCGATGTTGCTTCGTCTAAGACGATGATGTTTGGCTTGTGGAGAAGGAGCCGTGCAAAGGCAAGGCGCTGCTTTTCACCGCCAGATAGCGTGTGGTCCCATGGCGCGTCATCTTCAATTTTCTCGGTAAGTTGACCAAGCCCAACTTTCTCAAGGGCGGTATGGATGTCTTCTGGTGTCCAGCTATCCGCCGGGCGTGGATAGGACACGGCCCGACGAAGCGTGCCGGTCGGGATATAGGGTTTTTGCGGAAGCATGAAGAGGTGGTGATCGGGATGGAAATTGACGCTTCCGCCACCCCATGGCCACAGCCCGGCAATGGCGCGAACAAGAGTGCTCTTACCCGACCCAGACTCCCCGGCCACCAATACGCGTTCGCCGGGTTCGATTTGAACTTCGGTCTCCTTCACCACCGCTGTTCCGTCCCCGAGTGAAACAGACAGATCGTTGAGGCTGAGCATGGTGGCGCCTTGCGTCTCCCCACGCTTGATACGCCCGACGTCGTCACTCTTTTCGGCCTGTTCCAGCCCGTCCAAGGACATCATCAACGATGCGACACGCCTTGCGCAAGCGTTCCAGTCAGCAAGTCGGGGATAGTTGTCAACGAGCCAGCCAAATGCTCCCTGAACAATGGTAAAGGCGGATGCTGCCTGCATCACCTGTCCAAGTGACATGCTTCCGTCGAGGAACTTGGGCGCACAGAGCAAAACCGGGACGACTGGTGCGATCAGCATCGAGCTATGGGAGACGACAGTGGTGCGCATGTACTGGTTTGCCAATAGCCTCCATTGTTTTCTGACATTGGCAAATCTTCGATCGAGGTCTTCGCGCTCTTCCTCTTCACCGTCCAGCAAAGCGATGCTCTCGCCGTTCTCGCGAACGCGCGTTAATGTGTAACGAAACTCGGCCTCGACTTGGTTTTTGGTTTCTGAAACGCGAACAAAATTCCGACCGATCACGGCGATCGAGCTTGATGTGATGATGGCGTAAACGACTGCCGCTATGACAAGAAACCCGGGAATGGTGACAACCGACCCCGCGATAGGCAATGTCAGAGCACCGCCAATCGTCCACAGAACAACGATGAATGTTGAGGCTGATACAAACGCAGAAATCACCCCAGCTGTGAAATCGACAGGAGCCTCGGTCGCGATCCGCATATCTTCCGATATGCGTGCTTCAGGATTTTGGTGGTCGCCACCGATCAGGTTCAACTGGTAGTATCGCCCATTCGCCAGCCAACGCCCGATCAAACCCTTTGTCAGCCAAGTTCGCCAGCGCCTTTGGATCCGCATACGAACGTAAACCTGTGCGGTGACAAGCGCCACGCTGCCTACAACGAGTGGGGGGAAAAGTGACGCAAGGTAATACACATCAGGTGCATTGCGCTGCTCAATGGCATCAAAAAGGCCGCGGTTCCAGACATTGATGCCGTATTGAAAGCCGACATTAATTCCAATCATGACCAGTAGCCCCACAGAGGCCGCCCACGCAAAACCGTCACCGCCAGCACCCCAGAACCCTCGAGCGCTCATCCAGAAGCGCTTTAGGAGGAAGTCCTTGCGTGCTTCTTCTGCTTCCTCTGGCGTGAGCTCATTGTTGCCATTTCCTCCGTCGGACGACGACGCACGCTCCGGGACCATATTCATTCCTATTCATTTTGATGCCGGTTTATTCGGCAAAACTGTCAACTCTGATCGTTTCAGCCACGCTCAGGGCGGCTGTATTCGCTTCATTCACATGAAACGTCATAGGCAGGTTTTGGACTTCTCTTGGCGGCATCGATCCGAGCAATATTTGACTTCTTGCCAGTGTTTCATCCATTTCCGTCGCCAGACAAAGGAAAGGCCGCATGTGACACATGTTTTAGTCGGCAACTCGCCTTTTTTCACCATCTTCGGCACGACGGATTGTCTCTTTCAGGTAGGCGCTGCGTGATTTTGGTTTGTCACTGGTGCAGGGTTGTTTATTGCCAAACTCAAGCCGGAGCCTCAGCCCGCAGTGGAGGAAATGTTCGAATCGCCGAAAGGATCTACAGAGAGTCCAGAAGAAGAGCCGTCAGGGCACCATGAGGTACCCGGACATGATACCTTACGTATTTTCCTTCGCCTCTCTGACGGCCGATGAAGACACTGCCGCTAACAACTGCGTTGCGTCATAGGGTTTTCCAAGAACTTTCGTTCCCGCATCAGCGCTGACACGAGATGGATCGCCGGTCGCAAACACGATCAAAGATGATGGGCGCAAAGCGCGGGCCCGCTCTGCAAGCTCTTTGCCAGACGCACCAGGCAGGTTTACGTCTGTGACTAGCACATCGAAGGCAATGGTTTCGAGAGCTGCCATTGCTTCTTCCGCACTACCAGCCTCAACCACAATATGTCCCGCTTCCTGGAGGATATCAGCTGTATTCATCCGGATAAGGCCATCGTCCTCAACGAGAATGACAGCAAGCTGCGCTGCGTTTTCAAGGGCTTCGGGTGGCTTGTTAAGTTGTACCGGTTGATCATCCGACAACACGCGCCCTCGTTGGCGCTGGTTGTTGAGTACGTGTCGAAACTTCTGAGCCAAGGCATCTCGCGTATACGGCTTTGATAGCAGCTCCACACCAGCATCGAGTTTGCCGCCGTGCACAATCGAATTTTCCGTGTATCCTGAGGTGAACAATACGGCGATATCAGGTAGTCGTTCGCGGGCCTTGCGTGCAAGCTCCGGGCTCTTGAGCGTTCCTGGCATCACGACGTCAGTGAACAACATGTCGATCGGTACACCGCTGTCGATGACGGTGAGCGCGCTTGCTGCGTCGACGGCTTTGAGTACGCGGTAGCCCAGGTCAGCAAGAATCGCTACAACCGTCTCCCGGACACCATCGTCGTCCTCGACAACAAGAACGGTTTCCGTGCCCCCTGCTATCGGCCCATGGTCGACGGAAACTTCCACATCTTCTGCCTGTAGCGCGCGTGGAAGGTAGAGCTTTATGGTCGTCCCATGCCCTAGTTCCGAATAGATTTTAACGTGACCACCGGATTGCTTGACGAAGCCATAGACCATCGACAATCCCAAACCAGAGCCCTTGCCCTCAGCTTTCGTAGAAAAGAACGGCTCGAATACCTTGGCAATAATGTCGGGCGGCATTCCCGATCCAGTGTCTGTAACGGCTAAAAGCACGTATTGGCCTGCGGTCACTTCATCGTGTGTTCGCGCATAGGCATCGTCCAGATGGGCATTGGACAGTTCGATCGTCAGCTTGCCTCGCCCCTCCATCGCATCACGAGCGTTGATAGCCAAATTGAGCAGGGCGTTTTCGATTTGTGCAGGATCGATGAATGTGTTCCACAGACCTCCCGTGACGACCGTTTCGACCTCAACGGCCTCGCCGATCGCACGCCGCAGCATGTCGTCCATTCCCTGAACGCAGCGGCTCACATTGACAACTTTTGGCTCAAGCGCTTGCCGACGCCCGAAGGCAAGAAGCTGGCTCGCAAGCTTCGCGCCACGGCTGACGCCGGCCATCGCGTTTGCCACCCGTGTCTGCGCCCGCTCATTGCCCGCAATATCTTTGGAAAGCAATGCAAGGTTGCCTGAGACGACTTGGAGCAGGTTGTTGAAGTCATGGGCAACGCCGCCCGTCAGCTTGCCGACCGTCTCCATTTTTTGGGATTGTGCAAGTTTTGCCTCCGCCTGCCTTCGTTCGTCGATTTCGGAGATAACCCGCGCTTCAAGCGTTTCGTTGAGTTGACGCAGTTGATCTTCGGCACGCTCGCGGTGGCGCACTTGGCGCGCCAATATCTCAGCCTGTTCGCGCAAAGCAGCCTCGGCGGCACGCTGGTGGGTAATATCGGCATGGACACCGACCCACTCCATAATCTCTCCAGAAGCGTTCAGAATGGGCAAAGCCCGGATCGCGAACTGACGCCATGTGCCATCGTAGCGACGAACCCGATGTTCGTGAACAAACATCGTCTTGCTTGCCACCGCCGCGTTCCAAGCCTTAACGCTATCGGCTGAGTCTTCGGGATGGACCGCATTGGACCATCCGTATCCCTGATACTCGTCAGGTGACTGTCCCGTCAGCGATGCCCAGCCCGGCTGCTCGCCGACCATCTGGCCATCTGCGCTGTTGGTCCAGAGAATTCCATGCACCGCATCCATAGCGGTTCGAAAGCGGCCATTGCTGATTTCCAGGGCTGCCTCGCGCAGCGCCCGTTCCTGCACATCAATTCCAAGGATGTAAACGCCTGGGACGGATCCGTCTGGTTCCACATGAGGAACATACCGCACTTCAAGACGTCGAATTGAACCGTCTTTACGGGGCATGTTCGTTTCAGTCGCGAACGTTTCTCCCGTCAAACCTCTATCGATCGAACCACGTCGGTCGTTGTAAGCCGCATCTCCGATCATGTCGCGGATATGGTGGCCGACCATGGTTTCCGGATCGACACCAAACCAGTCACGGTAGGCAGCATTTGCAAAACGGTAGATATGCTCTCTGTCGACATAGGAGATCAGCATGGGTACCGCATCTGTGACCCGGCGCAATTCGGCCTCTCGCGCAGCGAGCTTGGTTTCTGCTGAAATTCTGGCACTGTTGTCGACGATGGTGCACATCACTCCGCCGACCCGTCCGTCGACGTCGTAGACCGGTGTGTAAAACAGATCGAGGAACATTGTCTGAGGACCGCTTGGACGACGGAATACGATTGGCTGATCGCGATGAAAAATCGTTTCGCCCTTCAGTCCGGCCTCAAGGATCGGCCGGTTCCAGTCCCATACCTCCGGAAAGGCTATGGCAACAGGCGTGCCGAGCGCCATGGGGTGGCGTTCCCCTGCAATCTCTCGATAGGAATCGTTGTAAAGCATGATGTGGTCAGGTCCCCACAACAACACTTTGGCGACAGGCGAATTGACGATGTTTCCGACCGTGGCACGCAGTTCGGGCGACCACGTTTTGATGGCGCCCAATATGCTGATGTCCCAAGCGCGTTGTCGAATAAGATTTCCGCATTCGCCACCTCCGATTGGCCAGCCCGCCAGAGGAGGTGCGGAGGAGGGCAAAGTCCCATCGCGAAGCGAGCGCAATGCGGCGCGCACCACCTCGCTGGCATTGGCGTAGTCGCCAGACGCTAGGCTATCGCTGATGAAACCCTCGAGTTCGGGGGTGAGTGACACATTGCGTGATTGACGATTGACCATGGTTTCTCCTGTCACTGGCCACGCGTTGTGTCAACAGATGTCAACGTCTTCAGCATAGATAGACTTCATCGAATACTCAGGACTGAGGACGACGAAGGAGGCCGGGTAACCAGATATCCATTTGCACAGTGGAGTTCGACGCCGTCGAAGCCGGCCTCCATGGCATTGCGCGCTGACAGCGCATAGCTCTCGACCCACTCCCTGATTTCTCCGATTTCCAGCGCGCGCGGGACAGGAGGTTTGAAAAAAAGTCTGTTCGCGGAGAATATTCAGATGAGTGCTTTGTCGTCGGCTAGTTGATCGATAGGGAATTCAACATGGCGCGCGATGCATTTGCCGACAAATGCTTAGCGTCTAAAAATGCTGACGCGTGGATGGCAAGTCGGGCATTTGAGAGCCGTTGGGTTATCGGATAACGCTTGCCCTACTTTTGTATATTCTCCTGGCTATCACAGACGGGGGAAATCAACGTTTCTGCTCAGAACCATATTTATTGAGATACTCATCGGCATCAACGACACCTCTTTGGCATATGAGATGCCTCTTGCGCCTTAGCCAGTATGGTCTTCGTCGAGTTGCAGTAGTTCAGTGTGGTTGGTTCAAGCGCGCTCAAAGCAAGGGTCTTGACGTCCTCAACGAATATACATTTCGCTATCAGCGGCTCGATTGGACATATACTCACTGGTGCGAGCGAAAGTAGACGCCTGGCTCGTGCGGTGAAGACGTCTGGCACTGCGCAAGATGCGGCTCTTTAGCGGGCAATCCAGATGACCGAGAGCATTCTAAAAGCCTCCCTTTGTGAGCGATGACTTTTCCCGCGCCAGATAGTTACCATGCCCAGTCGGCTCGACTGTCCGCCCATCTCGCATGATCGTCTTGCCGCGCAACAGCAGGCGTACTGGCCAGCCACGCACGGCAAGCCCCTCGTAAGGTGTGTAATCAGCGCCATGTTGCAGCATTTCGTTGGTGAGGGTGACGCGTTTGTCGGCGTCCCATAAAGCTATGTCAGCATCTGCACCGATAGCGATTGTACCTTTGCGCGGATACAGACCATAAAGTTTTGCGTGATTGGTCGAGGTCACAGCAACGAACTGGTTGATATCGATCCGTCCCTTCATCACACCTTCCGAAAACAGGATCGGAAGGCGTGTGGCAACGCCGGGTATGCCGTTTGGAATCCAGCGGAAATGGCGCTTGCCTTTGTCGTTCAATTTTCCCTCCGGGTCATCGAAACGGAACGGGCAATGATCGGACGAAAACAGATCGAAGACGCCCTGTTCCAAACCTTCCCAGCAGGCATCCTGACTTGCCTTGTCACGCGGCGGCGGGGAGCAGACATATTTGGCACCCTCCATCTCGCTCTGATCAAGATCATCGGCGGTCAGCATCAAATATTGCGGGCAGGTTTCGCCGACAATCTTCTGGCCGCGCTGGCGGGCTCTGCGGATTTCTTCCATCGCCTCGCGGTTGGAGACGTGAACGATAACGATGGGGACATCGACGATTTCGGCAAGCGACAGCGCGCGATGGGTCGCTTCGCGCTCGGCAGCGATGGGCCGTGTCGTGGCGTGGTATTTTGGCTCGAATTTGCCGTCTTCCTCATGGCGACCGATGAGGTAGCGGATGGCGTCTTCGTTCTCGCAGTGGACCATCACAAGTGCGCCAGTGCGGCGTGCCGTATCCAGCGTGGCGAGGATTTCGTCATCGCGCAGCCGCAGGCCCTCATAGGTCATGAAGACTTTCAGCGAGGTATAGCCATCCTCCACCAAAGCAGGCAACTCCTGTCCCAACACCTCAGCGGTCGGGTCGGTGATGACAAGATGGAAGGATACGTCGACATGGCATTTGCCTTCGGCCTTGGCATGATAGACCTTCAGTGCTTCGCGCAATGATTGGCCCTTTTCCTGCATGCAGAAGGCCAGAACCGTGCTGTTGCCGCCGATGGCAGCGGAACAGGTGCCGCTGTCGAAATCATCGGCCATGACGATGCCATCACCGGAGGGCTGGTCGAGATGGACGTGGCTGTCGATGCCGCCCGGAAGAACGAAAAGCCCTGATGCGTCGATAACTTCGTCAGCGTCAGACAACTCAGCGGCAAGTGCTACGATCCGCCCATCCTTGATCCCGACATCGCTGACGAATGTGTCGCTTGCCGTCACCACGGTCCCATGTCTGATCACTGTATCGAAACGCATTATTTCTGTCCTCTTATGGTTGACTGCGGCGTCAGCTTGCTTTCGCAAATCCCGCATCACCAGCTAGAATGCGGTCAAGCGCTGCGATGAAGCGATCGACCTCTTCCAATGTGTTGTAATGCACCATGGAGACGCGCAACATGCCGCCGTGGTCGGTCAACTCAAGATATTCGGCAAGACGCCGGGAATGGAAATCGCCGAAGCGCATGGCAATTTTTTCGCCGTCCATTGCCTTGCAAAGCTCACTCGCCTCGCGCCCATCGAAGCGGAATGCAATCGTCGGTACGCGTGTCTCATCATGGTTGAATATCTGTCCGAGGATCCGGCAGTCGTTGCGGGAGCGCAGGTAGTTCAGCAGTCGTTCGGTCAGAAGATTTTCCTGTGCCGTGATGGCTGCAAAGGCAGCCTCGATTTTCTGGCGCACCGTGCCGGTCTCGCCCGCCTGCTCGCCAATTGCGGCGAGATAGTCAACGATGCCGCAGGTGGAGTAGGCAAGTTCATAGTTGGGATTGCCTGGCTCCAACTTGCCCGGAACTTTGTCCTTGCCATAAAAATAATGGTAGAGCGTGTCGAGTTCGAGCAGCAGATCGTACTTGCCATACATCAGCGCGTAGTGCGGTCCATAAGTCTTGTAGAGGCTGAAGACATAATAATCGACGTCAAACGCCTGCACATCGACGGCTCGGTGCGGAGCATAAGCAACGGCATCGACGCAAATCCTTGCGCCGCGAGCATGCACGAAATCCGCGATTTCGCGGATCGGATTGATCGATCCTAGAATATTCGAGACATGCGTGACACAGACCATCTTAGTGCGCTCACTGATCAGTGCATCTAGATCAGCTATATCCAGCGTCAGTGTTTCTTTGTTCAGCGGCCAGAATTTGAGCGTGATGCCCGCATCCTGCAATCTGTCCCACGGACCTATATTGGATTCGTGGTCGCTGACGGTGACAATGATTTCATCACCGGGAGACAATTGGCTCTGCATGGCCCGGGCAAGGTTTTGCAGCAGCGCCGTGGTGGAGTTTCCAAAAACGATCTCTTCTGGTCTGGATGCGTTGACTAGATGCATGGCCGCAGTCCGCGCCTCATACAGCGCGTTGGCCGCGCTTTGTGAAACCTCGTAGGAGCCGCCGATTTGCACGTTCTTTTCGACCAGAAATGTATTGATGCGATCAAGCGCGCCTTTGACGATTTGCGAGCCGCCCGCATTGTCGAAATAGGTCCAACCGCGTGACAGCCCTGGGAACTGGCTGCGCACATAATCAAGGTCGAGCGGTGAAGTGGTAGTCATCCCTAATGTCTCCCGAATAGTATTTTTTGTTTAGTGATTGAGGACAGCGCGGAGAAAGCCGCGTGTCCGTGTCTCTTGTGGGGTATCGAAAATCTGCTCTGGCGTGCCGGATTCGATCAACCTGCCGCCATCCATGAAGATGACGCGATCTGCCACCTGACGAGCAAAACCCATCTCGTGGGTCACGATCACCATGGTGACGCCAGTGCCGGCCAACTTTCGCATCACGTCCAGCACTTCGCCCACCATTTCAGGGTCGAGCGACGATGTAGGCTCGTCGAAAAGTAGAACGCGTGGTTCCATGGCAAGCGCTCGGGCAATCGCCACACGCTGCTGCTGGCCGCCTGAAAGCTGGCCGGGAAATTTCTCTGCTTGCTCCGAAATGCCCACCCGCGCCAGAAGCTCCCTGGCCTTGCGTTCGGCTTCCGCCTCGGGCGTTTTTCTCACCCGCATGGGCGCAATCATGACGTTTTTCAAAACAGTCATATGCGGAAAGAGATTGAACGATTGGAACACCATGCCGACTTCGGCGCGCACCTTGGCAAGAGTTGGACCGGGCTCTACGCGAATACCATCGACCGTGATTGTGCTATTCGGCGAAAAGGCTTCCAGATGGTTGATACAGCGAATGAGCGTCGATTTGCCAGAACCGGAGGGACCGATGACGCAGACGACTTCGCCTTCGGTCACATCGAGATCAATGCCGTGCAGCACGGTGAAAGTGCCATAGGCTTTGGTCAATCCGCGAATGGAAATAAGGGGTTGGTCGATCTTCTCCATCAACGTTTCCCTCGGCTGAAGTGTTTTTCAAGGCGCGCAACGATGGCGACCATCGGCCAGAGCAAGGCTACGTAGATGAGCGCAGCGCCAATCAGCGGTGTTGGATTGGCGTTAAGCGCCTGCGCTTGCGTTGCCTGTTTCAACAGATCGGGCATGGCAACCACCGAAGCAAGCGCGGTGTCCTTCATGACGTTGATGCAGTTGTTCGTCAGAGGTGGAATGACAATACGGATTGCCTGCGGCAAAATGATATCGACCATGGTGTTGCGGTTGGAGAGGCCGAGTGCGGCTGATGCCTCGAATTGCCCATGTGGAACGGCTTCAATGCCCGCGCGGAAGATTTCTGCTGTATAGGCCGCGGACACCAGAGACAGCGCTGTAACAGCAGAAAGAAAAGGCGACAGCCTTATGCCGACGAAGGGCAGTGCATAATAGACGACAATCAAAAGGACGAGCAGCGGGATCGACCGGAAAATGTCGATATAGCCGCGGATCAACAATTTGAAAAATGCCGGTGCATAAAGGCGTGCCACTGCGAGAAACAGCCCGCCAACCAGACCGCAAATGATGCTGGTGATGCCGATCTGGATCGTAACGACCAGACCCCAAAGCAACTGCGGCAGGCTGTTGAGAAAGACTGGAACGTTAAAAAAGGTATTGATGAGGTTCATGCCGGATCGGCTCCCTTGGCAATCTGGCGGAACACGATTGGTCCCGCCGGATGAGGTTCTAGCCTTATTTCGCCTTCGGCATATCGAGAACGGCAACTGTCGAGGTCGTGTCTTCGGCTTTTGCGCCGAACCATGTCTCATGCAGCTTGGCGATGAAGCCTTCACCCTTCAATGTGGTGATAACCTTGTTGACTTCGGTGGCCAGCGGGTCGCCCTTGTTGAACATGATCGAGTATTTCTCACCCGTCGGAATGCGCTCGACAACCTTCAGTTCCGGCTTATCCTTGGCGTAGTAGAGCAGTGCGGGAATGTCGGAAATATAGCCATCAACGCGACCGGCAACGAGATCGAGCATGGCGGGCTGCAAGCCTTCGAAGCGACGAATTTCGCCTAACTTATATTCACCCTTATGAGACTCTGCCCACATGTCGCCTGTCGATCCCGTATCGACACCGACGACCTTGCCGCTCATTCCCTTGAGACCGGTGATGCCGGATGCCGCCGTTACGGTCAAAGACTGGTCACTATCATAATAGGGTTGGGCGAAGGTGACGGATGCCAACCGCTTTTCGGTGATTGTGATTGAGGAAATGGCCATGTTGATGCGCCCGGACTGGACAGCCGGAAACAGGCCATTGAACGGCGTATTGACGAATTCGACCGACTTACCGAGACGCTTGGCGATTTCGTTGACGAGATCGACTTCAAAGCCCGTCACCTTGCCGCTTGCGTCTTCAAATTCCCATGGAACATTGCCAATATTGGCGCCGACCGTCAGGTCGGCAGCCTGAACGTTAAGGATACCGAGAGCAGAGACCAGCCCGGCGAGTAGTGTGCTTTTGATGTGCGAGACATGTGGCATTCGAGAACCCCTTGTTTTATATTTCTAGCCAATCTACGTTGGTCCAACTGGTCAGACCAGTCCGACCAAAGAAGCACGGCGTTTTGTGCTTTGCAAGGTGGACTTAAAAAAATATATCGGAAGGGCCAGTGTGGCTTACGCTGAATAGGGATCGAATGCTTAACAAAACGCTTGTTCCACAATCAGTAGCCCGCGAAATCCAGGCCATGATCCAGGCCGGGCAGTTGAAGGCAGGCGAGAAAATCCCCTCTCAGCGTGAATTCTCGCATAAGTTTGGCGTCAGTCGGGCATCTCTGCGTGAAGCCCTTCTGACCTTGGAAACGCTTGGGCTTTTGAAAACAGAAGCAGGGCGCGGAACGTTCGTGGCAGCAGCCTCTGACGGAGCTTTAGGTCAGGCGGCGCATATGGCGCCATGGCGATACTCCGAGAGCTATTCGGTATTTGACGTTTTCCAGACGCGTATCCTGCTTGAAGGCGAGATTGCACGCCTTTCAGCCGGGCGGCTATCACAGGTACAACTCGAGAAAATGGAAAAGGCGACGAAGACGATGGAGGACTGTTGGGCCAGTCAAGACCTGCTCGCCAATGTCGACGCCGACCTCGATTTCCATGGCACCATCGTGTCTGCGTGCTCCAACACCATGCTGAAAGCGCTGTACCAGACGGTGCGCGATCAGATCACCGAAACCCAACGTCAACCGATTCCGATCACAGATCCTGAAAGAATGCGGCAGTCCATTGCAGAGCACCGGCGCATCATCGCTGCCTTGAAAGCAAATGACGGGCACCTAGCCCGAAGCGAAATGGAAGCACATATCCGTAACACTGCGCGATGCGCCGGCTTGCAGCCATAGGTGTTGATAACTTTCGCAGATACACAGCTAGAGTTGGTGGCGAGGAATGTGTCCACGCTTGCAACATCGTGTGGCGTGTCGACCTGTTTTCAGAACGATGCCGCCACTCACCTGCGGGCCTGGACGGATAGTGGGACCGACCAGAATTTGCAGAGCGAATTCTGCCAATCGATGACGCGATAGCATAGCAACGCGTTGTGCCCACTCACATATTCCAAATCGCCGCAACGAGGCTGATGTCTTGATTGCAGCGACCGCGTTGGTCCATGGGCTAACGGTAGGAACACGGAATGTTGAAGATTTCGAGATGACGGGAGTGGTCTTTGTCGATCCATGGCGCGAATGAGACCGAGCGCGGGGCATTCGCGAGCCGATCTCGTTTCGGGACCCGGGAGCATCACCTTGAGCAACTTCACGCGATCAATAGGCTCAATGGTTCGATTCTATTCAAAGCGCTCACCTTGAACTTGGGCCAACTCGCTTCTTCTGGATTGCTTTCGGCTTCGCTTGATACACGCCGTTTTGCGCTCTCAACGCTTTGCAAATAATTCAACTCCCGAGGAAGTCCTAATCAAAACCTTATAGGACTTCACTGGGCGAGGTTAACCCGTAAAGCGGACATCATCCTAGCATTGATCTCTAGGCGTTCTTCGTACAATGTATAATCTGCATTGGTCGTGGAATATTCAAATTCCTTATAGGCTTCTGCATATGTCCATTCAGGCGAAGTCCACTTAACGTTGAATGTTGGCTTAAGGCTTTCATCCGCGCCATTGATCGTCATTTCCGTCCCGTCGTTGAAGGAAAGTTGAATAGCCTTTTCATCAGGCAGATTGACGGTGATGGTGTCCTGCGAGCCAGCGAATGAAATGATAATGTTGCCGTCCTGCTTTGTTACGCTGACGTCGTTCTTGCTGTAGCCGGAAATTGCCAGGGCGAAATCATCTGCGGCAAAAACCCTGTCCTGTCCGTCACCCCGGGCGAATTCGACAGTCGAGCCTCCGCGCACAAGTGTAATCTTGTCATTGCCGGTCCCGCCATTGGCCACTGAATTGCGGCCGATCTGGATATCGTCATCGCCTTCTCCACCATTCAGAACGGCATGGCCCGCCTGGTCCGAATGATCGGCGGTGTTGTCGACCGCGATCAGCGTATCGTTACCCGCACCGCCATCAACACGGGAATAGCCCAATGTCACGACGACATCGTCGCCATCACCGGCATCCACTGACGAGTAGCCGTCTGTCCGAACCTCGTCATTGCCCTCACCGGCATTCACGGTCATATAAGAGTTCCCGTAGACGTAGTCGTCACCCGACCCTGAATCAACGACGCCTTTGTCATCTGTCGTTATATAATCGTTTCCGCTTCCCGATGAGATGACGGCGCGTCGATACGCGCCTATACTGTCGTTACCGCCGCCAGTGAAAATCCTGGCATCGTTAAAGGCATCAATGCTGAGGTGGGGATCATCGCTCTCATTGCCATCCCTTGTGTCGATCTGCGCTCCGTCGAAAGGCGCATAGATATCTGTTGTGGAGGGTGTCTGCCTTGTGGATGCGCGAACAAGCTCGATAATTTTATCCACTGCGCCCTGATTACTTGAAGCATTGCGCGAAGTCATGAAAAGCTGCATCGCGACACCGTTGGCGAATGAATTTGAAATGTATGTCATAACCTGCTCCCCAAAAATGGATCGTATCGAAAAACTCTTTCAATATAGCTCAAAAATAATCCTCTATAAGTTGTGCTTCAAACTTCTTGCCAATCCGTTAACGGAGGTTGTACAACCATATCCTCAAATGGCTTCTTTCCGTTTTTTGGAGGTTTTTCGGGGTTTCAATCTAGTGTCAAATGTGTTCCGTTCAATTTCGCAATTAAATTTATCATATCCTAAAATTGCATACTAAAATTTATTCTATCTTAAAGTTTTATTTTATGTCCTGATCGATGTATTATGCTCCATAAAATAACCAAAAGTTATATAAATTAGATATTTTGAGTCGTTTCCTTCAATGCAAGGCTGATTATTGCGACATTCTTTAGTTGTGGTCGTGAACTGTGCTGTCTGTTTCTGCACTCTCCAAGGCAAATGTCACGATCATAAAGCTGTATAAATATTCGCTACACTAGAGATTTTCCATCTTAAAATTCAATCTTTCCGTGTTTTTGTCTGCCTACATTCCAGCAAATGTGAGAATGGCCGATGAAGTATAAGTCAATTTGAAATTGCGTGCCGCACACCACATCTTTCTGGTCGCCATGGAATGTGGCGAAATTGCTGGTAGCAAGATATAGGAATATATTCATATTTTTCTTTACGACGGGATATTATTGCGTTATCTTTGCTTCAGGTTTTCTCGTGCTGGTTTCCCCAGGCGGGAAGCGGAACAGGTGTTGTGATGATGGAAAGACGCAATCCATCAGCACTCACATAATGATTGGAATGCTCGCGGTGATCGCGAGAGAGAATGTCTGATGTGCTGATGAGGGAGCTTGTATGAATGCGGCTCTCTTACAGTGCTTGTCAGGAATTGAATGATGAATGGATGAGACTGTGTTGGTGGAGTGAAGAGCAAAAGGATTGAAGGCAGGACAATATGACGTTTGATCGACACACAGGGCCCGTGTGTCGAGATAATCAATGATGAAATGATCGGGGCGCTGCGAGGTGCCATACTCAATAAACTTTCGAGGTAGCTTTCAGCGCCCCGTTGAAATGGCCCACAGGCTTTTACGAGCTGGGCGGGCAATGAATTGTTATGACGCGGACTTTGTCGGTTCCGCGAATGAGAACTTATATCCTCATTGAGAAAGGAGGGGTGATCGAAAGACAAAGTATAATTATATAAAATCGCTAAAATTATCTTGTCGTATATATTGATATATATTTACGAAGCGATTTTGCATGGAAAGATATATTATTGACCGTTATATTGATTTTCGGTCAACCAGTAGGCTTGCACGATTTTATATGAATTCGGCCAGATCAGCATGGAAAACCCGCAGAAAGCCGTGAAAACCGAGGGAAATCAGCAAATGAGTGGATATGAAATTGGAGAGTACGAGGATATTTTGGTTTTCGACCGAGGCGGATCGAGATTACAATAACAGTATCG